>WVSL01000023.1 GCA_015689685.1 Rhodobacterales bacterium HKCCE2091 | reverse complement strand
GGGCTTCTTGCCGGCTGGCTCACCGCGGCGGCCTTCGTCGCCTGCGCCACTGTCGCCGCGGGCTACACCGCGCTGCCGCCCGCCGCCCTGTCCTGGGCCGGGCTCGCGCTCGCCACGCTCACCGGCCTCGCCGTCCTGCGCCACGCCGGGCCGGAGCTCTGGTCCTACGCCGCGGCGCTGGCCTGGGCGCTGGTCGGCGTCGCGGCGAAGAACCTCTCTGCCTCGCCGGTCTTCGCCGCCGCAGCGCTCGTCGCCATCGCCGTCCTCGCCGCGGCGGCATGGCGGCGGCACCCGGCGGCACCGCGCATGGCCTGAGCGGCCGGACGCCCCCCCCGGAAAGGCCAAGGCCCGGCTCCGCCACATGCGGAACCGGGCCTTTGAATCGTCCCCTGCGATCGCCTACTCGTTACAACCCGAACACTCGGTACTCACACTCGAAACCACCGGCGGCACTGGCCGGAACTCGTTACCGAACACATCCGAACTCGTTACACCTATTTTGTATCAAAAAAGGTCAGCAGTCAGAACCTGTCCTTTGGTTAGCATTGGGTCAGTTCTTCCGCCCTATCGCCACATTCCCGCCAGATTCCAGCGCCCTGGCCGCGTTGCGGTCACGAAGTGACGGGTCCGCCGCCATCCCGGACCACGGCCCGCCCGATGCCGCGACGGGCCGGGAATCACCCCCGTCCACGCCTGTTGCGCCGGCGCGGCAGGGCGGCGGCGCGCACCGCCCGCGCGGCGCATCCTCCCTTGTCGCGACCGGCCCCGCGGCGCTAAGGGGACAGGACCAGACCGAAGGCCCGGGACCCCCATGCGCATCCTCATCACCAACGACGACGGCATCAACGCCCCCGGCCTGAAGGTCATGGAAGCCATCGCGGCCGAGATCGCGGGACCGGAGGGCGAGGTCTGGACCGTCGCCCCGGCCTTCGAGAAATCCGGCGTCGCGCACTGCATCTCCTACGTGCATCCCACGCTGATCTCGGAACTCGCGCCGCGCCGCTTCGCGGTCGAGGGCTTCCCCGCCGACTGCGTGCTCGCCGGGCTCTACGACGTGCTCGCCGACACCCCGCCCGACCTGATCCTGTCGGGCGTGAACCGGGGCAACAACGCGGGCCAGAACGTGCTCTATTCCGGCACCCTCGGCGCGGCGATGGAAGGCGCGCTGCAGGGCCGCCGCGCCATCGCCCTGTCGCAGTATTTCGGCCCGGCCAACGCGGGGCTCGACAACCCGTTCGAGGCCGCGGCGGCCCATGGCGCCGATGTCGTCCGCAAGCTGATCGCCGCCGACCAGTGGGACAGCGGCGGCTACCACACCTTCTACAACGTCAACTTCCCGCCGATCCCGGCGGTTGAGGTGCGCGGTGCCCGCGTCGCGTCGCAGGGCACGCACGACCGCCCGAACCACGGCATGAAGCCGGTGACCGCGCCGAACGGGCGGCGGTTCCTCTGGGTCGAGGGCCGGCGGCAGGACCTGCCGACCGCGCCGGGCACCGATGTCGCGGCCTGTCTGGACGGCTACATAGCCGTCACCCCGCTCCGCGCCGACCTGACGGCGCACGACCGGCTCGCGACGCTCGCGGACGCGCTGGCATGACCACCGACGACGACGACGCCACGCGCAAGATGCAGTTTCTGTTCCAGCTCCGCTCGCGCGGGGTGACGGACGCGCGGGTGCTGAAGGCGATGGAGAAGGTCGATCGCGGGCTGTTCGTCGAGGGGCATTTCGGCCCCCATGCCTACGACGACATGCCCCTGCCGATCGCCTGCGGGCAGACGATTTCCCAGCCCTCCGTGGTCGGGCTGATGAGCCAGGCGCTGGCGCCGGAGCCGCGCGACAAGGTGCTCGAGATCGGCACCGGGACGGGCTACCAGGCCGCCGTGCTCGCCCAGCTCACCCGCCGGGTCTACACCATCGACCGCCACCGCAGGCTCGCGCGGGAGGCCGAGCGGCGGCTCGCGGAGGCGCAGATCTCCAACGTGACGGTTCTCACCGGCGACGGCTGCTTCGGCCTGCCCGAACAGGCCCCGTTCGACCGCATCCTGGTGACCGCGGCGGCCGAGGATCCGCCGGGGCCGCTCCTGCAGCAGCTCAAGGTCGGCGGGATCATGGTCCTGCCGGTGGGCCAGTCCGACATGGTCCAGAGCCTCATCAAGGTCACCCGCCACGAGACCGGCTACGACTACGACGAGCTTCTCCCGGTGCGGTTCGTGCCGCTGGTGGAAGGGATGCCGAAGGGCGAGTGAGGGCAAAGGGCGGCGTCAGCGCGCCGGTGCAACGGCGAAATGCGCACGAGCGGAGCCCTCAGAGGAATGGCCGTGACTGCCGACCCGGGAAGCTTCTCCGACCAACGCGAGCCGCGCATCGACGGGCCGCGGTGCGGCGACCCGAGCGCCCTGCTGCGGCGGTTAATCTATTAAGGTCAGGAATAGCGGCGAGCTACTCCCAGGCTTCACCAAATCGCCGTGCCGGGGGGCGGCCCGTCATGCCGTAGGCATGCCTCCGTCATGACGCGAGGCGGCCTGACGGCCTTGGTTCCGCGCTTGCCCCTCAGCCCAGTCGGTCATTGAGGTCTTAGCTCACTTGGACTCGGCACCATGCAACGGCAACTCGCGGCAACAACCCGGAACGCACCGCGCACCAAGCCGCGCATCGTCGGGCCGCGGCGCGGCGACCCGCCCATTTGGCTGCGGCCGTTTATCTCTCAAGGTCAGGAGTAGCTTCGGGCTTCTTCCCGGCTTCACCAAATCGCCGGGCCGTGGGGGCGGCCCGGCGATGCGCGGCGGCCTTCGGCCTTGGATCCGCGCAAGCTCCTCAGCCCAGTCGGTCATTGAGTTCTCAGCCCACGTGGACTCGGCACCACGCAACGGCAACTCCCGGCAAGAACCCGGAACGCACCCCGCTCCAAGCCGCGCATCGCCGGGCGGCCCGTCATGCCACAGGCATGCCTCCGGCATGACGCGCGGCGGCCTGACGGCCTTGATTCCGCGCATGGCCCTGGCTGCAACCAGAGCCTTCCATCCCCCCCCTGCCACCTCCCAAACGCCGCCCCCCAAGCGACTTCCCGCCACCCGCCTTGCCCTCCTCGCACCCCGCTCCTAGCTTCCCCCTGCATCCCCAGAGAAACCCCCGAGGCCCCCCATGACCGCGTCCCCGCGTCTCGACCTCCGCGACGGAAACACCATGCCGCAACTCGGCTTCGGCATCTGGCAGGTGCCCTCCGACACCGCCGCCGAGGTCGTCGAAAGCGCGCTCCGCACCGGCTACCGGCTGATCGACGGTGCCCATGTCTACGGCAACGAGAAAGGGCTGGGCGAGGGCCTCAGGCGGTCCGGCCTGCCCCGCGACGAGGTCTTCGTGACCACCAAGGTCTGGAACGACGAGCAGGGCCGCGACAAGGCCCGCGCCTCGGTCGAGCGCAGCCTCGAGACCATCGGCGTCGACCGCCTCGACCTCGTGCTGATCCACTGGCCGGTGCCGAGCCGCGATCTCTACGTGGAAACCTGGCAGGCCTTCATCGAGATGCGCGACGAGGGGCTGATGCGCTCCATCGGCGTGTCCAACTTCAACGCCGACCACCTCGACCGGATCGTGGCGGAAACGGGCGAGGCCCCGGCGGTCAACCAGATCGAGCTGAACCCGAAGATGCAGCAGCCCGCGCTCCGCGCCGCGAACGCGCGGCACGGCATCGTGACCCAGGCCTGGACCCCGCTCGGCAACGCGCGCAGCTTCGACGCCACCGCGATCGAGGCCGCGGCGAAACGCACCGGCCGCAGCCCGGCGCAGGTGATCCTGCGCTGGCACGTCCAGCTCGGCCACTCGGTGATCCCGCGCTCGGTCAATCCCGAACGCCAGGCCGAGAACCTCGCGGTGTTCGACTTCGAGCTTACCTCCGACGAGATGGCGGCGATCGAAAGCCTCGACGCGGGCCAGCGCACCGGCCCGGACCCGGACGAGTTCGGGCTGATGTAACCGGCGCGCGGCGGGGGCCCGCGCACGCACACGGGATCACCGCACGACCCCGCCGAACCGCTGCCGCTCCGCGCCACCTCCGCCGCGCGCCCGCCGGACGCGGCGGCGGCCTCCCCCTCTGGCATCCTCCGGCCCGAGCCGCTATATCTTCGGCCAATGGGCGCGAGCGAACCCGGCCAACGGGACAGACGCCCCGAGCGACAGTGTCCGAGGACGAGCCGACCCGTGCCGATCAGCCTGACCACCCCCCGCGTCCCCCTGGCCCTCGGGCTCTCCGCCCTGCTCCTTCTCTCCGCCTGCGCCGACGGGCTGCCCGAGATGGATTTCGACTTCCGCAACAACGGAATCTCCGACGGCGTCGGGCAGACCGCGCCGCGGCCGGAACCGGACGCGAACGGGCTCATCACCTACCCGTCCTACCAAGTCGTGGTCGCGCGCCAGGGCGACACGGTGCAGGCCGTCGCCTCCCGGATCGGGCTGAGCGCGTCGGAACTGGCCAGCTTCAACGGCCGCGGCGAGGCCGACCCGCTCCGCCCGGGCGAGATCCTCGCGCTGCCGCGCGCCGTGGGCCGCACCGCCACCGGCGACATCACCGCCATCGCCTCGGCCGCGATCGACAACGCGGGCGGCGGCCAGGCCTCTTCCATGCCGGTGCAGGGCGGGGCGGAACCGATCCGCCACCGCGTCGCCCGCGGCGAGACCGCCTATTCCATCGCCCGGCTCTACAACGTGCCGGTGCGCTCGCTGGCGGAATGGAACGGCCTCGGCGCCGATCTCGCCGTGCGCGAGGGCCAGCAACTCATCATCCCGGTGACCGTAGCGACGGCCCCCGCGGCGGCCGCGGCCGACGGCGGCGTGCCGGGCGCGAGCGTGCTGCCGCCGCCGCCGTCCTCGGCGGAACCGCTGCCCGACCCGGTCGACACCGCGCCGGCGCCACCGCCGGCCCCGAACCTCGCCGACAACTCCGACCCGGCACCGGCCCCCGCGCCCACGCCCGCTCCGCAGGCCAGCTCCTCGGAACTGCAGCGCCCGGTCTCCGGCGCGATCATCCGCGGCTTCTCGTCCTCGAACGAGGGCGTCGACATCGGCGCGTCCGAGGGCACCGCCGTCGTCGCCGCGGCCGATGGCGAGGTGGCGGCGATCACCCGCGACACCGACCAGATCCCGATCCTCGTGATCCGCCATTCCGGCAACATGCTGACGGTCTACGCCAACATCCGGAACATCCAGGTCGAACGCGGCGACCGCGTCAGCCGCGGCCAGCGCATCGCCGAGGTCGGGCCGGGGAGCCCCGCCTTCCTGCACTTCGAGGTCCGCCGAGGCTTCGAGGCGGTCGACCCCGCGCCGCTCATCGAATAGGCGGAATCGCCCGGAATCGCGGCGCGCGACCCGTCCCCGCGCCGCGCCATGCCTTGAAACCGGCGAACTCCCGCATATTCTCCTCCCGGTAACCTTTCCTTAACCTTTGGAAAGCGGCACCATGCCCGGCGCGAAAGGGGCTGCCGCGAGACAGGAGGGCGTGGGGATGTGGGTCCGCGTTTTCGACCGCATGATGAAGGACTTCGTCCGGCACGGAGAAGTCGAGGTCACTCTTCCCGACGGCACCACGCGACGATACGGCCCCGGCCCGAACCAGGCCCCCGGCCTCAACTTCACCGACGAGACGCTGATCCGGCACCTCATGCTTTCGCCCGACATGGCGCTCGGCGAAGGCTACATGGACGGCCGCCTGAAGATCGAGAGCGACGACCTTGACGGCTTCATGCGGTTCCTGTCGGTCAACGCCGAGGCCACGGCGACGACCTGGTGGCGGCGGGCGACCGGCGCGCTGCCGCGCCTGCGCCGGCGGCTCGACCAGTGGAACCCGGTCTCCCGCGCACGCGCGAACGTGGCCCACCACTACGACCTGTCCTCCGAACTCTATGACATCTTCCTCGACGCCGACCGCCAGTATTCCTGCGCCTACTTCGCCGAACCCTCGATGACACTGGAAGAGGCGCAGGCGGCCAAGAAGGCGCATATCGCCCACAAGCTCCTGCTGGAGCCGGACATGGAGGTGCTCGACATCGGCTGCGGCTGGGGCGGTCTCGGCCTGACCCTGGCACGGGACCACGGCGCGAGGGTGCTGGGCGTCACCCTGTCCGAGGAACAGCACCGGATCGCCACCACGCGCGCGGAAGCGGCGGGGCTGTCCGACCGGGTCCGGTTCGAACTGCGCGATTACCGCACCGTCGCCGGGCGCTTCGACAGGATCGTGTCGGTCGGCATGTTCGAGCATGTCGGCGCGCCGCACTACCGCGAGTATTTCGGCCATGTCGAAGGCAAGCTGCGCGAAAACGGGGTCGCCCTGATCCACACCATCGGCCGCTCGACCCCGCCCGGCTCCACCTCACCCTGGATCGCGAAGTACATCTTCCCCGGCGGCTACGTCCCCGCCCTGTCCGAGATGAGCGCTGCGGTCGAGGCAACCGGCCTCGTCCAGACCGACGTGGAGATCTGGCGGCTCCACTACGCCGAGACGCTGAAGCACTGGCACGACCGCTTCGTCGCGCGCGAGGACGAGGCCCGCGCGCTCTACGACGACCGCTTCTGCCGGATGTGGCGCTACTACCTCAAGGCGTCGGAATACTCCTTCCGCGACCGCGGCCAGGTGGTGTTCCAGGTGCAGCTCGCCCGCCGCCAGGAAGCCGTGCCGCTGACCCGCGACTACCTCTATCCCAGCCCCCACCTCGCACATCTCTCCGCGGCGGAGTGAGGGCGGATCCGCGCGCTCAGGCCCCCCGCCTGCGGCGGGAAGCCATCGCGCGCGGGTGGTGCCTCCGGCGGAGATATTTGAAGGACAAAGACGGGGCGTAACGGTTCGTTAACCGGAATCGCCGGACCCTCCCCGTACGGTACAGGCGGGGACGCCGATGACCGTGGACGAAGACGGCCCCCGTGGCGTCGCCCCGGGCGGGCATGCCGCGGGGGTTCGCGGTCCGACCCGTCCCCCGTCTTTGTCCTTCAAATATTCCTCGGGGGCGTTCCGAGGGGGTGGAAAACCCCCTCGGGCCCGGCCGGCGAGGCCCGCGGTTCGAAGGGGCTCGATGCCCCTGAGACCCGCCCGCCCGCTCAGTGCCCCGCCCCGGACCAGAGGTTCAGCACCAGCACCCCCGCCACGATCAGCCCGATCCCCAGGAATGCCGGCGGATCGAGCCGCTGGCCGAACGCCGCCACGCCGATCACCGTGACCGCCGCCACGCCGACGCCCGACCAGATCGCGTAGGTCACGCCGAGCGGCAGGCGCTGAAGCACCAGCGCCAGGAAATAGAACGCCACGCCATAGCCCGCGACCACCACCGCGATCCAGCCCGGCCGGGTGAACCCCTCGGTCAGTTTCAGCGCCGAGGTGCCGATCACCTCGCCCGCGATCGCGATCAGAAGCTGCAGCCAGGGCATCGGGTGTCTCCTCGGGGTCCCTCCGCCCCTACGCCCGCCCCGCCCCGCGCGCAAGACGTCGCGGCGCGGTGCTCCGGGAAGGGGTTGCGCCCGCCCGCGCCTTCCATATAACGCAGGCCAATTTGACGAGGGGATGGCCATGCCGAAACGCACCGATATCAGTTCGATCATGATCATCGGCGCCGGTCCCATCGTCATCGGGCAGGCCTGCGAGTTCGACTATTCCGGCGCACAGGCCTGCAAGGCCCTGCGCGAGGAAGGCTACCGGGTCATCCTGGTCAACTCGAACCCGGCCACGATCATGACCGACCCCGGGCTCGCCGACGCCACCTACATCGAGCCGATCACGCCCGAGGTCGTCGCCAAGATCATCGAGGCCGAGCGCCCCGACGCGCTCCTGCCGACGATGGGCGGCCAGACCGGGCTCAACACAGCGCTGGCGCTGGAAGAGATGGGCGTGCTGGACAGGTTCGGCGTCGAGATGATCGGCGCCAAGCGCGCCGCCATCGAGATGGCCGAGGACCGCAAGCTGTTCCGCGAGGCGATGGACCGGATCGGGCTGGAAAACCCGCGCGCCACCATCGTCTCCGCCCCGAAGGGCGCGAACGGCAAGTACGACATCCGCGCCGGGCTCGACGAGGCGATGGCCGCGATCGAGGAAGTCGGACTGCCCGCGATCATCCGCCCCGCCTTCACCCTCGGTGGCACCGGCGGCGGCATCGCCTACAACCGCGAGGATTACCGCGACATCTGCCGGCGGGGGCTCGAAGCCTCGCCGGTTGCGCAGATCCTCGTCGATGAATCGCTCCTGGGCTGGAAGGAATACGAGATGGAAGTCGTGCGCGACCGCGCCGACAACGCCATCATCGTCTGCTCGATCGAGAACGTGGACCCGATGGGCGTGCACACCGGCGACTCGATCACCGTCGCGCCCGCGCTGACCCTGACCGACAAGGAATACCAGCGGATGCGGGCGGCCTCGATCGCCGTCCTGCGCGAGATCGGGGTCGAGACCGGCGGGTCCAACGTGCAGTGGGCGGTGAACCCCGCCGACGGGCGCATGGTGGTGATCGAGATGAACCCGCGGGTCTCCCGGTCCTCCGCGCTCGCGTCGAAGGCGACCGGCTTCCCGATCGCGAAGATCGCGGCGAAGCTGGCGGTCGGCTACAAGCTCGACGAGCTCGACAACGACATCACCAAGGTCACGCCGGCGAGCTTCGAGCCGACCATCGACTACGTCGTGACCAAGATCCCCCGCTTCGCCTTCGAGAAGTTCCCGGGCGCGAAGCCGGAACTGACCACCGCGATGAAATCCGTGGGCGAGGTCATGGCCATCGGCCGCAGCTTCGCGGAGTCGCTCCAGAAGGCGCTGGCGTCGATGGAAACCGGGCTGACCGGGCTCGACGAGATCGCCATCGACGGCGTGACGCCCGGCGCGTTCGACTGGAAGGGCGCGGCCGACGCCGACATCGCCCGGTTCGAGGCCCGCGCGCTGGCCCGGCTCCGGGGCGAGACGCCGGACACCACGCCGGGCCCCACCGCCTCGCCACTTGGGTCGGTGCCCGGCGCGCTCCAGCTGACCGGCGAGGAACGCGCCGCGATCACCCGCTCGCTCTCGGCCAAGACCCCCGACCGCCTGCGCACCATCGCCCAGGCCATGCGCCACGGCCTGTCGGATGCCGACATCGCCGCCGTGACCGCCTTCGACCCCTGGTTCCTCGCCCGCATCCGCGAGATCGTGGAGACCGAGGCCCGGGTCCGCGCCGACGGCCTGCCGGCCGATGCCGAGGGGCTCCGGGCTCTCAAGATGATGGGCTTCTCCGATGCCCGCCTCGCCGCTCTGACGGGCGAGGACGAGGCCAAGGTGCGCAGCGCCCGGCTGCGCGCCGGGGTGACCGCGGTGTTCAAGCGAATCGACACCTGCGCCGCCGAGTTCGAGGCCCAGACGCCCTATATGTACTCCACCTACGAGGCGCCCGTCATGGGTGACGTGGAATGCGAGGCGCGGCCCTCGGGCGCGAAGAAGGTCGTCATCCTCGGCGGCGGCCCGAACCGGATCGGCCAGGGGATCGAGTTCGACTACTGCTGCTGCCACGCCTGCTTCGCGCTGACCGAGCAGGGCTACGAGACCATCATGGTCAACTGCAACCCCGAGACGGTCTCTACCGACTACGACACCTCCGACCGGCTGTATTTCGAGCCGCTGACCTTTGAACACGTCATGGAAATCCTCCGCGTCGAACGCGAGAACGGGACGCTTCACGGCGTAATCGTACAATTCGGCGGTCAGACCCCGCTCAAACTCGCCAATGCGTTGCACGAAACGAACATCCCGATCCTCGGCACCTCGCCCGACGCGATCGACCTCGCCGAGGATCGCGAGCGGTTCCAGGAACTCGTCAACCGGCTCGGCCTGAAGCAGCCGCGGAACGCCATCGCCACCACCGACGCCCAGGCGCTCGCCGCCGCCGAGACGCTCGGCTTCCCGCTGGTGATCCGGCCGTCCTACGTTCTCGGCGGCCGCGCGATGGAGATCGTGCGCGACCGCGCCGGGCTGGAACGCTACATCCGCGAGGCCGTCGTCGTCTCCGGCAAGTCGCCGGTTCTGCTCGACGGCTACCTCGACGGCGCGACCGAGGTCGACGTCGACGCGCTCGCCGACGGCGAGACCGTCCACGTCGCCGGCATCATGCAGCACATCGAGGAGGCCGGCGTGCATTCGGGCGATTCAGCCTGCTCCCTGCCGCCGCATACGCTCGACGAAGGTATTCAGAATGAGATCATCCGCCAGACCGAGGCGCTGGCGAAGGCGCTCGACGTCCGCGGCCTGATGAACGTCCAGTTCGCGGTCAAGGGCCGCGACATCTACCTGATCGAGGTCAACCCCCGCGCCTCCCGCACCGTGCCCTTCGTCGCCAAGGCCACCGACAGCGCCATCGCGTCGATCGCCGCGCGGCTGATGGCCGGCGAGAGCCTCGCGAACTTCCCCAAGGCGCCGAGCCAGCAGCCGGTGCCCGACGACGTGCCGCTCAAACTCGCCGACCCGATGACGCTCGCGGATTTCCGCACGCCCTGGTTCAGCGTCAAGGAAGCGGTCATGCCCTTCGCCCGTTTCCCCGGCGTCGACACGCTGCTCGGGCCCGAGATGCGCTCGACCGGCGAGGTCATGGGCTGGGACCGCACCTTCCCCCGCGCCTTCCTCAAGGCCCAGCTCGGCGCCGGCACCGCGCTCCCGGACAGCGGCAAGGTATTCCTGTCGATCAAGGACGCCGACAAGACCGACGAGCTGATCGCCACCGCCGCGATCCTGACCGACCTCGGCCTGACCATCCTCGCCACCCGCGGCACGGCGGAATTCCTGTCCGCGAACGGCATCGCGTCAGAGACGGTCAACAAGGCCTACGAGGGCGGCCGCACCATCGTCGACGTGATGAAGGACGGCGAGGTCGCGCTGGTCATGAACACGACCGAGGGCGCCCAGGCCGTCGAGGACTCCCGCTCGATGCGCAACGTCGCGCTTATGGACAAGATCCCGTATTTCACGACGCTGGCGGCAAGCCACGCGGCGGCTCTGGCGATGAAGGCGTCGCGGGAAGGGGAGTTGGGAGTGAGGAAGCTGCAGGGATAAAATAGTCTTTTTCAGTTTCTAGAATGGTATCTCGTCGTCAATGTCTAGAACATTTGCCTTCCGAGGAATTGCGTCCAGTTTTGCCGCCAAATTCTTGGCTATTATCTCCTGCCTGAGTGGAGACGCCGCCTTTATTAGCTTAATGAACGCCAACAGACCCGAAACCCGAACTTCTGCGTTGTTATAATACCTAAACGAGCCTCTCACAAAGATCCTGGCGAGCACAACAGGGTTTGGTAGAGTATCTTCTAACATTGACGCATCATAGAGCTCACCTAGCTTCTTTATGAGTTCCTCCACATCCACTCGGTAAGTGGCATCAGAATTAATAGAAGAGAATACCCCTACAAGATCCTCGGCAAAATCTGTGTAGGCCTGCTTCTCTACGCTGCTGAAGCTAATTTCAGAAAATTCGCGCTGCGCCGTTGCTGCCAATATTTCGGAAAAGGACTGAAAGCGATTTATAGCGTCTGGCTGCGTCATCCGGGAAACGATAGGAAGATACGGGAAGTCAGATAGCTCGTGTTCTCGGATAACCTCCTCAAAAAGTTTCCCAACAAAATATTGCTCGGTTCGATGATCGTACAGACCAGCGGCTATTTCAGCGGGCGGCTCACACCACCAGTTTAGCGAAACACTTCTTCGCGCATCTATCTCGCTTGTGATCGTCTTTCCAAAGCCAAAATCAATAATTTTGACCGTGCCGTCTGCCGTCACCATGATGTTCTGCGAACGGATGTCTCTGTGGAGGATGTCGCGCTCTTCAAGGTAGGCAAATGCACCGATCAAGCTCTGAAATACACTTCCAGTTTTCAAAGGTTCGCGCGCCAGATAATCGATAACGCTTGTTCCATCGACAAACTCCATCATAATATATCCGGTCCCGAGATCGCTATAGTCAAAATAGTTGTAGACCCTGACGATATTGGGATGATGCAGTCGAAAGAGAATTCGAGCCTCTTGTCGGAATCTCTCAAGTAGCTCCTTAAAGAAATCTGTGCCCGCCTCTATTCCGTCCATCGGGACATATTTCTTGGACACCAGTTCGCAGTCCATCTCCTCATCTCGGACTAGCACAGTCCTGCCGCAAGCCCCCTCCCCTAATTGACGAATGAGTTTATACTTTTTTGGTTTGTCGAAGATTATATCGCTCTTCATCAGTTACCTAGTAAGCCCCAATTTGTCGTAGAGATGTCTGCCGGACTGTCAATTCTTTTAGAATAAACCCAGCCCTTCTTGAGGACAAGCCTCACCTCCCTCTCCCCCGCTCCCGCTCCCGCCCCGTCTGCCCCCACTCCGGCCGCACCTCGTCCGGCCACCTGTAGCTCTCCAGCGTCTCGCCCGCGTGGATCACCCCCGCGAGCTTCCCGTGCATGAACGCGCGCAGCACGTCGCACATCCGCCGCTGGTACCCGGGCCCCATCGAGCGGAACCACTTCACCACGTCCTCGTCGCAGGAAAACCCGACCTTCACCTTCGCGCTCTCCTGGCGCTTGGCGATGGCGAACCATTCCTCCGGGATCCGGCGGTTCAGCCAGATCGTCTCGTGCATGTCGTATTCGAACCGGCGCATCGCATCGACCATGTAGGTCATGTGCTCGCGCTGGGCGCGCGTTCTCGGGGCGTCCGCCATCCGTGTCATCTCCGCTGGGAATGGCCACAGGATCGGGTGAATTGGTTAAGATTTTGCCCTGCCGCCGGGGGGCGGGAATTTCTACCCGGATTCTACCCGCGATCTACCCCGGTTCTACCCGGTTTCTACCTAGCGCCGCGGGACCGCGCCGAAACGGTTAATTGCCGGACTTCGGCGGTTATCGCGTGCGCCACGGTAACACTTTCCCGCGCACGCCGTCCCAGTTCCACAGGCCCAGCACGCGCTCCGGGTTCGTCGGCGGCGGCATTTCCACGCCGTCGAGCCGGGTGAACCCGTAGCGCCCGTAGTACGGCTCGTCGCCCACCAGCATGACCCGCGGCCAGCGTAATTCCTGCGCCTTTTCAAGGCTCTCCCGGATCAGCCGGCCCGCCAGCCCCTCCCCCTGCCGGGTCGGGTGGACGGCCACGGGCCCCAGCAACAGCGCCTCCCACCGGCCTGCGATCAGGACCGGCCAGTAGCGGATCGCACCGGCCAGGATCCCGTCGGCGTCGCGCGCGACGAGGCTTAACGCCGAGACCGGCGGCACACCGTCCCTCAACCTGTAGGACGACAACGCCGTGCGGCCGGGCGCGAAGCAGAGGTCGTACAACGCCTCCACCTCCCACCAGTCCTTTGATTCCTCACGGCAAATTTCGTACATGCGCCCGCCCGGCCCCTCTGGATTCCTCGCTAGCATGGGCTAGTGTCGGTAGCAAACCGGAGAGCCCATGTTCTACACGCCCGAAACCGGCCACCCCCTGCCCTGGAACCCGTTCAAGGCGATCGTCGCGCCGCGCCCGATCGGCTGGATTTCGACGCGGGATTCCAACGGGTTGGACAACCTCGCGCCGTACTCGTTCTTCAACGCGATCGCCGACGATCCGCCGCAGGTGATGTTCTGCTCGACCAGCACCAAGCCCGACCGCGACGGCACCAAGGACACCGTCTCGCAGCTCCGCGACACCGGCGTCTTCTGCGTCAACATCGCCACCTACGCCCTCCGCGACGCGATGAACGCAAGCTCCGCCCCCCTCCCCGCCGGGACCGACGAATTCGCCCATGCGGGCCTGGAAAAGGCGGCCTGCGAGACCATCGATTGCCCCCGCGTGGCGGCCGCCCCGGCCAACCTTGAATGCCGGATGCTCCAGGTCATCCCGTTGAAAGGCGACAGCAATTTCATGGTGATCGGCGAAGTTACCGGTGTCCACATCGCCGATGACGCGCTGGTCGAAGGGCGGTTCGACGTGACCCGGGTCCAGACGCTGTCCCGCCTCGGCTATCGCGACTACGCCCGCATCACCGAGGTGTTCGAGCTGAAGCGCCCGTCGCGCTGAAACCATGTCTCAACCTTTCTCCGCCATTGTCCCCCCGTCGCGCCGCCGCTAGCGTCCGGGGAAATCCGAACGGGGGACCGGCATGACACGACTGCTCGCCATCATCGGCGGATCCGGCGTCTACGACATCGACGGGCTGGAAGACGCGGAGTGGCGGCAGGTCGACAGCCCGTTCGGCGCGCCGTCCGACGAGATCCTGACCGGTCGCCTCGGCGGCACCGACATGGCATTCCTGCCCCGTCACGGGCGCGGCCACGTCCACACGCCGACGACCGTTCCATACCGCGCCAACATCGACGCGCTGAAGCGGCTCGGGGCCACCGACATCCTCTCCGTCTCGGCCTGCGGGTCGTTCCGGGAGGAGATGGCGCCGGGCGATTTCGTCGCCGTCGACCAGTTCATCGACCGCACCTTCGCGCGCGAGAAATCCTTTTTCGGGCAAGGGCTTGTGGCCCACGTCTCGGTCGCGCACCCGACCTGCGCCCGGCTGACGCAAGCCGCCGCCGCGGCCGCGCGGAAGGCTGGTGTCACGGTCCATGACGGCGGCACCTACCTCGCGATGGAGGGTCCGCAATTCTCCACCCTCGCCGAAAGCCGAATGTACCGCGAGGCCTGGGGCGCGGACGTGATCGGGATGACCAACATGCCCGAGGCCAAGCTCGCCCGCGAAGCCGAAATCTGCTACGTCAGCCTCGCGATGGTCACCGACTACGACAGTTGGCATCCCGACCACGGCACCGTTGACATCAGCGCCATCGTCGCGACCCTGACCGGCAACGCCGACAAGGCGCGCGCGACGGTCCGCAACCTCGCCGCGACGCTCCCGCCGGTGGCGCCCTGCCCGCATGGCTGCGACCGCGCGCTCGACCACGCGATCCTGACCGCCCCCGCCGCCCGCGACCCGGAACTGGCGGCGAGGCTCGACGCCGTGGCCGGCCGCGTGCTGTGACCCTGCCGCCGATCCTCCTGCTCGGCGCGGACGGGTTCATCGGGCGGCATTTCGCGTTTCATTTCAGGGCAGAAGGCGCAGACGTGATCGCCTGCGCCCGGTCAGTCCGCGCCCTGTCCGAGATGGGGTTCCGCACCCTGAAAGCAGATCTCGCCGCACCAGTGACCCACGACCCTGAGTTCTGGCGGCCGCACCTCGAAGGCGGGCGGGCGGTGGTGAACGCGGCGGGGTTGCTGACCGGATCGGACGCCGCCTTCGCCGCCGTCCACCGCGACGCGCCGGCCGCGGCCTACGCGGCGCGCGCGCCGGGTGCGGCGGGTGTCCTGATCTCCGCTGTCGGGGTGGAGGCCGACACCCCCTTCGCCCGCTGGCGGCGCGAGGGCGAGAGGGTCGCGGCGGAACACGGGCTGGTCATCCTGCGCCCGGGCCTCGTGATGGCCGACACCTCCTACGGCGGCACTTCGCTTGCCCGCGCGCTGGCCGCGATGCCGTTCGCGGTCCCCGTCGTCGGGAACGGCGCGCAGGTCTTCAACCCGATCCACGCCGCCGATCTCGCCCGCGTCACCGGGGCCTGCCTGACCGCGGGGCTGCCCCCCGGCCCCCACGACATCGGCGGGCCGGAGCGGATCACCCAGGCGGGACTGGCGCTGCTTCTGCGCCGATGGCTCGGCCTGCCCCCCGCGCCGATCCTGCGCATCCCCGCCGGGATCGCCACGGCGTTCGGACGGTCGGGCGACTTGTTGCGGCTCGGGCCCATCTCCGCGACCGCGGTGAAACAGCTTTCCCGGGGACTGGAAGCGGACGAGAGGCCGCTGACGACGGCCCTCGGCGTCACCCCGCGCGGTGTCGGCGAATTCGTCATGTCCCGCCCCGCCGGAACGCAGGACCTGTGGCACGCGCGAAGCTACCTCCTGCGCCCGGTCATCCGCCTGACGCTCGCGGTCCTGTGGCTCGTGTCCGGCATCCTCGGCCTGATGCTTCCGCCGGAAACATTCCTGCCGCTCACCCCCGGCGGGCCGGACTGGCTCTGGATCGCACTGGCGCGGGCGGGCGGGATCGCCGACCTCGCCATCGCGGCCGCCCTGGTCCGGAACTGGCGGCCCGGCGCGCTCGCGGCCGCGCAGGCGGCGCTCGTACTTGGCTACACCCTCGCCTTCAGCGCGCTGAACCCCGCGCTCTGGGCCCTGCCGCTTGGCGGGCTTCTGAAGAACCTGCCGATCCTCGCGCTCATCGCCGTCCACGCGGTGCTGGAGCGCGAGCGATGATCGACCCTTATTTCGCGTTGAAATGGCTGCACGTTCTCAGTTCCACCGTGCTGTTCGGCACCGGGATCGGGACGGCGTTCCAGATGGTCTGGGTGATGCGGCGGGGCGATGCGCGGCAGGTCGCGGGCGTCGCTTCCGGGGTCGTGGTGGCCGACTGGCTGTTCACCACGCCCGCCGGGATCGTGCAGCCGCTGTCCGGCCTCCTGCTCGCCCATGTCGCGGGGTTCCGGCTGACCGAACCGTGGCTCCTGGTCACCTACGGTCTCTACGTCCTTGCCTTCGCCTGCTGGCTTCCGGTGGTGAAGCTGCAGATCCGCATCCGCGATCTGGCCCTGACGGCGGCAGACACCGGCGCGCCCCTGCCGGCGGAGGCGCGGCGGGCCTACCGGCTCTGGTTTGCGCTCGGCTGGCCGGCCTTCGCCGCGCTGGTGGCGGTGTTCTGGCTGATGGTGGCCAAACCGCCGCTCTGGCCCTGAGGCCACAACCGCCGCGGGCCGGATGCGGGGCGGCTTGATTTGCCGCCGCCCCTGCCCCAACCCTTCGCCCATGCGTCTGACCCGCCGCACCTTTCTCGCCCTTCTCGTCCCCGCGCCGCTCGCCGCGCAGGAGTTCGTGTCGGTCGACGGCCCGCTGTCGGACGAGGATTTCTACCGGCTCGTCGCCTGCGCCGCACCGCCCGGCGGGGACTGCGCCAAGCCCGTCGTGCGCTGGCCCGACCCGCAGCGGCTGTCGCTGCGCGTGGGTATCGCGGGCGTTCACCCGGCCTTCCCGAGCTACAAGCTCGACCTCGTCGACCAGGCGCTCGACGCGGCCATCGACGAGATCAACGCGCTCGGTGCGCATCTCTGGCTCGACCGGCACTACGCCGCGCCGTTCGACATTCCCGTCTACCTGCTCGAGACGCCCGAAGGCGGGCTGATCCAGGGCACCGGCAATTCGCAGATCGACGGATCGGCGATGTCGATCGGGCGCGTGGTGATCCGGTCGCGCGGGGCCGACATCCAGTCCGCCGCCATCGCCATCAGCCGCGACATCCACCGGCGCGAGATCGCCTCGGTGGTGCTGGAGGAACTGGTGCAGGCGCTCGGCCTGCCGACCGACATCTCGTCCGGGGCCTACCGCCGCTCGATCTTTTCCGAAGAGGGCAACTCGGTCGTCTACCTGCGCGGCCAGGACGCCGAGGCGATCCGGCTGCATTATCCGCGCGCCTGAGAGGACACGCACATGCTGAACGGCAAACGGGTCGAGGACTACATCCGCACGATCCCCGACTTCCCCAAGCCCGGGATCATGTTCCGCGACGTGACCACGCTGTTCAACGACCCGCGCGGGTTCCGGCTGGCGGTGGACCAGCTGCTCGCGCCCTATGTCGGAGCCCGGATCGACCAGGTGGCGGGGCTGGAGGCGCGGGGCTTCATCCTCGGCGGCGCCATCGCGCACCAGCTCGGCAAGGGGTTCGTGCCGATCCGCAAGAAGGGCAAGCTGCCGGGTCCGACCATCGCGGAGGATTACGAACTGGAATACGGCGCGGCGACGGTCGAGGTCCACGACGACGCGATCGAGGCGGGCGCGCGTGTCCTGCTTGTCGACGACCTTCTCGCTACCGGCGGGACGGCGGCGGCGGGTATCCGGCTGATCGAACGGCTCGGCGCCGAAGTTGTCGGCACCGCCTTCGTGATCGACCTGCCGGATCTCGGCGGGCGCGCGAAGCTCGAGGGTATGGGCTTCGAGATCCACACGCTCTGCGCTTTCGAAGGCGATTGAGGCCCCACTCGACGGGCGACGCGGCAGGGGGTATTCCTGCAGCCCACTGGCCGCTTGCTGGAACTGGTAGACAGACCGGACTTAAAATCCGAGGCCTTCGGGCGTGCGGGTTCGACCCCCGCAGCGGCCACCATTCCCCTGACACGCGCAGGTCCGCGCGGGGCGATCAGTCCCAGTAGCGTTCCAGGAGCGCGAGGTAGCGGCGCGGGGCGATGGCGAGCGGCTCGCCCGCCCGGACCAGCGCCGCGAGCTGCACCTCGCCGCCGATGACCGGGACGTGAGTCGCGGCGCGGTCGGCCGAGGGGTCCGGCAGGCCGTGGGCGGGCAGGAACTGGACGTCGCCCTCAGGCCCCGGGGTCAGGACCGGCCACAACCCCGGGACGCTGGTGACCCGCTGCGCGTCGAGCCTGAGCCGCCGGGAAAGATGAGCCAGCGCGATCCGCGTGCCGGTGCCCGGCGGCGGGGCGAGCCAGGGCCGGCCGATGAAGTCGGTCAGCCGGGCGGCATCCGGAACCGGACCGGCGCGGCCCGCCACCCGCGCAACCAGCGGGCTCCGCCGCGACACGGCGACCTCGACCCGGTCGTCGGTTTCGGGGTGGCTGAGAATCGCGAGATCGACCTGCCGGGACAGGAGCGGGCCGGCGGTGTCGGACGTGATCGCCGTGACCTCGACCCGTGGATGGCGCGCCCGGAACTCGGCCAGCGCGGCCTGGCAGCGCCCGGCCGGAAGGTCGCTGGCGAGCGACAGGCGCAATTCGCCGATGGCGCCGTCCTGCATCTCGGTCACGAGAACGCGGAATTCATCAACCTGTGACAGATGGGCGTCAATGAGGGGCATCAGGAGTTCGCCGAGCCGCGACAGGCGCACGCCCGCCGGAAGCCGTTCGAAGACGGGGCCGCCCAGTTCGGCCTCGAACCCCTGTACCGCGCGGTTCAGCGCGGACGGCGACAACGCGAGATCCGCCGCCGCCTTGCGGATCGAGCCCGAGCGATGGATCGCCCGGATCGCGCGGTAGATCTTGAGATGCCGCATCTGTCCCCCGGTGCAGAAAACGCACCATGCCGGTGAGAATTTAGCGGCAGACAAGGACACTGGAAACCGTGAAGTATCCTTCGCGGTCGCAGCATCGCTGCCTGATCCAATCTTCAAGTATGGGGGAATGATGAAAAAGCTACTTCTCGGCAGCGCGATGGCGCTTGCTACCGCCACCGCGGCAACGGCGGAGATCCGTGTCGGGATCCTGCATTCGGTGACCGGCGACATGGCCATCTCCGAAAGCACGCTGCGCGACGTCATGCTGATGCTGATCGAACAGCAGAACGAGGCCGGCGGCGTGCTCGGCGAGGAACTGGTCCCGGTGGTCGTCGACGGCGCGTCGGACTGGCCGACCTTCGCCGAACGGATGCGCGACCTGATCACGGTCGAGGAAGTCGACGTGGTGTTCTGCTGCTGGACCTCCGCAAGCCGCAAGTCGATCCTGCCCGTGGCCGAGGAACTGAACGCGGTCGTGTTCTACCCGGTCCAGTACGAGGGCGAGGAAAGCTCCTACAACGTGTTCTACACCGGCGCCGCGCCGAACCAGCAGGCGATCCCGGCGGTGGACTACTTCCTGGAAGAGCTCGGCGTCGAGAGCTTCGCGCTTCTCGGTACCGACTACGTCTACCCGCGGACCACCAACCGCATCCTCGAAGCCTACCTCCTGGATGCCGGCATCCCGCAGGAGAACATCTTCGTCAACTACACCCCGTTCGGCCATTCCGACTGGTCCTCGATCGTGTCGGACGTCGTGGCACTCGGTGAGTCGGGCGACCAGGTCGGCGTCATCTCCACGATCAACGGCTCCGCAAACGTGGGCTTCTACACCGAACTCGCCGCGCAGGGCGTGACCGCCGACGACATCCCCGTCGTCGCGTTCTCGGTCGGTGAGGAGGAACTGTCCGGTCTCGACACCGAGCCGCTCGAAGGCCACCTGGCCGCGTGGAACTACTTCATGTCCGCCGACACGCCCGAGAACGAGGCGTTCATCGAGGCATGGCACGCGTTCACCGGCGACGACACCCGCGTCACCAACGACCCGATGGAAGCCCACTACATCGGCTTCAACATGTGGGTCCAGGCGGTCGAGGCCGCCGGCACGACCGACGCGGACGCGGTGATCGCCGCCCTGCCCGGCCAGACCTTCCCGAACCTGACCGGGGGCATGGCCGAGATGCTGCCGAACCACCACCTGACCAAGCCCGTGCTGATCGGCGAGATCCGCGCGGACGGCCAGTTCGACATCATCAGCCAGACCGACCCGGTGCCGGGCGACGCCTGGACCGACTACCTGCCTGAATCGGCCATCCTGACCTCGGATTGGCCGGGGCTCGGCTGCGGCATGTACAACACCGATACCGAGACCTGCGTGCAGCTCGAATCGAACTACTGACGACGATGGTGGGGGCGGCCTTCGGGCCGCCCCGCCTTTACCGGGGTGCGGGCGACCACTGACATGATGAAACGGATTCTTCTCGCCCTCGCGGGCGTATTGCTGCTTTGCGCCGTGCCTTCGGGCCTGCGGGCCCAGACGCTCCAGGACATCCTCCAGGAAGACCCGGAGCTGGTGACCGACGCCTCGCGCCGGACCGTGGGCGAGGTGCTGGAACGGCTGGTCGAAAGCGAGTTGCCGAACGTGCCCGAGTTCCTGTCGGTCTGGCAGGACCGGGAACTGTATTTCCGCGAGAGCGACGGGCTGTTCTACTACGTCGAGGACCCGGACGCGGACGAGCTGACCCTGATCGACATCGACACCGGCGAGGTCGCAGGCACCTCCGGATCGCGCGAGATCGACCAGCTTCGCCCGAACCGCGGGGTGCAGACCGTCATCGGCTCCGCCCTCGTGCAGTTCCAGTTGAACGCGGACGAGCCGCGCGTGCGCCGCACCGCGCTCCGGGCCATCGACCGCGACCCCGAGGAAGAACACCTGCCGCTGATCCGCGAGCTGCTGGAGACCGAGGAGGACGAGGACGTCCGCAACGCGGCCTCCGCGCTGCTGACCAAGCTGACCATCGCCTTCGCCGACAGCGACGAGGCGCGCGTGGCCGCCATCGACACGCTTCGCGGCAACATCTCGATCGAGGCCCGCGCCGTGCTGAACCCGCTCTTGGCGACCCGGACCGAGGTCGCCGAGACCATGCCCGAGGACGCCAACATCGCGCGGGAGCTCGAACCCGGCTCCGACGACCTGCCGCTGGCCGATGCCTACGAGATGCTGGTCGCCGCCGAGCTCGCCCCGCCGCTCATCACCGACGAGGAGCGGCTCGACACGCTCGAAGCCAACATCGTCGACGGCCGCGTCGGCGGCATCCCCCTCGCGCAGCTCAACACCGAGGCCGCGCGCGAACGCGCCTACGACGCGCTGATCGCCTCGGGCGCGGCGGAGGCCGGTTCGACCGAGGCCGAGATCGCGGAGATCGTCGCGGGCTACGCCTTCTACGAGGAATACCGCGAAAGCTCCGTCGCCGTGACGGACGCCGCCGAAAGCGCGCTCGCCAGCATCGAGGGCTCCGTCGCGCTCTACAACTTCCTCGACCTGTCGCTCGACGCGCTGTCGCTCGCGTCGATCTACTTCCTCGCCGCGATCGGGCTGGCGATCACCTTCGGCGTCATGGGGGTCATCAACATGGCCCACGGCGAGTTCATCATGCTCGGCGCCTATACCGGCTTCGTGGTGCAGTCGATCGTGCCGAACGATACCGCCTCCATCGCCATCGCCATCCCGCTCGCCTTCGCCGTGACCTTCGTGGCCGGGGTCGCGATGGAACGGCTGGTGATCCGCTGGCTCTATCACCGGCCGCTGGAAACCCTGCTCGCCACCTTCGGGATCTCCATCGCGATCCAGCAGATCGTGCGCCAGATCTTCGGCACCCTGTCGCGCCCGCTGTCGCCGCCGGACTGGTTGGCCGGATCGGTCGAGTTCAACGACGTGGTCTCGATCAGCTCGATCCGGATCGCGATCTTCCTGCTCGGCGTGATCTTCTTCGTCGCGCTCTGGCTGATCCTGAACAAGACCCGGCTCGGGCTCGAAGTGCGCGCCGTCACCCAGAACCCGGCGATGGCGAGCGCCATGGGCATCAACCCCGACCGGATCAACATGCTGACCTTCGGCCTCGGCTCCGGCATCGCGGGCGTCGCGGGGGTGGCTATCGGCCTCTTCGCGCAGGTCGTGCCCGATCTCGGCTCCAACTACATCGTCCAGAGCTTCATGACCGTGGTCGTCGGCGGTGTCGGCAACATCTTCGGCACGCTCGCGGGCGCGGCGCTGATCGGTTTCCTCCAGAAGGGGATCGAGTGGATGAACCCGTCGAACACGCTGGCGGCGCAGACCTACATGATCCTGTTCGTGATCCTGTTCATCCAGTTCCGGCCAAGGGGCATCATCGCGCTCCGCGGCCGCGCGGCGGGGGACTGAGCCATGCGCGCGATGAAGACCGTTCCCTACTTCCTGGCCGTCCTGTTCGCCGTCGTGCTCGGCGTCACGATCCTGAGCCAGGCCTACGGCACCGGCGGGATCTCGGTGTCCTTCACCAAGGTCCTTGGCATGACGCTCTGCCTCTGCCTCGCGGCGCTGGCGATGGACCTCGTCTGGGGCTATTGCGGCATCCTTTCGCTCGGGCACTTCGCGTTCTTCGGGCTCGGCGGCTACATGGTCGGCATGTGGCTGATGACCGCGCGGACCGAGGCCGTGGTCCGCGCCAACATGGCCAACAACGTGATCCCGCCGACCGAGGCCGAGATCAGCCAGGGCACCGCGCTCCAGATCTTCTCGGTCGTCGGCGCGGAGGACTGGCCCTGGATGTGGGCGGTGTCCGACAGCCTGTTCCTGTCGCTGCTGCTGGTGGTGCTGATCCCCGGCCTGCTCGCGCTCGTCTTCGGCTGGCTCGCCTTCCGCTCGCGCGTTACGGGCGTCTACCTGTCGATCCTGACCCAGGCGATGACCCTCGCCCTGTCGCTCTACCTGTTCCAGAACGACACCGGCCTGCGCGGGAACAACGGGCTGTCCGGCCTGCAGAACATCCCCGGCGTTAGCGCCGGGCAGAGCTACCTGTCGATCTGGTTCTTCTGGGCCTCGGCGCTGGCGCTGGCGCTCGGCTATGTCGGGTCGGCCTGGGTCGTGTCGGGCAAGTTCGGCAACGTCGTGCGCGGCATCCGCGACGACGAACAGCGGGTACGTTTCCTCGGCTACTCGGTCGAAGGCTACAAGCTGTTCGTCTTCGTCCTCAGCGCGGTGATCTGCGGTATCGCCGGGGCGCTGTTCTACCCGCAGGCGGGCATCATCAACCCCGACGAGATCGCGCCGATCGCGTCGATCTACCTGGCCGTCTGGGTCGCCATCGGCGGGCGCGGCCGGCTCTACGGGGCGGTCATCGGTGCGGCGCTGGTGTCGCTCCTGTCGACCTACTTCACCGGCGGCCGCGCGCCCGACGTGAACCTCGGCATCTTCACGATCCAGTGGATCGACTGGTGGCCGGTGCTGCTCGGCCTCGGCTTCGTCCTTATCACGCTCTTCGCGCCGAACGGCATCGCCGGACTGTTCGACAAGCTGGTGCGGAAATGAGCGCGCTTCTGGAAGTGAACGGCGTCTCGGTCTCGTTCGACGGGTTCAAGGCGATCAACAACCTGTCCTTCTCCATTGGTGAGCCCGAGATGCGCGCGGTGATCGGCCCGAACGGGGCCGGCAAGACCACGTTCATGGACATCATCACCGGCAAGACCCGCCCCGACGAGGGCGAGGTGCTGTGGGGCGAGGAGAACCGGTCGCTCCTGCGCATGTCCGAGGCGCAGATCGCGCAGGCCGGCGTGGGCCGCAAGTTCCAGCGCCCGACCGTGTTCGAAGACCAGAGCGTCCGCGACAACCTGATGGTCGCGCTGAAGAAGGACCGGACGCCGTGGGCCGCGCTGACCTATCGCGGGTCCGACGCCGACAGCGCCCGGATCGAGGAACTCGCCACCGAGATCGGGCTTCTGGATCACCTGTCGACCACCGCCGGCATCCTCAGCCACGGCCAGAAGCAATGGCTGGAGATCGGCATGCTGCTGGCGCAGGAACCGCGCCTGCTGCTGGTGGACGAACCCGCCGCCGGCATGTCGACCGAGGAACGCGAACACACCACCGACATCCTCGTGAACGCCGCGAAGACCAAGGCGGTGGTGGTGGTGGAACACGACATGGATTTCGTGCGCCGACTGAACTGCCGGGTGACGGTGTTGCACGAGGGCTCCGTGCTGGCCGAAGGCTCGCTCGACCACGTGATGGCGAACCAGGAAGTCATCGACGTCTATCTGGGGCGCTAAGACATGCTCGACGTAACCGATCTCACCCTTCACTACGGCGGCAGCCAGATCCTCCAGGGGGTGTCGATCCATGTCTCCCGCGGCGAGGTGACCTGCCTGATGGGCACGAACGGGGTCGGCAAGACCTCCCTCATGAAGGCGATTTCCGGGACCCATGCCCGGTCCGGCGGCAAGGTGGTGCTGGACGGGGAGGAACTGCCGATCCTGCCGCCCTACGCGCTGGCCAAGCACGGCATCGGCTACGTGCCGCAGGGGCGGATGGTCTTTCCGCTTCTGACCGTGCGCGAGAACCTGGAAACCGGGCTGGCCAGCCTGCCGCGCGGCGAACGCGTGGTGCCGGACGAGATCTACGAGTTGTTCCCGGTCCTGAAGCAGATGCAGAACCGTCGCGGCGGCGACCTGTCGGGCGGACAGCAGCAGCAACTCGCCATCGGCCGCGCGCTGGTGACGAAGCCGAAGCTGTTGCTGATGGACGAGCCGACCGAGGGCATCCAGCCCAACATCATCCAGATGATCGGAGAGGTGATCCGCCACCTCCGCGACGACCGCGGCCTCGCGATCCTTCTGGTGGAGCAGTATTTTGACTTCGCCTACGACCTCGGCGACCGGTTCTACGTCCTGACCCGCGGCGCGGTGAGCTTCGAGGGCAGAAAGCCCGCGATGACCCGCGAGGCGCTGGCGGAGGCGTTCCACGGGTAGTCGCCGGACGGTCCGGCTGCGGGCGGCGAATGGTCCGGCGGAGCTTTGGAGGCGCGAACGGGCGTAGCCGCGGGGGACGTTGCCAATTGGCGCATCGGCATCAGTATGCAGCGGCGCGGCGATCCGACCGTCGGGCGACAGCGGTTTCGTCTCACGAGGTCAGGATTAGCGGCTGGCGCGTCGCGGGCCGCACATGACTGATCGGGCGGCCAGACCCACCCCTACAAACCGAAAGCGCGCCCTCAGGGGCGCGCTTCCGATGATCCGACCTGTCGAAGTCGCGTCAGGCGGCTTCCGCCTCCGCCTGCAGCCGGCGTTCGCTTTCCTCGCGGCTCAGCGCCACCGAGGTCCGGACGCCGTTGGCGACGAACTTCATCAGGCCTTCCACGACGCGCTCGTTCGGATCGATGCCGGCGCAGCTCAGAACTTCGCGCCCGTCCCGCGAGCGTGCCCAACGGGCGATCTGGTCAGGACCGTTGCCATACTTCTTGTCGTCCGCAATGGCATCGTCCAGCGCAGCGAGAACCACCGCCGCGAAGAGCTTCCGCGAACGTTGTCCCTGTTCGAAGTTGAAGGCCGTGCCGTCAACGAAATCTCGCATTTCGTCGTCCTTTTTTTGCTCTTGCGTTTTTTGGCGTGCCGCCCGTTATGCCCAGAATTCGTGCGATTCTGTGATGTGTTTTCGACATGCCTGCCATGCTCCGGAGACATGGCTAACCGGATACTCACACCGGAACCGGTGTATTGCCTGCCCCCGAAGCGCCAGATATAGGACGCTCCAAATTCTTCTCAAGGGCGGAGGGCAATGTCATGCCCAAGATCAACGGCAACGAGATCCGGCCGGGTAACGTGCTGGAACATAACGGTGGACTATGGGCCGCCGTCAAGGTCGATCACGTCAAGCCCGGCAAGGGCGGCGCTTTCGCGCAGGTGGAGCTTCGCAACCTCCGCAACGGGTCGAAGCTGAACGAACGCTTCCGGTCCGCCGACAAGGTCGAACGGGTGCGGCTGGAACAGAAGGACCAGCAGTTCCTCTACGAGACCGACGGGATGCTCGTGTTCATGGACGCCGAGACCTACGAGCAGATCGAGCTTCCCGCCGAACTGCTCGGCGAGCGGCGGCCGTTCCTGCAGGACGGCATGACCATCGTGGTGGAGTTCCACGACACCGAGGCGCTGAACGCGACCCTGCCACAGAAGGTGACCTGCAAGGTCGTGGAGACCGAGCCGGTGGTGAAGGGCCAGACCGCGGCGAACAGTTTCAAGCCCGCGATCCTCGACAACGGCGTGAAGGTCATGGTGCCGCCCTTCGTCGGACCGGACGAGGACATCGTCGTGAACACAGAAACGATGGAATACTACGAACGCGCCTGAGCGTACCGGCGGGGCGGCAGGGCCGTCCCCGCGTCAGGTCCCGCCCGACCAGGGGCCGCCGCCGTTCCGACGGCCACCCCGCCGCCGCCCGGCGCGGGGCACGCGGGTGATCGCGGACAGGGGCTCCGCGACGTGGCCGGACCCGTCGCGTGTGACCCGCGGGATCCCGCTCCGGGTATCGCGGTAATGCGCCGCCGAGTGCAGCGGGTGGCCGTGGGTCCGGTTCCACCAGGCCGGCCCGCCCCGCCGCAGCCACGCCGGCAGCAGGAAGGCCGCCCCCGCCACGAAACCCGCCGTGTGGGCCCAGTAGGCCACGCCACCGCCGGTCAGGTCGGCGCTCGCCCCCGACACCAGTTGCACCGCGAACCAGAAGCCGAGCATCGCCCAGGCCGGGACGGTGAAGACGCGGAAGATCACCACCAGGATCACCAGGATGTCGACCCGCGCCTTCGGGAACATCAGGAGGTATCCGCCCATCACCCCCGCGATCGCGCCCGACGCACCGACGACCGGCACCGTGGAGCCCGGATCGGCCAGCCATTGGCCGAGCGAGGCCGCGACCCCCGAGGCGAGGTAGAACACGAGAAACCCGAGATGGCCGAGCAGGTCCTCGACGTTGTCGCCGAAGATCCACAGGAACAGCATGTTCCCCGCGAGGTGCATCCAGCCGCCGTGCAGGAACATCGAGGTCAGCAGCGTGTGCCCGTCGATCCCCCGGCTGATCTCGGCCGGGACCAGCGCCCAGGCGTCGTAGAACCCCATCAGCCGCGCGGGCTGCGCCGACAGTTCCGGGTAGTAGAGCAGGAAAATCACGCAATTGGCCGCGATAAGCGCCCAGGTGACGAAGGGCGTGCGGTTGGACGGGTTGTGGTCGCGGATCGGGAACATGGGCGAGCGTCACCCGCCCGGCCCGCGAAATCAAGCGGGTCGGGGCGGGGCGATCCCGGCCCCAGGCCCGTTACTCGAAATCCTCGGCGGCGAGGGCGAGGCGGATCTCGCGGCGGACCATCTTGCGGACGTTGCGGGTGATCCGCTGGCCGAGCGCCCCTTGCAGTTCCTCCCGCACCACCTGCGCGATCAGCTCGCGCAGCGCGGCCTCGTCGAGCCCGGCAAGGGCATCCTCGGACCCCTCCGCCGCGTCGGCGATGACGTCCTCGACGGCTTCGCCCTCCTCGTCCGCGTCCGGCGTGGTCCCGTCGTCGCCGGTGGTCGGGCGCAAGGAAATCCGGTCACGGTGCGCGGCGCGGGCGAAGACCGGCGGGCCGTTGGCCGCGAAATCCTCGTCCTCCGGCGCCTCGGCTGCGGGGGTCTCGCCGGACTGGCGGGCGCGGCGCACGGCGGCGATGTCCATCGCGACGCGCGATCCATCCTCGTCCGGCCAGTCGGTGTCGCCGTGTTCCGGCTCGTATCCGCGCGAGGTCGGCGGCACGGGCGACAGGCGGACCACGGGGCGCGCGAAACGCAAACCCTCGCCCCGTCGGCGCGGAAGCTCTTCCGTGCCGTCATCGCCGGTCGCGGGGGAGAGAGCGGCCGCCAGGCCGAGTGCGACGGCGGCCGAGGGCACGGCCGCGCCGGAGGCCTCGTCCGCGTCGAAGGTCACGGTTTCCTCGGCCTCTGCATCGAAATCGCCGGTCTCGGCGTCCTCGCCCGAGTCTGCCGTCGCATCGCGCTCGACGCTTGGGTCGCTGTCCGGTTCTGCGGTTTCCTCCGCCACCATCTCGACGGCTTCGGCTTCGGCTTCGGCTTCGGCTTCGGCTTCGGCTTCGGCTTCGGCTTCGGCTTCGGCTTCGGCTTCGGCTTCGATGAAGCTATCCCCGGGGTCCGCCTCGAACGAAGCGGTTTCCGCGTCGTCGTCGAACTGGCCGAAACCGGTGTCTGCCGCGTGCAGGTCCACGTCCCGGTCGTCCGACGCTACATCTGCCGTGTCGGTCTCCTGGTCCATCGGCACCGCGTCATCGGACGCCGCGTCGGCGTCTTCCGCCGTGTCTTCGATGGCGTTGGCTTCTGCCGCATCGGCCAGCCCGAAGGCTGATTCCGTGAAGTCCTCGTCCTCCGCGTCCGCCGGTTCCTCGCCCGCGGTCAGAGGCGCTTCCGCCACGGTCTCGTCCACGAATGTCCAGATCGGGCCGTCTTGCGGGGTCTCGGCGGCGCCGGTCTCACCGTGGTCCGTCTCAACTTCGCGGTCAGCGGCGAACTCGGCGGTCTCGTCGATTTTGTTCTGCACGTCCTCCGCGGGAGCGTCCGAAGCGGTCGGCTCGTCGTCCAGACCGAAAGACGGACCTGCCTGGTCGGTCCACTCGGCCTCGCCCGATGCGACGTCGTCCTGCGCAACCTCGGCGAAACCGCTGTCCATCTGCGCCGGCGACCAGTCGTCACCGTTACCGGTCTCCGACCCCTCGCCATCCTGCGAAACCGTTTCATCCGCGGAGATGGATGCGCCGGTATCGTCGGTGTCCACGCCCCAGGCGGTGATCTCCGCGTCGCCGGAGACCTCCTGCACCACGTCGGTCTCGGGGCCGGTTTCCGGCTCCGGCGCATCGAGGGCGCCCGCGAGGGCCTGCGCGACCGCGGCTTCCATCGCACCGGCGGCGGTTTCGACCTCCGCCGTCAGTTCCGCCTCGGCGTCTTCATCGGCAGTCGCGTCGAAGCCGGCGCCCTGCGTCTCCTGCGATGCGTCGTCGGCCGGGAATTCGACGGTTTCCGCGTCGCCAGCAGCGACATTCCCGAACGGCTGGAATACGCCCCAGGCCGCTGCCGGGGTCTCCGCGCTTTCGGTTTCGAGCGATTCCGGGGCCTCGTCCGACGCCTCGACCTCGATTTCCGGGAAGTCCTCCTCGAAGTCTCCCTCAACGGCGGGCTCGGCGTCGACGTAGTGCGTCGCCGGATCGTCGGCGGAGAAATCCTGCGCCTCGGCCTCTTCGACCGCGTCGGATCCGCGAAACGGCAGGACCTCGGCGCCCTCGGCGCCCTCGGCATCTTCGGAAACCGCGACCTCGGCAGGCGCGTCCTCCGGTTCGTCGTCCAACGCGGGCTGGATCGGGATGTAGGGATCCTCGGGCTCCGACACGCGCAGCGCGGGCGTCAGCACGAGACGTCCCATCCCGGCCTCTGCCGTCGCGCGGGCTGGGGGCTGGTGGTCGGTCACCAGGCGTCGGATCGACGAGAGAACGTCCTCGATATCGTCGTCGCGCGCGGAATCGTCCATGAGACTGCCCTTCTACGTTCCTCGGACGGATGAACGGCCCGAGCCGGAGATTGCGCCGCAAGATACCCCCGGCGCGGCGTCGCGGCAACTCATCCGAAAATCACGGCGACAATTGGGCGCCGCGACGGATAATGCCTCAATTCCGACCGAGCCGGTCCAGCACCGCGTCGAGCCGCGCGCCCTGTTCGGACGTGACCCGCGCGGGCGCGTTGGAATAGGCGTTGGAATAGGCCGCCGGGTCGTATTCCGGCACCGGCAGATCGAGATTATCGACGGTCAGAAGCCCCATCGCCGACAACGCGGTATAGCCCGCGATGTAGAGATCGGCCTGCGCCGTGATGCGCGAGATCTGGGCATCGAGCAGGTCCTGCTGCGCGTCGAGAACGTCGAGCGTGGTGCGGGCGCCGAGCGAGGCCTCTTCCCGCACGCCGTCGAGCGCGAGCTGCGCGGCGCGGATCTGCTGGTCGGAGGCCTGGATCTGCGCGTTCGCGATCCGAAGCTGCGCATAGGCGTTGCCGACCGCCTGGATCACCGTGCGGACCTGCTGGTTGAGTTCCGCCTGGCTGGCCGACAGCGTCGCGATGGCCACCCGTTCGAGCGAGAAGAGCTGGCCGCCGCGGTAGATCGGCTGGCTCAGGTTGAGGCTGAAGGTGGTGCCGTAGCCGGGGTTGTTGCCGCCGTAGCTGCGCCCCGCCTGCGCCTGCACGGAGACCGTGGGGCCGTAGTCCGTGCGGGCCGAGGCGAGCGCGAGTTCGTTCGAGCGGACCTCGTGTTGAAGCCCGAGGATCGCGGGGTGGTTGTTGCGCGCGATGGCGTCGGCGCGGGTTTCCTCGTAGGGCAGGTCCGGCAGCGCACCGGGGCCGCCGGGGCCGCCGGGGCGTTCGCCCACGGCGATGATGAAGAGCTCCTCGGCGATCTCGAGCTGTCCGCGCGCGGCAGCGAGTTGCGAACGGGCGGCGGCGAGCGCGGCCTCGGCCTGGGCGACATCGGTGCGGGTGTCCTCGCCGACCTCGAACCGGTCGCGCGCCGCGCGAAGCTGTTCGGTCACCACGCGGACGTTCGATTCCCGCACCTGCACCGACTGGATCGAGGACCAGACGTTGACATAGGCGGTGACCGCGTTCAGCAGCACCTGCTGCTCGACGTTCACGAGACCCTGGCGCGCGGCCAGGACGTTTTCACGCGCGGCCTGCACCAGGAGCGCGGTACCGCCACCGTCGTAGACCAGCATCTCGGCCACGAGGTTGAGCGAGTTGACGGTGGAGTTGGAGGTGGGCGAATAGCTCGACGCGGCGCTGAAGCTGACGATCGGGCGCAGGCCCGCGATCTGCTGCGCCACGCTCTCGTCCTGGAGGCGGAGCAGGTAGCGGTTCTGTTCGAGCAGGTCGGAGTTCCGGTAGGCCGCGGCGAGCGCGTCGCGCAGCGTGTAGGCCTCGGCCGCGGGGCCAAGCAGTAGGGCGGCGCACACCAGCGCCAGTCGTCCGATCCCGCCCATTGTCCTGCCTCTTGTTCTTGTCACACGTCGTTTCAAAACACGAAACTCTGTTCCACCGCGAACCCGGGCAGCACGGGCGCGGTGGCATTGAATTCCATCCGCCAGCTCACGCGGCCGCCGGCGCGGACGCCGACACGGGCCTCGCCGAGCTGGCCCGACATGAACACCGCGCCGATGCGGCCGCCTTCGCGCAACTGGGATTCGATCGCTTCCGGCATCTTCTCCACCCCGCCATCGACGAGGATGACATCGTAGGGCGCTTCCTTCGGCCGGCCCTCGGCCAGCGCGCCCTCGACTACCACGGCGTTGTCGAGACCTTCCGTCGCGAGCGCGGATTCGGCCTCGCGCGCGAGGTCGGGATCCTCTTCCAGCGCGACCACGGCGGAGGCCATCCGCGCGATCACGGCGGAGGCATAGCCTAGGCCCGCGCCGATCACGAGCACCGAGTCGTCCGGGCCGATATCGAGCGCCGAGAGGAGCTTGGCGAGCGTCCGCGGTTCGGTCACCACGCGGCCGTTGCCGATCGGGATCGGCGTTCCGGCATAGGCGACATCGCGGCTGGACGGCGGAACGAAGGATTCCCGCGGGATGTTGAGCATCGCGTCGATGATCGGGAACTTGGTCACGTCGGAGGGACGGACCTGGGTGTCCACCATCATCACGCGGCGTCTGGAGAAATCTGCCATCTGTCTTCCCCGGGAAGGGTCAAAGCTCGGCCTTCGATGGCACGAATGGGCGTATCGCGCAACCGCGGCGCGGCGGCAGCGCGGAACTCTGCAAGCCGTTGTTGCGCCGTTACCAAATCGTCATCGAACCGTGGCGCCGGGCTTACCTCCGGTATCCTTAACGGAACGTGAACAAGGACGGGGGAAGACGACCCTAGTACCTTTCGGTCGCAGCGTGGCAGCCACCGGCGTTCGCTGCTCCGGCGCGGTAAGTGCCTTGTCCCCGCGCTCGCCACGGTGGTTCGGCAACCCGAAACCGAAAACCGCAAGCTTCGAGGAAGTGAACAAAGAAATCCGCCGTCCTGTCCCTACGCCACCCTCGCCCCGTGGCTCCAGACACCGCTCAACCGCGGTGCCCCGCCGGTATCCGCGAACCGGATCACGTCGGCCCGCAAACCGGTCTCCAACCGTCCGCGATCCGACAGGCCCGCAGCCGCGGCCGGGGCCGCCGTCACCGTCGCGATGGCGCGCGGCAGGTCGTCCCAGACCCGCGCGAGATGCAGGGCGGAATAGAGCAGCGCCGAGGGCACGTAGTCGGAGGACACGATGTCGAGCAGCCCCGCCCGCGCGAGCGCCTCCGCCGCGACGTTGCCGGAATGCGACCCGCCCCGCACGAGGTTGGGCGCGCCCATCATCACCGCGATCCCGGCCGCGCGGCAGGCGGCGGCGGCTTCTTCGGTGGTCGGGAATTCCGCCAGCCGAACGCCGTAGTCGCGCGACACCGCGACCTGTCCGGCGGTCGTGTCGTCGTGGCTTGCCAGCACCGCGCCGCAGCTTGCCGCGAAGGCGACCGTCGCGGCTTCGTGGCGGTCGCCGTGGGCGTCGCGCAGGGCCTTGAGATCTTCTACATAAAGTTCGAACTCCGCCTCGGACATGCTGCCCCTGGCCATGTGGTAGTCCTTGAGCTTCGAGACGTCGCGATACTGCCGCTGGCCCGGCGTGTGATCCATCAGGCTGACCAGCCCGACGCGATCCTCGGGTCCGAACTCCGCCATCTCCGCTTCCAGCGTCTCGGAACAGACCTCGGCCCGGAGATGCAGGAAATGGCTGATCCGGAGCGCGCCGCGCGCCCGGAGCGACAGCATCTCGGAGGCCAGCCCGCGGGCGTACTTCGCGTAACGCGCGCGGCCGTTCGGGATCGAGCCGATGCGCATCGCGTCGAACACCGTCGTGATCCCGGTCCCGGCCAGTTCCGCGTCATGGGCGAGGATCGCGGCGTCGTGCGGCCAGTCGACATGCGGGCGCGGGTTGATGTGGCGTTCGAGGTTATCGGTATGCAACTCGATCAGCCCCGGCGTGACGAAATCCCCGCCGCAGTCGACCGCGCCGGGCGGCACCGCGCCGTCCTCCGCGATCTCGGCGATCCAGCCGCCGGACAGGGTGATGCGCCCGGTCGCCACCCGGTCCGGCAGCACGAGCCGCGTATTGGCAAGGGTCACGTCCTCTGTCATCACGCGCTCATTCCCTTCCGGCGGAGCACCGGCCCCGATGTCCGACGACTTCACCCGATACGCGGTCTATGCCGTCCCCGACGGGGCGTTCCACGCGGCCGGCGCCGAGTGGCTCGGTTGGGACGCGGTGGCAGGGGTCGAGACCGTGCCACCGGACCTGCCGGGCCTGCCCGCGCCCGCGGCCGAACTGACCGCGACGCCGCGGAAATACGGCTTCCACGGCACCCTCAAACCGCCCTTCCGCCTGGCCCCCGGAACCGACCGCGCGGAGCTGGAGGCGGCGGTGGCGGAGCTTGCGGCCACCCTGCGACCGGTGGAGATCCCCGACCTTGCCGTCCGCCCGCTCGGCCGGTTCGTCGCCATCGTCCCGGCGGAACCATCGCCCACCCTGTTGGAACTCGCGGCCCGCGTAGTGCGTGACCTCGACCGGTTCCGCGCCGCGCCGAGCGATGCGGAACTCGCCCGCCGCCGTGCCGCACGGCTCACCCCCCGACAGGACCGCAACCTCGCCGACTGGGGCTATCCCTACGTGTGCGAGGACTTCCGGTTCCACCTGACGCTGACGGGCAAGGTCGCGGACGCGGACGCGCTCGCCGCAATCCTCGGCGCGCATTTCGCCGAGGTCCTGCCACGGCCCTACCGGCTCGACAGTCTCGCGCTGACGGGCGAAGGCGCGGATGGGCGGTTCCGGCTGATCCATCGCTACACCCTTTCGCGGTAGAGCGCGCGGAGCGCGGTGTCGGCGGCCGCGTCGAGCGGGCCGGAATTGTCGATGTCGGTGATCGCGATCCCCTCGGGCCGCGGCGGCGACGGGCGCGCGATCCGGCGGGCGATCTCGGCGGTGCTCTCGCGGCCGCGCGCGGCGAGACGTTCGGCCAGCACCTCGGGCGTGGCGCTGACCCACAGAACGTGGAGCGGCGCGAACCGCGCGGCATCGGACAGGACCGACCGCGACAGGTTCACCAGCACGTCGCGCCCGCGCGCCACGGGATCCAGCCCGGAGGTGGGGATGCCGTAGAACAGGCCATGCGCACCCCAGGACAGCGCGAAGTCGCCGCGCGCGCGGCGGGCCGCGAACACCTCTTCCGTCACGCAGTCGCAGGGTTCCCCGCCGGCTTCGGGCGCACGGGTGACGACCCGGCGGAGCGCGGTCAGGCGCGGGTCGGCTGCGACCAGCGCGGCGATCAGGCTGTCCTTGCCCACGCCCGATGCGCCGACGACCGCGATGAGCCGACCGCTCATGCCGCGGCCCCGGCGGCGAAGCGGGACACGTCGATTTCCCGGTCGGCGACGCGCGCGCGGGCGCCCGCGTCGTGGAAGATGCCGACGATGGCCGCGCCGCGTGCCTTGGCCTCCTCGATCATCTCCAGCACCGTCTCGCGGTTGACCGGGTCGAGGCTCGCGGTCGGCTCGTCCAGGAGGAGCGCGGGGAAATCGTGGGCGAAGCCGCGGGCGATGTTGACCCGCTGCTGTTCCCCGCCCGAGAAGGTCGTGGGCGACAGCGACCAGAGCGCGGCGGGCACCCGCAGCCGGGCCAGGAGCCTTCCGGCCCGGTCCCGCGCGGCGTCCGCGTCCATCCCGTTCAGCAGGCAGGGCTCGGCCACGATGTCGATGGTGGGCACGCGCGGCACCACCCGCAGGAACTGGCTGACATGGCCGAGCGTGGCGCGGCGCAGCGCCAGGATCTCGCGCGGGCCGGCCGTCGCCACGTCCACGCCGCCGACCCGGATCGCGCCACCGTGGGCGCGGTAATTCCCGTAGATGAGCCGCATCAGGGTGGACTTGCCCGCGCCCGAGGCGCCCGTCAGCGCCACGCATTCGCCCGCCGCGACGCTCAGCGCCGCGCCCGACATCACCTCGATCACCGCGCTGCCCTGATTGTGCAGGACGAACCGCTTGGAGACGTCGCGAAGCTCGATCATAGCCACTTCTTCCACCTGAACCAGAGATAGGTGCCGACCGCCGACAGGAACATCGCCGCCAGCGCCGCGGCATAGCCCCAGGGCTGGTGCAGTTCCGGCATGTTGCCGAAGTTCATGCCGTAGATCGACGCGACCAGCGTCGGCGGCAGGAACAGTGCCGCAACGACCGAGACGATCCGCACGGTCGCGTTCTGCGCGAGGTTGATCATGCCGAGCGTCGCGTCGACCGTCAGCCCGACTCGCGACGACAGGAAATCGGCGTGGACGGTCAGCGAGGCGAGATCGCGGGTCAGGCCCTTGGTCAGCGCCTTCACGCCCTGCTCGCGCTCGATCGTGGCAAAGAAGCTGAGCGCCCGGTCGAGCGTCAGGACGGCAAGGCGCACCCGGTTCAGAAGCTCCCCCTGCCGGCCGACACGCTCCAGCGTCTCCTGCAACAGGTCCGAATTCTGCTGCGCGCCGCCGCCGAAGACCTGCCGCGCGGCGGCGTCCAGCACGTCGCCCGCGCCTTCCAGAAGGTCCGCGAGCCGCCCCGTCACCTCTTCCATGAGGCCCAGGAACACGCGCTCGGCCGTCCGGCACCCGGAAGAGCTTTGCCCGGCATGAAGCGGGAAGGTGTCGAACGGCTTCGGCCGGTGGTGGCGGACGGTCACGAGCCGGTCGCTAGTAAGGATGAACGACACCGGCCCGACCATCGCCTCGTGCGATTCCGAGAACCCGGGCAGCACCACGGTCATGTATTCCGCGCCGCCCTGACGGTAGAGCCGGTTCGACACCTCGATCTCGCGCATGTCCTCGAGGCTCGGGATCTCGACGCCGAACCGCGCCGCCGCGTCTGCATGGGCCGGCAGCGGGCGCACCAGGTCGATCCACACCGCGTCCTCCGGCACCGTCACCGCCGCGCCCTCGGTCAGGGCCTCCCGGTCGAGGTCGATGTGTTGAAGCCCGGACGGGCCGGCGCGGTAAGCGGAGATCATCTGGTCACACCTGCAGGACGGAAGAGACCAGAAGCTGAGTATAGGCGTGCTGCGGATCGTCAAGCACCTGGTCGGTCAGGCCGCTTTCAACCACCCGTCCGCCCTTCATCACCATCAGCCGCTCCGCGAGCAGCCGGACCACCGCCAGGTCGTGGGTCACGACGATGGCGGACAGGCCCATTTCCCGCACCAGCCCGCGCAGGAGGTCGAGGAGTCGCGCCTGCACGCTGACGTCGAGGCCGCCCGTCGGTTCGTCCATGAACACGAGCCGCGGCCCGGAGACGAGGTTGCGCGCGATCTGGAGCCGCTGCTGCATCCCGCCGGAAAACGCGCGCGGGCGGTCGTCGATCCGGGCGTCGTCGATTTCCACCCGGCCGAGCCAGTCGGTCGCGGCGGCGCGGATCGCACCGTAGTTCCGCGCGCCCACGGCCATCAGCCGCTCGCCGATGTTGCCGCCCGCCGAGACGTCGAGCCTCAGACCGTCGCGGGGGTTCTGGTGGACGAAGGCCCAGTCGGTCCGCGCGAGCATCCGCCGTTCCGGCTCCGACATGGTGAGCGTGTCGACCGGCCCGCGGTCTCGGGTGTCGAACACCACGCGGCCCTCGTCCGGCCGGAGATGCCCTGCGAGGCAGTTCAGGAGCGTGGTCTTGCCCGACCCGCTTTCGCCCACGATCCCCATCACCTCGCCAGGCCAGAGATCGAACGATACGTCGGCGCAGCCGATCCGGGCGCCGTAGCGCTTGCCGAGCCCATCCACGGACAACAGGGGTGTCATGCCGCCGACCTCCGTCCTTCGCAGTAGTCGGTGTCGGAGCAGACGAACATCCGCCCGCCGGCATCATCGGTGATCACCTCGTCGAGATAGCTGTCGGTCGCGCCGCAGAGCGCGCAGGGATGCTCCGCCCGCGACGGGTCGAACGGGTGATCCTCGAAGTCGAGGCTGGCGACCTTCGTGTGCGGCGGCAGCGCGTAGATGCGCTGTTCGCGGCCGGCGCCGAAAAGCTGGATCGCCGGGCTTTCGAGTTTCGGGTTGTCGAACTTCGGGATCGGCGATGGCGCCATGACGTAGCGCCCCTCGACCGCGACCGGGTAGTCGTAGCTGGTGGCGATGGCGCCGTGGCGGGCGATGTCCTCGTAGAGTTTCAGGTGCATCAGCCCGTATTCCGACAGCGCGTGCATCTTACGGGTCTCGCTTTCGCGCGGCTCCAGCAGGCGCAGCGGTTCGGGCAGCGGCACCTGGTAGACGATCACCTGGTCGGCGGTCAGGGCGACCTCGGGGATGCGGTGACGGGTCTGGATCAGCGTCGCCTCGGCGGTGCGGGTGGTCGTCGCCACGCCCGCCACCTTCTGGAAGAACTTGCGGATCGAGACCGCGTTGGTCGTGTCGTCGGCGCCCTGGTCGATGACCTTCACCACGTCGTCGGGCACCATGACCGAGGCCGAGACCTGCACCCCGCCGGTGCCCCATCCGTAGGGCATCGGCATCTCGCGGCTGGCGAAGGGGACCTGGTAGCCGGGGATCGCGATCCCCTTCAGGATCGCGCGCCGGATCATGCGCTTGGTCTGCTCGTCGAGATAGGCGAAGTTGTAGTCCGTCATGACGCGTAACCCGAACGGGGGAAGAGACGATGTCCGACCTGGCCCTGGCGCTGTTCCTCGTCGCGCTGCTGTGCGGGCTCGGCTTCGCGATCTGGCGGATCGCGGTCGGCGCGCTTCGGGGCCACGAACGGCCGCGGCGGCGCAATGCCAATCCGCGGTCGGACACGAGCCTGGTCGACGAGGCGGCGCCGCATGGCCGCGGCGGACCCCCGCGCGGCTTCGGACGGCGGGACGCCGAGGGGTCGCAGTTCGGCGGCGATGACGGTGGTGGCGGTGGCGGCGTGGACTGAGGTCATATCGTCCTCCACCCCGGCGACGGCCGCCAGTCGGGCAGCGCGATCTCGATGAAGTTGCCGCCGCCGGTGGCGGGCTGGTCCTCGGCTCCGCTGATCGGCCGTCCGGCCAGCGCCGCGCGCAGAAGCGCGCCGACTCCGCCGTGGGACACGACGAGGATATCGCCGTCCTCATGCAACTCCGCGATGGTGCGGACGGCCGCGAGGATACGGACCTGGGCGTGGCGGGCCGGTTCCCATCCGTCGATACTGTCGTCGGGTCGGGCGAAGAAAGCATCGGCCATCCGGTCGAAGGCGTCGGACGGCAGGTAGCCCGTGGCGCTGCGGTCGTTCTCGTGCAGCGCGGTCACGACGCGGTGCGGGATGCCGAACGCGGCGGCGTGGATCCCGGCACCGTCGCGCGCCTTACGCTCGGCGCTGGAATAGACGGCTCCGACGCCCGCGAGCACCGGATCGGAACCAAAGCGCGCGTGCCGCGACCGACCGCGATCCGAAAGCGGCCAGTCCGGCACCGGCACGGCGGGGTCGATCACCACGTCGGCGTGGGTGAGGAAGACCATTCGGCCGGTCACCACTCGCCCCCTGCCCCGTCATGGCCACATTCGCCCGCTATCCCCATCGAAAAAGGAGCTTCGGCATGACCCCAGGCGAAATCGTTGGCTGGATCCTCGCGGCCATCATCGGCTTCCTGATCTTCCGGGCCGCGGCGCGCGCCTTCTGGCCGGAGTCCCTGTTCGTTCTCTGGCTCGACTTCGGCGGCTTCTTCGACCGGTTCGACGATTTCTGGAGCGACTTCGGCGATGGCGGCGACGGGGGCTGCGGCGGCGGTTTCGACGGGGGCGACGGCGGCGGTGGCGACTAGGCTCATTCCGCGGCCTCCCTCGCCTCTGCCGCGGCACCGGCACGCAGCTTCCTGACAAGCTCCAGTTCCGACTGGAAATCGACGTAGTGGGGCAGCTTGATGTGTTCGAGAAAGCCCGACGCCTGGATGTTGTCGGCGTGGTAGAGCACGAATTCCGCGTCCTGTGCCGGGGCGCCGGTCGCGGTCTCGCCAAGTTCCTGCCAGCGCAGGGCGCGGTCCACCAGCGCCATCGAGATCGCCTTTCGCTCCGACTGCCCGAACACGAGCCCGTAGCCGCGGGTGAACTGCGCGGGTTCGGTGCGCGAGCCGGTGAACTGGTTCACGGTCTCGCATTCGGTCAGCACGATGTCGGCGATCTCGATCGCGAAGCCGAGCTCGGGGATCTCCATCTCGACGGCGACCGCGCCGATCCGGAGTTCGCCCACGAAGGGGTGCGTCTTGCCGTACCCGCGCTGCGTCGAATAGGCGAGCGAGAGGATGAAGCCCTCGTCCCCCCGCGCGAGCGCCTGCAGCCGCAGCGGGCGGTCGGCGGGCATGGCGAGCGGTTCGCGGGTCAGGTCGGGGGGTGTGTCCTCGCCGCCGGGTTCGTCCTGCAACAGGCCCTCGCGGTTCAGGAAGGCCGCGACATGGGGCTTCGGCGCGGTATCTGGCGTGCCCGCCGCCGCCTCCGGGACCGGGCCCCCGGCGGCGTGCGCGAAGTCGATCAGGCGATGGGTGTAGTCGAAGGTGGGCCCGAGCACCTGGCCGCCCGGCACGTCCTTGAACGTGGCCGAGATGCGCCGGTCGCACTCCATCGTCCCGGTGTCGACGGGCAGGGACGCGCCGAACCGCGGCAGGGTCGTGCGATAGGCGCGGACAAGAAAGATCGCCTCGATCATGTCGCCGCGCGCCTGTTTCAGCGCCAGCGCGGCAAGGTCAGGGTCGTAGAGCGAGCCCTCGGCCATCACCCGGTTCACGGCGATGGAGAGCTGGCCCGCGATCTGGTCGGTGGAGATCTCGGGCACCGCGGGATCGCCCCGCCGCTCCTCGGCCAGCCAGCCGTGGGCGTTGTCGATGGCCCGCTCGCCACCCTTCGTCGCGACGTACATCAGGCGCCTCCGATCCGGGTCGACCGCGGCAGGCAGGCGATCTCGCGCCCGGCGCAGAAAACGAAGTCGAGCCCGAGCGGGAAGCGCGCGGCATTGGCGCGGAACGCCGCGGGGTCGGGAAGGTTCAGCCGTGCCTCCGCCTCGATGCCGGGGCCGGTGAGGCGCGCGCCTTCCAAGGCCAGCCGGTCGACCTCCACGATGACGGTGGCGGAGCGGTCTGGATAGGCGGGCGTCCCGGCGGGCAGGTCGGCGAGTGGCAGGTCGGACCAGTGGCCGACCGCGAAGCAAGCCGCGCCGTGTGCCGACAGGGGCGCGCCGGTGTGGAACGCGATCCAGTCCAGCACCTCGGGCGTGGACAGTGCGGGCGACAGCCAGACCGGCGTGTCGGGGTCGGCGAGCGTCAGCAGCACCGTGGCCGCGGCGGGCGAGATCGGTGGCGGCGCGGCCGCGCCGTCGAGCGCATGGATGCTGCCGGGCCGGGCCATCGCCGTCATGATCGCCCGGAACGCACGGGCCGCGTCGCGGGCGGGATCGGCGAACCCGCCGGAAAGCGCCGTCGCCTGCATCAGTCCTCCCCCCGCACCATCGTGAAGAACTCGACCCGCGTGGCATCGGCCTTCGCGGCGCGGCCGGTACGGGCGGCGTCGCGCTCCGCCGCGAGGGGGTCGAGGATGCCCGCGCGCAGGGCCTCCGCCGCGCCGGTCTGCATCAGCGCATCCACGATCGCCGCGATCCGCGCCTTGTCCCTGTCGCGGCCCTGGACATAGGCGTGGCCGACCGTTCCGTCGCGAAGCTTCAGGGCGCAGCGGGTCACCGTCACCTCGCCGAGGTTGAACGGCGCGCCGGTCGCCCCCGCCCTGCCCCGCACCATCGCCGTCCCGATTTCGGGCCGGCGCAGCCAGTCGAATTCCGGGTCCAGACCCTGCGCCGCCCAGAGCACGGACAGGCGCCCGGCCTCGGCCCGCGCCAGGAGGCCCATCCATCGTTTGCGGTCTGCGGGGTCGAAGGTCATCTCGACAGCCTTGCGAAGTTGTCTATACTTCTATACAACTATACAAGTCATACGCCGGGCATGGCCCCGGGGCAAGTCCACCGAGGCCATATGCCGATGAAGTTTTCATGACGTCCGGATCGACGCGCGGGCCGGTCTGGCAGGGGATCGCCGGAACCCTGGCCGGGGAGATCGCATCGGGGCTCTACGCGCCGGGACAGAAGCTGCCGACCGAGGCCGCGCTGGCGGGGCGGTTCGGGGTCAACAGGCACACCGTGCGGCGCGCGCTCGCCGACCTCGCCGCGCGGGGCGTGGTCTGGTCCCGGCGAGGGGCCGGGGTCTTCGTGGCCACGCCTCAGCCCGCGGACTACGCGATCACCGGCCGGGTCCGGTTCCACCAGCAGATCGCGGCTGCCGGTCGGCTGCCATCGAAACGCATCCTGTCGCAGGAAACCCGGCTGGCCGCGGCCGGGGAACGGGCGGCCCTGGGGCTGGAAGAGGGCGGAGAGGTCCATGTCTGCGACGGGTTGTCCTTCGCCGATGCCGTGCCGATCGCAGTGTTCCGGTCGGTCTTTCCCGCTGCGCGCTTCCCCGACCTGCCCGGCCATCTCGCCCGTACCGGGTCGGTCACAGCCGCGCTTTCGGCCTGCGGGCTTTCCGACTACGCCCGTGCGACCACCCGCCTGACCGCGCGCACCGCCGACGCGACCGAGGCGCGGCACCTGCGCCTGCCCGAGGCCGCGCCGGTGCTGGTGACCGAGGCGATCAACCGCGACGGCGACGGCGCGGCGGTGGAATTCGGCCATACCGTCTTCGCGGGGGACAGGGTGACGCTGACCGTGGGGGACTAGCCGCCGTACCTCTCCAGGAATCCCTCCGCCGGCAGCGCGCGGAAATCCGGCAGCGCCGCGCGCAGGGTGGCATGGTCCCAATCCCACCACGCCATAGCGATCAGGCGCTCCGCGGTCTGGGCCGGCTGGCGCCAGCGCAGGTGCCGGGCCGGGACCCCGGCGACGATCTCGTAGGGGGCCACGTCCTTCGTGACCACCGCGCCGGAGGCCACCACGGCACCGTGTCCGACCGTGACATCGGGCTTCACCTGCGACCCGTGGCCGAGCCAGGTGTCGTGGCCGATCACGGCGCGGCGGCGGGCGCGCTTCTCGAACCACTCCGCGTCATCCTCGGCGTCGTCCCAGTAGCTCGCCGAGCGGTAGAGGAAATGGTGCAGCGACGCGGTGTGCAGCGGATGGTCCGTCGCCCCGATCCGCACGTTGCTGGCGATGTTCGCGAACTTCCCGATGGTGGCGTTGGCGAAGTTGCAATGGCGCGAGCAGTAGGAATAGTCGCCGACCTCGCTGTTCAGGATGTCGGTGAAGGCCCCGATCTCGACGTAGCGGCCGAATTGCGCGTTCTCGATCCGGCAGGGGTCGTGGATCAGCGGCGCGTCGGGCGACAGCGTCACTCCGCGTCCCCGCCGCCCTTGATGAGCCGGCGGCGCACGATGCCCGAAAGCCAGTCCATCACGATCACCATGAGGAGGACGAGGACGATGTAGTAGGTCACTTCCTCCCAGTCCTTCTGCGTGTTGATCGCCTGGGTCAACAGAAGGCCAATGCCGCCACCGGTGATGGCGCCGATGATCGTGGCGGACCGGGTGTTGGATTCGAGGAAGTAGAGCACCTGGCTCAGCAGCACCGGCATCACCTGCGGGATGACGCCGAAGCGGTAGCGGGCGACGGGATGGGCACCGGTCGACTTCACGCCCTCGATCTGACGGTCGTCGACGTTTTCCAGCGCCTCCGAGAACAGCTTGCCGAACGACCCGGTGTCGGTGAGCAGTATCGCGAGCGACCCGGTCAGCGGGCCGAGACCGAAGGCGCGGCTGAGCACGATGGTCCAGATCAGCGCGTCGACGCCTCGGAACAGGTCGAAGAGCCGCCGGACCGCGAAGCGGAGCGCGGCGAGCGGCGCGAAGTTGCGGGCGGCAAGGAAGGCCAGCGGCAGCGCCACGATGGCCGCGCCGCAGGTGCCGAGGAAGGCCATCAGCAGAGTCTCGAAGATCGCCCATGCGACGTCGCCGTGCCGCCACATGGAGTTGGTCCAGACGTCGTTGACGATGGCCCCGGCCTCGCCCGAGACCGCGCGCGACAGGACCTCGGCCGGGGACAGCCCGTAGTAAGGGCTGTCGAGGGTGAAGAAGAACAGCTCCCACCCCGTGAAGTAGCGGAACACCTCGGCACGGTTGCGGGTGACGGAAAGGCGGCCGGCCTCGGTGACGAAGCTGATCCGGTTGTCGCCCGCGTTGATCCAGCCGGGCAGGTCGGCGGGATCGACGCCCGCGGGCCAATCGACCGCGACGCCCTCGGGCGACGGCATCATCGCGACGCGGCCGAACCCGGGGATGTCGTAGGTCACGCCGCCATCGGCGAGGTAGCGCACCTCGTGCCCACCATGGCCGAGGTCGATCACCGTGTCCTCCCCCGGCGCGATCCAGTCCGGCAGGGTGCGGTCGTCGAACACGAACCGCCGCTCGCCCTCGATCGAGGCCTCGATCTCTCCGTCGCGGTTGTCGCGGGTGACGTGGATCTTGTGGCTGTAGCTGTCGCGGACGAGGGTCTGGCCGTTCTGCCAGTCGGCCCGCGCCGCCAGCCCCGGCACGTCGAAGGCGAAGAAGATGTAGACGAGGTAGGCCAGGATCGCGGCGGGGATCGCGAAGGCCACGAGACGGCGGCGACGGAACAGCGCCGCGGTTTCGGCGCGCAGGTCGCGCGGCATCGCGGCGTCGGTCATGGCGCGCCCCCGTGGATCAGCCGGTTGCGGACCAGCGTCGAGACCTGGTCCACCGCGACGATGGTGACGAAGAGCAGGATGAAGACGGCGGCGGCCTGGTCGAACTTGCCCTGCCCCCAGGAGATCGCGTTGCGAAGTTCGTACCCGATCCCGCCCGCGCCGACGAAGCCGAGGATGGCCGAGGCGCGGATGTTGATCTCGAACCGCAGGAGCGCGTAGCTGAACCAGTTCGGCAGCACCTGCGGCAGCACCCCGAAGGCCATCCGCTGCGTCCAGTTCGCGCCGACCGACTGCAGCCCCTCGACCGGTTTCGGCGAAGCATTCTCGGACACCTCCGAGAACAGCTTGCCGAGCGCGCCGACGGTGTGGATGGCGATGGCGATCATCGCCGGGACCGGCCCGCCGCCGAGGACGTAGATCAGCACCAGCGCGATCACGATCTCGGGCACCGCGCGGCACACGTCCATGACCCTGCGGACGAGCGGGATCAGGCGCGGGAACGGCGCGAGGCCGCGGGTCGACATCAGCGCGAACAGCACCGCGAAGAGCGCGCCGACGAGCGTGGCGGTGGCGGCGATGTTGACGGTCTCGACCAGCGCGGGAAGGAACTCGGCGAGGTGTCCGGGCAGTTCGGCGCGGGCCTCCCACGCCTCGGAGATCACGTCGCGCGGGAAGTCGAAGAAGCTCGGCAGCCCGGACCAGAACCCGCCGGCATTGCGGTCGGCCGCGAGGTTGAACCCGCCGAGCATGAGCGCGACGAACAACGCCAGCAGGATACCCGAGTAGAGCCGCCGCCGACCGACCAGCGCCATGTAGTCGTCGTGCAGCCTGCGCGACGGTTGCGCGGCACCGGGGGTGATCTCGACCATGACGGCTCCGGATGCGGATGGGCCCCGGCCTGTCCCGGCCGGGGCCCGGAGGCGATCAGTTGCTTTCGATCTCGCGGCGGCGGACCTCGATGATGGTCTCGTAGGCCGAGTGGTCGATCGGGGCGAAACCGGCGGTCTCGCCCGCGGCAACGCCGTAGGCGCAGTCGGGATCCACGTCGATCAGGTTGGCAACGAGGTCGACCATCGTCTGCTGCACGTCGGCGGGCAGGTCGCTCCGCAAGACGACCGGGCCTTCCGGGATCGGGTTGGAGATCCAGATCTGCTGCAGTTCGTTCATGTCGACGAGGCCGGCGTCGACCGCGCGGCGGAGCGCACCGGAATTGTAGCCGTCTTCCCACGCACCCAGGCCATCGGCCCAGGTCACGCCGCCGTCGATCTCGCCGTTATAGACCGCGACGATGGTCTGCTCGTGGCCGCCGGTGAACACCACGTCGGAGAAATAGTCGCCGGGTTCGAGCGAGTAGCCCGCCGCCGGGATCTCGACCGAGGGGATCAGGAAGCCGGAGGTCGAGTTCGGGTCGCCGAAGCCGAACACCCGGCCTTCCATCGCGTCGAGGCTGTCGATACCGCTGTCGACGCGGGCGAAGCCGATCGAGTGGTAGGAGAACGAGCCGTCGAGGTTGGTCTTCACCAGGACCGGCGTCACCGCTTCGGGATCCTCGAGGTAGACCGCGGCATAGCCCGACGCGCCGAGCCAGGCCATGTCGAGCGTGCCGCCGAGCAGGCCCTGGATAACGCCGTTGTAGTCGGCGGGCGCGAACAGCGTGGTCGGGACGCCGAGCGCTTCCTCGGTGTAGGTCCGCAGGCATTCGTTGTTGGCCAGCCGGTCCTGCGCGTTCTCGCCGCCGAGAAGGCCGATGCGGAACTCGGTGATGTCCTGGGCATGGACGGCGCCGGTCAGCGCGGTGGTCGCCAGGGCGGCAAGGGTCAGTTTCTTCATCGTCTCAAGTCCTCTTCCTCGGGGTGCCCTGCCCCGGTCCGCCCGGGGCCGATCGGGCGGATGAAACTCAGGTCAGGGCTTCGGCGTCGCGGATCGCGATCTCGGCCGGGGTGTCGGCGCGGTCGCGAATCTCGGTCGAGGTGGCGGCCTCGGAGAAGGTCTCGTCGGCGCCGTAGATGTCGCGGGCGACGCCGGTGGTGAGCTGCGCGGGGGTGCCGTCGAACACGATCCTTCCGTCGCGCATCCCGATCACCCGATCACAGTAGCGCCGCGCCGTGTCGAGCGTGTGCAGGTTGCAGATCACCATCCGCCCGTCCTCGTCGTGGATGCGCCTGAGCGTGTCCATGACCACCTGCGCGTTCATCGGGTCGAGCGAGGCGATGGGCTCGTCCGCCAGCACCATCTTCGGGTCCTGCATCAGCGCCCGCGCGATGGCGACGCGCTGCTGCTGCCCGCCCGACAGCGCCTCGGCCCGCTTGGCCGCGGTCTCGGCGATGCCGAGCCGTTCGAGGATGTCGATGGCCCGGTGGATGTCGGCGGCGGGGTAGAGGTTGAACAGCGTCACGATGGCCGGGTGCCGGTTCAGCGTGCCGTGCAGCACGTTCGACACCACGTCCATGCGTGGCACGAGGTTGAACTGCTGGAAGATCATCGCGCAGCGCGACTGCCAGCGCCGCACCGCCCCGCCCCTGAGCGCGGTGATGTCCTCGCCCTCGAAGCTGATCGTGCCGGCGCTCGACGGGGTCAGGCGGTTCAGCATCCGCAGGACCGTCGACTTGCCCGCGCCGGAGCGCCCGATGATGCCGAGCATGATCGGGCGGTCGACCTCGAACGACACCCCGTCGACCGCGGTCGTCGCGGCGAAGCGCTTGGTCAGCCCCTCGATCTGCAGCATCTGGCCCCCGTCGGTTTTGGCCGCTGATACGGAGGTTGCGCTGCGCTTTCGTGACGGTTGCGAAACACTTTTGCGACATGCGCCGCGCCGCGGCGAGGCCGGCCACGTCAGGATCCCGCTTGACGCCGCCCCCGCGCCAGCCTAGGCAACGTGGGCATTTCGGCGAGTTGGCGGAGTGGTTACGCAGCGGATTGCAAATCCGTGCACACCGGTTCGATTCCGGTACTCGCCTCCAATGCCAGTGGACTTCAGATCGATGTCCTCACCGGAGCTGCGACAGCCTGCGTCCAACTGTTGGCGTGAATGTGCTGAACGCTACATTTCCGAACGCTTCAGCTTGCATTGTTGCTTTGCGGCCGCTCGCCAAAGTTTCTTTCGGATACCCACGGGTTCGAGATGCCCGTACTCGCCACCTGAATATTTCGGCCAATCCAGCGCCAAGCCCATCTTGACGAGTTCGGCGGCTACGTCTCTTCCATCGGCCAGATGGCATTTTCCAACTATCCTGTCATACGACACTTCGTCCCTGATCGTGACAGTCACCACCTGCCCTTTGCACATCCTGATCAGTTCGAACTTGGACTTCTTTCCCCAAGGATGATGAAGCTCGGGAGCATCGATTCCCGCGATACGGATCTTGGTTCCGCTAACGACGATTGTGTCACCATCTATAACGTAGCATTTGCCCTTTAGAATACGGGTCGGCGGAGTTCTGATTGCAGCTGAATGATCGGAAGTTTCGCGTCTTGGAAAGCTGACCACGTTGTGATCCCCGACCCTCGATCGATAGGTCTGCTTGCGGCGAGGCGAAGTTCCAAAAACGGCGCGGATTAATCTTCCGAGCATCGTCGTCTCTCGAATGACAATAATGAGTATTCCTATTCAACCGTGGAAATCTGGCCAAATTACGCCTGTGGCACCGAACCCTTGGCATCTCCGACGCCGGTCTGGCCGCGTGAGTCTGCAAACCAAATGTACGTTCGGGCCGAAGCCCTGTCAGAGCTCGCGACCGATCCGAAACCAGGCTTTGGAACGTCCTCCGCCCTCAGGCCGTCGCCGTCCCCGGCCTCGATCCCGCCCGGTTCAGCCACAGGAGGCCGAGGATCACCGCCACTCCGACGGCTTCCACCCTCAGGTCGGGCCAGAAGATCGCGATGACGGCCGGGACGATCAGGACGCGCTGCCAGATCGGCATCGGCCCCCAGAGGAAGCCTTCGAGCGCCGCGGCGAAGGCGACGAGCGCCAGGATGGCGATGAAGCCGCTCCAGATCACCAGCAGGATCGGGCCGCCGAGGATGATCTCCTCGTTGAACACCATGAACAGCGGGATGAGGTAGAGGCCCTTGGCGTATTTCCACGCCTGAACGCTGGTCTCCATCGGCTTCGACCCGGCGATGGCGGCCCCCGCGAACCCCGCGAGCGCCACCGGCGGGGTCACGTTGCTGTCCTGCGAGTACCAGAACACGACGAGGTGGGCGATCAGGATCGGGATGCCGAATTCCTCGGTCAGCGCCGGGCCGACGAGGATGATGAGCACGATGTAGGCCGCTGTCACCGGTAGACCCATGCCGAGCACGAGGCTGGCGAGCAGCACGAGGATCAGCGCGAGCACGAGGTTGCCGCCGGAGAACGCGATCATCATGGCGGAGAACTTGAGCCCGAGGCCGGTCAGGCCGACCACGCCCACGATGATGCCCGCCACCGCGCAGGCCATCGAGACCGCGACCGCGTTGCGTGCGCCGAGTTCCATCGCCTCGAGCGTCAGCGCGATACCGCGGCGGCAGAGCGCGACGAGCCCCGCCGCGGTCGGGCCGTTCGCGAGGTAGGTCCAGATCGCCCGCATCGACGCGGCCGCGACCACCGAGACGATGGCGTAGAAGCCGACCCGCATCGGCGAGAACCCGGCGACCAGCAGCGCCACCAGCGCCACCAGCGGCAGGAGGAAGTGCCAGCCTTCGACCAGCACCGAGCGCACGCTCGGCAGCTCCGCCGCGCTCATGCCGGTCATGCCCTGCTTCACCGCGGCGATGTGGACGAGAAGGTAGACCGCGCCGAAATAGAGGATCGCGGGGAAGATCGACACCAGCACGATGTCGACGTAGGGGGTGCGCGTGAATTCCGACATCAGGAACGCGCCCGCGCCCATCAGGGGCGGCATGATCTGCCCGCCGGTCGAGGCCGCGGCCTCGATCCCGCCGGCCTGTGCCGGGCGGTAGCCGAGCTTCTTCATCAGCGGGATGGTGAAGGCGCCTGTCGTCACCACGTTGGCGATGGCCGAACCCGAGATCGAGCCCATGCCCGCCGAGGCGATCACCGCCGCCTTGGCCGGGCCGCCGCGCTGCCGGCCGGTGGCGGCATAGGCGAGGTCGATGAAGAACTTGCCCGCCCCGGTGACTTCCAGGAAGGCGCCGAACAGGACGAAGACGAAGATGAAGGTCGCCGCGACGCCGAGCGGGATGCCGAAGATGCCCTCGGCGCCGAGCGTCATCTGGCTCGCGACCCGTTCCAGCGTGTAGCCGCGGTGGTTCAGGATGCCGGGCATCCAGTCTGCGAGGAACGGCAACTCTCCCCGCCCGCCGGCGAAGGCGTAGACGAGGAACAGCGCGCCGATGATCGTCATGCCGAGGCCGACGGCCCGGCGCGCGCCTTCGAGCACCACGAGGATCGTCAGGATCCCGATCCAGACGTCGATCGAGCGGGGGAAGATCTGGTTGGCGATGATGTCGATGTTGGCCGGCACCCAGTATCCCACCAGCACGCCGCAGGCGACGAGAACGCCGTCGACGATCCAGCCGATCACGCCACGGGGACGGTTGCCGGTGACCGGGTAGATCAGGAAGCACAGGACGAGGATGAACCCAAGGTGGATCGGCCGCTGGAAGAACAGGCCGAGCGGTTGCAGCCCGGCGGCGTAGAGCTGGAACAGCGACAGCGCGATGCCGACGACGGCGATGGCGCGCAGGACGATCCAGGGCTGGTCGGAGGCGCCGGGGCGTTCAGGGTCGGGTATGTCGGTCACGCTCATCTCTCAGGCTCCAGCGCAATGCGGACGCGGGCGTGTTCGGCGAGCGCGGAAAGTGACACGTCGCCCGAGGGTGTCGCCAGCCGGTGGTCCACCCGGGGCGATCCCGGGCGCAGAACGTAGGCGTCGCCCGGCACCGGCTCGTCGATGTCCTCGATCCAGTAGCCGCCCTCGCCGTCCGAGACCTGGCGGCCGCGCCCGAGGACATGGCCGAGTCCGGCGGCGAAATCCGGCTGGTGCGAACGCACGAGAACCATGCGCCCGCCGCGGTTCTCGTAGCAGTCCTGCACCTCGAACCCCTGCACCGAGTGGTTCCAGACCACGCACCAGCCCTCGCCGTCGCGGATCGGGATGCTGGCGACGACGGGCCCGTCGGGCAGGACCGTCGCCGTCAGGTTCTCGGCTCCTGCCGGCATGCCGGCCAGGAGGAGGAGGGCGAGAAGCCCTCCCCTTGCCTGCGCGGTCACTCGCGCAGGTTGTCCGGGATGGTCGCGCCGATTTCCTCGAAGTAGCGGATCGCGCCCGGATGCAGCGGGACCGGCGTGGCGTTCATGGTGAACTCCACCGTGGTCTCGTTCGCCGCCGGGTGGACGGCCTGCAGCTCGGCGATGTTCTCGTACATCGCGCGGGTGATCTGGTAGACGGTTTCCTCGTCCATCTCCGACGACACGACCAGCACGTTGGGCACGCCGACGGTCGGGGTGTCCTCGTCGACGCCGTCATAGGTCCCGCCCGGCAGGGCCAGTTCGGCGAAGGTCGCGTCGGCCTCGCGTGCGGCGGCGATTTCCTCGGGCGACAGGGCGATCATCGCGATGTTGTTGGTCGTCGCTAGGTTGAGGATCGACGAGGTCGGCGCGCCGACGCTCAGGAAGCCCGCGTCGATATCGCCGTTGCCGAGCGCATCGGTGGTCTCGTTGAAGTTCAGCCGCTCCGCGGTGAAATCGTCGAACGAGATGCCGTTGGCGGCGAGCAGGGTCTGCGCGTTCACCTCGGTGCCGGAACCCGGCGCACCGACCGACACGCGGCGACCCGCGAGATCGGCGATCGAGGTGATACCCGAATCCTCGAGCGTCACGATCTGCACCATGTTGGCATAGAGCGAACCCACGGCGCGGATCATCGGCAGCTGCTGGCCCTCGAACCGGCCGGTGCCCAGGTAGGCCTGCTGTACGGTGTCCGCGAGCCCGATGGCGAGATCGGCGTCGCCGGTGGCGATCAGGCCCATGTTCTCGACCGACGCGCCGGTGACTTCGGCGGTGGCCGAGTAGCCGTCGACGTGGTTGTTGATGATCTCGGCCAGGCCGCCACCCATCGGGTAGTAGACCCCGCCGGTGCCGCCGGTGGCGATCGACAGCGACTGCTGCGCCATCGCGGGGGCCGCAATCCCCATCAGGACCAGTGCGGCCGAACCGATCAGGCCACGCGCCCCGCCGAATACTTGTTCAGACATATCTTCCTCCCGTTGCGGGCAGACGCCCGTCATTTGTCGCTACTCCCCCGCATCCGGACCGGACGGAGAGAGCGGTGCGACAAAAACAACGCGTTCGCGGGGGAGAGGCAACACCTTTCGGAAAGATTCCGCGGCGATCGCCGGTGAAACGCCGTCCGGACCGGTGCGCGCCGGGCGGAGTACGCCCCCCCTGCACCGCCGGCCCCTAGGCCGCCGCCCCGCAATCCGGATCCCGGCGGCAGAGCCGCGCAATCAGCCGCCCGGTTTCCCGCCGCGTCTCGTCCGACAGCATCGGCCCCGGCGTCCGCACGGTTTCATGCGCGATGGCGCCACGCAGCGCGAGGATGTGCTTGCGGATGGCGAGCCCGATGCCCGACTGGTGCTCGT
>WVSL01000022.1 GCA_015689685.1 Rhodobacterales bacterium HKCCE2091 | reverse complement strand
GCGCGCGACGCGGTCGCCGCCGAGGCCCCCGCGCCCGCAGAAGCCGCGCCCGAGGAAGCCGCACCTGCCGGGGCGGCGGAGGACGCGGCCCCGTCCGAGGCCGGCGTCGACCAGGTCGCGCTCCTGCGCCAGCGGGTGCAGCGCCTGCGCGACGAGCGCAACAAGATCCGCGACGAACGCGACGAACTGGCAGAGGAGCTGGACAGCTACCGGCTTGGCGGCGCGCCCGCGTCATCCGGCGCGGCGGAGGACGCGGCCGCCGCGGACACGCCCGAGGACCTGATCGCCGCCCTGCGCGACCTGCGCGCGGCCAACGCGGAACTCGCCGAACGGTCGGAGGCGATGCGGCAGGCGGCGGTGGCGGGCGAGGGCGCGCCGGGGCCGGACCTGCTGAACGCGGCGATGGCGGCGGAGCTTCTGTCGCTGCGCGCCGAGAAGGCGGCCAATGCCGTCGAGATGGACCGGATCCTGTCGGACATGCGTCCGCTGGTGGCGGGAGGTGCCGATGCCTGAGATCAGCGTTTCGATCGGCGGGCGGGAGTTTCCCGTCGCCTGCCAGCCGGGCGAGGAGCCCTATCTCCAGGCCGCGGCCTCGATGCTGGACGCCGAGGCGTCGGACCTGCTGCAGCAGGTCGGGCGGATGCCGACCGACAAGATGCTGCTCCTGGCCGGGCTGATGCTGGCCGACAAGATCGCGGCGATGGAGGAAGACCTGACCGCGAAGACCGAGGCGCTGAGCGCGGCGGAGCACAAGCTGGCGGAACGGGCGCGCGAGGTCGCGGACCTGCGCGACCGGGCCGAGCCGACCGCCGTCGCGGTGATCCCGGGCGCGGTGCGCGACCACCTCGCCGAGCTTGCCGCCCGCGCCGAGGCGCTGGCCGACGAGCTGGAGGCCGAGCCGGGCCCCGGCTGATCCGCGGGGGTCCGGACCCGCGGGGCCGGTCCCCGGCGGCTTCGCCGTTTCAGGTGCCGAAAATGCCGCCGAGCAGCCGCGCGGCCTCGTCCGCGGGGCGGGTCAGGCGGCTCGTGTCCTCGCCGGGATAGAACCGCGCGCGGATCGCCGTCGGCATCGGCCGCGGTTCCAGCACGTGGACCTTCGGCCCGACCTTCTCGCCCTCGTGCGCCCAGGCGTCGAACAGCGCCCGCTGCGCCGCCTTGGCCATGCCGTAGGCGCCGGCGAACTTGTCGGGCCACGCGTCGTGGAAATGCACCGCGTGGGGGTCGTCCGAGGGCTGTATCAGCGGGTCGACCATCGCGATCAGGCGCGCGGTGGCGCGGATGTTGGTCGCGATCACCGCGTCGAGATCCTTCGCGGTGACGTGGGGCGCGGGGGTCAGGGCCGTGACGTGGAAGGCGGAATGCACCCAGATGTCGGCGCGGCCCCAGCGGTCGTGGATCGAGCGGCAGAGATAGGCGATGGCGTCGTCGTCGGTGACGTCCATCGGCGCCAGCGTCGCCGCGCCGCCCGCAGCCTGGATGCGGTCGTCGAGTTCCTCGAGCCCGCCGGTCGTCCGCGCGACGGCGACGACATGCGCGCCGCGGGCCGCCAGCCATTCCGCCGACGCCGCGCCGATCCCGCGGCTCGCGCCGGTCACCAGCGCCACGCGTCCTTCGAGTGCCCTTGTCATGGCGCGCGTCTTGGCCCGGACGGGGGGCGGGCGCAAGGGGTCGGGTGCTTGACTTTGCACCTGCGGCGACTGACAAACCTTGCAAACGAACCGGGAGTAGGAGGCGCGCATGAGCCGCGAGATGACCCTGAGCCAGGCCGCATTCGGGCCGTCCACGCTGCTGAAGCAGGCCGCGCTGGTGATCGCGGGATCGGCGCTGATCGCCATCGCCGCCCAGATCCGGGTGCCGATGTTCCCGGTTCCGATGACGCTGCAGACCCTCGCGATCCTCCTGGTGGGCTTCACCTACGGCTCGCGGCTCGGCGCGGCGACCGTCCTGGCCTACCTCGCCGAGGGCGCGGCTGGCCTGCCCGTCTTCACCGGCGCGCTGCCGGGTGCGGTGGCCTTCGTCGGCCCGACCGTGGGCTTCCTCGTCGGGTTCGTCGGCATGGCATGGCTCGCGGGCTTCGCGGCCGAGCGCGGCCTCGCGCGCGGGGTCGTCGGCACGGCGATCTCGGCCATCGTGATCTCGGCGCTGCTCTACCTCCCCGGCCTCGCCTGGCCGATGGCGCTGGGGGCACCCTTCGGGATCGAGGCCGGCTGGGTCGGCCTGTCCTTCGACAGCGCGCTGGCGGGCTTCGTGACGCCGTTCCTCGTGGGCGACGTGGTGAAGGCCCTGATCGCGGCGCTGGTCGTGTCGGGCGCCTGGGCCGTGATGGGGCGCAAGAGCGCCTGAGCCGTTTCCGAGACCTGGTGAGCGCCGTCCCTTCGGGGGCGGCGCTTTTCGTTTGGGGTAACAGTAGCCGATCGGGATCCCAGCCGCGCATCGACGGGCCGCGGTGCGGCGATCCGACTGTCAGGCTACAGCGATTTATCCATCAAGGTCAGGCGTAGCGGGCAGCTATCGCCAGGCGTCGAAATATCGCCGGACCGGGGGGCGGCCCGGCGATGCGCGGCGGGCTACGCCCTTGTTCCGCGCTTGGGGTTTAGCCCTGACGGAGAGGCGATTGAGGTGGGGCATTACTCCGCGGGGGGCTTCGCCCTTGTTCCGCGCTTGGGGCTTAAGGGGTCGTGGCGAGGGGATCGACGCGGGGCGCTACTCCGTCACGGTCGTCGTGGGTAAAGCCGGTCCCGACCATTTCGGCGGGCGTGACCGGGTATTCGCCTGACCAGTGCTGACAGAGCATGTAGCCGGGCACCGGCGGGCCGCGGTGCGGCGAGCCTTGGGTCGGGCTGCGGAGGTTTATCTTTCAAGGTCAGGAATAGCGGTGAGCTAGTTCCAGGTGTCACCAGATTGCCGGGCCGGGGGGCGGCCCGTCGATGCGCGGCGGCCTTCGGCCTTGTTCCGCGCTTGGGGCTTAGCGGTCTTGGAGAGAGGGGCGTCGACGCGGGGCGTTATTCCGCGGCGGTCTTCATCCGGAAGCCGGCCTCGACCATGTCGGCGGGCGTGACCGGGTACTCGCCGGAGAAGCAGGCGTCGCAGTATTGCGGGGTTTCCGGGTCGCGGCCGCGGGCCTCGCCTACGGCGCGGTAGAGGCCATCGAGCGAAATGAACTTCAGCGAGGTCACGCCCAGGTATTCCTCGATCTCCTTCTCGGACATCGTGGCGGCGAGCAGTTTCTCGCGCTCCGGCGTGTCGACGCCGTAGAAGCAGGGCCATGCGGTGGGGGGCGAAGCGATACGGAAATGCACCTCGGCCGCGCCGGCATCCAGGATCATCTCCTTGATCTTCCGGCTGGTGGTGCCGCGCACCACGCTGTCGTCGACAAGGACGACCTTCTTGCCCTCGATCAGCGCGCGGTTGACGTTCAGCTTCAGCCGCACGCCCATGTTGCGGATCTGGTCGGTCGGCTCGATGAAGGTGCGGCCGACATACTGGTTGCGGATGATCCCCATGCCGTAGGGAATGCCCGATTCCGCCGCGTAGCCGATCGCTGCGGGGGTGCCGCTGTCGGGCACGGGGCAGACGAGATCCGCCTCCACCGGGGCTTCGCGCGCCAGTTCCACGCCGATCTGGCGGCGGGTTTCGTAGACCGAGCGGCCGCCGAGGATCGAATCGGGGCGCGAGAAGTAGACGTGTTCGAAGATGCAGAACCGCGACCGGCGCGGTTCGAACGGCATGAAGCTCTGCACGCCCTTGTCGGAGATCACCACCATCTCGCCGGGGTGGATCTCGCGCAGGAACTCCGCGCCGATGATGTCGAGCGCGCAGGTTTCGGACGCGAGCGCGTAGCCCTCGCCGATCCGGCCGAGCACGAGCGGCCGCACGCCGAGCGGGTCCCGGACGCCGATCAGCTTCGTGCGCGTCATCGCGACGATGGAGAACGCGCCCTCGACCCGGCGCAGCGCGTCCTTCATCCGCTCGGGGATGGTCTTCTGCAGGCTGCGTGCCATCAGGTGGATGATGCATTCGCTGTCCGAGGAGGACTGGAAGATCGAGCCGCGCTCGATCAGCTCCCGCCGAAGTTCCAGCGCGTTGACGATGTTGCCGTTATGCGCGATCGCCGCGCCGCCCATCGCGAATTCGCCGAAGAAGGGCTGCACGTCGCGGATCTGGGTGTGGCCCTTGGACCCGGTAGTGGAATAGCGGACATGGCCGATGCCGATCTCGCCCGGCAGGGTTTCCATCACCGACTGCGAGGTGAAGTTGTCGCGGACGTAGCCGAAGCGGCGGGCGGAGTTGAAGCCGTGTTCGGGGTGATGGGTGACGATCCCCCCGGCCTCCTGGCCGCGGTGCTGGAGCGCGTGCAGCCCGAGCGCGACGAAGGTCGCGGCATCCGCGACCCCCACGACGCCGAACACGCCGCATTCCTCCTTGAGCTTGTCGTCGTCGAACGGATGAGAGCGGAAGCCCGCGGTCTCTGGCTCGTGCATCGGGGTGTCCCGTGTCGGCAGCAGGATACGAGCCCGCGAATCCCCCCGGGCCCTTACCGCAGGACATAGGCGAGGCGCGGCGGCGTGTCACCCGTCGCGTCACCAATTCGTCACGGAAACCGGGGGACCGCGGCGCGACTGCACAGGGAGCGGGCAGCGCCGCCTAGAACATCGCGGGCAGGAGCGCGAGCGTGGCGATGACCGCGGCCCCGCCGATGGCGGCGCGGGCGAGCCGGCCGGTGGCGTCGCGGGCGGCGCGGGCGCGCAGGGCCCGGCTGCGGGCGATGTAATGCGCGGTGTCGATGGAGCCGTCGCGGCGGGTGCGGATCGGGGTGTCGGCGGTCATGGCCGTGTCCTTCCTGGAGGCTGGCGATGGGCCGAGTGTGGCGCGGCCGCGCGGGCCGCGCTTGAAGGAGACCTTCGGAACCTCTTCGGAAACTCTGGATTTTTCGCCGCGCGGCGCGTCACTCTGGCGGCGATGATCTACCGTTTCGCCGATTGCGAGCTCGACCTCTCCACCCATGCGCTTCGCCGGGGCGGGGCCGGCGTGCATGTCGAGCCGCAGGTGTTCGACCTGATCGCGCTGCTCGCTCGGGAGGCGCCGGGGCTGGTCGGCTACGACGCGATGATCGCGGAGATCTGGGGCGGGCGGATCGTGTCGGACGCGACGCTCGCCGCGCGGATCAGCGCCGCCCGGGCCGCGGTGGGCGACGACGGCAAGCGGCAGGCGGTGATCCGGACCCAGGCGCGGCGCGGCGTGCAGATCGTGGTGCCGGTGGCGCGGGACGGCGCGGCGGAGGCCGCGAAGCCGACCGGGGCCGCGCGGCAGGCGATCCGCTATGCGCGGTCCCCCGACGGGGTCGCGATCGCCTGGGCCGAGGTCGGGGCCGGGCCGCCGCTGATGCGGGCGGGGCACTGGCTGAGCCATCTCGAGCACGACTGGGACAGCCCGGTCTGGCGGCCGCTCCTCGACCGGCTTTCGGCGGGGCGGCGGCTGGTCCGCTACGATCCGCGCGGCACGGGGCTGTCGGACCGCACGCTCGGCGAAGCGGAGCTGGAGGGGCTGACCGACGACATGGAGACGGTGGCGGATGCCGCCGGGCTCGACCGGTTCCCGATCTTCGCGATCTCGCAGAGCGTGCCGGTGGCGCTGGCGTTCGCCGCGCGGCGGCCGGAGCGGGTCAGCCGGCTGTGCCTGCTGAACGGGTTCGTCACCGGGCCGACCGCGAACGGCGAGGACGGCAAGACCGAGACGATGGTGGGCATGATCCGGTCCGGCTGGGCGGTGCCGGGATCGGCTTTCATGAAGGCGACGGCGACGCTGTTCATGCCGCGCTCGACGCCCGACGAGCTTGCCAGTTTCGAGGAGATGCAGGGCCTGTCCGCCGACGCCGAGACGGCGGCGGAACTGCGCCGCCGGATCGCGCGGATCGACGTCGCGGACCGGCTCGACCGGGTCACCTGCCCGGTGCTGGTGCTGCATTGCGCGGGCGACGCGATCCAGGACGCGGAGCAGTCCCGCGCGCTGGCCCGGCGGCTGCCGAACGCGCGCTTTCACCTGTGGGATTCGCCCAACCACGTCGTCGTCCCGAGCGACCCGGCCTGGGCGCTGACGCTGGACGAACTCGACCGGTTCCTCGCCGAGGACGAGGGGCCGTAGGGGTCAGGTGCCCTGCGGCGCGGGGGCGGTTTCGCCCTCGGTCGGGACCGGGGCGGAGACGATGCAGCTGTCGGTGAGCTGTTCGTAGCGTTCCAGGATCCAGCCGGGCGCGTCCTCGGGGATCTGGTCCTCGATCTGGCCCTGCATGTCGCCGAAGATCTGCGCGGTGCGGCTGTCGTCCACCGCCGCGACCCGTTCCTCGCCCGCCAGCCGGTCGTAGGCGATCAGCGCGACGATCACGAGCAGGACGCCGCGCGCGACGCCGAACAGGAAGCCGAGCGTCGCGTCCAGCCCGCCGACGGCGGATTTCTGGATCATGCCCGAGAACATCGGGGTGAAGAACGACACCACGATCAGCGCGAGGATGAACACCGCGACGAAGGCGCCGATGATGCCAAGCTCGCAGCTGTCGCCGATGAAGTCGCCGACATAGGGGATTTCCAGGAGCAGCGGCCGCACCTGCGGGGCGAAGATGAAGGCGAGCACGGCGGCGACGATCCAGCCGCCGATGGCCAGCATCTCGCGCACGAAGCCGCGGGAATAGGCCAGCACGGCAGAGACGAGGATGACCGCCGCCACGATCCCGTCGATGATGGTGAAGCCTTCCATGACTGCCCTCGTTCCTATCCTTCGGCTCAGGCTGCCCCGAACACTTCGCCGACGAAGCGCGCGAGGTCCGGCATTTCCTGAAGCGCGAGGCCCGCGCCGTCGCCGGTCTTGCATCCCGCGGCCACGATGGCCGAGGTGAAACCAAGTTTTCTGGCCTCTTTCAACCTGTTTTCGGCCTGCGCGACGGGCCGGAGCGCGCCCGACAGCGATAGTTCTCCGAAAAGCACAGAATGGGGCGGAATCGGGGCATCTTCGCGGGCGGAGAGCAGGGCGGCCGCGACGGCGAGATCCGCCGCCGGTTCGGAAATGCGCAGGCCGCCGGCGACGTTGAGGTAGACGTCGAGGCCCTGGAAGCTGATGCCGACGCGGGCCTCCAGCACCGCGAGAATCATCGAAAGCCGCCCGCCGTCCCAGCCGATCACGGCGCGGCGGGGCTGGCTGAGCGGTGAGGGCGCGACCAGCGCCTGGATTTCCACCAGAACCGGCCGCGTGCCTTCGAGCCCCGCGAACACGACCGATCCCGGCGCCGGCGCGTCGCGCTCGCCGAGAAACAGGGCGGAGGGGTTCGGCACCTCGGCCAGCCCCGCGCCGGTCATCTCGAACACGCCGATCTCGCCCGCGGGGCCGAAGCGGTTCTTGACCGAGCGCAGGATGCGGAACTGGTGGCCGCGCTCGCCCTCGAAATAGACCACGGTGTCGACCATGTGCTCGACCACGCGGGGGCCGGCGATCTGGCCTTCCTTGGTGACGTGGCCGACCAGCATGACGGCGACGCCGCGGCGCTTGGCGAAGCTGACCAGCTCGTGCGCCGCGGCGCGGACCTGGCTGACGGAGCCCGGCGCGCTTTCGACGGTGTCGAGCCACATGGTCTGGATCGAATCGACGATGGCGAGTGCGGGGCGGGTTTCGTCCAGCGTGGTCAGGATCGCGCGCAGGTCGGTTTCGGCTGCGAGCCGCACCGGCGCGTCCTCCAGCCCCAGCCGGGCGGCGCGGAGACGGATCTGCGCGGTGGCTTCCTCGCCGGATATGTAAACGACGTCAACGCCTTGCGCGGCGAAGCTCGCGGCGGCCTGCAACAGCAGCGTGGACTTTCCGATGCCCGGGTCGCCGCCGATCAGCGTGGCCGAGGCGCGGACCAGCCCGCCGCCGAGAACGCGGTCGAGTTCGGCGAGGCCGGAGCCCTGCCGCGGCGGTTCGACCTCGGTGCTGGCAAGGTCGGTCAGCGCCATGCCGCGGCCCTTCCGCCCCTTCAGCGCGCCGCCGGGCGCGGCCGACAGCGGGGCCTCCTCGACGATGGTGTTCCACTCGCCGCAGGCATCGCACTGCCCGGCCCACTTCTTGTGGACGGCGCCGCAGGCGGTGCAGGTGTAGACACTGGAAACTTTCGCCATGCCCCCGCCTAGCCGAGCCTGCCGGCCTTGGAAAGCCGCTCCGTCGCGATGCCGATGGCGTAGGAGGCCAGCACCGCGGCGGTGAACAGCCAGAGGCCCCAGGCGGTCTCCACCCGGCCGACCGACAGGCCCTTGGCCAGCGTGACGTAGACGGCGAGGAGAAACACGTCGGCCATCGACAGCTTGCCCAGAAGCGTGACCAGCGGCAGGGCGCGGGCGGGCAGGCGGCCGAAGTGGAACAGCGCCAGCACCGCGGTCTTGGCCATCGGTGCGGCCAGCGCCAGCGCGGCGACGAGGATCGCGAGCGCCGTCTCGTCCTCCCACAGCGCGGCGAGGCCGGAGAGCACGGAGATTTCCGACAGGCCGAACAGCGGCAGCAGGCCCGCGCGCATCAACGGCGCCGTCCAGGCGATTGGAAACACGACGAAAAGCGACAGGTTCGCGAGGATCAGCGCGCGGCGCATCAGCCGGTGTAGCGCCGGTGGTAGCGCGCGCCGAGCGAGGTCAGGACCTCGTAGCCGATGGTTCCCGCCGCGTCGGCCACGGCATCGACGCCCTGGTGGGGGCCGAGCATGTCGAGCCGGTCGGGCACGGTGTCGAGATGCGTGACCACGACGCCGATCAGGTCCATCGACACGCGCCCGGCGATCGGGCAGGCGATGTTTCCGGCGTAAAGATGCCCGCGCCCGCTCTGCGACCGCAGCAGTCCGTCGGCGTATCCGCCGGACACCGTGGCGATCCGTTCCGGCCGCCCGGCGACGAAGCTGGCACCGTAGCCGACCGATTCCCCCGCCGCGATCTCGCGCACCTGGATCACCGGCAGCGCCAGCCGCGCCACCGGTTCCGCCGCCTCGAAGGGCAGGCCGCCGTAGAGGCCGACACCGGGGCGGGTGAGGTCGAAATGGTAGTCCGGGCCCAGCAGGATGCCGCCGGTCGCGGCCAGCGACAGCGGCGCGGAGACCTCCGCCGTCATCTCGCGGAAGCTTCGGAGTTGCGCGGCGTTCTGCGGGTGACCGGGCTCGTCCGCGCAGGCGAGGTGGCTCATGACCAGCACCGGCGACGGGCCGTCCCGCAGCGCCGCCCAGTCCGCGGGTTCGAGGCCGAGGCGGTTCATGCCGGTGTCGAGCTGGATGCCGAAGGGGGCGTCCGGCAGGCTGTCGCGGTGGCGCGCGACTTGTTCCGGCGCATTCAGCATCGGGACCAGCCGCGCGTCGCGCAGCGCCTGCGTGTCGCCGGCCATGTGCCCGCCGAGGATGAAGATCTCGGGCGCGTGCCCCAGGATGCCGCGCAGGGTCACGCCCTCTTCGGCGACCGCGACGAAGAACCGGCGCGCGCCCGCCGCCGCGAGCGCCGGGGCGACCCGCGACAGGCCAAGCCCGTAGGCGTCGGCCTTGACCACGGCGGATGTTTCCGCCGTCGACATGGCGTCGAGCGCCCGCCAGTTGCGGGCGATCGCGCCGAGGTCGATGTCGAGTATGCCGGTAGCCATCACGCCCCGTGGTGGGTCAGCGCGCGGCCTGCGTCAAGCGATCTCGCCCGCGCTCTGCCAGGGTTTGACGAGGTTGCCGAACTTGGTGAAGCGGCCGTCGAAGCTGAGTTCGACGTTGCCGACCGGGCCGTGACGCTGCTTGCCGATGATGACCTCGGCCTTGCCGTGCAGCGATTCCATGTCCTGCTGCCACTTCGCCATCGCCTCGAGATTGTCTTCTCCGGGCTTCTCGCGTTCCTTGTAGTACTCGCCGCGGTAGACGAACATCACCACGTCCGCGTCCTGTTCGATCGAGCCGGATTCCCGCAGGTCGGACAGTTGCGGGCGCTTGTCCTCGCGGTTCTCGACCTGGCGCGAAAGTTGCGAAAGTGCAATCACCGGGATGTTGAGTTCCTTCGCGATCGCCTTCAGGCCCTGGGTGATCTCGGACACTTCGTTGACGCGGCTGTCCTTGGCGGTGGCGGGGCGGACAAGCTGCAGGTAGTCGATCACCAGCAGATTCAGCCCCTGCGGCATCCGCGACAGGCGGCGGGCCCGGGCGGCAAGCTGGCTGATCGTCAGCGCCGGGGTGTCGTCGATGAACAGCGGGCAGGTTTCGAGATCCTGCGCTGCCTGGAGATACTTCTGGAACTCGTCCTGGTTCAGGTCGCCCTTCCGGATCAGCTCCGACGCAACCTCCGCGGCCTCGGAGAGGATCCGCTGCGCGAGCTGCGCGGCCGACATCTCGAGGCTGAAGAAGCCGACCACGCCGCCGTCGGTCGCCTTGCCGTCGGCCCCCTTCCGGTACGCCTTGGCGACGTTGTAGGCGATGTTGGTCGCGAGCGAGGTCTTGCCCATCGACGGGCGACCGGCGAGGATCAGGAGGTCCGAATTGTGCAAGCCGCCGAGCATCTTGTCGAGGTCCAGCAGGCCCGTCGAGAGCCCCGCGAGCTGGCCCGATCGGTTGTAGGCGGCATCCGCGATCTCGACCGCCTCGGTCAGCGCCGCGAGGAACGGCTGGAAGCCGCGCTGGGTGTTGCCGGTGGAGGCGAGCTGGAACAGCTCCGCCTCGGCCTTCACGATCTGGTCGTCGGGCGCGATGTCGTCGCGGAGCGCCTGCGCGCGGTCCGACACGCGGCGGCCGAGGTCGATCAGTTCGCGTCGCACCTTCAGGTCGTGGATCAGCCGCGCGTAGTCCCGCGCCGCGGTGGAGGCGACGGCGGAAAGCTGGAGCTTCAGCAGGTATTCCGCCCCGCCGAGCATGGCGAGCCCGGGATGGTCGGCCATCACGCTCTTCATCGTGGTGGCGTCGGTCTGCTGTCCGGCGGCGATGCGCGCGGCGGCGCGGGCGAAGATCTCGCCGTGGACGGGATCGTGGAAATGCTCGGCGGTCAGCTGTACGTCGTCGATCCGGTCCATGACGTAGTTCGCGGACAGGATCGCACCGAGAAGCTGTTGTTCTGCCTCGATGTTGTGGGGCACGGAAACATCGTCCCCGGCAGCGATCGGGGCGTTGTTCAACGCCAGAGTAGTCATGACCGCTCCCCTCGTCTTCTTATTAGCGCTGGTCAGGTTCGGCCTACCTACGCCACGCCCCGCGGAGCGGTCAATCTGGATATCCTGTGGACACTTAAGGAAAGGCGCACGGGGCGCCTGAACCGCAAGATATGGGCGGTTTCCACCGGAAACACCACGAAATGAGCGATTGGCCCCTGCGCGCGAACGTGCGGAAACCGGCCTAGGCCGGGGCGGTCCAGGTGTCCGGCGCGGCGAGGTAGCGTTCGACCTCGTCGAGGGTCGCGGCGTCGAAGTCGCCGGCCCTTCGGGCCTCAGCCACCACGTCGGCCCAGGTGCAGAGATGGTGCAGCGCGATGCCGTTCTCGGCCAGCATCGGCACGGTGCTGTCGTGGATGCCGTAGTAGAAGATCACCGCGGTATGGGCACAGGTCGCGCCGGTCTTGCGGATCGCCTCGACGAATTTCAGCTTCGACCCGCCATCGGTGGTCAGGTCCTCCACCAGGAGCACGCGCTGCCCCTCGGCCATTACGCCCTCGATCTGCGCGTCGCGGCCGTAACCCTTGGGTTTCTTGCGAACATAGGTCATCGGCAGGCCCATGCGGTCGGCGACCAGCGCGGCGAAGGGGATGCCCGCAGTCTCGCCCCCGGCGATGTTGTCGAACGCCTCCAGGCCCGCGTTGCGCATGACGGTGCAGGCGAGGAAATCCATCAGGGTCGAACGGATGCGCGGGTAGGAGATCAGCTTGCGGCAGTCGATGTAGGTCGGCGCCTGCTTGCCGGAGGCGTGGGTGAAGGGCTCGGTCGCGTTGAAATGGACGGCCCCGATGTCGAGCAGCATCCGCGCGGTCATCTGCGCCATCGTCTCGGCGGAGGGGTAGGTCGAGGGGATCATGTGGGTGCCTCCGTCGGTGCAGGTGTCGGGTCGGGGAAACTCAGGCCGCGCGCCAGTGCAACGGGTGGCCCGGGTCGAACACGGTGACGGGCCCGTCGCCGGAGCCGAGCTTCGCGGCGTAAGTGACCGGTTCGTCGGACTTTTCGAGGGTGATCGTCGCCTCGTTCGGGGGCAGGCGGTAGTGCGCGGGGCCGTTCAGGGAGGCGAAGGCCTCCAGCCGGTCGAGCGCGCCTTCCTCCTCGAAGAGATGGGCGAGGCAGGCCATCGTGACCGGCGCGGTGTAGCAGCCGGCGCAGCCGCAGGCGCATTCCTTGAGCGGGTCGACATGGGGCGCGCTGTCGGTGCCGAGGAAGAACCGCGGGTTGCCGGAGGTCGCGGCGGCGCGGAGCGCGTCGCGGTGGGTCGCGCGCTTGGCGACCGGCAGGCAGTAGTAGTGCGGCTTGATCCCGCCCACAAGGATGTCGTTGCGGGTGATCATCAGGTGGTGCGTGGTGATGCTGCCCGCCGTGCGGCCGGGCGCGCCGGACACCCAGTCGACGCCGTCGGCGGTGGTGACGTGTTCCAGCGTGATCGGCAGGTCGGGCAGGGCTTCGCGCAGCGGGTTCAGCACGCGGTCGATGAACACCGCCTCGCGGTCGAAGATGTCGACGGCGGGGTCGGTGACCTCGCCATGCAGGCAGAGCGGCAGGCCGAGCTCGGCCATCTTTTCCAGCACCGGCATCACCTTCGCGATGTCCCGCACACCCGAGGCGGAGTTCGTGGTGGCGCCCGCGGGGTAGAGCTTGACCGCCGTGATCGCGCCGTCCGCCGCGCCGGCCGCGACATCCGCCGGGTCTGTCGTCTCGGTCAGGTAGAGCGTCATCAGCGGCTCGAACGTCATGCCGTCGGGCAGCGCGTCCATGATCCGCGCGCGGTAGGCCATCGCGTCGGCCACCGTGACCACCGGCGGCACGAGGTTCGGCATGATGATCGCGCGGGCGAAGTGGCGGGCGGTGTCGGGCAGGACGGCCCGCAGCATGGCGCCGTCGCGCAGGTGCAGGTGCCAGTCGTCGGGGCGGCGGAGGGTGAGGCGCGTCATGGCGTCCGGCTACACCGGGGCAGGGGTGCGGGCAAGGGTCGCCCGCCATGCTGCCCATTTCTTGGGCAAAGGCCCGTTGCGGCATCGCCTGACGCTTGCCACCGCGCGCGCGCCCCGCCTAGGCTTCCCCCATGTTCGACCAGGCGACAGGGGCGGGGCACTTGCAGCGGGCGACGGGGCGGGCGTTCGCCTCGTTGCGCCACGATGCGTTGCGCGGCCTGTCGCAGGCGGGATCGGCCAAGGTGATGCTGCCGCGCGTTCACGGCGCGGCGCCCGAGGTCGTGTTCCTCAACACCGCGGGCGGCATGACCGGGGGCGACGTGTTCGACATGGCCCTGTCCGCCGACGGCGGCACGGTCGCCGGCACCAGCCAGACGGCGGAGCGGATCTACCGCGCGTCGGGGGCGGAGCCCGCGCAGGTCGCGATGACGCTGACCGCCGGGGCCGGAACGCGGCTTCACTGGCTGCCGCAGGAAACCATCCTGTTCGACGGCGCGGCGCTCCACCGCCGGACCGAGGCCGAGTTGACCGGCGACGCCGAACTGGTCCTGGCAGACGCGCTCGTGTTCGGGCGGCAGGCGATGGGCGAGGTGCTGACCCGGCTGTCGCTGGTCGACCGGCGGATGGTGCGGCGCGACGGGCGGCCGGTGCTTCTGGAAACCGTGCGGATGGGCGACGCGGACCTGGTGCGGCCCGGCACCGCGGGGCTTGGCGACGCGCGGGCGGTGGCCGCGGTCCATGTCCTTGCGCCCGATGCCCCGGACCGCCTGGCGCGGCTGCGTGCCGTCCTGCCCGGCGACGGTTCGGCCTCGGCCTCGGCCTGGGACGGGCGGCTCAGCTGCCGCATCCTCGCCCGTGATCCCGCCCACATGCGCCGGGTCCTGTCCCGCGCCGTCACCTGCCTGACCGGGGCCGCGCTGCCGCGGGTCTGGCCCGTCGAATACGCCCGAGAAGAAGGACGACCATGAACCTGACCCCCCGCGAGAAGGATAAGCTCCTGATTTCGCTCGCCGCGATGGTGGCGCGCAACCGGCTGCTTCGCGGCGTGAAGCTGAACCACCCCGAAGCCATTGCGCTGATTACCGATTTCGTCGTCGAAGGCGCCCGCGACGGCCGCTCCGTCGCCGACCTGATGGAGGCCGGCGCCCATGTCGTCACCGCCGACCAGTGCATGGAGGGCGTGCCCGAGATGATCCACGACGTGCAGGTGGAGGCGACCTTTCCCGACGGCACCAAGCTGGTGACCGTCCACCACCCGATCCGGACGGCGGGGTGAGGCGATGATCCTGACCCTGATCCTGGGCGCGATCCGGCGGCCCGCGGCGGACCCCGCGACCAGGCCCGTGCCCGTGCCCGTGTCCGCGACCGACGACAGCAAGGAGACCCGCGAATGATCCCCGGCGAGATCCTGACGGCAGACGGCGACATCACGCTCAACGCGGGCGCGGAGGCGATCACGCTGACCGTCGCCAATACCGGCGACCGACCGGTGCAGGTCGGCAGCCACTACCATTTCGCGGAAACCAACGACGCGCTCGATTTCGACCGCGCCGCGGCGCGCGGTTTCCGGCTCGACATCGCCGCCGGGACGGCGGTGCGGTTCGAGCCGGGGCAATCGCGCGAGGTGCGGCTGGTGCCCTTCGGCGGCGACCGCGCGGTCTGGGGCTTCAACCAGGCGGTGATGGGGCCGCTCTGAGCCCGTTGCCAAGGCGAATCGGCCGGCCCGCTCACGGCCGGTCCAAACCGCCGCCCGGCGACCGGGCGGCCCGACAGCGGGGAGACGAAAGATGTGCAATGCCTGCGTGATGGAAAACGTCCGGCGCTCGATGCTGAGCCGCCGCGACCTGTTCCGCGGCGGGGCCGCGATGGGGGCGGCCGCGGTCGCCTCGGGGCTGGTGGCCGCGCGGCCGGCGCTGGCCGAGGCGCACGGCACCGTGGTCGACCTGACCCACACGCTCGACGGGAACTTCCCCACCTTCGACGGCAACCCCGGCATCCTCTACACCAGCCAGTACGAGCATGACCCGGACGGCTACAAGATCTGGGAAATCACCTTCTACGAGCATTCCGGCACCCATATCGACGCGCCGTTCCACTTCGCAGCGGACGGCGCCTCGGTCGACCAGTTGCCACCGGAAACATTGGTCTGCCCGCTGTGCGTCGTGGACATCAAGGCGAAGGCCGCCGACGACCCGAACGCGATGCTGGAGCCCGAGGACATCGAGGCCTGGATCTCCGCCAACGGCGAGATCCCGGCGGGCGCCTGCGTGGCGATGAACTCGGGCTGGGAAGCGAAGCTCGGCACGCCCGGTTACCGCAACGACGACGCCGGGAACTTCACCTTCCCGGGCTTCGCGCAATCCGCGACCGACATGCTGGCGGAGATGGGCGTGGCCTGCATCGGCGTTGACACCCTGTCGCTCGACCCCGGCAATTCCGCCGACTTCGCGGTGCATTATTCCTGGCTGCCCTCGGGCCGCTACGGGATCGAGAACCTCGCCAGCCTCGACGCGCTGCCGCCCGCGGGCGCGACGCTGTTCGTGGGCGCGCCGAAGCATGCGCAGGGCACCGGCGGCCCGGCGCGCGTGCTGGCGGTGATGTGAATGGGCACCGTCCCGCTTCTGACGGACGAGGAGGCCAGCGCCGAGGCGCTGGCCGTCTTCGACGACATCCGCGCCACCCGCGGCACCGACTTCATCAACAACTTCTGGCGCGCGCTGGCCCATGACCCGGCGACGCTGAAGGCGACGTGGGAGCGGCTGAAGGTGGTGATGGCGCCTGGCGCGCTGGACCCGCTGGTGAAGGAGATGCTCTACATCGCCGTCTCGACCGCCAACGGCTGCGAATACTGCGTCCATTCCCACACCGCCGCCGCGCGCGCCAAGGGCATGTCGCCCGAGATGCACGGAGAGCTGCTGGCGGTGATCGGGATGGCGGCGCAGACCAACGCGCTGGTCACCGCGATGCAGGTCGAGACCGACGAGGTCTTCCGCGCCTGATCCTTTCACGCTGTTTGCAAGATCCCCGGTTTCGTAATAGGATACCGTCCATAGTTTAGTCATTTGGACAGGTTCGCCGGGGGTTTTCATGCCGGAAGTGAGCCGGGACGACATCGACGCGTTCAAGGCCGAGATGCGCGGCATGTTCGACGCGCAACTGGAGTTGCTGAGCGGCAGGCTGGAAAACCGCGCGGGCGACCTGAAGAACGAGATCGGCGAGATCGAGAACCGGATGACCCGGGCGCTCGACGACATCGGCAAGGCCGCGGAGGAAACCGCGGCGCGGGTCGCGCGGGACACGGCAAACTCCACCGTCACCTGGAAAAGCTGGATCGGGCACATCTCGGCGGTCGGCGCGTCCATCGCCGCGGGGCTGGCGATGGTGGCGATCTTCATCGACACCCGGATCGAGAATTCCGTGCTCACCGCGTTCTCGCGGATCGTCGGCATCCCGGCGGAGGTGGAGCTTGCCGACGACGCGCCGGACGGGCTGATCTCGCGCCTGCCCGAGGGGATCGCGGCCTTCGTCACCCCCGGCCCGCGCGGGATCGAGGATTTCGACCCCGACGAAAGCCTGCTCGCGCAGGTGTCGGCGTGGCAGGACATGACCGCGACCGGGCTGCTCGACCGGCAGGCGGCGCTGGAGACGCGGTTCGAGGACCAGTGGAGCGCGCTGGACGACTGGCGGCTGACCACCACCGACGATGTCACCACCGGGTACATGATGGCGGGCAGCCTCCTGGACGAACGCTCGGCGGAATGGTTTTCCGACTGGAACGCGCGCTGGTCGGCATCGCAGAGCCGGATCGCCAGCGAGGCGGCGGAGGAGGCGACGCGTGCGGCCTCGCGCCGGGTCGCGGTGATGGTGCTGCTGGCGCTGGCCAGCGACGTGTCCACCGTCGACGACCCCGACCCGACCGTGCGCCAGAACCACGCGCTCGCCGTCCGCGAGAACCTGCGCGAGCTGTCCGAGAACTTCGACACCATCGCGCAGGGCGGGGCCGACGGGATGGAGGGCGACCGGCTGGAGGCGCTGATCGCGATCCGCCGCATCATGCAGACCTACGAATACACCGACGCCCGCACCGCCTTCGACTACGCCTCGATCCTGCTCGATTCGGACTTCTTCGTGCGGCAGGTGGAACGCGGGCTGGTCGGCAATCTCGACCAGCGCTTCTGCCAGGTCGCCGCGGTCTTCGCGCTGACCGCGGACCGCACGACGATCGCGGACGTGGAGACGATGGGCAAGCTCGACGACGTGACGCGGCTGAGGCAGGACCACCTGCCGGCCTGTTTCCTGCTGCACTGGATCCTGTCGTCGGAGACCGAGCAGGACAACATCGTCGCGCGGCTGGAATCGCGCCTGTCGGCGGAGGGCGGGCCGATGACCGCGGGGGCGGAACTGCGCGCGCTGACCGGCTATCTCGGCCAGCTCGTCAACGACGAGGACCGCGACCTGGGCGCGGGCAAGAGCCTTGTGGTCGCGATGCGCGAACGGCTGCTCGGCCTGATGGAGACCGGCGGCGCCCGCGCGGCGCTGGCGGAGGATCGTCCGGCCCCCGTGCAGGGGCCGGAGACGGAGTGACAGCGGCCTAGCCCGCGTCGGGCAGGGGCGGCAGGCTGCGCAGGAACAGGATGATCGCCTGCAGATCCTCGTCGGTCATGTTGGCGAGGAACGGGTAGGGCATCGGCGGCAGCATCGGCGTGCCGTCCGGGCGGACGCCCTGGGTGATCATCCCGGCAAGCTCGGCGTCGGAATAGCCCTCGATCCCGTCCGGCCCGCTGGTGATGTTCGGCGCGACCACGGTGCCCCAGGGCCCGTGGAACTCGAACCCGCCGCGGCCCGGTTCGCTTTCGGACAGCGACATGCCCTCGGGCGTGAACGGCGAGTGGCATTCCAGGCAATGGGCCACCGGCCCGGCGAGGTAGGCGCCGTATTCCGCCGTCACCGCCCGGTCCGGCGCGGTCACGCTGTCCACCGGCGGGCCCCAGGCGGGCGGCAGGGGGACGCGGTATTCCGACTGGCCCGGGTCGTTGTCGACCGCGGGCAGGGTGCGCAGGAAGGCGACGATGCTCATCAGGTCGTCGTCGCCGAGCCCGCGGTACTGCGGGAACGGCATCGGCGGCCCGATCACGCTGCCGTCGGGTCGGATGCCCTCGCGGATGGCGTGGGCGAGTTCGTCGTCGGACCAGCCGGACACGCGTCCGGCGGGCGTGATGTTCGGCGCGATGGCGGTGAAGAACGGGTTGTCCTCCACCAGCCGTCCGCCGAGTTCCTGGTCGGCCACGAAACCCTCGGGGCCGAGCGGTGTATGGCAGTTGCCGCAGCCGGCCGGGCCGCGGACAAGGTATTCCCCCCGTTCGACCGAGACCTCGGCACTCGCGGAGAGGGCGACCGATGCGAAACCGGCCGCCATGACGATGGCTTTCATGATGTTTCTACCCCTCGAACCACGCGCCGGGCGCTCTTCCCGGTCGCGGGCAGGCGGAGAATATCACGAGTCGTTTCCCTGCGTCACTTTCTCTCGTGCCGCTTTCTTGGGCAGGCCGGGCGCAGCTCCCCCGCAATCCGCGCCGCCCCCGCGCGCCCGAGTTGCGCCCCGCGCGGGCGGGCCGCTAACCTGACGCCACGGACCAGCGAAGGACACGCCCATGCCCGCCACGATTTCCCGCGCCGCCTATGCCGACATGTACGGCCCCACCACCGGCGACCGGGTGCGCCTGGCCGACACCGACCTGGTGATCGAGGTGGAGCGCGACCTGACCACCTACGGCGAGGAGGTGAAGTTCGGCGGCGGCAAGGTGATCCGCGACGGCATGGGCCAGAGCCAGGTCACGCGCGCCGACGGCGCGGTGGACACGGTCATCACCAACGCGCTGATCCTGGATCATACCGGCATCTACAAGGCCGACGTGGGCCTGCGCGACGGGCGCATCCACAAGATCGGCAAGGCCGGGAACCCCGACACCCAGGCGGGCGTCAACATCATCATCGGCCCCGGCACCGAGGCGATCGCGGGCGAGGGCCGGATCCTGACCGCGGGCGGGTTCGACGCCCATATCCACTTCATCTGCCCGCAGCAGATCGACGACGCGCTGCATTCGGGCGTGACCACGATGCTCGGCGGCGGCACCGGCCCCGCGCACGGCACGCTCGCCACCACCTGCACACCGGGGCCCTGGCACATCGGCCGGATGCTCCAGGCCATCGACGGGGTGCCGGTCAACATCGGGCTCAGCTCCAAGGGCAATGCCAGCCGTCCCGAGGCGCTGGTCGAGATGATCCGCGCGGGCGCCTGCGCGATGAAGCTGCACGAGGACTGGGGCACCACCCCGGGCGCCATCGACTGCTGCCTGACGGTGGCCGACGACATGGACGTGCAGGTGATGATCCACACCGATACGCTGAACGAGAGCGGCTTCGTCGAGAACACGCTGGCGGCCATCGGCGGGCGCACCATCCACGCCTTCCACACCGAGGGTGCTGGCGGCGGCCATGCGCCCGACATCATGAAGGTCGTGGGCTACCGCAACATCCTGCCGTCCTCCACGAACCCGACGATGCCCTACACGGTGAACACGCTGGAAGAGCATCTCGACATGCTCATGGTCTGCCACCACCTAGACAAGGGCATCCCCGAGGACGTGGCCTTCGCCGAAAGCCGCATCCGCAAGGAGACCATCGCGGCCGAGGACATCCTGCACGACATGGGCGCGTTCAGCGTCATGGCGTCGGACAGCCAGGCGATGGGCCGCGTGGGCGAGGTCGTGATCCGCACCTGGCAGACCGCCGACAAGATGAAGAAGCAGCGCGGGCGCCTGTCCGAGGAAACCGGCGACAACGACAACCTCCGCGCCCGGCGCTACGTCGCGAAATACACGATCAACCCGGCGATCATCCACGGCATGTCGTCCGAGATCGGCTCGATCGAGGAGGGCAAGCGCGCGGACCTCGTGCTGTGGAACCCGGCCTTCTTCGGCGCCAAGCCCGAGATGGTGCTGGTCGGCGGCACCATCGCCGTGGCGCAGATGGGCGACCCCAACGCGTCGATCCCGACGCCGCAGCCGGTCTACTCGCGGCCCATGTTCGGCGCCTTCGGCCGGTCGCTCGAACGGTCCTCGGTGACCTTCGTGTCGGCGGCGTCTCTCGATGCCGACATCGCCGGATCGCTCGGTCTCCTGAAGGACCTCGTGGCCGTGTCGAACACCCGCGGGATCGACAAATCCGACATGATTCTCAACAACCTGACGCCCGAGGTTGATGTCGATCCCGAGACCTACGAGGTGCGGGCCAACGGCGAGCTCCTGACCTGCGAACCGGCCACCGAGCTCCCGCTCGCTCAAAGATATTTCATGTATTGAGACTTGCCGCCACGGGGGGCGCGGGGCCATGAATTGGCGACCGTGCTTACGTGAAGGGGGAACCGACCGATGACACCGCAACGCGCCCTGGCCGTCCTGGCCGGGCTTCTTGCCGGGCCGGCGCTGGCCGACTGCCCGACCACGCTCGCCGATGCCGCGCACGGGGTCTATGTCGATTTCGACGGCTACGTCGTCCGCTACGACCGCCGCCCGGACGGCAGCGTGGAGGAGCTGGAATTCGACACGCCCACGGGCGGGGGCTACCGCTACATCTCGCTCGGCGGGATCTACGTCGTGGAAAGTTGGACGATGGAATCGGGCTTCGCCGTGCCCGGCACGCACGAGACGATCACCTACGAGAACCAGCCCGACCCGGAGCTTCGACCGAACTCCACCTTCTCGTCGAACACCACGATCCATTTCGACAACGGCGACGCGCCGTTCGACGAGTTCCTGTCGATCGCCGTCGGCCCGTCGCAGTCGCAGCGGATCGGCACCTGCACGCTCGACGCGATGCGGGTGGAGATGCGGACCGGCCCGGTCGGATCGGTCCAGATCTCGAATTTCCTGTATTTCCCGACCCTTGGCTTCGGAACCTACATCGGCGGCGGCGCCGAGGGCGAGAATTACGACCTCTACCGCCCGACCGCGATTTCCACCGAGCCGCCGCTCGCGCGGAACACCGATGGCGGCGGCGGAGGTGGAGCCTCGGGCGGGGGCAACGAGTTCGGGGACCGCAAATGACATCCACCGCGCGCGAGCTTGCCCGGGCCGGGACATGGGGCGGGGCGGCGGTCGACCGGCTGGTGCTCGACTACGAGGGCCGGTTCCTGCGGCGCAGGCGGCTCGTGACCGAGACCGGGGCGGCGGTGATGGTCGACCTGCCCGAGACCGTGTCGCTCGATCCCGGCGATGCGCTCCTGACCGAGGCAGGCCCGGTCGAGATCGTCGCCGCGCCCGAGGCGCTGATCCGGGTCGAGGGGCCGCTATCGCGGCTCGCCTGGCACATCGGAAATCGTCACACCCCCTGCGAGGTGCGGGACGACCACCTGCTGATCCGCGCCGACCACGTGCTGGAGGCGATGCTGTCGGGGCTCGGCGCGACGCTGTCGCCGGTCACGCAGCCGTTCCGGCCCGAGGGCGGCGCCTACGGCCACGGCCGCACCCACGGGCACGACCATGGCCCCGCCGAGACCCAGTCCGACGCCCCATCCGACGCTCATGCCCACGACCACCACCATTGAACCCGCGCCCGAGGGGCTGCTGACGCTGAGCCAGTGGCTGTCACCGGCCTTCCCGGTCTCCGCCTTCGCCTATTCCCACGGGATGGAAGCGGCCGAGTTGCGGGACGAGGAGGAGGTGCGGGACTGGATCGTGGCGGTGCTGGAGGCCGGGGCGGGGCGGAATGACGCGATCCTGCTCTGCCTCGCGCTGAAGCGCGGGTTTCCGGTGGAAACATTGACCGACCTCGCCGCGGCGCTGGCCGGATCGTCGGAACGCTGGACAGAGACGCGGGACATGGGCGCGGCCTTCGCCCGCACGCTGGCAGAGATGGGCCGGGACGTTCCCGCCACCGCCTATCCCGTCGCCATCGGGGTCGCCGCGCGGGGGCTCGGACTGCCTGCGCCGCTCGTCGCGCGGCTCTACCTGCAATCCTTCGCGGGCGCGCTGGTCTCGGCGGCGCAACGGCTGGTGCCGGTCGGGCAGGCGGCGGGGCAGCGGATCCTCGCGGCGCTGCACCCCCGGATCGCGGTCGTGGCCGACGCCGCGGCCAAGGCCGGGCCCGACGATCTCGGCGGCGCGGTCTTCGGTGCGGACCTCGCCGCAATGCGCCACGAAACCCGGGAAGTGCGGTTGTTCCGGACATGAGGATGTGCGGGTAACCGGATGAAAGAAAACGACAACAGGTGAGATAATGCCAAGCCCCAATGGCCCCCTTCGCGTCGGGATCGGCGGACCGGTCGGTGCCGGCAAGACGACGCTGACGGAAAAGCTCTGCCGCGCGATGTCGGCGGATTACTCCGTCGCCGTCATCACCAACGACATCTACACGGCGGAGGACGCGGACTACCTGCTGCGCGTCCAGGCCCTGCCGTCGGAGCGAATTCGCGGGGTCGAGACCGGCGGCTGCCCGCATACCGCGATCCGGGAGGACGCGTCGGTCAACCTCGCCGCCATCGCGGAAATGCGGGGGCGCCTGCCGGAGCTTGACGTGATCTTCATCGAGTCGGGGGGCGACAACCTCGCCGCGACCTTCTCGCCCGAGCTTGCCGACCTGACGCTATACGTCATCGACACCGCGGCCGGGCAGGACATCCCGCGCAAGAAGGGGCCGGGGGTGACGCGGTCGGACCTGCTGATCGTGAACAAGACCGATCTCGCGCCCCATGTCGGCGTCGACGTGGCGCTGCTGGCGTCGGACGCACGGGCCGCGCGGGGCGAGCGACCCTTCGTGATGGCCGCGCTCCGGCACGGGCAGGGCGTGCCGGAGGTGGTGGATTTCCTGAAGGAAGCCGGGGGCTTGTGAGGCGGCGTCAATCCGCCCCGATGCGACCCCTGAGAACCTCGACCGCGCGGTCGAACCGGCCGTCGACGGCAAGCCGCTGGCCATGCTCGGCGGCCATCAGCGCCAGCCGCGGGTGTCCCACCTGGTCGGCCCGCGTCATCAGCGCGGCGATGTAGGGCAGGAAGTTGCGGCGCGACGGCCGGGTGATCCGGGCGAAGTCCGCGTCGGACACGGGCCCGCGCGCGGCGGCGGCCAGGAGCTTCGACAGAGCGTCGCCCACGGACAGGATCGCGCCGATCGACATGCCGCCGTGGCGCAGCTTGTGCCGCGCGACGTTGTCGCCGCGAAACAGCGCGGCGTGGGCGGCGGACATCGGATCGGTCGGGTCGTAGATGAGAGTCACCGCCTCCGCGCCCTCGATCATCGTCGGGGCATATCCATAACGACTGCGGAAGTCATGCCGCCAAGCGGGCCGGAAGCGCTGCTCGAACGGGGCGTCGTCGCGGTCGAGCGTCGCCGCGGGACTGATCGCGAGAACCCGCGCCGCGGGCGCCACCACCGAGAAGGCGGCCGCCGCGTATCCGCACATCGGGCCGAGCCCCAGGAACACCACGCGGTCAAAGCGATCGAAGAAGCCGGTATCCACCAGCGTGTCGAAGAAGGTGTAGAGCTGGTCCTCGCGGAACCAGGAATGACGCGATCCCATGATGTTGAGCAGCGACCATTCCCATTTCTGCACCGCGGGGAAGCCTATCGGCAGGCCGTCGGGCGACTTGCCGAGCACCCGTTCGGCGGTGTCGAAGGTGACCAGCAAGGTGTCGCTCTCCTCCTCCACGAACAGGACGGAGTGGCGTTGGCCGATGCGGCGGAAGTAGCCGTGATCGCGCCCGATCTGGGCAAGTCTCGATAGTCTGGTCGCGCGGTCGAGCCGGTTGTTCCGGCCCCGCGCCTGGGTGTCTGTCTCGCTCATTCTGCCTGCCTCGACTGGTCAATCCGGTCCTGTCAGAACCGGTTAATCCCACACCCGGGATCGACCCTAACAGAGACCGCAATCGTGAAAAATTTGTCCTTTTCGGTAGCTTTTTCCCGTGACGGGGGGAAGTGCCGTCGTCGCGACGGTGTGTTTCCCATGCGACCAGAGCAGGTCTTGACCGGGGCGGCGGGCGACTTCCTTATGGTCGGAATGGGAGACGACATGAACGACATAGACGGTGTGCAGGCGGCGCTTGCGGAACAGGGGTATGTCTGCGGGCGGTCGCTGGCGACGGTGGTGTTCCTGTCGCTGCGCCTGGGCCGCCCGCTGTTCCTGGAAGGGGAGGCCGGCACCGGCAAGACCGAGATCGCGAAGGCGCTTTCCGCGGCGCTCGGCCGACGGCTGATCCGGCTGCAATGCTACGAGGGCCTGGATGCCGCGACGGCGGTCTACGAATGGAACTTCGCGGCGCAGATGGTGGCGATCCGCGCGGCCGAGGCCGAGGGCAACGCCGATCGCGACGTGCTGAAGACGGAACTGTTCTCGGCCGACTACCTGATCGAGCGGCCGCTGTTGCAGGCGATGCGCCCGGACCCGGCCGGCGCGCCGGTCCTGCTGATCGACGAACTCGACCGCACCGACGAGCCGTTCGAGGCGTTCCTGCTGGAGGCGCTGAGCGATTTCCAGGTGACTATCCCGGAGCTTGGAACGATCAGCGCGCCGGAGCCTCCGATCGTCGTCCTGACTTCGAATCGGACCCGCGAGGTCCACGACGCGCTGAAGCGCCGGTGCCTCTATCACTGGGTCGACTACCCGGACATGGAGCGCGAGATGGCGATCCTCCAGGCCCGCGTTCCGGAGGCGGCGGAGACCCTGTCGCGGCAGGTCGTGGCCTTCGTCCAGAAGCTGCGGACCGAGGACCTGTTCAAGCGCCCCGGCGTGGCCGAGACCATCGACTGGGCCAAGTGCCTCCTCGCGCTCGACGTGATCGACCTGAGCCCCGAGGTGATCGCCGACACGCTCGGCGCGATCCTGAAATACCAGGACGACATCCAGCGGATCGAGGGGTCGGAGGCCAAGCGGCTTCTCGACGAAGCGCGTGCCGACATCGCCGCCGCCTGATCACGAAACCGCTACGGACAAGACATTTTTCGTCACCGCGAGTTTGGTTGACGAAGGGGTAAGCGGCTTGGTTATGTGGCTCATAACCCATCGTGAGGACCATTACATGCGCAAGATTCTTTCCCGCGGCCGGGGCGTCGCCCTTGCCCTCGCCGCGCTCGTTCTGTCGGCGGGGCTGGCCCAAGCCTGCCCGAACTACAACAACCCGACCGTCTTCGGCACCCACACGCTGGTGGCCGGTTTCCTGCCCGATCCCTACGTCCGCAACCTGACCGCCGGCGGCACCGTCGACCTGCGCACATGCGGCCTGCCGCTCGGCCCGGGCTACGTCGTCTCGCGCCCCGATTTCCGGCTGCTCTACCAGGGCACTTCGCCCACCGGTTCGCTGACCTTCATCCTCGAAGCCCGGTCGAACGTGGACACCATCCTCGTGGTCAACGCGCCCGACGGGTCGTGGCACTACAACGACGACATCAATCTTTCCGCCGGAAACACCAACTCCGCGATCCGGTTCACCAACCCGCTTTCGGGCCAGTACGATGTCTGGACCGGCAGCTACAGCCGGTCCTCGAACAACCCCGCGCAGCTCATCATCACCGAGCTCGTGAACTGATCTAGAACGGACGGCCGGGGGGCCTGCGCCCCCCGGCGCCGTAACCCCGATGGCCGATCTGCCGCTCACGCTTCCGGACGACCCGAAGCTTACCCGCAACATCACCCATTTCGCCCGCGCCCTGCGCGTGGCGGGCCTGCCCGCGGGTCCGGGCCGGGTGGCCGACGCGATCCGGGCCGTGGCGGCCGCGGGGTTCCTCGACCGCGCCGATTTCTTCTACACGCTGCAGGCCTGCTTTACCTCGCGGCCCGAACACCGGGCGATCTTCGCGCAGCTCTTCCGGCTCTACTGGCGCGACCCCCGCTACCTCGAACACATGATGTCGGCCCTGCTGCCGTCGCTGCGCGGCGTGGCGGAGGAGCGCGAGGCCCAGGCGGCGGAGAAGCGCGCCGCCGAGGCCCTGCTCGACGGTGTCGCCCGCGACGCCCCGGACCTGCCCGAAGGCGAGGATGGCGGCGAGGAAATCGAGATCGACGCGCGGCTGACCATGTCGTCGGAGGAACGGCTCCGGACGCTGGATTTCGAGCAGATGTCGGTGGCCGAGATGGCGGAGGCGCGGCGCGTGCTCGCCCGCATGTCGCTGCCGATCCGGCCGCTCGCGACCCGCCGCCGCGAGGCCGCCGTCAACGGCGCGCGGATCGACGCGCGGCGCAGCCTGCGCCGGGCGCTCCGGACCGGCGGTGAGATGCAGACGCTGGCCCGCGCCCGGCCGCGCACCCGCTGGCCCGCGCTGGTCGCGCTCTGCGACATCTCTGGCTCGATGTCGGCCTATTCCCGCGCGGTGCTGCATTTCCTGCACGCGGTCGCGAACCGGCAGGGGCAGGGATGGGCGGCGGTCCATGCCTTCACCTTCGGCACGCGGCTGACCAACGTGACCCGCCACCTGCGCCACCGCGACGTCGATGCCGCGCTGGCCGCCGCCGGGGCGGAGGCGCAGGACTGGGAAGGCGGCACACGGATCGCCGCCTGCCTGCACGACTTCAACCGCGACTGGAGCCGCCGCGTCCTGGGGCAGGGGGCCGTGGTCCTGCTCATCACCGACGGGCTCGACCGGGACGGCGCGGGCGACCTGTCGCGCGAAGTCGAGCGGCTGCAACTGTCCTGCCGCCACCTGATCTGGATCAACCCGCTGCTCAGGTGGGACGGGTTCGCGCCGAAGGCGGCGGGGATCCGGGCCATGCTGCCCCATGTCGACACCTTCCGCGCGGGACACAACATCGATGCGCTGGCGGGGCTGGCCGAGGCGATCTCGCGCCCCCACGACCCGGGCGAGAAGGCACGGCTGATGGCGGCGCTTTCCCGCTGACGTTGCGTGATACCCGGAACGCCCCGGCATCGAAGCGCGTTATGATGCGACGTTTCGCTCAACGGGAGGACCACAATGCGATCCCTCATCCGCTCCAGCACCGCCATCGCGGCGAGCCTGGCGCTTGTCTCCGGCGGTGCCATTGTGCCCGCCGCTCAGGCCCAGGACGTACTTCGCCAGTTCGAGGACTGCGGTGAAGGGGTCGAGGCCCCGTGCCTCGACGCCGACGGCAACCTTGTTCTGCCCGAGGGCATGACCGAACCGCCGGTGGAAGGGGCGGCGCCCGCGGAGCCCGTGGAAGAGATGCCCGCCGAGGAAGCGGCCCCCGCCGAAGCAGCGCCCGCGGAAGAAGCGGCCCCGGTCGAGGAGGCCCCCGCGGCCGAGATGCCCGCCGAGGAAGCTCCGGCGGAAGCGGCCCCGGTCGAAGAAGCCCCGGCGGGGGAGGCCCCTGTCGAGGAAGCCGCGCCGGTCGAGGAGACCCCCGCGCCCGAGGCACCGGCCGAGGAAGCCGCGCCCGTCGAGGAGCCGGCTGCTGAACTTCCCGAAGTGGAAGCTCCGGCCGAGGAAGTGGCCCCCGAGGTTCCGCCCGCGGAGGAAGTCGCACCCGAACCCGTGACGCCGACCGAGGAGGCCGCCCCCGCCGAGGAAGCCCCGGTGGAGGAAGCCCCGGCCGACGAAACCCCGGTCGAGGAAGCAGCGCCTGCCGAGGACGCGACTCCGGCGGAAACCCCGGTGCCGCAGGCGGCCGAGACGGCTGCGCCCACGCCCGAAGCGGCGGCCGAAGCCGAGGCTGCGGCCGAGGCCGATGCCGCGGTGATCGCGGAGACCGACCCGGCCACCGAGGAACGCCAGGCACCGCTGGCCGCGACCATCGCCGAAGGCGTCGAGAACCTGACCGAACAGGCCGAGGCGCTGGCGGGCGAGGCCGAGGTGTCGACCGAGGTCGTCACCGAGGAGAACACCCGTTCGTCGGACGAGAACTTCGAGGCCGCGGCGACCGCGGCGGCGACGGCCTCCGCCGGGAACGATGACGGCGGCGGGCTCAGCGACATGGAACGCGCGCTCCTGATCGGGGCCGGGGCGATCGCCGTCGGCGCGCTCCTGTCCGGCGGGCGCGAGGTCGTGTCGGCCAACCCCGATCGGGTCGTGGTCCAGCGCCAGGACGGCAGCTTCGAGATCCTGCGCGATGACAACGCGCTCCTGCGCCAGCCCGGAAACGAGATCCAGAACGCCACCTTCAGCGACGGCTCCACCCGGACGGTCGTGACCCGGCCCGACGGGAGCCAGGTGGTGACGATCCGCGACCCCGAGCTGCGCGTCGTGCAGCGGATCGCGATCGCGCCGGACGGCACCCGGACGGTGCTGATCGACGACCTCGTGCCCGCGCAGCCGATCGACTACGAGACCCTGCCGGAGCCGCAGCGCGACATCCAGGTGCAGGCCAACGACGACGCGGCCCTGCGCGCTGCGCTGCGCGAGGCCTCGCGTTCGGATCGCGGGTTCTCGCTGGCGCAGGTCCGGAACGTCTCGGCGGTCCGGCAGCTCGCACCGGCGGTCAGCCTCGACAACGTGACCTTCGAGACCGGGTCCGCGGCGATCCAGGCCTCTGAGGCGGAGGAACTGATCGACCTCGGCAACCTCCTGAACGACATGATCGCGGAGAACCCGCGCGAGTTGTTCCTGATCGAGGGTCACACCGACGCGGTCGGCTCTGCGGCGTCGAACCTGACCCTGTCGGACCGGCGGGCGGAAAGCCTCGCCCTAGCGCTGACGGAGTATTTCGGCGTCCCGCCGGAGAACTTGGTGGTGCAGGGCTACGGCGAGACCCAGCTTCTGGTGCCGACGCAATCGGCGGAGAGGGAGAACCGCCGCGCCGTGGTGCGCCGGATCACCGACCTCCTGCAGGTCGCGTCGAGCCGGTAAGCGCCGCCGCCGCGCGAGGAAAAGATTTGGCCGCCCGGGGCATGATGCCTCGGGCGGTTTCCGTTTCGGGGGCGGGCCTCCTCGGGCCCGTCTCGCGACGAGCCGTCGTCGGCCCGCGGCGCGCGATGCGCGCCGGAGCCAAGATGAGAGCTCGGGCTCACCAAAGCGAAACCGCTTCGCTCCGGAGCCGCCATCGCCTGAGACTTGCCCTGACAGGGCTGCCGCCCCCGCTCAAGAGAAATAGCCGTCTCCCCGCGGGCGGGGCCCCTCGGCGATTTCTCTTGATCGGTGCCGCCATCCCCGTCCAGGGCGTCCCAGGCGACGGCGGCTCCGAAGCGAAGCTTCCGCGGGTCAGCGGTCGGCGCCGAGGGCGACGAGGCGGGATCGCAGGGTGTCGGCTTCGACCAGGCCGGCATCGAGGGAGAAGACCCAGGCCTGGGTCAGGAAAAAGGCGCGTTCCGCGGGCGTGGGCGCGGTGTCTGCGGCGGTCGTGTAGAGCAAGGCGAGGCGCGCGCGGTCGCCCGCCGCGTGGGCGGCAAGCAGGTCGGCGTCGAGCGCGGCGCGGGTCATGGCGCGTCGGCGAGCCGTCCGGCGACCCAGGCGTGGAACAGGTGGGTCGGGCCGTCCATCGCGGGGGAGAACCGGCCGCCGTCGAAGCCCTCGGACCGCCGCCCGCGCTGCATCCCCTCCACCACGCCGATGTCCTCTTCGAACACCGACTTCCATTGCGCGGTGTTGCGCTGGCGCAGCGCCGGGTCGGTGTCGTCGGTCGCGTAGTAGATGTGGACGTGTTCCACCGTCCTCGCGTCGCCCGCGGGTTCGAGGATGATCGCGTAGGCGTGATCGCGGTGGTGGCCGAGCAGCACGTTGGGGAACACCGCGACGTATTCCGCGCCGGTTTCCCATTTCGGGGTCAGGCCGTCGAAATCCGGGAACCGCGCGCCGTCGGGGCCGGTCAGCTGGCGGTAGACGAGGCTGCCCTGGCCCGAGAACCGGTCCGGCGCCTCGATGTGGTAGTGATCCTCGAGCCGGGAATAGTTGTTCAGGCCGGGATGGACCCAGGGCAGGTGGTAGCTTTCGCAGTAGTTCTCCACCGCGAGCTTCCAGTTGGCGTCGAGGCTGAGGGTGAAGTGGCTGTCCGCGCCGCCGTGGTGGAGCGGTTGGTCGACCTCCGCCCAGCGCGCGATCAGATCGGCCTGCGCCTCCTCGAACGGGTCGGCGTCGCCGGAGAGGTTCACGAACACCACGTCGCGCCAGACATGGGACCGGACCTCGGCAAGGCCGAGGGCGGCGCGGTCGATGGCGTCGTGGGCATTCCGCCCCGGCCCGCCGACATGGGGCGTGGCGACGAGGCGGCCGTCCTTCGCGTAGCACCAGGAATGGTAGGGGCAGCGGATCGCGCCCTCGATCCGGCGCGGGGCGTCGACGAGGATCATGCCCCGGTGGCGGCAGACGTTGTGGAACACCCGCACCCGGCCGTCGTCGTCGCGGAGCACCAGGAGCGGCTGGCCAAGGAATTCCACCGGGCGGGCATCGCCCCGTTGCGGTACTTCGGCACCGACGCCGATCCCGGCCCATGTCCGGCGCAGGACCGCGTCGCTTTCGGCGGCGATCGCCGCGGGGTCGGTGTAATGGGCGTTCGGCAGGCCGTGGGCGGCGCCGATCGGGGCGCGGACGGCGGCGAGGCGGTCTTGGGGGGCATCCTTCGGCATGGCGCGGCTCCGGTCAGGCGCTTCGCTACCAAGCGTGGCCGCCCGCGCGCCGGGCCGTCTGGCCCGGATGCGACGCCGGAAAGGTCGGATTCGGGCCTATTCCGCGGGGGGTACCGCGCGCATCGGGGCGCCGAGGGACGACCGGGGTTCGGCCGGCGGCGCGGTTTCCAGGTCCCGGCTGCTGCCGGCCCGCGCGCTGGCGAGGTGGCGCATCAGTTCGAACGCGACGGCGCGGACCTCGTGGACCGTGTCGCGGCCGAGGTCCGCGACCCGCGCCCAGAGCTTGAGGAAGGTTTCCTGCACCAGGTCGTCGGCGGCGGACCAGGACGGGGTCAGGCGCCGGGCCTCGCGGCGGAGGTCGGGCAGCATCGCCTCGATCCGGCGCGCCGTCTCGGCGGGCATCGGCGGCGGGGTGGACCGCATGTCCCGGCCGAGCGTTAGCGGCGCGGCGGCGGGGCGGTCGGTGGAACGGGTCTCGGGCATGGCGGGTACGACGCGGCTGGAGCTCTGGTCTCGGGCTCTCGGACATTTGCCGGGTCGGCGGCCGCCCTTCAACGGACAGTTGCGGGGGCGGCGCGGACAGGCGCAAGCCGGCCCATCCGCCGCGGGGCATCGGCAAGGGTCCGCCGCATTGCGGCGTTCACGCAACAGGAGGCGGGAAAGGGCCGGGTCTCCGGGCTTGCATTTCGCCCGGAGGTTGAGTCACCCCGCGCCGCGGGAGATCGCGGCGACGCCCGTGCGGGCCATTTCCACCAGGCCGAGCGGGCGCATCAGCTCGGCGAAAGCATCCACCTTTTCAGGCGGCCCGGTCAGTTCGAAGACGAAGCTCTCCAGCGTCGAATCGACCACGTTGGCGCGGAAGATCTCGGCGATTCGCAGCGCCTCCACCCGGTGCTCGCCGGTGCCCTTGACCTTGAACAGCGCCAGTTCGCGGCTGACCGAGGGGCCCTCGACGGTCAGGTCGTGGACATCGTGGACCGGCACCAGCCGGCCAAGCTGCGCCTTGATCTGCTCGATCACCTGCGGCGTGCCGGAGGTGACGATGGTGATCCGCGACCGGTGGCCCTCGTGGTCGACCTCGGCCACGGTGAGGCTGTCGATGTTGTAGCCGCGCCCGGAAAACAGCCCGATCACCCGCGCCAGCACCCCGGCCTCGTTGGCGACCAACACGGCGAGGGTGTGGGTTTCCACCACCTCGGACATGTGGCTGCGGAGATCGTAGGCCGAATGGCTGGAGGCGCCTTTCTCGATCTTGAGCGCGGACATGGGTTCGGGTCCTTCTGCGGATTTCGCGGCACTGCGGAAACAATCCGTTCCTATCCGAGCAAACCCCTGATTTGCAAGGCTCGCCCCAGTTTCGACACAAAATGGCCTTTAGGCATTCCGCGGGCAATCTGCCATTAACCAAGCCAACACGGGTGCTGTTGCCCGGACCCCGCCACGAGGACCGCTCGAACATGAAACCGTTGATCGTCGCCGCCGCGCTTGCCGTCGCAGCCCCCGCTTCCGCTGCCACCGAGCTCCTGGTGAACGGAAGCTTCGAAATGGATCCCGGCGTCGCCGGCAGCCGTGGCGGCAGCTTCGCCGCCATGCCGACCACCGGCCGGTCCTGGGACACCTGGGACAGCCTGCCGGGCTGGAACGGCGGTGGCACCGGCATCGACGTCTATACCGACCGCACCTTCGACCGCATCGACACGCAGGACGGCGAGTATTACGTCGAGCTCGACACCTCGAACAACAGCTCGATGACGCAGGACGTGGCGCTGACCCGCGGCGGCTACCGGCTGAGCTTCTACTTCAGCCCGCGCACCCGGAACCCCGCCACGAACGGGATTGAGGCGCTGGTCGAGGCGCTCGGCAGCCAGCTCGCATCGGTGCAGCTCGTCGGCTCCAACGCACCCGGCGCCGCCGGCGACTGGACCCGCATCACCCTGGACTTCTACCTCGCCCAGGCCGCCAACGTGACCATCGGCTTCTACGCCCAAGGCCGCGGCGACGGGATCGGCGGGCTGATCGACAACGCCTCGCTGACGCAGATCCCGCTGCCGGCGACCGGCGCGATGGCGATGCTGGCGCTCGGCGGCCTCGCCGCGACGCGCCGCCGCAAGAAAGGGGCCTGACCGCGCGGGCGGCCCGCGCCGTCCGTCCGCTCACGGATTTTCCAGACCGCCGTCCGGTTCCCCCGGGGGGCGGTTCTTCGTTGTCAGGACACGAGCGCGAGGCAATTGGTGGACGGTCCGCGTTCGCCGCGCCCGGCGGCCAGCGCGGGCAGGTCTATCGGCGGGTGCGGCGCGAGCGGGGCGGGGATGTCGCCCGACGACAGCGCCAGCGGGTCGCCCTCCACGATTCCGCCCTCGACGATATGGGCGAGGAAGTTGTCGAACGCCGTGCATTCCCAGTCGCCGCCGTATTCGCCGGTGACGGGGTTCCACGAATCCTCGGGATAGCGGAAGCAGATGTCCATCGCGCCGGGGCCGGTCACTTCCAGCCGCCATTCGCCCGGGATGATCTCGGGCTCGTTCGGGTACCACAGGAAGCTGATCCCGTCGGGCCGGAAATACTCGACCTGGTTGCCGTGGGCGGGATCGTGGAAATGCAGCGTCCGCTCGCAGAGGAAATCGAGCGCGGCGCCGACCTCCTGCGCGGGCGTGGCCTGGGCCGACATCGCGAGGCAGAAGGCGAGGGGGAGGCGGAGCGGTTTCACCCCGCCTTGATTGCAAAGCCGGGGCGGGCCCGCAAGCCCGCCCCGCCTGCGGCGTTACCGCGGTTCCGAAAGCAGGCCCTTCAGGATCGCCCAACACATCAGGAGAAGGATGATCGTGAAGGGCAGGCCGGTCGAGATCACCATCGCCTGCAAGGACGCGAGCCCGCCCCCGATCAGCAGCACGATGGCCACCGCGCCCTCGAAGGTGCACCAGAACACCCGCTGCGGCACCGGCGCGTCGACCTTGCCGCCCGCGGTGATCGTGTCGATCACGAGCGAGCCCGAATCCGACGAGGTCACGAAGAACACGATCACGAGGATGATCCCGATCGTCGACGTGATCGCGGTCAGCGGCAGCCCTTGGAGCATCGCGAAGAGCGACAGTTCCGGCGCGTAGCTGTCGATCACGTTGGCCTTCACCGCGCTGGTTTCCGGGTTCGCGATCATGTCGGCGATGGCGGTGCCGCCGAAGGTCGTCATCCAGAACACGCAGACGAGGCTCGGGATGATGAGGACGCAGGTGACGAATTCCCGCACCGTGCGGCCCCGGCTGACGCGGGCGATGAACATGCCGACGAAGGGTGACCAGGAAATCCACCAGGCCCAGTAGAACGCCGTCCAGCCTTCGCGGTAGCCGTCATCCGACCGGCCGAACGGGTTCGACAGCGGGATGATCTCCTGCACGTAGGCGCCGAGGGTGGAGCCGAAGTCGCCGAGAATCCGCAGGGCGCCCGCGGCGAAGAGCACGAACAGGAGCAGGACGACCGCCACGACCATGTTGATCTCGGACAGGATCTTCACCCCGCCGTCGAGCCCGCGGAGGACCGACACCAGCGCGATGGCCGTGATCAGGCAGATCAGGATGACCTGCACCGTCGTGCTGACCGGCAGGCCGTAGACGAAGCCGAGGCCTGCGTTGGCCTGCTGCGCGCCGATGCCGAGCGACGTGGCCAGACCGAACAGCGTCGCGAACACCGCGAGGATGTCGATGACGTGGCCCCACCAGCCCCAGATCCGGTCGCCCAGGATCGGGTAGAAGGCCGAGCGGATCGAAAGCGGCAGGCCCTTGTTGTAGCTGAACAGCGCCAGCGCCAGCGCGACGACCGCGTAGATCGCCCAGGGGTGCAGCGCCCAGTGATACGAGGTCGCGGCGAGCGCCATCCGGCGGGCCTCGTCCACGTTCTCGGGGATCAGCGTGCCGTCCTCCGCGAAGGGCCGGATCGCGCCGAGGGGTTCGTCGCCCCAGGGCGTTCCGAAGTAGTAGGCGGGCTCAAGCACGCCGAAGAACATCAGGCCGATGCCCATGCCGGCGGCGAAGAGCATCGCGAACCAGCCAGGATAGCCGTAGTCGGGCGTCGCGTCCTTGCCGCCGAGCCGGACGGAGCCGATGGGCAGCACGATGAGCGCGAGGCAGAAGATGACGAAGATGTTGGCCGCCGACAGGAAGAACCAGTCGAAGGTCGACGTGAGGTAGGCCCTGAGCCCGACGTCGCAGAAGGCGCCGGGTTCGCAGCCTTCGACCTCTGCGGCGTTCACGCCGGAAAAGAAGTTCGCCGCCTGGGTCGGGAACAGGAAGGCGTAGACCACGAAGGCCACTACCGCGAGCCCCGAGACGAGGAAGACGGGGTTGTGGATGTCGAAGCCGAACGGGCCGACGCGGCCCTCGATGTTGTCCTGGCCGATGTTGTAGTCGGTATCGATGATGTCCGACTCGCCTTCCGGCGCGGGTATGCCCTGATCGCTCATGTGCCTTCCCCCGTTGTTGTTGTGATTTCGGTTGTCGTCGGTGCCACGGGCCTAGCTCCTCACCAGGAACACGGAGGCCTTGCTGTGGCTGGCGAGCTTGCCGCCGTGGGACGGCCAGTCCATCCGGCCGGGCAGGTGGGTGCCCATGACCACGAGGTCGGCGTCGATCTCGTCGACCGCCCGGGCGAGGATCCCGTCGAGATCGACCGCCGGGTCATGCGCCGTGATCGCGCGGGCCTTGGCCGGCACGCCGGTCCCGGCGGCCTGGGTCTCGGCGAAGGCCTCGAGCTTCTGCGTGAATTCAGCCGGGGTGTGGGCCACCGACGACGGTTCGTTCCCCGTCACCCCGACATAGGTGATGTCGGCGCCGTAGAGCTTGGCGAGGTCGGCCGCGACCTTCAGCGCCCGGTCGAGCCTGCCGGCATGGCCAAGGTCCACGGGTGCCATGATGTGCGTGTACACCGTATCCCTCCTTTTTCGATTATTGTGCCCCATTGCGCGCAGGCAGCAGGGTCGGGCGATTGTGCCACGGCGACGGTCGAGTGTCCAAAAGCGCCGGATCGCACCGGTAATCACGGAACGGCCCGCCGCGTCGGGGACGGGCGAGCCGGGTCGTGGCCATCGGGGCGGCCGCGCGTTCGGGGGGATCAGACCAGGACCGATCCCTCGGCGTCGATGGCGTCCTTCGTGTCGGCGTGCGCGCCGAGCAGCATCTCGTTGTGCGCCTTGCCCGAGGGGATCATCGGGAAGCAGTTCTCGTGCTTTTCCACCACGCAGTCGAAGATGACCGGGCCGTCGTAGGTCAGCATCTCCATGATCGCGTCGTCGAGATCGGCGGGGTCGGTGCACAGGATGCCCTTCGCCCCGAACGCCTCGGCGAGTTTCACGAAGTCGGGCAGGGCCTCGGACCAGGAATGCGAGTAACGCTCGCCGTGCAGAAGCTGCTGCCACTGGCGCACCATGCCGAGCCGCTCGTTGTTGAGGATGAACTGCTTCACCGGCAGCCGGTACTGCGCCGCGGTCCCCATCTCCTGCATGTTCATCAGCCACGACGCCTCGCCCGCCACGTTGATGACGAGCGCGTCGGGATGCGCGATCTGCACGCCGATGGAGGCCGGGAAGCCGTAGCCCATCGTGCCGAGCCCGCCCGAAGTCATCCAGTGGTTCGGGTCGTCGAAGCCCAGGAACTGCGCCGCCCACATCTGGTGCTGGCCGACCTCGGTGCAGATGAAGCGGTCGTTGCGGTGCTTCGTCAGCGCCTCCAGCCGTTCCAGCGCGTATTGCGGCTTGATGGTCTTCTCGCTCGGCGTGTAGGCGAGGCAGCGGACCTTCTTCCACTCCTCGATCCGGCCCCACCACGCCTTCACGGCGGCGGACTGGGTCTTGCGCCCGCGGCTCTTCCAGATCCGCAGCAGGTCCTCGAGGACATGGCCGACATCGCCGACGATGGGCAGGTCGGCATGGATCACCTTGTTGATCGACGACGGGTCGATGTCGATATGCGCCTTCACGCTGTCCGGGCTGAAATCCGCGATCCGGCCGGTGATGCGGTCGTCGAAGCGCGCGCCGATGTTGATCATCAGGTCGCAGCCGTGCATCGCGAGGTTGGCCTCGTAGAGCCCGTGCATCCCGAGCATGCCCAACCAGTTCTTGCCCGAGGCCGGGTAGCTGCCGAGCCCCATGAGCGTCGAGGTGATCGGGAAGCCGGTCGCGTCCACCAGTTCGCGCAGGAGCTGGCTTGCCGCGGGGCCCGAGTTGATGACGCCGCCGCCGGTGTAGAAGATCGGCCGCTCGGCCTGCTCGATCGCCTCGACCAGCGCGGTGATGACCTCGGTGTCGCCCTTCACCCGCGGGTTGTAGTGCGACTTCACGGTTTTCGGCCCGACATAGGTGCCGGTGGCGAACTGCACGTCCTTGGGGATGTCGATCAGGACCGGGCCGGGGCGGCCGGACCGGGCGATGTGGAACGCCTCGTGGATGGTGCCCGACAGCTCGTCGGTCTCCTTCACCAGCCAGTTCATCTTGGTGCAGGGCCGGGTGATGCCGACCGTGTCGGCCTCCTGGAACCCGTCCGAGCCGATCATGAAGGTCGGCACCTGGCCGGTCAGGCAGATCAGCGGGATCGAGTCCATCAGCGCGTCGGTCAGGCCGGTGACCGCGTTGGTCGCGCCGGGGCCCGAGGTCACCAGGACGACGCCGGGCTTGCCGGTCGCGCGGGCATAGCCCTCGGCGGCGTGGACCGCGCCCTGCTCGTGGCGGACGAGGATGTGGCGGATCGCGTTCTGCTGGAAGATCTCGTCGTAGATCGGAAGCACGGCGCCGCCGGGATATCCGAATACGACCTCGACGCCCTGATCCTTCAGGGCCTCGACCACCATCTTCGCGCCGGTCATCTGCGACGTCATCGTCTGATCCTCTTCCTTCGTCCCGCGCCGGGGCGGTCCCGGCGCACAAAAAAGCCCCCGGCTTTGAGGCGGGGGCGCATGGGGGCATCTGATGGCTGCCGTCACCGACCCATGCGCGCGTGTCCTACAAGTACGATAAGGGCGATCATCGCCTGCTCCTGCCAGATACCGCGGCCATCGTTATGAGCCACCCGCGGCGAGGTCAAGCGCGAAAATGCCGTAACGATCTGTCGCGCGACCATCCGCCTGCGCAATTTTGCATCGTCACGCCTGCCTCTTGCGCAATTGTCCTTCGGCGCAGGGGGCTTGCGGAGGGCAACAATGTAATTCTACAAAAACTCCGGTCGCTGGGCGAAAAGCTGTTTGCGGCTGCGGGCGCAATGAGTAACTTGCCCGCACTCTACAAAGCCGCGCCCAGAAAGCGGCGCGGTACACATAAGGGGAGGAGACTACATGGATCGTCGTTCGTTCCTGCGGACGTCCGCACTTGGCGGCGCCGCCGCTGCGACCGCCACTTCGCTCGCCGCGCCCGCGATCAGCCAGGGCCGCGAGCAGCTCGTCATGTTCTGTACCTGGCCGAACGGTCTCGCCGGCGTGTGGGATTCGGTCGAGCGCTTCTCGAACAACGTCGCCGACCTGACCGACGGCACGCTCACCATCGACGCCCGCGACACCGGCGCCCACGGTCTCGGCACCCAGGTCTTCGACCCGGTCGTGTCCGGCCAGGCCGACGCGTATCACGGTGCCGACTACTACTTCGTCGGCCAGCACCCGGCATGGGCCTTCTTCACCGCGGTTCCGTTCGGGCTCACCGCGCCGGAGATCATGACCTGGTACTACGGCAAGGACGGTCTCGCGCTGCACCACGAGCTTGGCGAGATCTTCGGCATCAAGTCGTTCATCGCCGGTCAGACCGCGGCGCAGGGCGGCGGCTGGTTCCGCAACCCGATCGAATCCGCCGAAGACCTCCAGGGCCTCAAGTTCCGCATGCCCGGCCTCGGCGGCCAGGCGCTCGCGGCGCTCGGCGCGTCGGTCCAGGTGCTCGCCGGCGGCGAGATCTACCAGGCGCTGTCCTCGGGCGCGCTCGACGGGACCGAGTGGATCGGCCCGTGGTCGGACGAACGGCTCGGCCTGCAGGAAGTCTGCGACTACTACTATCCCGCCGGCTTCCACGAGCCCGGTGCGGCGCTGTCGGTCGCGGTCAACCTCGACCGGTTCAACAGCCTGTCGCCGCAGCACCAGCGCGCGATCGAGATCGCGGCGGCCGATGCGCACCAGCACAACTACGCGCTGTTCATCGCCAACAACGGCCCGGCGCTGCAGCGTCTCGTCGCGGGCGGCACCGAGGTGCGCGAGTTCCCGGACGACGTCTGGGACGCCTTCGGCCGCGCCAGCCTCGAAGTGCTCGACGGCTTCATGGACGACGAACTGTTCGCCCGCATCCGCGAAAGCGCGTTCAACTCGATGAACGAGGCCTCCGGCTGGATGTCGAAGTCCGACAGCGCCTACACCGCGCAGCGTAACCGCATCCTCGGGCTCTGAGCCCGACGGGTAGGTGACACCGCCCCGCGCGCCGACCCGCGCGCGGGGCTGCCAGCAGCCATGAGCAGGGCCGGGGACCGGGGATCATGATCGAGTTTCTGGGCTGGATCCTGTCCAGCATCTGGGGCGGCATTACCGGGTTCGTCTGGACGATCCTGCATATCGGGCAGGTGTTCGACTGGTCGAACCCAGAGAACCTGTTCCGCTTCATCTACTACGGCGCTTCCGCCGAACTGCTCGCGCTCGTCCTGCTGGTGGCGCTGGCGGTCTTCGTCGTCGGCATCTTCAACTCCGAATTCCTCTGGGGCGTCGTGCGCGGGATCGAGGGCATCTCGAACGCCGTCGGCCGCGCCGCCGCCTGGGCCGGGCTCATCATGGTCCTGCAGCAGGTGCTGGTCATCTTCATGCAGTCGATCTTCCGCGCCGCCGAGATCGAGATCGGCCCCTTCGGCCTCACCCTGACGCAGCCGATCGGGTGGTACGGCGACGGGCTGAAGCTCTACAACGCGCTCGTGGTCTGCCTGTGCTGCGCCTACACCTTCGTGCAGGGCGGCCACGTCCGGGTCGACCTCTTCTACGCCGGCTGGAGCCACCGCACCCGCCGCGTGTCGGACATGCTGGTGACGGTCTTCTTCATGCTGCCGTCGCTGATCCTGATCTGGTTCTTCGGCTGGTTCTTCCTCTGGCGGCACATGATCACGCCGAACATCGCCAGCACCAACACCCTTGAAAGCCTGATGCCGCGCGCCGCCGCGTTCCGCTGGAACATCCAGACCTTCGCCGCCAGCCCCTCGGGCTTCAACGCCTACTACCTGTTCAAGATCCTGCTCGTCGCCTTCGCCGGGCTGATGATCCTGCAGGCGATCGGCTTCTTCTACCGGTCCTTCCTCGAATTCCGCGAGGGCGAGGATTCGGCCGGGAAGTACCTCGACCATGACACGTTAGACGAGGCCGAAGCGGTGCTCGAGGAGCGTCACAAATGATCTTCGGTCTCGACGGCATCGCCATCGCCCTCGTCATCGTGTTCCTGTGCCTGTTCGGCGGGATCATGACTGGCTTTCCCGTGGCCTTCGCCATCGCCGGCGCGGGGATCCTGTCCTTTGCGATCATCGCCACGCTCGACGGCTCGGGGCTCCTGATCCACCAGGCCATCGACGACCGTTCGGCGGAATACGCCGCGCTGCTGGCCGAGGGGGTGCCACGCGACGCGATAAACGTCTTCCGATACCCCGAATTGCCACGATACGAGACGGCGCTGTTCCCGCGCGGATGGGAACAGGCGCTGAATTCGAACCTCGGCCAGATCGTCAACCGCATGTCCGAGCGGGTGATCGAGGGCCAGTCGATCGAGACGCTGCTGGCCGTCCTGATGTTCGTGATGATGGGCATCACGCTGGAACGGTCGAAGATCGCCAACGATCTCCTGACCTCGATGGCGCGCATCTTCGGCCCGCTGCCGGGCGGTCTCGCCGTGTCGATCGTGATCGTCGGCGCCTTCCTCGCGGCCTCCACCGGCATCGTCGGCGCGACCGTGGTGACGATGGGCCTGCTGGCGCTGCCGACCATGCTCCGGAACGGCTATTCGCCGGAACTGGCCACCGGGGTCATCGCGGCCTCGGGAACGCTCGGGCAGATCATCCCGCCCTCCATCGTGATCGTGCTTCTCGGCACGCTCGCGGGCGATCTCTACGCCACCGCGCAGGAAACCCGCGCGCAGCTTGCCGGGTGCCGTGACGCGCTGACCTTCCTGGGCGAGCCCGCCGTGGTCTCGGTCGGCACGCTGTTCCAGGCCGCGATCCTGCCCGGCGTGTTCCTCGCCTTCCTCTACGGCCTCTACGCCTTCGGCTTCGCGCTCCTGAACCCGTCGAAGGCGCCCGCGGTGATGGCCGAGGACGGGCTCGGCAGCGAAACCGTGACCCGGAACGAGGCGCTGACCTGGTTCCTCGGCGCACCGGTGGTGCTGATCGGCGGTTTCATCCTGCTGTCCACGGTCAACGTGATCGGCCCGCAGAGCTTCACGGTCTCCAACTTCACCATGACCGGCGAGGCCGCGTCGCTGCGCACCAACGTCTCGGAAAGCTGCCAGGCCGCGATGATCGAGCATCACGGGCAGGAAGCCTGGGACCGCGCGGTGGCCGAGCAGGCCGCCATCGACGCCGCGGGCGACGCCGCCCGGTCGCGTGAACTGACGCCCGAGGAACTGGTCGAGGCCGAGGCCGCCGCCATCGCCGGCGCGGCGCCGATCTCGAACCGGATCGGGATCGTGTTCCTGTTCCTCGCGCTGATGCTGACCACGGCCCGCGGGGTCGCGCCCTCGGCCGATCCGCGCCCGCTCCTGGTCGGGGGGATCGGGGTGATCCTCGCGCTGCTCGCGGACATCTTCCTGATCGGGCCGACGATGCTGGCGGGCACCGCCTTCGCGATCCTGACGATCCCGTTCCTCATCACCTGCTACGGCTGCTACCACGCCACCGGGCGGCTCGCGCAGAACGAGCTGTTGCGCGTCGTGTTCCCGCCGCTGGTGCTGATCGTGGCGGTGCTCGGCTCGATCCTCGGCGGCATCACCAACCCGACCCCGGCCGCCGCGCTCGGCGCCGCGGGGGCGATCATGCTGGCCGCCTACCGCAAGCTCGCGGAGGAGAACCGGCGGTCGAAGATCATCATCGGTGCCAGCTTCGCCATCGTCATCATGATCACGCTCGGCGCGAACTTCGACCTCCGGATGGCGCGGTCGGACGTGATGCGGCAGGACTGGATCGCCTGGATCCTCGCCGTCATCGCCTACCACGTCGCGGTCTTCGGCCTGCTCTATTCCTGCTACATCCTGTGGTCGCGCAGCGTGCTGTCGCCGGTGGTGCGGGAAACCGCCAAGGTCACGTCGATGGTGTTCACCATCCTGATCGGCTCGCAGCTCCTGAACCTCGTCATCATCTCGTTCGGGGGCGAACACTACATCCAGGACTTCCTGCGCAGCTTCGACCGGGAATGGACGGTGTTCCTGCTGGTCATGGTGATCCTGTTCATCCTCGGCTTCGTGCTCGACTTCCTGGAGATCATCTACATCGTCGTGCCCATCGTCGGCCCCGTCATCTACGGCGGCACGCTGGACCCGAAATGGGTGACGATCATGATCGCGATCAACCTGCAGACGTCGTTCCTGACACCGCCCTTCGGCTTCGCGCTGTTCTATCTCAGGGGGGTGGCGCCGCCATCGGTCACGACCGGGCACATCTACCGCGGGATCATTCCCTTCGTGCTGATTCAGGTGCTCGGGCTCGCGATCCTGTGGCTGTTCCCCGGCATCGTGACCATCGTGCCGGATCTCCTGCCGCAGAACTGACGCGGGCTCAGGGGTAGGGGCGGTTGCCGTCGGGGTCGACGAGTTCGATGTCCTCGAACACGCAGCCCTCGGTCGTGCCGACATCGAAGAAGCCCGCTCCGTTCGCGGTGAAGCCGATGAACGGGTGGTTCGTCGTGCTTTCGTCGACCGAGATCGTGATCGCGCATTCGGTGGACCAGACCACCGCGCCGGCGACGGTCCGCGTGGCGATGACGTTCCAGTCCCCCTTGGTCAGCGCGATGTAGGCCAGGTCGGCGAAGCATCCGCCGGGCCGGGTCACGACCGCGGGCACGCCGTCGATGTCGCTGGCGTCGATCTGCGGCGGGAAGGCCTGGGTGCCGTTCGGCCCCGCGGCCAGCAGCAGGGTCGGATTGATCTCGTTCTCGACCGACGAGAAGAACGTCCACGAAATCTGCCCCTCGACGATGTCGCAGAAGCCCTCGGCGTCGAGCCCGGTGGCAGGGTCGTCGAAGATGCGGACGGAGACGAAGGTGGCACGGAACGGGTCCGCCTGTTCCAGCGCGCCGCAACCTGCGACGGCGACGGCGGACAGGAGTGCGGCGGCGAGGCGGAACGGGGTCATGGCAAATCTCTGCGCTCATATGCGGGAGGCGCGGGCAATCCGCGCGGATCGGCCATGTGTCGTCTCGGACGGGGAGGGGGTTCAGTCGCGGGACGCGACCGTGTGAGGCGGCGGCGCGAGGCGACGGGGTGACCCGACGGGGTGAATCGACGCGGCAGGGGGACCGTGTCAGCCCTCGGCGTCGGCCTCGGCCTTGCCGCGCAGGTCGGGCAGGGTGATCTGCGCCACCTGCTGCGCGATCGGGTCGACCGACAGCGGATGCGTGGTGTTGGAAAACGCCGCCGGGTCGTTCAGGTCCTGCCACTTGCCGCCGGAATAGACCTCCAGCGACGGGAACCGCGCCTTGTAGCCCATCTTAGCCGATCCCGGCACCCAGTAGCCGAGGTAGACGTAGGGCAGGCCGCGGTCGCGGGCGATGTCGACATGGTCGAGGATGACGTAGGTCCCGAGCGACTGCCGCGGCAGGTCGGGGCGGAAGAACGAGTAGACGAGGCTCAGCCCGTCATCCAGCACGTCGGTCAGGCAGACGGCGGTCAGCCGGTTGCCGTCCTCGCTGTCGCGGTACTCGATCACCCGGCTGCGGACCGGGGTTTCCTCGATCATCGCGGCGAACTCGAACACGTCCATGTCGGCCATGCCGCCATCGGCGTGGCGGTGGTCGAGGTACTGGCGGAACAGCGCGTACTGTTCCTCCGTCGCCCAGGGGCTCCGGGCCTCGCGGGTGATGTGGCTGTTGCGGTTGCCGGTCCGGCGCAGGCCTTTCGTCGGCTCGAAGTCCGACACCCGGATCCGCGCCGAGAGGCAGGCCGCGCAATCGGCGCAGGACGGCCGGTAGAGCACGTTCTGAGATCGCCGGAACCCCTGCTTGGACAGCGCGTCGTTCAGCTTCTCCGCCTGCTCGCCCTGCAACGCCGTGAACAGCTTCCGCTCCCGCCGCCCGTCGAGATACGGGCAGGACTGGGGCGCGGTCACGTAGAACTGCGGCGCGATGGGGAGTGTGTGGCGCATGCTTCCTTCGGGGCGTGGATATCCTGCCCAGAGGGTGCATCAACGCCATGTGTCAGACAATAGATTTTTAAGGATAGGGTTGACGCATGCCGGGGCGGCGGACCAGGGGCCCGCCGCGCGCCTGCAAGGCGGCCGCCGTCACTCCGCCGGGCGGTTGATCGCGGCGGTACCGAGAACCAGATCGTGCAGGCCCTGGCCCTTGGGCGACAGCGCCATCAGCGCGACCGACACCAGCTGCGGCACCGCGAAGGCCGAGGCCACGAGGTAGAGCAGCGTGTGCAGCGCCGCCTCGCCGGTATCGAGCCTGCGCCCGGCGGCGTTGCGGATCTCGATCGCCATCAGCCTGTGGCCGAGCGTCGCCGACCGCTGCGAGATCGTGAACCAGCGGTAGAGGAACGCCGTGGCCATGTAGAACACCGGGAAGAAGATCCAGCCGATGCCGAAGGTCACGAGCCCGAGCAGGAGGGTGATCAGCGTGACCAGGACCACGTCCGCGAGCCACGCCACCAGCCGCTTGAACGGCACGCCGGCATAGAACTCGGACTGCGTGTCCGGGTCGGGAAGGGTGCTTGTCATCGTCATCGTGGGATACATGGGGCCAATTCCTGCTGGCTGTCAAAGGGCGGCCCCGCCGGGGGAATGGCGGGGCCGCCGCGGGGCCGTGCGGCCCCCGGACGGGCCGGGGGATCGCGTCTCGTCTCGGGTCAGGCCCCGTAAGGCGCCGGCGGGGGGGTGTCGTCCCGCGGCTGGTCGTCCCGGTTCTGGCGGCCGCGCTCCTGCAGGAACTGGTCGAACTCGGCCTTGTCCCGCGCCTCGCGCAGGCGCTTCAGGAAATCCTCGAACGCGGTCTGCTCGTCTTCCAGCCGGCGCAGGGTCTCTTCCTTGTAGGAATCGAAGGCCGCGTTGCCCGAGGACCGGAAGTTGCGGCGGCGGGCGTGGCCGCCGTGACGCTGGCGGCAGGAACCGTTGAACATGCGTTTGCTCCAGATCATGTAGGCGAGAAGGGCGAGACCGATCGGCCAGAACAGGATGAATCCGAGGATCATCGCGGCGATCCAGGCGCCCTTGCCGCGGGCGTCCAGCCAGGCTTCGGCGCGGGTGAACCAGCCCTGTGCCTCGGCGAGAACGGGGGCCGCGGGGGCGGAGTTGGGGGTCATCGAAGTGCTCCTTGTCGGTAGGGACCCTCGGTCCCGGGTGGTTATGTGAATGTCTTTCACATCCCCGATATCGGAGGTGGGGCGCGACTTGGCAAGGGGCCCGGACGAAAAAAGTGAATCTTTTTCACATCGCGGTTCCGTGAGGCGGAATTCCGCATTTGATAACGATTGAATTATATAGCCGACATGTTATATTTAGTCCATGTCCAGCATCGACCGCGCCTTCGCCGCCCTGTCCGACCCGACCCGCCGCATGATCCTCGCCCGCCTCGCGGAGGGGGAGGCGCAGGTCGGCGCGCTCGCCGATCTCGCCGGGATCAGCCAGCCGGCGGTGTCGCGGCACCTGAAGGTCCTGGAACAGGCCGGGCTGATCGAGACCCGCGTCGCCGCGCAATCGCGCCCGCGCCGCCTGCGTGCCGAGGGGCTCGCGCCGGTCCGCGGCTGGCTGGCCGAAACCCAGGCGCGGTTCGAACGCAACTACCAGGCGCTCGACGCGCTGCTCGCCGAACTGCCGCCCGGCGACGGCGCGCCCCCGAACGACCCAACCCCGGATCCCGGAAAGGACTGAGCCCCATGCCCACCCCCGCCAAGGTCGAAACGAACGGCGCCACGGTGATCGTCACCCGCGACTTCGACGCCCCGCCCGCCGCCGTCTGGCGCGCCCATACCGAGCCCGCGCTCCTGCAACGCTGGCTGCTCGGTCCGCCGGGCTGGGAAATGCATGTCTGCGAGATGGACATGCGCGAGGGCGGGTCCTACCGCTGGCGATGGCGCAACCTGGAAACCGGGGTGGAATTCGGTTTCGACGGCGCGCTGGAGGAAGTGACCCCGCCGCGCCGCATGGTCGAACGGCAGACCTACGTCCCCGGCACCGTCGGCGGCGAGATGGGAACCTGCCGCAACGTGATGACGCTCGACCCGCTCGGCGCGGGCACGCGGCTGCGGGTGGAGATCGCCTACGAGGACGAGGCGACGATGCAGGCCGCGATGGCGACCGGCATGACCGACGGAATGGAGATGAGCTACGGCTATCTCGACCGTCTCCTGGCCGAGGAAACCGTCTGACCCGCCCGTTTGAGGGGGGCGCCGGTCTCGCGCCCCCCGGTTCCCGGGAAGCCCTCGCCCGGCGCGCGGGGTTCCACCCCGCCGCGGCTCCGCCGCTGCCCCGGGGAATATTTCGGGGATGAAGAAGCCCTGCGGTCCGCGGCGTCCCTGTCCGTCAGGTATCCCCGCCGGTGGGCTCCGCCTCAGCCCCGCCCGCGTTTCTCGAACCGCGGCAGCATGGCGCTGAAGTCGCGGCCCGATCCGTCCTCGGCTTCGACGAAGGTCTCGTAGAGCCGCATGGCGGCGAGACCCATCGGCGTGTCGGCATCGGCGTCCTCGGCGGCGGCCTGGCTCAGGCGCAGGTCCTTCAGCATCAGGTCCGCGGCGAAACCGGGCCTGTAGCCGTTGTCGGCGGGCGACTGCGGGCCGATGCCGGGGGCGGGGCAGTAGGCGTTCATGGTCCAGCTGTAGCCCGAGGAGGTCGACACCACGTCGAACATCGCCTGCCGGTCGAGGCCGAGCTTGTCGGCCAGCGCAAAGGCCTCGCAGGTGGCGATCATGGTCACGCCGAGGATCATGTTGTTGCAGATCTTCGCGGCCTGCCCGTTGCCCGCGCCGCCGCAATGAACCGCCTTCTGGCCCATGATCTCGAACAGCGGCTTGGCGGTGGCGAAGGCGTCCTCCGTCCCGCCGACCATGAACGTGAGCGTGCCCGCCGCGGCCCCGCCGACCCCGCCGGACACGGGCGCGTCGAGGAAGCCGAGCCCTTTGGCTTCCGCCTGCCCGGCCACGTCGCGGGCGGCGGCGACCTCCACGGTGGAGCAGTCGACCAGCACCGACCCGGCGGCCATCGCGGGCAGGATCTCCTCCGCCACCTTCCGCAGGATCGCGCCGTTCGGCAGCATGGTGATGACGACGTCCCGGCCCGACGCGGCGTCCGCCGCGGATCCGGCTGGCGTCACGCGCTCGGGGCAGGGGGCGGCGAGGTCGAAGCCCGTGACCGCGTGGCCGGCGGCGACGAGGTTCGCCGCCATCGGCGCGCCCATGTTGCCCAGTCCGATGAATCCGATCTCCATGTGTCTCCCCTCCCTCAGGCGACGAATGGCAAGTCCTTGAACGGCGCGCGGGCCTCGCAGAAGGCGCGGTGCGCGGCGAGGCCGGGGCGGGCATCGGGGCCGAGGCCCGGATGCTTCTCCGCGATGTAGGTGGTGGCGCAGGCGAGCGCGAGATCGGCGCGGGTCAGCGCCCCGCCGATGAGCCAGCCGCCGGAGGCACGCGCGTCGAGCCAGTCGAGCGCGCGGGCGAGCTGGCCATCGATGCGGGCGAGTTCGGCGGCCTCGGGCGCGGCGCGGCGGGTCTCGGCGCTGCGGGCCACGGCCTTCTCGGCGACGCCGATCGCCACGGCCTCCAGCGCCAGCAACTCGCGGAACGCCTCGCCCTCCGGCCCCGGCATCGGGTGCGCCGCCTCCACCCATTCCACGATGGCGCGGCTGTCGGCGAGGTGGGTGCCGTCCGCGAAGCTCAGCACCGGCGCGCGGCCGAGCGGGTTGAACGCGGACACCGCCGCCGCGTCGCGCAGGACCGACAGCGCGCGGTGTTCGAAGGCGACGCCGTGGAGCCGGAGCGCGAGCGCCGCGCGGCGCACGAAGGGGCTGTCCATCATGCCGGTGAGGATCACGGGCGCCACTCCTCGTCGAGCGGCATCAGCATCGCCGTCACCTCCGCCTGCGGCAGCCCGGCCACCGAGCCATGCCGCCAGGACGGCGCGCCGTCCCGGTCGATGATTGCCGCCCGGATGCCCTCGAGGAAATCGCCCCGCTCCATCGACCGCGCGGTGAAGCGGTATTCCTGCATCAGCGCGCGCTCGATGTCGTCGGGGACGGACCGCGCGCGGCGCACCAGTTCCACTGCCGCAGCCATCGCCAGCGGGGAGTTCCGGCCGATGGCCTTCAGCGCGGTCGCCGCGACCTCGCCGCTGTCATGGGACAGGCCGTTGACGATGTCGCGCAGGGTCTCGCCCCGGAACAGCCGGTCGATCTCGGGCCCGACGGCGGCGAGCGGGCTGTCGGGCGCGGGCTCCGCGGCGCGGTCCACGGCCGCCCAGTCGCCGGTCTCGACCAGTTCCGCCTTCAGCGCCTCCCAGCCCGGTTCCGGCACGAAGTAGTCGGCGAAGCCCGCGTGGATCGCGTCGCCCGGACCCACCCGCGCGCCGGTGACGCCGAGATACTCGCCGAGCCGCCCCGGCGCGCGGGCGAGGATCAGCGTGCCGCCCACGTCCGGCACCAGCCCGATGCCGCATTCGGGCATCGCCACGCGGGAGCTTTCGCCCACGATCCGGTGCGACCCGTGGCAGCCGACGCCGACCCCGCCGCCCATGACGAAGCCCTGAAGGAACGCCACGACCGGCTTGGGGAAGCGGAACAGGCGCGCGTTCATCCGGTACTCGTCGGCCCAGAAGCGGCGGCCGTAGGCGTAGTCGCCCGCGGTGCCGGTCGCGTACATCTCGGCGATGTCGCCGCCGGCGCAGAACGCCTTCTCGCCCGCCGCGTCGATCACCACCAGCGCCACGCGGTCGTCCCCGGCCCACCCGGCCAGCGCCGCGTCGATCTCCAGGCACATGTCGTAGGTGAGCGCGTTGAGCGCCTTCGGCCGGTCGAGCGTGATCCGCCCGGCGCGGCCCTCGATGCGGATGTGGATGTCGTCGCTCACGTCCATCTCACCCCCGCCCCGCCAGCATGTGCCGCGAGACGATCACCCGCATGATCTCGTTCGTGCCTTCGAGGATGCGGTGCACCCGCAGGTCGCGGACGATCTTCTCGATCCCGTAATCGGCGAGGTAGCCGTAGCCGCCGTGGAGTTGCAGGCACTGGTCGGCGACGCGGCCCGCGGCCTCGGTCACGAAGGCCTTGGCCATCGCGCAGAAGGCGGTGGCGTCGGGGGCCTTCGTGTCGAGCTTCCACGCCGCCTGGCGCAGGAAGGTGCGCGCGGCCTGCAACTCGATCTCCATGTCGGCGAGCTTGAACTGGAGCGCCTGGAACCGGTCGAGCGACTGCCCGAAGGCCTGCCGTTCGCCCATGTAGGCGAGCGTCGCGTCGAGCGCGGCCTGCGCGCCGCCGAGCGAGCAGGCGGAGATGTTGAGCCGCCCGCCATCGAGCCCCGCCATCGCGTAGGAGAACCCGCGGCCTTCTTCGCCCAGGAGGTTCTCTGCTGGGGCCAGCGCGCCGTCCATCTGCACCTGCCGCGTCGGTTGCGCGCGCCAGCCCATCTTGTCCTCGAGCCCGCCGAAGCTGAGCCCCTTGGCGCCCGCCTCCAGCACGACCGTCGAGATGCCCTTCGGCCCCGCGTCCCCGGTCCGGCACATCACCACGTAGGCATCGGCATAGCCGCCGCCGGAGATGAAGGCCTTGGTGCCGGTCAGCCGCCAACCCTCGTTGGTACGCTCCGCCCGCGTCTTCAGCGCCGCCGCGTCGGAGCCGGAGCCGGGCTCGGTCAGACAATAGGCCAGCACCGTCTCCATCGAACAGGCGCCGGGCAGGACGCCGGCGCGCATCTCGTCGGACCCGTAGCGGTCGATCATGCCCGCGCACATGTTGTGGATCGACAGGAACGCCGCGACCGAGGGGCAGGCCATGCTCAGCGCCTCGAACACCAGCGCGGCGTCGAGCCGGCTGAGCCCCGATCCGCCGTGCTCCTCCGAGACGTACAATCCGCCGAAGCCGAGCGCGCCAACCTCGGGCCACAGGTCACGCGGGATCTCGCCGGCCTTCTCCCACGCCGCCGCGTCGGGCGCGATCCGCTCCGCGCCGAAGTCGCGCGCCATGCCGAAGATCGCCGACTGTTCCTCGCTCAGTGCGAAATCCATGACGCCTCCCTTCGCATGAATTGAACGCCCGTTCATTTAGCCGCCGCGACGCCCCCTGGGCAAGCCTAGAGGTCGGCGTGGAACTCCTCGACCAGGTGGCGCACCACGTCGCGCATGGCCGCGTCGTGATCGTGCCCGGCCAGCCGCGCGCCGTCGTAGACGCCCCGCTGGCGGTCGGCGCTGGTGCCGCCCGCGACGATGTCGGGCAGGGCGGCAAGCTCCGCCCCGCAGCCGAGCGCGGCGGCGTCCTCGGCCAGCATCTCCACCACCTCGTCGACGAGCTCCGCGAAGGGCACGATCTCGCGGCGGCCGAAGTCGATCAGGCCCTCGCCCACGCCGTAACGCTGCGCGCGCCAGCGGTTTTCCTGGATCAGCACCCGGTCGTAGATGCGCCAGCGCTGGTTGCCCGCGCGCAGGCGCAGGAACAGGCGCATCAGGCACTGGATCATCGCCGCCAGCGACAGCGCGTGTTCCAGCCGGGGCTGCACGTCGCAGATCCGCGTCTCCAGCGTCGGGAAGGCGTGGGACGGGCGCAGGTCCCACCAGATCTTCGACCCGTCCTCGATGATGCCGAGCTCGGTCAGGAACTCCACCGTGCGGCTGTAATCCTGCCACGCGGGCAGCAGCGGCGGCAGCCCGGTGCGGGGCAGGTTGTCGAACACGGTCAGCCGGTAGCTGGCGAGCCCCGTGTCCTGCCCCTGCCAGTAGGGCGACGACGCCGACAGCGCCAGCAGGTGCGGCAGGAAGTAGGCCATCTGGCCCATCAGGTCGGTGCGAAGCTCGTCGTCGGACAGGCCGACATGGACATGGAACCCGCAGATCAGCATCCGCCGGGCGACCCCGCCGAGGTCGCGGGCCAGCGCGTTGTAGCGGTCCTTGTCGGTATGGGCCTGGGTCTTCCAGTCGGCGAAGGGGTGGCAGGACACCGCGATCGGCACCAGCCCGAACTTCGCCGACTGCTCCGACACCGTGCGGCGGAGCCAGCGCAGTTCCTCCCGCGCGGCGCCGATGTCCGGCATGACGCGGGTGCCGATCTCGATCTGGCATTGCAGGAACTCGGGGCTGACCTGGCTGTCGAGCTCCGCCGCGCAGGCGGTCATCAGGTCCGGCGGCGCCTCGGCCAGGTCCAAACTGTCCCGGTCGACGAGCAGGTATTCCTCCTCGATCCCGAGCGTCAGCTTCTCGTCGGTCGTCCCTGTCACCCGTCCCCCCGCGCGCCGCGATGCCTGCCGCAGCAAAGCAAGCGGTCGGGCCGGGACGCAAGGGGGCAGGGCGATTCTCCGATAACGGCGATCGGGCGCCGATGGGCCGGGCTGTGGACAGAACAAGTCGAAACGATTCTGGCCGAGTTCACTTAATTGTTTCGATTCCGAAACCAATCTGACTTGTTAACCCCTTGATGCCCGGAACCGTGTGCAGGATTTCCTTACCTCCGGGTCAAGTCGGGCGAATTATGTTGAAAATGCGCCGTAACTTGCTCATCCTCGTCTTATTGGTTGATAGCGCGGTCTGCTGGGGACACGCTAATAAGTGGTACATTTGGTGGCGCGGATTGGCTAAGTGCCGATCCGCGCTAATTTTTTTGGGATATGCACAGGGTGTGGGCGAATCGGATGACCGCAAAGCCACATCTGGCAAGTGCCAATTCGTGAACAACCGGTTTCCGCCACAATTGGCGTTGTCTTCCGGCGGGATCTTGCTATCTTCCTGTCTGCGCGGCCGGGGCCGCACACGGATGGGGACATGATGAGTATCGCGGTCGAAAGGACTTTCGGACGCGGTGTGTAAAGGGGGAAGCGGTGGCAGGTACCGCGTTCCGCCGTCCGGGCAGAGAGCAGGGAAAGGGGCGCAAGCCCTTGAACGCGCTTCACGATCCAGGATCGGCAGGATGACGGTGCCAGTCGGCACGCCCGAGCTTGAGGGGCAGGGGGCGTGACGGTCGCGGTCAGGGTGACACTGTTCGGTGTCACGGGACGGACCGGCCAGCGCAGACTCCGGATGCCGACCGGCGGGGCCGGACCGGCTGAACGGGAAGGACAAGAGATGGGCAAGACACTCATGGCAGCCGCCGCGGCCCTTGCCGCAGGCACCATCCTCGCGGGCGCCGCTTCCGCCGCGACGGTCGAGTACTACCTCGGCGGCGACGGCGACGACGGGTTCACCGGGGTCAACGTGGTGACGCCGACCGTCACCGGCGGGCCCTACACCGCGGGCACCTCGATCACGCTCGGCGACACCTGGCAGGGCACCGTGGACGGGATCACGCTCACGGTCACGCCGAACGCCTACACCCAGGGGGCACCCGGCACCGTCGGCACCTTCTCGATCGGGCGCGACAGCCTCGACGGGCGCTTCCTCGACGGCAGCCCGACCGATCCGAACGCCCGGCTCACGCAGCAGGTGGGCGGCCTCGGGATCATGAACAACTCGATCCTGTTCACCGACGACGACCCGTACATGGTCGACGGGTCCTCGGGCGGCAGCTACGGCAACGGATGGTACGACTTCCTCCGCATCGAGGTGTCCGAGCCGGTGACGATCGACTTCGCCGAATTCGGCGCCTTCGGCCCGCTCGACGCCTTCCGGATCATGTTCGACGCGGACGGCAACGGCGTGCTCGGCACCGCCGGCGACTTCCTGACCGACGCGCTGACGGCAAGCTCCGGCATCTTCACCGGCTTCCCGTCGGACCCGCTGACGCTGTTCGGCCTCGCCGCCGTGAACCCGGATTCGTCCTGGCATCTCACCCGGCTCGGCTTCTCCTATCCCGACCCGGTCGACCCGGTCGATCCGACCCCGGTGCCGTCGCCGGTTCCGCTTCCGGCCGCGGGCTTCCTGCTCGCGCTCGGCCTCGGCACGCTCGCGATCGGCCGCCGCAAGGCCTGACCCGGTCCAGCCACCCTTATGCAGAAAGGCCCCGCCGAAGCGGGGCCTTTTTCGTTGCGCCGGCTTGCCGGGGCGGGGTCACTCCATCACGGGGATCGAGAACTCGCCGCCTTCCTTGATGCCCGAGGGCCAGCGCGCGGTGACGGTCTTGGTCCGGGTGTAGAACCGGAACGCGTCGGGCCCGTGCTGGTTCAGGTCGCCGAAGGCCGACTTCTTCCAGCCGCCGAAGGTGTGGTAGGCCAGCGGCACCGGGATCGGCACGTTGATCCCGACCATCCCGACGTTGACCCGGCTGGCGAAGTCCCGCGCGGTGTCGCCGTCGCGGGTGAAGATCGCGGTGCCGTTGCCGTATTCGTGGTCCATCGCGAGGCCGAGCGCCTCCTCGTAGGTCTGGGCGCGCACGGTGGTCAGGACCGGGCCGAAGATCTCGGTCCGGTAGATGTCCATGTCCTTCGTCGCCCGGTCGAACAGGTGCGGGCCCAGGAAGAACCCGTTCTCGTAGCCTTGCAGGCTGAAGCCGCGGCCGTCGACCACCAGTTCCGCACCCTGGTCGATGCCCGACTGCACCAGCCGCTCGATATTGGCCTTGGCCGCGGCGGTGACCACCGGGCCGTAATCGACGTCATTCCCCGCGGTGTAGGGCCCGACCTTCAGCTTCTCGATCTTCGGCACCAGCTTCTCGATCAGCCGGTCCGCGGTCTCGTCGCCCACCGGCACCGCGACCGAGATCGCCATGCAGCGTTCGCCGGCCGCGCCGTAGCCCGCGCCCACCAGCGCGTCGGCGGCCTGGTCCATGTCGGCGTCGGGCATGACGATCATGTGGTTCTTGGCGCCGCCGAAGCACTGCACCCGCTTGCCGTTGGCGCAGCCGCGCTCGTAGATGTAGGCCGCGATCGGGGTCGAGCCGACGAAGCCCACGGCCCCGATCGTGTCGTTGTCGAGGATCGCGTCGACCGCTTCCTTGTCGCCGTTCACCACCTGCAGCACGCCGTCCGGCAGCCCGGCCTCCTGCAGCAGCTCGGCCAGCATCAGCGGCACCGAGGGATCGCGCTCGGACGGCTTCAGGATGAAGGCGTTGCCGCAGGCGATGGCCGGGGCCAGCTTCCACATCGGGATCATCGCGGGGAAGTTGAACGGGGTGATCCCGGCGGCCACGCCGATCGGCTGGCGCATCGAATACATGTCGATGCCCGGGCCGGCGCTGTCGGTGTATTCGCCCTTCAGCATCTGCGGCGCGCCGATGCAGAACTCCACCACTTCCAGCCCGCGCTGCACGTCGCCCTTCGCGTCCGGCAGGGTCTTGCCGTGCTCGCGGCTCAGGGCCTCGGCCAGCTTGTCCATGTCGCGGTTCAGGAGGTCGACGAACTTCATCAGCACGCGCGCGCGGCGCTGCGGGTTGGTCGCGCCCCACTTGACCTGCGCCGCGGCGGCGGAGGCGACGGCGGCATCCAGCTCCGCCTGGCTGGCCAGCGCCACCTTCGCCTGAACCTCGCCCGTCGCCGGGTTCATCACGTCGGCGAAGCGGCCGGATTTGCCCGCCACGCGCTTGCCGTCGATCCAGTGTCCGATCTCTTCCATGAGCGTCCTCCTGTCGCTGTCGCGCACAGCCTAGCCTTGCGTTTCTGCCGGGAACAGAGACATGTTCTCAAAATCGTTTTGCGAAAATGCGTGGATGGCGCGATGCGGAACTGGGATGACCTGCGAATCTTCCTTGCTGTCGTGCGCGGCGGCAGCCTGACCGGGGCGGGGCGGCGGTTGCGGGTCGACGCGGCCACCATCGGCCGCCGCATCGCCCGGCTGGAACGTGCGGTTGGGCGGTCGCTGTTCGTGAAATCGCCCCAGGGCTACGCGCTGACCGAGGCGGGGCAGGCGCTGGTCGGCCCCGCCGAGGCCGCCGAGGCTGCGGCCGCGGAGGCCGAGCGGCGCGCGACCGGCGCGGGCGAGGCCCTGTCCGGCACCATCCGCATCGGCGCGCCAGATGGCTGCGCGACCTATCTCCTGCCGCGCATCTGCGCCGGAATCGCCGCCGAGAACCCGGGGCTCGAAGTCCAGATCCTGTCGCTGCCCCGGGTCGTCGACCTGTCCCGCCGCGAGGCCGACCTCGCCATCGCCGTGTCGCGCCCGAAATCCGCGCGCCTGACGGCGGAGAAGCTGACCGACTACCGCCTGTCGCTCGCCGCCTCGCGGGACTGGATTGCGCGGAACGGGATGCCGGCGTCGCTGGCTGATCTCGGCGACGCGCCGATGATCGGCTACATCCCCGACATGATCTTCGACGCGGAACTGGACTACCTCTCGGGTCTCGGCCTGCCGAGCGTCGCGCTGGCGTCGAACTCGGTCTCGGTGCAGTTGCAATTCGTCGCGGCGGGGGCGGGGCTCGCCATCGTCCACGATTTCGCCCTGCCTGCGATGCCCGACCTGTGCCGCGTCCTGCCCGACGAGATCGCGCTGGAACGCGCGTTCTGGCTGATCCGCCACGATGGCGCGCCGCAGGATCCGCGGCTCGCGCGCTTCGCCGACCGGCTCGGCAAGCTCCTGCGCGCCGAGGTCGCGGCGCGCGAGGCGGCGGTGCGCGCGGGCGGAAACGCTTGACACGCGGGCTCCCCGGCGAAACCCTGAAACTCCGGGGGGAAGCGAGGACCGGGAGGACAACGCATGCTTGTGCAACAGATACTTAGGGAAAAGTCCGACGACGGCGTGGTGACCATCGCGCCGGGCAAGACCGTGGCCGAGGCGGCCGAGGTCCTGTCATCCCGCCGGATCGGCGCGATCGTGGTCTCGCGGGACGGCAAGACCGCCGAGGGCATCCTGTCGGAACGCGACATCGTGCGCGCGCTCGGCAAGTCGGGGCCGTCCTGCCTGACCGAGAAGGTCGAGACGCTGATGACCGCCAAGCTCGTGTCCTGCACCCGGACCGAGAACTCCGACGCGGTGCTGGCCAAGATGACCGCCGGCCGCTTCCGCCACATGCCGGTGCTGGAGGGGACCGAGATGGTCGGCCTGATCTCTATCGGCGACGTGGTCAAGGCGCGGCTGAGCGAGCTGTCGATGGAGAAGGACGCGCTCGAGGGGATGATCAAGGGATTCTGAGCCGTCCCGGAAAAGGTCCAGTGGACCTTTTCAGGCGAAGAAGGGCGTAGCCCCGGAGTGGCCGCTCTGCTGTCGGCAAACGCTCCGGCGGGGCGTTTGTGGTCAGAACGGGCGTAGCCCCGGGGGTCCCGCTCGCGGTCCGACCAATCAAGTCGAGCGCCTTGCGGCGCAAGGTTTTTTCGTTTTGCGGGGCTCCGGGCTCACCAAAGCGATGGAGCCATCGCTTCGGAGCCACCATCACCTTCGCCTTGCCTGGCACCTCGCCGTCCGCCGCACAAGAGGAATAGCCGTCTCCCCGCAGGCGGGGCCCCTCGGCGATTCCTCTTGCCCGCCGGCCGTCGACGCGCCCTGGCGGCTGCAGTCGACGGCGGCTCCGAAGCGATGGTTTCGCGGCATCGGCGCGGGGAGGGGGCTTGCAACCGGCGGCGCAATATTGTTGCGTCGGTGCGGCTGAGACGGGAGGATCGCATGCGCACAGGGCTCTACCCGGGGACGTTCGACCCCATCACCCTCGGTCATGTCGACATCATCAAGCGGGCGTGCCAGCTCGTCGACCGGCTGGTCATCGGGGTCGCGATCAACCGCGACAAGGGTCCGCTGTTCGATCTCGACGAGCGGGTGGCGATGGTCGAGGCCGAAAGCGCGCGCCTGTCGGAGCGGACCGGCACCGAGATCGTCGCCCACCCGTTCGAGAACCTGCTGATCGACTGCGCCCGCGACGTCGGCGCCGGGATCATCATCCGCGGTCTCCGGGCGGTGGCGGATTTCGAGTACGAGTTCCAGATGGTCGGCATGAACCGCAAGCTCGACGACGAGATCGATACCGTGTTCCTGATGGCCGAGGCGGACCACCAGTCGATCGCGTCGAAGCTGGTGAAGGAGATCGCCCGGCTCGGCGGCGACGTGTCGCCCTTCGTCACCCCCCGCGTCCGGGATGCGCTGGCCGAGAAACTCGGCAAATGAGCCTTTCGCCCGCCCCGGCCTGCGGATAGGGTCCGCCGCGACCGGAGACAAGGGAGGCCCGACATGGCCGAGTACAAGGACCCCGAGAACACCATCCTGATCGAGCTGAAGGACGGCACCGTGGCGATCGAGCTGATGCCCGACATCGCCCCCGCCCATTGCGCGCGCATGAAGGAACTCGCGCGCGAGGGCGCCTATGACGGCGTCGTCTTCCACCGCGTCATCGACGGCTTCATGGCCCAGACCGGCGACGTGGAGCACGGCAAGCTGGACCAGGGCGGCAACATCCGCCGCGCCGGCACCGGCGGCTCGGACAAGCCCGACCTGCCCGCGGAGTTCTCGCGCATCCCGCACGACCGCGGCACGCTCGGCGCGGCGCGCTCCCAGAACCCGAATTCCGCCAATTCGCAGTTCTTCATCAACTTCAAGGACAACCACTTCCTGAACGGCCAGTACACCGTCTACGGACGGGTCATCGACGGCATGGCGCATGTCGACGCGATCACCCGCGGCGAGCCGCCGGCGGAGCCCGACCGGATGATCTCGATGAAGGTCGCCGCGGATGCGTAGCCTCCTGCTCGGGCTCTGCCTCCTGGCGGCCGGGCCCGCCTTCGCCACCGGGCTCGAGATCGACGTCGACGGGGAGGCCAAGGGCACCATCGTCATCGACCTCTTCGAGGAGATCGCGCCGCTCCACGTCGAGCGGATCACCGCGCTCGCGGCCTCGGGCGCCTATGACGGCGTCGTCTTCCACCGCGTCATCGACCGCTTCATGGCCCAGACCGGCGACGTGGAATACGGCCGTCTCGGCCAGGACATGCGCTATGCCGGGCGCGGCGGGTCGGACATGCCGGACCTGCCGCCGGAATTCTCGGACATGAGCTTCGAGCGCGGCATCGTCGGCATGGCGCGGGGCAACGACCCGGCTTCGGCCAACTCGCAGTTCTTCATCATGTTCGCGCCCGAACCCCGGCTCGACAACGCCTACACCATCGTCGGCCGCGTGGTCGAAGGGATGGAGATCGTCGACGCGATCAAGCGCGGGCTCGGGCCCAACGGCGCGGTGATCGGCGAACCCGACCGGATGGTCGCGCTTCGCGTCCGCGACGACGACCCGGTGCCGCCGCCGCCCGACCCCGCGGAGGGCGAGGAGGGCGCGGCGAGCGAGTGACGCCGCGCCGCGACTGACATCATGGCCCGCGCACCCCTGCTCCAGCTGTCCGGGATCAGTCTCGGTCTCGGTCAGCAACCCCTGTTCGAGGGCCTGGACCTCGTGATCCAGCCCGGCGACCGGCTCGCGCTCGTGGGCCGGAACGGGTCCGGCAAGTCGACGCTGATGAAGGTGATCGCGGGGCTCGCGGAACCCGACGCGGGCGACCGGGTGCTGACCCCCGGAACCGGCGTCGCCTACATGGAGCAGGACCCGGATTTCACCCCCTTCGCCACGCTTCACGACTTCGCCACCGACGGTCTCGAACCGGGCGATCACTGGCGGGCGGAGGCCGCGGCCGAGGGGCTGAAGCTCGACCTCGCGACCGCCGCCGCGGCGGCCTCGGGCGGCGAACGGCGGCGCGCGGCGCTCGTGCGGATCCTCGCGCGGGACCCCGACCTGATGCTGCTCGACGAGCCCACCAACCACCTCGACATCGAGGCGATCGAGTGGCTCGAAACCCATCTCGGCCAGACCCGCGCGGCCTTCCTGCTGATTTCCCACGACCGCGCCTTCCTGACCGCGCTCGCCCGCGCGACGCTCTGGATCGACCGGGGCGAGGTGCGGCGGCTCGACCGTGGCTTCGCCGAGTTCGAGGCCTGGCGCGACAAGACCTGGGAAGAGGAGGACGAGGCCCGCCACAAGCTCGACCGGAAGATCAGGTCCGAGGCACGCTGGGCGGTCGAGGGCATCTCGGCCCGGCGCAAGCGCAACATGGGCCGGGTCAGGGCATTGCAGGACCTGCGCTCGCAGCGCGCGGCGATGATCCGGCGGCAGGGCGCGGCCGACATGGCGCTGGAGTCCGGGCAGCAATCGGGCCGCAAGGTGATCGAGGCGGAGGACATCTCCAAGGCCTACGGCGACCGCACCGTGCTCAGGCCGTTCTCGCTCCGGGTGCTGCGCGGCGACCGGGTCGCTATCGTCGGACCGAACGGCGCGGGCAAGACCACGCTTCTGAAGATGCTGACCGGCGAACTGGAGCCGGACAGCGGCACGGTCACGCTCGGCACCAGGCTCCAGATGGCGGTGTTCGACCAGGCCCGCTCCGCGCTCGACCCCGACAAGACCCTCTGGGACAGCCTGACGAGCGACCCGTCGATGTCCGTCGACGGCCGGTCCGACCAGGTGATGGTGCGCGGCGCGCCCCGCCATGTCGTCGGCTACCTCAAGGATTTCCTGTTCGACGAGGGGCAGGCCCGCGCGCCGGTCCGGTCGCTCTCGGGCGGCGAGAAGGCGCGGCTCCTGCTCGCCCGGATCATGGCGCGGGAATCGAACCTGCTGGTGCTGGACGAACCGACCAACGACCTCGACGTGGAGACGCTGGATCTTCTACAGGATCTTCTCGGCGAATATCCCGGCACGGTCCTCCTGGTCAGCCACGACCGCGACTTCCTCGACCGGGTGGCGACGGCGACGGTGGCGATGGAAGGCGACGGGCGGGCGGTGGTCTATGCCGGCGGCTGGTCCGATTACCGCGCGCAGCGGGGGGAGGTGGCGGCGGCCGCGTCCCCGGCCCGGTCCCCCGCGCGGAAACCGGCGGAGCCGAAACCGGCGCCGAAGCCCGCGCCGGCCGCGAAGAAATCCGGCCTCAGCTTCACCGAGGCGCACCGGCTCGAAGCCCTCCCCGCCGAGATCGACCGGCTGGAGGCAGAAATCGGCAAGCTGCAGGGGCTCCTGTCCGATCCCGAGCTCTTCACCCGCGAGCCGGTGAAGTTCCGCAAGGCGACCGAGGCGCTGGCCGAACGGGTGAAGAAGAAGGAAACGGCCGAGGAAGAATGGTTAATCCTGGCGGAGAAAGCGGAGGGCGGCTGAAAAGGCTACCCGGTTTCTACCCGCTTTCTACCCCGGTTCTACCCGCGTTCTACCTCGGGATCACGCGTTAACCCCGCGCACCCGGTTCCGCCGATCTACCCGGTTTCTACCCCGTTTCCACCCGGTTTCTACCCGGTTTCTACCTCGCCCCGATCCGGCGACCTCAGTTCCGCGGCGCGAACTGCGTCAGCGCGACCCCCACCGCCATCACCGCCAGCCCCGCCGTCCGCATCGGTGACAGCGGGCTGACCCGTGCGCCGAACAGCCCGAAATGGTCGATGGCGGCGGCGGAGACCAGTTGCCCGATCAGGACGAAAAAGACAGCGTTTCCAATGCCGAAGGCCGGGGCGATGTAGGTGATCGAGAGGATGTAGAAGGCGACGAGCAGCCCGGCCGTGAACAGGACTTTCGGCTGCTCCCCCAGGTCCCGCAGCGCGCCCGCGCCGCCGGTGACCGCGACGACGATCGCCGTCATGCTCAGCGCGACGACGAACAGTACCAGCGCCGCCACCGCCGGCGACCCGATATTCTGGCCGAGCCGCGCATTCAGCGCAGCCAATAGCGGTATGCCGATGCCGGACAACAACATGATGAGGGCGTGGTGAGGCATGGGGGTTCCTCTCAGGAACAGATCCCGCGGATCTCCGCCCCGTCCCAGGGCAACAGGATGTCGCGGTCGTCGAGATACTCGAGCCGTTGATCGAGCGGCATGACCTCGCGCAGCAGCCGTTCCAGCCGCAGGGTCCGGGCCCCGCCGGGATCGAGCGCGCGGCAACAGGCGTATTCCTCCACCAGGCTCGCCTGCTGCTCGTAGCCGTATTCGAGGAAGGCGAAGTCGCTGTCGCCGTCGAAAAGGTAGGGATCCTCGGTGGTTAGATGCTCCGCGAAGGCGCGGGTCGGGTGGTATCCGGTGACCGCGCGGTTCTGCCATTGCCAGACATGGGTCATCTCGTGCGCGAAGAACATCGCCGCCGTCAGGTTCAGCGCCCCGTCATCCCTGAGCACGTAGTCGTCTAGGAAGAACCCGGGGCTCGTGTGCAGGTGCTGGAACAGCGCGATGCCGGCGGTGCGGCCGGTGACGACGGGGGTTTCGGGGGGCGGCAGGATGAGTTCACGGCAGGTGGTGCGCGGCCGCGCCGGGTAGCTGCGGGAGGAGATGCCGACGAACGGGTTGCGGTGGATGCGAACGGGGCCCGGGTCGAAGCTATCGCCCTGGAATCCCGCCATGAAGTCCCGCTCCGCCGTGGTCAGCGGGCGGCCGCAGGCGGCGATGGCGAGCAGGATCAGGAGGACCGAGAGGATGCGCATGGGGCCGAGGTTAGGGCGAAAACGGCGCGGTAGAAAGCGGGTAGAACGCGGGTAGAAAGCAGGTAGAAACCGGGTAGAGAATTCACGGCAACGCCAGCGTCGCCGTGGCATTCGCGACCGGCCTGCCATCCTCCCCCACCACCCGCGCCTCCGCAAACGCCAGCCGCCGCCCGGCCCTGAGCACCTCCGCCCGCACGGTCAGGAGCCCGCGCCCCGCGCCGAGAAATTGCGTGTCGAGGTTGGTCGTGGCGGCCGGGACGAACTCCCCCCTGTGGGCCGCGAGCGCGAGCACCATCACCGTATCCGTCGCCGCCGCGAGCGCCTGGCCCGAGACGATGCCGCCGACGCGGGACAGCGCATCGGTGACGGGGAGGGTGGCGGTGACGTGCGTCGGCGCGGCCTCCGCGATGGTGAGGCCGAGGGCCTGGACCCAGGGGGCGAAGTGCTCGGACAGGGCGGATTGGAGGTCGGATGGGGTCATGGGGGTGACGGTAGGGGAGTTGGAGGCGGTTGGGTAGGGCGGTGCGTGTTGGGGCCTGCGCGGGCGCAACCCGGACGGCGGGAGAGGTTCCCAGCCAAGAGTGTCACCATCATTCTGCCATGAGAATTGGTTATCGAATCGGACCGGGGGTGTGGAGGGAGAGCCCGGAATGGAACTACTGTTCGTTGCATTGTTTGCGATCGTAGTCGCAATCGCCGCGGTTCTGGAGAAGGCGACACGCCGATCCCGACGCAATCGCAGCGGCACGCAGCAACGTCGCTTCACCCCTGGCGGTATGGCCGATCCGAAGAATCAGCTTGATGCAGTTCAGCAGGTCTTTTTCGAGAAGAAGAGGATCATGAACAAGGCTGAGTACCGGGTGTTTCGCGCGCTCGAAGAAATCGTTGCCGAAGTTTCTGGCGGATACCGTGTGATGGCGCAGGTCAGCCTCGGAGAAGTGATCGGACCGGTGTCTCAAACAGCGACTTGGCAGGCAAAAAAAGACGCATTTGCCTCGGTCAATTCCAAGCGACTCGATTTCGCAGTGATCGACCGGGAGGGATTCGTGGCGCTGGCGGTCGAATACCAGGGCGGAGGTCATTATCAAGAGAGCGCGTTTATCCGCGACGCGGTGAAGAAGGAGGCGCTTCGGCGGGCCGGGGTGCCGTTCATGGAAGTGGCGGCGGGCAAACTGGTTCGCCGCGAGCTTCGGGCGATGGTCCGAAAGGAACTTGGCGTGATGGAGCCGGTCGCGGCGGAGTGAGCGGTTTCGCGCGTGATGTCTGGCCTTGCTATCGACCGATCTGCTGCGAGGTAACCGCCCGGGACAAGGCCGCAGGCCGCTGGGCGAGCGCCTGCCCGTCCCGGCGGGCTGGCGCTTTGGGGGCTCTTGTGTGGCCGGGGCGTCGTGCGGGGGTGAGGGATAAAGCGCCTACCGGAGAAGGTGCGGCGCCATCCCACGGGCAGGCGCTCGCCCGGCCTGAGCCAGGTCGCTTCCGTTCGGGAAAGCTCTGGCTTGATGCGCGACGCGGCGGAGAGCGTGCGGAGTTCGGGGAGTTGGGTGGAAGCCGAGCATGAGCCCTGTTAGGTGCCGTGCGCTATGCTCACTCAAAGATCATTCAGCAATCTCTGTTTCCTCAAACATCTCGGGGTAGAGCTCACGGCATCTTTCTTGGTACTGGGGTGGGGCGCTGTTGCAAAAAATCAGGGCCTGAGCGCGGTTCCCCTTTCCCCGGACGGACCTATCCTACAGCCA
>WVSL01000021.1 GCA_015689685.1 Rhodobacterales bacterium HKCCE2091 | reverse complement strand
CGGCCTCGCCCTCGGCGCGCGCGGCTTCCTCGGCGGCGACGCGCGCGGCTTCCTCCTCGGCGGCGATGCGGGCGGCCTCTTCCTCGGCGGCGATCCGTGCGGCTTCCTCCGCGGCGAGGCGGGCGGCTTCCTCTTCGGCCGCGATCCGGGCGCGTTCGTCGGCGATCGCGCGGCTCGCGGCTTCGCGCGCCTCGGACAGGAGCGTCTCGGCCTCGGCCTCGGCGGCGGCGATGATGTCGGCGGCGCGGGTTTCGGCGGCGGTTTCGGCCTCGGCCACCGCTTCGGCGATCATCGCGTCCGCCTCCGCCTCGGCGTCGGCGCGAAGGGCCTCGGCCTCCGCCTCCGCCTCGGCGCGGATCGTGCCGGCTTCGGCCTCCGCCCCGGCACGCAGCGCGGTCGCCTCGGTCTCGGCGGCGGCACGCAGCGCGGCGATTTCCGCTTCGGCGGCCGCGCGCATGTCCGCGATCTCGGCCTCGACACCGGCCACGGCGGCGGCGGCGGCCTCTGTCCGCAACGCCTCGATCCCCGCCTCGGCCTCCACGAACTTCGCGGCGATCTCCTCCTCGGCGGCGGCGTGAAGCCCGGCGATCTCGCTGTCGGCGGCCTCGCGCAGCGCCGCGATCTCGGCCTCGGCCTCGGATCTCAGCTGATCCAGCATGGCCATCGCGTCCGAAAGCGCCGCCTGCGCCGCCGCGATCTCCGCGCTCAGCGCCTCGGCCGAAACCCCGGTGTCCTGCGCGCCGGCGGGATGGGCCAGCACGGCGGCGGTCGCGGCGGCGAGAAGCGGGCGAAAATGGCGGCGCGTCATCATGGAAACTCTTGTGGCTGCGGAACAATTCCGACGAACGATAGCGCCCGGAAAGGCCCCTGTCGACCGCGCTGGAACAAGAATGGTCTGGTCTCCGAACCGGGGCTGTGCCACCCTGTCTACGACCTTAGACCCAAAGGAAATTCGAGCCCTGAACCTCGCCGGCGGACAGATCGAGACGGTTGCGGCGGATGCCGGAACCGGGGCCGCGGCTGAACCCGTCGCCCCCCGGCGGGACATGCGCGTTCTCGCGGTCGATCTGGACGACACGCTGCTCAAGGGCGACATGCTCTACGAGACGTTCTGGGCCGCGCTCGCCCGGAACTGGACCAACCCGTTCCGTGCCGCCGCCGCGCTGCCGAAGGGACCCGCCGCGGTCAAGCGCGTGCTGGCCGACGCCGCGCGGATCGAGGCCGCCGACCTGCCCTACGACAAGGCCGTGGTGGACCGCGTGCGGGCTTGGCGCGAGGCCGGCGGCACAGCAATCCTCGTCACCGCGTCGGACCAGTCCGTCGCCGACGCCGTCGCCGACCATGTCGGGCTGTTCGACAGCGCCCACGGCTCTGACGGGTCGATGAACCTGAAGGGCCCGACCAAGGCCGAGTTCCTCGCCGCGCGCTACGGCCGGGGCGGCTTCGCCTACATGGGCGACAGCAGCGCCGACCTCGCGGTCTGGTCCCTCGCCGGGGCGGCAATCACCGTGGGCGCGACACGCGACACGCGCCGCAAGGTCGACGCGACCGGCCTGCCGGTGGAGCATATCGAGCGCCCGGCGGCGCCCAAGTCGACCCTGTTCGAGGCGATGCGGCCGCACCAGTGGATGAAGAACGTGCTGGTCTTCGTGCCGCTGGTCGCCAACCAGGAGTTCGAACCCTGGCGCATCCTCTGGGCCTGCGCCGCCTTCGTGTCGATGTGCATGATGGCTTCGGCCGGTTACATGCTGAACGACCTGCTCGACCTCGCCGACGACAGGAACCACCCGCGCAAGTGCAACAGGCCCTTCGCCTCCGGCCGGCTGCCGGTGCCGGTCGGCACGATCCTGGTGCCGTCGCTGCTGGCCGCGGGGCTGTCGCTGGCGTTCATGTTCTCCGAACTGCTCGCCGTCGTGATCTTCATTTATTTCATCGCGACAACGGCTTACTCGGTGAAGTTGAAGGAGTTCGCGCTGATCGACGTGTTCCTCCTGGCCACGCTCTACACCTCGCGGATCATCGCCGGCGGGGTCGCGATCTGGGTCGAGCTTTCGATCTGGCTGCTGGCGTTCTCGATGTTCTTCTTCCTCTCCCTCGCCGCGGTGAAGCGCCAGGCGGAGCTGATCGAGGCGGAGTCGGTCGGCCGGACGCGCAAGCAGACCCGCCGCGGCTACCGGGTCGAGGACCGGTCGATGGTGACGCACATGGCCGTCGCCTCGGGCTATTCCGCGGTGCTCGTCCTCGCGCTCTACCTGCGCGAACCCGACGTGCTGGACCGCTACGGCGCGCCCTACCTGATGTGGCTCGTCTGCCCGATCCTGCTCTACTGGATCAGCCGCATGGTCCTGACCGCGGGCCGGGGCGACATGCACGACGACCCGCTGATCTACGCCGTGCAGAGCCGGACGTCGCGCCGGGTTCTCGTGCTCGTGGCCGTGCTGATCTTCGCGGCGATCGTGCTGTGACCCTTCGCGTGCTCGCGTTTCGCTACGCCGCCTTCGCGGTGCTGGCCACGGCCGCCAACCTCGCCGTGCAGCGGCTGGTCCTCTGGCCCGGCGACGGCGCCCCGCCCTGGCGCTTCGTCCTCGCGCTCGTGCTCGGGACCGGCGTTGGTCTCGTGGTCAAGTACGTGCTCGACAAGCGCTGGATCTTCGATGACCGCTCCACCGGCCTGCGTGCCCACTCCACGCGGTTCTCGCTCTATGCCGCGATGGGGCTGGTGACGACGGCGATTTTCTGGGCGACCGAGACGTTGTTCTGGCTGACCTGGCAGACCGATCTTGCCCGCGAGGCCGGGGCGGTCCTGGGCCTCGCCATCGGCTACGTCACCAAGTACCGGCTCGACCGCCGCTTCGTGTTCCGGGCCGGCGCATGACCGTGCTCTCCGGCTGGGGCGGGTATCCCCGGATCGACACCGAGGTGCTGCGCGTCCGGGACGAGGCCGACGTGGCACGGGCGCTCGACGGCGGGCCGTTGATCCCGCGCGGCAACGGGCGGTCCTACGGAGACAGCGCCATCGGCGCGGGCCGGACGCTCGACATGCGCGGAATGGACCGGATGCTCGGCTTCGCGGACGGCGTGCTGACGGCCGAGGCCGGTGTCCTCCTGTCCGACGTGATCGAGGCTTTCCTGCCCCGCGGCTGGTTTCCCGCCGTGACGCCGGGCACGCGGTTCGTCACGCTCGGCGGCGCGATCGCGGCGGATGTCCACGGCAAGAACCACCATCTCGACGGGTCGTTCTGCGATTTCGTGGACTGGGTGGACATGATCGGCCCCGGCGGCGCGGTGCGCCGGGTCGCGCGCGACGATCCGGGCTTCGACTGGATCCGCGGCGCGATGGGCCTGACCGGGATCGTGCTGCGCGCGGGGCTGCGGCTCCGGCCGGTGGAAAGCGGCTGGATCCGGCAGGAGGTGCGGGTCGCCGACACGCTCGACGAGGCGGTGGAGGCGTTCGAATCCCGCCTGGATGCGCCCTATGCCGTGGCCTGGATCGACGGGCTGGCGCGCGGGGCCGCGCTCGGCCGTTCAGTCATCGCCTTCGGCCGCCATGCCGCGCGCGACGACCTGCCGCCAGAGGCCCGCACGGACCCCTTCGCCGTTCCGCGCAGGCGCGAGGTGCCAGTGCCATTCCACCTTCCGGATTTCGCGCTGAACCGCTTCACCGTCCGCGCCTTCAACGCGGCCAACCTCGCCGCCGGCCGGCGGGCGGAGGCAAAGGGGCCGCACCTCGTGGACTGGGCGCGCTACTTCTACCCGCTCGACGCGCTCAAGCACTGGCCGCGGCTTTACGGAAGGCGCGGGTTCATGCAGTTCCAATGCGTGTTGCCGCTGGAAACATCGCGCGCGGGCCTCGCCGCGCTCCTCGACCGGATCGCCGCGGCCGGGCTTGCCTCTCCGCTCGCCGTCCTGAAGCGGATGGGTCCGCAGGCGGGGCGGTTTTCCTTTCCGATGGAGGGCTATACGCTTGCGCTCGACTTCCCCGTTTCCGACCGGAGCCTCGCCCTCATGACGGCGCTAGACGACATCACCGACGGCCACGGCGGCCGGTTCTACCTCGCCAAGGATTCCCGCCTGCCCGCCCGCCGCCTCGCCGCGACCGACCCCCGTGTCGAGGCATTCCGGGCCGAACGCGCGCGCAGCGGGGCCGACCGGGTCTTCGCCTCCGCCCAGTCCGAAAGGCTGAAGCTGTGAGCGGCGCGGTGCTGGTCCTTGGTGCGACCTCGGACATGGCGCGCGAGATCGCGCGCGCCTTCGCCGCGAAGGGCCACCCGATCCGCCTCGCTGCCCGCGTCCCGGAACGGCTCGCCGACGACAAGGCCGATCTCGAAACCCGCTTCGGCGTCCCGGTCACACTGCACGCGTTCGACGCGCTCGACACCGCCGCGCACGCAGGCTTCGTCGCCGGGCTGCCGGAGCTGCCCGAGATCGCCGTCTGCGCCGTCGGCCTGATGGGCGACCAGGCCGAGACCGCCGCCGATCCGGAGGCCGCGGCCCGCGTGATGCGCACGAATTTCGAGGGCCCGGCCAGCATCCTCGAACGCCTGGCCGACGCGATGGAAGCGCGCGGGTCGGGCACGATCGTGGGCATCAGCTCCGTCGCCGGGCTGCGCGGGCGGGCCAGCAACTACGTCTACGGCGCGGCGAAGGCCGGGTTCACCGCCTACCTGTCGGGGCTGAGGAATCGCCTCGCGAAGCGCGGCGTGCATGTCGTGACGGTGCTGCCGGGATTCGTCCGCACTCGGATGACCGAAGGGCTCGATCTGCCCGACCGCCTAACCGCCGAGCCCTCCGAGGTCGGCGCCGCGGTCCTGCGCGGGGTGGAAAAAGGCCGGAATATCATCTACGTGCGTCCGGTCTGGCAGGTCGTCATGACCATCATCCGCGCCCTTCCGGAGCCAATCTTCAAGAAAACCAGCCTGTGACGGACCCTGCGTCAGGCGGCGGATTTCCGCCGTCTTATCCCCGGATTCACTTCTCTGCACCGCGGCATTCTTGTTTCCATAACTAATATCTGCCTATTCGGCCCGAAGCCAAAAGGGACACTCAGGGCAGATGAACGGGACAATCCTGGCGCGGCAGACGTTGCGCCAACGCGGCCTCAGATCCGAACTGACCGGCAGCACCGCGGGCGTATTCGCCGCCCTCGCGGTCTCCGCCTGCGTGAGCGCGGGCGCGGCATGGGTCGCCATCGACTACATCCTCTCCCCCTTCGCGGAGACCGAGACCGCGGCGGCACTGGCCCCCGCGCCGGTCACGGCACCGGCCGTCGCGCGCGGGGCGGAGGCACCTTTCGCGCAGGCGACGCTGTCGCCGCTCGGCACCTTCCACGTCGAAAGCGATGCCGAGGCCACCCTGCCCCGGGCGATCACCGAAGCACCGCGGCTTGCCGCGACCGGCCCGCTCGGCGGGACGCTTCCGACCGAGGACGCCGCCGAACCCGCGGTGCGCCGCATCGCCGGTCAGCCGCCGATCCTGTCGCAGCCGCGTCCGGGCCAGCCGCGTGAGCTGGTGCGGGTCGCTCGCGCCCTGACCGCGGCCGATGCACGCGCGCTGCCCGGGCCGTCCGCCCGGCCGACCGCCGATTTCGAGATCGCGGGCGCCGTCCAGGCCGCGCTGACCGAGGCGTTCGAAACCGCGCCGGCCCCCCGCGCTTCGACCTTCCCGGCCGAGACCGCGGATCTCGGCGACGGTGTCGATGCCTCGCCGCGCCCGGGCTCCCGCCCCGCCAACTTCGCCGCGGTCGTCGCGTCCGCGCGCCGGCCGAACCAGTCCGAGGAACCCTCGGGCATCGAGGTCGCCCGCGCACCGGCCGCCGATCTCGCGCTGACCCCGGCCTCGGTCCGGCCGCCCGAGATCGCGGGCGTGGTCCGCACCGGCAGCGGCAATCTCTGCGGCGCCCGCGCGCTGACCCGCGCCATTCCCGGCGGCGGCAACCAGCCCGGCAGCGCCATCGTCGGCCCGCTCGAAGGCATGGGCGGTTCGGACCGCGACGCGCGCGTGCTCGACGCGGCGTTCCGCGGCCAGGTCCCGGATTTCCTGCGCGATCTCCACCCGGTCACGATCTCGGGCAACGACAGTTCCGGCCGCGCGATGGCCGTCACCATCTGCGTGATGCCCGACTACTTCGCCGTCGGCACCAACCGCGACTTCGTGCGCGTGCCGCTCGGCCTGCCCGCCGCGCTTCGGCTGGCGGAACGCTACGACATGATGCTGCCGACGCCGCGAATGGTCGACCAGATCTACGCCGCCGCCGACCTGCGCCTGTCGCCGCAGCCGATGAACCCCGGCCCGCAGATGACCTCCACCGGGTACTTCATGCGGCACGACGCGATGGTGGATGAACAATACGCACGGACCGGCCGCCCGCTCGGCCTGCTGGTCGCCGGTCACAAGAAGGACGTGGTGCTCGCCAACCGCCTGTCGGCCAACCCGACGCAGGTCGCGATCTACGGCTGGCACCGCGGCACGGGCAGCCCGATCCAGCCGCTTTCGACCGTGCACGGCGCGCAATACGCCGATTACAGCCACGGTATCCGGCTGGTCAGCCGCACCGCCTATGTCGGCGGCCGCGCGATGGACCTCGGCCAGCTCCTGACCGATGCGCAGTACGCCTGGCTCCTGAACTCCGACGGCCCGATCACCGGTCGCGCGGTCCAGATGGCCAGCCTGCGGTAAGCCCCGCACTCACGGGAACAGCGTCCGGAACTTTGGGAGGAGAGCCGGGCGGAAGACGAGGCCCATCGGGCCTCGTTTTTTCCTTTCAGGGTCGGTGTTTACGCGGCATAGCTCACCCGGGACTGCGCTTTCGGTGCGCCTGCGCCAACAGGACCGGAACACCGAACCGGGCATCCGCGGGTCTGGACCCCGCGCAGATTACCTCCGTTCGGTGATGCCGACCTGGCGTGGCGAACGCCATGCCCCGGCGAACTCGGCTGGCCGGCGCCGCCAGACGCCGACCTCCACTCGCTCTCAGCTCGATGTTTCCACTGGAAACTGACTGCAAACGTGCCGCCACTCAGACGTCGTGGAAGCACCTGAACCCGAGATGGTAGTTCCGGTGGCTGCCTTCGGACATCAGCCGCGTGCCGTGCCAGAACGGGGCGCGCCAGCGGCTCCAGTGCTCGTGGGCGCGGATCGTGTCCCAGATGAACCACGACCCCTTCATCTCGGTCACGCCGAGCGTCTGAGACCCCGCGCTCGCCATCTGGTCGGGCGCGAGCGGCAGGTTCATGTGTTCCGCCGCGTTGCCGTCGATATCGTAGGCGCCGAGCGGGCTGTGGCATTGCGGGAACGACCCCGCCGGGTAGGTGTTCGACCCGCAGCCGGTGAAGCTGCCGCCGTTGCACGAGGCGTTCTTGAACGACCCCGTTGCGCAGACGCCGGGCCGCCACGACCCGATCGAGTAGGTGCCGGCGGTGGAGGCGTAGTGGTTGTTGTGCCAGTTGCGCATCGTGTTTACGGCCTGGGACAGGCCCATGCCGCGGATCATGTCGAACGGGTAGTCCGGCGGCAGGAGCTGCCCGGCCGATGCGCCTTCCCACTCGTGGGCGTCGCCGATCCGCCCGCCCTCGGCCGCGCAGAGCAGCGCGGCCTCGTTCGCGCGGACCCAGACCACCGGGTAGGTCAGCGGCACGTTCGGCCATTCGAACATGTCGACGCAGACCGTCGCATCCTCGGGCCGCTGCGTCGCCGGATCGTAGAGCGGCGCGCGGTAGCGGCCGCCGCAGATCCGTTCCCACTGGCGGTTGCGGTAGCTTTCGCGCACCTGCTGGACCGATCCGCCGAGCCGCGCGGCGGCCTCTTCGGGGGTGAGCGGGTGCTGCGTGACGGCGGGATTGCCCTGCCCGATCCAGCCATTGGGCGAGCCTGCGAAGATCTGCCGGATCCGCGCGATCTGGGAATTCGACACCCCCCGCACCGACTGCATCTCGGAGAACATCGCCTCGTTGAGCTGCTGGAGCGATTGCGCCCCGGCCCCGATGCCACCGATGGCCACGAAGGCCGCCGTGGCGGCCGCCAGTATCGTTCGGATCATGTCGCCTCCCTTGGTCGCCCGCCTATTCGCGGCGGATCAGGTAGAAGAAATCCCGGTTGTCGGCATAGGACAGGAAGCGCGGCAGGCGGGTGCCGTCGCGGCCGACGAGATCGACCTCGGCCATGCCGGACACGAGATGCTGGATCTCGATCTCCTCGTCCTCGTCGTCGTGAATGTAGACCGCCGAGTAGGTCAGCTCGGGCGAGTTCATGTCGAGCAGCATCGCGTGGTCGCAGCCATAGGCCTGGAACGTGCGGGCCTGGGCCGAGGGCGTGGCGGAGCTGAAATAGGCGTAGATCAGGAAATCGCGGTCGGCGGCGCGGCGCAGGCACACGCCGGAGCGTACGGTGCGGAGGTTGGCCTCGGCCGAACCCGACCAGTTACCACCGCCCCAGGACGTCACCTGTTCGCCGGGCACGCCGTTCTCGATCAGCGGCACGCCGTTCTGGCGGGCGAAGACGATATGCGGCAGCAGGGCCACGTCCTCTTCGGTCCAGGCGCGCATCTCGATGGTGCCGTCGTCGAGCATGTAGAGCGTCGACAGGCCGGGCCAGAGCCGCGACAGCATCACGCCGTTCTGCATGAAGCCGTAGTGGTGGCCCCAGTTGAACTGCGACATCGGGCCGAAGCGCCAGGCGCCGTGTTCGCGCTTGAACCCGCCGGTGAAGCTGGCCGCGACGCGGTCGGTGAGCGATGGCGGGATCATCCCGGTCCGCACCAGCGGCTCGGTCGTGTTGAAGCCGTCGGGGCCCGCCGAGTTCGTCCGGCCCGCGCCCGAGGGCCGCGGCGACCAGTTGACCCGCGGGTGATCGGTGCCGACCTCGTAGCCGATCTCGAAATGGCTCATGTCGAAGGCGACGAGATTCACGTCGGCCCGGCCCTCGACCCCGTCGAGGTAGTTGGCACCGGGAACCTGCAGAACGAATTGCGAGATCTGGCCGGGCTGCATGACGCTGGCATAGATGCCGGGCGCGTCGGCGACGGCGTACCACGACCCGGCCTCCATCCCGGCCTCGGCGCCGATCAGGTCGAGCCCGGTGCGCGGCCGCATGATCGGCCGGCTGTCGAGCTGCGCCTGGCCCAGGATCGCGACGACGTCGCCCGGATCCTCGGCCTCGGCCTCGTCCGACGACACCATGAACGCGTCCTCGTAGAAGGCGCCCTTGATGAGGTTCACGATGCTGTCGCCGAACAGCACGTTGTCGCGAAGGAAATCGGCCACCGCCTCGCGGCTCGACCGGTTGCCCTGCGTCGCGTTGCGCAGGAACAGCGACCAGTCGCAGACCGGCGCGTAGGGCAGGCCCGAGGACGCGGCCTCTTCCAGTTCGCCGTCGATCGGGGCGGCGCAGGTGAAGGCGTCGTCGGCGCTTTCCAGCATCAGTTCGCCGTCGGACGACAGGTTCAGCGTCCACTCCGCCGGGTCGGCGTTTTCCAGGTGGAAGGTGCGCGTGCGGCCGCCGTCGCCGGTGACCTCGAGCACGTACCACGAATTGCGGTAGGGGTTCAGCGACACGAGCCTGAGCGAGGTGCCGTCCGAAGCGGTCGCGATGGCGTCGTTGTGGAACGGGTTCAGGGCGTAGACGGAGTTGCCGGGGATCGGCGCGGACATCTGCGCGATCCGCTCGGCCACGACCGACGGGTCCGGCGGCGCGATGCCCTCGGCCGACAGCGGCGCGGCGAGGGCGGTGGAAACGGCGGAGGCAATCAGTACGCGGGCGGAAATCGTCACGGGCAAGTCGGGCTCCTGCTGGGAAATCTCGAGCCGGGCGTCGCGATCCCGGCCATGCGGAGGATCTGAAGTCGGCGAAACCTTGCAGGCTTTCCCCGGGCCGCGCAACGGGGGGATCCCGTAGCGTTCGATCAAATTCGCTGCACTGTGGCATCTGGATCCGCCCCTGCCCGGTCCCGCGGCGGGTTGCACCTGCATCGGGCCGGGGCGGCGCGCGGCTGGCGGTCAGACCCCTTCGGGCAGGACCGGAGGCGGCGGCAGAACCGGGGCCTCGGGCGCCTCGGGCGCGCTGGCGGTGAAGAGCTCCTGCAGGAGCCGCGACACCGCGACGGTCGCGAGCAGGTCGCCCGCTGGGCCGGCCCCGCCGCCCATGCGCTCGCAGGCGGTGAGACCGGCGGCGAGGCAGAGGCCGGGTTCGGATATGCCCGCGGCGGTGCAATGGGCATTGACCTGCGCGGCGCAGGCGGCGCCCGCGGCTGGGTCGGCCGCGGCGGCCTGGGCGGAAAGAAGCGCGGCGAGCGCGGCGGGAAGGATCAGGCGGGTCATGTCGGTCACTCCGGTTTGGCAGCGATGCCGCCGACGGGATTACCCGCGCTGGCGGTCGTGACTGTGGGTCGGGCGGCCGCACCGGGCGGTTCAACATCCGGGTTCAAGTGACCGTTATTGTGAAGGAAAAAGGCCCGCCCCGGAACATTCGGGGCGGGCATCCGGGCCGGGGGGCGGCCCGGGGGTCGCGGCGGGTCCGGGGGAAGACCCGCCGCCGTAGGCCTGGCCGGGAGGAGGGACAAGCCCCCCGGCCGCCTGTACGATCATGGGTCGCGGCAGGGCGCCGCCCGGTTCAGTTTCCGGTGGAATTTCCACTGGAAACCTCGCTCGCACCTGGATGACACGGAGAAGCACGATGTTTCCGTCGGAAATTTCCGGCGGAAACATCGGGGTGAGGACCGTCAGCAGCCGGGGGCGTGGACGAGACCCCATCCGAACTGCCCGTCCCGGCCCGGGTTGCCGAGATCCTGCGACGCGCTCTGGAGCCGGGCCCGCACCGTCGACAGCGAGCCGCCCGGGGCGAGCCGCGCCGCAATCGCGGTCACGATCGGCGCGGCGTAGGAGGTGCCGGACTGGTAGCGCCCGCCGCCCGACGAGGCGACGAAGACATCGACGCCGGGGGCCGCGAACTCGATATGAGAGCCGGTGTTCGCCCGGCGATAGAGGTTCAGCCCGGCATCTACCGCGGTGACGGCGATCACGTTCGGGGACCCCGCGGGATAGGCCGCGAAGCGTTGCCCGTCGTTCCCCGCCGCCGCGATCATCACCGCGCCCCGGCCCGCTGCCGCGGACAGGATATCCTCCATCACCGCGTTCGGCGGACCCGCGAAGGACATGTTCACCAGCCGCACGCCCTGCCCGATCAGCCGGTCGAGCGCGGCGGTGACGCGTTCGGTATCGGCGCCCTCGTCGCCGTTTTCCCGCGCGAAGGCAGTTACCGCGAAAAGCCGCGCGCCGCCCGCGAAGCCGGCCAGCGCCCCGGACCCGTCCTGTCCGGCGATCAGCGCCGCGACGGCGGTGCCGTGATCGGGGCCGACCGGGCTGTCGCCGTCGCTGAGCACGCTCTCGACCCGGACCGAGGCCCCGGCCAGCGCCGGGTGGCCCGGGTTCACCGGCCCGTCGATGATGCCGACCACGGCCCCGCCGGCGCGGCAGGCGCTGATGTTCGTGATGCCGACCAGTTCCGCCGCGTAGACCCGCGGACCGCCTTGGGCATAGCGGTAGATGACATGGATCGAGACCACCGCGCCCGGCGCGGGACCGGCGAGCAGCAGCCGCGCCTCGTCCACGTCGAGACCGCGCGGGAAGTCGAAGAAATGCCCCCGCCGCGACAGGTTCGGGTAGTCGCGGTACCGGACGAGCTGCGCCCCCGCCGCGGAAAGCGTGTCGATCACCGCCTGAGACTGCCCGGGCGGGCTCATCACCACGACCTCGGCCCGGCCGCTCGGGGCGGTCACGCGGTCGCGCCCGCGCATCGGCTCGCGCGGTTCGTCCCGGTCCACGGTCGTCACGCGGGTATTGTTGCTGTTGCCCGGAACTCCCTGCGCCGCCGCGAGATGCGGCAGCGCCATCAGGCCGGCCAGCACCGCCAGCGCGAGGATCTTCGGTTTCAGATACGACATCCGGGGCCTCCCTTCGGGGTCAGTCCTGCGTCTCCTCGATCGTCTCGATCAGCGGTCCGGCGGCATCGAGCGCCGTCCGCGCGGCATCCATCCCGGCCTCGCCGTCCAGCGGCGCGAGGTCGTAGAACCCGAGCGCCGAGGGACCGCCGACGATCTCCAGGCCGGCGTCGAGGATGATCCCCCGCATCTCGGCCTCTGTCACCCCCGGCGCGAAGATCACGCGGAAGGCGGCGTCGGGGCCGTCGCCGCTGGCAAGCCCGAAATCGCCGCCCTGGGTCTGGTCCGCGCCCGGCACCAGCAGCGCCTGGCCGAGCGCGAGGGCGAGGACGACCGCCGCGGCGACCTGCCAGATCCGCAGGCGCGAGATCGGCACGACGTTGGCGGGCGGTGTCGCCGCGACGGGGCCGGTTTCGGCGCTTTCGCGGTCGATGTCGCGCATGAGCCGGGCGAGGCCCAGTTCGCCGGGGCTGGCCTCCGCCTCCTCGGCCTGCATCCGCGTGCGGATCGCTTTCAGCGCGGCGAGTTCGGCAGCGAGCGCGGCGTCGGAGGCCACGGCGGCCTCCACCTCGGCCCGTTCCGGCCCGTCGAGCGTGTCGTTGGCCAGGAACGGCAGCAGTTCCTCGATCTCGGTACGGGTCATGCCGGCACCCTCCGGCCCATCAGGCCCTCCAAGCAGTGCATCAGCAATTTCTTGGCGTGGAACACCCGCGTCTTGACCGTGCCTTCCGGCACGCCCGCGACCTCGGCGATCTCGGCGTAGGTCATGTCGTCGTAGAACGCCATCGAGATGGCCGCGCGATGGTCGTCCTTGAGCTTGCCGAGACAGTGGCGCACGTGCTCGGCCTCCTCGGCCGAGGCGAGGCAGGCGACGGCGTCGGGGCTGTCGTCGGGGGTGTCGGGAAATTCATCGGTCACGTCCATCCGCCCGCGTCGGCGATGGGCGTCGATGACCTTGCGGTAGGCGATGCCGAATATCCAGGTCTGCACTTTCGATCTTCCTTCGAACCGTCCGGCGGATCGCCAGACTTCCATGAACACGTCGTGGAGTATGTCGCCGGCCTCGAAGGGATCGTTCAAACGGGATCGGATGAAGCGGAACACGGGCTTTTCCAGCGCCCGGTAGAGCGCGGCGAGCGCCTGCTTGTCGCCTCCGGCAATGGCGCTCATCAGCGCGCGTTGCTGCTGGTCGCTGGCCATTGCGCCCCGCCCTTGGTCCGTCCCGAGGGCATATCAGCACAGATTACCCCTACGGCAAAAGGGCGAATTCCCTGACCTTGCTTGCAGATCTCAGGTGTGGGAGCGGTCGTAGAAGGCCATCTGCGCGTGCCGGGCCTCGGCGAAGAAGAGCCAGCGTTCGACCACCAGCCCGGCCAGGAGGAGGATCGCGGACAGCGACAGGAGCAGCGCCGGCGCGACCCCGGCCCAGGCCACGATGTCGAGGATCATGGGCACGAAGCCCCCGACCCCGGCGGCGAGGATGCGCAGTTTCTCGGCGTGGCGGCGGGCGACGACGAAGCCCATTTCCTTCAGCAGGTAGTTCGGCCCGGTATGGGGCGCCTCGAACAGCCGGACCCGGCCGAGATGGCCGAGTCCGGTCGCCGTCTCCGGGGTGGAGGTCGGCGCACGGCGGTCGCCGGCGTTCCAGGCCCGGCGGCGGGCGATCCAGCCGATGGCGGTGAAGACCAGCGCCGCGATCGGCCAGAGCCGCGCCTCCCCCGTCGCGGCGTGAAGGGCGGCGGCGATGGTGACGCCGGAGCCGAGCGCGAAGCCGAGGAAGGCGACCGGGGTCAGCGGCGTGTGCCAGCGATCGACCGTGCGGAGTTGCGCGTAGATCATCGAGGTGGCGAAGACGGTGACGAGCGACAGGACCGCCGCGACCGGTCCGAGGATCCGCGCGACCGGCAGCCCGCCGAGGATCGACAGCGCATAGGCCCCGGCGACCGCGAGCGTGGCGACGGCCAGCACGCCTTCGCGGCTGAGCCAGGACGTGCGCCACTGGCTGAAGGCCCGGACGGCGCGTTCGGGATGGCCGAGGTGGAGCGTGGAGGCCAGGAGCCCGCCGATCGCAAGCGCGAAGGCGACGACGAAGCCCCACCAGAACAGCGCGCCCGTGGGCGCCGCGCCCCAGGCCGCCGGCAGGCCGAGGGCCGCGATCAGGCCGAAGCCCGCGCCGGAGGCCACCGTGAAGGCGATGATCGAGGCCGCCGGGTGCATGTCAGAGCCGCTCCAGCGCCCGGTCGAGCCAGGCGAAGAAGCCCGTGGGTTCAGCAAGATCGGTATCGCACAGGGCGGCGAGGTCGATGCTCTCGGGTTCCCGCGCGCGGGGCGGGAGGTACTTGTTGACCGGTGACGTGCCCTGCTCGGGCATCAGGTCGAACCCGCCCCGTTCCGCCACCAGCCGCGACACCTCGGAGCCGGGATCGGACAGGTCGCCGAAATGCCGCGCGCCGGCCGGGCAGGTTCGGACGCAGGCCGGGATCCGGTCCTGTTCGGGAATGTTGTCGTTGTAGATCCGGTCGACGCAGAGGGTGCATTTCTTCATCACCTTCTCGACCGGGTCCTGTTCCCGCGCGCCGTAGGGGCAGGCCCAGGCGCAGAGCCCGCAGCCGATGCACGCGGTTTCGTTCACCAGCACGATCCCGTCCTCGGCGCGCTTGTAGCTCGCGCCCGTGGGGCAGACGGTGACGCAGGGCGCGTCGGCGCAGTGCAGGCAGGATTTCGGGAAATGCACGTTCATCGCCGCGCCGCTGTCCGGCGTGACCTCGAAGGTATGGACCCGGTTGAGGAACGCGCCCACGGGTTCCGCCCCCCAGGCATCCGCATCCGCGAGCGGCGCGCCGTAGCCGCCGGTGTTCCATTCCTTGCAGGATACGACGCAGGCATGGCAGCCGACGCAGGTGTCGAGGTCGATGACGAGGCCGAGCGTCCGGTCCGTCTTGCCCGGAAGCGCCGTCATCGGGGGACCCGCAACGTTCGGGGCGTTCGGGGCGTCAGTTTTCCCAGACCGGCCGGTGCAGCGCCATGAAGATCTTGCCGACCTCGGCCGGGGTGGCCGCGACCATCGGCAGGTCCGACAGGTAGGCGGCGACCATCGTGAGGTGCCAGGCCTCGGTCTCGCCCACGTAGAGTTCCGGGGCGGTCAGGGCGCGCAGCCAGTAGTGCTTGCCCACCGCTCGGGCATGTTCCGCGGCCTTGATCGTGGGCGGGCGGCTGCCCTCTTCCCAGGCCCAGGACCAGCGGAACCGGCCGCTGTCCTCGTCCCAGAGCCCGATGGTATGGAATTCCGCGTGGCTGCGCCCGCTGCCCGGCGCCTCGATGGTGAAGAGCCCGGTGCCGGTGTCGAAGCGCCAGTTGCCGGCCGCGTCGTCGGCATGGAATTCCCGGCTGAGCCGGGTCGAACTCGGGATCACGGCGGCGCAGGCTTCCAGAACGAGGCCCTGGAAGGCCGGGGTCGTGTCGCGGTGATACCCCCCGCAATCCGGGCAGCGGGGAAACACCCCTTCGCCCTGGAACCCGTTCTGAGTCTGGATACTGCCCCCACAGGCCATCGCAAGTGCTCCGAAAGTTGCCTATCGGAGTGGGAATGGCCCCGGCATGTGGCGCTGATGCGGCGGGAGTGTGATTCATTCTGTCCACTCGCGGCCGAAAGTGAGATGCCCCCGCCCGCGCCCGACCGGGCTTTCCTGCGCGCCGGTGTCGGGATGAAGCGGCCCGCCATCGGCCTTCTCGATCCTCACGCGCAGGTCGTACCACGCCGCCTGCCCGGTCACCGGGTCCGAGTTCGACCAACGCAGGCCGTCGCCTTTCGGCGGGTGAAGTTCGCTTATCAGGTGATTGAGAAGGAACGATTTATCTGCCTCCGGCGCGTTCAGGCCCAACGCCCAGGCGCCGCGCCGCTTGCCGATGGCGTTCCAGGTCCAGAGCGTCGTGGGGCTGGCCGCGCGGGTCATCGCGACGGGCACGCGGATCCTTCCGTGGGGCGAGATCACCCAGGCCCAGTCGCCGTCCGCGAGACCGGCCGCCTGCATCACGGGTTCCGGCACGTAAAGCGGCACCGCCCCGTGGATCTGCCTCAGCCACGCGTTCTGCGAGCCCCAGGAATGGTACATCGCGGCGGGCCGCTGCGTGACGGCGTGAAGCGGGTAGCCCTCGGGCGCGGGCACGGGGGCCCAGGACGGCAGCGGGTCGAAGGCGGCGCGGATCGTTTCGCGCAGGTGATCGGGGGGCTCGCGCGGGCCGTGGCCCTCGGCGGCCAGCTGGAATTTCCTGAGCGTTTCCTGGTAGATATCGAAGGTGAAGGCGAGCGGTTCGTCGAAGAACCCCATCGACACGGCCCAGTCCTGGTAGGCCCGGTTCGCCATCTTGAAATAGTGCCCTTCCTCGGGGATGTGGGCGGTGAAGAAGCCGCCGTTTTCCCTGTAGCGATCGACCTGGCCGGGGTTCGGCGCGCCCCTGCCCGTCTGCGACCCGTCGCCCCGGAACCCCGCGAGCGGCCCGATTCCGGGGCGGCGTTCGTGGCGGGCGATATAGTCGGCATAGTCCTTGTACCGATGGCTTCCATCGTCGTTGACGAAGCCGGGTAGCCCGAGCCGCGCGCCGAGGTCGATCAGAACCGACTGGAACCCGCGCACGTCGCGATCGGGCTCCAGCACCGGCCAGCGGATCGCATCCGCGGCGGCTTCGGGCTCCGAGATCGGGCGGTCGAGGAGCGAGATGCAGTCGTGGCGTTCGAGATACGTCGTGTCGGGCAGGATCAGGTCGGCGTAGGCCACCATCTCGGACGAATAGGCATCGGAATAGATGATGTGAGGGATGCGGTATTCGCCGTCGTCCCCCGTCGCGGTCAGCATCTCCATGACCTGCGCCGTGTTCATCGACGAATTCCACGCCATGTTCGCCATGTACAAGAAAAGCGTGTCGATCTCGTAGGGATCTCCTGCCACGGCGTTCGAAATTACCATGTGCATGAGGCCATGCACGGCCAGGGGCGCATCCCAGGAAAACGCTTTGTCGATGCGTTCGGGCCGGCCTTCTGCGTCGATCCGCAGGTCCTCTGGCCCGCGGGGGTAGCCCAGGTGCGGGCCCGGCAGCGGTGCGCGGGGATGCGCCTCGGTATGCGGCGTGGGGTGGGCGCGGACGGGCTTGGGATACGGCGGCTTGAACCGGAACCCGCCGGGGCAGTCGACCGAGCCGAGCAGGATCTGCAGGAGGTGGATCGCGCGGGCGGTCTGGAAGCCGTTGGAATGGGCCGAGATTCCGCGCATCGCGTGGACCGACACGGGGCGTCCGACCATCTCTTGGTGGCGTTCTCCGCGCAGGTCCGTCCACGGCCGCGAAAGGCGGATTTCCTTGCCGAAGGCCGCCCCGGCGAGTTCGGCCGCGATCCGCCGGATGGTGTCGGCCTCGACCCCGCACCGCGCGGCCACGGCCTCCGGCGCGTAATCGTTGGACATGTAGCGCGAGACGAGAATTTCGAAGGATGGCAACGCCTTGCGGCCGTCGGCCAACGTGACTTCGCCATGCAACGCGGCACCGGTCGAGACCTCCTGCCACGGCCGCGCCCGCCGCTCCGCCCGGTCCCAGACCAGCGGCGTTCCGTCCGCGTCCCGCGCGATCAGGCCGTGATCGGCGCCGCCGGGGTTCTGCACCACCAGTTGCGGCGCGTTGGTGTAGCGCAGCAGGTAGTCGAGATCGACGTGCCCGCCGCGCAGAAGCTCGTGGATCAGCGACAGGACGAACAGGCCGTCCGTGCCCGGCGTGATGCCCACCCATTCGTCCGCGACGGCGTTGTAGCCGGTGCGCACGGGGTTCACCGCGATCACCTTCGCGCCGCGTTCCTTCAGCCGGCCCAGGCCCATCTTGATCGGGTTCGAATCGTGGTCCTCCGCCACGCCGAACAGCAGGAACAGCTCCGTCCGTTCCCAGTCGGGGCTGCCGAATTCCCAAAACGCGCCGCCCATCGTGTAGATGCCCGCCGCCGCCATGTTGACCGAGCAGAAGCCGCCATGCGCCGCGTAATTCGGCGTGCCGAACTGCTGCGCCCACCATCCGGTGAAGCTTTGCGACTGATCGCGGCCGGTGAAAAAGGCCAGCCTTTTCGGGTCCTTGTCGCGAATCGGGCCGAGCCAGTCGACGGCCTGTTGCAGCGCCTCGTCCCACGAGATCTCCTGGAACTCGCCGCACCCGCGCGGGCCGACCCGGCGCAGGGGCGCGCGCAGGCGGGCGGGGGAATACTGCTGCATGATCCCGGCGGAGCCCTTCGCGCAAAGCACCCCGCGGTTCACCGGGTGGTCCCGGTTGCCCTCGATGAAGCGCACCTTCGGCCTGCCGTCCTCGCCCGCCCGCAGGTGCACGTCGATGCCGCAGCGGCAGGCGCACATGTAGCAAGTCGTCTTGCGGATCTCGTCGGAGACCTTGGGCGAAAGATCGAGCTTCGGGGGGGCGGTCACCGCGGGTCCTCTGGCGTCTTCTGCGGGGTCAGGCGGCAACAAACCGCGGCCGGTGTCAATGCTGCGCCGCCATTTGCCCTGTCGCACCGGACGGCAGGCTGATAGACCGGCTCGAGGCGGGAAAACCCGCGGTATCCGGGGGGATGCGATGGCGGGCACGGCCCGGCTCCAGATCGGTGTGACCGCCGCCTCGGGTGGCGTGAACGTGGCGCTCAGCGGTCCCGCGACGCTCGCCGACGCGACGGTTCTCGCGTCCCGGCTCGACGCCCTGCCGAAGGACGAACCGCTGGAAATCGACCTCGACGGGGTGGACCGGCTGGACACCGCCGCCGCCTACGCCCTTCTCCGGGCCGAGGCGCGGGCGGGCGGACGGCTGAGCTTCCGCGGCGGCAGTTCGGAGACCCGTGCGCTTCTGGCCCGGATCCGCGAATCCCTGCCGAAGCCCGACACCGAGACCCCGGCCCGCCTGTCCATCCCGGACCGCGTCGAACTGCTCGGCCGTCGCGTGTCGGAGGCGGTCGCGTTCCTCGGCGAGCTCCTGGGGTATTTCGGCATCTTCCTGCACCGGCTCGTCCGGTCGATCCTGCATCCGTCCGAGTTCCGCCTGACCGCGCTGGTGCATCACTGCCAGGAGGTCGGTCTGAAGGCCGTTCCCATCGTGGCACTGATGTCCTTCCTGATCGGCGTGGTCCTCGCCTTCCAGGGCTCGGTCCAGCTGCGCCAGTTCGGGGCGGAGGTCTTCGTCGTCGACCTGATCGCGATTTCCGTCCTGCGCGAGCTCGGCATCCTCCTGACCGCGATCATCGTCGCGGGCCGCACGGCGTCGGCCTTCACCGCGGCCATCGGTTCGATGAAGATGCGAGAAGAAATCGACGCGATGCGGACGCTCGCCATCGACCCCGCCGCCGCGCTGATCGTGCCGCGCATCCTCGCTCTGCTCATCACGCTGCCGATCCTCGGGCTGATCGCGGACCTGTCGGGTCTGATCGGCGGCGCGATCATGTCGTGGCTGGAGCTCGGCATCTCGCCACCGATGTTCCAGACGCGGCTTCTGGAAGGCACCGATCCGAAGCATGTCATGGTCGGTCTGGTGAAGGCGCCGGCCTTCGCGATCCTGATCGGGATCATCGGCTGCCGGGCCGGAATGAAGGTCGGCGGCAACGCGGAATCGCTCGGCCGGATGACCTCGTCGGCGGTGGTCGCGGCGATCTTCGCGGTCATTGTCGCGGACGCCGCCTTCTCGATCTTCTTCGCCAAGGTGGGGATCTGACGGTGGCGGAGGATCCGATCATCCGCCTGCGCGGCATCGTCAATGCCTTCGGCCCGCAGGTGGTGCATGACGGGCTCGATCTCGACGTGTACCGGGGCGAGATCCTCGGCGTGGTCGGCGGGTCGGGCACCGGAAAGTCGGTCCTGCTGCGCACGATCGCCGGGCTGCGCCGGCCACAGGCGGGCACGGTCGAGGTGCTTGGCACCGATGTCCTGCGCGCCGACGAGGACGCGCTGGAGGAATTGCAGCATCACTGGGGCGTGATGTTCCAGGACGGCGCGCTGTTCTCCGCCCTGACTGTCCGCGAGAACGTGGAGGTACCGCTGAAATCCGTCCGCGGGCTCGACCCCAAATTGCGGCGGGAACTCGCGGACCTGAAGATCGCGCTTTCGGGCCTGCCCTACCTGGCCGGCGACAAGTATCCGTCGGAACTGTCGGGCGGGATGCGCAAGCGGGCGGGGCTGGCCCGCGCGCTCGCGCTCGACCCCGATATCGTGTTCCTCGACGAGCCCACGGCCGGTCTCGACCCGATCGGCGCGGCGGACTTCGACAACCTCATCAAGGATCTCCGCGACACGATGGGGCTTACGGTGTTCCTGGTGACCCACGACCTCGACACGCTGCACGCGATCTGCACCCGGATCGCGGTGCTGGCGGAGAAGAAGGTGCTGGTCACCGGCACGATGGCGGAGATGCTGGAAGTGGACCATCCCTGGGTGCGGTCCTATTTCCACGGGCCAAGAGCCCGGGCGGCCATTGACGCCGCCGAAGCGATCGGCAACTGAGGGCGCCCATGGAAACCAGAGCCAACTACATCCTCATCGGCGCCTTCACCATCGCGGGCATCATCGGAATCCTGGTGTTCTTCTTCGCCTTCGCGCGGCGGGAGTTCGATACCGCGCTGGCCTATTACGACGCGCGCTTCTCGTCGGTCGCAGGGCTCAGCGAGGCCTCGGACGTGCGCTTCGCCGGGTTGCCCGTGGGCCAGGTCGTCGACGTGCGGCTGGCGCCCGAACGCGACGGCACGGTTCTGGTGCGGGTCGAGGTCGAGGCCGCGACGCCGGTGCGCAGCGATTCCATCGCCACCATCGAAAGCCAGGGCGTGACCGGTGTATCCTTCGTGTCCATCGGCCCCGGCACGCCGGATGGCGAGTTGCTCGAACCCCAGCCCGGCGAGATCCCCGAGATCGAATCCGGCCGGTCGGTGATCCAGTCGCTGTCCGAGGACGCGCCCGCGCTTCTGACCGAGACGCTCGGCGTCATCCGGGACCTGTCGGAGGTCTTCAGCGACGAGAACCGCAGCCGGATCGAGAACATCATCGTCAACGTGGAGGACGCATCGGCCGACTTCTCCGCGACGCTGGAAAGCTTCTCGAACGTGGCCGGGACGGTGGACCAGTTCGTGGCCGAGATCGAACGCTTCAACGCGATCATCCAGACCATCGCGGCCGACTTCGACACGCTGCTGATCTCGGCGGACGAGACCATCACGCTCTGGGGCGACGTGGCGGGCGACGTGACCGGCTTCCTCGACACCGGCACCACGACGCTGGAGACCGCGACCGACACGCTCGGGCGGGCCGGAACCTACATCGACGAGGATCTCGCCGCGACCACCGTGGAGCTTCGCGCCGCGCTCGGCCAGTTGCAGGAGGACGTGGCGGCACTGTCGGCGCAGGGGCAGACCATGCTGTCCACCTTCACCGAGACCGGCTCGCTCGCGAACCAGCGCCTGGCCGAGGTGGAGGAGACGCTCACCGGGCTCGACGCCCTGATCGCTGAGACCAACGCCACGATGGCCGCGGTCGAGGAGGCTGCGACCGGGTTCGGAACGCTCGTGGCAGGCGACGGCACCGCGCTGATCTCGGAGACGCGCGAGATGATCGCCAACGCCGACGCGACCGTGACCGCGATCCGGCAGGCGGCGGAAGTCGACCTGCCCGGCATCCTCGCCGAGGTGGACCGCGCGGCGGAGACCATCGCCTCGGTCTCCGCGACGATCGGCAACGACCTGACCGCCGCCTCGGGCCGGATCGAGGAGCTGAGCGGCGGCGCGCTGGCCGCGTTGGAGGACGCGCGAGAGACCTTCGCCACCGCGAACGAGACGCTGGAGGCCGTGACCTCCGCCATGACGATGGGCGAGGACACGCTGGCCGCGGCGACCCGCGCCTTCGACAGCGCCGACCGCGTCATGGGCGAGGAGATCGGCGGGCTCGTGACCCGGCTGCGTGAAACGCTCGACGGGCTCGACGCCGCGGTGGCGCAGGTGTCGGAGGACCTGCCGGGCATTTCCGCGAACCTGTCGGAGGCCAGCCGCGCGGCAGAGGACGCCTTCGCCGGCATCTCCGCCGCGGTGAACGCGTCGGGGCCGGCGATCCAGACCTTCGCCGCCGAGGGCCTGCCGCAATACACGGACCTCGCCCGCGAGGCCCGCAACCTCGCCCGGTCGCTCGACGCGCTGGTCAGCCGGATCGAGCGTGACCCGGCACGGTTCTTCCTCAACAACAACGCGCCCGAATTCCGGAGGTGACCCGAATGCGGATCCTGATCGCGATTGCGCTCCTCGCCCTCCTGCCCTCCTGCGGGGCGCTCGGCGCGCTCGGCGGGGCGTCGCGGCCGCTCGACGTCTACGAACTGCGGCCGCCCGCGAACCTGCCGACGACCTCGGGCACACCGTTGCAGCGGGAGGTTGTGGTCGGCCTGCCGGTCGCATCCGGCACCATCGACACCGACCGGATCATGATCCGCCCCGACCCCTACCAGGCGCAGTACCTGCCAGGCGCGCGGTGGGGCGAGGAGGCGCCGAAGATGGTGCAGACCCTGATGGTGCGGAGCCTGTCCGCGACCGGCGGGCTGCTCTACGTGGGCCGCGACCCGCTGTCGAGCTACGGCGACTACTCCATCGTTACCGACCTCGTGGATTTCCAGGCCGAGGCGTCGGGGGACGAGCCGCCGCTGGTGCGGATCGCGATGACCGTGCGCATCCTGCGCGAGCGCGACGTGGTGGTCTTCGCCAGCCGCAACTTCGCCGCCGAGGCCGTGGCCGCGGGCACGGATGCCGACGAGGTGGTGGCCGCCTTCGACGCCGCGATGTCGGAAATCCTGGCCGAGTTCACGCCGTGGGCAATGGCGCGCCTCGGCCGGCCGCTCTAGCCCGATTTTCGCACGAGACCCCGCCCCGGCCCCGCATGGCCGGGTTTTCCGGGCCCCGCCACTTGCGCTCCGGCCCGGCATCCCCATCAATCGGGCGGCGCGGCGCGACGCCGCCCCCGGTAAAGAACGAAAGAACCCCGCATGCCCACGATGAAGGACGCGATCCTCGGCCACCTGAGCTATTCCGTCGGCAAGGACCCGGACCACGCGCAAACCCGCGACTGGCGGATGGCGCTAAGCCACGCAATCCGCGACCGCATCGTCGACAGCTGGTTCGCCGCGACCCGCGCCACCTACGCCGCCGGGGCCAAGCGGGTCTACTACCTGTCGATGGAATTCCTGATCGGGCGGCTCCTTCAGGACGGGATCGTGAACCTCGAACTGCTGGACGACGTGCAGGAGGCGATGGCCGGGCTCGGTCTCGACTTCGATACCGTGGTGCATGACGAACCGGACGCGGCGCTCGGCAACGGCGGGCTCGGCCGGCTCGCGGCCTGCTTCCTCGAAAGCCTCTCGACGCTCGGCTGCCCCGCCCACGGCTACGGCATCCGCTACGAACACGGGCTGTTCCGGCAGTCGATCTCCGAGGGGCGCCAGATGGAGGCGCCGGAAACCTGGCTGGACGAGCCGCACCCGTGGGAATTCGAACGCCCCGAGGTGCGCTATCGCATCGGCTTCGGCGGCGTCGTGGCCGAGGCCGGCCGGACCGCGACGTGGTCGCCCGCCGAGGCGGTGATGGCGCAGGCATGGGACACGCCCGTCGTCGGCTGGAAGGGCCGGTGGGCCAACACGCTGCGGCTCTGGTCCGGGCGGGCCGAGCACGGCTTCGACCTCGACCGGTTCAACCGGGGCGACTACGCCGCCGCCGCGGAGCCCGAGGCGGGTGCCCGCACGCTGAGCCGGGTGCTATATCCCGACGACACCACCGAGCAGGGCAAGGAGCTGCGGCTGAAGCAGGAATACTTCTTCACCGCCGCCTCGCTCGCGGACATCCTGCGCCGCTTCGACAGCGAACACGGCGACCTGCGCGCCCTGCCCGCCAAGGTCGCGATCCAGCTCAACGACACCCACCCCGCCATCGCCGGGCCGGAACTGGTGCGGCTGTTGCACGACGAGCGGAAGATGAGCTTCGCCGACGCGGTCGAGAACGCGCGCGGAGTCCTGAACTACACCAACCACACGCTCCTGCCCGAGGCGCTGGAGGCCTGGCCCGAGTCGCTGATGGGCAAGCTGTTGCCGCGCCACCTGCAACTGATCGACCGGATCGACCAGCTTCACGCGAAGGAGAACCCGACCCGCAAGGTCTCCGCGCGGTCCGGCGGGCAGGTGCGGATGGGCGAGTTGAGCTTCATCATGGCGCAGAAGGTCAACGGCGTCTCGGCGCTGCACACCGACCTGATGAAGACGACCGTGTTCAAGGAACTGCACCGGCTTCACCCCGAGCGGATCGTGAACGAGACCAACGGCGTCACGCCGCGCCGCTGGCTTCACACCTGCAACCCGCGTCTTTCGGCGCTGATCACCGAGGCGATCGGGGAGGACTGGGTCGCGGACCTAGAGAAGCTGAAGGCGCTGGAGCCGCACCTGGACGACGCCTCCTTCCTCGAACGCTATGCCGAGGCCAAGACGGCCAACAAGGCGGAGCTGTCGGACTTCCTGTCCGAGCACATGGGGCTCAACCTCGACCCGACATGGATGTTCGACGTCCAGATCAAGCGGATGCACGAATACAAGCGCCAGCATCTCAACATCATCGAGGCGATCGCGCTGTGGCAGGCGATCCGCGAGGCGCCGAACGCGGGCTGGACGCCGCGGGTCAAGATTTTCGCGGGCAAGGCGGCGCCGGGATACTTCTTCGCCAAGGACATCATCCGGCTCATCAACGACGTCGCCCATGTCGTGAACGCCGATCCGAAGACGCGGGACTACCTTCAGATCGCCTTCCTGCCCAACTACAACGTGACGCTGGCCGAACGGCTGATCCCGGCCGCGGACCTGTCGGAACAGATCTCCACCGCAGGCAAGGAGGCCTCCGGCACCGGCAACATGAAGTTCGCCCTGAACGGCGCGCCGACCATCGGCACGCTCGACGGCGCCAACGTGGAAATCCGCGACCGCGTGGGGGCGGAGAACTTCTTTCTCTTCGGGATGACGGCGGACGAGGTCGTGGCGCGCCGCGAGCTCGACGGCCACGCGGCGAAGGCGATCGCGGCGGACCCGCGCCTGAAACGCGCCGTGGCCCTGATCCGCGACGGCGGCTTCAGCCCCGGCGAGCCCGACCGCTACGCCCATATCGCGGCCAACGTCTCGGGCCATGATTACTTCCTCGTGGCCTCGGACTTCACCGATTACTGGCGCGCGCAGCGCGAGGCCGACGCCGCCTTCGCCGACCAGACCGGCTGGCGGCGGATGGCGGCGCTGAACACCGCGCGGTCCGGATGGTTCTCGTCCGACCGCACGATCCGGGGCTACATGCACGACATCTGGGGGGCGAAGGCGCTGCTCTGAGCTGCAGCACCGGGCGGCCCGCCACGACGCTTGCAAGCCACCGGCATCGGGCTAGAGTCGGCTCATGGAGGAGAGCCAGCCCGACACGACCCCGGCCGTCGGCAGCGCGGCGGACTTCGCGGCGATCCGCGAGGGGCGCCACGGCAACCCGTTCTCGATCCTCGGCCCCCACAAGCGCGGCCGCGCCACCTGGCTGACCGCCTTCGACCCCGGCGCCGAGACGCTGGCGGCCCGCGTCGACGGCCGCCGCCATCCCCTGCCCCGGATCGACGGCCAGCCCGGCCTGTTCCAGGGCAAGATCCCCGGCGGCAAACCCTACACGCTGGAAGGCCGCAACGCGCTCGGCCAGGAATGGAGCGTCGAGGATCCCTACCGCTTCGGCCCCGTACTCGGCGAACAGGACGAGTACTATTTCGGCGAGGGATCGCACCGGCGGCTGTGGAAGGTACTCGGCGCGCATCCGTGCGAGCACGAAGGCGTGCAGGGCACCCATTTCGCGGTCTGGGCCCCGAATGCGACACGGGTGTCGGTCGTGGGCGGGTTCAACGCCTGGGACGGCCGCCGCCACGCGATGCGGGCCCGCGGGACCACCGGCATCTGGGAAATCTTTGTCCCCGGAATCGGCGACGGCGAAGCCTACAAGTACGAGATCGTCGACCCCGACGGCACCGTCCTGCCGCTCAAGTCCGACCCCGTCGGCTTCGGGTCGGAACACGCGCCGTCGAACGCCTCGGTCGTGCGCGACATCTCGGGCTACGGCTGGTCCGACGACGGCTGGATGCAGGAACGTGTCCTGCGGAACGCCCGCACCTCCCCGATCTCGATCTACGAGGTCCACCTGGGGTCCTGGCGGCGGAAGGACGGCGGGCGGTTCATATCCTACAAGGAGGCGGCGGAGGAACTCGTCGGCTACGCGAAGGACATGGGCTTCACCCATATCGAGTTCCTGCCGCTGAGCGAGTATCCCTTCGACGGGTCCTGGGGCTACCAGCCCGTGGGCCTGTTCGCGCCGACGATCCGCCACGGCCCGCCGCACGAATTCCGCGACCTCGTGAACGCGGCGCACCGGGCCGGGCTCGGCGTCATCCTCGACTGGGTGCCGGGGCATTTCCCGACCGACGCCCACGGGCTTGGCCGTTTCGACGGCACGCCGCTTTACGAACACGCCGACCCGCGAGAGGGCTTCCACACCGACTGGAACACGCTGATCTTCAACTACGGTCGAACCGAGGTGAAGAACTACCTGACCTCCAACGCGCTGTATTGGCTGGAAGAATACCACACCGATGGGCTGCGCGTGGATGCCGTGGCCTCGATGCTCTACCGCGACTACAGCCGCAAGGACGGTGAGTGGGTGCCGAACAAGGACGGCGGGCGGGAGAACTACGAGGCCATCGCCATGCTGCAAGCGATGAACGTGCTGGCCTATGGCGAATGCCCCGGCATCCTGACCGCGGCGGAGGAAAGCACGTCCTACCCCAAGGTCTCCGCGCCGGTGGACGCGGGCGGGCTCGGCTTCGGCTACAAGTGGAACATGGGCTGGATGAACGACACGCTCGACTACATGGGGCGGGAACCGATCCACCGCAAACACCATCACCACCAGATGACCTTTGGCCTGCACTACGCGTTTTCCGAGAATTTCATCCTGCCGCTCAGCCATGACGAGGTGGTGCACGGCAAGGGCTCGATCCTTGGCCGGATGCCGGGCGACGACTGGCAGCAATTCGCCAACCTGCGCGCCTATTACGGCTTCATGTGGGGGCACCCGGGCAAGAAGCTCCTGTTCATGGGGCAGGAGTTCGGCCAGCGCGAGGAATGGAACCACGAGGGCGAGATCGCCTGGGGCTACGCGGATGCCCCTGCCCATGCGGGCGTCCGGGCGCTGGTGCGCGACCTGAACCGCGTCTACCGCGAGACCCCGGCGCTGCACGCCAAGGACAGCGAGCCCGAGGGCTTCCAGTGGATCGAATCCAACGACGCCGACACCTCGGTCTATTCGTGGGTGCGGCGCGGCGGGCCCCGCGACGCGGAGGCGGTGGTGATCTGCAACTTCACGCCGGTCCCGCGAGGCGGCCTGCGCATCGGCCTGCCCGCGACGGGCCGGTGGCGCGAGATCCTGAACACGGACGCCACCGACTATGGCGGCAGCGGGATGGGCAATGGCGGCGGCGTCACCGCGACGGACACGGCCTGGCAGGGCCAGCCCGCTAGCGCCGAGATCACCGTCCCGCCGCTTGGAACCATCTACCTGCTGCGGGAGTCCTGACTGACACGCGGCGGAGGCACGGAACCGAAGGGAGAGATTGCGATGGGAGACAGGAGCAACCGGCTGGCCGCGCGGTCCATGGCCTTCGTCCTGGCCGGGGGACGCGGGAGCCGCCTCAAGGAACTGACCGACAACCGGGTGAAGCCCGCGGTCTATTTCGGCGGCAAGACACGGATCATCGACTTCGCGCTGTCGAACGCGCTGAACTCGGGCATCCGCAAGATGGCGATCGCGACCCAGTACAAGGCCCACAGCCTGATCCGCCACTGCCAGCGCGGCTGGAACTTCTTCCGGGCCGAGCGCAACGAGTTCCTCGACATCCTGCCCGCCAGCCAGCGCGTCGACGAGAACCGGTGGTATCGCGGCACCGCCGACGCGGTGACCCAGAACATCGACATCGTGGACAGCTACGACATCGACTACATCGTGATCCTGGCGGGCGACCACATCTACAAGATGGATTACGAGGTCATGCTGCGGCAGCACGTCGAATCCGGTGCCGACGTGACCGTGGGCTGCCTGACCGTCCCGCGCGAGGAGGCGACGGCCTTCGGCGTCATGGCGGTGGACGCGAACGACCGCATCACCTCGTTCCTCGAAAAGCCGAAGGATCCGCCTGGCACGCCCGACGATCCATCCGTCGCGCTCGCCTCGATGGGGATCTACGTCTTCAGTTGGCCATACCTGCGCGAACTGCTCCTGGCCGACGCGGACGACCCGAACTCCGCCCACGACTTCGGCGGCGACCTGATCCCCGACATCGTGAAGAACGGAAAGGCGCAGGCGCACCGCTTCACCGACAGCTGCGTGCGGTCGTCGAAGGAGGCGCCGTCCTACTGGCGCGACGTCGGCACGGTGGACGCGTTCTGGAAGGCCAACATCGACCTCACCAACTTCACGCCCGAACTGGACCTCTGGGACCACGACTGGCCGATCTGGACCTATTCCGAGATTGTGCCGCCGGCGAAGTTCATCCACGACGAAAGCGACCGGCGCGGGCTGGCGATTTCGTCGATGGTCGCGGGGGGCTGCATCGTCTCCGGCACCGAGATCCGGGAATCGCTCCTGTTCACCAACTGCCACACGAATTCCTACGCCTCGCTGACCCGCGTGGTCGCCCTGCCGAAGGTCGTCGTCCACCGCCACGCCCGGCTGCACTCCTGCGTCATCGACCGCGGCGTGGAGATCCCGAACGGCCTCGTCGTCGGCGAGGATCCTGAGGAGGACGCGAAGTGGTTCCGCGTGACCGACACGGGCGTCACGCTCATCACCCAGGCGATGCTCGACCGGCGAGAGGCGGCGCTTACATGACCACCCGCGTCCTTTCGGTCGCGTCGGAATGCGTGCCGCTGGTCAAGACCGGCGGGCTTGCCGACGTCGCCGGTGCGCTGCCCGCGGCCCTGGCCCCGCAAGGGGTCGAGGTGCATACGCTCCTGCCCGCCTACCCCGCCGTCCTGTCCGCGCTGCCGGGCCGGACGGTTCTGGCGGACCTCGGCGATCTCTTCGGCGGGCCGGCGCGGCTGCTGAAGGGCGATCTCGGCGGTCACATGCTCTACGCGCTCGACGCGCCGCATCTCTTCGACCGGCCGGGGCGGATCTACCTCGACGACAACGGGCAGGACTGGCCCGACAACCCGCAGCGCTTCGCCGCCCTGTCGCTCGCCGCCGCGCGGATAGGGGCCGAGGGCGTCGCGGGCTGGCGGCCGCAGGTCCTGCACCTGCACGACTGGCAGGCCGCGCTCGCGCCGGTCTACCTTCGGCTTCTCGGCGCCGAGGGACGGGTCGGCACGCTGGTCACCATCCACAACATCGCCTTCCAGGGCCTCGCCCCTGCCGCGATGCTCGACCAGCTCGCCCTGCCGCGGTGGGGCTTCCAGCCCGACGGGTTCGAATTTTACGGCAAGATCAGCGCGCTGAAGGCCGGGCTGGTCTACGCCGACCGCATCTCGACCGTCAGCCCGACCTACGCCGAAGAGCTGATGACGATGGATTTCGGCATGGGGCTGGAAGGCGTCCTGCGATCGCGGAAGGCGGATTTCATCGGCATTCTCAATGGCATAGACGAAAGCGTCTGGACGCCGCCCTACAAGACCGCGAAGGGCAAGGCCGCACACAAGACGGCGTTGCGCGACCGCATGGGCCTGCCCGCGGCCGATGGCCCGCTCGCGGTGGTGGTGTCGCGGCTAACGCAGCAGAAGGGGCTCGACCTCCTGCTCGAGGCTCTGCCGGCCCTGTTCGCGCAGGGCGGCCAACTCGCCGTCCTCGGCTCCGGCGACCCGGAGCTGGAGACCGCCTACCGCGCGATGGCCGAGGCCGAGCCGAACCTCGCCGTGGAAATCGGCTACGACGAGGATCTCGCGCGGATGCTGGTGACCGGCGGCGACACGATCCTGGTGCCGTCGCGGTTCGAACCCTGCGGGCTGACGCAACTCTACGGCCTGCGGTTCGGAACCCTGCCGCTCGTCGCGCTGACGGGCGGGCTGGCCGACACCGTGATCCCGGCCAACGCCGCGGCGGTGATGGCGGGGGTGGCGACCGGGTTCCAGTTCCACCCGGTCACCGCACAGGCGCTTGCCGACGCGATCACCCACATGGCGGAGCTTTACCGGCAGCCCAAGATCTGGGCGCGGATGCAGCGAAACGCGATGTCGCATCCGGTCGGCTGGCCGGCCAGCGCGGAGGCCTATGGCGCGTTGCTGAAAGGGCTCGTAAAAGAACCCGCATGAGTGACATGACATGGTCGATCGTGGGGGGGCGCCCCGCGCCCCTCGGCGCGACCTTTCGGGGCGACGGCGTCAACTTCGCCGTATTCTCGCAGCACGCGACGCAGGTTCATGTCTGCCTGTTCTCCGAGGACGGACGGCGGGAAACGCAGTGCCTGCCCCTGCCCGAACGCGACGGCGACGTGTGGCACGGCTTCGTGCCCGGCCTGCCGCCCGGCGCGTTCTACGGGCTCCGCGCCGAAGGCCCCTATGCCCCGGCCGACGGGCACCGGTTCAACCGCCACAAGCTCCTGCTCGATCCCTATGCGCGCCGGATCACCGCGCACCCGGTCTGGCACGACGCGCTGATGGGCTACACCGTCGGTGCCCACGATGCCGACCTCAGCTTCGACACCCGCGACAGCGCACCGTTCATGCCGCGCTGCGTGGTCGAGGACCCGGCGTTTTCCTGGGGCGCCACCCGCCCGCCGCTGACGCCGATGGACGAGACGGTGATCTACGAGGCCCACGTCAAGGGGCTGACGCAGTTGCACCCGCAGGCCGCGCCGAAGGGCACCTTCCTCGGCGTGGCCTCGGACCCGATGCTGGAACACCTCACCCGGCTCGGCGTGACGGCGGTGGAGCTTCTGCCGGTCCACGCCTTCCTCAACGACCGGTTCCTCGTGCAGAAGGGGCTGCGGAACTACTGGGGTTACCAGACGATCGGCTTCTTCGCGCCCGATCCGCGCTACCTGCACCGCGGCCAGCTCTGGGAATTCCAGCACATGGTCGCACGGCTTCACGATGCCGGGATCGAGATCATTCTCGACGTGGTCTACAACCACACCGGCGAGGGCAGCGAGCTTGGCCCGACGCTGTCGTTCCGCGGGCTCGACAACCGCGCCTACTACCGGCTCACCGACGGCGACCCGCGGTACTACGTCAACGATACCGGCACCGGGAACACGCTGAACCTCGACCACCCGATGGTCCTTCGGATGGTGATGGATTCCTTGCGCTACTGGGTCGAGGTGATGGGCGTCGACGGGTTCCGCTTCGACCTCTGCGCCACGCTCGGCCGGACCGAGGCCGGCTTCGATCCGGGCGCTGCCTTCTTCGACGCGGTGCGGCAGGATCCGGTCCTGACCCGCGTCAAACTGATCGCGGAGCCCTGGGACATCGGGCCCGGCGGCTACCAGGTCGGCGCCTTCCCGCCACCGTTCCACGAATGGAACGACAAGTACCGCGACGGGGTGCGGCGGTTCTGGCGCGGCGACGAGGCGATGCTGCCCGCGCTCGCGGACAGGCTCAGCGGCTCCGCCCTTCAATTCGACCATTCCGGCCGTCCCGCGACCTCCTCGGTCAACTTCGTCACCGCCCATGACGGGTTCACGCTGGCCGACTGGGTCGCCTACCGCGACCGCCACAACGAGGCCAACGGCGAGGGGAACCGCGACGGCCATTCCGAGAATTTCTCGGACAACCTCGGGGTCGAGGGGCCGACCGACGATCCGCGCATCCGCGACCGCAGGGCGCGGCGGCGGCGCAACATGATGGCGACACTCCTGCTGTCGCAGGGCACGCCGATGATCCTCGCCGGGGACGAGATCGGCAATTCCCAGGGCGGCAACAACAACGCCTATGCCCAGGACAACGAAACCGGCTGGATCGACTGGCCTCGCGCCGATACCGGATTCGCCGAGTTCACCCGCCGGCTCATCGCGATCCGGCGGCGGCACCCGATCCTGCGTCAGAAACGCTTCCTGCATTCGCGCGAGCGGCCCGAAGACGGGCTGTCCGACCTGTTCTGGTGGCGCCCGGACGGCGAGCCGATGGACGACGCGAGATGGGCCGAGGCCGAGCACGTCATCTGTGTCGAGTTGCGGATGGCGTCCGGCACGCCGGGCTACGCCGCGCGCGAAGACGCGATCTTCCTCGTTTTCAATCGCGGGCCGGAGGTCGACGTCACCCTGCCCCCGGTGTCCGAGCGGCGGCGCTGGCGGATCATGATCGACACGAGCGAGCCCGACGGCGGTCCGACCGGCCGCATCGCGGGCGCGGTCGTCGAGGCCCCGGCGGAAAGCGTCATGGCGATGGTGCTGGAAGCGGTCCCGGATGAGTGACGCGCTCATGCGGCTGGCCGGGGCGATGGGCGTCCTGCCGGTCTATACCGACTTGACCGGGACACAGCGGGAAACCGGGCCCGACACCGCCCGCGCGATGCTGGCCGCGCTTGGGCTGGACGTGGCGACCGATCGGCAGGCGCGGGATGCGCTGGCGGGGGTCGAGGCCGCGCACGCCGCGCGCCGCCTGCCCGAATGGCACGTCTCCGACGCCGGGACCGTACCGGACGTGGCCGTTCCCGACGACGCGGCCTGGTCGCTTCTGCAGGAGGACGGCACCCAGACCGAGGGCCGCGGCCCCGCCGCCCTGCCCGCCCTGCCGAACGGCATCCACCGGCTGAACCTGGGCGACGAGACCTGCACGATCCTGTCCGCTCCGCCACGGCTGCCGCTGCCGGATCCCACCTGGGGCCTGATCGTTCCGCTCTGGGGTCTGAAGGGCGCCGACACCGCGGGGGTCGGCGATTACCGTGACCTCGGCGCGCTCGGCGAAGGGCTCGGGCGGCTCGGCGCAGGGTTTCTCGGGCTGAACCCGGTCCACGCGGGATTTCCCGCCGACCCCGGCGCGCACTCGCCCTACCAGCCGTCCCACCGGAGGCGGCTCAACATCCTGCATCTGCCGGGCGGCGGCGCCGCGTCGGGGCGGCTGATCGACTACCCCGCCGAGATCGCCGCGAAGCTCGCCGCGCTCCGGTCGGAATTCGCCGCCTTCACCGGCGACCCGGCCTTCGACGCCTTCCGGAACGCCGAAGGACCGGCGCTGGCGACCTTCGCGCTCCACCAGGCGCTGTCGGACCGCCACGGCGCCTACTGGAACGACTGGCCCGGCGACCTCCGGGATCCCGGCTCCGCCGCCGCGCGCGCGGCCGCGGATGACCTGTCCGCCGAGATCGCGTTCCATTCCTGGGCGCAGTGGCGGGCGGAGACGGAGCTTGCCGCGGCGCAGTCCCGCGCCCGTGCGGGCGGGCTGACCCTCGGCCTCTACCTCGACCTCGCGGTCGGAACCCACCCCTACGGCGCGGAGACGTGGGAGGATCGCGACAGTTTCGTCCGCGGCGTGTCTCTCGGCGCGCCGCCCGACGCCTTCACCGCCGCCGGGCAGACCTGGAACCTCGCCCCGCTCGACCCGCTGGCGCTGGTCGCTCAGGAGTTCCGGCCGCTCGCCGAGACCCTGCGCCGCCAGCTTCGCCACTCCGGTGCCCTGCGGATCGACCACATCCTGGGGTTCGAGCGCGCGTTCTGGGTGCCCGACACCGGCGCGCCGGGCGCCTACATCGCGATGCCGCGAGAGGCGATGCTGGCCGTGGCGCGGATCGAGGCCGCGCGGGTCGGCGCGGTGATCGTGGGCGAGGACCTGGGCGTGGTGCCGCCGGGGCTGCGCAAGCGCTTGTCCGAGGCCGGGATCCTCGGCTGCCGCCTCGCCATGTTCGAGCGCGGCGACGACGGCGGCCCGTTCCACCCGGCATCGGCCTACCCCGAGGCGGCCATCGCGAGTTTCTCCACCCACGACCTGCCGACCTGGGCAGGCTGGCGGGCGGAAACGGACCTCGATGCCTGGGCGGCGCTCGGCGCGCTGACGCCCGCCGCGCGGCGGAAGGCCGGGGCGACGCGGCGGCGCGACATCGCCGCGTTCGACGCGGTGATCGGGCGACCGGACGCGGAGGGACTCCACGCGTTCCTTGCCGACACGCCGTCGCGGATGGTGGCGGTCCAGGCAGAGACCGTGCTCGACGCCGCAGAGCAGCCGAACCTGCCCGGAACGGTGGACGGGCACCCGAACTGGCGGCGGAAACTGTCCTCCGGCGTGTGCGAGTTGCTATCCGATCCGCGGTTGCAGAGCACGGCGAGGGTCATGTCGCGCGCACGACGCGGGAAAGTTCGATAGGTACAGCAGATCGGTGCGTTCCGCGGCTTCGAGGCGCGAAGTATGTTCGATTTGTCCTTCGGTCAGCGCGGCGCCCGGTACACCTCGACATGGTCCGGCACCGCGTTCCAGCGCGAGTAATCCCGGGCGGGTGCGGAGTAGGCCCGCGCCGTCGCGCGGCGGTTCGGCGCCGCCGCGAGGGCCGGGAACAGGCCAAGGAGTTCCGTCCGCGCGGCCGGATCCAGCCCGGCACGGGCGACCGGACCGGGATAGTAGCTTTCGCTCAGCCGGCCGTTCGAGAACACGACCTGGTGCCGTTCGAACATGAGGTGGACGTAAACCACCCCACGGCAGCCGCGCATGACCCGTACCCCGCCGCCCGGCATCCGCGCGAGATGTGCCGCGCGGACGAGACGCTCCGTCCCGTGCCCGTCGCGCAGGAGGATGCCGTGCTGCGGCGAGACCGCCAGCGGCTCGTCATGGCCGAACACTCCGGCGTTCACCAGGACCGGGCGGAGGCGCGGCGCAGCAGCGAGATCGCCGGCGCGAAGCCTGCGCGCCGCGGCCCAGATCACCGGCCGCGGCCCGTCATCGCGCGTGAGGACCAGATCGCCGGGACGGATTCGTTCCACCGGCACCCGGCCCGTCGGCGTCGCGATCATCGTACCGGCGGTGAAACAGGGAATCCCCGCCGAGTGGAGTTGCGACGGCGAAGATATCTCAGACGGCGCGACGCCCTGCAGGACGACCGTCTCGCCGTTCGGAAAGGTCAGGAGGGCATTGCCGAACCCGTCATCGGTCACCGTCACGTCGTCAGTGGTGATCGTGCCCCCGTCCCCGGTGCCGCCGAGTAGCCCGGCGACATCGAGTTGGTCGTTGAAGAGCCCGTCGGCATCGTTGTCGCCGGTGTCGAAGTCGGCGATCGTGTCGGCACCGCCGTTCGCTCCAAGGACGAAGACATCCCCGCCGCCGCCGCCGATCAGGCTGTCGTTGCCGAGCCCGCCGTCCAGCCGGTCGGCGCCGTGGCCGCCGTCGAGAGTGTCGCCGCCATCGCCCCCGATCAGCGTGTCGCCGCCGCCCCCGGCGTCGATCGACATGCCCGCCCAGGACATGCTGGCGTCGATGTAGTCGCCCTGGGTCGTCAGCTTGAGGTGTTCGACGCTGCTGAACGTGACCGTGTCGCCGTTCGCGGTGATGCTGCCCGCCCAGTCGCCGGTATAGGTGACGGTGACCCCGTAACTCACCGCCGTCGCGCTGATCGTGTCGCTGTCGGTGCCGCCGGAAATCGTGTCGTTGCCGAAGTCGTCGGCCAGCAGAAAGAGGTCGTTGCCTTCCTCGCCCGCCATGTTGTCGTTGCCGGTGCCGCCCAGGATCGTGTCGTCGCCGAACCCGCCCCAGATCAGGTCGTTGCCCGCCCCGCCGTCGAGCGAGTTGTCCCCGACGAGGTTGGAGCCGTTCACGTCGTCGATCGTGTCGTCGCCGTCGCCGCCGAAGACGGTGGAATCTCCGGCGCCGTACATGATGGAATCGTTCCCGGCGCCGCCGTCGATCCAGTCGGCGCCGTCACCGCTTTCGATCCGGTCGTCACCCGCGCCCGCGTCGATGGTATCGTCCCCGGATCCGGTGTGGAGCGTGTCGGCGCCGTCGCCGGAGATGATCTCCACCCCCGCGAGGTCGGCGGTCGCGTCGACGCTGTCGTTGCCCCCGGTCAGGATCAGCGACTCGATTTCGCTGAAGGACGCGGTGTCGCCGCCCGATGTCAGTGTCCCGGCGCCGGTGCCGGAGAAGCTGACGGTCACCGCCCCTGTCAGCCCGGTCAGGTCGATCACGTCGCGGTCGCTGCCGGTTTCGCCGCCGACGATGGTGTCGCTGCCGAACCCGTCGGTCAGAACGAAGGTGTCGGAGCCGTCCCCGCCCGAAAGGCTGTCGTCGCTGGAATTGGCCGTCGGGTCGGACAGGGTGAAGATCTGGTAGGGGTCGAACCAGCCGTCGTCTGTGTAGAAGCGGAAGAACTGCTGCGCGCCGTCGCTGTAGTCGACCCGAAGCTCGTAGTAGCCCGCGCCGTTGTACTGCGCCCCGGTGATCGGCGCGCCCTGCAGCACCACCTTGTCGAGGCCCATGTCGAAGTTGCGGAACTCGATCCAGCCGGTGCTTTCGTCGGTGGAGATCTCGATCCAGTCCTGCAGCCCATCGCCGACGCCTGCACCGGCGTCGGAGCCGAGCGCGATCGTGGCGGTGGCATCGGGGGTCGCGACGAGGCGGAGGAAGTCCGCCTCGTCCGTGCCGGTCACGGACTGGCCGGTGGTCACGGTGGTCCAGTCGACCGCGTATCCGGTGCCGCCGGACAGGATCGTGTCGTCGCCCGCGCCGCCGACCACCGTGTCGTCGCCGCCACCGCCGTCGAGGCTGTCCGCACCGTCTCCGCCGTCGATGCTGTCGTCGCCGATGGTGATGCCGTCGCCGTCGGCATCGGTGTAGCCGGTCGCCAGCGTGTCGCCGTCGGCGGTTCCGTCGACGGTCCCGTCGCCCGGCGGCGCGACATCCGCCACACCGTCGGAGTAGAGCGTGGCGAACGCACCGTCGGGCCTGTCCTGGCCGAAGTCGGCGGTCTCGTAGGCCGTCATCGCGGCATCGTCGCCCGAACCGGGCAGGAGGTAGACGTTCCCGTCCCCGTCCGTGACACCGGCGCTGGCGGTGCCGCCGCCCGCCGTCGCCGTGACGATGTCGCCGTAGACGAACTCCGCGAGGAAATCGCCGCCGCCGGTCGCGGTCAGGACCACCTGAACGTCGTTGCCCGCCCCGCCGCCCGCGGGCTGGGCGTCGAGCCAGGTGATCGTGAGCCGCCCGCTGGCGGCGTCCTGGTCGATCCAGATCTCGCCACCCGCGGTGATGTCGAAATCGCCCCAGAACGGCGCGATGGCCGGGCCGGCATAGGTCGCGAGGTCGCCGTTCGCCCCAAGCTCCGGCCCGTCGAAGGTGAGGACGCCGTTGGAGTTGAGGTAGAGCCCGGAATAGGTGGTACCGCCGATGGTCAGGCCATCGGGCATGGTCGCGGTCAGGTCGAGGTAGACGCTACCGTCGGCATCGGTTCCGGCGGTCTTGGCAAGGCCGGAGAACGCGGTTTCGCCGTAGCCCGCGGACCCGCCGAGCCCGGAATACATCGTCCCCATTGCCGTCACCTCGTCGCGGGGGGTGCTGTCGCTGCCCGACCCCCTCGGCCGGGGCTAGGAGATCGGGGTTAAGGTCATCTGAAAGCGGGCGGAATTTCCGGGGCCACATTGCCCCGTGCTCGCCGGGATCGCGGGTTGCCCGGCACACGGGCAGACGGCCGGGAAAGGGACACGTCCGGGCGCTTCGGGCCGCCGCGGGCGCGCGTTCGGGCACATATGGCTGGACTCTCCGACCGTTCGCGAAACACTGCCGACGAATGCGCCGCGGAGGGTCCGGGCGCGCCCCGGAGGGATCATGTGGGGTCTGACGAAGATCGCGGTGCTGGAGGCGACCGGCAAACCGTCCGCGGACGAGGACCTGTCGCGGTTCGCGCGGGCGCGCGTGCTGATGCGCTGGCGCGGGCAGCCTGTCGGCTGGATCGACGTGCCGATCGTGAACGGGCGGATCGACCGCGCCGCGCTCGGCCGTGGCGCGGTCGACCGGGTGTTCGACCGGGTGCTGCACGAGGTCCTTGCGAATGCGCTCCTCTCGTCACAGGCGGGCGCGCCCATAGACACCCTCCTGCGACTTCCGAGGGCCGAGACGCCGGGTCCGAAACCGACCGTCACCGTCGCGATCTGCACCCGCGACCGCGTCGATGACATGCGCCGCTGCCTCGCCCATGTCGCGGCGCTGGACCCGGCCCCCGACGAGGTGGTGGTGGTCGACAATGCCTCCACCACGGACGGACTGGAACGGCTGGTGGAGGAGTTGAACGCCGCCGGGCGCGGACCCGCGATCCGCCACGTCCGCGAACATCGGCCCGGCCTAGACTGGGCCCGCAACCGCGCGGTCATCGAGGCGCGGAGCGAGATCATCGCCTTCACCGACGACGACACGGCGGTGGAGCCGGACTGGATCGGCGCGATCCGTGACGCCTTCGCGGAGGAACCGGACCTCGCGGCGATGACCGGTCTCGTGATCCCCTACGAGATCGAGACCGAGGCGCAGGCCATGTTCGAGTTCAACACCGGGTTCGACCGCGGGGTGAAGCGGCGGCGTCACCACTTCCCGGGCGGTCACGGGCTTCGCTGGCAGGACTTCGGCACCGGGGAGCTCGGCGCGGGCGCGAACATGGCCTTCAGGCGCAGCGTCTTCGCGGACGTCGGCCCGTTCGACCCCGCGCTCGACGTGGGAACGCCCTCGAACGGCGGCGGCGACGTGGAGATGTTCCTGCGCGTGATCGCGAAGGGCTTCCCCTTCGCCTACGAACCCCGCGCCCTGATCCGCCACAGGCACCGCCGCAATCGCGAGCAGCTGAAGCGGCAGATCCGCGACAACGGCTCGTTCTACATCGTCATGCAGAAGGCGTGGCGGGACTATCCTTTGAACCGCTGGCAGATCCTGCGGATCTCGGCTTACTGGGCGGTCTTCGGGATCACGCGCCGGATGATCGCGGGCCTGCTCTACCCCCGAAGGATCTCCCCGGACATCCACGTGGGCGAACTGATCGCGAGCTTCCGCGCGCCCCGGCTGTGGAAGGCATCCCGCGCCCGCGCAGAGGAGGTGCAGCGGGAACACGGCCCGCAGGAGGCGTTCGACATCGCCCCCGCACCGGCGCGGGCCACCCCGGGCGCGGCCCCGGACGTGATCGGTGTTCACCTTGTCGACCTCTCGGCCTTTCACGCGCCCGAGACGCTATCACACCACGCGCGGAACCGGGTCTTCTTCCTTCATCGCGGACGGGCCGTCGGGCATGTCGATCTGTCGAACGGATACGCGCCGGTCAGCGCGCGGCGGCTCGCCGATGCCGCCGTGTCCGCGCTCACCCCGAGGCTCCTGGCCCTGTCCGAACGCATGGCGGGCGATCCCGACCGGGAAAAGGCGGGGAAGGCGGCCGCGCGGACCGCCTTCGCCCGGTTCCTCGCGGAGGATGGCGCGGCGGGAACGGCGCCCGAAGACGCGGCCGAAGCGGAACTCGATCCGGCGGTCCCGGTTTCGGTCGTCGTTATCGCGGGGGGCAGACCGGATCAGCTTTCCGAAACGCTCCGGTCGGTCACCGCGCAGGAGACCGGCCGCGCCGTGGAGGTCGTCGTGGTCGATACCGACCCTGCCTCCGGTCGCAGCGCCTCGGTCGCGGCCGGTTTCCCGGGTGTCTCGGTCGTCGAGGAACCCCGCGACAACCTTGCCCACGCCCGCAACACCGGCTTCGCAGCGGCAACGGGAGAGATCGTGGTGATGGTGCAGGAGGACGTGATCGCGCCGCCCGGCTGGCTCGAACACCTAATGGCCCCCTTCGCCCGGCAGGACGTCGCCTGCGTCACCGGCAACACCCTTCCCGCCGCGATGGAAACGGCGGAGCAGATCGCGTTCGAACGGTTCCGGGTCGAGAAACTCGGGCGCCGCTACCAGCGGCGGGAGGCCGACCGGGACAAGCTGGAGGAAACGCCGCTTCGTGCGGTCCGGACCTGGGAATTCGGGCCGACCGCGCATTTCGCCGTCCGGGCCGCCGTCCCGCGCGAGCCCGACATCGGGCCGATGGAGTCCGAGCTTGCCCCCGCCGCATCCTCCGGCACCGGCGGCGGGGAGGATTACTTCATATACAAGATCATCACGGCCGGTGGCACGGTGCTTTACGAGCCGACCGCCTGGCTACGACACGACCACCGGCCAACGCGTGCGCAACTGCGGCGGGACATCCGCGACCACGGCCGGAGCTTCATCGCGGGCCAGGTCGCCACGTTGGCGCGGCACCGCGACCTGCGTGCGCTTCGGCTCCTGGTGATAGGTCTGCCCGCCTATCACCTCCGGCTGGTGTTCCTGCGCCTGATCGGGCGGCGGAGCTATCCGCTGGACCTGTCGTGGCAGGAGTTCCTCGGAAACCTGTCGGGATACGCGGCGCTGGTCCGGCCCCGGGGCGGCCGGGCGGACCCGATCCCGCCACGCGCGGGCCCGGGGACCGGGGCAGAGGCGTTTCCGCCGCGGCTCGCCCGCGTGATGACGCCCGCCGACGACCGCTGAGGCGCCGGCGGATCAGCCGGGATCGGACAGGAGCTGCGTGACGCGGTCGCCCTGGTGCCAGTCGAGCGCGGTCCGCAGGATCGTGTCGAGGTCCGAGCGTTCGGTCAGCCCGTCGCCCAGAAGCTCGCGCGACAGGCTCGGATCGGCGACCAGCCGGGGCGGATCCCCGGCCCGTCGCGGCGCGCCTTCCCACGGCACCTGCCGGTTCGACAGCCGGTCGATCCCCGCGATCACCTCGGACACCGACAGGCCGGTTCCGGTGCCGAGATTGCAGACGAACCGTTCGCCCCCGCCGAGCAGCCGTTCCAGCGCCCGGACATGGGCGAGCGCGAGGTCCGAGACATGGACGTAGTCCCGGATCGCGGTGCCGTCCGGGGTCGGGTAGTCGCCGCCGAACAGCTTCAGCGGCGGCTTGCGGCCCAGTAGCGCCTCGATGGCATTCGGCACGAGATGGGTTTCCACCGCCCGGAACTCGCCGATCTCGCCGTCCGGGTCGGCGCCGGCGGCGTTGAAATAGCGCAGCGCCGCCGAGCGCAGGCCGTAGCCGGTGCCGTAATCGTCGAGGATGCGCTCGACCATGAGTTTCGATGCCCCGTAGGGATTGATCGGCGCTTTCGGTGTCGCCTCGTCGATGGGACGGTCGGGCGGCGTGCCGTAGACCGCGCAGGTCGAGGAGAACACGAAGGGCGGCAGGCCGCAGGCGCGCGCGGCCTCCAGCACGGCGAGCGTGCCGCCGACGTTCTGGCGGTAGTAGAGCGCGGGTTCGGTCACCGATTCCCCCACCAGCGCCAGCGCGGCGAAGTGGATGATCCCGACCGGCTCGTACCTGCGGACGACCTCGGCCAACCGCGCGACGTCGGAGATATCGCCGATTTCCAACGGTCCCCACTTCACCGCCCACCGGTTGCCGATCGACAGGTTGTCATAGGTCACCGGCACGAAACCGGCGGCGGCGAGCGCCTTGCAGGTGTGGCTGCCGATATACCCCGCGCCGCCGGTGACCAGAACGTTTCCGCGCATCACGTCTCCTTTCAGGCCCCCGGCCCAGTCATGCCCCGCAGAACGCCGATTGTCCCGCGGAATGCGCGGAACGGGCCGGCGCGCGGCGGGGTGCCGCCGTTCATGGCACCGCCTGCCCGGAGGTGTGCAGCGGCGGCCCGGCCAGCCGTTCCTGGATCAGCAGGCAGACATCCGCGACCGGCAGCGTCACGCCGCGGTCCGGGTCGAGGTCCGCGAACAGCGGCATCTGCCAGGGGCGGAACTTCACCAGCGTCGCGTAGGCCCCGAGCAGCCCGAGTTGCACGAAGGAGGACACCGGTGCCTTGCGCATGGCGTCAGCCGCGTAGCGCGCGACGTCGCCGACCCGCCCGCCCGAGAATGACAGGCCGGCGGCATAGAGGTCGTAGTTGGCGCGCGACCGGTCCAGCGCCGCCGCGGACACGCCCGGTGTTTCGCGTTCGACCTTTTCCAGCACCAGTTCCACCGATCGCCGCATCCTCTCGGCGCTGCTGCCCGACATGCTGCCGGCCATCTGGCGGTAGCCGACGTGGTAGCCCGGCGCGACGGCGATCGGGCCGAGCCGCGCGAGCCGGAGGTAGAGGTCGATATCCTCCGCCCCGAAGGCCCCCTCGGCCTGGAAGCCGCGGTCGTAGCCGCCGACCGTCTGCACCGCCTCGCGGTCGAGCATCGTCGCGCTGGCGTTGCGGATGAAGTTCCCGGCCAGCAGGTGATGGAACGCCCGGCCCGCGATTTCGGGCGTGCCGAGGTCCGAGATCACGCGGTCCTCGCCGTCGATCCGCCGCGACCAGGTGTAGACGAAGACCACGGGCTCTGGGGCGGCGTCGGCCGCCGCGAGGAAGCGTTCAACTGTGCGGGGGTGCCAGATGTCGTCCGCATCCAGTGGCGCGACCCAGTCGCCGGTCGCCGCCGCGATCCCCGCGTTCCGCCCCGCCGCGACGCCCGCGTTGGGCTGGGAGATGACCCGGACGCGCGGATCCTCATCGGCGTGGCGCGCGGCCTTCGCGGCGGTGTCGTCGACGGAACCGTCATCGACGACGAGGATCTCGATATCCGAGACGGTCTGCGCCCGCACCGAATCCAGCGTCCTGTCGAGGGTCGTGGAAGCATTGTAGGCAGGGATAACGACGGAGACGCGCGTCACTTGGGCTTCATCCGGGTCTCCGGGCGAAACCGCGTTCCGCGATGAACAGCGCCGCCATGAGGGGAAGGAGCCAGGCGACCCGCGCCTGGTAGCGGTCGGCCGGCACCGACACCGCCCCGAAGACGAAGGCGTTCGCCATCAGGCCGAACAGGATCACGGCAAGCATGAGGGTCTGCGACCGGTCGAGCCGCCGTGTCACCAGGAGGAGCAGGAGAACCATCGCAGAGGCCGCCACGCTGATCCGCATCGCCGGGCGCACCCAATCGGGGTGCGTGACGTCGAACAGAAGCTCGATCTCCTCGCCGGTCCAGCGCGCGGGCGTTCCGCTTTCGGCCACCAGCGCGAGCTGACGGCCGGTATGCTGGAAGGTCGCGCGCAGTTGCTGGCCGGGATACTCCAGCGCCGCGGCCACCACGATGCGCCATTCGTTGTTCCGGACCGCCTCCACCGTCTCGGCATCGCGGTCGGTCAGGCGCTCCGTCCCCCAGAGAAAGTCGAAGCCGCTATCCGGCACGCTTTCGTCGAAGCCGGCGCAGAGTTCATCCTCGGCCGCTTCCGCGCAGCGGCCCTGCAGGTACCAGCGCGCCGGCCCGTCCTCCAGCGACCGGGCAAGCGCGACGGGCGGATGCAGCGGCATGATGCTCGGCGTGCCGAGCGCGACGGAACTGGCCGCGAGGTTGAGCGCCGGTGCGGTGGCGACCACGGTCAGCCCGGCGAGTACGGCGGCCCGCCGCGCCCGCCGCCGCGACGGCCGGTTCGACGCGATCAGCCGCAACAGGAGCGCGAGCCCGACCGCCGCGAAGGCGACCGGCATGTTGCCGTAGTGGGACGAGACCGCGAAGGCGGCCAGCAGGGTCATCGCGACCTTCTGCGCCCCGTTGAAGCCGTCGATCCGGTCGATCAGCAGCGCGGACAGGATCAGGACGATGGCGCCGAGCACATCCGGCATCAGGTAGACCGTCATCCAGGCCAGGGGGCTGAACGCGACGACCAGGACGAGCCCCGCCGCCAGCAGCACCGGCCGGTCCAGCGCGCGGCGGTCGATCGCGGCCATGACGGCGAGCGAGACCATGAACGCCTGGAGGAGCATCATCGGAACCGGCCCGAGCGTGCGGACGACGGCGCTGAAGAGCGCGGAATATGTCAGCGACCTGCTGTAGACCGAGACATCGACACCGCCCGGCCCTGCAGTCCCGCCGGCCCCTGCCCCGCCGCTGTCACCGGCGCCGGCGGGAAACAGCGTCTGGCCGAGAATGCGCCAGAAGGTATCGCCGCCCGAGAGGTAGCCCGCGGTGTCGTAGAAGGCGCTGAGATGCCCGGTCAGGACCGTCGGCCAGCACAGGACGAGCGCGAAGGGTATGGCAAGCCCGAGGCCCCGCAGCGTGAACAGCGGGGCCGAGGTGGTTCGGATCCGGCCGCCGGCCGTCGGCGCAGCTCCGGATCCTGGGTTCACGAACGGCCGGCGCCCACCGTCGCAGGCTCGCCACGCGCGGTCTCGGGTCGTTCTCGCTCGAACTGTTCGTGGTAGGCGCGGTCGACGTTGACCGCCCAGACGTCGTGGTTGTCCCCGAGCAGGTTCCGCGCCGCCAGCATCCCCGTCAGCATCGAGTGATCCTGGTTGTTGTAGCGGTGCTGGCCGTTGCGGCCGACGGTCTGGAAGTTTTCCAGCGTGCCAAGCCAGTCGACCACGATGTCGAGCGCCTCGCGGTAGACGGTGTCGTAGACCGGGTAGGCCTTCGGCTGTCGCACCACGGTGCCGTCCACCACGTCCTCGAACTTGGCGAGGCCGATCTTCTCGAGCTCGCGCGCGGCGAGGTCGATGAGGTCGGCGTCGTCGGCCTTCCAGAGATCGTCCTCTTCCCAGCAGAAGTATTCCATGCCGATGGAGGCCTGGGTGTCGTTCGGGACCATCTCGCGCGACCAGGCGCGGAAGTTCTGGATGCGGCCCACCTGCACGTCGTTGGAGTGGATGTAGATCCAGTTGTCCGGGAACGGGTCGGGCTTGTCGACGACCAACGCGACGAGGATGAAGTCACGGAACCGCAGGCGGCTCGCGGCCTCGACCACCTCGGGCGGCGGCGGCGGGTCGATGCAGTGGATCAGCGTGCGCAGGTCCATCGAGTTGATGAAGTTGTCGGCCTCGATCCGCTCGCGCCCGTCCGGCGTCTCGACCACGACGGCCTCGATCCGGTTGCCCGACCGTTCCAGCGCGACGACCGGCGCGTTCATGCGGACGGTGCCGCCCTTGGCCTCGATCGCCTCGCCGGTCTTTTCCCACATCATGCCGGGGCCCTTGCGGGGGTAATCGAATTCCTCGATCAGCGACACGGCGGTGGTCTTGCGCGAAAACGCGTTCAGGACCGCGGTCTTGAGCGACATCGACTTGATCCGCTGCGCGGCCCAGTCGGCCTGGATCTCGCGCGGGTGGATGCCCCACACCTTCTCGGTGTAGCTGGCGAAGAAGTGCATGTAGAGCCGCCCGCCGAAGCGGTTGATGACCCATTCCTCGAACGAGTCCTCCTGCTCGTAGGGGCGGACCTTCCACTTGAAGTAGCTGAGGATGATCCGGAACGTCTCGTAGGGTCCGATCTTCATCAGCGCGTCGAACGGCTTCAGCGGGTAGTCGAAGAAGCGGTTGCGATAGAAGATGCGGCTCAGGCGCGGACGGCGCAGGAAATCGCTTCCCAGCACCTCGCGCCACATGCTCTCCACCTCGGGCACCTTGGTGAAGAACCGGTGTCCGCCGATGTCGAAGCGGAAACCCTTGTAATTCTCGGTGCGGGCGATCCCGCCGAGCCACGAGCTTGCCTCGAACACCGTGACCTTCGCGTCAGGTGCGAGCCTCTGCAACTCGTATGCCGCCGACAACCCGGCCGGTCCGCCGCCGACGACCACCGTGTGACCGATGTCGGCCTTCTCCTCCCCAAACATGGCTTACCCCTTATTCCGCAACAGCCGTGATCGCGGGAACTTCCAACCTGGCGAGTTCCCCCCGAAAATATGCGATCGTCTCGGCAATACCCTGTGACAGCGGCACTTCCGGCTGCCAGCCGGTCGCCGCCCTCACCTTGCTGATATCCGGCCGTCTCCGGCGCGGGTCGTCCACGGCCTTATCCTTGAACACGAGGTTCTCGGGAAGGCCGATCTCCTGTTGAATGATCTTCGCGAGTTCCAGCACCGTGACCTCTTCGGGATTGCCGATGTTGAACGGTCCGAGCACGCCCGAGGGCGTGTCGCTGACGGCGAGCATCGCCGAGACGAGGTCGCTCACGAAGCAGAAAGACCGCGTCTGCGATCCGTCGCCGTAGATCGTGATCGGCATGCCCTGGAGCGCCTGCACGATGAAGTTGGACACCACGCGGCCGTCCTCGGCCTGCATCCGGGGCCCGTAGGTGTTGAAGATGCGCACGACCTTGATCTCGAGGTCGTAGACACGGCGGAAGTCGAAGCACAGCGCCTCGCCGAACCGCTTGCCCTCGTCGTAGCAGGCGCGCGGCCCGGTGCTGGAGACGTTGCCCCAGTAGCCTTCGACCTGAGGGTGGATTTCAGGGTCGCCGTAGATCTCGGAGGTCGAGGCCTGCAGGTACTGCGCCCCGTTCGCCCGCGCGAGTTCCAGCGCGTTCAGCGTGCCGAAGGCCGCGGTCTTCGCGGTGCGCAACGGGTCCGCCTGGTAAAGCCCGGGCGACGCCGGACAGGCGAGGTTGAACACGTAGTCCGCCTTGAGATCCGGCAGCGGATCGATGACGTCGTGCTCGACGAACTCGAATTCGGGAAGCTTCTCGATATGCGAGACGTTCTCGAATCGGCCGCTGGAAAGGTTGTCGACACAGGTGACGTGGAGGTCGCGCTTCAGCAATTCCTCGCAGAGGTGGCTTCCGAGGAAACCTGCCCCACCTGTCACGACAGCCCTTTTCTTCTTGCTCAAGACCATAAACGAACCCACCACCCGGCACTGTAAAGGATTACACTTCAGGCAATCCCCTCGTGCAACCGACCCATACTGTACCTACACCATATGACAGTTTGCCACCATCTCGATATTTCCGTGTTGCGGTGCAGCGTCGTGCAAAGTCTGTTGAGGCAGCGGGGATATTGGGGCCTTCTGGCGCCATCCGGGCGATCTGCCTGAAAAATGGGCAACCGCATGGCGAATCATCTGACGGTCGTGGAATCGGTGGCGCAGCGGCCCCTGTAGCGGGCATGGTCGCGGCACGAAGAACGGGGACGGACCGGGTGACATGACGAGGGACAGGGGCTTGCGCCGCCATCAATTTCTTATCTCGCGGAAGGCCAAGGGGCCGAGGGGCGCTGACGCGTGACCGGCCTGACCCCGCGGCGGATCCGGCACGGTATCGAGCTTGTCTGGGCGCTGGTCTCGCGCGACCAGAAGGCTCGCTACCGCAACACCGCGCTCGGCCTCGTCTGGGCGCTGGTGCATCCGCTCCTGTTTCTCTGCGTGTTCTACTTCCTGTTCGCGCTCGTGCTCGGCATCCAGATCGAGCACTACGCGGCCTATGTCTTCTCCGGCGTGATCGCCTGGACCTGGTTCCAGGCCAGCATCGCCGAGGCGACGCAGTGCATCTCCTCCAACCCCGGCCTCGTCGCGCAACCCCGGATGCCGGTCGCGGCGATCGTGGTGGCGACGGTGGTGTCGAACCTGGTGCCGTTCCTGATCTCGCTGCCCCCGCTCCTCGTGCTGATGCTGATCGAGGGCGCGGCGCCGGGTCTCAGCCTCGTGGCGCTTCCGGCGGTGATCGTGATCCAGTTCACCATGATGCTCGCCGTCTGCTATTTCGCCGCCGCGCTCAACGTGCCGTTCCGCGACGTGCAACAGATCATCTTCTCGCTGCTCCTGCTCGGCTACTTCGCGACCCCGATCTTCTACGACACCAGCATGCTTTCGGAGGGCGCGCAGCGGCTTCTTGCGCTGAACCCGATGGTCCATGTCCTTGACGGGTATCGCGCGATCCTCCTGCATGGGGCATGGCCGGACTGGTCGACCCTCGGCATCGTGTTCGTGCTGAGCCTTGTCGGGCTCGGCCTCGGGCTCACGGTGTTCCAGATGGGCCGTCTCCGGTTCCTCGAAGAGATATGACCGCCCCCGTTCTCACCGCCGAGGATCTCGGCAAGCGCTTCAAGCGGCGCGAAGGGCCGACGACGCTGCTTGGCACCTTCGCCGGCCGGTTCAGTCCCGCCGCGACCGAGGCGTTCTGGGCGCTTCGGCACGTCTCCTTCGCGGTGGCCGAGGGCGAGATGCTCGGCGTCATCGGCTCGAACGGCTCGGGCAAGACGACGCTGCTGCGCTGTCTCAGCCAGGTGCTGCGTCCCGACGAGGGGCACGTCAGCGCCGCCCACCCCGTCAACGGGCTTCTCGACCTCAACGCCGGGATGCACAACGAGCTGACCGGGCGCGAGAACCTGTTCATCAGCGGCAGCATCCTCGGGCTCCTGATGCGCGAGATCCACGACCGCTACGACAGCATCGTGGACTTCGCGGAACTCGGCCACGCCATCGACCAGCCGCTCCGGACCTACTCCGCCGGGATGAAGCTGCGGCTCGGCTTCTCGGTCGCGATCCACGCCGACCCGAAGATCCTGCTCGTCGACGAGGTTCTGGCCGTGGGCGACCTCGCCTTCCAGACCAAGTGCCTCGACCGGATCCGCGAGATGAAGCAGGCCGGGATGTCGATCGTCCTGATCTCGCACGACCTCGGCCAGATCGAGGGGATGTGCGACCGCGCGCTCTGGCTCCGCCGCGGGGCGCTAGAATACGAGGGCCCGCCGCGGGACGCCGTCGCCGCCTACCGGGCGGGCTTCGACGCGGCGTCTGCGGCCCTGACCCCGACCGAAGCCGTGCCGGACGCGGGCCAGGACGGGCTCCGCCTCGGGGACAACCGGATCGGGTCGATGGGGGCGGTTGTGTCCGACGTCCGCCTCACCGGCCCGTCGGCCGATCCCGGCGGCATCCCGGTCCTCCGCCCCGGCGACCCCCTGCGGCTGACGGCGCGCATATCGCGCCGCGACCCCGCACTCGCCTCCGCCCATTTCCATGTCGGCGTCGCCGCAGAGGACGGAACCCGCGCGTTCGAGTTCAACAGCGCGACCGACGGACACGAGATCGTCCTGCGCGACGGAGACCAGCCCGTGTCCCTCTTCTTCGACCGCCTCGACCTCGCGCCAGGCCGCTACCTCCTGACCGTCGGCCTGCTCGAAGCCGACTGGACCCACGCCCTCGACCTCCACCGCGACGCCTACCCGTTCGAGATCGCCGACGGCCCGAACGGAACCGGCCCGCTCTCGCCTCCGAGGAACTGGAGTTTCGGGGAGGTTTGAGGGGAGTCGGGAGCTAGAAGCTGTAGTGGTGCCCGGGGGCGGAATCGAACCACCGACACGAGGATTTTCAATCCACTGCTCTACCCCTGAGCTACCCGGGCGCCGGGACGGCGCGGGTGCGCCGTCGGGTGGAGGCCTTCTAGGGCTTTCACGGGGGGGTGTCCAGTGGCCGCGGGCGGAAAATCGCGGGCCCTGTCAGTGGGGTTTTTCCGGTGCCTTTTCCGCCGCTTCGGCCGGGTCGTCGACGTCTTCCAGCTCTTCCGACGGGACGCGGTAGGCGCCGGTCATCCAGCGGCCGAGGTCGACGTCCGCACAGCGGCGAGAGCAGAACGGGCGATAGCGGTCGGTGCTTTCCCTGTCGCAGATCGGGCAGGTCATCGGGGCCAGAGATCCTTCAGCGGCCAGCGGTCGCGCTTGCGTTGCAGTTCAAGATGGCCGAGCGGGGTCCAGCCCGCAACCACGGTCTCGGTGCCGTCCTGGCGGAGCGCGCGCTTCAGCGCGTCCTCCACAGCGCGGCGGTCCTTCTTGGGCATCGGCGCGAGGTCGAGCACGACCTGCCCCGCGAGACCGCGCAGGCGAAGCTGCCGCGGCAGGTCGCGGACCAGCGCGAGGTTCGCCTTCAGCCCGGCGGCGAGCGAGAAGTCCGCGCCGGTATTCACGTCGACGCCGATCAGCGCGGCGGTCGGCTCGATCATCGCGTGCGCGCCCGCGGGCAGCGGCACCCGGGGCGACAGGACCGCCTCGACCGCCTCGTCGATGCCGTGACCGGCAAAGCTGCCCTCGCCGTCCACCACCTCGTCGGGGTCGGGGCGCGACCAGTCGCGCCACGCGAGTTCATGCGCGCCCGGCGCGGCGACCAATAGCGCGGGCGGACCGTCCGCATCGGCGAGCACGGCGTCGGCGAGGTCGCGCACCGCGGCGATGTCCTCCGCCAGCGCGTCCGCGTCGACGCCCTCGGCGGCACTGCGCAGTATTAGGCCGTGGCCGCCCGCGCCGGTCTCGTTCGCGACCAGTTGCAGGCGGTCGCGTTCGTCGTCGTCGCGGATGGAACGGGCGACGTTGATGCCCGGGGCGCCCGGCGTCGCGATGGCGTAACGGCTCTTGAACAGAAGCCGCGTGGTCAGGGGCGGCGCCTTGCCCGGCTCCGCCACGCCCGACACCTGGACCAGGAGGCGCGTGCCCGCCGCGAGCCCCTTGGCCTGCCGCAGGAACCCCTCGCCGTCGGGAAGTGTCACCAGCGCCCCACCCTGCCCCTTCGCCGGCCGTCCCACGACACCGCGCAGGATGCTGCCGGGCGCGTAGGGCGCGGTTTCGGGCGGGTCGATCAGCAGGTCCTCGAGCCGGCCGTCGACCATCAGCGCCGCGGCCTCGCGGCCGCCGACATGGTCGAGGATGACGACGCGGCCCTTCATGCCGGCCACAGCGGGTAGCCCGCCGCCTGCAACAGGTTCGCGGTCTCGTGGAGCGGCAGGCCGACGATGGCGGAGTGGCTGCCGCTGATCCACGGGATGAAGGCCCCGGCCGGTCCCTGGATCGAGTAGGCGCCGGCCTTGCCGCGCCAGTCGCCGGTTGAAAGGTAGCCCGCAAGCTCCTGTTCGGACAGGCGTTTCACCTGTACCCGGCTTTCCACTTCGCGGGTCCAGACCCGGTCGCCGCGGCGCACCGCGAGGCCCGTGATCACACGGTGACGACGGCCCGACAGCGCGGTCAGAAATGCCCGCGCCTCGGCCTCGTCCGCGGCCTTGCCGAGAATCCGGCGGCCGAGCGCGACGGTGGTGTCCGCGGCCAGCACGACATCCTCCGGCGCGGCCTCGATCGCCTCGGCCTTTGCGCGCGTCACCCGCGCGCAGTAGACCCGCGGCAGTTCGCCCGCCACGGGTGTCTCGTCGATGTCAGGGGCGGTGATCGCGTCGGGCGTCACACCCAGGATGGCGAGAAGTTCCCGCCGCCGGGGCGATCCCGATCCGAGGATCAGACGCACCTACTTGAAGCGGTAGTTGATGCGCCCCTTGGTCAGGTCGTAGGGGGTCATTTCCACCTGGACCTTGTCCCCGGCCAGAACGCGGATGCGGTTCTTCCGCATCTTTCCTGCCGTATGCGCGATGATCTCATGGCCATTCTCAAGCTCGACCCTGAACGTCGCATTCGGCAGGAGTTCCTTCACGACGCCGGGAAATTCGAGCATTTCTTCCTTGGCCATGGTCTCTCCGTGCTAATCCACCCCGCTTTCGCGGGCACCGGGTAAATGCGCCGTTCGGCGGCGTTTTTCAAGGCGAATCTTAATCGTCGCGGACGACGGCCCGCGCGGCGCTTTCGGGCCAGTGCGCGCGGTTCAGCACGCGGCCCTCGGCACGGACACGGGCGATGGCGGCCGGGTCGATGTCCGCGAAGGTCCAGCCGGGCGCGTCCATCGCACCTTCGGCGATGACCCCGGTTTCGGGAAAGCCGAGGTCCGGCGGGCCGTAGATCGCCGCGCGGCCGCGGTTCTCGTCCACCGCGGGGCACCACTCCGCCACTCCGACCGTGGGCGAATGCACGACGACGCACTGGGCCTCCAGCGCCCGCGCCATCGCGCCGACGCGGACACGGGTGAACCCCGCCACGCTGTCGGTGCAGGAGGGCGTCAGGACCACTTCGACGCCGTCGTCCGACAGCGCCCTGCCCAGCAGGGGAAATTCCGCGTCGTAACAGATCAGCACGCCGATCCTGACACCGGAAACATCGAAAGTTCGAAGCGGCCCGCCGGGCACCACGCCCCAGTCGCGTTCGAACCGGGTCATCACCTGCTTGTCCTGGTGGCCGAGCGGGCCGTCGGGCCCGAACAGGCGCGCCCGGTTGACGGGGGCGGCGCCCTCGAAGACCGGCCCCGAGGCCGCGAGAATGTGGACCCCGTGGGCGCGGGCCAGCCTGTCGTGCAGTTCGTCGGCCCGGGGAAAGTGCCGTGCCACGGAACGAAGGCAGCGTTGCAGGTCTCCCGCTGCCTCGGGCCCGTCGAGATGGGCGAGTTCCATCGCGCCGTACTCGGGGAACACCAGCAGCTCCGCCCCCTGCCCCGCGGCCTCGGCCACCCAGGCGGAGAGCTTGTTTTCGTAATCCGGCCAGCCGGTCAGCGGATCGAGCGGGTAGGCTGCGGCGGCGATCCTCATGTCCGCGCCAAGGGTCTCAGCCAGAATTGCAGGTCCTTCACTGTGTCCTCCGCTTCGCCCACGTCGCGCCAGCCGATCCGCGCGACCGCGCCCGGCACCGGCGCGTAGCCACGCTTGCACCAGAATGCGTCGAGCGGGCGATAGCCGTCCGGCCGCGCCGGGTGATCGTCCGGCCGGATGACGGCGCAGAAGGCGGTGGCGGCGTAGTCGCGGTGCAGGGCGTTCGCCTCGCGCGCATCGAAGAAGACGTGCCCCGCGCCCCTGCCCCGGTATTCAGGCAACAGGACGGATTCGGCGCAGTAATAGATGTCGTCGACGTCATGGCCGCAGCCCGCAAGCGCGTCGCGGACCTCCGCCGGCTGGTCGCGCAACGCCGTCGCGGTCGAGGCCCCGACCAGGCGGTCGCCCTCATGCGCCGTCACGACCATCCCGTCGCCCTCGGCGTAGCCGGCGAGGAAGCGCATCTCGTAGTCGATGTTTCCATCGTAAAGATAAGGCCAGTCCCGGAACACCGCGATCCGGAGGCGTGCCAGCGGCCCGATCACCGCGGCGACCTCGTCGCGGTGGTGCTGGCGGTAGGTCAGGCTCACGCGTCCGGTTCCGTCGGCGGGCCGAAACGGTCGGTCATCCGCTGGACGATCTGGTCGCGCGACTGGCGATAGGCGGCGAGCTTGTCGTCCCGCGTCTCGCCGAGGCCCGAGGGGTCGAGGATCGGCCAGTATTCGACTGCGAGGTGGTAGTGACGGGTCAGGTCGAGTGCGCGGCGCTGGCTCGCGGGGCTGAGCGCCACGATCAGGTCGAACCCCGACAGGTCGTCGCCCCACTGCTCCATCTCGTCGAAGCTTCGGGCGCGGTGGGCCTCCAGTTCCACCCCAAGCTCGGCGCAGACGGCGACCGCGAAACCGTCCACCTCAAGGTCGTGCTTCACCCCCGCGGACTGGACGTAAGCCCGTGTCCCGTAGAACTTCTTCATCAGCCCCTCCGCCATCGGGGAGCGGATGGAGTTGTAGTCGCAGCAGAAGAGAACCGAGTGGGGAAAATCCTGGTTCTCCATCCCCCGTCACCCGCCGAAATGGAGGACGCAGATCAGCGTGAAGAGCCGGCGCGCGGTGTCGGTGTCGACCTCCGCCTTGCCCTCCAGCCGTTCCTGCACGACGCGTGCGCCCTCGTTGTGGATGCCGCGGCGGGCCATGTCGATGGCCTCGATCTGGCTCGGCGGCAGGCGCTTCACCGCGTCGTAGTAGCTTTCGCAGATCTGCCAGTAGTCCTTCACGACCTGCCGGAACGGCGACAGCGACAGGTGGAACTCGGCGGCGTCCGCGCCGTCCTCGGTGTCGACGTCGAACACCAGCCGCTTGTCGCGGATCGCGAGCAGCAGGCGGAACGGCCCGGGCGCGTCCTCGCGTCCGGGCAGGACGAAGCTGTTGTCCTCGAGAAGGTCGAAGATCGCGACCTTCCGTTCCTGTTCGATCTCGGGCGTCGGCCGTGGCAGCCCCTCGTCGTCTATCTCTATCTGGCTGATACGCATGGAAAACTCTGGTTACTCGTTGAGACGGTCAAGGCGTGCGCGCACGGACAGCCCGTGCGCCCCGAGGCTTTCGGACCGGGCCAGCACCTCGGCGGCCGGGCCGATCGCGGCAAGCGCGCCGGGGCTCATCCGCGCCAGCGTGGTGCGCTTGAGGAAGTCGAGCGCGCTGAGCCCCGAGGAGAACCGCGCCGAGCGCGCCGTCGGCAGGACATGGTTGGGTCCGCCGACATAGTCGCCGATGGCCTCGGGCGTCCACGCGCCGAGGAAGATCGCGCCGGCATGGCGGATCATCGGCAGGATCGCGTCGGGATCGGCGGTGCAGATTTCCAGGTGCTCCGGCGCGATCCGGTTCGACAGCTCCGCCGCCTCGGTCATGTCGCGCACGATGACGACGGCACCGTAGTCGCGCCAGCTCGGCCGGGCGATGGCGGCACGGTCGAGCGTCGCGAGCCGTGCCTCGACCGCCTCCGCGACGGCACGCCCGAACCTTGCGTCGTCGGTGATGACGATGGACTGCGCGCTCTCGTCGTGCTCGGCCTGGCTCAGGAGGTCGATGGCGACCCAGTCGGGGTCAGCCCCGGCATCCGCGATCACCAGGATCTCGGACGGCCCCGCGATCATGTCGATGCCGACCTTGCCGAACACCCGGCGCTTCGCCGCGGCGACGAAGGCGTTGCCGGGGCCGATGATCTTGTCGACGGGCCGGATCGTCTCGGTCCCGTAGGCCAGCGCCGCGATCGCCTGCGCGCCGCCGACCCGGTAGACCGTCTCCACCCCCGCGAGTCGCGCCGCGAGCAGGACCAGCGGATTGACCGCGCCGCCGGGCGTGGGCGTCGTGACGACCAGCCGGTCCACGCCGGCGACCTTGGCCGGGATCGCATTCATCAGCACCGAAGACGGGTAGCTCGCCAGCCCGCCCGGAACGTAGAGCCCCGCGGCCTCCACCGGCGTCCAGCGCCAGCCAAGTTCCGCGCCGTCGGGATCGGTCCAGCGCGCGTCTTCTGGCAGTTGCCGCGCGTGGTAGGCGCGGATGCGCTCGGCGGCGAGCGACAGCGCCTCCGCCTCCTCCGGCGGGACCCGCGCCACCGCCTCGTCGATCTCCGCCTCGTCGAAGGCCAGCGTCTCGGGCGTCAGCGTCAGCTTGTCGAACCGCTCGGTCAGCTCGATCAGCGCGGAATCCCCGCGCGACCGGATGTCGGCGATGATCCCCTCGACGGTTCCGTGAACGTCCGGCGCATCCTCGCGCTTGGCGGACAGGAGCGCCGTGAACCGCGTCTCGAAGTCGGGTTCGGACGTGTCGAGAAAGACCGGCATGAAGGTTCCCTTTATCCGCAACGCGGCATAGCCCACGCGCGCGCGGGTCTCAAGCGATGCCTGCCCCGTCGAGTGCGCGGACCATGCACAGGACGTCGCGGAAGCGGCCGTCGTGGCGGAGCGCGCGGGGAATGCGGCCGGTCTCGACATAGCCCGCGGCGGCATAGGCCGCGCGGGCGGCGGCGCCGTCTTCGGCCACGGCCAGCTCCAGCTGCAGGATGCCCGCCGCCGCGGCGTCCTCGGCCAGCGCCGACAGAACCCGGCCCATCAGCCCCTGCCCCCGCGCCTCGGGCCGGGTGTAGACGCAGATGACATGACCGCGATGGGCGACGACGCCCGTGCCTTCGGGATGCCAGCCCGCGCTGGCGAGGCAGCGCCCGCCGTCGATCGCGGCGAACAGGTGGATGCGTTCCAGCCAGTCCTCGATCTCGGCCCGGGTCTTCCCGGCCCAGTCGTCGTAGCGGCTGCCATAGGCGGTCGGGTCGCTTCGCAGCATCGCAAGCCGGATGTCGCGGAACGCCGCCCAGTCCCCGGGCGCGAGCCGTCGCAGGATCATTCCGGGTGGTCGGGGCGGTGACCCGAGGGCGCGACGTAGGGCCGGGTCACGTCGCGGAGCGTGACTTCCAGCGCTTCGACCTCCAGTTCCACCGCGCCGTCGCCCGCCAGCACCAGCGACAGCCGACCGGTGCCGTCCTCGCCCGGCTGCCAGTCGAGCGACAGGAGCGACAGGATCATGTCCGTGTCGGCCCGGTCGATGCCCTGGCTGCGCACGGACTGGACGTCCTCGACCGCGAGCACGGACTGCACCCGCTCGGGCCCGTGCGCGCTGCCTTCCTCCCACCGGAAACGGTTCAGAAGGCAGCCGAAGCGGCGGCGCCTGCGGTCCCAGGTCATCTCGGTGATCGGGAAGATCGCGTCCTGCGTCAGGGTGGAGATGACCTGCAGGTCCTCCGCGTCGAGCGCGCGAAGGCGCAGCGGGCCGCCGTCGGCGTCCTCGAACCTCGCGTCCTCAGCCATGCTCGCGCGTCCTGCGGATGTCCGCGCCGACGGCGCCGAGCTTTTCCTCGATCCGCTCGTAGCCCCGGTCGAGGTGGTAGACCCGGCTGACCACGGTCTCCCCCTCGGCGGCGAGCCCGGCGAGGATCAGCGAAACGCTCGCCCTGAGGTCGGTCGCCATCACCGGCGCGCCCTTCAGCTTCTCGACCCCGGTGACGGTGGCGACACCGCCCTGCACGTCGATCTCCGCCCCCATGCGGATCAGTTCGGGCGCGTGCATGAACCTGTTCTCGAAGATCGTCTCTTCCAGCCGGCTGGTGCCCTTCGCGGTGCACATCAGCGCCATGAACTGCGCCTGCAGGTCGGTCGGGAAGCCGGGGAACGGCGCAGTCGTCACGTCCACCGCGTCGATCCCGGCATTGCCGCGCGCGACCTTCAGGCCGGTCTCGGTCTCGGTGATGGTCACGCCCGCGGCTTCCAGCTTCTCACAGAACGCCTCGGCGAGATCCCGGCGGCCGCCGATCAGCTCAACCTCGCCGCCGCAGACGGCGGGTGCGATCATGAAGGTGCCAAGCTCGATCCGGTCGGGGATGACCTCGTGCGTCGTGCCGTGAAGCCGGTCGACGCCCTCGATCCGCAATTCGCGCGTGCCGATCCCCTCGATCTTCGCGCCCATCGCGACGAGGCAGTCGGCGAGCGCGACCGTGTCCGGTTCCTGCGCGGCGTTGGTGATGATCGTCTCGCCCTTCGCCAGCACCGCGGCGGCCATCGCGTTTTCCGTGGCACCGACGGAGACGAACGGAAAGTCGATCCGCGCGCCCTTCAGCCCGCCGGGGGCGACGGCGTGGACGTAGCCGGCCTCCAGCTCGATTTCCGCGCCCATCGCTTCCAGCGCCTGGATGTGCAGATCGACCTTGCGCGCGCCGATGGCGCAGCCACCGGGCAGCGACACGATCGCCTCGTGTTCCCGCGCGAGCAGCGGGCCGAGCACGTTGAACGACGCGCGCAGCTTGCGGACGAGGTCGTAATCGGCCCGGCGCGAGGTCAGCTGCCGCCCGGACAGGACCATGACCCGGCCGGCGGCAAGCCGCGCGACCTCCACCCCGAGCGATTCCAGCACCTGCGACAGGGTCTCGATATCGACCAGCCGCGGCACGTTGGTCAGCGTCAGCGGCTCGTCCGTCAGCAGCGAGGCCGTCATCAGTTTCAGGCAGGTGTTTTTCGCCCCGGATATCGGGATCTGCCCCTTGAGCGGCCCGTTGCCGCGCACGATGATCTGGTCCATGCCGCCTGCCCTTATTTCTTGTCCGGCTTCGCCGCTTCGTCGCGCGCGCGGGCCTGTGCCTTGCGCCGTGCGAGGTTCGCCTTGAGCGCGGATTTCAACCGCTCCTCCCGCGAACCGGCCGATTTGGCCCCCGCCTTTCCGCCCGTTTTCCGCTCCATGGCCGGTGTCTACATGACGGCGCGGCGACGGTCCAGAATGCGCTTGCGTCATGGCCCGATTGCGTCTAACCACCGCCCACGCCGCAGGCAGGCTGCCGTAGCTCAGGGGTAGAGCACTCCCTTGGTAAGGGAGAGGTCGAGAGTTCAAATCTCTCCGGCAGCACCATTTTCCCGCAGGATCATCCCCGCATCATCCCCCGCCCCGTCCCGCGCCAGGCACCCGCCGCGCGAGCTCCGGAAGCCGTACGCCGGCGTCGATGAACTCCACCCCCGCGGCCGTCAGCGCAAGTTCGAGCTGGTCGAGCTTCGATGTCGTGATGTCGCCCTCGCCGCTTTCGAACCGCGCGACCGTCCGGAGCGACACACCCGAACGCTCCGCGAGATCGGCGCGGCTCCAGGACAGGAGCGCGCGGGCCGCGGCGATCTGTTGGCGTCGGATCATGGGCGGAAGGCACTTAAATTGGCAACTTCTCGCACTATATATGCAGGAAAGGTCATATTCAATCCACATTCCCTGCCTATCCAGCGGGATTAGAACAAGGACGTTGCCGGTGACGATTCTCGATCTGCTCATTCATCCCGGCCTCCGGCCGTTCGAAATCGCCGTCGGGATCGTCGCCGGGCTCCTGCTGCTCGAAGTGGTGGTCAACCAGCTCGGCCTGTCGCTGATGGGCGAGGTGGAGGGCGACGCGGGCATCGACCTCGATGCCGACGCGGATCTCGACCTTGATTTCGACGGGCTCGACGCGGAATTCGAGCTCGATACCGGCATGTCCGCCGACATCGACCCGGACGCGGAGCTTTCCGGCGGCGCCGACACGGACCAGGCCGGCGGCGCGGCGGGCGCTCTCAGCTGGCTCGGGCTCGGCGCGGTGCCGCTGTCAATCTGGATCGCGGGCGTGCTGACCTCGTTCGGCGTGATCGGCTACGTCCTGCAACTGGCCATCGCCGCCGTCTTCGGTGCCCCGGCCCCGGCCTGGATCGCGGTGCTGGTCACGCTTCTGCCCGCGCTGATGGTCGGTGCTCGCGTGGCCCGCGGCATCGCGCGCCTGTTCCCGAAGAAGGTCACGACGGCCATCTCGACCCGCTCCTACAACCGCCGCCGCGGCGTCATCACCGTGGGCACCGCCCGCGCCGACAAGCCCGCGCAGGCCCGCTTCACCGACCGGCACGGCAATTTCCACTACGCGATGGTGGTGCCGCTCGACTCCGCCGATCCGCTGCCCCAGGGCACCGAGATCGCCATCCTCCGTGCCCGCGACGGCACCCTCAAGGCCCTGCGCCTGTCCGACTGAAACGCCTTTCACACAAGGAGATTCCCCGTGACCGACACGCTCGTTTCCGTCGCGATCCCCGTGATCGCCGTCATCGCCTTCCTCCTGTTCGTGGGCCTCGTGATGGCCCGCCTCTACCGCCGCGCCACGCGCGAGGTTTCGCTGGTGAAGACCGGCGCCGGCGGGCGGCAGGTCATCATGGACGGCGGCACCATCGTGATCCCGCTTCTCCACGAAATTTCCCCCGTCAACATGAAGACCCTGCGGCTGGAGGTGCAGCGCCAGGGCGAAGGCAGCCTGATCACCCGTGACCGGATGCGCGTCGACGTGGGGGTGGAGTTCTACGTCTCGGTCAACGCGACCGAGGACGGCATCGCGCGGGCCGCCCAGACGCTCGGCGACCGCACCTTCTACGTCGACCAGCTCCGCGAGCTGATCGAGGGCAAGCTGATCGACGGCCTGCGCGCCGTGGCCGCCAAGATGACGATGGACGATCTCCACGAGAACCGCGCCGAGTTCGTGCAGGAGGTGCAGAACACGGTTTCGGAGGACCTGCTGAAGAACGGGCTGGAGCTTGAATCCGTCTCGCTGACCGCGCTCGACCAGACCCCGTTCGAAAGCCTCGACGAGAACAACGCGTTCAACGCGGTCGGGATGCGGCAACTGGCCGAGGTGATCGCGGATTCCAAGAAGAAGCGCGCCCTGATCGACGCCGAGGCCGATACCGCCGTGCGCCAGGCCGCGATGCAGGCCGCCAAGCGCAAGCTGGAAATCGACCGCGAGGAGGAACAGGCCAAGATCGCGCAGGCCCAGGAGATCGCGACGCTGCGCGCCGCGCAGGAGGCCGAGGTCGCCCGCCAGCGCGCCCGGTCGGAACAGGAATCGGAATCCGCCCGCATCGCCAAGGAACGCGCGGTGCGAGAGGCCGAGATCCAGCGCGAGGAGGCCATCCGCGCCGCCGAGATCGCCAAGGAACGGCAGATCGAGGTCGCGGACCAGGAACGTCAGATCGTGATCGCGGTGAAGTCCGAGGAGGAAAGCCGCGCGCGTGCCTCCGCCGACGCCGCCCGCGCCGAGGCCGTGAAGGCATCCGAGGCCATCGCCACGGCGCGGGAACTGGCCGAGGCCGACCGCGCCAAGGCCATCGCCATCATCGAGGCGCAGCGGGAGGCCGAGCGCGCCGCCACGCAGGTCAAGCTGTCGGCCCAGGCCGAACGCGAGGCCGCGGCCGACCGGGCGCAGGCGGTCCGCGAGGAAGCCCAGGCCGATGCCGACGCGGTCAAGATCCGCGCCGAGGCCAAGAAGCTCGACAAGCTGGCCGAGGCCGAGGGCGCCCGCGCGCTCGTCGATGCCGACAACGCCCTGTCGGCCGAGATCGTGGCGATGAAGGTCCAGCTTGCCCGGCTCCAGGCCCTGCCCGAGATCGTCGCGCAGATGGTCAAGCCTGCCGAGAAGATCGACTCGATCAAGATCCACCACGTCACCGGTCTCGGCGGCGGTCTCGGTGCCGGCGGCGGCGCCGCGGCAGGCGCGGGCACCTCGCCCGTGACCCAGGCGGTCGATGCCATCGGCTCGATGGCGTTCCAGCTGCCGGCGCTGAAGAAGCTCGGCGAGGAAGTCGGCATCAGCCTCGAGGACGGGCTGGCCGGCGTTCTCGCCGCCGACGACGCGCTGAACGGCGCGGCCTCCGCCCCGCCGAAGGCCAACGGCGCGGATGCCGGCCAGGTGGCAGAGGACCCCAAGGCCTGACACGGCCTGCGAAAATCCTGCACAGGCGCTGCACCCGTCATATGATCGGTGCAGCGCATTGGGTTTCGGAGCCATGACGGAACGGATGGGACGATGACGCAGACGGCTGGAAAGATCCTCGTGGTCGATGACGACCCGCGGCTCAGGGAACTCGTGCGGGTGGCGCTGGAGGGTGCGGGCTACGGCGTGCTGACCGCAGCGGACGGGCGCGCCGCGCTGACCCACGAGGGGCGCGAAAGCCCCGATCTCGTCGTGCTCGACGTGGGCCTGCCCGAAGCCGACGGCTTCGAGGTCTGCCGCCGGATCCGCGCCCGGTCGGATGTGCCGGTGCTGTTCCTGACCGCGCACGACGACGAGGTCGACCGCATCCTCGGGCTTGAGCTCGGTGCCGACGACTACGTGACGAAGCCGTTCTCGCCGCGCGAACTCGTCGCCCGCATCCGCGCGATCCTGAAGCGCACCAGCGGCGTCAGCGAACGCGCGGTGCTGCGGCGCGCCAAGCTCAGCCTCGACAACAATTCCCACCGCTGCGCCGTGGGCGACCGCCCGGTGTCGCTGACCGCGACCGAGTTCGCGCTGATGTCGCAGATCATGCGCGCGCCGAACCAGGTGCACACCCGCGTGCAGCTCGTCGATGCGCTCTGGGGCGACGGCTCGGACATCGCCGACCGCACGCTCGACAGCCACCTGCGCAACCTCCGCAAGAAGCTGAGCGATGCCGGCTGCGGCGACGCCATCGAAACCGTGCACGGCGTCGGCATCCGGCTCGGGCCCTGCGCGGCATGACCCGCAAGTGGCGGCCATCGCTGGCGCTGGTGCTCTCGGGCGCGCTGGCCTTCACGCTGGTCTTCTCGCTCATCGGCCTGATCGCACTGCGCCTGCTCGGCCCCGAGATCGGGTTCCGCAACGCGGGCCAACTCATCGCGCTCGTGATCCTCGGTCTGACCTCGGGTCTCGGCGCGCTCCTGATCCGCTTCCTGATCGGCCCGATCCGGGCGCTGGCCCGCTACGCGTCGGACATGCGGCGCGGCCATGTCGGCCCGCTGCCGCAGCATTTCGGCACCCGCGAACTTCACGCGCTCGCCGGGTCGGTGGTCGAGATGGCCGAGGCCCTGCGACTGCGCGAGGCCACGATCCGCAGCTATTCCGATCACGTCACCCACGAACTGAAAAGCCCGGTCTCGGCGATGGTCGCGGCGGCCGAATTGCTGCAGGACCGCCCGCTCGACGGCGCCGACCGGGCGCTGGTCGACCAGGTCGCGGGCGCGGCGGCCGAGATGAACCGCCAGCTCGACGCGCTCCGCCGCGTGGCCCGCGCGCGCGAGGCCGATTACCGCGGCGAGGCCCGCCCGTCCGAGGTGCTGCCCGACCTCGACCGCAAGTACCCGGGCCTGTCGGTCGACATCGCGGGCGATGCCCCGGTGCCGCTGACTGCCGAGGGACTGGGGCTGGTGCTCGACCAGCTCCTGTCGAACGCCGCCTCGCACGGGGCGACGTCGGTGCGGGTCGAGGCCGCCCCCGGCCGTCTCGTCGTCGCGGACAACGGCAGCGGCATCCCGCCCGGCAACCGCGACCGCATCTTCCAGCCGTTCTTCACCACCCGCCGCGAGGGCGGCGGCACCGGCATGGGGCTTGCCATCGTGCAGAGCGTGCTGGCCGCGCACCGGGCCGAGATCGCCGTCGCCGATACCCCCGACGCGAACGGCGGCGCGGCGTTCGAGATCACCTTCGCCGACTGAGACGCCGCGCCAGCGCGGGGTAGTCGATCTTGGACCGGTGCCGCCGGTCGAGCGGGATCGCGTCGAGCCGGACGACCCGGCCGATCCCCATCCCCGCGGCGCGGGCATCGATGTCGGGCGGCCCCGCGCCCTCGACCGCCAGGACCGGCCCGTCGCCGTCCAATGTAAGCGCGGCGCGGGCGATGCCGGGCCAGCCCTCCGCCGCCAGTTCGACCGCGAACGGGAACAGCCGCGCGCCGTCGCGCTCCACCACCGCCGAGCGCCGCCCGAGCAGCCAGAGCCGCCCGGCATCGTCGAGCCGGCCGGCATCGCCGGTCCGGTGCCAGACCCGCCCGCCCTCTCGGACCTTGATCCCGGCATCCTGCGCGGGATCGAGATAGCCGGGGTTCACGTGCGCGCCCGCGACCTGGATCTCGTCGTCGACCAGCCGCAGGTCCAGCCCCGGAACCGGCGGCCCGGCCAGCAGCCCCGCCCCCGCGTCCATCGCGGCGAGGTCCGCGTCGGTCGCCTCGGCCCAGTCCAGTTCCGCGATCGGCTCCGCCTCAGTCGATCCGTAGACCGAGACGACCCGCAGCCCCCGGTCCCGCAGCGCCGCGACCAGCGCCGGTTTCACCGGCCCGCCGCCGGTGAACACCGTCCGCAGCGCACCCGGCCGTTCCGCCCGCGCGAGGGTCCCGGCCAGCACCGGCGGCAGCAGCGCCCGCCTGCACCCCGTCCGCCCGATCCACGACGCCAGCGCCTCGGGACCGACACGGTCGGGCCGCGACAGCCGCCAGTCGGGCAGCACCGACCTGCGCCCGGCCGCGAGGTTGACGAGCGTGAAGACCGGGAAGGCCACGAGGTCCGGCCCCTCGCCCTCCAGCAACGGCGCCACCGCCGCGTGCTGCGCCATCAGGAAACCGTGGCTGCGCGAGATCGCCTTGGGCCTGCCGGTGGAGCCGCTGGTGAACGAGATCAGCGCCGGGTCGTCGGGCGACAGCGGCACCGGCTCCGGGCCGCCCGTCTCCGCCCCCGGCACGCAGAGGCGAAGCGGCCAGAGGGCAGGCAGGAGTTTCAGCGCCCGGTAGATGCCCGCGGCGAAGAACGCCTTCGGGCGGGTCGCGGCGATGGCGTGGCGCACCCCCTTCAGCCCCATCGCCGGTTCCGGGAACACCGCCACCGCGCCAAGCCGCCAGCACGCCGCCAGCGCCACGAACAGGTCAATCCCCACCGGCATCGCGACCAGCACCCGGTCGCCCCTGCCGATCCCGCGCGCGGCCGCGCGGCCCGCGAACCCCGCCGCCCGTGCCTCCAGCGCGTCGAAGCCGATCTCCCCCCGACGGTCGACGAGCGCGATCCGCCCGCCTTCCGCCGCCGCCCTCGACGCGAAGACGGAAACGAGGTCCGTCATTCCGGTCTCCGCCCCATCAGCAGGTAGCGGCGGAAGATCTCGCCGCCGTGCTGCCGGCTCCGCTCGGCGGACCGGTTGTCGTCGTGGATCAGCGCGTGGATCACCGTCTCGAACCCGAGATCGCGGGCGGCGAGGTCAAAGGCGTGGACGAGGTGATGGCCGATCCCGGGCACAAGCCCCGCGTAGGTCTTCAGGATCACCGTCTTCGACCCCGGCCCCTCGGCGTAGTTCGGGATGCCGAACAGGAAGCCTTGCAGCTCTCCGTCGATTTCCGCTAGGAATATCAGCTCCTTCCGCAGCATCGGCACGAAGGGCATGTACATCGCGAGGAAGTCGTCGAGCCCGATCGGGACGTAGAAGGCATTGCCCGCGAAGGCCCGCACCGACAGCGCGTGGACATGGGCGAACTGCGTCTGGGGCGCGGTGCCGTCCCACGGGCGGACGACCAGCCCCGGCACCGGGCGGGGCGCCGCCCCGATCCCCGAGGCGACCGCCGCCCGGGCCGAGAAGTAGCGGCTGACCGGCGCGAACCCCGCCCCCTCCCAGGCCGCGAGCGCATCGGGGGCGGAGGTCGGCTCCATCAGGAAGGGCGGGCTGCCATCGCTTTCCGACACGAGGCGGTAGGAATGCCAGGTGTCGCCGTCCATCGGGCCGAGGATGCGGGTCACGCCCTCGGCCGCCAGCTCCGCGACGATGGCCGACAACAGCGCCGTCCCCGACCCGGCGCTGTCGCAGCGGAACGCGCCGATGGCCGCGGCCGGCGCGCCGTCCCAGTCCGGCCCCTGCCGCCAGATCTTCGCGCTGGCCCCCTCGGCCTTGCGGGTTTCGGGTGTCATCGCGTCGCCTCCCATGCCAGCACGATCAGCGCGGGCACCGCGCCGGTGATCGCCAGTTTCGGCCCGATGCCGCTCCGGAACCAGCCGGGGCGCGCCAGCGACAGCGCCGCCGCCGCCGCGACCAGCACCGCCGCCACCGGCCCGAGCGGCCCGTGCCAGTCCGCCGCCGGCCCGTTCGCCGCGACCACCAGCCGCCAGAACCCCCAGAGCCCCGCCGCGCAGATCGCGGCCCGCAGGATCCGCCACGCCGCGTCGCCGGGGCCAAGCGCGATCCGGCCCGCCGCCATTGCCGCCGCCGCCAGCCCGAACAGGTTGATCGCCGTCCGCCCCAGGACCGCCCCCGCCGCGAGGAAGACGAAGCTGACCACCGCCAGCGCGGCGATCACGCTCAGCGTCTGCGGCCCCCGCTCCGGTCCCGACGCCAGCAGCGCGTGGGTCACCAGCAGCGCCAACGGCAGGATCGCGTTCACCGGCGTCGTCGCGGACACCAGGAGGAACGCCGCGACCGCGTGGATCCGCGCCATCCGCGGGGTCAGGCCGAGCGCGCGGACCAGCGCGTAGACCGCGCCCGAAACCGCGAGCGTCAGACCCGCGCGTAACGCGGCATCCCCCGCCGCCGCGTCGATCAGCGGCCAGAGAAAGATCAGGACCCCCATGGGAAGGAACAGGTTGTCGAAGCCCTGCCAGCTATCGGCCTCCACCAGTGTCGCGAACCCGGCGACGGCGGTGGCCAGGACGATGACGCTGACCCGCGGTACGTCGGTCAGCAGCAACAGGCAGACCATCGACAGGATCAGCGCGACGAGGAAGAACATCGCGCTGCCCTCGACGCTCTTCCGCCCGTCCTCGGTCTGGTAGAAGACCCGGCCGTAGCGCACCCCGGCCAGCGCCGCCGCCGCGTCGCCGAGCGTGAGGATCGCGAGCGGCAGGACGTAGAGGATCGCGCGGCCGTCATGCAGCAGGAAGGTCAGCGCCACCGCCGCGACCAGCAGGAAATCGCCCCAGGACTTGCGCTCCACCCCGTGCAGCGCGCCGCCGATCCCGCCGAGACCGCCGCCGGTCCGCAGCGCCAGCATCGCCAGCGCGGTCAGCCCGAGCAGAAGCCAGACCTGCCACGGATGCGACAACAGCCACGGCAGCGTCATCGACAGCGCACCCGCGCCGACATGCACGATCTTACGCTGCGTCTCCGCCTGCCAGCCGCGGGCCACCGCGACCCGGCGGACGAGCGCCATCGCCGCGAGCAGGCAGGCGACCAGCGCGGCGACGGCGAGCGCGCCGATCACCGCACCGCCTCGACCACGAAATCGCTGTAGAAAAAGGCCTTGTCGACGGCCTTGCCCGCCGCCTCCACCCCGGCCAGCGTCTCGACCCGGTGAGCGAGCGCGGGGGGCACGCGGCGCGGCGCCATCATGTTCCAGTAGACCAGCCGCGCGCCGGGTCGCGCCATGTCGAGGATCGCGGCATAGATCGCCTCGGCCTCCGCCGGGGTCATGTACTCGAAGATGTCCGACAGGTTGAACCCTGCCACGTCCCGCGCGGGCACGGTCTGCACCGGCCCGAGATGCGGGCGGATGCGGCCGATACGCGCGCGGATCGTGTCGTAATGCTCCGCCCGCCAAGACAGCGGCAGCGCCTCGCCGTGGGTGGCCGTCATGATCCAGTGCAGGTAGGGGTTCGCCGCCGGGTCGGTATCGACGCCCGCGTGGCGCACCCGGCGCAGGACGTGGTCGGACACGGACCCGTCGACCTGGTCGAAGAACGCCTTGTCCCGGCCGAGCCGCCCCATCGCGAAGCGGGAAAAGAACAGCCGTACCAGCAGCCGCCATCGCCAGGTGTCGAACCGCTCCTCGAAGAAGCGGCGGCGGTCGTCGGGCGCGCGCGGCACGAAGATGTCCCGCACCGTGCGACGCGAATGGACGAAGGGCAGGATGCGGCGGGCGAACAGGCGGAAGTAATGCTCGAACTTGCCGGCCCCGCCCGCGCCGTGCGCCTCGACCTCGGGCCGCAGCGCCTGCCAGAACGCGCGCGTCTCCTCGGGCGCGTCGGCCAGCGCCCGGTCGAGCAGCGCGCCACGCCGGTCGCTCGGGCGCGATCCCATCAGCTCCAGGAACTCGCCGTGGTCCAGCGCCGGGTAGGCCGCGACGCGCAGGGCGAGACAATGAAGCTGCGCCGGCGACAGGTCCGCCGCCCAGACCTCCGCCGGGTCCTTCAGCAACAGCCCGATCGCGTTGTCCCCGGCCGAGCAGATCGACACCAGAACACCGCCCGCGACATCGCCCATCGCCGCGTTCAGGACGTCGCCGTCCTCCCAAAGCTGCGCGTAGCGGATGCGGTCGAACCGCGCGCGGGTCTCGATGCCGCTCATGCCTTGCGGACCTCCCCGGTGCCGCCATCGACCACGATGGTCTCGCCGGTTTCGATCCAGGCCGTCGCGTCGGGGATCGCGACGACGCAGGGAATGCCCAGTTCCCGCGCGACGATGGCCGAATGCGACAACAGCGACCCGCGTTCGACCACGATGCCCGAAGCGTTGGCGAAGACCGCGATCCAGCCCGGGTCGGTGTGCCGCGCGACGAGGATCTCGCCCGCGGCCAGGCTTTCCGTCCGCGGGTCGCGGATCACCCGGGCCGTTGCCGTCACGGTCCCGGCCGAACAGCCCTGCCCGCTGCGCCGGTCGCCCGCGGGCCGCGCGGCGGGGGCCGCACCAAGTCGGAG
>WVSL01000020.1 GCA_015689685.1 Rhodobacterales bacterium HKCCE2091 | reverse complement strand
GCCTCCGCCTGTGCCTCCGCCGCCGCGGTGCCGGGGCCGAGGCAGAGCACGCGGCCGCGCGGATGCGTGGTCAGCCGGTTGGCCTCGCCGGTCGGGCCGGGCAGGTCGGTTTCGGACAGGGGCGCGGCCGATGGGGCGGGCAGGGCCGCGAGCCGCGCGGACAGGTCCGGCGTCGATGCGGGCCCGGCGCGTTCCCCCGATGCCCCCGGTGCGGCGCGGCAGAACCGGGGCAGGTAATGCGGCCCGCCCGCCTTGGGCCCCGTGCCCGACAGGCCCTCGCCGCCGAAGGGCTGGCTGCCGACGATGGCGCCGATCTGGTTGCGGTTGACGTAGGCGTTGCCGCAGCGGATCCGCGCCGCCACGGTCTGCACCCGGTCGTCGATGCGCGAATGCATCCCGAAGGTCAGGCCGTAGCCGCGCGCGTTGATGGCGTCGACGACGCGGGACAGGTCCTGCGCCTCGAAGGTGGCGACGTGCAGGACCGGGCCGAACACCTCGCGGTCGAGCGCCGCGATGCCGCCGGGCAGGTCGATCAGCGTGGCCGGAACGAAATGGCCGGTCGCGGGCACGTCGGTTTCGTGCAGCACCCGGCCCGCGGCGCGGGCGGTCGCGATGTGGTCCAGGATCCCCGCCTTCGCCTCGGCCGAGATGACCGGCCCGAGATCGGTGGCGCGGTCCGCGGGGTCGCCCGCGACCAGTTCGTCCATCGCGCCCCGCAGCATCTCCAGGAACGGCGCGGCGATGTCCCGTTGCAGGTAGAGCATCCGCAGCGCCGAGCAGCGCTGCCCGGCGGAGCGGAAGGCGGAGGTGACGATATCGCGGATCGCCTGTTCCGGCAGCGCGGTGGAATCGACGATCATGGCATTGAGACCGCCCGTCTCCGCGATCAGCGGGGCGGACGGCGCGAGGTTCGCGGCCATCGCCCGGTTGATCGCCTGCGCCGTCGCCGTCGAACCTGTGAAGGTCACGCCGCCGATGCGGGGGTCCGATGTCAGCGCCGCGCCGACCTCCGACCCCTTGCCGGGCAGGAGTTGCAGCGCGGTCGCGGGCACGCCGGCCTCGTGCAGGAGCGCGACGGCGCGGGCGGCGACCAGCGGCGTCGCCTCGGCCGGTTTCGCCAGCACGCCGTTGCCCGCGGCAAGCGCCGCCGCGATCTGGCCGGTGAATATCGCCAGTGGAAAGTTCCAGGGCGAGATGCAGGTGACGACGCCGAGCGGCGGTTCGGTCAGCGCCTCCGACCGGGCCGCGTAGTAGCGCAGGAAATCCACCGCCTCGCGCAGCTCCGCGAGCGCGTCGGTCAGCGTCTTGCCGGCCTCCCGCGCGAGGAGGGCGAAGATCTCGCTCTCCTGCGCCTCGTAGAGATCGGCGGCACGGCGGAGGGTGTCGGCGCGGGTCGCCCGGTCCGCGTCCCAGGGTGCGGCACGGTCGAGCGCGGCGGCGACGTCCCCCGGCGCGGCCTCAATGACTTGACCAACGATATCAGATGGATCGGCGGGGTTGTGAATGTCGATCCGGGCCCCGCCGAGGCCGTCCCCGGCGGTCCAGCGGGTGTCCGCGAACCGGTCCCGCCCGGTCTCCACGGCGGCGAGGTCCGCCCGGTCCCAGAGGTCGTGCCCGCGCGAGTTCCGCCGCTCCGGCGCGAACAGGTCGGCGGGCGCGCGGACGGCGCGGTTCGGCCCCGCAGCGTCCAGCGCCGCGAACGGGTCGGCGGCGATTTCCTCTGGCGTTTTCCGCGTGTCGAGCACCTGGTTGACGAAGGAAGAGTTCGCGCCGTTTTCCAGCAACCGCCGGACGAGGTAGGCCAGCAGGTCGCGATGCGCGCCGACGGGGGCGTAGATGCGGACCCGGTGCGGCGTGTCGCGGCGCAGGATCTCGTAGAGCTGTTCGCCCATCCCGTGCAGGCGCTGGAACTCGAACGGCCGGCCCTCCGCCATTTCCGCGATGGCGGCGACGGTATGGGCGTTGTGGGTGGCGAATTGCGGGTAGAGCCGGTCGCCGTGCCCGAACAGGAGCCGCGCGCAGCACAGGTAGGCGGCATCGGTTGCGGCCTTTCGGGTGTAGACCGGGAAACCGGCCAGCCCCTCGACCTGCGCGCGCTTGATCTCGCGGTCCCAGTAGGCGCCCTTCACCAGCCGCACCATCAGCTTGCGGTCGTGGCGGCGGGCGAGGTCGGCGAGCCAGTCGATGACCGCCGGCGCGCGCTTGGAATAGGCCTGCACCACGACGCCGAACCCGTCCCAGCCGGCAAGGTCGGGGTCGGCCAGCACCGCCTCGATCACGTCGAGCGACAGGTCCAGCCGCTCGGCCTCCTCCGCGTCGATGTTGAGCCCCATGTTCGCGGCCCGCGCGGCGCGGGCGAGATCGCGGGTGCGGGCGATCAGTTCGTCCGCGCGGTGGCGCTGCAATTCCTCGTAGCGCGAGTGCAGGGCCGACAGCTTGATCGAGATGCCGGGATTGGCGCGGATGTCGGTCGAGGTCGCGCGGGGCGCGAGCGCGGCGATGGCACCGCGGTAGGCGTCGAGGAAGTCGTCGGCGTCGGCCTGGGTCAGCGCGGCCTCGCCGAGCATGTCGTAGGAATAGGTATAGCCCTTCGCCTCCATCCTCGCGGCGCGCGCGGTGGCGGCCGCGATGGTTTCGCCCAGGACGAACTGGCTGCCCATCTCGCGCATGGCGCGGGCGACGGCGGCGCGGATCACCGGCTCGCCCACGCGCCGCAGCGCGCCGCGCAGGACGCTCGCCATGCCCTCGCCGTCCTGCAGCACGCGGCCCGTCAGCATCAGCGCCCAGGTCGAGGCATTGACCAGCACCGAGGACGAATGGCCGAGGTGCGCGCCCCATTCCGACGGCGCGATCTTGTCCTCGATCAGCGCGTCCATCGTGTCGGCATCCGGCACCCTGAGCAGCGCCTCGGCGAGGCACATGAGCGCGATGCCTTCCCGCGTCGACAGCCCGTATTCCGCGAGGAACACTTCCATCAGCCCCGGATGCGGCTCCGACCGCATGGCGCTGACGAGGTCGGCGCCCTTTCGGACGGCGCGGGCGCGCAGGCCGTCGTCGGGCGCGGCGCGGGACAGGAGCCGGTCGAGCGCTTCCTCCTCCGGCAGGACGTGAAGCTCGGCGATGGCGGCGCGGATCGGGTGGTCGGTCACGTGGCGATGTCCCCTGGAGGGTGCGGTTGGAGGAGTTTAGCAACGGACCCGCGGGAAGGTTTCCTTGACTCGTGGCGTTGACAGGCGATTGTCCCGAGTTGAGTGCAATCGAAAGGCCGGATCATGGGCGAGACCGCGGAACTCGATACGTTCGACCGGCGAATCCTGGCCGCGCTGGCGTTCGACGGGCGGATGCCCGTCACGGAACTGGCCCGCAGGGTCGGCCTGTCGAAGAGCCCGGCGCAGGTGCGGCTGAAGCGGCTGGAGGCCGCGGGCTACATCCGCGGCTACCGCGCGGTGCTCGATCCCGTCAAGCTGGGGCAGGACCACGTCGCCTTCGTCGAGGTGCGGCTGTCGGACACGCGGGAGGCCGCGCTGAGGGCCTTCAACGCGGCCGTCCTGAAAGTGCCGGAGGTGGAACAGTGCCACATGATCGCGGGCGCGTTCGACTACCTGCTGAAGGTGCGGACGGCGGATATCGCGGAATACCGCCGCGTGCTCGGCGAGGTGATCTCGGCCCTGCCGCACGTCGCCCATTCCTCGACCCACGTCGCGATGGAGGCGGTGAAGGAAAGCGGCATCTGACGCCGCTTGGCCAACGCGGTTGACTATCGAGATCGGGTTCTCGCCCGTCTGACCGGGTGCAAAGCCGCGCATCGGCGGACCGCGGCGCGGCGAACTGACCGTGCGGCTACTGCGTTTTATCCATCAAGGTCGGGAGTAGCGGCGAGCTGGGTCCAGGCGTCACCAAATCGCCGTGCCGGGGGGCGGCCCGGCGATGCGCGGCGGCCTTCGGCCTTGATTCCGCGGCGGTGCGGAGCGGTGATGTCGTTCGGCCTAGGGGCAAAGCGGCTCTGCCAGGTGGCGGTGAGACGACCGCCCGCCCGCTAACCCGGTTCCAGAAATCGCAGAACCCCGAACCCCGCGCTAAAGCTGGTGCGCGAGGTGCGAGGCGCAGCCGGTCAGCGCGGCGTAGTCGTCGGTCACCACGGACACGCCGAACTGCTCCATGAACGGGCCGAACCGGCCCTTCGCCCGCATCTGCCCGGCGAAGCCGAAGGCATCGAGCCAGGGCGCGAGGTTCCGGGTCACGCCGCCGACCAGGTAGATGCCGCCGAAGGGCAGGTGGATCAGCGCGAGATCCCCGATCACGGCCCCGAGCAGGCGGACGACGGCGCGCACGGTCTCGGCGGCCTTGTCGTCGCCGGCCTCCAGCGCGCCGAGGATCTCGGCCGCCTTGGCCTCCTCGCCGTGCAGCGCGCGGTGGACGTTGCCGATGCCGCGCCCCGAAAGCGCCTCCTCGACCGAGGCGAGGCTATGGTCGCGGCGCAGCGCCTCGGCGATCTTCGCCGCGCGTGCGCCGCCTGTGTCGGGCAGGGTGATGTGCCCGCATTCGGACGGCGGCACGAAGCGGCCGGCGGCGGTGTCGTAGACCGGTGCCGCGTTGAACCCGGTGCCGACGCCGACCACGAGTTTCGCGGCATGGCGGCTGGCGTCGGGCTGCGGCAGCACCTCGATCAGGTTGCCGGGGGCGATGTGGCCGATGGCGTGTCCCTGCGCCTGCAGGTCGTTCAGCACCGCCACGCGCTCGGCGGTCAGGACGGTCCGGAGCGTGTCGCGGTCGATGGTCCAGTCGAGGTTCGTCAGCTGCGCCACGCCGTCCCGCACCGGCCCGGCGGCGGCGACGCAGACCCCGGTGATGCGGTCGCGGTCGGTGCCGGTCTCGTCGAGGTAGCGGCGCAGGACCTCCGCGATGCCGGAATGCTCGGCATTGGCGAACCGGCGGACGGAGCCCGCGTCCACCGCCGGCCCCTCGGCCAGCGCGACCCGCGTGTTGGTGCCGCCGATATCCGCGACGAGCGAGCGTTCGGGCATGGGCCTAGTCCTCCGTTCGCCACCAGGATGCCAGCGCGTGATAGGACGCTTTCGGCGTCCGCGCCAGCGTCTCGAAATCGACGTGGACGAGGCCGAACCGCTTCTCGTAGCCGAGCGACCATTCGTAGTTGTCCATCAGCGACCAGACGTAATAGCCCGCGACCGGCGCGCCCTCGGCGATGGCGGCGCGGACGGCTTCGAGGTGGTCGGACAGGTAGCCGATGCGGTCGGGGTCGTCGAAGGGGTTCGCGCTCGCCATGCCGTTCTCGGTGACGTAGAGCGGCAGGTCGCCGGTGTAGTCCCGCGCGGCGCGGATCAGGAACCGGGTCAGGGCGGCGGGCTCGATCTCCCACCCCATCTGGGTCTTCGGCAGCGGGCCCTCGACCTCGGCGTAGTGCGGCCAGGGGCCGTCGCCCTTGGTGATCAGCTTGCGGGTGTAGAAGTTCAGCCCGAGCCAGTCGAGCGGCGCGCCGATGGTGGCGAAATCGTCCTGCCAGCCCTCGGGCAGGTGCGGCTCCAGCCCGGCCAGCACGGGGGCGGGGTATTCGCCCCGGAACAGCCCGCCGAGGAAGAAGCGGTTGTAGATCGCGTCGTAGGTCTCCGCCGCCGCGGCGCTGTCCGCGCTGTCGTCGGCGGGCTCGGCCCATTCGAAGTTGCAGACCGCGCCGAGGTTGCCCATGCCGAGCCCGCGCATGACCTCGATCGAACGCCCGTGCGCCAGCAGGATATGGTGCATCGCCCGGGCGGTGGCGCGGATGTCGCGGAGGCCCGGGGCGTGGTGGCCGTCGAAATGGCTGAGCCAGCCGACGCACCAGGGCTCGTTGATCGGCGCGGCGGACCAGACCCTGTCGCCGATCCGCGCCATCACGGTCTCGGTGAAATCGGCGAACCAGTCGCCGATGTCGCGGTTCCGCCAGCCGCCGAGATCGGCCAGCGGCTGCGGCAGTTCCCAGTGGTAGAGCGTGGCGGCGGGCTTGATACCGCGCGCCAGCAGGCCGTCGACGAGCCGGTCGTAGAAATCGAGCCCCTCGGGGTTCGGCGCGCCGCGCCCCTCCGGGATCACCCGCGCCCAGGAGGTCGAGAACCGGTAGACATCGGCGCCGAGCCTGGCGACCAGGTCGAGATCCTCGTCGAGCCGGTGGTAGTGGTCGCAGGCCACCGCGCCGTCCTCGGCGCGGACGACGTTGCCGGGGGTGGCGGCGAAGCTGTCCCAGTGGCAGGGGCCGCAGCCGCCGAAGTCGCGGCCCTCGATCTGGTAGGCCGATGTCGCGACGCCGAACTGGAACCCGTCAGGAAAATCGTTTCGGGTCAGGTTCATGTCATGCGTCCTTCATGTATCGGGGCAGGGGCCGGTGGTGCGTCCCACGGTCAGGTCCACGGGCCAGAGTTCCTGCACGGGCCCGGTCCCGGGATTGCATATGAGCCCGATCAGCATCTCGGCGCAACGGGCGCCGGCGGCGCGGATCGGGCTGCGGGTGGCGGTGAAGTGCGGGCCGTCGCGGTCGTTCGACAGGTAGGACAGCACGTCGTCATGGGTCACGAGCGAGACCTCGCGGCCGAGCGCGAGCCCGCGTTCGCCGACCGCCCGCCCGACCCCGAAGGCGACGAGGACGGAGGAGGCGAGGAAGGCCGTGGGCGGCGACCGCCCGTCCAGCAGCGCGCGGGCGCGGGCATAGCCGTAGGCCTCGGTCATCTCGGCGCCCGCGATCAGCGCTGGGTCGGGGGCGATCCCGCGCGCCTCCAGCGCCGCGACGTAGCCGTTGCGGCGGCGGCGGGCGAAATCGAGCTTCTCCTCCCCGTTCAGGAGCGCAATGCGCCGGTGGCCGAGGTCCAGAAGCAGGTCGGTGGCGCGGCGGAAGGCGGTGGTGTTCGCGATGTCGAGCCAGGAATGGCTGTCCCGCGCCGTGGTGCGGCCGTGGACGACGAAGGGCATCCCGATTTCCTGCAACAGCGCGATGCGCGGGTCGTCCGGGCGCGGCGACTGCACCATCACCCCGTCGACCGACCCGTTGGAGGCCAGCTGCCGGTAGGCGCGTTCCTCCTCGCCCGCCGGGACGATGGACAGCACGAGGTCGTAGCCCTCGCGGGCATAGACCTCGCCCGCGCCGGCCATGAAGTCGGAAAAGACCGGGTTTATCATCTGCCCCTGGTCCGACAGCGTGACGACGTGGCCGACCGCCATCGCGCGGCCGGTGGCGAGCCTGCGGGCGCGGGAATTCGGCTGGTAGTTCGCCGCCTTGGCCGCCGCCAGCACCCGGCGGCGGGTTTCCTCGCGCACCTCCGGATAGCCGTTGAGCGCGCGGCTCACGGTGGTCTGCGACAGCTTCAGGGAGGCGGCGAGTTCCTTGAGGTTCATGTCCCCGGCGCCTTCAAAGCGCTTCGATTCAGCTGGCCAAGCCTAGGCACGGGCCGCGGCCCCTGTCAAAGCCGCGCCGCAGCTAGAATTTCTGCGACTGCAAAGTGGGTTACAGGGCGATATTTCCACGGTCCCCGATTGACTCCACCCGTCCGGTGACGCAGGTTTTCGTCACTCAAAGCGCTTTGGGAACCGCATCGCCCCTTGCGCGTGGAGGCAATTGCGCTCGTTAATGGGGCAAAGAAAACGGGAGGACCCAATGAGAACGATCCTGACGACTTCGGCAGCCGTGATCGCGCTGTCCGCGGGCGCGGTGAACGCCCAGCAATTGATTTTCCCCGTCGGCGAGGGGGACTTCAACTGGCAGAGCTACGAGGACTTCGCCGGCGCGCATGACCTGAGCGGCCAGACCGTCACCGTCTCGGGCCCGTGGATCGGCGACGACCGCGATCTCGTGGTCAGCGTGCTGGCCTATTTCGAGGAAGCGACCGGCGCGACGGTGGAATATTCCGGCTCCGACAGCTTCGAAAGCGAACTGCGCCGCGCCGCCCAGACCGGCGGCCTGCCGAACATCGCGGTGATCCCGCAGCCGGGCCTGATGGCCGACCTCGCCGCCGCGGGCAACATCGCCCCGCTCGGCGACGACGTGGCCAGCTGGGTGGTCGAGAACTACGCCGCGGGCCAGTCCTGGGTCGATCTCGCGACCTCCGAGAACAGCCAGGCCGGCGGCCCGGCGCTGAACGGCTTTTTTTACAAGGTCGACGTGAAATCGCTGGTCTGGTACTCGCCGCCGATCTTCGAGGAACTCGGCTACGAGATCCCCGAGACGATGGAAGACCTGATCGCGCTGAGCGACCAGGCGGTGGCCGACGGCTTCACGCCCTGGTGCATCGGCATCGGGTCGGGCGACGCGACCGGCTGGCCCGCGACCGACTGGGTCGAGGACATCATGCTGCGCACGCAGCCGCTGGAAACCTACGACGCCTGGGTGTCGAACGAACTGCCCTTCACCGATGCGGCGATTGTCGGCGCGATCGAGACCTTCGGGTCGTTCGCCCGCAACGAGGACTATACCGGGATGACCCCGGCCGAGGTGGTGGCGAGCGACTTCCGCGACAGCCCCGACGGTCTCTTCACGATCCCGCCGGGCTGCCTGATGCACCACCAGGCCTCGTTCATCCCGACCTTCTTCCCCGAGGGCGCGGAGTTCGACTTCTTCTACTTCCCGTCCTTCGCCGAGCAGGACTTGGGCAACCCGGTTCTCGGCGCCGGCACGGCGTGGTCGATCACCGAGGACAGCGACGCCGCGCGGGCGCTGATCTCGTTCTTGCAGACGCCGATCAGCCACGAGCTGTGGATGGCGCAGTCGGGCTTCCTGACGCCCTACAACGGCGTCAACAGCGACCTCTATGCCGACGACACCCTGCGCGGGATGGGCGACATCCTCCTGAACGCGACCTCGTTCCGCTTCGACGCGTCGGACCTGATGCCGGCTGAGATCGGCGCGGGCGCGTTCTGGACCGGGATGGTCGAGTACATGCGCACCGGGGATGCCGAGGCCGAGGCCCAGAACATCCAGAGCGCGTGGGACGCGATCCGCTGATCGCGGCGGCCCAAAACCCATGAACGGGCGCGGCGCCGGGACCGACCGGCGCCGCGCCACCGGGACACAGAGCGGCCGGCGCGGGCCGGTGCGTGGGAGGGGAGATTACGCATGTCCGTCGTCATCACCGGTATCGTCACGATCATCGTCGGCGTCGGCGGCATGTTCGCCTACTTCTGGCTGTCCAACCTGCTGCTCGACCGGGTGCTGTTCCCGGCCTCGGGCGACGACATCGGCAAGAACATCCGGCGCGCCGACGCGGTGCGGCCCTGGCTGTTCCTCGCCCCCGCGATCCTCGCGCTCGGGCTCTACCTCGTGGTGCCGGTGTTCTATTCCGCCTGGCTGTCCTTCACCTCGGGCATCGCGGCGCGGAACGGGGTGTTCGCGAACTACGCCGCGATCTTCCAGAACGGCACGTTCCGCACCGCGCTTCTGAACAACCTTCTCTGGGTGCTGGTGGTGCCAGCCGCCTCGACCTTCTTCGGCCTCCTGGCGGCGCAGCTCACCGACCGGCTGTCCTGGGGCAACATCGCCAAGTCGCTGATCTTCATGCCGATGGCGATCAGCTTCGTCGGTGCCTCGCTGATCTGGCGGTTCGTCTACGACCCGAACATGAACGTCGGCGTCGTGAACGCGATCCGGGGCCTGTTCGGCGCGGAATCGGGCGTCACGCTGATCGACGGGCAGATCGTCGACAGCTTTCTTCTCATGGTCGTCCTGATCTGGATTCAGACCGGGTTCGCGATGGTGATCCTGTCGGCGGCCCTGCGCGGCGTTCCGGACGAGACGGTGGAGGCCGCCATCGTCGACGGCGCCAACCCGTTCCAGATATTCTTCAAGATCAAGGTGCCGCAGATCATGCCGACGATCCTCGTGGTCTGGACCACGATCACGATCCTCGTGCTCAAGGTCTACGACATCGTCGCGGCGATGGGGAACCAGTACCGGAACCTCGAGATCCTGCCGACGCAGATGATGCAGTATTTCGACAGCGGCAACTACGGCTTCGCCACCGCGATCTCCGTGGTCATCATGGTGCTCGTGCTGCCGGTGATGATCTGGAACATCCGGCAGGCCCGGGCCGAGCTTCGCTGACCGAGGGGGACGGGGACATGGACAACATCGCCGGACAGAAATCGGGGCTCGGGATCGTCACGCATCTCGCCGTCCTGTTGCTCGTCATCCTCTGGATCGTGCCCACGGTCGGGCTTCTCGTGACCTCGTTCCGCGACCAGGACGCGATCTCGCAATCGGGGTGGTGGCGGGCGCTGCAGGGCGCGCCGCAGCCCTTCATCCTGTCGATCCCGACCGACGGCGCGGAGGAGGCCGCGGGCGAATACCGCCTGGCGGTCAACCTGTTCGAGACCGACGCCATCGCCTCGGTCCCCGCCAGCGTGGTGGAGGCCGGGCGCGTCGCGGCCTTCGGCACGTCGCGCCTGCGCGGGGCCGACACCGACCCCGGCGAAACCGCCGAGACCCGCGACGGCACGCTCATCACCATCACCCGCGACGGCGAGGTGACGGCTGTCTCGCCCGAGCCCTTCGACGGCCCCCTGTCGCTGCCGGTGGAACTGATGGCGCCGCCGCAGCTGACGCTGGAAAACTACGCCGAGGTCCTGACCGACCGGAACGCGGAGGAACGGGCGGCGGCGCTGGAAAGGGGGCAAAGCCTCGATTCCATGCTGTTCTCGGACGAGGCGCTGTTCGGCCCCTTCGTGAACACCCTGACGGTGTCGATCCCGGCCACGATCATCCCGATCGTGATCGCCGCCTTCGCTGCCTACGCGCTCGCGTGGATGGAATTCCCGGGCCGCGGGCTCCTGATCGCGATCGTCGTCGGCCTGCTCGTCGTGCCGCTGCAACTGGCCTTCGTGCCGCTGACGATCATCCATTCATGGATCGGCATCGGGAAAAGCTTCCTCGGCATCTGGCTCGCGCATACCGGGTTCGGCCTGCCGCTCGCGATCTACCTCCTGCGCAACTACATGGTCGGCCTGCCGCGCGACATCATCGAGAACGCGAAGGTCGACGGCGCGACGGATTTCGAGATCTTCGTGCGCATCGTGCTGCCGCTGAGCTTTCCCGCGCTCGCCAGCTTCGCGATCTTCCAGTTCCTCTGGACGTGGAACGACCTGCTCGTGGCCAGCGTGTTCCTTCCGTCGGATGCTGAAAGCACGGTCATGACGCGCTTCGTCGTGACCAATCTGCTCGGATCGCGGGGGGGCGAGTGGCATATCCTGGCCGCGGCGGCTTTCGTGATGATCGCTCTGCCGCTTATCGTGTTCTTCACGATGCAACGCTACCTCGTCCGCGGCCTCTTGGCCGGGTCTGTCAAGTAACGGGATTTTTTCATGAATCTGATGCAGGATATGACGTCGCAATCGCTCGTCGCACCGGACAAGGACTGGTGGCGCGGCGCGGTGATCTACCAGATCTACCCGCGCAGCTTCCAGGACTCGAACCACGACGGCATTGGCGACCTCGCCGGCATCATCCACCGTCTGCCCTACGTCGCCGATCTCGGCGTCGACGCGATCTGGATCTCGCCCTTCTTCCGCTCGCCGATGAAGGATTTCGGCTACGACGTGTCGGATTACCGCGACGTCGACCCGATGTTCGGCTCGCTCGGCGACTTCGACGCGCTGATCCACCGGGCCCACGAACTCGGCCTCAGGGTGCTGATCGACCTCGTGCTGTCCCACACCTCGGACGAACACCCGTGGTTCAAGGAAAGCCGCGCCAGCCGCGACAACCCCAAGGCGGACTGGTACGTCTGGTCCGACCCCAAGCCCGACGGCACCCCGCCCAACAACTGGCTGTCGATCTTCGGCGGCTCCGCCTGGGAATGGGAAGCCGAGCGGATGCAGTACTACCTGCACAACTTCCTGGTGGAGCAGCCCGACCTGAACTTCCACAACGAGGAGGTGCAGGAACGCCTGCTCGACGTGGCGCGCTACTGGCTCGAACGCGGGGTCGACGGGTTCCGGCTCGATACCGTCAACTTCTACGTCCACGACAAGGACCTGCGCGACAACCCCGCGCTCAGCCCCGACGAGATCAACGATTCCATCGCGCCGCGGGTGAACCCCTACAACTTCCAGAACCACCTCTATTCCAAGACGCAGCCCGAGAACCTCGACTTCCTGCGCCGCCTGCGCGCGGTGATGGACGAGTTTCCCGACATCACCTCCGTCGGCGAGGTCGGCGAGGCGCAGCGCGGCATGGCGGTGCAGGCGGAATACACCCAGGGCGACGAGCTTCTGCACATGTGCTACGGCTTCGACTTCCTGTCCGGCACCTATCCCACGCCGGAGCGGATCGCGGGCGTGATGCAGCAGTTCGACCGCGAGGCCCCGGACAGCTGGGCCTGCTGGGCGTTCTCCAACCACGATGTCGTCCGCCATGCCAGCCGCTGGAACCTGGGCGAGGAGGCGCGGAGGCTCTATGCCGCGGTCCTGCTGACCCTGCGCGGGTCGGCCTGTCTCTACCAGGGCGAGGAACTGGGCCTGACCGAGGCCTACGTCGCCTACGAGGACCTGCAGGATCCCTACGGGATGCGGTTCTGGCCCAAGTTCCGCGGCCGCGACGGATGTCGCACGCCGATGCCCTGGATCTCCGACAACCAGAACGGCGGGTTTTCCGACGCCAAGCCCTGGCTTCCGATGGCGGTGGAGCACCTGACGCGGTCGGCCGCGAACCAGCAGTCCGGCGACGACACCACGCTGCGCTTCTACACCCAGATGATAAAGTTCCGGAAATCCTACCCGGCGCTGGTCAAGGGCACGCTGGAAATCGTCCATGCCGGCGACGGCGTGCTCGCCTTCATCCGCGCGCACGAGGGCACGCGCGTGTTCTGCGCCTTCAACATGACCAATGCCTCGCTACCGCTGACCCTGCCGGAAGGCGACTGGCGGCAGGACCGGGGCGCGCCGTTCTACACGGTGGTGACGGACAAGTACGTGACCCTGCCGCCGATGCAGGCCTATTTCGGGGTGGAGACGGCAGCGGAAACCTGACGGACCGAGGGGGAGGGAGAGCCCGATGGCCAATCTGAAACTGACCGATGTCGAAAAGGTCTACGGCGGCACCGTCAAGGTGCTGTCGGACATCGACCTCGACATCGAGGAGGGCGAGCTGATCGTCTTCGTCGGGCCCTCGGGCTGCGGCAAGTCCACGCTCCTGCGGATGATCGCGGGGCTGGAGAAGATCACCGCCGGGACGCTGGAAATCGACGGCCGGGTGGTCAACGACGTGCCGCCCTCGCGCCGGGGCATCGCGATGGTGTTCCAGAGCTACGCGCTCTACCCGCACATGACCGTGCGCGACAACATGAGCTTCGCGCTGAAGATCGCCGGCAAGTCCAAGGCCGAGATCGCCGAGGCGGTGGAGGCCGCGGCGGCCAAGCTCCAGCTGACGAACTTCCTCGACCGGCTGCCCAAGGCCCTGTCCGGCGGCCAGCGCCAGCGGGTCGCCATCGGCCGCGCCATCGTCCGCGACCCCAAGGTCTACCTGTTCGACGAGCCGCTTTCGAACCTCGACGCCGCCCTCCGCGTCGCCACCCGGATCGAGATTGCGCAGCTGAAGGAGCAGATGCCGGAATCGACGATGATCTACGTCACCCACGACCAGGTCGAGGCGATGACGCTCGCGACCCGCATCGTGGTGCTGGCCGGCGGCGGCATCGCCCAGGTCGGCGCGCCGCTGGAATTGTACGAGACGCCGAATTCCACCTTCGTCGCCCGCTTCATCGGCTCGCCCGCGATGAACCTCTTGCCGGGCGAGGTCGTCGCCACCGGCGAGCAGACCCGCGTGAAGCTGGACGACGGCGGCGGCACGATCCTGTCCGACTACCCGACCCAGGCCGGCGACGAGGGCATGAAGGTGCAGGTCGGCATCCGGCCCGAGGACATGGTCTCGACCGAGGGCGAGGACTACGCCTTCAACGGCAGGGTCGACATCACCGAGGCGCTCGGCGAGGTGACGCAGCTCTACTTCACCCGCCCCGGCGCCGGGGACGACACCGACACGATCATCGCGAAGCTCTCGGGCATCCACCGCGAACTCCGCGGCCGCGACGTGCGGCTGACCGCGGACCCCGCGAAGGTCCACCTGTTCCACGATGGCATCTCGCTCAGGTACCGGCACGAAAAGGTGTTCCTGCCCGGCGTGCAGCCGCACTAGCGGCGCACCCCGACCGCCGCGCGGCAGGCGCGCCCCCGGACCGGCCCGGCGACACCCGTCATCACGCTGTCACTGGCGCTGTTATCGCTAACAGTCTATATCCGGGGCAGCCAAGCGAGGGAGATGCAGCCATGCCCCTGGACGCCAGGATCGCCGATGTCACCGCGCGGATCACCGAGCGGTCGAAGGACGCCCGCGCCGCCTATCTCGACCGCATGCGCCGGGCCGCCGAGGACGGCCCGCGCCGCGCGCACCTGAGCTGCGGCAACCAGGCCCATGCCTATGCCGCGATGGGCGGGGACAAGGACGCGCTCGTGGGCACGCGCCAGCCGAACCTCGGCATCGTCACCGCCTACAACGACATGCTGTCCGCGCATCAACCCTATGAAACCTACCCCGCGCGCATCAAGGCCGCCGCGCGCAGGACCGGCGCCACGGCGCAGGTCGCGGGCGGCGTTCCGGCGATGTGCGACGGGGTCACGCAGGGCCAGGTCGGGATGGAGCTGTCGCTCTTCTCCCGCGACGTGATCGCGCTCGCGACCGGCGTGGCGCTCAGCCACAACACCTTCGACGCCGCCGTCTACCTCGGCATCTGCGACAAGATCGTGCCGGGCCTCGTCATCGCGGCCGCCACCTTCGGCTACCTGCCGGGCGTGTTCATCCCCGCGGGCCCGATGCCGAGCGGGTTGCCGAACGACGAGAAGTCGAAGGTCCGCCAGCAATTCGCCGCCGGCGAGGTGGGACGGGACAAGCTGATGGAGGCCGAGATGGCCTCCTACCACGGCCCCGGCACCTGTACCTTCTACGGCACCGCCAACACCAACCAGATGCTGATGGAGTTCATGGGCCTGCACCTGCCGGGCGCGAGCTTCGTCAATCCCGGCACACCGCTCCGCGACGCGCTCACCGACGCCGCGACCGAACGAGCCGCCGCCATCACCATGCTCGGCAACGACTACCGCCCGGTCTGCAACATCCTCGACGAACGCGCCTTCGTGAACGGGATCGTCGGGCTGATGGCCACGGGCGGCTCCACCAACCTCGTGATCCACCTCGTCGCGATGGCCCGCGCGGCCGGGATTACGCTCGAATGCAGCGATTTCGCCGAGATCTCCGCCGCCACGCCGCTGATGGCGCGGGTCTATCCCAACGGCCTTGCGGACGTGAACCACTTCCACGCCGCGGGCGGGCTGCAATACATGATCGGAGAGCTGCTCGACGCGGGCCTCCTGCACCCCGATACCGAAACCGTCGCCGGCACCGGCCTCGCGCTCTACGCGCAGGAACCGAAGCTGAAGGACGGCGCGCTGACCTGGGAGGACGGGCCGAAGGCGTCCGAGAACAACCGGATCCTGCGCCCCGCCACCGACCCGTTCCAGAAGACCGGCGGGCTCGCGGAGCTTTCCGGCAATCTCGGCCTCGGCATCATGAAGGTCTCGGCGGTCGCTCCGGAATACCACCTGATCGAGGCCCCGGCCGCCGTGTTCCACGACCAGGAGGCGGTGAAGCAGGCGTTCCGCGACGGCAAGCTCGACCGCGACGTGATCGTCGTCGTCCGCTTCCAAGGCCCGAAGGCCAACGGGATGCCGGAACTGCACTCGCTGACGCCGATCCTGTCGGTGGTGCAGGGCAGGGGCCACAAGGTCGCGCTGGTGACCGACGGCCGCATGTCCGGCGCGTCCGGCAAGGTCCCCGCCGCGATCCACGTCGCGCCCGAGGCGCTGGACGGCGGCCTGATCGCGAAGCTCAGGGACGGCGACATCCTGCGCGTGGACGCCGCTAACGGCCGGCTCGACGTCCTGACCGAGGGCGTGGCCGACCGCGACCCCGCCGCCCCCGACCTCTCGGCCAATTCCCACGGCATCGGGCGCGAATTGTTCGAGGTGTTCCGCCAGACCGCGGGCCCGGCCACGAAGGGCGCGGGGATCGTGGTCTAGACCCATGCGTCTTTGTCCTTCAAATATCCACGCCGAAGGCACCCGCGCCGCAGGCGCGGAACCGGCAGGGCGCGCCGCAGGCGCCCGTCCAGGAAACCGCAACGGAGCCGCCAGATGACCCCCACCGAGATGTCCGAGGCCGCGTTCGGCTTCTGCTCCATCGCCCCGATCGTGCCGGTGCTCGTCGTCCACGACGCGGCCAGGGCGAAACCGCTGGCCGAGGCGCTGGTCTCGGGCGGGCTGCCGATGCTCGAGGTCACGCTGCGCACGCCCGCGGCGCTCGAGGTGATCCGCGAGATGGCGGGGGTGGAGGGCGGCATCCCCGGCGCGGGCACGCTCCTGACGCCCGCGGACGTGGAGGCCGCGAAGGCCGCCGGGGCGCGCTTCGGGGTCTCGCCCGGCGCCACCGACCGGATCATCGACGCCTGCATCGCCAACGACCTGCCGCTCCTGCCCGGCGCCGCCACCGCGTCCGAGATCATGGCGCTGATGGAACGGGGGTTCACGATGGCGAAGTTCTTCCCCGCCGAAACCTCCGGGGGTGCGCCCGCTCTGAAGGCGCTCGGCGCGCCGCTGCCGCAGATGCGGTTCTGCCCCACCGGCGGCGTCAGCCCGGAAAACGCGATGGATTACCTCAGCTTGCCCAACGTCGTCTGCGCCGGCGGGTCCTGGGTCGCGCCGCCCGCGGCGGTCGATGCGGGCGACTGGAAAAAGGTTTCGTCACTTGCGCGTGAGGCCGCGCGCCTCAGCTAGACTCCGCCGACGTTATCCCGCCATCCGGCGGGAATAGGCCGGCTACGCGACGGAAGGCGCGGCCGCCACTGGAAGGCCATGCGCACCGCTCCTAGGTCAAGCGCCGTCATGACGACGACCAACGGAGAATATTCCATGCGAGCATATGTCATTCCCGCCGCGGCCATCGCGGCGCTGACCGCGGGAGCCGCCGTCGCAGGCGGCTACGAGGCCCCGCAGACCGAGGCCCCCGTGGCCTACACCCCGGCACCCGCCGCGCCCGTCGCGGACTGGACCGGCTTCTACGTCGGTGGCCAGCTCGGCTACGGCGACGCCGAGGCCGGTGCGGTCGAGGGCGATGGCCCCGTCGGCGGTGTCCACGCCGGCTACAACTGGGATTTCGGCAATTTCGTCGTGGGGGCCGAGGCCGCCTACAACGATACCGACATCGAACTCGGCGGCGGCGGCTCGATCGACGACGTCACCAGCCTGCGCCTGAACGCGGGCTATGACCTCGGCAACGGTCTCCTGCCTTACCTGTCGGTCGGCGGGGCGCAGGCCTCGGCCAATATCGGCGGCGTCGAGCTCGAGGATACCGGCTGGCTGGCCGGTGCGGGCCTCGCCTACGACCTCGGCAACTCCTGGGTGGTCGGCGGCGACGTCACCTACCACGAGTTCGAGGATTTCGACGCGACCGGTGTCGACGTGGACGTGACCACCGTCACCGCGCGCGTGTCCTACCGGTTCTGATCCACCTCACGGGACGGACCGGACGGGGCGGGGGAGACATCCTCCGCCCCGTTCCTCATTCCGCCGCCCGGACGTTCGCCTGCCGGCCCGCGAAAGAGACGAGCCGGCCGATCGCGTCGGAGAAGCGGTCGTCGGGCAGGCTCAGCGCGACCCGGACATGGCTCCGCGCCGCGGCGCCGAAGCTCGCCCCCGGCATCACCGCGATCCGTTCGGCATCGAGCAGCGCCTCGGCGAAGCCGGCGCCGTCCATGCCCGTGCCCGACACGTCCAGCATGACGTACATCGCGCCCGCCGCGGGCACCGCCGTCAGCACCTGCTGGCGGTCGAGCATCGTCATCACGAGATCGCGGCGGCGGCGGAACGGGGCCGCGATGCGCGCCTCGAACTCCGGCCCGAGCCCGAGCGCATGCAGCCCCGCCGACTGCACGAAGCCCGGGACGCCGAAGGTGGTGACCTCGGCCAGCTCGATCATCCGCGCCACGATCTCCGGCGGGCCGATCACCCACCCGAGCCGCGATCCGGTCATCGCGTGGGACTTCGACAGCGACCCGACCACCAGCACCGCGTCGCGCATCCCCGGCAGCGCCCGCGGGCTCAGGTGCGTGCCCTGCCAGACCTGGGTGTCGTAGACCTCGTCCGAGATCAGGCTGAGCCCGGTGTCGCGGCAGACGCGGACGATGCCCTCCAGCGTCTCGCGGGTGTAGACCGCGCCGGTTGGGTTGTTGGGCGAGTTGACCAAGAGGCTCCGCGCGCCCTCCGCCGCCGCGCGCAGGTCGTCCTCGCGCGGCTGGAACCCGTCGGCGGCGCGGGCCTCGACGGCGCGCGGCACCCCGCCCGCGGCGCGGATCGTGCCGGGATAGGTGGCGTAGAACGGATCGATGTGCAGCGCCACGTCGCCGGGATCGAGCAGCGCCATGTGCGCGGTGAAGAGCCCGGCCTGGCCGCCCGGCGTCACCAGCACGTTGTCGGGAGCCGTCGCCACGCCGGTCGATGCCTCCACCCGCTCCGCGATGGCCGCGCGCAGGGGCGTCATGCCGGGCACCGGGGCATAGCCCGTCGCGCCCGCCTTCGCCGCGTCGTGCATCGCGTCGAGAATGACCGGGTCGGTGCGCACGTCGTGCTCGCCGATGGTCAGTTCCGCCACGTCCTCGCCCGCCTCGGCCATCGCCCGCGCGCGCCGGTAGAGCGACCACCCGTCGCCGCTGCCCCTGAGGCCGCGTATCCGTTCCGATCCGATCATGGCGCGGACAGAACCACGAGTGCCGGCCTGCGTCCAGTGACGGATCCTGATGGTCGGTCATGCACGGAGGTGATTGATCGGCCGGTGGAAAGCGGCTAGGGAAGGGGCCATGAAGACGACGCCGATCATCATTCGGATCTGCATTACCTGCTGAGCAACTTGGCGGGCCGTCTTCTCTTGTTTCCATGACAGAACGAAGCTGATAGGCCCGCCGCCACGCTTGCGCCTGCGCGAAGGAACTGGGCCATGGTCGAGATACGGCTGAGGAATTCGATGACCCGCAAGGTCGAGCCGCTGGTGCCGCTCGACCCCGAAAACGTGCGCATGTATGTCTGCGGTCCCACGGTCTACGACCGCGCCCACATGGGCAACGGCCGGGCGGCGGTGGTCTTCGACGTGCTCTACCGGCTGCTCCGCCACGTCTACGGGCCGGACCACGTGACCTACGTCCGCAACATCACCGACGTCGACGACAAGATCAACGCGGAGGCGCAGCGGCGCAAGGCGGCGGGGGCCGAGGGCACGCTGGAGGAGCTGATCGCCGCGCGCACAGACGAGACGATCCGCTGGTACCACGAGGACATGGCCGCGCTCGGTACGCTGGCGCCGGACCACGAGCCGCGGGCGACCGACTACATCGCCCAGATGATCGCGATGATCGAGGGCCTGGTCGCGAAGGGCCATGCCTACGCCGCCGAGGGCCACGTCCTGTTCCGCGTCGGCTCCTACTCCGAGTACGGCGCGCTGTCGGGCCGGACGGTCGACGACATGATCGCGGGCGCCCGGGTCGAGGTCGCGCCCTACAAGGAAGACCCGATGGACTTTGTGCTGTGGAAGCCCTCGGACGACGACCTGCCGGGGTGGGACAGCCCCTGGGGCCGGGGCCGGCCGGGCTGGCACATCGAATGCTCGGTCATGGCCGACGAACTGCTCGGCGCGGAATTCGACATCCACGGCGGCGGCATCGACCTGCAATTCCCCCACCACGAGAACGAGATCGCCCAGTCCCGCTGCATGGGCCACGGCTTCGCGAAGATGTGGGTCCACAACGAGATGCTGCAGGTCGAGGGCAAGAAGATGTCGAAGTCGCTCGGCAACTTCTTCACGGTGCGGGACCTGCTCGACCAGGGCGTGCCGGGGGAGGTGATCCGGTTCGTGTTCCTCGGGACGCATTACGGCAAGCCGATGGATTGGACCGAGCGGAAGCGGGAGGAAGCGGAGGCGACGCTTCGGAAATGGTATCGGCAAGCATCTGAGGCGCTGGACAACGTCGAGCCATATCTAGGGGTAGTGAAGGCCCTCGCAGGCGATCTCAATACGCCCCAAGCCGTTGCGGAGATGCACCAGCTCTCACAGGCCGACGACTCTCCGAGCCTGCGGGCGAGCCTGAAATTGCTCGGGCTCATGGAGAATGGGGTTCCGGGTTGGGCAGTCGGGCCCGACCTGTCGAGCTACGCCGCGCTCCTTTCGGAAGCGCGTGAGAACGCGATGGCATCCAAAGACTTCTCCGAGGTCGACAGGATCAAGACGGCACTGGCCGCGGCAGGGGTTGAAGTACGGATGTCGAAGACTGGCGTAGAGCTCTTGGCTGCCGCCGGGTTCGACCCGGACAAGTTGGAGGCGGTGTGATGAGCCTATTCAGAGCCGAAGCACGAAGAACAGAGGTTTGCGCCCGGCCCGCGGGGGGGGCGCTTGCGCCCGCCCCGGGGGGGCGGGTCGGGCGCAAACCGGATCGCAAGCGATCCGGTGGCTCTAATTCCAACGGAGGCACCTTATGACCGCGAAAACGCGCCTCATCCTCTACGACACCACCCTGCGCGACGGGCAGCAGACCCAGGGCGTGCAGTTCTCCACGCCCGAGAAGATCCGCATCGCCCGGGCGCTCGACGATCTCGGCATCGACTATATCGAGGGCGGCTGGCCCGGCGCGAACCCGACCGACAGCGCCTTCTTCGACGAGGCGCCGAAGACCCGCGCGACGCTCGCGGCCTTCGGCATGACCAAGCGGGCGGGGCGGTCGGCGGCGAATGACGAGGTGCTGGCGGGCGTGCTGAACGCAGGGACCAGTGCCGTCTGCCTCGTCGGCAAGACCCACGTCTTCCACGTGGAGACCGCGCTCGGCATCACGCTGTCCGAGAACCTGGAGAACATCGCGAAGTCCGTCGAACATCTTGTAGCAGAAGGCCGCGAGGCGCTGTTCGACGCGGAGCATTTCTTCGACGGCTACAAGGCCGATCCCGACTATGCCGTGTCCTGCCTGAAAGCCGCGCTCGACAACGGCGCGGCCTGGGTCGTGCTCTGCGACACCAACGGCGGCACCCTGCCGGAGGAGATCGGGCGGATCGTGGGTGAGGTCATAAGCGCCGGAATTCCGGGCGAAAAACTCGGCATCCACACCCATAACGACACCGAGACCGCGGTCGCGGGCAGCCTTGCGGCGGTCGAGGCCGGGGCGCGGCAGATCCAGGGCACGCTTAACGGTCTCGGCGAGCGCTGCGGCAACGCGAACCTCACCAGTCTGATCCCGACACTTCTTCTGAAAGAACCCTGGGCCAGCGCCTACGAGACCGGCATCACCGCCGACGCGCTGACCCACCTGACCCGCACCAGCCGGATGCTCGACGACATCCTGAACCGCGTGCCGCACCGGCAGGCGCCCTATGTCGGCGGCTCGGCCTTCGCGCACAAGGCGGGGCTGCACGCCAGCGCGATCCTGAAGGACCCGTCGACCTACGAGCACGTCGACCCCGCGCTGGTCGGCAACGCGCGCATCGTGCCGATGTCGAACCAGGCCGGGCAGTCGAACCTGCGCCGGCGGCTGGCGGAGGCGGGGCTCGACGTGCCGCGGGACCACCCGGCGCTGCCCGGCATCCTAGACGACGTGAAGGCGCGGGAATCCGAGGGCTATTCCTACGACACCGCGCAGGCGAGCTTCGAGCTGCTCGCCCGCCGCGCGCTCGGCCAGCTTCCGACCTTCTTCGAGGTGGAGCGCTACCGCGTGACGGTGGAGCGCCGGAAGAACGCCGAGAACCGTGTCGTCAGCCTGTCCGAGGCCGTGGTCGTGGTGCGGATCGGGGACGAGAAGATGCTGTCGGTGTCCGAGAACACCGACGAGTTCGGCAACGACCGTGGTCCCGTCAACGCGCTGTCGAAGGCGCTGGCGAAGGACCTGGGGCCGTACCAGAAATACATCGACGACATCCGGCTTGTGGACTTCAAGGTGCGGATCACCGAGGGCGGGACCGAGGCGATGACCCGCGTCACCATCGACTACGAGGACGACGCGGGCCGCAGGTGGGCCACGGTCGGCGTCAGCCCGAACATCATCGACGCGAGTTTCGAGGCGCTGCTCGAAGGCATCACCTGGAAGCTCGCGCGCGACGGGGCCCCGGCATCGTGAGCCGCGAGGCGTTCTTCACGCTGCATTCCGACCTGCCGCGCGAAGGACCGGGGGAGGCCGCGGACGTGGCCTGGGCGGTGGCGAAGGCGGGGACCGCGCCGGGGTCGCGGGTCTGCGACGCGGCCGGCGGGCCGGGGGCGGACCTTGCGGCGCTGGCCGATGCGGTGCCCGGCGCGCGGCTGACCGCCTTCGACCTGCACGAAGGGTTCGTGGCCGCCGCGGCCGCGCGCGGGACGGGCGCGCGCGTGCTGCGCGGGCGGCTGATCGCGGGGGGCGGCGACAGGTTGCCGGACCCGGTCGCGCTCGGCCCGTTCGACCTGATCTGGTGCGCGGGGGCGATGTATTTCGAGGGCATCGCCGCGTGCCTCCGCGCCTGGGCCCCGGCGCTGGCGCCGGGCGGCGCGGTGGCCTTCACCGAGCCCGCCTGGTTCACCGACGACCCGTCCCCCGCCGCCGCCGCGATGTGGGCGGAGTATCCCGCGATGACCGATCCCGCCGGCATCGACGACCGCGTGCGTGCGGCGGGGTTCGAGACCGTGGCCACCCGCGCCCTGGGCGACGCGGCGTGGGAGTCCTACTACACCCCGCTCGACGCGCGGATCGCCGCGCTGCGGCCCGGTGCGGATGCCGATCTCGCGCGGGTTCTCGACGCGGCGGAGACCGAGGCCGCGACCTGGCGCGCGCACCGCGACGCGTTCGGCTACCTCCTGTCCGTGGTGCGGGCGGCATGAGCCTGCAGGCCTGCGCCGACCTCGTCGCCCGCGCCGATCCCGACCGGTTCCGCGTCGCGATGGCCGCGCCGGTCGAGGCACGCCGCGTCCTGTTCCCGCTCTATGCCTTCAACGTGGAGGTCGCGCGCGCGCCCTGGGTCACGTCGGAGCCGATGATCGCCGAGATGCGCCTGCAGTTCTGGCGCGACGTGCTGGAGGAGATCGCGGCGGGACAGGCGCCGCGCGCGCACGAAGTTGCCGAGGACCTCGGGTTCCTCGACCCGGAGGCCGCGCGCGTGCTCGACGCGCTGATCGCGGCGCGGCGGTGGGATATCGGGCGCGAGCCGTTCGAGGACCGCGCGGCGTTCGACGCCTATCTCGACGCGACGGCGGGGGGGCTGATGTGGGTTTCGGCCCGCGCGCTCGGGGCAGGGTCGGAGGGCGAAGCGGCGGCGCGTGACGCCGGGTGGGCGGCGGGCCTCGTGGCGTGGTTCCGGGCGATCCCGGCGCTGGAGCAGGCGGGCCGGGTGCCGCTGGTGGACGGCCGGCCGGACGCGGTGTCGAGGCTGGCCGGTGAGGGACTGACGCGGCTCATGGCGGCGCGCGCGCGGCGGGGGGAGATCGCGCGGGCGTCGTGGCCGGCGCTGCGGCCCTGCGTCACGGCTACGGCGCTCCTGGACCTGGCGGCGCGGGAGCCGGGGCGGGTGCAGGCCGGGGAGTTGTGGCTGAACCCGCTGCACGAGCGGGCGCTGACGCTGCGGTCGCTCGCGACGGGGCGGTGGTGGTGAGTGGAGGACGCGTGGTCCCTGGAACGTCTCTGCCGGACAAGGTCGGGACGGCGCGGCTGCTCGCCCGCGCGGGACAAGGCCCTCAGGCCGCCGCGCATCATGCCGGAGGCATGCTTTCAGCCTGACGGGCCGCCTCCCGGCGCGGCGATGCGATGACGCCCCGAATCTGCCCGCCGCCATTCCTGACCCTGATGGATGAACCCCTGTAACCTGACCGGAGGATCGCCGCACCGCGGCCCGTCGATGCATGGCCCGGAGCTCGGGGTTCCGCGTGCAGGAGAAGCGCTGGCTCCTACCCGCGGAACGCGGGCGGGGGGCGGTCGGCGGTCACGTCCGGTTCCGCCTCCGGCTTCAGCATCAGCCAGATCAGCGCGCCGCCCGCGAGCGTCAGGAACGGGATCATCGCGAGGTTGACCGCGTGCCAGCCCGCCACGACGCTGTCGCCCGAGTTCATCAGCGCGCCCGAGGCCAGCGAGGCGACGGTCACGCAGCCGAACACGATGAAGTCGTTCATGCCCTGCACCCGGCCGCGCTCGGAATCCGCGTGGCTGGAAGCCAGGAGCGTCGTCGCGCCGATGAAGCCGAAGTTCCAGCCGAAGCCGAGGAACACCAGCGCGATGAAGAACTGCGTCAGCTCCACCCCCGACAGCGCCACCACCCCGGCGAGCGCGAGCAGCGCGAGGCCAAGACCCATGATCCGCGTCACGCCGAAACGGTTGATGAGCGTGCCGGTGATGAAGGAGGGCGCGAACATCGCGATGACGTGGGCCGAGACGACGTTGGACGAGTGCCCGACGAAGAGATCGCGCAGGCTGTCGCGGGACATCCCCGACAGGTCGCGGTCCGGCAGAAGCTCGCCCCCGAAACCGCAGCCGACGACGGCGAGCGGGGTCGATGTCATCATCAGGTTCATCAGCGCGTAGGACACCGCCGCGCAGATGATCGCGACGGCGATCCTGGGGTCGCGGAGCAGCTCGCGCCGGGTCCGGCCCCGGGCCTCGCCCTCGGCCGGTTCGCGCGGCTTCGGCAGGTCGAGGAAGGCGAACAGGAACACGCCGACGAGGTTCAGCGCAGCCGCCGCGACGTAGGAGCCGACGAAGGGCACGACCATCGCCTCGGACGTCGCGCGGACGAGTTGCGGGCCGATCAGGGCCGAGACCAGGCCGCCGGCCATCACGTAGGAGATCGCGCGGGCGCGGAACTCCGCCGTGGCGGTGTCCGCGGCGGCGAAGCGGTAGAAGCCCTGCGCCGACATGTAGATGCCCGACAGGTAGGACCCGACGAGGAACAGCGGGAAGGACGCGATCCAGAGCCCGTAGCCCGCCGTCGCGGCACCCGCCGCGCCGGCGGCGGTGCCGAGCACGAAGCCCGCGCGGCGGCCGTGGCGCTGCATCAGCGCCGAGAGCCACGGCGCGGTCGTCATGGAGCCGAACACGATCAGCGAGATCGCCATCGTCGCGAGCAGCGGCGAGGGGGCGATCATCTGCCCCGCGAGCCCGCCGATGACGAACAGGATCGGCATCTGCGCGCCGAGGATCGCCTGCGCGGCGACGAGGACGGCGACGTTCCTGCGGGCGCGGGACGGGGCTGCGGTATCGGACATGACGGCAGGGGTAGTGCAATGGTTGTGCGGGGTCCAGACGCCGTGACAGGGTGACCCGCCGGGGATGGGGGGCTGTCTGCCCCCCGACGCCGATGCGTTTCGGCATCGTCTCCCCCCGAGGAATATTTCCGGGACAAAGACGGAGGTGGCGGTGCGCATCGTCTCGGCGGAGGACCTGGCGGAGGGGGCGGCGGCGCTGGTGGCGCTGGAGCCGCGCTTTGCCGTCGCGATCGGCGCGGAGCCGCTGCCGTTGCGGCTGCGTCCGGACGGGTTCGGGACGCTTCTGCAGGCGATCGTGAGCCAGCAGGTCTCGGTCGCGTCGGCGGCTGCGATCTGGGCGCGGATGGAGACGCTCGGCCTGACCTCGGAGGACGGGATGGCGGCGGCGAGCGACGACGACCTGCGCGCGGCCGGGCTGTCGCGGCCGAAGCAGCGCTACGCGCGGGCGCTGGCGGCGGCGCGGGTGGACTACGCGGGGTTGCGCGGGATGGCGCCGGAGGCGGTCGTCGCGCGGCTGGTGGAGTTGCCCGGGATCGGGGTCTGGACGGCGGAGATCTACGCCAAGTTCGCGCTCGGGCACGCCGACGTGTTCGCCGCGGGCGACCTCGCGTTGCAGGAAGGGGCGCGGCGGCTCTTCGGGCTGGACGCGCGGCCGTCGGAGCGCGAGATGCGGGCGATGGCGGCGGCGTGGTCGCCGTGGCGGGCGGTTGCCGCGCGGGCGCTCTGGGCCTACTACGCCCGGGACACGGGCAGAGAGGGCGTCACATGAGCCGGACACTGAATTTCAAGCGCAAGGGGCCGGACCTGCCGAACCGGCTGGTGATCTTCCTGCACGGCTACGGCGCGGACGGGGCCGACCTGCTCGGGCTGGCCGATCCGCTGGCGCCGCACCTGCCCGGCACCGCCTTCGTCGCGCCCGATGCGCCGGAACGCTCCGCGATGAACCCGATGGGGTTCCAGTGGTTCCCGATCCCGTGGATCGACGGATCCTCGCCGGAGCAGGCCGCGGAGGGCATGGGGCGGGCGGTCGACGACCTGAACGCCTTTCTCGACCGGATCATGGCGGAGGAGGGCGTGGGGCCCGAGGCGACCGCGCTGATCGGTTTCAGCCAGGGCACGATGATGAGCCTGCACGTCGCCCCGCGCCGGAGGGATCCCTTCGCCGGCGTGGTCGGGTTCTCGGGCCGGCTGATCGAGCCCGAGCGGCTGGCCGACGAGGTCGTTTCGCGCCCGCCCGTCCTGTTGGTCCACGGCGACCAGGACGAGGTCGTGCCGCCCGACAGCCTGCCCGAGGCCGCGCAGGGCCTGCAGGACGCGGGGTTCGAGGTCTACGCCCATGTCTCGCGCGGCACCGGCCACGGGATCGCGCCGGACGGGCTCGGCGTCGCGCTCGGCTTCCTGCGGAAGGTGTTCGGGCTGGAGGAGCCGGAGGACTGACCGAGGGAGGCGGGCGGTCGCCTGCCGAGGCCGTCGGACTTGCGGGCGGAAGTCTTTTCCGCGCCGGGGCGGCGGGACGGATTGCCGGGTTCCGGGCGGCCCCGGGAAGGACCGGCGTGGACCGCTGAAGGGTCTGCGGGGCCGGCGAAGGAGGAGGCGACCGGATCGGCGGGTCCGCGCGCCCGGGAACGCAACAGAGCGCAACAGTAAGCGCGCTGCCGGCGAGTCGCCTGCGGCTTCGTGGACGTTTCTCAGGGAAGGGGTCGGCCCGGGTCGGAGTGTCCGGGTGGATGCCCGGTCTGTCCGTGGGCCGTATCGCAGGCAGGGTGGCGGCCCCGCCGGTAAGGGGCGGAGCGTCGTTCGCTCCGGGCGTGTCGGGCCCGGCGGCCGTGACCGGGGCTGGCCCCGGCAGACGTGTCTCTGGCGTCCCGTCCTTGGCCCGATGAGGGGGCTGTCTTCAGCCGGGACCTTGGCGTCCTCGATGCATCGGGCGGAGTATCTAGCCGTGCAGGGTTAACATCCGGTGTATCCGGCCCGCCCCGAGTCGCGCCGCCCGGCGCGCAGGCGGCTGTTTTTCCGACTGCCCGAAGAAGCGGCAACCTTTGTGGATAACGTCACATTCCTGTCAGCTAAGCGGTCTATCCAGAACCTCGACAGGCACAAGACAGAGAGGCTTGTCAGGGCGGAAAGCCTAGATATAGTCAAATCACGGCAGGAGCGGGGCTCCCGCTCTGGCGCCGGGGGCCACGGCAGGCAGAGCAGGGGCGGAGTCACCACCGATGGACGGCGATTTCAGGACGAGTTTCGTACGCGAGCCGGGCAGTCTCCGGCACCATCCGGCCCTTGTCCTGAACGCCGATTACCGCCCGCTGTCCTACTACCCGCTGTCGCTCTGGCCGTGGCAGGACGCGGTGAAGGCCGCGTTCCTCGACCGGGTGCAGATCGTCGCGGAATACGACGAGGTCGTGCGCTCGCCGACGACGGAAATCCGCATCCCCTCGGTCGTGGTACTGAAGGATTACGTGAAGCCGCAGAAGCGCGTGGCCTTCACCCGGTTCAACCTGTTCCTGCGCGACGAGTTCTCCTGCCAGTATTGCGGGACCAAGGGCGACCTGACCTTCGACCACGTGGTGCCGCGCGCGCGCGGCGGCGTGACGTCCTGGGAAAACGTGGTCGCGGCCTGCGCGCGCTGCAACCTCAGGAAGGGCTCGAAGAGCCTGCGCCAGTCCGGCATGTCGCTGATCAAGCCGCCGCGCCAGCCGGGCGCGGAGGAGCTGAAGAACCAGGGCCGCAAGTTCCCGCCGAACCACCTGCACGAGACCTGGCTGGATTTCCTCTACTGGGATGCCGAGCTGGAGGCCTGAGCGGGTGCTCTTGGCAGGTGGCGGAGCGAGGCGCATCGTCCATCGCCCTCGGACCGATGGCGGACGACGGTCGATCCCTCGCGCTCCCCGAGCTGGAGACCGCCCGCCTGATACGGTCGCGGTGACGGAGAAATCCCGATGAATGCGAAGATCCAGCACGTCTGGGCCTGGAAGAGCATGTACTACGGACGCGGGCGGCAGGCCGTGCCGGCCGTGGCGCATTCCGACAAGTGGGCGGACCTGTCGACGGATGACGAACTCAGGGTCCGCTCCGAATCGCGCAGCATGACCCACCGGATGCCGGATCATCTCAAGCCGGAATACCTCTACCTGCCGGAAATCCATCCCGAGCATAGGCAACCCCGGCGCGATTTCGACGGGATGCACGGGGGAAGCCTCTAGGTCTCGCGCAGGATGATCGAACTGCTCCGGGATTTCGACCTCGGCGAGGCGAGATCATGAAGCTGCCCTTCTACGAGGGGCGCCACCAGTATTACCAGGGCAAGTTGCGCTATGCCTCCGGTCTCGAGACCTGAGCAAGCCGCTGCCGGACCGAGGCGGGATGCTGCATCTGGTCGCGCGCAAGGACGGGCTGGTCCCGGAGCAGTCGAAAGGACTGATGACGCACGGCAAGACCAAGGATGGAAGGCAGCGCTACACACCAGGTCAGAGTAGAACCCCGGATCTCGTCGTCCGGTCGGATGCCGTTCTCGGGGGACCGGACCTCTGGAAGGAGGCCCGGCTGCAGAAGGTCATCTTCATGTCGGGCCGTCTGATGGACGCCATGCGCGCCGAGGGGATCACCGGAAGCCCGGTGGACCGGTCCAGGCGCGTGACCCTGGTCTGAGAGCGGTCCCGGTCCGGAGGATACGCGTCCACCGGCGGCGCGGATGGCCGATGCGCCCCCGACCGGCCGGGACCGGCGGGGGCGTCTTCGCCTGCGGTCATCGGCGCCTCCGCCTGTACCGCGGTCTTATCTCGACCGGACAGGGTTGAGAAAGCGTTAACTCGGCCTCTTTGCCTTCCAAATACCTCGGGGGTGCGGGGGCTGGCCCCCGCCTGCGGGCCAACCGCCACGACCGCGGCGTCAGCGCATTCCGCGCACCGCCTCCACCAGCATCCGCGTCGAGCCGTCCTTGCCCGAGGCATCGGCGCCGTCGAGAAGCGGGGCGAGCTTCAGCGCCAGTTCCTTGCCGAGCTCCACGCCCCACTGGTCGAAGGAGTTGATCCCGAGGATGGCGCCCTCGACGAAGACCCGGTGCTCGTAGAGCGCCACGATCTGGCCGAGCACGAAGGGCGTCAGCATCGGGTAGACCAGCATCGTCGATGGCCGGTTGCCCGGGAACACGCGGTGGCGGGCCTGGCGGTCGAGCTCGTCGCCCTCGAGCCCCTTCTGCGCCATCAGCGCGCGCGCTTCCTCCAGGCTGCGGCCGCGCATCAGCGCCTCGGCCTGGGCGAGGCAGTTGGCGACGAGAAGCGCGTGGTGATGGGCGAGGTCGGGTTCGTGGCCCTTCGCGGCGACCATGAACTCGCAGGGCACGATCCGGGTGCCCTGGTGGATCAGCTGGTAGAAGGCGTGCTGGCCGTTGGTGCCGGGCTCGCCCCAGACCACTGGGCCGGAGTCCCGCTGCAGGTCGGCGCCGTCCATCGACACGCGCTTGCCGTTCGATTCCATCTCGAGCTGCTGCAGATAGGCGGGCAGGCGAAGGAGCCGCTGGTCGTAGGGCAGCACGGCGCGGGTGGCGCGGCCGCAGACCTGGTTGTGCCAGATCCCGACGAGCGCCAGCAGGACCGGCAGGTTGTCGGGCAGGTCGGCCTCGCGGAAATGGGTGTCCATCGCCCGCCCGCCGGCGAGGAAGGCGTCGAAATCCTCCGGCCCCACGGCCAGCATCACGCCGAGCCCGATCGGCCCCCAGAGCGAGTAGCGCCCGCCGACCCAGTCCTCGAACCCGAACACACGGCTCGCGTCGATGCCGAAGGCCGCGGTCTTGTCGACCGCGCTCGACAGGGCGGCGAACTGGTCGCCGGGCGTGTCGACCGACCGCGCCATCCAGTCCCGCGCGGTCTCGGCGTTGGTCATCGTCTCGATCGTGGTGAAGGTCTTCGACGCCACGACCACGAGGGTCCGCGCCGGGTCGAGCCCCTTCAGCGTGTCGTGGATATGGGCGCCGTCGACGTTGGAGACGTAGTGGATGCGCGGCCCGTCGTGGTAGGGCGCGAGCGCGAGGGTGGCCATCGCGGGGCCGAGGTCGGATCCGCCGATGCCGATGTTCACGACATCGGTGTACGAACCGCCGGCCCCGGCGATCTCGCCGGACCGGACGCCGCGGGCGAACGCGGCCATCCGCGCGCGGGTGTCCAGCACGCCCGGCATCACGTCCTCGCCATCGACGAGGATCGGCCCGGTGTCGGCGCGGAGCGCGGTGTGCAGGACCGCCCGGCCCTCGGTCTCGTTGATCTTCTCGCCCGCGAACATCGCGTCGCGGCGGGCCTCCACCCCCGTCGCGCGGGCCAGTTCGAACAGGAGCGACAGGGCGCCCGCGTCGAGATCGCACTTGGAATAGTCGAACAGGAGACCGTCGGTGCGGGCCGAGAAGGTGGCGGCGCGGTCCGGGTCGGTCTCGAACAGGTGGGCGATGGTCCGCCCGGCCTTGGCGGACCGGTGGGCTTCGAGATCCTGCCAGATGTCCATGAATACTCCGTTCGGTTCGCGTGACGGTTCGCGGGCGTCGTCAGGGCGCCCAGTGCACGGTGGCGTCGCGCCAGACGGCGCGGATCGGGGCGTCCTTCGCGTCGAGATGGGCGGCGCGGTCCAGCGCCTCGCGCTTCTCGTCGCCGGTGATGAGGATGTGCTTGGACATCGCCTCGTCCAGCACCCGCGCGCTGAGCGTGATCCGCGGCACGGCCGAACTGTCGACCCGCACCGGCAGCAGGATCGGCGCGTCCGGTTTCAGCGCGGCGTCCAGCGTGTCGGCGCCGGGGATGAGGCTCGCAGTGTGCATGTCGCCGCCCATGCCAAGCACGAGCACCGAGATCGGCAGGTGAGGCTTCAGCCCCTCGGCCAGCGCCGCGGCGTCGTCCTCCGGCGCGCGGCCCGGTCCCTTCAGCGGGATCAGCTTCGCGGCGGAGGCCCTTGAAACGAGAAGCCTTTCGCGCAGGAGCCGCGTGTTCGACCGCTCGTCGTCCTCGTCCACCCACCGTTCGTCGTTCAGGAACACCGCGACCCGGTCCCAGTCGAGCTTCTGCTCCGACAGCACGTCGAAGGCGGGGCCGGGGGTGGAGCCGCCGGGCACGCAGAGGCTGGCCCCGTCATGGCGGCGCAGGTGGTCGCCGAGTTCGGACGCGAGCCGGTCGGCGAGGTCCAGCATCATGATCTCGCGGTCGGGGTATTCCTGCAGGGTCCTCACGTCGCCAGCTCCCGCCAGCGGCGCCCGTCGCGGTGCAGCAGCATGAGCGCGTCGGCCGGGCCGGAACTGCCCGCGTCGTAGGCGAGCGGCCGGTCGCCGCGGTCGGTCCAGGCGGAGATGATCGGGTCGGTCCAGGCCCATGCGGCCTCGACCTCGTCGCCGCGCATGAACAGCGTCTGGTTGCCCCGGATCACGTCCATGATGAGCCGTTCGTAGGCATCGGGCACGTCCGCCGCCTGTTCGCCGAGCGCGTCGGCGAAGGTCATGTCGAGCGGCACGTCGACGAGGCGCATGCCCCCCGGTCCCGGCTCCTTGATCGTCACGCGCAGGTCCATGCCCTCGTCGGGCTGGAGCCGGATGGTCAGCACGTTGGCGTGGCGGCCGGCATCCTCGTCGAAGATTGAGTAGGGCACTTCCTTGAAATGAATGACGATTTCCGACATCCGTGCCTTCAGCCGCTTGCCCGTCCTGAGATAGAACGGCGTGCCCTTCCAGCGCCAGTTGGAGATGTCGACCCGCATCGCGATGAAGCTTTCCGTGCGACTGTCGGGGTTTTCCACGTCGTCGGCGTAGGACTTGATCCGCGGCGCGGAGGAGTACTGCCCGCGCACGATGTTCGACCGCGGCACCGGGTCGAGCGCGCGGATCACCTTCAGCTTCTCGTCGCGCACGGCGTCGGGTTCGAACCGGGTCGGCGGCTCCATCGCGGTCAGGCACAGAAGCTGCATGAGGTGGTTCTGCACCATGTCCCGCATGGCGCCGGACTTGTCGTAGTAGGTGCCGCGCCCGCCGACGCCGACCTCCTCGGCCACGGTGATCTGGACGTGGTCGACGTACTGCGCGTTCCACAGCGGCTCGAACAGGACGTTACCGAAGCGGACCGCCATCAGGTTCTGGACGGTTTCCTTCCCGAGGTAGTGGTCGATCCGGTAGATCTGGTGTTCGTCGAAATGTGCCGCCAGCGTCGCGTTCAGCTCCTTCGCGGAGGCAAGGTCGCGGCCGAAGGGTTTCTCGACCACGATCCGGGCGTCGGGGCGGGCGACCTTGTGCAGGTGCAGCCGTTCGGCCAGCGCGCCGAAGAGCGAGGGGCCGACGGAGAAGTAGAACGCCTGCACCGCGTCGTCGCGCATCGCCTTGGCGAGCTTCTTCCACCCGTCCTCGCCGGTGGCGTCGACCTTGATGTAGCTCAGCCGTTCCACGAAGGCGGCGACCTCGGCCGGATCGCGGCGGTCCTTCGGCACGAATTCCTCGATCGCCTCGGTGATCGTGGCGCGGTATTCCGCGTCGTCGTGGTCGGACCGCGCCGCGCCGATGATCCGGGCACCCTCGGGCATCTGCCCCGAGGTGAAGCGGCGGAACAGGCCCGGCAGGATCTTGCGCCGGGCGAGATCGCCGGTCCCCCCGAAAATCACGAGGTCGAACGGTTCGACCGGAATCACCCGAGACACCATGGCTGCGCCCTCCTGGCTCTTGCGGTGGTGCTGCATTGCGCGACGCCTTACTACACGTTGAATTCGTTCACGTTAGCGTTAACGGCCACCTGCTCGCCGGATACCGCCATGCAGGGCCGGAGTCTAGCAGAACGGGGCGGCGCGGCAATGTCAGGACCCTTGCGTTGCGGTCATGACGCAAAGCAGCTCGAACATGACGGACACGCCGAGCCACGCGGTGGACCCGGTCGGGTCGAACGGCGGCGAGACCTCCACGAGGTCGGCGCCGATCACGTCGAGCCCGTGGAGCGCGCGGACGCAGCGGATCGCCTCGAAGCTCGTCGGCCCGCCGACCTCGGGCGTGCCGGTGCCGGGGGCGAAGGCGGGGTCGATGAAGTCTATGTCGAAGCTGACATAGGTCGGCCCGTCGCCGGCGACCGCGCGGGCATGGGCCATCACAGCGTCCCACCCCTGCGCCATGCACTCCTCGATGGGCATGATCGTCACGCCCTTGTCCCACCCGTACTGGAAATCCTCGTTGTTGTAGGACGTGCCCCGCATCCCGCCCATGAAGGTCCGGGCGGGGTCGATGCAGCCTTCCTCGATCGCCTGCCGGAACGGGTTGCCGTGGGTCAGGGTCTTGCCGCCGAAATAGGGCGGGTAGAGGTCGGTATGGCTGTCGAGCAGGATCAGACCGAACGGCTCGCCCCGGTGCTTCCGGAGCGCGCGCAGGCAGGTCAGCGTGCAGAGGTGATCGCCGCCCGCCATGAACGGCCGGATGCCGTCGGCCAGCATCGCGGTCACGGCGGCCTCGGCGGCGGCGAGCGCCTCGTCCTGGTCCACCGGGCTCATCGCCACGTCGCCCATGTCGGCGCAGTTCGCGGCGCGGAAAGGCTGCTGGCCGGTGGCGCGGTTCATCTCGCGGATCATGGTCGAGTAGTCCCTGAGCGCCCGCGGCCCGTGGCGCGCGCCCGGACGGTTCGACGTCGCCCCGTCCCACGGCATCCCGAGAAAGCCGATATCCACCTCCGCCCGCCGCGGGTCGCCCTCGGGCACATGCGGCAGCCTCATGAAGGTCGGCACGCCGGCATAGCGCGGCAGGACGGCGCCGGAGACGGGGATGTAGTCGGTCATGGGAGCCTCGTGGCAGGAACGGTCGGGCGGAGGCTAGAGCGGGATCGGGGGCATGTCACGCCCCGCCGCGGCGTGGACCGGCGCGCCGCCCGCCGTGGTGCTTGCGCCGCCCGCCGGTGTCACTAGGCTCGCCCGCGGGGAGGACGCATCATGCGCCTGTTTTCGGACCGGAACCGGCCCGTGCATCTCGGGCCGTTCCCGCTGGAGCGGCTGGCGCGGGGGCCGATGCCGGATCTTTGCCGCGTGCCGGTGTCCCGGCCGCTCGACTTCACGGCGGCGGGTGCGGGCGGGCTCGTCGCGGCGATGGCCGACCACCAGGCGATGATGGACGCGATCCGCGACGGGCTGGTGAACAAGGCGCGGGCGGAGATCCCGGCCGATCCCTTGGCCCGGGCCGAGCACCTGAAATCCTTCGGCTACTTCTCGGACAGCGCGATGGTCGGGGCGGGGCCGCTGCTGCCGGCGCTGCGCCTGGACGCGCCGTGGCGCAACCCCGGCATCGACCGGCTGGCCGCGGACCTGCGCACGAAGCAGACGAAGACGCTGGCCTCGGGCATCGACCTCATCATGGCCGATCTGAGGGACGCGATGTCGGCGCCGCCCTCGGGGATCGGCGGGCATGGCCACGTGATCGTGTTCCTGTCCGAGATGCCGCGCGAGCCGCGTGAAGACGAGCCGGGGGCGGACTGGATCCGCGGCGCGGCGCGGCACGTCGCGGCCCTGCGCGCGGCCGAGACGGCGGTGGTGATCGCGAACTATATCCGCCTGCTCGGGTGGGACGCGAAGGCGCATACCGCGACCTCGTCCGACATCTGCCTCGACCGCGCGGCCGTCGCCGCGGGCCTCGCGCGGTGGCGGGACGGTGCGCCCGAGGCGCCCTTCGTCGGCCGCCGCTTCGCCGTCGCCGCGGTGACGACGGAGCTGGAGATCGCCCATGACGGCGCCATCGCCGAGACGCAGCCGCCGGGCGCGGAAGGCGGGCCGGGGTGGTGGCTCGGCACCTGGTCGCGCCGGTCGGGCCTGAACGGTGACCCCTTCGCGCGCCGCGACTTCGCCGACGGGCCGCACCCGTTCGAGACGCTGAAGCGGGTGGACACGCCAACCACCTACATCGACGAGCCGAACGTCCCGCGGGTGCCCAAGCGCACCGACATGTTCGCCCGCGCCCAGTTCGGCGACATGGGGCCCGCCTGCCAGAAGGCGGCGGCGGGCGGCTGGTACGCGCGCAAGGCCGCGCCATCGATGGCGCAGCGGCGGATACTCGGGGCCTTCGTCCTGTTGCAGGACGGCGCGCCCGTAGACGGCCCGCGCCCCGGCGACTCGCAGGCCAACGCCGAGGCGGTGAAGGCGGCGAGCTACTTCCTCGGCATCGACGCGGTCGGCATCAGCCGCTGCCCGGACTGGGCCTGGTATTCCCACGACGCCACCGGCGCCGAGATCCTGCCGGAGCATCCGAACGCGATCTCGATGATCGTCGACCAGGGGTTCGAGACGATGGAGGGCGCGTCGGGCGACGACTGGATCTCGGTTGCGCAGTCGATGCGGGCCTACCTGCGGTTCTCGCTTCTGGGCGGGGTGATCGCGGCGCGAATCCGGGCGCTCGGCTACAAGGCGAAGGCGCACACGGTGCTCGACGGGGAGGTGCTGCAACCGCCGCTCCTGCTCCTGTCCGGGCTCGGCGAGGTCAGCCGCATCGGCGAGGTGATCCTGAACCCGTTCCTGGGGCCGCGGCTCAAGTCCGGCGTGGTCACGACGGACATGCCGCTGGCCCATGACAGGCCGATCGACTTCGGGCTCCAGGCCTTCTGCGAGGCCTGCAACAAGTGCGCGCGGGAATGTCCCTCGGGCGCGATCACCGCCGGGCCGAAGCTGATGTTCAACGGCTACGAGATCTGGAAGTCCGACAGCCAGAAATGCGCCACCTACCGGGTCACGACCGAGGGCGGCGCGATGTGCGGGCGCTGCATGAAGACCTGCCCGTGGAACCTGGAGGGGCTGTTCGCGGAAAAGCCGTTCCGATGGGCGGCGATGAAGCTTCCCGCCGCGGCGAAGGCGCTGGCGCGGCTCGACGACATGGCCGGGCGGGGCGGGCTGAACCCGGTCAAGAAGTGGTGGTGGGACATCGAGTTGCAGGAGGACGGCGCCTATCGCCCGGCGCGGAAGCCGGTGAACGCGCGCGGCCTGCAACGGGATCTCGACCTGCGCTACGAGGACCAGACGCTCGCCGTCTATCCCGCCGACCTCGCGCCGCATCCCTGGCCCTATCCCTTCCCGATGGACCGGGAGGCCGGGATCGCGGCCTATGCCGCGCTGGTGACGCCCGCCGAATACCGGCGGCGGCGCGCGGCGGGGGATGACGGCGTGCTGCACCGCTACCGCGGCGGCGGCGACAGCCCGGTCCTGCAGGTCGAGGTCGCGGCCGTCGACGCCTTCGGGCCCGACGTGGCGGCCTACGACCTGCGCCGGCCGGGTGGCGAACCGCTGCCGGAATGGCAGGCGGGCGCCCATGTCGATGTCGTGGTCGCGCCGGAATACCTGCGGCAGTACTCGCTTGCCGGGGATCCGGCGGACAGGTTGGTCTACCGGATCGGGGTGCTGCGCGACGCCGGGGGGCGGGGCGGATCGGCGCTGTTGCACCGGATCTTCACGCCGGGGCGGAAGCTATTCGTGTCGAAGCCGATCAACCATTTCCCGCTGCACGAGGGCGCCGCGTTCAGCTACCTGATGGGCGGGGGGATCGGGGTCACGCCGATGATCGCGATGGCCCACAGGCTGCACGCGCTCGGCGCGGGCTTCGCGCTGCATTACTCCGTCTCGCGCCGGGAGGGGGCGGCGTTCCTGCCCGATTTCGACCGCGCGCCGTGGCGGGACCGGGTGCATCTGCATGTCTCGGACGAGGGCACGCGCTGCGACCTGTCCCGCGTGCTCCGCCACGCGCCCGGCGCGCATGTCTATGCCTGCGGACCGGAGCCCTACATGGCCGCCGTGATCGCGGCGGCGGAGGCCGCGGGGTTCCCTGACGAGGCCCGGCACATCGAGTATTTCGCCGCCCCGGAGGAGCCCGACCACATCGACCACCCGTTCGCGATCCGGCTGAAGGACGGCCGGGAACTGCCCGTGCCGGTTGGAAAATCCATCGCTGAAGTCCTTGCCGCCGCCGGGCTGCCGGTGGACATCAAGTGTTCCGACGGCATCTGCGGGGTCTGCCGCTGCGGGCTGGTCTCGGGCGCGGTGGAGCATCGCGACTTCGTCCTGTCGAACGCGCAGCGGAAGGACGCGATCATCACCTGCCGAAGCCGCGCGGCGGAGGCGGGCGGGGTGCTGGAACTCGACCTCTAGGCCGCCTGGGCGCGCCGCTTGCGCTGCCATTCCACCCAGGTCATCCAGATCACGGCGAGGTCGATCAGCGTCAGGAGCGGCAGGATGAACCCGCCCTCGTGGAGCCACTCCACAGTCTGGATCACGCAGAACGCGGCCAGCGTCAGGATGCCCGCGGGATAGGCCCACATCGCGCCGTAGAGCAGCGCCGCGGCGACGGCCAGGTGCAGGACACCGTGGTAGGCGAAGTAGAGCAGGTAGAAGGACAGGTCGGAGGCCCGGATCAGTTCCGCCAGCCGGATCAGGTGCCGGGCGAGGAAGTCGGTCGGATCGCGCGCGGTTTCTGCGGCGAACATGCGCTCGACGATGCCGGGCAACCGGGCGGCGATGCCGGCCCAGATCCCTGCCGCGATCAGAAGCTGCGCCGTGCCGAGCGCGGCCTTGCCGATCAGCGTCAGGATGAAGATGCGGTGTTCCCACCGGGCGGCGGCGCTCAACTGGGTCATGCCGGGGCGGCTCCGTGCTCGGCCCGACGTGGCGCGCGCGGGCCTGTCCTGTCGCGATGTCCGGGGGTGGCGATTGGAGCGGGTGAAGGGAATCGAACCCTCGTCTTAAGCTTGGGAAGCTCCTGCTCTACCATTGAGCTACACCCGCCCGTGGCGTGCAGATAGTCCGACCCGCGGGGGATCGTCAAGATGGGCGCGGGCGCGCGCGGGCGGCTCTTTCCAAGCGCCGCGCCGCGTGGGACACTCGCGGCGTCATTTCAGCCCGGTGCCATCCCATGTCCATTTCCGTTCGACGTCTTTCCGCGGCCGTCCTGGTCGCGGCGATGCTTCCCTTCGCGGCCCCCGCCACGGCGCAGGACTACACCCTGCCGCCCACCTTCGGCGTGGTCACCATCGCCACCGGCTTCCTGCCCGATCCGAACTGGATCAGCGTCCTGGCGGGCGGCATGAACCGGGGCGAGTACTCCGACGACAGCACCGGCGCGCGCTGTGTCGGCTACTTCGCCGACGCGCCCGATTTCCGGCTGCACTACGAGGCGGGCGACCAGTATCCGCTGGCGATCTACGTCGATTCGCGGGAGGACACGGTGCTGCTGGTGAACACACCGGACGGGGCCTGGCACTGCAACGACGACATGATGGCGCTGAACCCGGGGATCGAGTTCGACACCCCGTTGTCGGGCCAGTACGACATCTGGGTCGGCACCTTCGCCCCCACGGACGGCGAATACCCGCCCGCAACGCTCGCCTTCACCGAGGTCGGCGCCTTCATGACCACCGATTTCACCGTCGCCTTCTTCGGCGAGGACGACCGGGTGGAGGTCGAGGCGGAGACCGCGCCGTGGAACATGATCGGCTTCGTCGACCTCGACGAGGCAAGCTGCACGGGTGCGCTGGTGGGGCCGTCCACGGTGCTGACGGCGGCGCATTGCATCGCCAACGAGGGGCTCGTGAACTACCAGCCGCAGGCGTTCTATGCCGGGTTCGACCGTGGCGGCTACGTCGCGTCGTCGGAGATCACCGGCTACCACGTTCCGGCGGGCTGGCTGAACGGCGAGGAGCCGGGCACCGACTTCGCCTTCCTGTTCCTCGCCGACCCGATCGGGGAGGACCTGGGATGGATGTCGGTCGGCCCGTTCGCGCCGGGCGATGTCGCGGAGCTGGAGGCCGGCGGCGGGCCGCAGATCCTGCAGGCTGGCTACAGTTACGACCAGCAGGGGGTTCTGACCGGCCATATCGGCTGCCCCTTCGTCGGCATCGGCGAGCCGAACGAGTTGTATCACGAGTGCGACACGCTGCAGGGCGATTCCGGCTCGCCGCTCTTCGTCGATACCGGCTCAGGCTTCCGGGTCGTGGGCGTGGAGTCGCACAGCCGCCCCGGAGAGCGCGGCCCCTACAACCTGAACGTCGCGATGTACACCGAGGACGTGGTGGCCGAGATGGCCGCGCTCGGCCTGCCGACGAGCAACTGACGGGTGCCCGCGGGCGCGGCGGATCAGCCGCGCCTGCGCCGCCTGCGGCCGCCGTCCTCACCGCCCGAGGATGCGCCGAAATGGACATCGGGCAGCGTGACCACGGACGACAGTTCCGGAAACGGGTCGCTTGCATGCGGGATCGCGTTGGCGGCGACGAAATGTTCCTGGAACCGGGGCTCGATCGCGGTCTCGACCTTGTGGATGTGGCGCACGGTTTCCTCGATCCGGGTCCGCGCCGCACGGTTGCAGAGCGCGATGCGCGCGCCGTGGCCCGCGGCGTTGCCCGCGCTCGTCACCTTGTCGAGCGGGGCGTCGGGGATCATGCCGAGCACCATCGCGTGCCTGGGCGAGATATGAGCCCCGAAGGCGCCCGCCAGCACGATTCGGTCGACCCGGTCGACGCCGCGTTGATCCATCAGGAGCCGCGCGCCGGCGTAGAGCGCTGACTTGGCGAGCTGGATCGCACGGATGTCGCCCTGCGTGACTGTGATCCGGGTGCCGCCGGTCTCGGTCGCGTCGTGGACGAGGTAGGCGTGGGTGCGGCCCGTGGGCTCGCAGCGCGCGGTGCCGGTTCTCTCGGCCGATCCGATCAGGCCGGAAGGGTCGAGAAGGCCCGCCATCCGCATCTCGGCCACGGCCTCGATGATGCCGGAGCCGCAGATGCCGGTGATGCCGGTGCCTTTCGTGGCCTCCGCGAAGCCCGGATCGTCGGACCAGAGATCGCAGCCGATGACGCGGAAGCGGGGTTCCTTGGTCGCGGGGTCGATTTCCAGCCGTTCGATGGCGCCGGGGGCCGCGCGCTGGCCTGACGAGATCTGCGCGCCCTCGAAGGCGGGGCCCGTGGGGGAGGAGCAGGCGAGCACGCCGTTTCGGTCGCCGAGCAGGATCTCGGCGTTGGTTCCGACATCGACCACCAGCACGAGGTCGTCGGAGCGGTCGGGTTCCTCCGCCAGCGCCACGCCCGCCGCGTCCGCGCCGACATGGCCCGCGATGCAGGGCAGGATGTAGGTGCGGGCCTGCGGGTTGATCGCGGCCAGGTCGAGGTCGCGGGCGGCCAGGGTCATCGCGCCGGAGGTCGCCAGCGCGAAGGGTGCCTGGCCAAGCTCCACCGGGTCGATGCCGAGCAGGAGGTGATGCATGACCGGGTTCATCACGAAGACGGTTTCCACGATCAGCTTCGGGTCGATGCCGCCTTCCGCCGCGATCTCGGTCGCCAGCCGGTCGAGCGCCTCGCGCACCGCGCGGGTCATCTCCGCGTCGCCGCCGGGGTTCATCATCGCGTAGGACACTCGCGACATGAGATCCTCGCCGAAGCGGATCTGCGGGTTCATCAGCCCGGACGACGCCAGCACGCGGCCATCCGCGAGGTCGCAGAGATGGGCGGCGATGGTGGTCGATCCGAGATCGACGGCGAGGCCGTAGAGCCCGCCTTCGTGAAGGCCGGGCCAGACGTCGAGCATCTCGAATTCTTCCGCGTTCGCAGGCTGGTGCAGGGCGAGGCTCACCTGCCAGTTGCCCTTGCGGAGCGCGGGCTGGAGCTTGGCCAGAACCGGAAGCCCGGCGGTGACGCCCTCGATCCCCCATTGGTCCTTCAGCGCCGCCTTGACCCGCTCGAAGTCGCCCGAGGGCTCGTGCATGTCGGGCTCCGCCACCTCGACAAGGACGAGGCGCGTAGCCGGGTCCATCGTGATCGGCCTGGCCGATGCCGCCTTGCGCACGACCTGGCGGTGGACCTGGCTTTCGGGCGGCACGTCGATGACCATGTCGCCCAGGATCTGCGCCTGGCAGCCGAGGCGGCGACCGGGTTTCAGGCCGCGCACGCGGTCGTAACGGTCCTCCACCGCGTTGCGGGGTGACAGCGCGTCCTCCGCGGCGTGGACACCGTGCTTGGGGAAGTCGCCGAAGGAAGGCGCGACCTGGCACTTGGAGCAGATGCCGCGCCCGCCGCAGACGCTGTCGAGATCGACGCCGAGCTGCCGCGCGGCGGTCAGGACGGGCGTGCCCCGCGCGACGCGGCCGCGCTTGCCGGACGGGGTGAAGATGACGAGAGGGTCCTGGGTCATGCCCCCCGATATAGCGAAAGCGCGCCGCGGCAACAGGCCGAAAGCGTCGCGTGGCGGGCTGGCGGCGTCAGCGCCCTAGCGGACGATGTCGGGGCCGAGAAACCACACCAGGAGCGGCACCGGGGCGACGGCGAGCGCGAAGGTCACGAGCGTCGGCAGCGGCAGGAAGGCGCGGCTGAGACCGGCGAGAAGCGACAGGCCGCCGCCGCCGCCGAGAAGGCCGTTGCCGGGGGTGTTGATGAGCACCGCGAGCAGGACGTAGCGCCAGCGGACGAGTACCGGCCCGAACCGGCCGGGCAGGCTGTCGCGGAGGTGGTCGAGCCGTTCGGCCGGGCCGAGGGGGGCGATGCGGTCGAAGAGGTGGCCGAGCGACACCAGCCGCAGGTCGAGCGCCAGCCGGCGCAGGGACCGTTCGGGCACCAGCCGGCCGGTGGCATAGGCGAGCGAGAGCCCGGCGACGGTGGCGGCGTAGACGAAGGGCGCGACCGACTGGCCGTTCATCAGCAGGAGCGTCATGCCGATCTCGATCCCCGGCACGAAGGGCAGGGCGATGAGGACGGCGTAGATCGCCAGCGCCGCGACCAGGATCGCCGCCTGGGCAGGGCCGCGCCGCGCCTCCGGCAGCCGGTCGGTCAGGGCCATGAGTTCGTGGATCAGCGCGTTCGCGGCGACCGCGATGGCCACGACCACCGCGAGCCGCAGGGCGATCCGGAGCAGCGAATGGGACAGCGGCGGCGGGACCGGCACCGCCGGATCGCCGCCATCGGTCGGGGAGCGACGGGCGAGGTGATCCTGGTCCGGGTCCAAGCCCCGAAAATGATCCCTTCGCCCGGCGCGGTCAATCGGGTGTTCAGCCCGCCCGGCGGCGTCCGCCGCGGCGTCCGCCGGCGCGGCCCGATGCCTGCGCCGCCTGCGCGGCCTCGGGGAAGGTCGCGCCTTCCTTCACCGCCTCCAGGACCTTGGCGAAGCGGATCCAGGTGCCGCCGTTCGGGTCGTGGTTCATCAGGAAGTTGGCGGCGTTGATCGCCTCCATCTCGACCGAGCGGACCGGGTTCATGATCGCCGAGGTCATGCCCGCGCCGATCGCCATCGGCAGGAAGGCCGCGTTGATCCCGTGGCGGTTCGGAAGCCCGAAGGAGATGTTCGACGCGCCGCAGGTCGTGTTCACGCCAAGCTCGTCGCGGAGCCGGCGGACGAGGGTGAAGACCTGCTGGCCCGCCGTCGCCATCGCGCCGATCGGCATGACCAGCGGATCGACCACGATGTCGTGGGCCGGGATGCCGAAATCGGCGGCGCGTTCCACGATCTTCTTCGCCACCGCGAAGCGGACCTCGGGGTCCTCGGAGATGCCGGTGTCGTCGTTGGAGATGGCGACGACCGGGACGTTGTATTTCTTCACCAGCGGCAGGACGAGTTCGAGCCGCTCCTCCTCGCCGGTGACGGAGTTCAGGAGCGGGCGGCCTTCGGCGGCGGCGAGGCCGTTTTCCAGCGCGCCGGGGACCGAGGAGTCGATGCAGAGCGGCACGTCCACCAGCGCCTGCACCCGTTCCACCAGTTCCTTCATCAGCGTCGGCTCGACGAAGTTGTTGTCGGCGTAGCGCGGATCCTCGGCCATCTTGTTGGTGAAGACCGCGCCCGAGTTCACGTCGAGCACCATCGCGCCGCAGGCGACCTGTTCCAGCGCGTCCTTCTCGACGGTGGTGAAGTCGCCGGCCTCCAGTTCGGCGGCGAGTTTCTTGCGGCCGGTCGGGTTGATCCGTTCGCCGATGACGCAGAACGGTTCGTCGAAACCGATGACCACGGTCTTGGACTTGGATTCGAGCACGGTGCGGGTGGTCATGCGGGGACTCCTGTGAAGCGGGCGAGGATCGCGGCGAGCGCCGGATCGGTGAAATCCTTGAGCACGTCGGCGGCGCCGTGGCCGCGGAGCGTGTCGGGCGAGAGCGACGAGGCGATGCCGACGACATGGGCGCCGGCGGCCCTGGCGGCGGCGAGGCCGGCGGGGCTGTCCTCGAAGGCGATGGCGCGGGCGGGGTCCACGCCGAGAAGGCGCATCGCCTCCAGGTAGGGATCCGGCGCGGGCTTGGCGCGCGGGCATTCCTCGCCCGAGACGATCACCTCGAACCGGTCGCGCAGCCCGATCGCCTCCAGCATCGCCTCGGCGTTGGCGCGCATGGCGTTGGTCACGACGGCCTTGGGCCAGCCCTCGGCGTCGGCGCGGGCGACGAGGTCGCCGGCACCGGGCATGGACGGGTAGGGGCGGGGCAGGCGGCGGCGGAACTCGGCCTCCTTCTCCTCGCCCATCGCCACCGGGTCGGGGTGGTCGGGCATCAGCTCGGCGAACACGTCGGCGTTGAGCCGGCCGTGGATCACCTCGGCGTAATAGGCCGCGTCCACCTCGATCCCGCGCGGGGCCAGGAGTTCCGCGAAGATCTCGCGGTGTACCGGGTCGCTGTCGAGCATGGTGCCGTCGAGATCGAACAGGAGCGCCGGTCCGGTCATGCCTCCGCCGCGGGCTCCGCCGGCCGGGTGGACTCGCCACCGTTCTCGATCGCCCAGTTGGCGTTGGTCTTGATGCCGCCGAGGGGGAAGAAGTGGACCCGCTCGATGTTGAACTCCGGGTTCGCGGCCTTGTGCGCGGCCAGCGCGGTCAGCACGTCCGTCGGCTCGTAGGGCAGCATCAGCTTGGTCACGTCCATCGCGCGCTTCTGCAGGACCTTGAGCGAGGGGCCGACACCGCAGGCGATGGCGAACTTGATCAGCGTCTGGAGCTTCGCGGGACCGGCGATGCCGATATGGACGGGCAGGGTGATGCCCTCGGCGCGCAGGCGGTCGGCCCATGCGATGATCGGCCCGGCGTCGAAGCAGAACTGGGTCGCGATGGCCATCTCGGCGTCGGTGTTCTTCGAGAACGCCTGCTTCCAGCGCAGGGCCTCCATCACCGCCGCGTCGCCGCCGTTCGGGTCGATGTCCTTGTTGCCCTCGGGATGGCCCGCGACGTGAAGCCGCCGGAAGCCGTCGAACATGCCCGATTCCAGGAGCTGGATGGAGCTTTCGAACTCGCCCCGCGGCTCGGCGATGCCGCCTGCGAGGATCAGGCCCTGGTCGACCCCGGCCTCGCCCCGGTAGCGCGCGATCCAGTCCGCGAGCGTGGCGCGGTCGGGGATCGAGCGGGCGGGGAAGTGCGGCATCACCTGCATCCCGGCCTCGGAGAGCCGCTTGGCGGTGGCGACCATGTCCCCGATCTCGGTGCCGTCGATATGGGCGATGTAGACCCGGGTGCCCTCGGGCAGGAGCGCGCGGAAATCCTCCACCTTCTCGGCGGTGCGCGGCATCACCTCGATGGAGTAGTCCTGCAGGAACGCCTCGAGCGCGCCGTTGGCGGGACGCGAAGGCTCGGACGCGGCGGGGCGGCGGAAATTCAGAAGGGCCATCAGTCTCTCCCAGGGGCGCATAAGGCGGGTCAGGCGGCGGGTCGTTCCCACCCGTCGGCGGCGATCAGCGCGTTCAGGCGGGCGGTGTCGTAGCTGGCGTCGAGCCGTTCGGCCTCCGCCGCGGCGATCTCGGTCGGCTCGCCGTCGGCGTCGTAGGCGGGGGCCTTGCGCCACTCGGCGAGGTAGGCGTCGGTCTCGCGCGCGCCGACCTTCATGGCGCAGCGGTCGATCGCCTGTTCGAAACGTTCCGGCAGCGGGCGCTTGGCCCCGGCCCGGCCCTTGCCGACGATCACCTGCGCGGGAATATCGCGCCAGTAGACGATGGTGACGGCGGGCATCTGCGAATCCTCCTCGGGTCCGGCGCAACATAGGGCGCGCGCGGCGGCGTCGCGTGCGATTTTCGACACTATGTCGCAAACCGGCGACGTGACGGAGTCTAGCCCGCCCGCCGCCGGGATGTAACCGGGTCGATGGGGTCCGGGTTGCGTGTTCCCGCCGATCCCGGCCTTTCGGCGCGCGCGGGGGCGACACGGCGATTGCCGGGGGCGGCGTTCGTTCCTATCCTCGGGCCCCGTGGGGGCGTCTTTTCGGGGACGTTCGAATGTCACGCATGACCCTGGCCGCCGCGGCCGCCGCCGCGACCCTCGCCCTGTCGCAACCGCTGTTCTCCGCCACCGCCGGGTTTTCCGGCATGCCCGGCGTGCTCGTCGACGCGGGCACGGCCACCGTGCCGGTGGAGGTCACGGCGGCGGATATCGCCGGCGGGATGCTGTCCGGTCTCACGCTGAGCCTCGGGATCTCGGTCTGCGGCGGGTTTTTCGAAACGCCGCTCGGCCCCTGCGCCCGGCCGATTTCCCACACTGCCAACCGGGATCTCTCGCTGTGGCTGGTCAGTCCCGCCGGCACGCGGGTCGATCTCGTGTTCGACGCGACGGGTCCGGAGGGCGCGACCTATGGCGACCAGGTCGAGGCGTCCTCCGCCGTGGTCCTGTTCGACGACGCGGCCGCCGACCCGGTCGGCGGCGACGAGATCGCGAGCGGCAGCTTCCGGCCCGCCACGCCGCTGTCCGCGCTGGTCGGGGAGGGGCCGCTCGGGACGTGGGTCATCGGGATCGGCGACCTGGAGGCGCGGTCGCCCAAGCGGCTCGACAGCTACGTCCTGACGCTGGAAACCGGACCCGCCGCGGTGCCGGTTCCGGGCGGGCTCGCGCTCGCCGCGACGGGGCTCGCGGCGCTCGGCCTCTCCGCCGCGTGGCGACGGCGCCGGGCTTGAACCGGCGCTGCCGCGAAACCGTCGCGGCGGCGCCGCCGCTGCCCGATTTCGCGCCGGTCCGGCATTCGCCCGCACCGGGTCGCGGCAGGTTTCCCGGTTCCGCCATTGTCGGACGGCCCGGCGATGGTTAGTCTGACAGCAACGCAATTCGGAGGGCGGTCCCCATGTCGCGGAAGCGACCCAGAGGTGCCGGCCCGTTCCCCAGGCCCGTCACGCTGACGCCATCGGCGCCGGTGGCGGGCGAGAAACGGTTGGCACCGAATTCGAAACCGGATCCCGCGGACCTCTATGCCGCGCTGGACCTGGGCACGAACTCCTGCCGGATGCTCATCGCGCAGCCGAAGGGCAACCAGCTTCATGTCGTCGACAGCTTTTCAAAATCGGTCCAGCTCGGTCACGGGCTGGAAGCCTCCGGGCGGCTCAGCCGGTCCTCGATGGCGCGCGCGGTCGGGGCGCTGAAGATCTGCCAGAAGAAGCTCGGCCAGCACGACGTGAAGCGAATGCGGCTGGTGGCGACCGAGGCCTGCCGCCGCGCGACCAACGCCGGCGAGTTCATTTCGGTGGTCAAGCGGGAAACCGGCCTCGCGCTGGAAATCATCCAGCCCGAGGAGGAAGCCCGCCTCGCGGTGGTGTCCTGCGCGCCCCTGGTGTCCACGCGGACCGAGCAGCTGCTGGTGGTGGATATCGGCGGCGGCTCGACGGAACTGGTCTGGATCGACCTGTCCCGCGTGCCGCCCCTCGAACGCCCCCGCGCGATCATGCGCCTGCATCACGGCTTCGACCACGAGGACACGGTGTTTCCGCGCGCCAAGGTGGTCGACTGGATCTCGATCCCGCTCGGCGTCGCGACGCTGAAGGACATGTACGACGACGTGCGCGACGACAGCGCCCGGTTCGCGCTCATGAGCTGGTATTTCGAGGAGCAGCTGGCGGAATTCTCGCCCTATGTCGATGCCGCCGACCAGTCGCTTGAAGGGTTCCAGATCATCGGCACGAGCGGCACGGTCACGACCGTCGCGGCATCCCACCTGGGACTGAAGCGCTACGACCGGAACAAGGTCGACGGGCTCAGGATGACCTCGGACCAGATCGACACGGTGATCTCGGGCTACCTCGCGCTCGGCCCCGAGGGCCGCCGCCGCGACCCGCGCATCGGCCGCGACCGCCAGACGCTCATCATGTCGGGGGCCGCGATCCTGCAGGCGCTTCTGCGGGCCTGGCCCACGGACCGGCTTTCGGTCGCGGACCGGGGTCTGCGCGAGGGGCTGCTCTACGCGCAGATGTCGTCGGACGGGGTGCTGGAGGACGGGCCGTTCTGAGTGCGGCCCGGGGACGGCGCGATCCGCCGCCCCCGGGACCAGCGTTCAGCCGACGACGATGTCGCCCGGGTCGGTCATCTCCACGACGAAGATCAGTTCGCCGTCGTAGTAGACCTCGGTGTCGTCGCCGGTATCGGTGTAGGTCAGCAGCAGCGGATCGCCGTTCCGGATCTGGATCACGTCGCCTTCCGAGGCGTCGTAGTCGGTGATCGTATCGACGCCGGTTCCGGCATGGGCGGCGGTGAACTGGAACGTGTCGCCGCCGTTGCCGCCGGTCAGGACATCGGAGCCGCGGTCGCCGTTCAGCAGGTCGCCGCCATTGCCGCCGACGAGCACGTCGTTGTCGCCGCCGCCGTAGAGCGTGTCGCTGCCGTTGGCACCGTTGAGCTCGTCCTCGCCCGGGCCGCCGAGCAGCACGTCGTCCTTGCCGCGGCCGTTCAGCGTGTCGTCGCCGGGGCCGCCCGCGATGGTGGTGCCGAGCCCCGGAACCGCGCCGAGCAGGTCGTCGCCCGCGGTGCCCGAGACGGTGTAGGGCACCGGGTCGCCGAGCGCGTCGAGCAGCGAGACGGACGCGGGAGAGCCGCCGGTGAACTCAGTCGCCGCGAGCAGCTTCTCGACCTCGATCGGCCCCTCGGAGCCCTTGATCGTCGCGACCACGAACCCGTCGATCTCCACCACCACGTCGCCGCCGGCGGTTTCCTGGAAGACGATGGTCGCGCCGGCCACGTTCTTGATCTCGAGGCTGTCGCTGTAGGTCATCCGGCGGTTCTGCCGGTCGAGGTCGAAGTCCATGATCGTGTCATGGCCCTGGCCCGCGATGGCGGCGTTGATGACAAAGGTGTCGCTGCCGTTGCCGCCGACGAGGATGTTCTCGCCCTTGTCGCCGGACAGGGTGTCGGCACCGTTGCCGCCGTAGATCTCGTCGTCGCCGCTGCCGCCGTAGAGCTCGTCGGCCCCGTTGGCGCCCTTGAGCGTGTCGTTGTCCTGTCCGCCGAGAAGCAGGTCGCTCTTGCCGCGTCCGATGATCAGGTCGTCGCCGGCGTTGCCCGCGATCGAGTTCTCTTCCCCGGCGACGCCGCCCTGCACGTCATCGCCGCTGCCCAAGTTGATTGTGGCCAAGGTACTTTCCCCCAAAATGTTCCCTGCCGGGGCGACAGGGCTGCAATGCGCGGACGGTAGCCGGATTCCGCGGGTCTCGCAACGGTTTTGTTCAACCATTACAAGGGCTTGAGTCGACCTACCATTCGGTCGGTTTGGCTCTGTGACAGTTGGGTCCGAACCGGACCTGTCGTGCCATGCGCTTGAGTCTCGGCACAAAAATCGAAACCGGTACAATCGAAACGGGAGGATCTGACAGTCATCGTGAATGGGTGGCGCCGCTCTCGTCCACCAGCCGCGACGGTCGCGCGGCCACGCGGCTTGCACCGGCACGGCCGAGCCGCTACCTGCCAGTCATGGCGAAGAAGACGAGCGGGCGCGGCGAGCGCGATCTGAGGGTCAAGGTGAAGACCGCGCGGGGGCGCAAGCTGTCCTCGACGCGCTGGCTCGAACGCCAGCTCAACGATCCCTACGTCGCGCGGGCCCGGCGCGAGGGCTTCCGCGGCCGCGCGGCGTTCAAGATCATGGAACTCGATGACAAGTACCGCTTCCTCGTGCCCGGCGCGCGGGTGGTCGATCTCGGCTGCGCGCCCGGCGGCTGGTGCCAGGTCGCGGTTCCGCGGATCAACGCGCTCGGCGAGAAGTCGGGCAAGGCGGTCGGGCGGATCATCGGCGTCGACCTGCAGGAGGTGGAACCGATCGCGGGCGCGGAACTCCACGTCCTCGATTTCCTCGAGGACGGCGCGGACTTCAAGGTGAAGGACTGGCTCGGCGGCCGCGCGGACGTCGTGATGAGCGACATGGCCGCCGCGTCCTCGGGCCACAAGCAGACCGACCACCTGCGGATCGTGGCGCTCTGCGAGGCAGCGGCGGAGTTCGCCTTCGACGTGCTGGAGGAGGGCGGGACCTTCGTCGCCAAGGTGCTGGCGGGCGGTGCCGAAGGCACGCTCCAGGCGCTGCTGAAACAGCGCTTCGACAAGGTGGCGAACGTGAAGCCGGGCGCGAGCAGGGCGGATTCCTCGGAGAAGTTCGTGGTGGCCACCGGCTTCCGCGGCTGACGCGCCGCCCCCTCGGGGGTGGGCCTCCTCGGGCCCCCTTCGGAAGCCGTCGTCGGCCCGCGCTGCTGCGGTCGGCCCGACCCCCGGTCCCGGTGACCGGACCATGCACCTCTTTGCCTTCACAAATACCTTCGCCGAAGGCGTCAGGCGGTCGTCAGACCGCCCGCGCGCCTGCGACGGCTCCCTAAGGGGGCCCGAGCCGGCGCGCTCGCCCGGACCGGTCGATGCGCCGGGCCGGCCCCCGGGGCTCCGCCCGTTCATTCCTCGGAATGTCCACTGGACATTCCGCCGGCTTCGCCGGACCGGACCCCTGGGCTCCGCCCGTTCATTCCTTGAAACGTCCACCGGACATTCCGCCGGCTTCGCCGGACCGGAATGAACCCCTTCCCATTCCGTCCTGCCCGTGAGATAGGAACCCGCCAACCGAAAATGCTCCCGCGAGGTTCCGATGGAGATTCGAGAGGCGCTCACCTTCGACGACGTGCTGCTGGTGCCGGGGCAATCCTCCGTCCTGCCCTCCACCGCCGATACCCGCACCCGCGTGACCCGCGCGATCGCGCTGAACATCCCGCTCCTGTCCTCGGCGATGGACACGGTGACGGAATCGCGGATGGCGATCGCGATGGCGCAGGCGGGGGGGATCGGGGTGATCCACCGCAATCTCGACGTGGAGGCGCAGTCGCGCGAGGTGCGGCGGGTCAAGCGGTTCGAATCCGGCATCGTCTACAACCCGGTGACGCTGACCCCGGACCAGACGCTCGCCGACGCCAAGGCCCTGATCGAGCGCTACAATTTCACTGGTTTCCCGGTCGTCGACGCGAACCGCCGGGTCGTCGGCATCGTCACCAACCGCGACATGCGCTTCGCCACCTCCGACGACACGCCGGTGCGGGTGATGATGACCTCGGACGACCTGGCGATCATGACGGAGCCCGCAGACCTCGACGAGGCCAAGAGCCTGATGAAGGCGCGGCGGATCGAGAAGCTCCTCGTGACCGACGACAGCGGCAAGCTCACCGGGCTCCTGACGCTGAAGGACACCGAGCAGGCTGTGCTGAACCCGAACGCCTGCAAGGACGGGCTCGGCCGGCTGCGCGTCGCCGCCGCGACCACCGTGGGCGATGCCGGGTTCGAGCGGTCCGAGGCGCTGATCGACGCGGGCTGCGACCTGATCGTGATCGACACCGCCCACGGCCATTCCGAGGGCGTCGCCCACGCGGTCGAGCGGGTCAAGAAGCTGTCGAACGAGGTCCAGGTGATCGCGGGCAACGTCGCCACCGGGGAGGCCACGCGGGCGCTGATCGGCGCGGGCGCGGACGGGATCAAGGTCGGCATCGGCCCCGGCTCGATCTGCACCACCCGGATCGTTGCGGGCGTCGGCGTGCCGCAACTGACCGCGATCATGGACTGCGCCGCAGCGGCGGCCGAGACCGGAACCCCGGTCATCGCCGATGGCGGCATCAAGTTCTCGGGCGACTTCGCCAAGGCGATCGCGGCCGGGGCGTCCTGCGCGATGGTCGGCTCGATGATCGCGGGGACCGACGAAAGCCCGGGCGAGGTGATCCTCTACCAGGGTCGCAGCTTCAAGTCCTACCGCGGCATGGGTTCGCTCGGCGCGATGGCCCGCGGCTCGGCCGACCGCTACTTCCAGAAGGACGCCGCCAGCGACAAGCTGGTACCGGAAGGGATCGAGGGCCAGGTGCCCTACAAGGGCCCGGCGGGCGCGGTGATCCACCAGCTCGTCGGCGGCCTTCGCGCCGCGATGGGCTATACCGGCTGCGCGACGATCGACGAGATGCGGAAGAACTGCCGGTTCGTGCGGATCTCGAACGCGGGGCTCAGCGAAAGCCACGTCCACGACGTGCAGATCACGCGGGAAAGCCCGAACTACCGGATGGGCTGATCGCCGGCCCGCCCGGCCGCCTCGAACACCGCGAGTAGGTCGGGATCTGGCCGAACGGGTGGCGGGCGAGATGCGCGGGCGCCTTCATCTCCGCGAAGGTCACGAGCCGGACCGCGCAGGGCAGCCCGAGTTCCTCCAGCGCCCACCGGCCCTGCATGTCGCGGGCCTGGCCCTGGCCCCTGTCGGGGGAGGTCGCGAAGGCGGTGATGGTCGCGGTCATTCCGTGTCTCCGGGTCAGGTCGCGGTGACGGGCAGGGGGGCGGGGTCGGGCATCGGGAACAGCGTCGCGAAACGGCGGAGGACCTCGCGGTCGCCCTCGACAGCCAGCCCGTTCGCCTCCGCCTCCGCGACCGGCATCCCGGCGTAGAGCACGGGCAGGAGCTCGTTCTGGTCGCCGGTCACCGTCACCTGCGGCGCGGGATGGCGGCCGGGATCGACCCGAAGCCGCCGGTCGGCGACGGTCACGGCGAAGAGCTCGCCGCCGAAATCGAACTGCAACGCGGCCTCGACCCCCTCGGCGCGCGACGGGTCGAACATGGAGCCGAGCGACATCATCGCCGCCGAGACGGAGAGCGGCCAACCGAATTGCAGGCGCGGGTTGCGGGCGGACCAGCGGCCCATCACCTCGATCACCGGCGCAAGTTCCCGGCCCCAGTCGGTCAGGGCGTAGACCCTGCCCCGGGTCGGCGGCGGCAGGTCGCGGCGGGAAATCACGCCCGCGGCCTCGAGGTCGGTCAGCCGCTGTGTCAGGACGTTGGTCGCGATGCCGGTGAGGTCGGATTTGAGATCCGAGAACCGCTTCGGGCCGAACATCAGCTCGCGCACCACAAGCAGCGCCCATCGTTCGCCGACCACGTCGAGCCCCTGCGCGAAGGCGCATCCGTCCTCGTAGCGTCGCTTGCCTGCCATTCCGCGTATTCCCGCCTAGATGATTGCAAAAAACAACTTAACACTTGCTAAAAGCAATCACAAGCCCGATGGTCGTTCCATCGCAACCCGAATCCCCGGAGCCCGACATGACCGACCAGACCGCCCCCCAGATGATCTTCCTGAACCTGCCGATCACCGATATCGCCTGGTCCCGCGCGTTCTACGCGGCGCTCGGCTTCGGCTTCGACGACCGCTTCTGCGACGAGACCTCGGCCTGCGTGAAGATCTCCGACACGATCTACCTGATGATCATGGAGCACGAGAAATTCGCCGGGTTCTCGCCCAGGCCTGTCTCCGACCCGGCGCAATCGGCGCAGCACCTGATCTCTCTCAGCCGCGCCGGCCGCGAGGAGGTGGACGCGATCGTCGCCGCCGCCGTGGGCGCGGGCGGCACCGACAACGACCGGAAGATGGAGATGGGCGACTTCATGTACGGCCGCAGCTTCTCCGACCCCGACGGCCACGTGTTCGAGCCGATGTGGATGGACGTCGACAAGGCGATGGCCGCCTGGGGCGTGACCGAGCCCGCGCCGGCCTGACCCGCGAACGCTGTCGACTTCCCGTGCCCCGCTTCGCTATGAGGCGGGGTATGACGCATGTTCCTGCCCCCGCATGACCCCCGCCGCCCGCATCCAGGCCGCCGCCGAGGTGCTCGACGACTGGCGCCGGGGCGTTCCGGCGGAAAAGGCGCTGACGACCTGGGCCCGCGGGGCGCGCTATGCGGGATCGACCGACCGGCGGATCGTGCGGGATCACGTCTACGACGTGCTGCGGACCAAGGGCGTCTGCGTCGAGCTCGGCGGCGGGGAGACCGGGCGGGCGCTGGTGATCGGGCTCGCGCGGTCGAAGGCCTGGCCGCTCGGCGAGATCTTCACCGGCATGGGCCACGCACCCGCTGAACTGACGCTGGAGGAGCGCGAGGCGATCATGCAGCGGCGGTCGGCGGCGCGGGTGCTCGACACGCCCGGCTGGCTGCGCGACCGGATCGAGGCGGCGCATGGGGCCGCCACGCCGGACATCCTTGCCGCGATGGCCGAACGCGCGCCGCTCTACCTGCGGGTCAACGTGGCCTGGTTCGGGCGCGACGACGCCATCGCCCGGCTGGCGGAGGACGGCATCACCGCGGTCGCCGAACCCGGCTGCGCCACCGCGCTGCGGGTGACCGAGGGGGGCAGGGCGCTCGACCGGTCGACCGCCTATGCCCAGGGCATGGTGGAGCCGCAGGACTTGTCGGTGCAACTGGCCTGCGCGGCGGTGGACTGGCCGCCCGGGGGCGGGATCCTCGACTACTGCGCCGGCGGTGGCGGCAAGGCGCTCGCCATCGCCGCGGCCACGGGCGGGCCGGTCGATGTTCACGACGCCAATCCCGCCCGCATGGTGGACCTGCCCGCCCGCGCGCTGCGCGCCGGGGCCGACCTGCACCCGGTCGACGACCCTTCCGGCCCCTACGAGGTCGTGCTGACCGACGTGCCCTGTTCCGGCAGCGGCACATGGCGGCGCGATCCGGAGGCCAAGTGGCGGCTGAGGGAGGACGAATTGCAGCGGCTGACCCGCGTGCAGGACGGGATCCTCGACGCCGCGGGCGGCCTCGTCGCGCCCGGCGGGCGGCTCGTCTACATGACCTGCTCCCTTCTCGCCGAGGAGAACGGCGAGCGGATCAACGGCTTCCTTGCCCGCACGCCCGGGTGGCGGCACCTCGCCCGGCACGTCTGGACCCCGGTGACCGCGTCGGACGGGTTCTTCATGGCCGTCATCGGCCGGGACTGAGCGAAAGACTGGACAGAACCGCCCGTCGCGCGCAGCATTAACAGCCGATTAACGAATATTCGGCGACACTCCGCGCCGAATCTTGACCGGAGGATGCGGTGACCGACCAGGCGGCGATCGACCGCAAGACGGCCCTGACCGTGCCCGCGCTGCCGCGGCAGGCGATCGTGCTCGGGCTTCTGGCCGTGCCGCTCGTCCTCGTCGGGCTGATGCCGGTTCCGGGGCTGGTCTCTGTCACGCTCCTGGCCGCGGCCGGTGCCATCCTCCTTCTCGCCGTCTACGCCGTCGCCGCCGACCAGCGTGCGCGCCCGGCGGAGGGGCTCGCCGCGCAGGACCTGTCGCGGATGATCGGCGACGACCCGTCCCCGTGCCTCGCCACCGCCGCCGACGGCGTGGTGGTGGCGCAGAACGCCGCCGCCCGTGCCCGGTTCGGCGACCGCGTGGGCCAGCCGGTGGTCAAGGCGCTGTCCGGTCTTCTCGTGAACGCGCCCGCGGTCGTCTTCCGGCAGGAAACCGGCATGGCCGAAACCGGGTCGGCGCGGGAAACGGTGTTCACCCGCAACGGCCATGTCCGGCTGACCACGCACCGGGTCGGGGACGGCGCGCTCTGGCGGATCGACGAGGGCGTGGCGGTCGCGACCCGGCAGGGCGACGGCATCGCGCTGCCCATGCTGCTCGCCAGCCAGAACGGCACGGTGCTGTCGATGAACGACGCGATGCGCAACCTGCTTGGCCAGCGCGCGCGGTCGCTGGCGGCGATCTTCGGCGACCGGCAGGTCATGTCCGGCGCGCGGATGGAACTCGCCGGCGCGGACGGTCCGGTGGAGGCGACGGTGATCGAGGCCGCGACCGGTGACGGACGGCGCGAGATCTACGCGATCCCGGGCCCCGATATCGGGCCGTCCCTGTCACTTCCGGCCGGGATGCTGGACGTGCTGCCGGTGCCGACCCTTCTGGCGCGGGCGGACGGGCGCATCCTGTCCTGCAACGCCGCCGCGCGCGCGCTCTTGGGCGTGCCCGAGGGCCAGACCGAACTGACGCTCGACAAGGTGGTCGAGGGGCCGGGGCGGCTGGTGCGGGACTGGATGCAGGACATCCTGGAGGATCGCCTGCCGAACCGACCCGAGGTGGTGCGCGCGCTGCTCCGGGCCGACGAATGTTCGGTCAAGATCACGCTCGGCCGGGTGCAGGACGACGGCGAGGCACGGGTCCTGGCCGTGCTGCAGGACGCGACCGACCTGCAATCGCTGCAACAGCAGTTCGCGCAAAGCCAGAAGATGCAGGCGATCGGCGAGCTTGCGGGCGGCGTTGCGCACGACTTCAACAACCTCCTGACCGCGATCACCGGGCATTGCGATCTCCTGCTCCTGCGCCACGACCAAGGCGACCTCGACTACGCCGACCTCGTGCAGATCCACCAGAACGCCAACCGCGCGGCGAGCCTCGTCGGCCAGCTTCTCGCGTTCTCGCGCAAGCAGACGATGAAGCCGGAACTGATCGACCTGCGGGACACGATGGCCGACCTCACGCACCTGCTGAACCGGCTCGTGGGCGAGCGGGTGACCCTGCATCTCAGCCAGGACCCGGCGCTGCAGCCGATCCGCGCCGACCGGCGGCTCTTGGACCAGGTGCTGATGAACCTCGTGGTGAACGCCCGCGACGCCATGCCCGAGGGCGGGCCGATCCGGATCGTGACCCGGATGGAACGGCTCGACGCGCCGATGCAGCGCGGCGACGCGGTGGTGCCGACGGGGACCTACGCTGTGATCGAGGTGTCGGACGAGGGCGTCGGCATCCCCGAGGACCGGATCGTCCGGATATTCGAGCCGTTCTACACCACCAAGACCGTGGGCGAGGGCACCGGGCTCGGCCTGTCGATGGCCTACGGCATCGTCAAGCAGTCCGGCGGCTACATCTTCGCCGACAGCGTGGTCGGCGCGGGCTCCACCTTCCGGCTCTACTTCCCGGCCCATGACTGGCCCTCCGAGACCCCCGCGCCGAAGGCGCCGTCGCGGGCAGGGGCCGCTGCCATGCCGCGCGAGAGCACCGGCGTCGTGTTGCTGGTCGAGGACGAGGCCCCGGTCCGCGCCTTCGCGTCGCGGGCGCTGAAGCTCAAGGGATTCTCGGTGGTCGAGGCCGAAAGCGGCGACCACGCGCTGGAAATCCTCGACGACGAGGGGCTGGAAGTCGACGTGTTCGTCACCGACATGATCATGCCCGGCCGCGACGGCCCGACCTGGGTGCGGGAGGCGCTGAGGTCCCGCCCCGACGTCGGCATCGTGTTCATGTCGGGCTACGCGGAGGACGCCTACGGCAAGTTCCCCGACATCCCGCAGGCGGTGTTCCTGGCCAAGCCCTTCTCGCTCGCCGACCTGTCCGACACCGTGCGCCGCCAGGTGCCCTGAGCGCCGGCCGCGCGGGTCAGCCCCGCGCCGCGCGGGCCCGGTCCCAGAGCCGGAAATCGTGCGCCGCGTGGCGGCGCAGGTCCGCCTCCACCTCGTCCGACAGGACCAGCGGCATCCGCGGCGAGACGTTGACCGGCTCCGGCGCCAGCGGCGTGCCGAAGCGGTCCTCGAGGAACCGGATCAGCGCGCCGTAATCCTCGTAGGCGAAGAGGTGGCGCACGATCAGCCGGCCGCGCCCGCCGGTCAGGAACCGCGCCTGGCTGCCGACCCGGGCGAAGGGCGGCGGCTCCGGCGTCATCCAGGCGCGCACGAATCCGTCGAAGTCGATCCCCTCGGTCGAGGCCTCCTGGCCGCGAAGCTGCGGCCGCCGGCGGTACCTGTACCACGACCCGAGCCAGTCGATCGGCTCGCGGATCACGGCGACGGTCTCGTGCGGGTCGGCGCCCTTCGCGGTCACCATCGGCTCGATCTCGGCGCGGTAACGGCGGGCCGACAGGTGCTTCAGGCCCGGCGGATCCAGAATCGCCATCGACGCCCGCGGCAGCAGTGCCCGTTCCAGCGCCGTGGTTCCCGTCTTGGGAACCGCCAGCAGGACCAGTTTTTCCTTCCAGAACACCAGCATGCACAGATTTCCCAAGGCGCCGGACCGGACGTAAACGGCGCGTTAACCCTCCCCGGATTAGGCAGGAGATACAAGAATTTACTTGATATGTTCGCGCTTTGTTTGCTAACGGGCAGGGGAACAAGAGGCGAACACAGGCAACGTTGCCGCCCCCGCGGCGGCATGAGATAAGGACCAGGAAGCATGGCAACGGCGAACCTCCTCGACATGACCGACAAGATGTCCTCGGACAAGCAGAAGGCGCTCGACAGCGCGCTCGCACAGATCGAACGCCAGTTCGGCAAGGGCTCCATCATGAAGCTCGGTGGCGACAACCCGATCAAGGACATCGAGGCGACGTCCACGGGCTCGCTCGGGCTCGATATCGCGCTCGGGATCGGCGGCCTGCCGAAGGGCCGGATCATCGAGATCTACGGCCCGGAAAGCTCCGGCAAGACCACGCTCACGCTCCACGTCGTGGCGGAGGAGCAGAAGAAGGGTGGGGTTTGCGCCTTCGTCGACGCCGAACACGCGCTCGACCCGCTCTATGCCAAGAAGCTCGGCGTCGATCTCGACGAATTGCTGATCTCGCAGCCCGATACCGGCGAACAGGCGCTGGAGATTACCGACACGCTCGTCCGCTCGGGCGCCGTGAACCTCGTCGTCGTAGACTCCGTCGCCGCCCTGACCCCGAAGTCGGAACTGGAAGGCGACATGGGCGACAGCTCCGTCGGCGTCCATGCCCGGCTGATGAGCCAGGCGATGCGCAAGCTGACGGGCTCGATCTCGCGGTCCAACTGCATGGTCATCTTCATCAACCAGATCCGGATGAAGATCGGCGTCATGTTCGGCTCGCCCGAGACCACGACCGGCGGCAACGCGCTGAAGTTCTACTCCTCCGTCCGGCTCGACATCCGCCGCATCGGCTCGATCAAGGATCGCGACGAGGTCGTCGGCAACCAGACCCGCGTGAAGGTGGTCAAGAACAAGGTCGCGCCGCCGTTCAAGCAGGTCGAGTTCGACATCATGTATGGCGAGGGCATCTCCAAGATGGGCGAGCTCGTCGACATGGGCGTGAAGGCCGGCGTGGTGGAGAAATCTGGGTCGTGGTTCTCCTACGGCGACGAGCGGATCGGGCAGGGGCGCGAGAACGCCAAGCAGTTCCTGCGCGACAATCCTGACATCGCCTACGAGATCGAGGACAAGATCCGCGCCTCCCACGGGCTCGATTTCGGCATGTCGGAGGAAGACTCCGACATGGTCGAGGAGGACTGAGATCACGCCTGCGTCACCTGACCGTCTCGTGATGCCGACGTGACGTGAAAACCTGCGATCCTCCGCGCCAGACCCGGAGGATCGCCATGACCATCACCCGCCGCCGACTGCTCGCCGCCCCCGCGGCCTTCGCCCCCGCAGCGCTGACCATCCCGCGCGCCCTGCGCGCCCAGGAAGCCGATGGCCCGGCGGCGGAGACCCTGATCGGGGACCTGATCCGCCGCGACCCGGCGATCACCCGCGCCGCGCTGGACGCGATCGCGGACCGGGGCGGTACCGACCTCGTGTCATCGCTGATCTTCGCCCGCCGGTATTCCCGCGCGCCGGGCAGCGCCTTCGACGCGGCGCTCACGGCCCTGACGGGCGAGCCGCGCGAGGGATGGTTCGACTGGATGCTGTGGCAGGAAGCCAACCCCGAGGTCGTCTCGCACCCGGCCTATTTTGACTTCAAGCGGCGGGTCTTTCTGTCGATCGACCCGAATTTCGACGTGTTCCTCGACCCCGCGCACATCGCCCCCGGCGCGATGCGGATCCGGTTCGAGGAAGTCACCTGGGGCGGGGTCGCGAAGGACGGCATCCCGTCCCTCGACACCCCCGTCATGATCGACGCGGCGGAGGCGGACTACCTGCTCGACGACGACCTCGTCTTCGGCGTCGAGATCGAGGGCGATGTCAGGGCCTACCCGCTGCGGATCATGGGCTGGCACGAGATGTTCAACGACACGATCGGCGGCGTGCCCGTGGCGCTCGCCTACTGCACGCTCTGCGGCGCGGGCATCCTGTTCGAGACCGCGCGCGAGGCCGCGGCGGAGCCCTTCGTCTTTGGCTCCTCGGGGTTTCTCTATCGGTCCAACAAGCTGATGTTCGACCGGCAGACCAACTCGCTCTGGAACCAGTTCACCGGGGAGCCGGTCTCCGGCGAACTGGCCCATTCCGGCATCGTCCTGCAACAGCGCCCGGTGGTCATCACCGAATGGTCCCGCTGGCGCGACCAGAACCCCGGCACCACCGTCCTCGCGCTCGAAACCGGCCACGACCGCGACTATGGCTCTGGCGTGGTCTACCGCGACTACTTCGCCTCGGACGAGCTGATGTTCCCCGCGCTCGCCGGCGGGGAGGAACACGAGGTGAAGGATTACGTCTTCGGCGTGCGGCTGGCCGGCGGGGCGAAGGCGTGGCCGCTGGAGGCCTTCGCGGGCGGGCGAGTCATCAACGACAGCGTCGGCTTCACCAACCTCGTCCTCGTCGGAGACGCCGAAACCCGCACCGTCCGCGCCTACGACCGGGGCGAGCTGGAATTCGACGCGGAGCTGAACGCGGGCGGGCAGCGATGGACCCTGACCGAGGAGGCGCTGGTCGCGCCCGACGGCGCGCGCGCGCCGCGTGTCGCGGGCCACATCGCCTACTGGTTCGCCTGGTCGGGCTACCTCGGCGCCACGGCGGAGCTCTGGGCGGAGCCGTAAGCCCCGCGCGGCATGGACAAGGCCCCCGGCGCGGCGCTACACCGCGCGGACAACGCCGCTTCACGGGTCCGCCGCCGATGGTCAGCCTCAACGATATCCGCTCCACCTTCCTCGACTACTTCGCCCGCAACGGGCACGAGGTGGTGCCGTCCTCTCCGCTGGTGCCGCGGAACGACCCGACGCTGATGTTCGTCAACTCGGGCATGGTGCAGTTCAAGAACCTGTTCACCGGGGTCGAGCACCGCGATTACACCCGCGCCACGACCGCGCAGAAATGCGTGCGGGCGGGGGGCAAGCACAACGACCTCGACAACGTGGGCTACACTGCGCGGCATCACACCTTCTTCGAGATGCTCGGGAATTTCAGCTTCGGCGACTACTTCAAGTTCGAGGCCATCCCATTCGCCTGGGAACTCATCACCGGCGATTTCGGCATCGACAAGTCGCGGCTCCTGACCACGGTCTACCACACCGACGACGAGGCGTTCGAACTGTGGAAGAAGGTCGGTGTGCCCGAGGACCGGATCATCCGCATCGCGACCTCGGACAACTTCTGGCAGATGGGCCCGACCGGCCCCTGCGGCCCCTGCACCGAGATCTTCTACGACCACGGCGACCACATCCCCGGCGGCCCCCCGGGCAGCCCGGACGAGGACGGCGACCGCTTCATCGAGATCTGGAACGTCGTCTTTATGCAGAACGAGCAGTTCGAGGACGGCTCGATGCGGGAACTCGACATGCAGTCGATCGACACCGGCATGGGGCTGGAGCGGATCGGCGCGCTCTTGCAGGGCAAGCACGACAATTACGACACCGACCTGATGCGCTCGCTGATCGAGGCATCGGCCCACGCTTCCTCCACCGACCCCGACGGGCCGGGCAACGTGCATCACCGGGTGATCGCGGATCACCTGCGGTCCACGAGCTTCCTGATCGCGGACGGGGTGATGCCGTCGAACGAGGGCCGGGGATACGTGCTGCGGCGGATCATGCGGCGAGCCATGCGCCACGCCGCGCTCCTGGGCGCGAAGGACCCGCTGATGTACCGGCTGGTGCCCGCGCTGGTCGGGCAGATGGGGCAGGCCTACCCGGAACTCGGCCGCGCGCAGCCGCTCATCACCGAGACGCTCAAGCTGGAAGAGGAACGCTTCCGTACCACGCTGGACCGGGGGCTGCGGCTTCTCGACGAGGAGCTCGGCGGTCTGCCCGAGGGCGCGGACCTGCCCGGCGGGACGGCGTTCAAGCTGTATGACACCTACGGCTTCCCGCTCGACCTGACGCAGGACGCCCTCCGCGAGAAGGGCCGGGGCGTGGACGTCGCCGGCTTCGACGCGGCGATGGCGGAGCAGAAGGCGAAGGCCCGTGCGGCATGGTCCGGCTCGGGCGAGACCGCGGACGCGACGATCTGGTACGACTTCGTGGAACGCAACGGCTCCACCGAGTTCCTGGGTTACGACACCGAGGTGGCGGAGGCGCAGGTGCAGGGTCTCGTGGTCGAGGGCACGGCCGTCGACAAGGCGGGCAAGGGCGACGCGGTCACGATCCTCGTGAACCAGACCCCGTTCTACGCAGAGGCCGGCGGGCAGGTCGGTGATACCGGCACGATCCGCACGGATACCGGTGCCGCCCGCGTGACCGACACGAAGAAGGTGGCCGGCGCCTTCCTGCACATCGCGGAGGTGACCGAGGGCGTGATCGAGACCGGGCAGGCGGCGCAGCTGGCCGTCGAACACGATCGCCGCACCGCGATCCGGGCGAACCATTCGGCCACGCACCTGTTGCACGAGGCACTGCGGCGCACCCTCGGCGACCACGTCGCGCAGCGGGGCAGCCTCAACGCGCCCGACCGCCTGCGCTTCGATTTCAGCCACGCCAAGCCGCTGACGCCGCAGGAATACGGCACCGTCGAGCGCGAGGTGAACGCCTTCATCCGCCAGAACGCGCCGGTCGAGACGCGGATCATGACGCCGGATGCCGCCCGCGGCCTCGGCGCGCAGGCGCTGTTCGGCGAGAAGTACGGCGACGAGGTGCGGGTCGTGTCGATGGGCACGCTCGACGGATCGGGCAAGGGGCTCGACGGGCGGACCTATTCGCTGGAACTGTGCGGCGGGACGCATGTGCGCAACACCGGCGACATCGGGCTGTTCGTGCTGACGCAGGAGGCCGCGTCCTCCGCCGGCGTGCGGCGGATCGAGGCGCTGACCGGCGAGGCCGCGCTGTCCGCCCTTCGCGCGCGTGACGTGGCGTTGTCCGAGATCGAGGAGACGCTGAAGACCCGCGACGACGCCGCGGGCCGGGTGAAGGCGCTGGTCGAGGAGCGGAAGTCGCTTCAGAACGAGGTCGCGCAGCTTCGCCAGCAGCTTGCGATGGCGGGCGGAGGCAACGCGAAGAACGCCGCGGAAGCCGAGGAAATCAATGGAATTTCCTTTGTTGGACAGTCGCTGTCCGGCGTCACCGGCAAGGATCTTCCCGGGCTGATCGACGCCCACAAGGACCGGATCGGGTCGGGCGTGGTGCTGCTGATCGCGGATGCCGACGGCAAGGCCGCCGTCGCGGCGGGCGTCACCGACGACCTGACCGCGAAGGTCAGCGCCGTGGACCTCGTCCGCGCGGCGGTGGAGAAGCTCGGCGGCAAGGGCGGCGGCGGGCGGCCCGACCTCGCCCAGGGCGGCGGCAAGGACGCCGCGAACGCGCCTGATGCCATAGCGGCCGCCCGTGCCGTTCTCGAAGGAGCCTGAGCCATGCCGAAAGCCTACTGGGTCGCTCACGTGACCGTCACCGACGACGCGGCCTATTCGCGCTACGCGGAACTCGCCGGGAAGGCGATCGCGGAACATGGCGGGTCCTTCCTCGCCCGCGGCGGCCGCGCGATCCAGAAGGAGGGCCGCGCCCATTTCCGCAACGTCGTCGCGGTGTTCCCGAGCCTCGAGGCCGCGGATGCCTGCTACGAGTCGGAGACCTACCAGGAGGCGCTGAGCCACGCCCGTGGCGCGGCGGAACGCGACCTCGTCCTGATCGAGGCGATGGAGTAGGCGCCCTCGGCGGGCGGCGCGACGGGGCGGGCGGGGCCGTCTGCCCTAGCGCCCGATATACCTGTCCCGGCGGTGGTTCACGGCGACGATCAGGTTGACGATCGCCGCGCCGAGCAGCGACAGCAGCACCACCTTCCACGGCAGCGCGGCGAAGGCCGCGAGGAACAGCACCGCGTCGAAGCCGAGCTGCACCCATCCCGCCTGTATCCCGGCGCGTTCCTGCAACCACAGGGCCAGGACGCCGATCCCGCCGAGCGACGCGCCGTGGCGGAAGATGGCGATGAGCCCGAGCCCCATGCTGCCGCCGGCCAGGAGCGCCCCCAGGACCGGGTCGAGATGGTCGAACCGGATCAGGTGCGGGTAAAGCTCTGACAGGATCGACAGCATCGCCACCGCGATCACCGTCTTGACCGTGAAGCGCGGGCCGAGCCGGGTCCAGGCGAGGATGTAGAACGGCAGGTTGACCACGAAGAACAGCGCGCCGAAGGACCAGCCGGTGAGGTAGCTGAGCAGAACGGCCAGCCCCGCCGTCTGCCCGGTAATGAGCCCGAGGTGGGCCAGGAACTGGATGCCGAGCGCCACCAGCCCGGTGCCGAGCAGGAACGCGAAGGCGTCTTCCCAGAGCGCGTGGTCGGTCGGTTTGTGCGGCTCGGCCATGCCCCCAGTCTCCACATGCTGCGGCGCAGCACAAGTGGTCAGAGCGGCAGGGCGGTGGTCTCCTTGATCTCCTCCATCACGAAGCTGGCGGAGACATCGGACAGGTCCAGCCGCCGGATCAGCCGCTGGTACAGCCGGTCGTAATCCCGCATGTCGGCGACGCGGGCGCGGATCAGGTAGTCGAGGTCGCCTGTCATCCGCCAGGCGCCGAGGATCTCGGGCATGTCCGACATCACGCGGGCGAAGGCGTCGAGCCAGCCCGGATCGTGGCGGGCGACGCGGATCTGGATCACCACCATCAGCGACAGGCCGAGCGCCTCGGGGTCGAGCAGCGTGACACGCCCGCGGATCACGCCCGCTGCCTCCAGCGCCTTGATCCGCCGCCAGCAGGCGTTCCGACTGAGCCCGACGCGGGTGCCGAGATCCTCGAGGCCCAGGCCCGCGTCGCGTTGCAATTCGCGCAGGATGCGACGGTCGGTGTCATCTATCTGTTCCATTGATCGGCAATATAGTGGGAAAGTTTCTACCAGTCACGCGGATAGCACCGAAAAATTGGGAGCCATTCCTCCGCCACCCGGTGCAGGATGACCGAAAGCCGAAAGGATCGCCGCCATGATGACCCGCGTCTTCCTCGACCATCCCCGCAAGGTCGACGAGAGCTACCTCGAACACGCCGCCTTCGCCGCCCGGTTCTCGGGCCGGCTGTTCCTCGCCGCGATGGCGGCCGCGGTCCACGCGGTGATCCCCTGCCTGTTCGAAAAGACGGCAAGCCGCATCACCGCCGATCTCTATCACCGCACCCACAATCGCGGCCGCTGACCGCGCTTGCGGGCCCCGTTTCGCGGACCTAGCGTCGGCGCATGGAGCCCATCGTCAACGCCCCCGTCCCGGACCCGCCCTGGCGGCACCCGAAGTTCCGCGGCCTGCCCGGCACCTTTCCGGCCGATCCCGACGACTGGCTCAGGGTCAGCGACACCTACGCCGCCCAAATGGCGGAGCGGGAGCGTTTGCTGGCGGATCGCCCCGGCGAGGTGATCGCCGGGTTGCCCGGGTCGGAGGACGGCGTCGCGGAGATGTACCGCGCGGTGCTGGAGATCCTCGCCGCGCGTGACGACTTCTCCGTGTCGGAGACCGCCATTCGCTGTCCGGACGGTCGCGAGGTGGTCCCCGGTGCGCCCCTGCCGACCCTGCTCAGGCTGGTGCAGGAGGACCTGTGCCTGATGGAGAAGCGGGGCGAGGAATACGCGCTGACCGCCGCCGTCCTCTGCTTTCCCGCCAACTGGATGCTGTCCGAGAAGATTGGCCGCCCGCTGACCGGCATCCATGCGCCTGTCGACAGCTACGACGAGGGCGTGGCGAAACGTGTCGCGCGGCTCTTCGACGGGGTGCAGCCGGGGCGGCCGCTGGTGCGGGTCAACGGGCTGTTCCGCGAGGATCCCGCGCTGCACCAGCCGGAATCGGAGAGCATCCGCCACGGACCGGAGGGGCGGATCGCGGGGCGGAAGTTCTTCCGCTCCGAGCGCCAGTGCTTCGTGCGCCTGCCGGAGACGCGGGCGGTGCTGTTCACGATCCACACCTCGCAGTGGCGGGTTGCGGACCTCGGCGACGAGGCGGAGGCGCTGCCGGCAGCGAAGGTCTGAGCGGAGAGACGGGGCGCGTATCGACAAGCTGCGGTTCGGCGATCCTGACGACCGGCAGCGGCGGTCGATCCCGCGAGGTCGGTGAAAACGGCACGCCAGTCCCCGGTGGCGCCGGATCGCGTTGGCCTTCGTTTCCGTGGCGAGCTCACTCCCGGTTTCCCGGCTCCGCTCGTCCTACCGCGCCCGGCCAAGCCAGAAGAACAGCAGCGTCAGCAGCACGCAGACAGCCGCCATACCGCCCGCGATCAGGGCCAGCGCTTCGGCGTCGCCGCAATCGGCCCAGTCGAGCCGCGTGTCGGGGTCGGAGCAGCGCGCGATTTCCGGGCGGAGGCTGATCCAGGCGTAGCCGAAGGGCAGGGCGAGGAGCGCGGGCGGGATCGCCGCCAGCCGCCATGCCAGCCGCCCCTTGCGCGACGGCGCCCCGGATCGCTCCGGGGCCCCGTTATCGTCATCGGCGCGGCTCAGCCCGCCAGCGCCTTGTTCAGGTTCTCGTCGATCTTCTCGAGGAAGCCCATCGTGGTCAGCCACTTCTGGTCCGGCCCCACGAGCAGCGCGAGGTCCTTGGTCATGTAGCCGGATTCCACGGTCTCCACGATCACCCGCTCCAGCGTCTCCGCGAAGTTCATCAGCGGCGCGTTGTCGTCGAGCTTGGCGCGGTGCTTCAGGCCGCCGGTCCAGGCGAAGATCGACGCAATCGAGTTCGTCGAGGTCTGCTCGCCCTTCTGGTGCTGGCGGTAGTGGCGGGTGACGGTGCCGTGCGCGGCCTCCGCCTCCACGGTCTTGCCGTCCGGGGTCATCAGCACGGAGGTCATCAGGCCGAGCGAGCCGAAGCCCTGTGCCACGGTGTCGGACTGCACGTCGCCGTCGTAGTTCTTGCACGCCCAGACGAAGCCGCCGGACCACTTCAGCGCGGCCGCGACCATGTCGTCGATCAGGCGGTGTTCGTAGGTGATCCCGGCCTCGGCGAACTTGTCCTTGAACTCCTCGTCGAAGACCTTCTGGAACAGGATCATGAACTGGCCATCATACTGTTTCAGAATGGTATTCTTGGTCGAGAGGTACAGCGGCCACTTCATGTCGAGCGCGTAGTTCATCGACGCGCGGGCGAAGTCGATGATCGACTGGTCGAGGTTGTACATGCCCATGAACACACCCGATGCCGGGGCCTCGAAGACCTCGCGCTCGTCCACGGTGCCGTCCTCGCCCACGAACTTGATCGACAGCTTGCCCTTGCCCGGGAACTTCATGTCGGTGGCGCGGTACTGGTCGCCGAAGGCGTGGCGGCCGATGACGATCGGCTTGGTCCAGCCGGGCACGAGACGCGGCACGTTGCGGCAGATGATCGGCTTGCGGAACACCACGCCGCCGAGGATGTTGCGGATGGTGCCGTTCGGACTGCGCCACATCTGCTTCAGGCCGAATTCCTCGACCCGGCCCTCGTCGGGGGTGATCGTGGCGCATTTCACCGCGACGCCCACTTCCAGCGTCTTCTCGGCCGAGTCGATGGTGATCTGGTCGTTGGTGCGGTCGCGTTCCTCGATCCCGAGATCGTAGTAGAGCAGGTCGATGTCGAGGTAGGGCAGGATCAGCTTCTGCTTGATGAAATCCCAGATGATCCGGGTCATCTCGTCGCCGTCCATCTCGACGATCGGGTTTTCCACCTTGATTTTCGACATCCGTTGTCCTCTCCGCAGGGGTTCTGGTGTGCGTTGTCCCGGCTATACGGGAAACCGCCCCGCCGTGGAAGTAGGTATGCCATTGTATACCGGCGGCGGTCTGTCGCGGGCCGGGCGCGTTAACGGGCTGGAAATGCGGGGCGCGATAGAGCGTGGCGCCATGTCGAGTCACCGTGCCGTCACCGCGTTCCGTTTCGCCCTCGTCGCCGCCGTCCTGGTGGCGGCGCCGGTGTTCGGCCTGACGGCATCCGCCGCGCCGCGCGCGGGCGCGCCCGTGCTGGTGGTCGCGCCGCCCTGGTCCGGCGGTCCGGCGGCGGTGATCGACCGTTCCGGCGGCCGGGAAATCGGCCCGGCGCGTGCCCCGTTCGCCGCGGTCGCGATGCTCGACGACCCGGCCCTCGCCCGCGCCGCAGGGGCCTGGGCCGTGCTCGATGCCGCTGCCCTCGCCGCGCTCTGCGGCCCGCGTTCCCTGTCCGAGGATGTACCGTCATGAAGTCCGACCTGCCCAAACTCGACGTGTCCGACCCGTCGCGGGACGCGATGTCGCTCGCCCGCGCGCTGTCCGGCGCCCTTGTGTTCGTGAACGCGGGCGCCGCGATGATCGCGGGCAACCCGGTGCTGCCGTTCGTCGGGCTGTCGGCGGTGCTTGCGCTCGCGGCGCTGGTCGGCCGCCGCAAGGGCGGCGCGGGCGCGACCGAGTCGCTCCTCCTCGCGCTGGCGCTCTGCGGACAGGCGATGGTGCTGACGGCGTCGCTTTCCGGCCATGCCTGGCAGATCGACAGCCACATGCTGTTCTTCGCGATCCTCGCGATCATCGCGGCCTTCGGCTCGGCCCGCGCGCTGGTAGTCTCGGCGGGTGTTGTCGCGGTGCACCACCTCACGCTCAGCGTGCTGATGCCCTCGCTCGTCTATCCCTCGGTCGACCTGATCCTGAACATCGAACGCACCGCGATCCACGGCGTGATCGTGGTAATCGAGACCGGGGTGCTGCTGCGGATGCTGGTCCTCCGCGCCCGGGACGAAGCGGCGCGTGCCGAAGCCCGCGAAAGCCTTCGCTCCACCGCCGAGGCCGCCGCGGACGCGCAGCAGGAGGCCGAGGGGCAGCGCGCCGCCGCCGAGGCCGCGGTATCCGTGCTCGGCGAACGGCTGCGGCAACTGGCCGACGGCGACCTATCGGCCCGGATCGGCGAGGCGCTGCCGGGCTCCTACGACCGCCTCCGCCGCGATTTCAACGATGCGCTGGCGATGCTAGAAGGCATCCTCGCCGACAACCTCGACGCCGCCGAAAGCTTCGGTCGGGAGGCGCGGTCGGTCGCCGGATCGACCGGCAACATGGCAGAGCATGTCGAACGCCAGGCCGCCGAGATCAATGAAACCGCGACCTCGCTCCGCGAACTGACCGGCTCCGTCGGCCGCACCGCCGCCGACGTGGCCGAGGTCGACCGCAGCTTCGCCAGCGCCGCCGAGAAGGCCGGGCAGGGCGGTGCGGTCGTCGCGCGCGCGGTCGAGGCGATGGACGGGATCAAGGCGTCCTCGGACGAGATCGGCAAGATCATCTCGGTGATCGAGGACATCTCGTTCCAGACCAACCTTCTCGCCCTCAACGCGGGCGTGGAAGCCGCGCGGGCGGGCGAACACGGGCGCGGCTTCGCGGTCGTTGCCTCGGAGGTCCGCGCGCTGTCCCACCGCACCTCCGACGCCGCGCGGGAGGTGAAGGAACTCATCACCGGTTCCGCCGGGCTCGTCGCCGGCGGCGTGACCTCGGTGGGCGAGGCCGGCCGGGTCCTGGGCGAGATCGTGGGCGACGTGAAGCAGGCCAGCGACCTGATCTCCGGCCTGTCGGAGCAGACCGGGTCGCAGTCCCGCGCGCTCGAGGAGATGACCCGCATCGTCAGCTCGATCGACGAGGGCCTCCAGAGCTACGCCGCCCAGACCGAAGAGATGTCCGCGATGGGCCTCCGGGTCGCCGAGGCCGCGGACGGCCTGCGCAACTCGATGGCCCGCTTCCGGTTCAGTGGAGGATCGTCCACCGTGTCTGCGCCCGGCTCTGCCTCGGGGTTCTGACCTCGGACGGGGTGGGACCGCCAGGAATCGGGCTTCCTCGGGTCGCACTAACGCGTTGAGCGACCCGACCTGGCAGCCTTGCGTCGAACTTGCCTAGTGGTCGCCGCCGATATCCGTTCCCGGCGCGTCCTTCGACGGATCGATCGGTGCCGCGACATCCCGGTGCGCGAGCTTGTCCTCGAGGAACTTCCGCGCCCGGCGCTCGGCGAGACGCACCCGTGCCGACGTCCGGAACGCCTCCTCCGTCGACGGCGAAGACGCCCCGATCACCTGGGCGATCTGGTCGACGAGCGTGTCGTCGTCGAGCGTGTCCTGCGCCTCGATCACGTCCTTCGCGAGCTGGTCCGCGATGGTCTCGATGATGGTCGACATGGGGCGGGTCTCAGCGCGTGGTTTCGGTGAGCCGGCGGCGGACGTAGTCCTGCACCGTCTCGATCATCGGGTCCATCGCCGGGTCCTCGAAGAAGTGCCCGGCGCCCTCCATCTCCACGTGGGTGATGGTGATGCCCTTCTGCTCCTGCAGCTTGTCCACCAGTATCCGCGTGTCCTGGGGTTTGGCGACGCGGTCGGCGGCGCCGTTGATGATCAGGCCCGAGGACGGGCAGGGCGCGAGGAAGGAGAAATCGTACATGTTCGCCGGCGGGCTCACCGAGATGAAGCCGGTGATCTCGGGCCGCCGCATCAGCAGCTGCATCCCGATCCAGGCGCCGAACGAGAACCCCGCGACCCAGCAATGCTTCGAGTTCGGGTTCAGCGACTGCAGGTAGTCGAGCGCCGAGGCCGCGTCCGACAGCTCGCCCACGCCCTGGTCGTATTCGCCCTGGCTCCGCCCCACGCCGCGGAAATTGAACCGCAGCACGGTGAAGCCCATCTCGTGAAAGGCGTAGTGCAGGTTGTAGACGACCCGGTTGTTCATCGTCCCGCCGAACTGCGGGTGCGGATGCAGCACGATCGCGATCGGCGCGTCCTTGGCTTTCTGGGGATGGTACCGGCCCTCGAGCCGGCCCTCGGGGCCGGGAAAAATGACCTCGGGCATCCTCTCTCCTCTCCGCCGGCCGCGCGCCGCCCGGCTTGACGGGGGGGCGGCCCGAACCTAGACCAACCCCGAAGACCGCACGGGGGACGCGCGGCCGGGGTCTGCGTGAGTTAAGCGCCCCGTCGGAAAAGGTCAATCGCGCGCGCCCGCCGGAAAACCGCGCGCCGCGCCGGTATCGGAGGGGCCGCCGTGAAACTCAGCACCAAGGGGCGCTACGCGATGGTCGCCATGGCCGACCTCGCCATCCTGTCGGCGGGCGGCCTGACCACCCTGTCGGAAATCTCGCGCCGCCAGGACATCTCGCTGCCCTATCTCGAACAGCTCTTCGTGAAGCTCCGCCGCGCCGACCTCGTGGAAAGCGTGCGCGGCCCCGGCGGGGGCTACAGGCTCGCCCGCCCGGCCTCCGAGATCCGGGTTGTCGACATCTTCGCCGCCGTGGACGAGACCGTCTCGGCGCTCCACAAGGGCGCGGGCGTCACCGGCGGGCAGTCGGGCAGCCGGGCGCAGTCGATGACCAACCGGCTGTGGGAAGGGCTGTCCGCCCATGTCTACGTGTTCCTGCACCAGACCCGGCTTTCGGACGTGGTGACGAACGAACTGACCCCGTGCCCGGCGGTCCCCAACCTGTTCGAAGTCGTGGACGACGCCTGAGGGCGACCCCGCCGACACGCGGTTAACCACATTTCAGATTTCGAACCGGGCGGCCTCGTGCGGCGTCCGGGCGGGCGGGTAGAACGCGGGTAGAATGCAGGTAGAACCGGGGTAGAATCCGGGTAGACCCGCGGTCTTCGCGCCTTCGCAGGTCTGGCCGCGCCAGCATGGTTAATCCGTGCGTTCGTGCAGGGTCGGGGGTCGTGCCGGAGGGGAGGCTTTTCCTGCCAAGGCTGTCTGGGATGCGGTTTTTCCGCACCGGAGATGGCGCGGTGCGGAGGGGTCGCGTCCGGATATTTTCGGGATGAAGAAGCCGGGGCGGCGCGTCTTGGTCGCGCGGTCTCGCTTCGCCTGGGGCCGGGGCGGGGTGTTGAACTGCCCGCGCCAGGAGCGGCTGGAGTCCGTTGACGGGACGGGAGGGTAGGCCGGGCGTCGCAGGATCCGGAGACATGGAGGCACGGGAACGGTGGCGGTGCGGGGTGGTACTGGATCGCGGACACGGTGCGCCGGATCGGTGTGCACCTGTCGGTGTGCGGTGGTGGAAGGCCGGGCGTCGCAGGATCCGGAGACACGGAGGGATGGGATCGGTGGCGGTGCGGTGTGGTGCCGGATCGAGGTCACCGTACGCCGGATCGGTGTGCACCTGTCGGTGGGTGGTGGTGGAAGGCCGGGCGTCGCGGGCCGGAGACGGCAAGGCGTGGTGGGCGCGGGTGGCGGAGGTGTCTGTCAGGTTCCGGCCGGATCGTGCCGGAACGGCTCGGCTGATGGGGCAGGAGCGGCGGTCGGATGTTGTCCCCTGCTGAAAGGTGCGTTCGACCTGTTCCGGGGCGTTTTCGGGGCCGTCGTGATTACGGGTGCATGGTGTCGGCCGTCCCGGGGCCGAGGACGAAGCATGCGTGGCGGGTCCGGGGCCGGGACGAGTTTCGAGGAATTCACTGGGGATCTCCGAAAGGCGGGGAGGCGGGGCGGACTTGACGAAGGGTTTCGCAAGCTTTGTCGCCCGGAGGCCGCTTAAGCCCCGGCGGGGCGGGGCCGGGACAGGGTGCTGCGGGGCTGCGCGGGTCGCACGGGTTTGCATCTTCCGCCGCGGCGTGACAGGGGCTGGCGCGAGACGGGCGCGGGCGGTGAGCGGCGCGGGTAGTGCGGCCGGACCGGTCCGCGCGTGCAGGGTGAGCGGATGCAGGGCGGGCGGATGATGCCGCCGGGAAGGTTTAGCGGTGTCGCGCGGGGCAGGGTCGCCCGCCGCGCGCCGGTTCGGAGGCCGGGGACATGAAACGGGTCTACCTCGATCACAACGCGACCGCGCCGCTGCGGCCGGAGGCGCGCGCGGCGATGGTGTCGGCGATGGACGTCGTCGGCAACCCGTCGAGCGTTCATGCCGAGGGGCGTGCGGCGAAGGCGCTGGTGGAACGGGCGCGGGCGGAGATCGCCGTGCTGGTCGACGCGGGCGATGCCGACGTGATCTTCACCTCCGGCGCGACCGAGGCGGCGGCGCTGGCGCTCGCGCCCTATGCCGGGCCGGAGGGTGCGGGCGGGACGGGCGCGGCGCGGGCTATCGTCGCCTCGGAGATCGAGCACGACTGCATCCGTGCCTGGGCCGGGGGGCGCCACCTGCTGACGCCGGGGCGCGACGGGCGGCTCGACCGGGACGCGCTGCGCTCCATGACGTTTCCCGCCGACGCCGCCGTGGCCGTCGCGGTGCAGGCCGCCAACAGCGAGACCGGCGTGCTGCAGGACGTGGCCGCCTTCGCCGGCGCGCTCGACGGCCGGGTGCCGCGCCCGGTTCTCGTGACCGACGCGGTGCAGGCCGTGGGTAAGGTGCCGTGGAGCTTCGAGCGGAGCCGGGCCGACATGGCGCTGGTGTCCGCGCACAAGATCGGCGGGCCCAAGGGTATCGGCGCGCTGGTGGTCCGGCGCGGCTTCGACATCCCCGCGATGATCCGCGGCGGCGGGCAGGAAATGGGCCGCCGGTCCGGCACCGAGAACGTGATCGGGATCGCCGGTTTCGGCGCCGCCGCGGCGGCCGCGGCGCGCGACCTGGCCGACGGAACCTGGGACCGCGTGGCCGAACTTAGAAACGTTCTAGAAAAAACGCTGGAAGACCGGGCCGAGATGACTATTTTTGTCGGGAAGGAATCGCCCCGCCTTCCCAACACCTCCTGCCTGCTGACGCCGGGCTGGAAGGGAGAGACCCAGGTGATGCAGATGGACCTTGCCGGCTTCGCGATCTCGGCCGGGTCTGCCTGTTCCTCTGGAAAGGTGCGGGCATCGGCGGTGCTGACCGCCATGAGACATTCCGAGGCCGATGCGGCGAGCGCGATCCGCGTGTCGCTGGGCCCCGGCACCGACAGGGACGGGATCGAGGCCTTCGCGGAGGCCTGGGCCCGCGCCCACGACAAGCACCGGGCGCGCCGCGCGGGTCCGGCCTGAGCAGGGGAGCGCGCATGACGATGCTCGACAAGAACGTGCAGGACGGAGAGGTCCGCGACGGCGTGGATCGCGAGACGGTGGAAACCGTCAAGGCGATGGGCGGCAAGTACAAGTACGGCTGGGAAACCGAGATCGAGATGGACTACGCGCCCAAGGGCGTGAACGAGGACATCGTGCGCCTGATCTCGGAGAAGAACGGTGAGCCGTCGTGGATGACCGACTGGCGGCTGCAGGCGTTCAAGCGCTGGCGGCAGATGGACGAGCCGGAGTGGGCGATGGTGGAGTATCCGCCGATCGACTACCAGGACCAGTACTACTACGCCAAGCCGAAGAGCATGACGGAGAAGCCGAAGTCGCTGGACGAGGTCGACCCGGCGCTGCTGGCGACCTACGAGAAGCTCGGCATCCCGCTGAAGGAGCAGATGATCCTCGCCGGTGTCGAGGGCGCGGAGGACGCGCCGGCCTCGGGCCGCAAGGTCGCGGTCGACGCGGTGTTCGACAGCGTGTCGGTGGGCACCACGTTCCAGGCGGAGCTGGAGAAGGCGGGCGTCATCTTCTGTTCGATCTCGGAGGCGATCCAGAAGCACCCGGAACTGGTGAAGAAGTACCTCGGATCCGTCGTGCCGATCACCGACAACTTCTTCGCGACGCTGAACAGCGCTGTGTTCTCTGACGGGTCCTTCGTCTACGTGCCGCCGGGCGTGAAGTGCCCGATGGAGCTGTCGACCTACTTCCGCATCAACGCGGAGAACACCGGCCAGTTCGAGCGGACGCTGATCATCGCGGACAAGGGGGCCTACGTCAGCTACCTGGAAGGCTGCACCGCGCCGATGCGGGAGACGCACCAGCTGCACGCGGCTGTCGTCGAGCTGGTCGCGCTGGAGGACGCGGAGATCAAGTATTCCACCGTCCAGAACTGGTACCCGGGCGACGAGAACGGCAAGGGCGGGATCTACAACTTCGTCACCAAGCGGGCCGATTGCCGGGGCGACCGGTCGAAGGTGATGTGGACGCAGGTGGAGACCGGCAGCGCGATCACCTGGAAATACCCGTCCTGCATCCTGCGCGGCGACGACAGCCAGGGCGAGTTCTACTCCATCGCCATCGCCAACAACGCGCAGCAGGCCGATACCGGCACCAAGATGGTCCATCTCGGCAAGCGGACCAAAAGCCGGATCGTGTCGAAGGGGATCAGCGCGGGACGGGCGCAGAACACCTACCGGGGCCTCGTCTCGATGCACCGGAAGGCCGTGGAAAGCCGCAACTACACCCAGTGCGACAGCCTCCTGATCGGCGACAAGTGCGGGGCCCACACGGTCCCCTACATCGAGGTGAAGAACAATTCTTCCCGCGTGGAGCACGAGGCCACCACCTCGAAGGTCGACGACGACCAGATGTTCTACTGCCGCCAGCGCGGCATGGACGAGGAGGAGGCGGTCGCGCTGATCGTCAACGGCTTCGCCAAGGAAGTGCTGCAGGCGCTGCCGATGGAATTCGCGATGGAAGCGCAACAGCTCGTCGCGATCTCGCTGGAAGGCTCGGTGGGGTAAGGCGCGGTTCCGCGCCTCTGGAGTCGACGTGATTGAACACCGGCATATCCTTCGCGGCGGTGGTGCCGATCGGGATGCTCGTCCTGTCGAACGTCTTCATGACCTTCGCGTGGTACGGGCACCTGAACCACAAGTCGGCGGCGCTGTGGGTCGTCGTGCTGGCGTCCTGGGGGATCGCGTTCTTCGAATACTGCCTCGCCGTGCCGGCCAACCGGATCGGGCACGGGGTCTATTCGGCGGCGCAGCTCAAGACCATCCAGGAGGTGGTGACGCTGGTGATCTTCGCGGGTTTCTCCGCGGTCTGGCTGAAGGAGAGCCTGAGCCTCAACACGCTGGTCGGCTTCGCGCTGATCGCGGCGGGCGCGGCCTTCGTCTTCAGGGGCTGACCTGATGCTGCGGAAGATGCTCATCTCCGCCGCCATCGCCGGCACGTTCTGCGCCTTCTTCTCGGTCGGGATCGACTGGGTGACGAACATGCTGGCGCGCGGGCAGGTGATCGCGCTGAGCTTCATCTCGGGGTTCCTCGGGTCCTTCGTCGCCAGCGTGATCCGCAACTGGAACGGGCCGGACAATGGGTGACTTCGCCGACCGCCGCCGCGCCGTCCTGACCGCCGGGCTTCGCCCGTCGCGGGCGATGCGGATCTGCGACGTGGGCGCGAGCCCGCTGTCGGTGCCGCCCTATGCCGGGCTGCTGGCCGACGGCGCCGCCGAGGTCTACGGGTTCGAGCCCAACCCGGCGGAGTTCGCGAAGCTGGCCCCCGGCCCGCGCGAGACCTACTTTCCCGTCGCCATAGGTGCGGGCGGCCCGGCGACGCTGCGGGTCCACCCGGTCGCGGGGTTCACGTCGCTCCGCCCGCTCGATGCGGCGGCGCTTTGGCAGATTGGCAAGGAGAAGTGGGCCGCGCGGGGCGTCGAGGAAATGCCGCTCGACACCGTGCCGCTGGACGCGGTGGACGGCCTGCCGCCGGTCGACGTGCTGAAGATGGACCTGCAGGGCGGCGAGATCGACGTGCTGCGCGGCGGGCGGGACCGGCTGGCCCGTGCGGTCGCGGTCGTGACCGAGGTCCGGTTCCACCGCATGTACGAGGGCGAGGCGCTGTGGGGCGAGCTGGACGCGGAACTGCGCGGGCAGGGGTTCAAGCTGCACAAGCTCCTGTTCACGAAGTCGGTGATGATGCCCCACGACCACGAGGCGGAGGTCGTGCGCCCGCGGCTGACGAGCCAGCTTCTGGACGGCGACGCGGTCTACATCCGCGACGGCGACCTCGGCGCGTTGGACGATGACGGGCTCGCCTATCTCGCGCTTGCCGCCGACGCGATGTTCGACAGCCCCGACCTGGCGCTGCACTGCGTCGACCGGCTGGTGGCGCGGGGCAGGGCGGACGCCGACCTTCCGGGCCGCTACATCGCCCGGTTCCGCAGCCACCAGCGCGCCGCCCCCGAACTGACAGGAGAACTGCGATGATCGTCACGACCACACCGACCGTCGAAGGCCAGAGGATCACCGCCTATCATGGCGTCGTCTGCGGCGAGGCGATCCTCGGCGCGAACGTGTTCCGCGACATCTTCGCCGGGATCACGGACATCATCGGCGGCCGCTCCGGCGCCTACGAGAAATCGCTCGGTCAGGCCCGCACCACGGCCCTGCGCGAGATGGAGGACCATGCCCGGTCGCTCGGCGGTAACGCCGTGGTCGGGGTCGATCTCGATTACGAGGTCATCAACAACATGCTGATGGTGAGTGCATCCGGCACCGCCGTCACCCTGGGATGAAAGGCGAAAAGATGCTGGATATCAGGAACCTGCACGTCAAACTTGAAGAAGAGGACAAGGCCATCCTCAAGGGCGTCGACCTGTCGGTCGGCGCGGGCGAGGTCCACGCGATCATGGGTCCGAACGGGTCCGGCAAGTCGACGCTGAGCTACGTCCTGTCCGGCCGCGAGGGCTACGAGGTCACCGATGGCAGCGCCACACTCGACGGCGCGGACCTCCTGGACATGGAGCCCGAGGAACGCGCGGCGGCGGGCCTGTTCCTCGCGTTCCAGTACCCGGTGGAGATCCCCGGCGTCGGCAACATGACCTTCCTGCGCACCGCGCTGAACGCGCAGCGCCGCGCCCGCGGCGAGGACGAGATCAGCGCCGGCGACTTCCTCAAGCTCGTCCGCGAGAAGGCAAAGGCGCTGAAGATCGACGCCGAGATGCTGAAGCGCCCGGTCAACGTGGGCTTTTCCGGCGGCGAGAAGAAGCGCAACGAGATCCTCCAGATGGCAATGCTGGAGCCGAAGATGTGCATCCTCGACGAGACCGATTCCGGGCTCGACGTGGACGCGATGAAGCTGGTGGCCGACGGCGTGAACGCGCTGCGCGACGCGGGCCGCGGGTTCCTCGTCATCACGCACTACCAGCGGCTGCTCGATCACATCCGGCCGGACGTGGTGCACATCATGGCGGCGGGCCGGATCGTGAAGACCGGCGGCCCCGATCTCGCGCTCGAGGTCGAGCAGAACGGCTACGCCGCCTTCGAGGGGGAGGTCGCCTGATGGCGCTGGCGCAGGCGAAACCGGCGCCGCTGGCGGCGCGGATCGAGGGGCTCTCGGTGCCGGCGGGCGCCGGCTGGGCCGCCGCCGCGCGGGCCGACGCGCTGGCGCGGCTGGAGGCGATGGGCCTGCCCGGCCGCCGCGACGAGTACTGGCGCTTCACCGCGCCCGACGTGCTGAACGCGCCGGAACCGGCGCGGGCCGCGGTGCTGGATACCGGCGACGAGGAGCCGATCTTCGATGCCGTCGACCGGCTGAAGGTCGTGTTCGTGGACGGCGTGTTCGACGCCGAGGCGAGCGACACGCTGGAGATGGCGGGGCTGGAGATCGAGCGGCTGGGCGACGCGCTGGCCCGCGACATCACCTGGGCGCGGGATCTCTACGGCGTGCTGGAGGCGCGCGGCCAGGACCCGGTGAAGCGCCCGCACGCGGCGCTCAACACCGCCTTCGCGACCGACGGCGTGGCGATCCGGGCCACCGGCCGCGCGGAGAAGCCCGTGAGCCTGATTTACCTCCATGAATCAGACAGTTCCGACGCGATCCTCCACCACCTCGTGCGGGTCGAGGAGGGGGCCGAGCTGACGCTCCTGGAGAGCGGCCCGGCGGCGGCGCGGTTCAACAAGGCGATGGAGGTCGACGTGGCCGCCGGCGGCGCGTTCCACCATGTCCGCGCGCAGGGCCGCGACCACGAACGCCGCGCGATCACCCACGCCTTCGCGCGGGTCGGCCGCGGCGCGCTCTACAAGTCGTTCACGCTGACGGCGAACGGCGCGCTGACCCGGAACGAGCATGTCGTGGAGATCGCGGGCGACGAGGCCTCGGCGCATGTCGCGGGCGCGGCGCTGGGCGACGGCCATTCCGGCCCGTTCCACCACGACGACACCGTGTTCATCACCCACGACGCCGTCGCCTGCGAAAGCCGGCAGGTGTTCAAGAAGGTGCTCCGGAACGGGGCGGAGGGCGTGTTCCAGGGCAAGATCCTGGTGAAGCCCGGCGCGCAGAAGACCGACGGCTACCAGCTGAGCCAGGCGCTGCTGCTGGACGAGGATTCGAGCTTCCAGGCCAAGCCGGAGCTGGAGATCTACGCCGACGACGTGCAGTGCAGCCACGGCTCGACCACCGGCGCGATCGACGAGACGGCGCTGTTCTACCTGCGCTCGCGCGGGGTGCCGACGGCGGAGGCAACCGACCTCCTGGTGCTGGCCTTCGTGGCCGAGGCCATCGACGAGATCGCGGACGAGACCCTGCGCGAGGAGGTCATGTCGCGCCTGACCGCCTGGCTGGAGCGGCGGCGGCGGGGCTGATGCCGGTCTCGTCCGACATAGTGGCGACCTGGCGGCGGCCGCGGGCCGTGGTCCGGCGCCTGCTGTCGATGGGCCGGCGCGAGGACCGGGCGCTGATGTTCCTGATGGCGGCCTGCGGGCTGATCTTCGTCGCGCAGTGGCCGCCCCTGCGGCGGGCGGCGTTCGAGGACCCGTCGATCCCGTTCGACGCGCGGATCGGCGGCGCGCTGCTGGCGTGGCTGTTGTGGATGCCGCTGATCGCCTACGCGATCGCGGCGCTCACGCACCTCGTCGCGCGGGTCTTCGGCGGGCGGGGGACGTGGTACTCGGCGCGGCTCGCCTTCTTCTGGTCGCTCCTGGCCTCGACACCGGCCTGGCTGTTCCACGGGCTCGTCGCCGGGTTCATCGGCCCCGGACCGGCCGAGATACTGGCGGGCGCGCTGGTGCTGTTCTCGGTTCTCGGCATCTGGGGCCTCGCGCTCTGGGAGGCCGAACGCGCGCCGGAGGCCGCTACGTGACCCGGCTGCCGACCATCCGCGAGCTCCTGGCGCATGTCCGCCTGACCATCGGCAACCCGCGGGCGGGCGCGGCGGACGTGCTGGCGGCGATGCCCCCGCGCGAGGCGCTGTGGTACTTCTTCGCGCTGGTCGTCGTCATCACCGTGTTCCTCGGCGAGATCGTGTTCATGATCGCCAGCGCCCCGGAGGGCGAGGTGCCGCAGGTCTCGGTGCTCGGCTTCGGCGCGGTCCAGGCCGGGTTCCTCCTGCTCCTGGCGGTCGCCGTTCACCGCGTCGGCCGCGCCTTCGGCGGCGCCGGGACCTTCGCGGGCGCGCTGGCGCTGGTCACCTGGCTCCAGTTCATCTTCATCCTCGTGCAGATCGTGCAGGTCGTCCTGCTCCTGGTGGCGCCGCCGCTGTCGGACGTCGTCCTGTTCCTGTCGACCGCGCTGTTCTTCTGGCTGCTGGTCTCGTTCATCGCCGAACTGCACGGCTTCGCGTCGCTCGGCCGGGTGTTCCTCGGCGTCATCGCAACCTTCATCGTCCTTGCGCTGGTGCTGAGCCTTCTCGCCCGGGCGCTCGGCATCCACTTCTTCATCGCCTGACGGGGGCCCGACATGTACGATATCGACAAGGTCCGCGCCGACTTCCCGATCCTGTCCCGAGAGGTGAACGGGCGGCCGCTGGTCTATCTCGACAACGGCGCGAGCGCGCAGAAGCCCCGCGCGGTGATCGAAGCCATCACCCGTGCCTATTCGATGGAATATTCCAACGTCCATCGCGGCCTGCACACGCTGTCGACCATCGCGACGGAGAACTACGAGGCCGTGCGCGGCAAGATCGCCCGGTTCCTGCACGTCGCCGACGAGCGCGAGATCGTGTTCACGACCGGCACCACCGAGGGCATCAACCTCGTGTCCTATGCCTGGGCCGCGCCGCGGTTCGAGCCGGGGGACGAGATCGTGCTGTCGGTCGCGGAGCATCACGCGAACATCGTGCCCTGGCACTTCCTGCGCGAACGCCAGGGCGCCGTCCTGAAATGGATCGCGCCGGACGCCACCGGCGACATCGACCCGCAGGCGGTGATCGACGCGATCGGGCCGCGGACGAAGCTGGTCGCGATCACCCAGATGTCGAACGTCACCGGCACCGTGGTCGACGTCGCCGCCATCGCCCGCGCGGCGCGCGAGCGGGGCGTCGCGGTGCTGGTCGACGGCAGCCAGGCGGCGGTTCACATGCCCGTCGACGTGGATGCGATCGGCGCGGATTTCTACGCCATCACCGGCCACAAGCTCTATGGCCCGTCCGGGTCCGGCGCGATTCACATCCGGGCCGAGCGGATGCGGGAGATGCGGCCGTTCATGGGCGGCGGCGACATGATCCGCGAGGTCACCCGCGACGGCGTCGGCTACAACGACCCGCCGATGAAGTTCGAGGCCGGGACGCCGGGGATCGTGAACCAGATCGGGCTGGGCGCGGCGCTGGACTACATGATGGCTCTCGGCATGACGGACATTGCCGCCCACGAGCACGACCTGCGCGACTACGCGCGGGCGCGGCTCGACGGGCTGAACTGGTTGCAGGTGCAGGGGCAATCCGCGGGCAAGGGCGCGATCTTCTCGTTCACGATGGAGGGCGCCCATGCCCACGATCTCAGCACGATCCTCGACAAGCGGGGCGTGGCGATCCGGGCCGGGCATCACTGCGCGCAGCCGCTGATGGAACATTTCGGCGTCTCGGCCACGGCGCGGGCGTCGTTCGGGCTCTACAACACGCGGGCGGAGGTCGACGCGCTGATCGACGCGCTGGAGCTGGCCCACGACCTGTTCGGCTGATTTCCGTTGAAAACGGGCGAAATCGGGCGCGATGCTTTCGGCATCGTCTCAATGCCCGAGTCGTCCCATGACAGCATCAGCCGTTCCCGTCGTCCGGTCAGGTGAAGACCGCCGCGGCGCCCCGTTCCGTTTCGTCAACGGACAGTTCGACACCAAGGTCTCGCCCGACGACACCGGCGGCGGGCTCTTCGTCATCGACACCTGGCGGACCGAGCCCGGCGGCCCGCCGCTCCATGTCCATCACGACGTGGACGAGTGGTTCTGCGTCCTGTCGGGCCGGTTCCGCATCCGCATCGGCGGGGTCGACCACGAGCTCGGCCCGGACGATTCCGTGCTCGGCCCGCGCGGGCTGGAACACGCCTTCGCCAGCCTGACGCCGACCGCGCGGCTCCTGATCGCGTTCACGCCCGCGGGCAGCATGGAGGCGTTCTTCCGCGAGGGCGCGGCCGCCGCGCCGCTGTCGCCGGCGGATTTCGCCGCGCTGTCGGCGGCGCACGGGATGACCGTCACCGGGCCGCCGTTGCCGCTGTCCTGAGCGCGCGGGCGGGGCAGGGTGGTCGCATTCCTGCACCGCCCCGCGCCCGGCGTTGCAAAGATTGCAACGAGCCTGCGCATCTGCCAACGTCCTGCGGAGCATTGGTTGACCAGTTCCGGGGGGCATTGGCATGGCGGACCGCGCGGTCGGCATCGCGAGCATCGTGCGGCGGGCGACGGCCCTGACCTTCACCTGCGCCATCGTCCTGGGATCGGCCGCGTTCTTCGTCTTCTTCCGCTCCGCCGCGCTCGGCCATGTCGAGGACGAGGCCCGCGCGATGATGGAAACCGCGCTCGCGATCCGCACCTACACCGCCGAGCAGATCACCCCGGAACTCGTCGCCGCCAACCCCGACCGGTTCCTGCCGCAGACCGTGCCGTCCTACGCCGCGCAGTCGGTGTTCCGGGAATTCGCGGAGGTCTACCCGGATTACGCCTACCGCGAGGCGGCGCTGAACCCGACCAACCCCGACGACCTCGCCACCGCGTTCGAGGCCGATCTCATCAACCGGCTGCGCGCGGACGGGGTGGACGAGCTGTCGGGCATCCGCTGGATCGACGACACGCCGCATTTCTACCTCGCCCGGCCGATCGTGATGCGGAACGAGGCCTGTCTCCTGTGCCATTCCACCCCGGCCGCCGCTCCGGACCCGATGATCGCGCTTTACGGCGCCGATGGCGGGTTCGGCTGGCAGCTCGGCGATACGGTGGCGATCCAGTTCCTGACCATCCCGGTCGCAGACGAGTTCAGTTCCATCTACGAGCTGGTCGCGATCTTCTTCGGGCTGCTGATCGTGCTGTTCCTCGTCGTGTCGCTGGTGGTGACGCTGCCCTTGCAGAAGCTGGTGATCCAGCCCCTGCGGGAGCTTGCTGGCATCGCCGACCGGTCGAGCCTCAGGAACGACGGCGCGCCGCTGCCGCGGACCGGGGCCGGCGAGATCCAGCAGTTGTCCTCGGCCATCGACCGGCTGCGGACCTCGCTCGCTAAGTCGCTGGAGCGCGGCGGCGGCAGGGGCGGGCTGTGATCCGCGCGGCGCTGGTCTTCGCGGTCGCGGCGCTGCTGGCCTGGGCCGGCGTCATCGCGATCCAGAACCTCGATCTCTTCGCCGAAAGCCGGGTCCTGCGCGACGGCGCGCGGCTGGCGGCGATGGTGTTCACCGCGGCGGCGACGGTGGCGGCGCTCGGCTTCCTCGTGCTGGATTTCGCGATGACCGGGCTGCTGCACACCGAGGCGACGGGCCTGTTCCGCGCCATCGTGCTGTCGGCGCTGACTTTCCTCGCCTCGATGGTGGTGCTGAGCCGGGTGGGCGTCGATGTCGGCGCGATGCTGACCACCTCGGCGATCCTGGGCGCGATCGTCGGCCTCGCCATGCAGCCGACACTCGGCAGTCTAGTCTCGGGGCTGGCGATGTCGGCCGACCAGACCCTGCGCGTCGGCTGCGCCATCGACTTCGAGGGCGAACTGATGGAGGTGGAGGAGCTGCGCTGGCGCCACGTCGTCGCCCGGCGGCGGGACAACACGGTGATGGTGATTCCGAACGCGCTCCTCGCGGCGACGGCGATCCGGATCATGCCCGAGGACCGGCCGACGCAGTTCGACACCGAGATCGTGCTGCCGGCCGACGTGCCGCCGCAGGTGGTGACGGAGCTCCTGTCGGGCGCGTTCTTCGATGTCGACCAGCTCGACGCGACCTGCCCGGTCATGGTGGCGCCGATGGCGATACGCCCGTCCGAGGGCGGCATCGTCTACCGCATCCGCGCCTGGGCCCGGTTCTACATGCAGATCGGCGAGTTGCAGGGCGAGGTGCTGCGGCGGGCGTGGTACGTGCTGGACCGGGCCGGGATCGGGGTGGCGCAGAGCTATCTCTACCCGCGCGACACCTGGACCGACCCCGCCGCCGCCGACCCGAGCCCGCACCTGCCCGGCGACGTCGTCGGCGACAGCGTGCGGCTGCACCGGTTCGGCCCCGGCGAGGTGGTGCGCTTTTCCGGCGCCGAGGCCGCGCGCAACCTCGTGATCCTCGCCGGCCGCGCCAGCGCCAGCGAGGAGCGGTTCCTGACGCCCGTGGAGCACGGCCAGACCTCGCGCCGGTTCCTCGACCGGATGCAGGTCGAGACGCTGTCGCCCGAGGCCAAGCTGCGCCGCCTGGCAAACGCGCTGGCCGAGGCGATCGGCCCGGTATCCGAGGTCATCGTGGCCGATGCCAGCGCCCGGCTCGGCAACCTCGCGCAGCTCGTCGACGAGGTTGCCCGCTCCATCGACGACCCCGAGGCCCGCGCCCGGTTCGAGGCCGTCGCCCGCGAGATGTTCGAGGACCGCGTCGTCGGCCCCGGCACCACCGCCTGGATCCGGCCGAGCGTTTCCGGCCGGCTCGTGCCGCAGCCGAGACTGGTCGCGCGGGGCGATCTGCTGGTCGCCACCTACGCCCGCAGGCGCCGCGACGCGAGCGCGGCGGAATAGGTTGCGGCCCCCCCGCACCGGCTGTATAGCGGCGTGGCGCTGCACCCGTAGCTCAGCTGGATAGAGCGCTGCCCTCCGAAGGCAGAGGCCAGAGGTTCGAATCCTCTCGGGTGCGCCATTCATTCACATTAAGGCCAAGGATTTCAAGGGCTTGTATGAGATCACAGGGCCATATACCCCCAGTTATTCCCCCAGAACTATCGATGCTCTGATCGATCCCGAACCGCGAACAGGACGCTGCCACGGTCCACTGCGCGCAGAAGCCGGTCGAGAGCATGCGGCGGCCGATGCTCAACAACACCAAATCTGGGCTGGCCGTCTACGAGCCGTTCTCGGGATCGGGGACGCCGATCGTCGCCGTAGAGACCTGTGGCCGTGTCTGCCTCGCGCTGGAACTTGACCCCTGCCTATGTCGATGTCGCCGTGACCCGGTGACAGGCATTCACCCGAGTGCAAGCAATCCTCGACGGCGACGGCCGCGGCTTTGAGGGGGAGCATGCGGCTTGCACGGCGAACACCGAGCAGGATTGAGGTTCGAGGCCGGTCCCGAGAACCACAAGGCCCGGCCTCGCAACTTGCGGGACCGGACCTGGAAAGTGACGAACACTTACTCTGCTACTCGTTACTGGAAACCCCAGAACTCTCTACACCTTTGAATGTAGGGGATTCGGCCCGTTAACCATAGCTGTCCTTTGGTTAGGTTTCTGGCCAAACTGACTACGCAGTGTCACCAGCCGGCCATGATCTCGAGGTTTCGACACGTCTTGGACACGATCGGAACTGTCGCCCGAATCCCCTCAACCTACTGCGGTGTCGAACCTTCGCTTGGATCACCGGAGTCCAAGAAAGCCCAGGATGAAGAGAACGATGACCACGAGGCCGACGATGTAGATGATACGGTTCATGGCCTGTCCCTTCCTGCGGTTCCGAATATCGAACACCAGGCGATGGCCAATCGTTCCATCGCAATTGGGACCAAGGCACCCCGGCTGCTCTTTCTGCTACGAGTTCCGGGCCGGCAGTGCGAAACGCACAGGTCCAAACAGATTCATTTCCGCCACGGCGGTGTCGGCTTCCTTGTCCGCTACATGCCTTGGTTCCAATGACGTGATGGTCGGCACTATCGCCAGGGTAGCTCAGCAGGAGCGGGCGGCGAACTCGCGGCTCGTGTTACAAGGACCGACAGCGGCGAAGGTGCGCGGGGTCAAGCTCTGCAACCCGAACGGCGCAGAGGCGCTTGGAGGGGCAGGGACGTGCGGGGCGGCGTTGAGAGCAACTGGCTCGCGGAATGCGCAGGACTTCGCCGGGGGCAATGGCTCCAGTCGTCAATGTGATCTGCATGGAGGGTTACCCTACACTTCGGGCAATGGCAGACGAGCATAACCGCCGTGTTACCGCGATCCGACAGCGTGGGCAGTGGCAGGTTTCGAACGCCCGACCGGTGCCTCGCTCAGAGGCCCTTATAATAGTCGGAACCCTCCGCGGTGATGTCCGGGAGGTCGTCGTTTTGCCAGGCGATTGGGGAGATTCCGAT
>WVSL01000002.1 GCA_015689685.1 Rhodobacterales bacterium HKCCE2091 | reverse complement strand
CGGTCCCGGCGACGGGCAGCGGCAGGGCCGTGGCGGCGGGCGGCGGGACCGCGGCGAGCCCCCCGGCCTCCCGGCAGGCGGACAGGAGTTCCGGCAGCGCCGCGCTGGCATCGCCCGCGATCTCGGTGCCGGGGCCGATGCTTCGGATGCCGAAGGTGACCCGGTTCGCCGCGCCGAAGATCGACCACAGCCGGTGGTCGGCCGGCACGTCGAGCGCCGCGCCCGCGATCCCCACCTCCCGGTCGAGCCCCACGACCCGCCCCGGCAGCGAGGCCAGCGCCGGGTTGCCCGGGATGCCGAAATCGACCAGCACCGGCGCGCCCTCGGGCAGGGGGCCGGGATCGACGGCAAGCTCCAGCGCCACCGACGGCCGCCCGCCGCCGGTCTCGCAGCGCGCGGACAGGACGAGGAAATCGCTCTGCGGCAGGCCGTAGAGCACGCTGACGCCGATGTCGCCGGCCTCGAACGGCTCGTAGCGGTTGACGATCCAGGTCAGCCCGTCGGCGTCCTGCGCCGCCGCCGCGCCGGGAACCAGCGACAGGGCGAGAAGAGGGGCGAGGAGAGGGGCGACGACACGGGTGATGAGACGGACGACGATACCGGCGGCGGGCGCGCAGCGGCGGAACGGGCGGGGCGGGATCACGGGCGGCGGCCTCCGGGTGCGAGTCGGGCCAGCCTAGACCGGCGCAACGGCCGAACCAAAGCGCCGATTGACGCGCGGGCCCCGCGGCCTAGCCGCCGGGCAGGGGCGGCAGTTCCGGCAGGTCGTAGCCGGCCTCGGCCAGCGCCGGGCGGATCCGGTCGTCCAGCGCCCGCCGGGTGACCGGGCCGCGGATGTGCAGCACCACCACCCCGTCGCCGTCGATGAAGAACGTCTCGGGCATCGCCACCACGCCCCAGTCGGCGCCGTTCCGGGCGCGTTCGTCCCGGCCGAGCCGCGCGTAGGGATTGCCAAGTTCGTCGAGAAAGCCGAGCGCCTGGTCGATGCGGTCGCGGTAGTTGACCCCGTAAAGCGGCATCCCGGCCTCGGCCAGCGCGGTCAGGGTCGGGTGCTCGGCACGGCAGGGCGGGCACCAGCTGGCCCAGAAGTTCAGCACCACGAGCCCCTCGCCCCCGGCCGCGAGATCCTCCGACGTCAGCAGCGGCGTCTCGCCGAGCCGGTCGAGCGACAGGGGCGGCGCCGGCCGGCCCTCGCGGGTGGAGGGCAGGGCGGCAGTGTCCACGCCCGCGCTCTGATCGGCGGAATTCGACGCCAGCCGCACCCCCGCGAGCGCGAAGAAACCCGCGGTCAGCACCAGCGGCAGCACCATGAGCCAGTTGATCCGTTTCATCCCGGCGCGCGCCTCCGCGCCTCGACGTCCTCCAGCCGGCGGCGCACCCGGCGCGCCTGCCGGACCGACAGCCAGACCAGCGCCGCGAGCGCCACGATGGACACCCCGTAGGCGGTCAGGACCTCCGTCGCGTAGCGGCCGAGATCGGGCATCACGCGGTCCTTTCCTGTGCAAGAAGGGCCCGCAGCCGGCGCGCGCGGATCTCGGTCCGGGTGCGGTAGAGCACCAGCGCGAGGAACAGCAGGAAGAACCCCGCGATGCAGGTCACGAGCGGGTACCAGAACACGTCCGCCACGTTCTGCTCCGCGTCCATCGACAGGCTCGCGCCCTGATGCAGCCCCTGGTTCCAGAACAACAGCGCATAGCGCGAGATCACCGCGAAGACCGACCCGACAAGGCACAGGACCGTGGTCAGGTCGGCGGCGGCATCGGGGTTCTCCACCGCTTCCCACATCGCGATGTAGCCGAGGTAGAACAGGAACAGGATCAGGAACGAGGTCAGCCGCGGGTCCCATTCCCACCACGTCCCCCACATCGGCTGGCCCCAGACCGCCCCGGTGAAAAGCGCGATGGCGGTGAACACCGCGCCCACGGGCGCCGCGGCCTTCGCGGCCAGCGCCGAGACGTGGTGGCGGCGGATCAGCCAGATCAGCGAGGCCACCAGCATCATCAGCCAGACGTTGATCGCCATGATCGCGGCGGGGACGTGCAGGTAGATGATCTTGACGGTGGAGCCCTGCCGGAAATCGTCGGGCGTCAGGAAGAAGCCCCAGAACAGCCCGCCCACGAGGCACAGCACGGCAAGGCCCGACACCCAGGGCAGCAATGCGCCCGAGGTGGCCATGAACTTGCGTGGGTTCGCGTATTCCCAGAGCGAGGACATGGTGCGGAGCCTATGCCTCCTCCGGGCCTGCGACAACGCCGGAGCCCGGTGCGGGGCTGCGCGGATTGACGCGGGCGCGGCGGCGGGGACCACCCGTATTCACATATGAAAACATCACGATTACCGAAGGTTGACCCTGAGCGCCCCGGCCGCGGCGAAGGGCATCGCGGCGGCGGCGGCCAGCGACAGCCCGGCCAGGAGCGCGAGCGGCGGCAGCGGATCCAGCGCCTCGGCGGCGCGGGTCGCGGTCATCGCGCCGAAGATCAGCGACGGCACGTAGAGCGGCAGGACAAGCAGCGACAGCAGCAGCCCGCCGCGCTTGATCCCGACCGTCAGCGCCGCCCCGAAAGTGCCGATGGCGCTCAGCCCCGGCGTGCCCACGGCCAGCGACGCGGCAAGCCAGGGATAGGCCGGGCCGGGCAGGTTCAGCATCACGCCCAGGAGCGGCGCGGCGACGACCAGCGGCAGGCCGGTGGTCAGCCAGTGCGCGATCGCCTTGGCGAAGGCGAGGGTCTCGAGCGGCAGCGCCGAGGTCGCCAGCAGCTCCAGGCTGCCGTCCTCCCAGTCGAGCTGGAACACCCGGTCGAGCGACAGGAGACACGCGAGCAGCGCGCCGAGCCACAGGATGCCGGGCGCGATCCCGGACAGCCGCCCGGTCTCCGGGCCGACGCCGAACGGCACCAGCACGACCACGATCAGGAAGAAGGCGAGCGCGAGGCCGAAGCCGCCGCCGGCGCGAAAGGCGAGCCGCAGGTCGCGGAGGATCAGCGCGATCATGCCGCGGCCCTTTCCGCGGCGCGGCGTCCCGTGCCGCGTCCGCCGCGACCGGTCCGGGCCTTCGGGGTCGGGTGCCCGGTCACAGCGGCGCGTCCCCGCCGAAGGGATCGGCGCCGGGGTCGCCCGCGGATGGCGGCGGGGCGGCGAAGCGGGCCACGTCCAGCGTCTCTGCCGACCCGATCCCGAGTTCGATATGCGTGGCCATCACCGCCGCGCCGCCCGCGGCCAGGTGGGCGGTGACGGCGGCGGCGAAACGGGCGACGTTCTCGGCGTCGAGCGACACCGTGGGCTCGTCGAGGCACCAGACCGGCCGCCCCGCGACCAGAAGCCGCGCCAGCGACAGCCGCCGCTTCTGACCCGCCGACAATTCGCCCGCCCGCCGGTCTGCGAGGCCGCGGAGGTCGAAGGCGTCCATCGCCGCGCCGACCTCGTCGCGGCCGAAGACGGCGGCCCAGAAGTCGAGGTTCTCGGCCACGGTCAGCTGCGCCTTGATGCCGTCGGCATGGCCCGCGTAGGCGACGCTGTCGGGCTCTGCCTCCACCCGGCCCGCGAAGGGCGGGGTCAGCCCCGCCAGCGTCCGCAGCAGCGTCGTCTTGCCGGCCCCGTTCGGTCCGCGCAGCACGAGCGCGGCGCCGGGGGCGAGCCGGAAGCTCACCCCGCGCAGCACCTCGACGAGGCCGCGCCCAACGCTCAGATCCATGACCGCGAGAACCATGCCGACCTGACTAGCCAAACCCCCCGGAGAGGGGAAGGGGCGCGGTTGGCGGATGTGGCCACGCGCGCTCCGCCCGGTGCGGGCACCGTTCCCGCGCCCGGCGGCCCATGAAATGTATACTATCGCATACAGAAAATTGTCGCACCCCCTTGATCGGTTTCCGAATGGGTGGCAATTCGGGTGTCGAGACCAACGCATTCCCCCCTTTCGGATCACGGAGGCCAGAAGATGCCCATTACCGTCGGCCACGACAGCCAGGCCACGCGGAAGACGCTTTCCGTCGGCGACAAGTCCTATGCCTACTACTCGATCCCGGCGGCCGAGGCGGCGGGGCTGGGCGAGTTCTCGAAACTGCCCGCGTCGCTCAAGGTGGTGCTGGAAAACCTGCTCAGGTTCGAGGACGGCAAGACGGTCAGCGTGGACGACATCAAGGCCTTCGGCGACTGGGCGAAGATGGGCGGCAAGAACCCGCGCGAGATCGCCTACCGCCCCGCGCGCGTGCTGATGCAGGACTTCACCGGGGTTCCGGCGGTCGTGGACCTCGCCGCGATGCGCGACGGGATCGTGGCGCTCGGCGGCGACGCGCAGAAAATCAACCCGCTGAACCCGGTCGACCTCGTGATCGACCACTCGGTGATGATCGACGAGTTCGGCAACCCGCGCGCGTTCCAGATGAACGTCGACCGCGAATACGAACGCAACATGGAGCGCTACACGTTCCTGAAATGGGGCCAGTCCGCGTTCGACAACTTCCGCGTGGTGCCGCCGGGGACCGGCATCTGCCACCAGGTGAACCTCGAATACCTCGCCAAGACCGTCTGGTTCGACGAGGACCAGGACGGCCAGACCGTGGCCTATCCCGACACGCTCGTCGGCACCGACAGCCACACCACGATGGTCAACGGCGCGGCCGTGCTCGGCTGGGGCGTCGGCGGGATCGAGGCCGAGGCCGCGATGCTCGGCCAGCCCGTGTCCATGCTCATCCCCGAGGTGATCGGCTTCGAGCTGACCGGCAAGATGGTCGAGGGCACCACCGGCACCGACCTCGTGCTGAAGGTGGTGGAGATGCTGCGGCAGAAGGGCGTCGTCGGCAAGTTCGTGGAATTCTACGGCGCCGGTCTCGACACCCTGCCGCTCGCCGACCGCGCGACCATCGCCAACATGGCGCCGGAATACGGCGCGACCTGCGGCTTCTTCCCGATCGACGGCGAGACGCTGCGCTACCTGAAGAACACCGGCCGCCCCGACGAGGTCGTGGCGCTGGTCGAGGCTTACGCCAAGGAAAACGGCTTCTGGCGCGGGGCAGATTACGCGCCCGTCTACACCGACACCCTGCATCTCGACATGGGCACCATCGTCCCCGCCATCTCGGGGCCGAAGCGGCCGCAGGACTACATCGCGCTCGACAAGGCGGCCTCGGCCTTCGGGGCCTACGTGAAGGGCCAGCGCGAGGGCAAGGACGCCGGCCTGAAGGAAGAGGTCCGGTGGGAAGGCGAGGGCGGCGCGCCCGAGCCGTCCGAGATCCCCGGCGACGAGGGCCACCACAAGCGCGGCTACGTCCCCACCGACGACGGCGCCTACCAGATGCACGACGGCTCCATCGTGATCGCCTCGATCACCTCCTGCACCAACACCTCCAACCCCTACGTCATGATCGGCGCGGGGCTGGTGGCGCGGAAGGCGCATGAAAAGGGCCTGACCCGGAAACCCTGGGTCAAGACCTCGCTCGCGCCCGGATCGCAGGTCGTCTCGGCCTACCTCGAGGCCGCCGACCTGCAGAAGGACCTCGACGCGATCGGCTTCAACCTCGTCGGCTACGGCTGCACCACCTGCATCGGCAACTCCGGCCCGCTGGAACCGGCGATCTCCAAGTGCATCAACGACTACGACCTGATCGGCGTGTCGGTGCTGTCGGGCAACCGCAACTTCGAGGGCCGGATCTCCCCGGACGTGCGGGCGAACTACCTCGCCTCGCCGCCGCTCGTGGTCGCCTACAGCCTCGTCGGCGACATGAACGTGGACATCACCACCGCCTCGCTCGGCAAGGACAAGGACGGCAACGACGTCTACCTCAAGGACATCTGGCCGACCCAGGCCGAGATCGCGGAGCTGGTCGAAAAGACCGTCACCCGCGAAGCGTTCCAGGAGAAATACGCCGACGTCTTCAAGGGCGACGAGAAGTGGCGCGGCGTGAAGACCACCGACAGCGAGACCTACGATTGGCCGCCGACCTCCACCTACGTCCAGAACCCGCCCTACTTCCAAGGCATGGGGATGGAACCGGGCGTGATCTCCGACATCTCCGGCGCGCGCGTCCTGGCGCTCCTCGGCGACATGGTCACCACCGACCACATCAGCCCCGCGGGCTCGTTCAAGGACACCACGCCCGCCGGCCGCTACCTCGTCGACCACCAGGTCCCGCAGCGGGAGTTCAACTCCTACGGCTCGCGCCGCGGCAACCACGAGGTGATGATGCGCGGCACCTTCGCCAACATCCGCATCCGCAACGAGATGCTGGACGGGGTCGAGGGCGGCTACACCAAGGGCCCCGACGGCGAGCAGACCTCGATCTACGACGCGGCGATGGCCTACCAGGAGGCCGGCACGCCCCTCGTGATCTTCGCGGGCGAGCAGTACGGCGCGGGCTCGTCCCGTGACTGGGCCGCCAAGGGCACCGCGCTCCTCGGCGTCAAGGCGGTCATCGCCGAGAGCTTCGAGCGCATCCACCGCTCCAACCTCGTCGGCATGGGCGTGATCCCGTTCGAGTTCACCGGCGGCGACACCCGCAAGTCGCTGGGCCTGACCGGCGACGAGACCGTCTCCATCTCCGGCCTCGCCGGCGACCTGAAACCGGGCGACATCGTGCCCTGCACGATCACCTCGGCCGACGGCTCGGAAAAGACGATCCAGATCAAGTGCCGGATCGATACGGCCATCGAGAAGGAATACGTCGAACACGGCGGCGTGCTGCACTACGTGCTGAGGAACCTCGCCAAGGCGGCGTGAGGGTTGGTTGAGGGATGAAGAGGGGCCCCGGCGGATGCCGCCGGGGTCTTTTTTTGGCGTTGGCGGTGGGAACGCTCCCTATCGGTTCTTTGATCTGGACAGCAAGAGAACTTGAACGCTCGTACAGTTACATTCTAAACCCTGCGAGGCTTGGGCTGGTATCAAGATAAGTTCTTGAAGCCGCGTAGTTTTGATTTGGGACTCGAGATCGGCGGCGCTCGATCATTACCGACACGGTTGACATGACTGCGGCAGCATCAGAGACTTGCTAGAAGTTTTTCTGCAGAATCTTTAAGAACGCTGATGACAATTGCTTGAAGCACTAGAAAAAATTTCGAAGATTGTGCTTGCGGGCATCGCGTCAACAGTAATCGCGATTGCGGGACTGAATGTCGAGTGGCGCCGACTGGGACTTGAAGAGGACACTTGGTGTTTTGAGCATTCTGAACGGGCGCAAATGGCACTGCTCCAAAGAACCGAAATTATACCCGATTTCATTATCGAGAGATATTCTAGCCGGTGCAATGTTAGCATTGAGCAAGCTTCGCGTGTTTTGCATGAGGATCGAGTTATTGCCGAACTTACCGTTGCTTCCTCCGGTAGAACTAGTGAAGGCTACTTTGGATATGGAGGCAATTGGAATTACGGGGGCTATCCCGTAGGCGAGGCGATAGAGATAGGTGAGGGAGACGGGAGAAGCGATGGAAACGGAGTAGGGGACGAAGACGGGGGAGGCGACGGAGACGAGAGTGATGGGGATAGCAGCGGCGAGGGTGACGGCGGTGGTTCCGAGGCCGGAACCGGCAATTCTGCGGGGCCTGCGGGCGATCCAGAAGTCGATGGGTTCGTTGCTCTCGGCAGGGCAAACCCCACCTCTGTCTCCCAAGTAAATTTTAGTTATGCGAATTCGGATGGCCTGAGCATAACTGGGAACACTCCTCCAGAAGTTGGTGCTATTCTGCGGGCCCGTTGGAGTGTTAACTTGAGAGCAAATACAAGCAATACAACACAAGGTGGGAATCCGATTTTGTCAGTCATAAGCGATGGGGAGTGCATAAGAATAGTAGGTCGCGCAGAAATATTGAGAGGACAGTACTGGGCTGCTGTGGTACGTGCTTCATGTGAAAGCTAATTCTAGGTGAACCTTTCAACAAGTGGTCAAGCCAAGTGAACAAGTCCCTTCGTATCCTTCTTTGCTGGGGCCAAAGGGGACAGGCGCAGTCTGCAGGTTTCTGCAATTTTGAGCCTTGCCATTTGGGCTAAAACTCCGAGAGTCAGGCAGAAGGGTTTTGATGGCGAAAATCGACCCATAGCGCACGCGAGGAGCATGGGTCGAAGTTCGCAAGAGAGCTGCCACACTGCACTCGATATCAAGGGCTAACTCTGCTGCGTTTCGCCTTGACGCCCGTCGCACCGAAGGTGCGCCGATCGCCATTCGGCTCTCCTTCGGCGAGACGGCTCGGCGATCTGCCTACGTCCCGCCACAGCGGTCAGCTCACACGGACTTTGCAAACATAAATTGCCATAGCGGCACCCGGAGCGTCGCCGACCCGCGGCCCGTCGATCCACGGCTCCGCACCCGCCTCCGCCGCTACGCCCGCGACAGCCCCAGGTTCACGCCAAGCGCCACGAGAATGCTGCCGCCCGCGCGGCGGACCCAGCGGCCGGCGGCGGCGGACCGGCGCAGCGCCGTCGTGACCTTGTCCGCCAGCAGGACGCAGAGAACGTCGGCGCTCGAGAACATCACGTTCACGAAGGTGCCGAGCAGCGCCAGTTGCGCCCAGATCGGCAGGGCGGCCGCCGGGTCGGTGAACTGGGGCAGGAACGCCACGTAGAAGATCGCCGTCTTGGGGTTCAGCACCTCGACCAGCATGCTCTCCCGGAACGCGCGCCGCGCGGTTCTGCCCTCTGCCGTCGCCGCCGCTACCGCGTCGGGCGCATCCTGCGCCGCATCCCGCGCCAGGATCAGCCGCAGCCCGAGCCACACGAGGTACGCCGCGCCCGCCAGCTTCACCGCGACGTAGAGCGTGGGCACCACGTCGAACAGCACGGCAAGCCCGAGGGCCGCGGCGAGGACGTGGGCGTAACCCCCGACATGGATGCCGAGCGCCGCGAGCCACCCGGCGCGCCGTCCCCGCGCGATGGTCTGGGCCGCCGCGTAGAGCATGGCGGGACCGGGCATGTAGGCGAAGATGGCGGTGGCGACGAAGAACGCGGCCAGGAGGTTGATCGAGGGCATGGCGGGATCCCGGGAATGTCTGTCGCGCGGGCTATCACCCCTGCAGCGATCTGTCACCTGTCCCGGCGGGCCGCCACCCCGGCGAGAGGGACGCATCTGCCCGTCCGTGGTCCGAAACCGCGATAACCGACACCGCCGTCGAAAAAACCCGACGAACCCGTCGGAAATTTCCGACACACGCGTCGATTTTCAGGGGCGTTCCAAGAACTCCACCGCCTCGACCCGCGCCCGCCCTGTGGCCAGCACCAGCGCCTGCTGCGGCGCGCGGTTGACCTCGAACCAGGCCCGCTTCAGCTTCCGCCATTTCAGCGCCAACCCCTTGGGACGGGCCGCTTTTCCGTGTTTCGCGATGTCGGAATTGTAGGCCCACTGGCGCTGCGTCGCCATCGCGGGCACCACCATCGCGGGCCTGAGCCGCCGCGCGAGCGGGGACACGTTGGCGTTGAAAAGTGCATGATCCACAGGCACTTGGAAGGATCCGCGCCATTTCAGGGCCTCCTCCGCAGCCTCCCGCGACAGGATATAGGCCCCACCCCCCGCGTGCCGCGACAGGAGCGGCCGGATCGACCGGCCCGTGGGGGTCCTCCCGACCTCGGCCCCGAGCAGCAGTTTCGACGCGCCGTCCCCGAATTTCTCCAGCTTTATCAGGTCACTGGGTATCCAGTCCGTGCGGCCCAGGCATTCCGAAACGTCCTCCGAAAGCCACACGTCATCCTCCAGGATCAGCCCGTACCCGGCCCCGGATCGCAGGAACGCCTTCCATGCATAGGTATGGCTCACCGTACACGCCCGATCCCCCTGCCCAAGCGCGCCCAACGGCCCCCCTTCGGGGATCACGGCGTCGAGGATTTCGGGCGCGGCCTCCGTCGCATCGCAAGCGATGACGGTCTCGAAGTGTATGTTCCGGCTGGATAAGTGCTCGGCGATCCGTTCCAGCCGGTCCGGCCGGCGGGCGAGGTTGATGACGTAGGCGGGGATGGCCTGATCCATGCCCGCCCCTTGCCACGGGGTTTCGTGCCGTGGCAAGGGCTTGCGAGGCACGGGGCGGAGGGGCGCGGTGAAGGTCCTGCACATGCATTTCGGCAAGGAAGGCGGGGCGGAGCGGTTTTTCGTCATTCTCGTCAATGCCTTCGCCGAAGCGGGCGTCGAACAGCGCTTCGTCACGCGCCCCGGTCGGTCGTGGAAGGACGAGGTCGCCCCGCTCGGCCCGATCATCGAGAACAACTACCGCCGCCTGTCCCTTTCGAGCCCGATCCTGACCTGGCGCGTCCACCGCCTGGTCCGGCGCTGGCAGCCCGACGCGATCATGGCGTGGATGTCGCGGTCCTCGCGTCTGGTGCCGGACTGGCCGGGGGCGGTGAAGCTGACGCGGCTCGGGGATTACCCCAGGCATATCAAGCACTTCCGCCACAACGACCTGATCGTGGCGAACACGCCGGGCATCGCGGAGAAGTGCCGCGCGCTCGGGTGGGACCGGCGGCTGGAGGTGATCTCGAACTTCGCGCGCGAGGTCTCTCCGGTGCCGGTCAGCCGCGCCGCGCTCGACACGCCGGAGGACGCCTTCCTCGTCACCGGATCGGGCCGGTTCATCCGCCGCAAGGGCTTCGACACGCTCCTGCGGGCGGTCGCGGAGGTGCCCGGTGCGTGGCTCTGGCTGATCGGCGACGGCGAGCTGCGCGGCGACCTCGAAACCCTCGCGGCTGAACTCGGCATCGCCGACCGCACGCGGTTCGTGGGCTGGGTCGAGGAACCGATGCACCACGTCGCCGCCTCCGACTGCTATGTCATGCCGTCGCGCCACGAACCGCTCGGCAACGTCATTCTCGAAGCATGGGCTTGCGGCGTGCCCTGCGTTTCAACGGCGTCGGAGGGGCCGAACTGGTTCGCGACCGACGAGGGCGACTGCCTGATGGTGCCGATCGACGGGGCGCCCGAGATGGCGGCGGCGATCGCGCGGATCAGGGACGACCGCGCGTTGCGGGACCGGCTCGTCGCGGGCGGGACGGAGACGCTGAACGCGCGGTTCACGAAGGAGGCCGTGGTCGGCCGCTACCTGCAGATCTTCCGCGGCGAGCCGTGATGCGGGCCTACGTCATCAACCTCGCCAGCGCCCGTGACCGCATGGCCTTCATGGCGCGGCAGCTCGATCTCCTGGGGCTGGACTGGGAGCGGGTGGAGGCGGTGACGCCGCAGACTCTGGATCCCGGACCGGAGGCCCCGGTCTGGCAGCGGTGGCAGCGGCCACTGCGGGTGACGGAGATGGCGCTCTGCGCCTCGCACATGGCCTGCTGGCGGCGCATCCTCGCGGATGACCGGCCCGGCCTGGTGCTGGAGGACGACGCGCTTCTGTCTGTGGATATCTCTCAAAGCCTGAAACATATCAGTGTATTACGCGGCATAGATCATGTGAGTATCGAGACCCGCTCGCGGAAGAAGCTGGTGTCCCGGTCGGCGCATCCCGACGCCCCGATCCGGCGGCTCTGGCAGGACCGCACCGGTTCCGCCGCCTATGTTGCCTTCCCCGAAGGCGCGGCACGGATGCTGGCGCGCGCGGAACGGGCCGCGGCCCCGTCCGACGCGCTCATTTCCGCGACCCGGGACCAGCGCAGCTACCAGTCCGACCCGGCGCTCGCGATCCAGCTCGACCAGTGCGCGGCCTACGGGATCGCGCCGCCGATGGAGACCGTCAGCCTGATCGACGCGGTGGCGAAACCGCGGGCCGACGGCGGCGGGGCCGCGTTCCGGATGCGGCGGATCGGGGCGCAGGTCGGGATGGGCGTCCGGCGGCTCGCGCATCTCGTCGATGCCGAGCGCGTCCATATCGAGCCGTCCCCGGGCATCGCCGAAACGGCCGCGGCGCTCAGGTCCAGTAGAGGTTGACGTAGGGCGCGGGTTCCGCGGCGAACCGGGCCTGCATCCGCTTCACCAGCGGCAATACGGCGCGGTCGACCCGTTCGTGGGTCTCGACGAACATGGCGCGGAAGCGGTCCGGGGCGCGGTCCATGACGGCCTCGATCAGCTCCCACTCCGCGCCCTCGATATCCACCTTCACGAGCTGCGCGACATCCGGCAAGCCGTTGAGGAAGCGCGCGAAATCGACCACCGGCACCTCGCCCGAGGGCACGAAGCCGCGGGCCTCGGCCATCGCGGCGACGGAATTGGCCTTGGATGCCGAGCGACGGCGATCCTCCTCCGCCCAGGACGGCGGGCGGAACAGTGTCGCGCTGCCGTCGCGCCCGCCAGCGGCGGCGTTGTGAAGCGTGACGTTCGGCAGGTGGCCGAGACGGGCGGCGAGGTGGCCGAAGGTCTCGGGGTCGGGTTCGAAGGCGTGGAGCGTGGCGCCGGTCGCGGCCAGCCGGGCGCTGATGTCGCCCACGTTCGCGCCGAGGTCGACGACGATGTCGCCCGGGCCGAGACCCGCCAGCGCGGCTTCGAACGCCGCGTGCGCCCGCTGGCCGATCCGGCGCTTGAGCTTGCGGAAGCAGATGTAGCCGAGGCCGCCGGGCAGGGCCTGCCCGCGCATCATCGCGGTCTCGAACGCGCCCTGCGGGCGGAGCGTGTCGGCGTCGGGGGGCGCGAAGCGGCTGGTCATCGTGTCCTCGGGCGGCGGTGCCGCGGCGATACCACGCCGGCCGCCCATGCGTCCACGTCGGCCACTGTCGCACCCCGGCGGCGAGACGGTCCGCGCGATGCGGTTGGCGGGCGCGGATGGCGCGGCTATACCGGCGCGGGGGCGGCGATCCTGCGCGCGTGCCCCGGAAGGGATCGCGACGTGACCGACTTGCTCTCCTCGATGTCCGGTGCGCTGCCGCTCGGGGCCTATTGCGGCCTCGTGAACCTGTCGCGCGCGCTGCGCGGGCATGGCTACCGCCTGCACCCGGCGGGCGAGGACGGGATCTACCGGATCACCGATGCGGACGGCGCGGTGATCCACCTCTGCCGCCGCGGCCGGCACCGCCGGTACAAGCGCGGCGTGGCGGGCGGCGTGGCCTCGCTGGCGGGGCGCTACAACCTGACCGGCCTGGCCATCCGGCCCGGCGGCGTCTTCGTCGATTGCGGGGCGAATGTCGGCGAACTCGGGGTCTGGGCGCGGGCGCAGGGCATGGCCTACGTCGCCTACGAACCCGAGGAACTCGAAGCGCGGACCTGTGACCTGAACAACTTCGACGGCCGGCCCGAGACGCGGCGCAAGGCGCTGTGGCACGAGACGAAGGAACTGACCTTCTATCGCAAGCCCGAGACCGCGGACAGCTCGCTGATCGAGATCGACGGCAGCCATGCGCCGGTGACGGTGCAGGCGGTCGCGCTGGCCGACGACCTGCCGCGGCCCGCGGGGGACGGCACCAGCATCTTCAAGCTGGAGGCCGAGGGCGCGGAGCCCGAGGTCCTGACCGGGGCCGAGCCGGTCCTCGACGCCTTCGACTACGTCACCGTCGACGCGGGCTTCGAACGCGGTCGGGCGAAGGAGGCCACCTTCGTTCCCGTGGTCGATTTCCTGACCGCGCGGGGGTTCCGGCTGGTGGCGGTGAACTTTGATTTCCTGACCGCGACCTTCGCCCGCCGCGACGGGGCCGCGTGATGGCCGATCCGTTCCGCAACGTCCGCATGAACTGGCACCGGCTGGTCGGGACGAAAGTGATGACTCTCGACGGCGTTCGGATCGGCACCGCCGCGCCGGGGCTGAGCCCGCTGGTGCGGAACCTGATCTTCAAGCGCACCTACGAGGACGCCGAGCGCGACCTGCTGCGGCGGTGCCTGCGACCGGGGGACCGGGTGCTCGAGATCGGCGGCGGGATCGGGGTCGTCGGCCTGGTGGCGGCGCGGATCGCGGGGGCGGGGCGGGTGACGTCTTACGAGGCCAACCCGGGGCTGGAGCCGATCCTCCGGGCGAACTACGCGCTGAACCCGGTCACGCCGGAGTTGCGGATGAAGGCGGTCACCGCCGACGGCGCGCCCGCGACGTTCCACGTCGCCGACAACGTCGTGTCGTCCTCGCTTCTTGCGCGCGACGAGGCGACCCGCGAGGTCACGGTGAAGAGCGACGCGCTGCCGGCGGTGCTGGCGGAGCTGGAGCCGGACGTGCTGGTGATGGACATCGAGGGGGCGGAGACGACGCTTCTGCCCGCCGCCGACCTGTCGGCCCTGCGCGCGATCGTGGTGGAGCTGCATCCGCACATCGTCGGGCAGGAGGCTGTCGACGGGCTTCTCGCGACCCTCGCGGAACAGGGGTTCGAGGTCGCCGCCCGCGCCCGGACCAACGTGCTGATGGAGCGGAGATGAAGGGCTTTCCCGACCTGCCGCCGATCTGGCTTGCCGGTTTCATGGTGCTGGCCTGGGCGCTGGCGCGCTACCTGCCGATCCTGAGCCTCGCCTCCGGTCCGCTCCGCCTGCTCGGCACGGTCCTGGCGCTGATGGGCCTTGCCGTCATCGCGTGGTCGGCGATCTATTTCTGGCGGGCGAAGACCTCGATCGAGCCGCACGAGGAGCCCACCTCGCTGCTGACCGATGGGCCCTACCGGCTGTCGCGGAACCCGATCTACCTCGGGATGGTCGCGATCCTCGCCGGGGAGGTCCTGTGGCTCGGCGCGCTGTCGGCGGTGATCCTGCCGGGCATCTACGCCGGTCTCGTCTCGGTCCGCTTCATCCTGCCCGAGGAAGCTCGGCTGGTGGAGCATTTCGGCGACGAGGCCCGCGCCTTCATGGCCCGCACCCGGCGGTGGATCTGACGCGGTAACGCGGTCTCGCAAAGGGTTGATTGGCGCCCGCGGACCGGAACGGCTAGGTCTGGTGGCCGAGATCGGGGATTCTTGGAAAGGACGGCGATGGTGGAGCTGCGAAGACTGGCCTGCGCCCTCGGGCTGGCCGCCGCGACGACGGCGACGGCGGCATCGGCCGAGGGGCCCGTGGTGGTGGAGCTGTTCACCTCGCAGGGCTGTTCCTCCTGTCCGCCCGCCGACGCGCTGCTGGCCGAACTGGCCGGGAACGACCATGTCATCGCGCTCGCGCTTCACGTCGATTACTGGGACTACATCGGCTGGCCCGACACCTTCGCCGACGCCGCCTTCACCGCGCGCCAGCACCAGTATGCCCGCGTCGCCGGGTCCGGCACCGTCTACACCCCGCAGATGATCATCGGCGGTACCGATCACGTCGTCGGCCACAGGCCGATGGCGGTGATGGACCGGATCATGGCCCAGGCCGAGACGCCCGCGCCGGTGGACCTGAGCACCGCCCGCGAGGGCGACGGCTTCGCCCTGCGGGCCGAGATGCAGGGCACGCCGCCCCGCGGCGGCATCGACGTGCAGCTGGTCGGCTTCGTCCCGCACGAACGCGTCGCCATCGGCCGCGGCGAGAACGCCAACCGCACCATCGACTACCACAACATCGTCCGAAGCTGGCAGGTGATCGCGGAATGGGACGGCCGGTCGCCGTTCGAGGCCAGCGTCACGCCGGCGGACGGGCTGGATTACGCGGTGATCCTGCAGGCGGCTGGGCAGGGGCCGATCCTGGCCGCGGCGCTGCTCGACTAGTCCGTCTCCGGCTCCACCGGCAGCATCCCGTAACGTTTCAGCCGCGCGTGCTTCCAGCGCCGGTGGACCCAGAGCCACTGGCCCGGCCGTTTCCGCACCTGCGCCGCGAGGCTGTCGTTGATCGCCTGCATCGTCTCGGCGGGGTCGCCGGGCTCGATCGGGTCCTCCACCAGCACCTCGAAATCGAGCCCGTTTTCCGCGCGGATGCCGTAGAACGGGACGATCAGCGCGCCGTAGCGGGCGGCAAGCTCGGCCGGGGACAGGGTGGTGGGCGCGGGCTGGCCGAGGAAATCCAGCATCTCGCCGTCGGCGACGAACTGGTCGGGGAAGATGATCCCGAACCCGCCCCCCTTCAGGAACCGCACGAAACCCTTCAACCCCTCGCGCCCGCGCGGAAACACCGGCCCGCCGAGCGCCGACAGCGCGCCCGCGTGGCGGTCGTCGAGATAGCCGTTGTTCAGCGGGCGGTAGAGGCCGCCGACCTCGAACCCGGCGCGGGTGAGTGCCGCGCGCGCCGCTTCCCAGTTGCCGAAATGGCCGGAGACGAGGATCGCCGGGCGCCCCTCGGCGCGGGCGCGTTCCAGCGCGGCGACCCCGGGGCCGTGCGGGGGCCAGTCGCCGGCGCGGGCGAGCAGGCCGGACGTGTCGACGTTCTCGATCAGCGTGCGGCCCATGTTGTCGAGCACCGCCGCGGCGATCCGCTGCCGTTCGTCGGGATCCATGTCGGGCCAGATGAATTCGAGGTTTTCCATCGCCCGGTCGCGGAACCGGAGCGAGCCCGCGACGCCCGACAGGATCCGCCCCATCAGCGGCACCCGGACGCGCCAGGGCAGGGCGCGCGCGACCGCGATGGCCGCACCGGCGGCGCGGTCGGTCGCAAGATCGCTCCATGTGCGGGTCTGGTCCCGCGGCGGCTTCTTCGCCATGTCCCCCGTCGCCCCGGCCGTCAGGCGCGCCGCGGTGCGGGCGCCCGTGTCTCGCGGTGCCAGACATAGATCCCGGCCGACACGATCACAACGGCGCCGAGGATTGTCCACGCGTCCGGCGGCTCGCTGAACGCGAGAAGCCCCCAGAGCGTGGCGAAGACGACGCCGGAATAGCCGAACGGCGCCACAGCCCCGGCCTCGGCCACGGTCAGCGCCCGGATTAGCAGGAACTGCCCCGCCGCGCCGGTCACGCCGAGCGCGAGGAAGCGGCCCCAGTCGGCCGCGTCGGGCGTGGTCCATGCGGGGATGGTGAGCACGCTAGCCGCCGCCGCGCCGAGCAGCGCGGTGTAGATCAGCGAGGTCAGGATGTCCTCGTCCCGGCCGAGGAACCGGGTGGCGAGCGCGTAGGAGGCGTAGCAGATGCCGGCCCCGAGCGGCAGCAGCGCGGCGAGGCTGAACACCTCGCTGCCGGGGCGGATGATGATGAGAGCCCCGACCAGCGCGACCGCGATGCCGATGATGCGCCGCGGGCCGAGCGGTTCGCCCAGGATCAGCGCCGCGCCGAGCGTGAGCAGCACCGGGTGGATGTTCATCACCGCCGTCGCCGAGGCGATCGGCAGGTGCGACAGCGAGGTGAAGAAGCAGATCGTCGCGGCGAACAGGAACGCCGAGCGCAGCATCTGGAGCCCGAGGTGCCGCGTCCGCAGGAGCGGCACCGCGCGGTGGCCGAGCACGAGGACGGTGACCAGCACCTGCCCGACATAGCGCGCCCAGACCACCTCGATCACGTCGTAACGCGCCGACAGCGCCTTGGCCTGCGCATCCATTGCGGAGAACAGGAACACGGCCCCGAGCATCATCAGGATGCCCTGCCCGGCGGGCCCGGGTGCCTTCATGCGCGGAGGATCAAGCCCGGAATTCCCCGAACTCGTCGATCTGGCCCTTGAGATGATCCATGCGGAACCCGGCGCGGGCGACGGTGGCGAGGATCTCGTCGCTCGACTGGCGGCCGGCCATCGCGAAGGCCCACATCAAGGACGACCGCATCCCCGACGCGCAGTACGCCACCACGCCGCCTTCCGAGCCGTCGATGGCGTCGGCCTGTTCCTCGATCGACTGGTGGGTCATGCCGGTGCCGATGACCGGGTTGTAGACGAAGGCGATTCCGGCGGCCTCGGCCGCGGCCTGGATCGCGGCGGCCTGCAGGGACGGCGGCACCTCGGCATCGGGACGGTTGCAGATGAGCGTCGTCACCCCGGCCTCTGCCAGGGCGGCGATATCATCGGGCTCGATCTGCGACGCCACCGAATAACCCTCGGTGATGGGGCGCAGCTCCATTCTTTCCGTCCTAACAGCTACACCGCCGGTTGCAGCGAGGCTGCGGCCGACGGTCGCACAATGCCCTGAACCGGAACCGGAGGGAAGGGTAATTGCATGTGAAAGAAGTATTTCCACCCCGCAATCGATTTCGTGGCGAACCCCCCATTGGTCGCGGGCGGGGGGCTGGTGTAGTGTCGGGATCGGGAAGCGGAGGTGAACCGAACATCGCGACCGACACGGGAGGATGCCGCGAATGAACGACCAGAGCGCACCGAAGAAGGACCGGGAAACCGAGGCCGCCGCCAAGGGCCGGGACCGGTCCGGGGACAAGCCCAGGGCCGGCGACCAGTGGGCCAGGGTGAAGACCCTCGACGACGACGATTTCGAGGACCTGGTGAACGATCTTCCGGTCTGACGCCGGAGCGTGAACGACGGCGGGGCAGAGGGTGGCGCCCCGGCGGTCACCGGGCCGGTTCAGGCGAGGATGACCCCCATCACCACGGCCATCAGGCCGAGCGCCGAGACCAGCAGCGCGCCCATGTTCAGCACCACCACGCGCTGAAGTCGCGCGCGGAGTTCGGCATCGTCGAGCCCCGCGCGCTTTGCGCGCACCGCCAGCACGATGCACAGGATCACGCCGCAAAGCCCGATCAGCGCAAGGATCGTGCCGGTCCAGACCAGCCAGGTCATGTCCTTCGTCCTCCGTCCGGGGCCGTTCCGGCCCGGGGCAGGGGGTATCCCGCCCGGCGCGGCGCGGCAAGCCTTGCGGGCGGCGGCGGGGGCGGCTAACCCGCTCGGACCGACGCAACCGAACCCGAGGCCGACCCGCATGGACGCTCCCGACCCGACCCCCGACAGCTACCGCGTGACCGCCGACGAGCTGCGCCAGTTCATCGAGCGCTACGAACGGCTCGAGGCCGAGAAGAAGGACATCGCCGACCAGCAGAAGGAGGTCATGGCCGAGGCCAAGGGCCGCGGCTACGACACCAAGGTGATCCGCAAGGTCATCGCGCTGCGCAAGCGCGAACCCGACGACATCGCCGAGGAAGAGGCGGTGCTGGAGATGTACAAGGAAGCGCTCGGGATGCGCTGAGCGCGGCACTGGCGGCGCGCGGGCGGAACGCTCAGCCCGCGTGCATCCTGCCGCACCAGTCGGAATAGCCCGCCACGGTCCAGCGCGTCAGCCGCGGGAACAGCGACAGCGCGCCGCCGATCGGCTCGCCCTTCCGCGTCTCGACGGTAAGCCCGTCGGGGAACTCCCACTTGCCGTCGATGAGGGCCTCGCCGCCGAAGTGGATCAGCCGGTTGCGCACCCGCGCCACCGTCGCCCAGAGCGGAAGGTCGCCCGCCGGGATCATCCCGTGCTCGGCCGAGGCCTTCATCAGGTCGCCGAACGGGCAGACATCGGCCCGCGTGGGCTCGAGCCCGAGCGGGTTGCCGCGCGACAGGTTTGTGGCGCGCATCCCCTGTTCCAGGTTCGACATGACCCCGACGAACAGCGCCTGCCCGAGGTAGCGCAGCCGCGCGTCGCGCGCCGCCCGCTGCACCTCGTCCAGCGGCTCGGGGTAACGGCCGAGATACTGGCTCGTGGTTTCCAGGCAATGGCCGACATGGTTGCGCATCCGCTGGAACGCGACCAGCGCGGGGTCGCTCTCCGCCAGCCCGTGCGCCCCGGCAAGCGCGCAGGCGGCCTCCCCGGACATCCGGTTCAGCTCTGACACGTCGTGGAAGAAGCGCTGCATCGGTGCCATGGGTCAGGGGGTGATGAAATCGATCTCCGGGATGTCGGCGACCCGGTCCATGTCGGCGTCGTAGGCGGCAGTCATCTCGGCCAGCATGTCCTCTGTCCAGCCGGGTGCGACCAGTTCCTCCTCCATCGCCTCCTCGCGGGCGTACTTGTCGAGAAAGGCCGCGACGATGCGGCGGCGCTGGTACTCGCTGTCGGGCCGGTGCTTGGCGAGGTAGGCCTGAAGGCGCCGGAACCCCGCGGGCTCCATGATCGTCTGCACCAGGTCCTCGCGCCCCTCCAGCCCGTCGGCGGTGTCGAGCCCGGCCATCGCGGCCATCACCTCGGCCCAGATCAGCGGGGTGTCCTCGTTGCACCAGACGGTGATCCGCGCGTCCGGCTGCGCCCGCCGCAGCCGGGCGATGGTTTCGGACCAGCGCAGGCCGGTCGGGATCATGTTCTCGGTGAACTCGTCGAAATCGGCGAAGCGCGAGGCGCGGAACAGGGCCGGGATCAGGGTCGCGGGATCGCGCATGCCGACGAAGAATTCCGTCTCGGCCCCGGGAAAGAGGTTCCGCAAGAGCCGCGTCCGGCGTTCGATCATCGGCCAGATCTTCTGACCCTGCACCACCAGGCGGTTGATGCAGACGAAGCGGCTGTCGGACAGGATCAGCCGTTCGACGTGGTCCTCGTCGACGATGGAGTCGAGCAGCCGGTCCTGCGTCTCGGCCGAGGCCGGCTGGCCTTCGAGCACTCGGGCGGTGTCGCGCAGGAAATTGCGGTACCGCCCCGGCGGAGGCACGACGATGCCCTGCGGCGCCAGCCGCGCACGGTTCTTCAACAGTGACTTGATGAGCATGTTGTCGTCGGTGCACGGAGCACCGAGATGATAGACGACCTGCATGCGTGCCCGTGGCCCCGTCTGGCTCTGCCTTTTGTTTGCGCCAGTCTACACATGGGCGCGGGATCCTGTAAACGGCGCGTTCCGGGGGCGGTTGTCGCCGCTCACTGGCCGGTTTCGCGCCGGTTCAGGCGGTCAGGGCAGGAGTTCGCCGCGGACCTCGGCCAGCGGCCGCGCGCCGGGCAGCCGGTCGCCCACGGCGAAGAACGCGGCACCCACGGCCTCCGCCGACGCGCCGTCATCCGGCCCGTCGCCGACCACCGCGATGCGGGCGGGCGGAGTGCGGGTGGCGGCGATCAGCGCCTCCAGCGTCTCGACCTTCGTCGCCGGGCGGCCGTGCACGCCATCGAAGCGCATCGACCAGCCGCGGTCGTTCAGGATGTCGACGAGCGCGTCCCGCGGCGTGGCGGAGCTGACATGCACCGCGACCAGCGCGCCGCGCAGCGCCTCGATCAGGTCGCTCGCGCCTGGCGCCTCGGGCACCTCGACCACCGCGGAATTCACCAGGTCGCCGTAGGCCTTCGCGATCTTGGGCGCGGCGTCCGGCGGCAGGCGCAGGGTTTCGGCGAAGCGGCGTGCGACGGTGTGGCGGTCCAGGCCGGGCTCGGCCAGCGCCTGCTCCATCGCCGCGGGTCCGCCCTCGAACTGCTCCGCGATGCGGTTGAAGCCGTTGGCCTTCACGGCGTTCGACAGGACCAGCGTGCCGTCGAAGTCGAACACGACGAGATCGAAGGGGCGCGCGCTCATGGCCGCATCCCGATGTCGCGATTGCCGATGGTCGTCACGGTTTTGCTCATGCCCGCGTCCTTGTCTGCCTCATGACCCCGTGGCCCTATCGGATCGTCCCCCGCGCTTCCACCCCGAATTGGCCCCGGACCGTGCTGGCGGGCGGGCGCGGGCCAAGCTAGACCGGGCGGCATGGAACGGAACGAGGCGGCAGAGGCGATCTGGGACGGCCGCGCCGGGGACTGGGCGCGGGAGGCCGAGGGGCCGCTTGCCGACCGCGTCGGCGCGGCGGTGCGCCGCCTGTCCGAACGGCTGAGATCCGAACGCGACGAGGTCGCGATGCTGCTCGCGCTCGACGGGATCGAGACACGTCCGGAAACGGGGCCCGAGGACGAGGACCGTGCCCAGGTGCCCGAGACCGCGCTGACGATCGCGGGCGAGGATGTCCCGCGCGCGGCGGACCTGCTGGTGCGTCACGGCTACGACGCCGGTGATCCGAAATTCCTGCGGCAGAAGGCGCAGCTGGCGCGGTTCGGCACCGCCATCACCCTGCGCTCGGGCGGGGTTCACCTGCGGCTGATACCGCGGGAGCCGGCGATCCGCGCGCTGCTCGCGCCCTTCGTCATCCGCATCCGGCCGCGCGTTCAGGACGCGAGACGGGGGCGGCCGCTGGAACCCGCGCTGTTCGACCAGGTTCTCGACTGGCTCGATCCGGGTGCGGAGGATTGCGTGCTGGTGCTAGGGACGAACGACGACGCCCTCGTCGCCGCCGTGGCGGAGCGGGGCGCCGTGGCGCTCGGCCGGAAGGAACGGCCCGAGGCGGCCGACCGCATCGCGCGGATCCAGCCCGAGGCGGCGGACCTGACCGAGGCGACCGCGATCGTGCTCAACCTCGGGTCGCAGCACCAGTCGCTGGTCCTGCCGGGGATCCTGGGGCGCGCGATTCCCGGCACCCGCATCCTCGCGATCACCTCCTCCCGCCCCGACTTCGAGGCCGAGGCGGACGAGACCCGTGTCCTGGTGGCCGACATCGCGATCCGCGTCGGGCAACTCTGGCACCGGCGCTGAACCGCCGCCTGTATACAATTTCAGTCTCGGAAGTCAGATTCAGGTTGATTCCGCGGCTGTTCGCGCCACAATACGCGGCAGGCTGTATACAACTGCGGCCGATACCCGACGGGTTGGGAGGCCTATGGGGAGGATCAGCCAGACCGACAAGGCCCTGACCGCGCTCAGGACGCTCGTGCTGACGGGCGCCTTCGAGCCGGGCGAGAAACTGTCGGAAATCGCGCTGTCCGCCCGGATCGGCATTTCCCGCACCCCCCTGCGCGAGGCGCTCGGCCGGCTGGTCGAGGAAGGGCTCCTGGAACGGGTTCCCTCGGGCGGCTGCCAGGTGTCCAGCTACACGATGCAGGACATCGTCGACGCGATCGAGTTCCGCGGCACGGTCGAGGGCCTCGCCGCGCGGCTGGCCGCCGAACGCGGGGTCGGACCCGCCGCGCTGACCGACGCCAACATCCTGCTCGAGGGCATCGACGCGGCGCTGGTGGCGAAGGGCGGGGTGGATTTCCCGGCCTATGTCCGGCTCAACGCCGCGTTCCACGACTGGATCGCGGAGGCGGCGGGGTCCGCCGTCCTGTCGCGCGAAGCGGTGCGGGCCGCGCGCCTGCCGCTGACCGGTCCGAGCGCCTTCCTGACCCGGCAGGAATCCCAGGTGCCGTTCCTGCGGTCGCTCGAGGTCGCCCAGTATCAGCACCGCGCGCTCCTGGAGGCGATCGAGGCGGGGGAGGGCGGCCGCGCCGAGGCCGTCGCCCGCGAACATGCCCGCCTCGCGCGGCGCAACCTGCAGGCGGCGGTCGCCGCGCGGGACACGATGACGGCCCATATCCCGGGCCTCGCCCTCGTCGCGCCGGACTGACCGGCGCGGCCCAACCGAACTTCACGAACCCCAAGGAGGAGAGACATGAAAAGCCTGACCACGACGATGCAGAACTACGCCAACCCGGTGGAGATGCTGCGCAATTCCCGCATCGGGATGTACGTCTACCCGGTCGTCACGCCGGAATTCTCGAACTGGCGCCTGGAACAGGCGGCGTGGCGCGAAAGCGCGGTGCTGTTCGACCAGTCGCACCACATGGACGAGCTGATCGTCGAGGGCCCGCAGGCCGAGGCCTTCCTCGCCCATCACGGCATCAACGCCTTCTCGAACTTCGACCTGAACCGCGCCAAGCATTTCGTGCCGGTGACCCCGGCGGGCCACGTCATCGGCGACCACATCATCTTCCGCGAGCGCGAGGACAAGTTCATCCTCGTCGGCCGCGCGCCGGTGTCGAACTGGCTCCAGTTCTGCGCCGCCTACGGCTCGTGGAACGTGCGGATCAAGCACGACCCGCGGTCGCCGTCCCGGCCCGAGGGCGAGCGCGTGCTGCGCACCCACTACCGCTACCAGATCCAGGGCCCCGACGCGCCGAAGATCTTCGAGAAGATGAACGGCGGCCCGATCCCGGACATCAAGTTCTTCCACGTCGACTGGATCAAAATCGGGTCGAAGAAGGTGCAGGCGCTGCGCCACGGCATGTCCGGCGCACCGGGCCTGGAAGTCTGGGGCCCCTACGAGGACAAGTCCTACATCCTGTCCACCATCCTGCAGGCGGCCGAGGACGCGGGCGTCGACCTCGTGCGCTGCGGCAGCCGCGCCTATTCCACCAACACGCTGGAATCGGGCTGGATCCCCTCGCCGCTGCCGGGGATCTACACCGGCGACGGCATGATGGCCGACTACCGCGACTGGCTCGGCGCCGACAGCTACGAGGCCGCGGGCTCCATCGGCGGCAGCTTCGTCAGCGACAACATCGAGGACTACTACGTCAACCCGTTCGAACTCGGCTACGGCTTCTACATCGGCTGGAAGAAGGACGACTTCATCGGCAAGGAGGCGCTGCAGAAGCTCAAGGACGCGCCGACCAACCGCAAGAAGGTCACCTTCGAGTGGAACAAGGAGGACGTGCTCAAGGTCATCGCCACCGCCTTCGAGGAGGGGATGCCGGCCAAGTGGATCGACTTCCCGCAGCCGAACTACGCCTCGTCCTCGGCCGACATGGTGATGGACGGCGACAAGATGGTCGGGATGAGCATGTTCAACGGCTACTCGTGGAACGAACGCTGCGTGCTGTCGCTCGGCGTGGTCAGCCAGGACGTGCAGATCAACGACGTGCTGACCCTGAAATGGGGCGAAAGCGACGACACCGCCAAAACCTCTGCCGAGCCGCACAAGCAGGCCGAGATCCGCGTGCGCGTGTCCGAGACGCCCTATGCCAAGGAAGCGCGCGAGAACTACGCCGACAGCTGGCGCACCAAGGCGACGGCCTGATCGCGGGCCGGGCGCAGATAGCAAAAAGTTATCCGCGTCCAGCCAGAATTTAATGGGCCGGCGGCGGGGCTTCGCCTAAGCTGCCGGCCAGATCGCCGTCCGGACAACGACCCGGACCCACGCGCATCGACCAGGGAGGATACATGATGAACCTGACTGCTACCCTTTTCCGGGGGGCTTCGGCCCTTGCCGCCGTCGCGACGCTGACCGCGCCCGCGATGGCCGAGACCCTGCGGCTCGCCCACTGGGTGCCGCCCGCGCACGTCCTGACCAGCTCCACCATCGAGCCGCTCCAGGCCGCGGTCGAGGGCTCGGGGCTGGAAATCGAGGTCTACCCGGGCGGCGAGCTCGGTGCCGGGCCGCTGGAACAGTACGTCCGCGCCGTGCAGGGCGTCGCCGACATCGTCTGGGGCCTGCAGGGCTACACCTCCAGCCAGTTCCCGCTGACCATGCTGTCGGAGCTTCCGGGCGCGCTGCCCGAGGGGATGACCGGCTACGACATGATCTGGAACGCGGTCGACGCGGGCCAGCTTTCGGGCGAGTTCCCGGCCACCGTGCCGCTGGCGCTGTGGCTCAGCGAGCCCAACATCTTCATCATGCGGGACCACGACATCCGCACGCCCGAGGACCTGCAGGGCCTGTCGATCCGCGTGTCGGGCTCCGCCGCCGCGGCGACGGTCGAGGCGCTCGGCGCGACGCCGGTGCAGATGCCCGCGGGCGACATCTACAACTCGCTCCAGACCGGGCTGATCGACGGCGTCATCACCGGGGCCTCGGCGGTCGCGGACTTCCGGCTCGACGAGGTGGCGAACAGCTACACCATCGGCGCGCCGCTCGGCCGGATCTCTTTCTACCTCGTGATGAACGCCGACCGCTACAACGGCCTGCCCGAAGCCGAGCGCGCCGCGCTCGACGGGATCGCCGGCCGGCCGCTGTCGCAATCCGCCGAGGAGGGCTGGAACGCCCGCGCCGAGGAAACGCTGCAGGCGCTGGAAGCGGCGGGCGACAACACCGTCTACTACCTGTCCGAGGACGAGGCCGCCGCCTTCGGCGCGCTGACCCTTCCGGTCACCGACCGGATCGTCGAGGAACTCGGCGCCGCGGAGGTGCTGGCCACGATGCAGGGCACGAACTGAGTGCTGGCATCGCTCGACCGCGTGGCGGCGAGGCTTGTCCGCCTCGCCGCCCTGATCGGCACGATCGGCCTTCTGGTCGAGGTCGTGGTGATCCTGACGGACGTGGTCGGGCGCGGCTTCGGGGAACCGCTGAGGGGCGCGCAGGACATCTCGATCATGGCGCTGGTGCTGATCGTCTTCGGCGGCATGGCGCTGTGTGACCGCATCGGCGGGCACATTTCGGTCGACATCTTCGAGCGTCATTTCCCGGGCTGGATGAACCGTGGCGCCGACATCGTCTCGGCGGTGCTCGGCGCCGTCGTGTTCGCGCTGATCGCCTGGACGATGTGGGAAAGCGCGGCCCTGTCCGAGATGCTGAACCTGTCGACCAACATCATCAACCTGCCGAAGGCGTGGTTCCAGTACGCGGTGGTCGTGCTGTCGCTCGTGACCGCGCTCGGCATGGCGCTGCGCGCGGTCTCGCTTTCGCTCGGGCAGGGCTGGCCCGGCCGCGACGAGGCCGAGGCGCTGAAGGACACCGCCGAATGACACCCTTCGCCATCGGCCTGATCGGCATGGCCTGCCTGTTCCTTCTGCTCGGGCTGAGGGTGCCCGTGGCGCTGGCGATGTTCGCCGTGGGGCTCGTCGGGCAGTCGATCCTGAACTCGCCGACGGCGGCGATGTCGAACCTTGCCGCGGATACCTTCACGCTGGCCTCCAAGGCCGAACTGGTCGTCGTGCCGCTCTTCATCCTGATGGGCAACCTCGCGACCGAAACCGGCATGAGCCGCAAGCTCTACGATGCCGCCTACGCGATCATCGGGCGGGTCCGGGGCGGGCTGGCCTCGGCCACCGTCATCGGCTGCGGCGGCTTCGCGGCGCTGTCGGGGTCGTCGGTCGCCTCGGCGCTGACGATGGGCCGGGTGTCCCTCCGCGAGATGGACCGCTTCGGCTACGACCCGCGCCTGTCCACGGGCGTCGTCGCGGCGGGCGGCACGCTCGGCATCCTGATTCCGCCCTCGACCGGGTTCGTCATCTACGCGATCCTCGCGCAGGAGAGCATCGGGCGACTGTTCCTCGCCGGCGTTCTGCCGGGGCTCCTGCTGCTGGCGATGTTCGTCCTGACAGTGATGATCTTGTGCAGCCGCGATCCCGCGATGGGCCCGCCGGGGCCGCAATCGACCGCGGGCGAGAAGGCGAAGGCGTTCCTCGGCGCGCTGCCGATCGTGGGCATCATCTGCCTGACCATCGGCGGCATCTACGGCGGCTTCTTCTCCCCGGTGGAGGCCTCGGCGGTCGGCGCGGGCCTCGTGATCATCGTCGGGCTCGTCAGCCGCACGCTGACCCTGCGGGCGTTCTGGAACGCGGCCCAGAGCTCCGTCGTGACCACGGCGACGGTCATGCTGATCCTGATTGCCGCGCACATGCTGATCCCGTTCCTGGCGCTGTCTCGGCTTCCGCAGGAACTGGGCGGTGCGCTGGCCGGGCTGCCGCTGCCGCCGGTGGGCATCCTGATCCTGATGCTGGCCGCCTACCTCGTGATGGGCTGCTTCCTCGAAGGGTTCGCGATGCTGGTCCTGTCGATGCCAATCTTCTTCCCGATCGTGCAGGAGCTTGGCATCGACCCGATCTGGTTCGGCGTGCTGGTCGTGCTGACGCTGGAGATGGGGCTGATCTCGCCGCCCGTGGGGGTCAACGTGTTCATCGTGAAGTCGGTGGCGCCGGACGTGCCGCTCGGCACCATCTTCCGGGGCGTGATGCCGTTCTGGCTGGCGATGCTGGCGACCCTCGCGCTCCTGATCGCCTTCCCGCAGATCGCGCTACTGCTCCCCGATACGATGATCGACTGAGGCGAGCGCGCAGCCGCGGGTGCAGGTTTCCCGCTCCGACGGCTTGTTTTCCTCCTCCGTCCGCTCGCAGTCGCCGGGCGCGTCCAGCGGCAGGTCGACAAGGACATGGGGCCGGTACTCGGGGAAACCCGATGCCGCCGGGGGCAGGGCGCAGCTGTCGTCCTGCGCCTCCGACGTGTCTGCGAGGGCCGGGGACGCAAGGGCCAGGACGAGAATCGAGGCGGCGCGAAGTTGTCTGGCGATCATGGTCGGGGCACTCGTCTACAGGGTCACTCGTCCGGTTTCGGACACAGGACTACCATGATCCTGCCACAATCATTAGGGCGGATGCGGAAACACTCAGTCCCCCGTTAGGGGTCTGTTAACGCTGCTGCGTCTGCCACTGCGGGTGGATCCACGGCTCCGCGTTGGACGGCGGCAGCGGCGACTTCCCGAGGACATGGTCCGCCGCCTTCTCGCCCACCATGATCGAGGGCGCGTTGAGGTTGCCGTTGGTGATCCGCGGAAAGATCGAGCTGTCCGCGACCCTGAGGCCCTCCACCCCGATCACCCGCGTTTCCGGGTCGACCACCGCCATGGGATCGTCGGCCCGCCCCATGCGGCAGGTGCCGCAGGGGTGATAGGCGCTTTCGGCATGCTCGCGGATGAAATCGTCGAGGGCCGCGTTGGATTGCGCCGCCGCGCCGGGCTGGATCTCGTGCCCGCGGTACGGCGCGAAGGCGGGTTGCGCGATGATCTCGCGGGTCAGCCGGATCGCGGTGCGGAAATCGTCCCAGTCCTGCTCCGTCGACATATAGTTGAACAGGATCCGCGGCGCCTCCAGCGGGTCGGCGCTGCGCAAGGTGACCTCCCCGCGCGAGGGCGAGCGCATCGGACCGACATGGGCCTGGAACCCGTGCCCCTCGGCCGCCACGCTGCCGTCGTAGCGGACCGCGATGGGCAGGAAGTGGAACTGGATGTCTGGGTAGTCAACGCCCGCGCGCGACCGGATGAAGCCCGCGCTTTCGAACTGGTTCGACGCGCCCGGCCCGGTCCGGGTCAGAAGCCACCGGGCGCCGACATAGGCCTTGCCGAGAAGGTTCCAGTAGCGGAACAGGCTGACCGGCTTGATCGCGGCCTGCTGGACGTAGACCTCCAGGTGGTCCTGAAGGTTCTGCCCCACGCCGGGCCGGTCCGCGACCACGCCGATCCCGTGGGCGATCAGGTGCGCGGCGGGGCCGATCCCCGACAGCATCAGGAGTTGCGGCGAGTTGATCGCGGAGGCCGCGACGATCACCTCCGCCCGGGCGGCGATCACCTCGGGCTCCGCACCCCGGCCGCGCGCGATCTCGACCCCGATGGCGCGGCCGTCGCGGATCGCGACGCGCAGCACGCGGGCGCGGACGAGGGTGCAGTTCGGCCGTTTCAGCGCGGGCCTCAGATAGGCATTTGCCGCCGACCAGCGTCGCCCGCGCCAGACGGTCATGTCGAACGGGCCGAAGCCCTCCTGCTGGCGGCCGTTGTAGTCGCCGGTCACGGGATAGCCCGCCTCCCGCCCGGCCTCGACGAAGGCGCGGGTCAGCGGGTTCAGGCGCGGCCCGCGGGTGATGTGCAGTGGCCCGGACTTCCCCCGCCATTCCGGGTCGCCGCCGTGGCCGCCGGAATGCCAGTGCTCGGCGCGCTGGAAGTAGGGCAGCACGTCGGCATACCCCCATCCCGTTGCCCCGGTCTCGGCCCAGTGGTCGAAGTCGCGGGCATGGCCGCGGACGTAGATCATGCCGTTGATCGAGGACGACCCGCCGATCACCTTGCCCCGCGGCACCGCCATGCGGCGGTTGTTCATGTGCGGCTCGGGCTCGGTCGCGTAGCCCCAGTCGTAGCGGCGCATGTTCATCGGGTAGGACAGGGCGCCCGGCATCTGGATGAACGGCCCCGCGTCGGTGCCGCCGTATTCCACCACGATGACCGACCGACCGGCCTCCGACAGCCGGTAGGCGAGCGCGCAACCGGCGCTGCCGGCGCCGACGATGACGTAGTCCGCCTCCATCAGTCGATCCCCGTCAGCGCCGCGTAGGAGACCATCGCGTGGTCGCGATAGGCGGGGCGGGTCCGGAGCCGCGCGTAGTAGGCCGAGAGGTTCGGCAGGTCGGGCCGGTCCCAGTCCATCTCGTGATAGCGGTGAAGCTGGTGGCCCACGGCGATGTCGGCGAAGGTGAAGTCGTCGCCGCCGATCCAGTCGCGACCGTCGAGCCTTTCGTCGAGGATGTGTGCGAGCGGCGGGAGCGCCGCCTCGGCCCGCGCGATCACGGCCGGGTCCTGCCGTTCCGGCGCGGTGCGGACCCTGGCCTGGAAGATGCCGCCCACGGCCGGCGCGAAGGTGAGCTTGCCCCATTCCGCCCAGGTGTCGAGCGGCCCGCGCAGCTTGGGGTCCTTCGGCCAGAACGTTTCGTCGCCGTAGGCCGCGCCGAGGTAGCGCAGGATCGCGCCGCTTTCGAACATTAACATGTTCCCGTCGCGCAGAACCGGCACGAGCCCCATCGGGTTCATCGCGAGGAAGTCCGGCGTGCGGGGCGAGGCATGGCCGTAGCCATAATCCAGCCGCTCATTCGCGAGCCCGAGTTCGTGGACCGTCCACATCACCAGCTGCACGTTGGAGGAGTTCGGGCGGCCGTAGATCGTCAGCATCAGAACGGCGCCTCCGGCGCGTTGAGCGCGACGTAGACGGATTTCATCTGGCTGTAGTGTTCGATCGCCGCGCGGGAATTCTCGCGCCCGACGCCCGACATCTTCGACCCGCCGAACGGAGCCTCCACCGGTGTCAGGTTGTAGGTGTTGATGTAGCACGACCCGGCCTCGAACCCCGCGACCATGCGGTGCGCGCGGGCGAGGTCGCGGGTGATGACCCCGGCGGCGAGGCCGAATTCGGTCGCGTTGGCACGGGCCAGCGCCTCCTCCTCGGTGTCGAAGGACATGACGGACATGACGGGGCCGAAGATTTCCTCGCGCGCGATGGCCATGTCGTCGGTCACGTCGCGGAACAGGGCGGGGGTGATCCAGAAGCCCGGACGGTCGAGCCGTTCCCCGCCCGCGACCAGCGTCGCGCCGCCCGCCTTGCCCTGCGCGATGTAGCCCTCGACGATGCCGATCTGCCGCTCGGAGACCATCGGCCCGATCGTCGTCGCCTCGTCCATCGGGTCGCCGATCACCGCGTCCTTCATCCGTTCCGCCACGCGGGCGCAGAAGGCATCGACCAGCCCCGCCTGCACGAAAACCCGCGTGCCGTTGGAACAGACCTGGCCCGTGGAATAGAAGTTGCCGTTGATCGCGGCGGAGACGGCGGTGTCGAGGTCCGCGTCGTCGAAGATGACGAGCGGCGACTTGCCGCCAAGCTCCATCGTCGCGTGTTTCATCCCCTCGGCGGCCATCGCGTAGACCCGGCGGCCCGTGGGCACGGAGCCGGTGAGCGAGACCTTTGCCACGCGGCTGTCGCTGACCAGCGCCGCGCCGACCTCGCCCATGCCCTGCACCACGTTGAACACGCCCGGGGGCGCGCCGGCCTCGGTCAGGATCTCCGCGATCCTGAGGGCGCAGAGCGGCGTGGTCTCGGACGGCTTGAACACCATCGTGTTGCCGCAGGCGAGCGCGGGCGCGGCCTTCCAGCAGGCGATCTGGGTCGGGTAGTTCCATGCGCCGATGCCGACGCAGACACCGAGCGGTTCGCGGATGGTGTAGACGAAATCGCCGCCAGGCAGCGCGACGTGTTCGCCGGTCAGCGCGCCCGCGAGACCGCCGAAGTATTCAAGGGCGTCGGCGGCGGAGGTGGCATCGGCCACCAGCGTCTCCGACAGCGGCTTGCCGGTGTCGAGCGTCTCCAGTTCCGACAACTCGCGGTTGCGGGACCGGATGATGTCGGCGGCACGGCGGAGGACGCGGCCACGCTCGGTGCCGGACATCGCGGCCCAGTCGCGTTTCGCGGCATCGGCGGCGGCGAGCGCCTGTTCCACCACGGCAGGGGTCGCCGCGTGGACGCGGGCGATGGTCTCTCCGCTCGCGGGGTAGATCACCGGGATCTCCGCGCCCGCCGCGTCCTCGACGTGCTCGCCGTTTATGTAATGCGAGGCAACGGGTTGCGGGTCGTAGCTCATGTCATTCGCCCCTCGGGAAACGCTGGTTTTCCTCGACCACGTTCAGGTCCATGTGGTTGCGCATGTAGCGCTCGCTGGCCTGCCGCAGCGGCTGGTAGTCCCAGGGGAAATACGCGCCGTTCCGAAGCGACTCGTAGACCACCCACCTCCGGGCCTGGCTTTCGCGGACGGCGGCGTCGAATTCCTCCAGGTCCCACCTTTCGGCGGCGGCGATGCGGAAGGTTTCCAGCGTGTCGCGGTGGGCCGGGTCCTCCGCGAGGTCGGTCAGCTCGTGCGGGTCGGCATCGAGGTCGAAGAGCTGTTCGGGGTCGAGCGCGCAGTTGGTGTATTTCCACTTGCCGCGCCGCAGGCAGACCAGCGGCGAGATCGACGCCTCCGCCGCGTATTCCATCGCCACCGGGCCGCGCGCCGCCCCGCCCGCGATAGGGGCGAGATCCACGCCCTCGGTCCAGGGCGCGACGGCGTCCATGTCCACCCCGGCGAGCGCGGCCAGCGTCGGCGTCACGTCGATGGTGGAGACCGGGGTGTCCACCAGCCCAGGCGCGAAACCGGGGCCCGCGACCATCAGCGGCACCCGCGCGGAGCCTTCGTAGAAGCACATCTTGAACCACAGACCGCGCTCGCCGAGCATGTCGCCGTGATCGGAGACGAACACCACCACGGCCTCCTGCCGGGTGCGCTCCAGAACATCAAGAATGCCGCCTATCTTGTTGTCCAGGTAGGAAATATTGGCGAAGTAGGCGCGGCGGGACCGGCGGATGTCCTCCTCCGTGATGTCGAAGCTGCGCCAGTCGTTTGCATCAAAGATGCGCCGCGCATGGGGGTCGTGATCGTTGTAGGACATCGCCGGGATCTCGGGCAGCAGGTGCGCGCAATCCTCGTAGAGATCCCAGTATTCCCGCCGCGCGACGTAGGGGTCGTGCGGGTGGGTGAAGCTGACCGTCAGGCACCACGGCCGGTCGTCGTGGCCCCGGCTGAGGTCGTAGAGCTTCTGTTCGGCCTGGAACGCGACGTCGTCGTCGTATTCCATCTGGTTGGTGATCTCGGCCACGCCCGCGCCGGTCACCGACCCCATGTTGTGATACCACCAGTCGATCCGCTCGCCGGGCTTGCGGTAGTCGGGCGTCCAGCCGAAATCGGCGGGGTAAATGTCGGTGGTCAGGCGCGATTCGAAGCCGTGAAGCTGGTCCGGCCCGACGAAATGCATCTTGCCCGACAGGCAGGTCTGGTAGCCCGCGCGGCGCAGGTGGTGGGCATAGGTCGGGATGTCGGAGGCGAATTCCGCGGCGTTGTCGAAGACCCGCGTCCGCGACGGCAATTGCCCCGACATGAACGACGCGCGGCCCGGCGCGCAGAGCGGCGAAGCGGTGTAGGCGTTACGGAACCGGGTCGAGCGCGCGGCCAGCGCCTTCAGGTTCGGCGCGTGCAGCCAGTCGGCGGGGCCGTCGGGGAACAGCGTACCGTTCAGCTGGTCGACCATCAGGATCAGGATGTTGGGCCGGGTCATCGCGCTGCCTTCGCTTGGAGTTCCAGGTCGAGCCCCGCAAGGACCTCCGCCGCCGCGCGCGCGCCGTCGGGGTCGCGGGCGGCCAGGCCCTCGCGCAGGTAGAGCCCGTCGATCTGCGCCGCGACCCGCTCCGCCGCCGCCGCCGCGCGCGGCCCCAGAAGGGGGCGGAGCGCGTGGCGCAGGTTCGACCGGAGCCGGGACTGGTAGACGATCAGGAGCCGCCGCGCGGGCAGGGAGGTCTTGGCGAGGACGTAGAAGTTGAGCCAGGCGGCGATCACCTCGGCGCGGAAGTTCTCGGGCGAGAAGCCCGCCTTCACCACCGCCTCGACCCGGTCCCGCGGGGTTCCGGCGGCGGCGAGACCCGCGCGCACGCCTGCGCCGTAGACCGTCAGTGTGTGGCGCATCGCGGCGAGGAAGATGTCCTCCTTGCCGCCGAAGTAGTGGTGCGCCAGCCCGGATGACACGCCCGCGGCCTTCGCGATCTGCGCAACCGTCACATCGAGCGAGCCCCGCGCGCCGATCTCGGCGATCGTGGCTTTGACCAGCGCCGCCCTGCGTATAGGTTCCATTCCGAGCTTGGGCATCTCGCGGACTCCGTCCCCACGGGGTTTCGTCTTGAAGCCCGGAGCTAACGCGTCTTTTATTGACTCGTCAATCAACGAAGAACAGGGAGAACCGAATATGAAACTCCGCACCACCCTTTCGGCGCTCGCCATCGCAAGCGTCGCCGGCGCGGCCTCGGCGCAGGATTGCAGCTCCGTCACCTTCTCCGACGTGGGCTGGACCGACATCACCGCGACGACCGCCGTGACCACGGTGATCCTCGACGCGCTCGGCTACGACACCGACGTGCAGGTCCTGTCCGTCCCGGTGACCTACACCGCGATGGCCGAAGGCGACGTCGACGTGTTCCTCGGCAACTGGATGCCGACGATGGAGGCCGACATCGCGCCCTACCGCGAGGCCGGGACCGTGGACACCGTGCGCGCGAACCTCGAAGGCGCGAAGTACACGCTGGCCACCAACGCGCCCGGCGCGGCGCTCGGCATCGCGGATTTCGCCGACATCGCCGCCCATGCCGACGCGCTGGAGGAGACCATCTACGGGATCGAGCCCGGCAACGACGGCAACCGGCTGATCATGGACATGATCGACAGCGACGCCTTCGGTCTCGGCGCGGCGGAATTCGAGGTGCGGGAAAGCTCCGAACAGGGGATGCTGGCGCAGGTCCGGCGGCTGACGGACGACGACGCGCCGATCGTGTTCCTCGCGTGGGAACCGCACCCGATGAACGCTAATTTCGAGCTGACCTACCTGACCGGCGGTGACGACTTCTTCGGCCCCGACCTCGGTGGGGCGACGGTCTACACCAACACCCGCGCCGGCTACGTCGAGGAGTGCCCGAACGTCGGCGCGCTGCTGCAGAACCTCGAATTCTCTTTGGCGCTGGAAAACGAGATCATGGGCGCGATCCTGAACGACAGCGAGGATCCCGAGGATGCCGCGCGCGCCTGGCTCGCGGCCAACCCCGAGGTCCTGTCCGGCTGGCTCGACGGCGTGACCACGCTCGATGGCGGCGACGGGCTCGCCGCGGTCGAGGCGGCGATCGGGGGCTGAGACACCTGCCGGGCGATCCGGCGTGACACCGTGCGACCCCGGCGGCACCATCGCCGCCGGGGTCGCCATATAGACACCCGCCGCCGAGAACGCGCCGCGCAATGACGCGGGCCGCCGGCCGGGGGGCACGACGATCCGGAACCGCGGGGGAACGGCCGCGCGGCACGGAACACCGCGAGGGGGGCGGGGATGCTTGACTGGCTGACCGAACACAAGATTCCCGTGGGCCAGGCGGCCAGCGACGTCTTCGACTGGATCCGCGACAACGGCGATCCGCTGCTCGACGCGCTCGCCGCCGCGATGGAGCTTCTGATCGACGCGATCCTCTGGGTCCTTCAGACTCCGAACCCGCTGATCGTCATCGCCGCCTTCGTGGCGCTGACATGGGTCCTGCAGCGCAACTGGAAGATCTGCGTCTTCGTCCTGCTCGGCTTCCTGTTCGTGCTGAACCAGGATTACTGGGAGGAAACGACCGAGAGCCTGACCCTGGTCCTGTCCGCCTGCGTCGTCTGCATGGCGGTCGGCGTGCCGATCGGCATCTTCTGCGCCCATCACCCGAAGGTCTACGCGGCGCTCCGGCCGGTGCTGGACCTGATGCAGACCCTGCCGACATTCGTCTACCTGATCCCGGCCATCGTCTTCTTCGGCATCGGCATGGTGCCGGGCCTGATCGCGACGGTGATCTTCGTCCTGCCGGCGCCGATCCGGCTGACCTATCTCGGCGTCTCGTCGACCCCGGCCTCGCTGATCGAGGCCGCCCGTGCCTTCGGCGCGACCCCGTCGCAGACGCTGGTGAAGGTCGAACTGCCCTACGCCTTCCCGCAGATCATGGCCGGGCTGAACCAGACCATCATGCTGTCGCTGTCGATGGTGGTGATCGCGGCGCTCGTGGGGGCGGACGGGCTCGGCGTGCCGGTCGTCCGGGCGCTGAACCAGGTGAACACGCGGCTCGGCTTCGAATCCGGCTTCGTGATCGTCGTCGTCGCCATCATCCTCGACCGGATGCTGAACCTCGGAGGCCGCAAGTCATGACCCCCGCCGTGAAGATCGACAACGTCTCCATCGTCTTCGGCGACGCGCCCGCGAAGGCGCTGCCGATGATGGACGACGGCAAGTCGCGGGCCGAGATACAGGCCGAGACTGGGCAGGTGCTCGGCGTCCACAACTGCACGCTCGACGTGGCCGAGGGCGAGATCCTCGTGCTGATGGGGCTGTCCGGCTCCGGCAAGTCCACGCTTCTCAGGGCGATCAACGGGCTGAACCCGGTCGTCCGCGGCGCGGTCACCGTCCACGACGGCGACTGGTCCTGCAACGTCACCGCCGCGAAGGGCGAGGCGCTGCGCCGGGTGCGGCGCGAATGCGTGGCTATGGTGTTCCAGCAGTTCGGGCTCCTGCCGTGGCGCACGGTGGCCGACAATGTCGGGCTCGGGCTGGAACTCGGCGGCATGGGCCGGGCCGAGCGGTCGCGGAAGGTCGAGGAACAGCTCGAGCTCGTCGGGCTGTCGGACTGGGGCGCGCGCAAGGTCGGAGAGCTGTCGGGCGGGATGCAGCAGCGCGTGGGCCTCGCCCGCGCCTTCGCCACCGACGCGCCGATCCTGCTGATGGACGAACCGTTTTCGGCGCTCGACCCGCTGATCCGGGCGCGGTTGCAGGACGAGTTGCTGGAGCTTCAGACCCGCCTGAAGCGCACCATCGTCTTCGTCAGCCACGATCTCGACGAGGCGTTCAAGCTCGGCAACCGGATCGCGATCATGGAGGGCGGGCGGATCGTGCAATGCGGCACCCCGCAGGAGATCTTCTCCGCCCCCGCGAACGACTACGTTGCGGATTTCGTCGCCCACATGAACCCGCTCGGCGTGCTGACGGCGGCCGACGTGATGGAGAGTGCCGCCGCGGCCGGATCGGGCCCGGAGGTCGCGCCGGACACGCCCCTGTCGGAGGTCATGCACATCCTGTCGGGCGACGTGTCCGAGGTGCGCGTGGTCCGTGACGGCGCGGTGATCGGCCGGGTGACGGAAACCGACGTGCTGCGCGGGCTGCTCGACCCGCGCGGCACGGGCGCCGATGCATCGCGCCCCGAAGCGGCGGGGGCAGGGGCATGACGGGCGGCGACTACACCGACCTCGTCGACCGCGCGCAGCCGTTCTTCGCCGCGCTCGATGCGAACAACGACCGCGAGTGGTTCGAACCGCGCAAGGCGGAGTTCGCCGAGACCATCCGCGACCCCGGCGCGGCGTTCGCCGCCGAGATGGCCGACCGCCTGTCCGCGCTGACCGGCACCGCGTTGTCGGAGAAGGTGTTCCGCATCCACCGCGACGTCCGCTTCTCGAAGGACAAGCGGCCCTACAAGGCGCATCTGCACATGCTCTGGGCGAACGATGCGGAGGCGCACATGCCGCTCTTCTTCGGGATCGAGCCCGACCGGTTGCGCTTCGGCACCGGGCTGTTCCGGATGGACGGCCCGCTGCTCGCGCGGTTCCGCGAGATGGTGGACCGGGAGGGCGCGGCGCTCGGGGCGGAGATCGAACGGCTCGCCGCCGATCACGGCGCGGCGCTGAGCGACATGGGGTCCGAGGCGCTGAAGAAGGTGCCGAAGCCCTACGCCGCCGATCACCCGCAGGGCGATCTTCTGCGCCGCAAGAGCTTCGGCGTGTTCGCCGACCTGCCGGCCGACTGGCGGAACGCGGGCCTTGTCGCCTCTACCGAGGCGATGGCCCGCGCCTTCATGCCGCTCTGGCGGCTGGTCGCCGCCGCGCTCTGATCACTCCGCCGCGTCGCGCCGGGGCAGGACCCAGTCGGCGCGGGGGAAGTGGCAGGTATAGCCGTTCGGAAAGCGCTCCAGGTAATCCTGGTGCTCCGGTTCGGCCTCCCAGAAATCGCCCACGGGCTCGACCTCGGTGACGACCTTGCCGGGCCAGAGCCCGCTCGCCTCGACATCCGCGATGGTGTCGAGCGCGACCTGGCGCTGCGCCTCGTCGACGTAGTAGATCGCCGACCGGTAGCTCATGCCGCGGTCGTTGCCCTGCCGGTTCAGCGTCGTCGGGTCGTGGATCTGGAAGAAGAATTCCAAGAGCCGGCGGTAGCTGATGCGCTCGGGGTCGTAGAGGATCTCGATCCCCTCGGCATGGGTGCCGTGGTTGCGGTAGGTCGCGTTCGGGACATCGCCGCCGGTATAGCCGACGCGGGTCGCCTCGACCCCCGGTAGCTTGCGGATCAGGTCCTGCATTCCCCAGAAGCAACCCCCGGCGAGAACGGCGCGTTCGGTGCTCATGCTACGTCCTCCACCTGGGGCAGGTAGGCCCCGTAGCCCTCGGCCTCCATGTCGTCGCGGTGGACGAAGCGGAGCGAGGCGGAATTGATGCAGTAGCGCAGGCCCCCGCGGTCGCGCGGGCCGTCGGGGAAGACGTGGCCGAGATGGCTGTCGCCGTAGGCGGACCGGACCTCTGTCCGGATCATGCCGTGGGTGGTGTCGCGCAGCTCGGCGATGTTCGCGGGCTCGATCGGCTTGGTGAAGCTCGGCCAACCGCAACCGGATTCGTACTTGTCCGACGAGGCGAACAGCGGCTCGCCCGAGACGATGTCGACGTAGATGCCCGGCTCCTTGTTGCCGAGCAGCGCGCCGGTGCCCGGCCGTTCGGTGCCGCTTTCCTGGGTGACGCGGTACTGCTCCGGGGTCAGGCGGGCGATCGCTTCTTCCGTTTTCGCGTAGGTGGTCATGGCGCCTCCAACTTCTGTCGATGCAGAATATGGGGTGCGTCGGGCCGAAACGCCAATGCCTCACGAAAAAGCGAATGCGGCGCGGCGGGCGCGTGCCCCCGAAACGACGACGGGCCGCGCGATGGCGGCCCGTTCGACAGTCGATCCGGTCGGGATCGGGGGCGTCAGGCGCCCCAGGTGCGGACCGGACCGCAATCCATGTGCACGAAGTTCGAACCGGAGTAGCGGCCAACGCCACCGGCCTGGAACGACTGCGCGGCACGGGCCATCTGCGACACGCTGCGCCCGTCGAGGCGGAGGTCGGCGGCCTGGCCCTGCATGTGCAGCGAGTTGCGCGCCACGCCGGACGACCGGGACCGCAGGAGCGCGTTGGTCTCGGGCGAACGGTAGCCGGACAGGAGTAGGTAGGGTTCGGAGACATCGAGCACGCGGTGCGCGGCGGTCATGATGTCGATCGTGCGGGGGTCGATGTCGTGGACCTGGTCGGTGCGCCAGTCGCGCATGAACCAGGAGATTTCCTGGACCGCCGGGCGGATGTAGTCGCCGTCGATCCAGTAGGTCATGGTCATGGTCTCGCCGGACCGACCGTTGTGCATCCGGATGGTGCGGACGTCGCCCGCCCCGCGAAGTAGTCCGAACGCGTTGGCGCAGACGGGCGCAGCGGCCACCGTCGTTGCCGCGAATGCGCGCAGAAGCGCACGACGCGATGTGCTCATGTTCGTCATGTCCGATGTTGCCCCATCGTTCCCAGCCTGTTCCGAACGCTGCGCAGCACCTTCACGGGCTCTCGCGCGGTTTTCCCCACAGACGGGAAGTTCATGGCATACGATCAGGAATATTGAAAGATTTGCGGGTCATACGAAGCCTTCTGCCTCCTCTCATCGGCGATAATCCGCCAAGCGCGAAGGCGTGATGGAACCTTCGCGGCCGCATCTCCGACCCACCCGATGCCGTATCGAAGCGTTGCGGCAGGGGAACAGACCGGGACAAAAGGATGTTATCCACACGAGCTTTCGACTTTGTGAATGGACTTTTTTCCGGTCGATTAGGCATCTTGGCGGGCGGGGATGGTGACGCGACAACAGGAATTGGGCTGCCGTACATGACGAGACATTTTTCGACCGCCTTCATGGCCGCCGCCTTCGGGCTCGGCCTCGGTGCACTGGCCATGGACGGCGCCCCGGCCCGGGCCGAGGCGCAGTTTTCCGCCATGAACCAGGCGATCGCCGAAGGTGCCGCCGAGAACGAGGCGATGGCCGCGTTCTACCGCGACCGCGATTTCGCCCCGATCTGGACCGTGTCCGAGGCAGCCGACCGGCGCAACGCGCTGCTCGCCGCGCTGGAACGCGCGGGCGATCACGGGTTGCCGACGTCGCGCTACGACCCCGCCGTGCTGCGCGCGGCCTTCGCCAACGCCGACAGCCCCTACGAACGCGGCCAGGCCGAAGTCCTCGCGACGCAGATGTTCCTGTCCTACGCCCGCGACGTGCAGACCGGGCTGACCGATCCAGAGCAATCCGTGCCCGGCGTCGTGCTGCCGGTCGAGCGCCGCGACCAGCTCGCGCAGCTGCAGGACTTCGTCGACGGCGATCCCCACGCCTTCATCCGCGCGCTTGCCCCGCGCCACCCCGAGTACCTGCGCCTGATGCGCGAGAAGCTGCGGCTCGAACGCGTTCTCGGCGAGGGCGGGTGGGGCCCGACCGTGCAGGCCAACCGGCTGGAACCGGGGCAGGGCGGCGCCGCCGTCATCGCGCTCCGCGACCGGCTGGTGCGGATGGGCTACCTCGACCGCTCGGCCTCCGCGACCTACGATGCCTCGCTGACCGAGGCCGTGATGCAGTTCCAGGCCGACCACGGCCTCGTCGCCGACGGCGTCGCCGGGAACGACACGCTGGTCGAGATCAACACCCCGGTCGAGGACCGGCTGGCCCAGATCCTGACCGGGATGGAACGCCAGCGCTGGCTGAACCGCGACCGCGGCGAACGCCACATCCTCGTGAACATCCCCCAGTTCGAGGCCTACGTCATCGACAACAACCAGGTCACCTTCGAGACCCGCGTCGTCGTCGGCTCCACCCCCACGGACCAGCGCACGCCCGAGTTCTCGGACGTGATGGAGCACATGGTCATCAACCCGAGCTGGTACGTCCCGCGCTCGATCGCGGTGAACGAGTACTTCCCGGCGATGATGGCGAACCCGAACGCCGCCGGTCACCTGCTGCTGACCCGCGGCGGCCAGACCGTCAGCCGCGCGGCCGTGGACCTGTCGCAATACGGCTCGCCCTCGGCGGTGCCGTTCGACCTGCGCCAGCCGCCGGGCCCGGGCAACGCGCTCGGCCGGGTGAAGTTCATGTTCCCCAACCGCTGGAACATCTACCTGCACGACACCCCGTCGCGCAGCCTGTTCGACCGCGAGGTGCGCGCCTTCAGCCACGGCTGCGTCCGCGTCCACCGCCCGCTGGAACTGGCCTACCACCTGCTCGAACGGCAGGACGGCGCCAACGCGCAGTCGCACTTCGACAGCGTGCTCGCCTCGGGCCAGGAAACGCAGGTCGACCTCGCGCAGCCGATCCCGGTGCACATCGTCTACTGGACCGCCTGGGTGTCGCCCGATGGCCGCGCCAACTACCGCCGCGACATCTACGGCCGGAACGCGCAGCTCTGGGACGCGATGGAAGCGGCAGGGGTGGAGATCCGGGCCGTCAACAGCTAAGTCCCGGCCCACGCTGACCGGCGAGGGCAGGGCATGGCTTACAGCATTGCGGACATCGCGGCGGCGCTCGGGGCCGAGGCCCTGGGCGACGGCTCCATCACGGTGACCGGCGCGGCGGAACCCGCCGCGGCGGGGCCGGGCGACCTCGCGCTTGCCATGAAGCCGGAATACGCCGACGGCCTCGCGAAGGGCGGGGCGCGCGCAGCCCTGATCGCCGACGGCATGGACTGGAAGGCGCTCGGGCTCGAGGCCGCCATCATCGCACCCCGGCCGCGCTACGCGATGTCCGGGCTGACCCGGATGCTCGACCCAGGGCCGGCCATCGCGCCAGGGATCCACCCGACCGCCGTCGTCGACCGCTCCGCCGAGATCGGCATCGGCGCGGCCATCGGCCCGTTCGTGGTGATCGGCGCGGGCGTCGCGATCGGCACCAATGCCCGGATCGGCCCCCACGCGACCATCGCCGAAGGCGCCCGTATCGGCCACGACGCGCTGATCCACGCGGGCGTCCGCATCGGCGCGCGCGTCCGGATCGGCGACCGGGTGATCCTGCAACCCGGCGCGGTGATCGGCGGCGACGGGTTCAGCTTCGTCACCCCGGAAAAGAGCCAGGTGGAAACCGCCCGCGAAAGCCTCGGCCGGCAGGACGGCGCGCAGGCGCCGCAGAGCTGGACCCGCATCCACTCGCTCGGGTCGGTCCGGATCGGTGACGACGTGGAGATCGGCGCGAACAGCGCAATCGACCGCGGCACCGTCGCGGATACCGAGATCGGGGACGGCACCAAGCTCGATAACCTCGTCCATATCGGTCACAACGTCCGCATCGGGCGGGATTGCCTGATCTGCGGACAGGTCGGCATGGCCGGCAGCGCGCGGGTCGGCGACCGGGTCGTGCTGGCCGGCCAGTGCGGCGTGTCGGACAACATCGTGATCGGCGACGACGTGATCGGCGCGGGGGCGACCAAGATCTTCTCGAACGTGCCGCCGGGCCGGATGCTCATGGGGATGCCGGCGGTGAAGATGGAAACCCACGTCGAGATGTACAAGGCGCTCCGCCGCCTGCCGCGACTGGCCGCGACCGTGGAGGCGCTGAAGAAAGCCGTTTCCAAGGACGGCCAGACGGATTAAGCCGCGGCCAGCACCGGAGGAAGGGGACGGGGAGCCATGACCGAAGTGCGGGACAGGGTGATCGCGATCATCGCGGAGCAGGCGCTGATCGAACCCTCCGACGTGAAGATGGAGGCGAGCCTCGCCGATCTCGGGATCGACTCGCTTGGGCTGGTCGAGTCGATCTTCGCCATCGAGGAAGCCTTCGACATCCAGGTGCCCTTCAACGCCAACGCGCCGGAGGAGTCGGACTTCGACATCTCCAGCGTCGCCGCCATCGTCGCGGCGGTCGAAGGGCTCGTGCGCGAACAGACCGCATGAGGCGCGTCGTCATCACCGGCCAGGGCACGATCAACGCGCTCGGCCATGACGTGCCGTCGACCCTCGCCGCGATGCGCGAGGGCCGCTGCGGCATCGGCGAGCTGGAAATGCGCGACCTCGACCGCCTCGCGGTCCGGATCGGCGGGCAGGTCAAGGGCTACGACCCCGAGGCGTTGTTCAACCGCCAGCAGATCGCGCTCTACGACCGGTTCACCCAGTTCACGCTGGTCGCCGCCGGCGAGGCGATCGGGCAATCGGGGCTGGAATTCTCGGGCGAGCTCAGCGCCCGGACCGGCGTGGTGCTCGGCACCGCGGGTGGCGGCGTGAACACCTGGGACGAGAACTATCGGACCGTCTACGAGGAGGGGAAGAACCGCGTCCATCCCTTCGTCGTGCCGAAGCTGATGAACAACGCGGCGGCGAGCCATGTGTCGATGGAGTGGAACCTGAAGGGGCCGAGCTTCACCGTGGCGACCGCCTGCGCCTCGTCGAACCACGCGATGGGGCAGGCGTTCCAGTTCATCCGCGCGGGGCTGGCCGACGTGATGGTGACCGGCGGCGCGGAATCCATGCTGTGCTTCGGCGGCATGAAGGCGTGGGAGGGCCTGCGCGTGATGTCGAAGGACGCCTGCCGCCCGTTCTCCGCCACCCGCAACGGCATGGTGCAGGGCGAAGGCGCGGGCGTCTTCGTGTTCGAGGAGATGGAGCGCGCGAAGGCGCGGGGAGCGGAGATCCTGGCCGAGGTGGTCGGGTTCGCCATGACCTCCGACGCCGCCGACATCGTGATGCCGTCGAAACAGGGGGCGGCGCGGGCGATCGCGGGCGCGCTGGCCGACGCGCGGCTCCCGCGCGAGGAGGTCGGCTACATCAACGCCCACGGTACAGGGACGGCGGCGAACGACAAGGTGGAATGCGCGGCGGTCGCCGATGCCTTCGGCCACCACGCCGACCGGCTGATGATCTCGTCGACAAAATCCATGCACGGCCACCTGATCGGCGGCACCGGGGCGGTGGAGCTGCTGGCCTGCGTGATGGCGCTGAAGGACGGGGTCATCGCGCCCACGGTCGGCTACGAGGAGCCGGACCCGGAATGCGCGCTGGACGTGGTGCCGAACGAGGCGCGGGAGGCGAAGGTGACGGCGGTGCTGTCGAACGCCTTCGCCTTCGGCGGTCTCAACGCGGTCCTGGCGCTGAAGGCGGCCTGAGCGCGCGGGCCCGGGCGGGCGCACCGGCTCAAGCCCCCCGTCCGGGGAGCCGTCGCCGGCGCGCGCTGCCGCGGAACGCCGGCGGCCGGTGCCTTACTGGTCGTCGCCGGCTTCGGCCGCGGCTTCCTGTGCGGCGGCGAGCCGCTCGCCGAGATCGTTGAACGCGGCGGTGAACCCAGACAGCGACATGGTCAGGTCCACGGTCTGGTCCGGCGCCTGCAGCGGCACGATGGTCACCGTGGCCTCGGCCCCGGCGCGGAACGCCTCCAGGTCCTGCTCGGTCAGGCCGACGCGGACGAAGCAGCCGACCTGCTGGCAAAAGCTGAACGGGTAGCGCAGCGGATCGCGGGTGCCGATCTGGAGCCGAAGCTGCGGCGTCAAGAGCGTGTCGAGCGGGGTCACGATGGTCGCGCCGGCCACGACGGGATCGGTGTCGGGCAGGTCGAAGACGTTGACCTCGGCGACGTCGTTGCCGTTCTCGTCCTGCAGGAGCTGGTACATCTGGCAGGGTTCGACCTGGCCCTCGGGCACCTCGATGCAGCGGATTTCCCAGTCGCCGTGGGTGGTGGCGACGTAGATCCCGCCGCCGGACCCGCCCTCGGGCTGGCCGACGCTGAGCCCCTGGGCCACGTCCGCGCCGGCATCGCCGATCGGGTCGCCGCTTTCCTGGGCGATCGCCCCGGTGCCGAGCATCATTGCGGCAGCGAGCGCCGCGGCGGTCAATCTTGTCGCAGTCATGTGCGTCCTGTCCTGTTCTTGCTCGTCTCTCTTCCCGCACTCTCCATGCGGTCGCGCCTTGGCTAGCACTTCCGCGGTTCGGATGGCAGGGAAAAAACGGCGCCGCGCGGGCTGCCGCCGGAAACGAGAAAAGGGCCCGAGTGAGGCCCTTTTCTACTTGATTATGCTTCTCTCCCTGTCGGACTGGCCGACGATGCCCGGACGCTATGCCAGCCGGGGCCGGTCCGTCAACAGGCTTGTTCCGCCGTTTTCCACAACCCCGCGTCCGCCGCGGAACGGGGCGGGAACGGGGGTGGAACGGCTGGGGATTCCGATGCCCGGGCTGACGCTACGGCAGCGCTCCTGAGGCGCCAGTCCGGGGCCGCGGGTGCGTCGGAAGGGGCCCGAAGAAAAAAGCCGCGCCAGAGCGGCGCGGCCAGTTGACAGGGAGGAAGATGTGCCGCCCAAGGGAGGGAGAGAGCGGCACGAGACCCGTTTTGGCATCGAATAGTTAACAATGTATGCTCATACGGTGACATTAATGGGGCAATTGGGCAGGAGAGCGGGAAGTCATGTCTGAAGGCAGGTTGAGGTCCGACGCGGTGTTCGTGGGCGGAGGCGGCGACGGCTACGTGGAGCCGCAATACCTATCGATGGGCTACGCCAACCGGCACGGGCTGGTCGCGGGGGCCACCGGCACCGGCAAGACCGTGACGCTCCAGATCCTCGCCGAACAGTTCTCCGCGGCGGGCGTGCCGGTGATGCTGTCGGACGTGAAGGGCGACTTGTCTGGCCTCGCGCGGGCCGGGTCGCCGGAGTTCAAGCTCCACGGCGCCTTCACCAGCCGCGCCGAGACGATCGGTTTCACCGACTACGCCTACACCGATTTCCCGGTCACGTTCTGGGACATCTTCGGCCGCCAGGGCCACCCGGTCCGCTGCACGATCTCGGAGATGGGGCCGCTCCTGCTGGCGCGGCTGATGGACCTGTCGGAGGCGCAGGAGGGCGTCCTGAACATCGCCTTCCGCATCGCGGACGAACAGGGCATGGCGCTTCTGGATCTCAAGGACCTGCAATCGCTCCTGGTCTGGCTCGGCGAGAACCGGTCCGAGGTCGGCCTGCGCTACGGCAACATCGCGCCCGCGACGGTGGGCGCGATCCAGCGGCGGCTCCTGGTGCTGGAAAACGAGGGCGGGGCGGGGCTGTTCGGGGAACCGGCGCTGGCGCTGGATGACCTGATGCTGACGGACGACGCCGGGCGCGGCCGGATCAACATCCTCGCGGCGGACGAGCTGATGCAGAGCCCGCGGCTCTACGCGACGTTCCTGTTGTGGCTGCTGTCGGAACTGTTCGAGGAACTGCCCGAGGTCGGCGACCCGGAGAAGCCGATGCTCGTGTTCTTCTTCGACGAGGCCCACCTGCTGTTCGACGACGCGCCGAAGGCGCTGGTCGACAAGGTGGAGCAGGTCGCCCGCCTGATCCGGTCGAAGGGCGTCGGTGTCTACTTCGTCACCCAGAACCCCGCCGACGTGCCCGAGGACGTCCTGGGGCAGCTTGGCAACCGGGTCCAGCACGCGCTTCGCGCCTTCACCGCGAAGGATCGGCGGGAGCTGAAGCAGGCCGCCGAGACCTACCGGGAAAACCCCGCCTTCGACACCGAGGCCGCGATCCGGGAGGTCGGCGTGGGCGAGGCGGTGACCTCGTTCCTGGAGGCCAAGGGCGCGCCCGGGATCGTCCAGCGGACGCTGATCCGGCCGCCCTCTTCGCAACTGGGGCCCCTGTCGGAGGGCGAGCGCGCGGCGGTGATCGCGGCCTCGCCGCTCGCCGGCAAGTACGACACCGCCGTCGACCGCGAAAGCGCCTACGAGGTGCTGCAGAAACGCGCCGAGACCGCGGCGAAGGAGGCCGAGGAGGCGGAGGCGCGGGACGATGGCGGCGACACGCTCCTGCGGGAATACAATGCCGGGCGGCGCTATTCCGGCACGCGCGTCGGACGGTCCACCGCGACCCCGACCCGCAAGCGGTCGTCGCGGTCCGATTCCGTGGGCGAGGCCTTCGCCAAGAGCTTCGCACGCCAGTTCGGGACCCAGGCCGGGCGGGCGGTCGTGCGCGGTGTGCTCGGCGGCCTGTTCCGGGGGCGCTGAGGCGCGGCAGAGGGCGCGGGTCTCCGTGGTTCCGGGTCGCTCGGGGCCGTGACCGGTGCCCCGTCTGATCGGTCGGAAGGTGGGGGCGCTGCCCCCGCCGCCTGCGGCGGCCCCCCCGGGAATATTTCCGGGATAGAGAAGCCCGGGGCGGCGCGACGGGTCGGCGTACGGAGCGGCAATTCGGCCCACTTTCCCGCCCGCTCGGGACGGGATAGGATCGCGCCATGTTCATCGAACTCGGCCATTTCGCCCTTATCCTCGCCTTCATGGTGGCGCTGTTCCAGGCCGTCGTGCCGATGGTCGGCGCGGCGCGGGGGATGCCGGGTCTGATGGCCGTCGCGCGGCCCGCGGCGTTGGCGCAGTTCGGGCTGACTGCGATTTCCTTCGCGGCGCTGACCTACGCTTTCGTCACCTCGGATTTCTCGGTCTCGCTGGTGGTGGCGAACTCCCACACCGCGAAGCCGATGCTCTACAAGATCGCGGGTGTCTGGGGGAACCACGAGGGCTCGCTGCTTCTCTGGGTGCTGATCCTGACGCTGTTCGGCGCCGTCGCGGCGCTGTTCGGGGACAACCTGCCGCCGCGGCTGAAGGCGCGGGTCCTGTCCGTTCAGGCGGCGATCGGGGCGGCCTTCTTCGCCTTCATCCTGTTCACCTCGAACCCGTTCCTGCGTCTGGGGGTGGTGCCGTTCGACGGCGAGGACCTGAATCCGCTGTTGCAGGACCCGGGCCTCGCCTTCCATCCGCCGTTTCTCTACCTCGGCTATGTCGGCCTCAGCATGGCGTTCTCGTTCGCCGTTGCCGCGCTGATCGAGGGCCGGGTCGACGCGGCCTGGGGCCGGTGGGTGCGGCCCTGGACGCTCGCGGCCTGGATGTTCCTGACCATCGGCATCGCGATGGGGTCCTGGTGGGCCTACTACGAGCTCGGCTGGGGCGGGTTCTGGTTCTGGGACCCGGTGGAGAACGCGAGCTTCATGCCCTGGCTGATCGCCGCGGCGCTGCTGCATTCGGCCATTGTCGTGGAAAAGCGCGAGGCGCTGAAGAGCTGGACGATCCTGCTGGCCATCCTCGCCTTCGGCTTCTCGCTGATCGGGACCTTCATCGTCCGCTCGGGCGTCCTGACCAGCGTCCACGCCTTCGCCAGCGACCCCGCCCGCGGGGTCTTCATCCTCGCGATCCTCGCGGCCTTCGTGGGCGGCGCGTTCCTCCTGTTCGCGCTTAGGGCGGGGCGGCTGGAGGCGAAGGGCGTCTTCGGCCTCGTCAGCCGGGAAACCGGCCTCGTGCTCAACAACCTGCTGCTGACGGTCTCGGCCTTCATCGTCTTCGTGGGCACGATCTGGCCGCTGGTGTCGGACGTTGTGGTGGAGCGGACGGTGTCGGTCGGTCCGCCCTTCTTCGACGCCACCTTCACCCCCTTCGCACTGGTGCTCGCCGCCGTCCTGCCGATCGGCGCGATGCTGCCGTGGAAGCGGGCGGTGCTCGGGCGGGCGATGCGGGCGCTGATGCCCGCGGCGATCCTGGGGCTGTCCGTCCTGCTGCTGACCTGGGTCGTGTTCACCGGACACACCGCCATCGGACCGCTGGCGATGGGGCTCGGTGCCTGGCTGGTCGCGGGCGCGGCCACCGATCTCTTGTCGCGGACGGGCCGCGGCCCGGTCTCGGGGCGGTTCGCCCGGCTCGGACGGCTTCCGGGCGCGGACTGGGGCAAGGCGCTGGCCCATGCGGGTTTCGGCATCACGCTGTTCGGCATCGCCGGGCTGACTTCGTGGCAGGTCGAGGACATCCGCGTCGCCCGCCCGGGCGAGACCTATGCCGTCGGCGCCTACGACATCGAGCTGCTCGACGTGGGCCGCGACGACGGGCCGAACTACCAGGCGGTGCGGGCCGATGTGCGGGTCAGCCGCGACGGGCAGGAAGTCGCGGTCCTTTCGCCGGAACGCCGGTTCTACCCGGTCGCCGGGATGCCCACGACCGAGGCCGCGATCCGGTCCGGGGCGGTGCGCGATCTCTATGTCGTGGTCGGCGACCCGCAGGACGACGGCGCGGGCTGGACCCTGAGGGTCTGGATCAAGCCCTTCGCCAACTGGATCTGGGGCGGCGCGCTGGTGATGGCGGCGGGGGCGCTCGTGTCGCTGCGCGACCGGCGCTACCGCGTCGCGGCGGGGACGGCGCGCGTACCGACCGTGCCCGCCGAATGAAACGCGCGCTTGCCGTCCTTCTGGCGCTGTGGCTGGCGCTTCCGGCGTTCGCCGTGCAGCCCGACGAGGTGCTCGACGACCCGGAGCTGGAGACGCGCGCGCGGGAGATCTCCCGCGGGCTGCGCTGCCCGGTCTGCCAGAACGAGACCATCGACGAATCGAACGCCGACCTGGCCCGCGACCTACGCCTGCTGGTGCGCGAACGCCTGCTCGCCGGGGACAGCGACGACGAGGTGGTGGCCTATGTCGTGGACCGCTACGGCGAGTTCGTGCTGCTGATGCCGCGGGCGTCGGGCGCGAACTGGGTGCCGATCCTCGCGCCGGTCGTTCTGGTTCTCGTCGGCGGCGGGGTCGCGGCGGCCTTCGTCCGCCGGCAGTCGCGGCAGCCCGCCGCGCCTGATCCGGGCCTGACCGAGGAGGAACGCGCGCGGATCGCGGAACTGACCCGCGGCGACGGCGACGCGAACCCCGGACGGGACTGACGCCGGGTTTCGGCTGGTCACCGGCGCGGGCTTTGCTATCGTCCGCCGCGAGCAAAGGGAGCTTCTGGCATGGATTACGAAACGATCACGCTCGAGGAGGCCGACGGCATCGCGGTGGTGAATCTGCGGCGTCCGCAGGTGATGAACGCGCTCAACACCCAGATGCGGGCCGAGATCACCCACGCGGTCGGGGCCGCCGGAAGCCGGGCGCGGGTCGTCGTCCTGACCGGCGAGGGCCGCGCCTTCTGCTCGGGCCAGGACCTTGGCGACCGGGTCAACGTGGCCGAGATCAACCTCGAACGCACGCTCCGCGACGAATACGTGCCGATGCTGATGGCGATCGTGAACTGCCCGGTCCCGGTGATCGCGGCGGTGAACGGCACCGCGGCCGGGGCGGGGGCGAACCTCGCGCTGGCCGCCGACGTGGTGATCGCCTGCGAAAGCGCCGCCTTCATCCAGGCCTTCACGCGGATCGGCCTGATCCCGGACGCGGGCGGCACCTGGGTCATGCCGCGGTCGATGGGGATGGCGAAGGCGATGGGCGCGGCCCTGTTCGCCGACAAGATCACCGCCCGGCAGGCGAGCGACTGGGGCATGATCTGGGAAGCGGTGCCGGATGCGGAATTCGCGGCGGTCTGGAAATCGCGCGCCGAGCATCTCGCCAAGGGGCCGACCGGCGCCTTCGCCCGGGTCAAGCAGGTGATCCGCGAAAGTTTCGGCAACGGGTTCGAGGACCAGCTCGCGCTGGAGGCGAAGTTGCAGGGCGAATGCGGCGACAGCCGGGATTTCAAGGAAGGCGTGCTGGCGTTCCTGGAAAAGCGGCCGGCGGTGTTCGAGGGCCGCTAGGCGGCGGTCTCGCGCCCCCCGGGTCCCGGGGAGCCCTCGGCCGCCGCGCGGGGTTCCACCCCGCCGCGGCCCTGCCGCTGCCCCGGGGATATTTCGGGGACAAGGACGGGCAGATCGAGGTCCCGGCCAGGGGCAGTCAGCGTTCGGGCAGGAGCCCCCGTGGCGAGAACCTGAGCACCAGGAGCAGCACCAGTCCCATCGTCAACTCGCGCATGTAGGGCGTGGAGCCGAGCAGGTGGTCGCGGAGCGCCGATCCCTCGCCGAGGCCCGAGGTGGCGAGCCGCATCAGCGCCGCGCCGATCGGCTCCACCTCGACCCAGAGCCACCAGACGAGGATACCGCCCGCGACCGCGCCCCAGTTGTTGCCCGACCCGCCCACGATCACCATCACCCAGACGAGGAAGGTGAAGCGGAGCGGCTGGTAGCTCGACGGCACTAGCTGCCCGTCGAGCGTCGTCATCATGGCGCCCGCGATGCCGCAGACGGCGGAGCCGAGGATGAACACCTGAAGGTGCCGCGCGGTGACGTTCTTGCCCATCGCGGCGGCCGCGGTCTCGTTGTCGCGGATCGCCCGCATCATCCGGCCCCAGGGGCTCGACAGCGCCATCTGCGACAGCCAGAGCAGGACGGCGAGCACCACCGCGAACAGGCCGAGATAGCTGAGCTTGACCGCGAGCGACGAGGCGGTGACCGGGTCGAGCCCGATGCCGTGGGCGAAGTTGATGAAGCCCGAGGAGTTCTGGAGGTCGATCTCGTAGGGGACGGGCCGGGGCAGGCCGTTCACGTTCTTCACGCCGCGCGCGAGCCAGTCCTCGTTCTTCAGGACCGCGATCACGATCTCGGCGATGCCGAGCGTGGCGATGGCGAGGTAGTCGGAGCGGAGCCCGAGCGCGGTCTTGCCGATCACCCAGGCCGCGCCCGCCGCGAGCAGCCCGCCCACGGGCCAGGCGAGGATGACCGGCAGGCCGAGACCGCCGAGATAGCCCGCGACCGAGGGGTTCACCGCCTCCACCGCCGCGACGCCGGGCAGCATGACCGCGCGGTAGGCCAGGAGTCCCGCGACGAGGATCGCCGCCACCGCGACCCCGCGCCACGCCGTCGCCGGCAGGCGTTTCCACGCGATCACGCCCGCGGCGATGGCACCCGCGGCGATCGCGAGGCCCGCGAGGATGCGCAGGCCGCCCGCCGCCCAGGCCTCGGATACCGGCGGCATCCCGATCAGCACCGCGGCCAGCCCGCCGAGCGCGACGAAGCCCATGACGCCGACGTTGAACAGCCCCGCGACGCCCCATTGCAGGTTCACGCCGAGCGCCATGATGGCCGATATCAGGCCCATGTTCAGGACCGTCAGCGCGGTCGACCAGGATTGCAGCATCCCGGTGCCGACGATCAGCAGCGCGATGAACGCGAACAGGAGCGGTGCGCGCGCGGAACTCATAGCGCCTTGCCTTTCATGATCCCGGTCGGGCGGAACAGCAGCACGATCAGCAGGATCGCGAAGCTGACCGCGAACTTGTAGTCGGTCGACAGGAGTTGCAGCAGCCCCTCAGGCTGCCAGTCTGCGGGGCCGAGATAGCCCACGACCCGGCGGAAGGCGTAGGTCACGCCGACCTCGGAGAATGCGACGACGAACCCGCCGAGGATCGCGCCTACGGGGCTGCCGAGCCCGCCGACGATTGCCGAGGCGAAGATCGGCAGGAGAAGCTGGAAGTAGGTGCCGGGCTTGAAGCTCTTGTCGAGCCCGTAGAGCACGCCCGCGATGGTGGCGAGGGCCGCGACGATGAGCCAGGTGATCCGCACCACGCGCTCCGGGTCGATGCCGGACAGGAGCGCGAGATCCTCGTTGTCGGAATAGGCGCGCATCGACTTTCCGGTGCGGGTCCGGTTGAGGAACCAGAACAGCGCCGCCACCGCGATCACCGCGACCACCACGGTCAGGGCCTGGGTGGACCGGATCGCCAGCCCTTCCTCCAGCCCGGTCAGGTCGCGGAAGGTGCGGACCGAGATCAGGAACCGCTCGCCGTCGGCGAAATACTGGTCGTCGACGCCGATGATGATCCGGACCACGCCGTTCAGCACGAACATGATCCCCATCGACGCGATCAGGAAGATGATCGGTTTCGCCCGCTGCCGCCGGTAGAACCGGTATACCGCGCGGTCGGTCAGGAGCAGGAGAAGCGCCGTCGCCGCGATCCCGAAGGGCAGGGCCAGGAGCGCGGTCGGCAGCGGGCCGAGCGTGATCCCGGCGGCCTGCAGGCCCCAGGTCACGAGGATCGTGACCATCGTGCCGAAGGCCATCGTGTCGCCGTGGGCGAAGTTGGAAAAGCGCAGGATGCCGTAGATCAGCGTCACCCCGAGCGCGCCGAGCGCGAGCTGCGCGCCGTAGGCGGTGGCGGGCACGATCACGTAGTTCGCGAGGGTGACGAGGGCATTGAGAATATCGGTCATGACTCGTCCGAGAAGGTTTCGGGGACACTAGCGCCGGTTGCCCGCCTGCGCCATGCCAAGCGGCGCCGTCGCGGGCTGCGATCCGGGGCCGCCGTCAAGGCGTCGGCAGGGGCAGGCCCGGCGGCGGGCGGTCGGGCAGCGTGGCGTCGTCGTCCCCGGGCGGTGCGGGGGCCTCATCCGGCGCGGGGACGGGGTCCGGCGGCGTGACGGGATCGGCCGGGGGCGCGGCGCCGGTTTCGCACAGGAGCCAGAAGTACCGGTCTTCCGGCACGCCTTCGTCGACCCGGAACAGGGCGGCGCGGAACCAGCCCGGCCCGTCCTCGTCCGGCGGGGTGACGAGGATGCTGTCCGAGGGCAGGGAGGCGCCGGCCGCGAGTGCCTCCGCCGCGGCGTCGAGATCGCCGAACACCGCGATCGGTCGCGCGGCGTCGTCGCTGGTGCCGATCCTCACGCCATCGGCGTCTTGCCACAGGTAGGTCTGGCCGGGCAGGGGCAGATCGCGGCAGCGCCCGTCGCCCTGGCACACGGCCTCCATCTGGCAGGACGCGAACTCCCACCCGCCCGCGACCGGCGCGTCGGGATCGCCGGGGGCCGCGAGGGCGGGACCGGCGGCGAGCAGGAATGGCAAGACGCGCGGCTGGATCACGGGAACAGCACCTGGTCGCAGGCGAAACGCGTCAGCGCGCGGTGGCCGGAGAGGCCGCGGATGTCGCGGGCGGGGCGGACGACGACGTACTCTCTGCTGCCGAACCCGCCGACGCGGGCGAAGATCGCCTCGCCGAGGGTCTCGGGCAGGGCGTCGAAAACCGCGGCGGGGGAGAGGTCGGGCGCGATGTCGTGGATCGGGGTGTCGAAGAACGTCCCCGCGCCGGCCTCCGCCACCATCGGCCCCGCGACGTAGGCGCGGGGCGGGTCGGCGTCGAAGTCGAGCACGGGGATCACGAACAGGAGGTGCCCGGTCGCGCGGCAGGCGCCGGTGTCGGAACAGCTCTCGGTCGCGGTGCAGGACTGGACGATGGCGGTGGCGCGCGGTGCCTGGGCGGAGGCGGTCCCCGCGGTGGTGACAGCAAGAAGCGTGGTGAGAAGCCTTGAGCGACGCATCAGCGGGTCACCATAAGCGGGTCACCATACAGCGGCATGTCGAAGGGATTGCCTTTACGAGAGAGCCCTGGGCGACCGGAAGGCCGGAGCCTTCGTCGATAGCGGATCGACCCCGACGCGATGCAGACCCTTCGATCCGCCCGAACCGCGCCGCATCTCCCCGGCGATCCCCGCCACCGGCACCGGCCGCGGCGATCTCTGTCCCGATGTTCGCTTTCTCCATCCGCTCCTACCCGCCGAGAAAGCTGCGCCGCACCTCGGGGTCGGCCAGAAGCTCCGCGCCGGTTCCGGTATAGGCGTTCCGGCCCTGCACGAGGACGTAGCCGCGATCCGCGATTTCCAGCGCCTGGCGCGCGTTCTGTTCCACCATCAGCACCGGCAGCCCCGACCGCGCGATCTCGATGATGCGGTCGAACAGCTCGTCCATCACGATGGGCGAGACGCCCGCGGTCGGTTCGTCCAGCATCAGCACTTTCGGCTGCGTCATCAGCGCCCGGCCCACGGCGACCTGCTGGCGCTGACCGCCCGACAACTCGCCGGCCGCCTGCCGCCGCTTGTCGCGCAGGATCGGGAACAGGTCGTAGACCTGCTCCATCGTGCCGCGGAAGTCGTCGCGGCGGATGAAGGCGCCCATTTCCAGGTTCTCCTCCACCGTCATCGAGGTGAAGATGTTCGCGGTCTGCGGCACGAACCCCATGCCGCGGGCGACCCGGTCCTGCGGCGACAGGTGCGAGATGTCCTGGCCGTCGAGCACGACGCGCCCGCCGTGCAGGTCGAGCATCCCGAAGATCGCCTTCATCGCGGTGGACTTGCCCGCGCCGTTCGGCCCGACGATGACGGCGATCTCTCCCGGGTCCACGGCGATGGTGCAGTCGTGCAGGATGTCGGCCCCGCCGCGATAACCGCCGGTCATCGCCTCGCCCATCAGGAACGGCCGGCCCTCCGCCGCGGTCGCGGGGCCGGTGGTCTCCGTCGGGTCGCCGAGATGGGCCGGGGGTTCCGCGGTGATCGACCGGTCCTTGTTGCCGCGGTCGTCCTGGTAGGGATTGGTGCTCACGTCCGGTCCTTCGATGGGCATCTGCCGGTCAGTCTAGCGGGCGGCAGGGGGGAGCGACACGGGGTTTCGGTCCGGGACCCGCACGGCCCCGGTGGCTCAGGCCCCGACCGCGTCCTTGTTCTTCAGGCCGGTGCCGAGATAGGCCTCGATCACCTGCTCGTTGGCCTTGATCTCCTCGATCGAACCCTCGGCCAGCACGCGGCCCTCGGCCATGACGATCACCGGGTCGCAGAGCCGGCCGATGAAATCCATGTCGTGCTCGATCATGCAGAAGGTGTAGCCGCGCTCGCGGTTCAGCCGCAGGATCGCGTCGCCGATGGTGTTGAGGAGCGTGCGGTTCACACCCGCGCCGACCTCGTCGAGGAACACGATCTTGGCGTCGACCATCATCGTGCGGCCAAGCTCCAGGAGCTTCTTCTGCCCGCCCGAGATCGCGCCCGCCGGGTGGTCGGCGAGATGGGAGATGGTGAGGAAGTCGAGCACCTCGTCGGCCTTCTCGCGCAGCGCGCGTTCCTCGGCCCGGATGTGCCCGCGCCGGGTCCAGGCGTTCCAGATCGACTCGCCGGCCTGGGCGGCGGGGACCATCATCAGGTTTTCCCGGCAGGTCATCGACGAGAACTCGTGCGCGATCTGGAACGTGCGCAACAGCCCCTTGGCGAACAGCTCGTGAGGCGGCAGGCCGGTGATTTCCTCGCCGTCCATCGTGACGCGGCCGGACGTCGGTTCAAGAACCCCGGCGATCACGTTGAAAAGCGTGGTCTTTCCGGCGCCGTTCGGTCCGATCAGCCCGGTGATCGTGCCGGGCTCGATGCGCAGGCTGGCGCCGTCGACGGCGTGGAAGCCGCCGAAATGCCTGTGCAGGTCGTGAACCTCGATCATCCGCGTGCGCCTTTCAATGATGCGGCCCGGCCCCCGCGAGGGACCGGGCCGACCTGTCGTTCCGCCGATCCGGGATCAGCGCAGTTCGAGGGTCTCGAGCACGCCGTCCTGCACCTCGAGGATGCGGTAGCTGCCCGAGGCCTCGCCGGGCTCGATCAGTTCCACGCCGGTCGCCCCGGCATAGTCGATGTCGCCGCCCGACGCGAGGATCTCCAGCGCCTGGCCGAGCTGGCCGGGCAGGATCACTTCGCCCGGGGCGTTGGCCACGTCCATGATCCGGGACGCGTAGTCGCCGGGTTCGGCCGATCCCGCCGCCTGCATCGCGAGCAGGATCAGCGCGGCGGCGTCGTAGCCCTCGCCGGCATAGACCGACGCGCCGTCGAAGCCCGCTTCGCTGGCGAGGCCCTGGAAGATCGAGACGCCCTCGCCCTCGCCGCCGGGCGCGGTGCCGAAGCTGCCGTCGATGGCGTCGCCGAAGTTGTCGGTGAGCGTGGTGCCGACCATGCCGTCACCGAAGGCGAAGGTGTCGAACGCTCCGGTGTCGAGCGCGCCCTGGATGATGCGGCTGCCGGCGCCGTCGACGTAGCCGAGCACCACCAGCACGTCGCCGCCCGCCGCGGCCAGCGCGCCGACCTCGGACGAGTAGTCGCCGCGGTCTTCCTCGTGCGCCGCCGACAGGGTCACGCTGCCGCCCGCGGCCTCGAAGGCCGACTGAAGCGCGTCGGCGAAGCCTTGGCCGTAGTCGGAATTGGTGTAGGTGATCGCGATCGAGGTGATGCCGCGCTCGGTCAGGATCTCGGACAGGAGTTCGCCCTGGCGCGCGTCGGAGGGCGCGGTGCGGAAGAACAGGCCGTTGTCGTCGGCGCTCGACAGCGCGGGAGTGGTCGAGGCCGGCGAGATCATCACCATGCCGTTCGGCACGGCGACGTTCGACAGGATCGCGGTGGTCATGCCCGAGCAGTCGGAGCCGACGATGCCCTTGATGCCGTCGGCGGTGATCAGGCGTTCCGCCGCGGCGGTGGCGACGGCGGCGTCGGAGCAACGGGTGTCACCCTGCACCACGGTCACGGTGTCGCCGCCGAGGAAGGTGCCGGCCGCGTTGACCTCGTCGACCGCCAGCTGCGCGCCGTCCGAGATCGGCGGCACGAGCGACTGGATGTCGCCGGTGTAGCTCAGGAGGAAGCCGAGCGGCACGTCCTCTGCGCGGGCCGCACCAGCGACCGCCGACAGCGCCGCGGTGGCAAGCAGAAGCTTTTTCATTGTTCTCTCCCTGGATGGACATAAGTGTCTCTGGGGCGGCACCGTAATCGGAGGGTCTGAGGTTGAAAAGGGCGAAGATAGCGGCGCTGGCGGCGGCGATCCTGGCGTCCGCGCCGGCCGTCGCGGAGACGCGATCCACCCTGACCGGGCCGGTCGAGATCGAGGCCGTGGCGACCGGGCTGGACGAGCCCTGGGGCCTTGCCTTCCTGCCCGACGGAGGCTTCCTCGTGACGCTCCGGGGCGGCGAATTGCGCCGCTACTGGCCCGAGGGCGGATACGTGCCGGTGACGGGCGTACCGGCGGTGTTCGACCGCGGGCAGGGCGGGCTTCTCGACGTGATGGTGCCGCGCGATTTCTCCGACACGGGCGAGGTATTCCTGACCTTCGCGCGACCGCAGGCGGGCGGCGCGGGAACGGCGCTGGTCCGCGGCGTGCTGGAAGCCGGGCGGCTCGAGGATACCGAGATCCTGTGGGAGATGGTGCCCGGGTCCTCCGGCGGCCGCCACTTCGGCAGCCGCGTGGTCGAGGGGCCGGAGGGCCGGCTTTTCGTGACCGTCGGAGAACGCGGCGAGCGGGAGGCCGCGCAGGACCTGCGGCGCGAGAACGGCTCCGTCCTCAGGCTGAACCGCGACGGCACCGTCCCCGAGGACAACCCGTTCCTCGACATCCCCGGCGCGCGGCCCGAAATCTACAGCTACGGCCACCGCAACCCGCAGGGAGCGGCCTTCGCGGCGGACGGAACGCTCTACGTCGTCGAACACGGCGCGCGCGGCGGCGACGAGGTCAACCGGATCGAGCCGGGGCTGAATTACGGCTGGCCGGTCATCGCCTACGGGCGGCACTACACCGGCCTCCGGATCGGCGTCGGGAACGAGGCGCCGGGGATGGAGCAGCCGCTGCATTTCTGGGACCCGTCGATCGCGCCCTCGGGGCTGGCGGTCTACGAGGGCGACATGTTCCCCGACTGGCGCGGCGACCTTCTCGTGGGCGCGCTGGCCTTCGACCTGATCTCGCGCGTCGACCCGGAAACCGGGTTCGCCGAGGTCGAGCGGATCGAGACGCCCGAAACGATCCGTGTCCGCGACGTCCGCATGGCGCCGGACGGGTCGGTCTGGTTCCTGTCGGTCGGGAACGGCGCGATCTACCGGATGTTCCGGGACTGAAGCGGTTTCGTCCCGCCTGCGCGGGCCGACCCGCGGGGGGGGCGCCGCCCCCCGGTCGCCTTGCGGCGACTCCCCCCCGAGGTATTTCCGAAGGCAAAGAACAGGTGTGGTCCCGCTCAGGCTTCTTTGCCTTCCGAAATACCTCGGGGTCCGGGGCGGAGCCCCGGTCCGGCCGATCGGGCGGGCGCCGACCTAGGCGGCTACGACCACGCACGGCTTTTCGAGGACATGTTCCTCGAGGTTCGTTCCCGGACCCTCCCGGTCGACGACGGCGAAGAGCCCCGGCGCGTGAAGCGGGGTCAGCACGCCGTGCCAGGTGTTCCGCAGGAAGTTGATCCCCTGGTACGGCGCGGTCAGGAAGGCTCGCGGCGCGCCCGGCGTCCCGCCGTCGTCCGGCGCAACGATGACGAGGAAGGGGTGCCCGGTCATGGGAAGGAAGGCCTGGCTCCCGAGCGGGTGCCGCTCCAGTAGGTCGCAGGTATGGGGCAGGGTGCGCGGTTCGGCATCGAACAGGCTGATCGCGGCCCGGCCGTCCGGCCCGAAGTCGAGCCGCGCGCGGTCGTGGAACCGGCCGCAGAGCCCGGCATTGATGATCCGGTCGGGCGCGCCCGCAGCCTCCAGCACGTCGCCGAACGGGGCGAAGGCTTCGGCCGTCAGCGGCTCCGCCCGGATCTCCGGGCCGCTCACTTCAGGATCGTCAGCGACGGGTGCCGGTTGACGTCCTTGTAGAGAAGGTAGCGGAACGGCCCGTCGCCGGTGGCGATGCAGGCCTGCGGGCAGAAGGCGCGGAGCCACATGAAATCGCCGGGCCCGACCTCCACCCAGTCGCGGTTCAAGAGGTAGCGCGCGGTGCCTTCCAGCACGTAGAGCCCGTGTTCCATGACGTGGGTCTCGGCGAAGGGGATGCGGCCGCCGGGCATGAAGTTCACGATGTTGACGTGGAAATCGTAGCGCGTGTCGAGCGGGTCGATGAAGCGCTGCGTCGACCAGCGGTCGCCCGCGTTCGGCATCGGCGCGGCCGGCACGCGGGCATCGTGGGTCACGATCGGATTCGGCAGTTGCAGCCCCTTCGCGGCCACGAACCGCTTGCGGATCCAGTGGAACCGCGCGGTGTGCTCGCCGTGGTTCCACAACGTCCACGGCGCGGCGGGGGGCAGGTAGGCGAAGCCGCCGGGGCCGAGTTCGTGCCGTTCCGACCCGATGGTCAACCGAACCTCGCCCTCGGCCACGAACAGGACCGCCTGGGCATCGCGCTCCGGCTCCGGCTCGGCGCTGCCGCCACCGGGATAGAGCTCCACCGCGTATTGCGCGAAGGTCTCCGCGAAACCCGACAGCGGGCGGGCGAGGATCCAGACCCGGTGATCCTGCCAGCCGGGCAGTAGGCTGGTGACGATGTCGCGCTGCACGGCGGCCGGGATCACGGCGTAGGCCTCTGTGAAGATCGCGGTGCCGAACGGGTCGTCGTCGGCGCCGGGCAGGCCGCCGGGCGGGAAGGCGTAGGTGCGCGCGGGCCTGGAGGCGGCGGTATCCTTCACGGCAGCATCGCCTTCAGCCGGTGCAGGCCGATCCGCTCGACCTGGGCGCAGGCCTCCGCGAACTCGGTCGGCGTGTCGTTCGCGATCCGGGTCTCGAACGCGGCGAGGATCGAGGCCTTGTCGTGATCCCTCACCGCGATGATGAAGGGAAAACCGTGTTTCGCGACATAGGCCGCGTTCATCCCGGTGAAGGTGGCGCGTTCGGCATCGGTCAGCGCGTCGAGCCCGGCCGAGGCCTGCTCGGCCGTCGAGTCCGCGGTCAGACGCTTCGCCGCGGCGAGCTTGCCGGCCAGGTCGGGATGCGCGGTCAGGACGCCCATGCGTTCCTCGGGCGTGGCGGACCGGAACACCCGCGCGAGCGCGTTCGCGAGCCCGCCCGCGGTGTCGTGCGCGGGGCCGAGTTCCAGCCCGTGCGCGCGTTCGGCGATCCACGGGGAATGCTCGTAGATCGCGCCGTAGGCCTCGACGAAATGGTCGCGGGACATCTGCGAGGGGCGGGGGCGGTCCTGCCACGGATGTTCGCGCGCCCAATGCTCGGCGATGTCGATCCGGCGGGGGAACCAGACGCCCTCGTGCCGCGCGACGTGCTGCAGGAACCGCTCCAGCGCCCGGATCCGGCCCGGACGCCCGACGAGACGGCAGTGCAGGCCGATGTTCATGATCTTCGCGTGGCCCCCGGTGCCCTCGGCGTAGAGCGCGTCGAACGTGTCGCACAGGTAGGTCAGGAACTGGTCGCCGGAGTTGAACCCCTGCGGCGTCGCGAAGCGCATGTCGTTGCAGTCGAGCGTGTAGGGAATGATGAGCTGCGGCCGCCCGCCCTCGGTAATCCAGTAGGGCAGGTCGTCGTCGTAGGTATCCGAGATGTAGTCGAAGATCCCGGTCTCGGCGGCCAGGCGCACGGTGTTCATAGAACAGCGCCCGGTGTACCAGCCGCGCGGCGGTTCCCCCGTGACCTCGGTGTGCAGGCGGATCGCCTCCGCCATGTCGGCGCGTTCCTGCGCCTCGGGCACTTCCTTGTACTCGATCCACTTCAACCCGTGCGAGGCGATCTCCCATCCCGCGTCCTTCATCGCCTCGACCTGTTCGGGGCTGCGGGCGAGCGCGGAGGCGACGCCGTAGACCGTGACCGGGATGCCCTGGCCGGTGAACAGGCGATGGAGCCGCCAGAATCCGGCCCGCGCGCCGTATTCGTAGATCGATTCCATGTTCCAGTGGCGCTGCCCGGGCCAGGGCTGCGCGCCGACGATCTCGGACAGGAACGCCTCGGAGGCGGCGTCGCCGTGCAGCACGGAATTCTCGCCGCCTTCCTCGTAGTTCAGCACGAACTGCACCGCGATCCGCGCGCCGCCGGGCCAGCGCGGATCGGGCGGGGTGGCCCCGTAGCCGATCATGTCGCGCGGATAGCGGGGCACGTTGGTCATTCGGGCTGGCTCCTGCGTGGTGATGCATCCGGGATAGACCCAAGCACGCCGCCCCGGCAAGGGGACCTCGCGCGGCGCGGCCCCGGCGGAAATGTCAGAAAGCCCGGTTTTTCGGCAGGTCGCGCAGCGGATGGGCGTTCGCAAGCGCGCCCTGCCGATTCCATGCCGCCCGCCGCGCCGCGGCTTGGCACGCGCGGCGGGCGGGACTTCCCATTGGAAATCGGTGCCGTGCCGCGGGCCCGGCCGGGGGACAAGGAGAACCAAGATGGCAGACGGAGCGAAACCGCACGGCCTGATATACGGGCTCGACGACAGGCCGGCGCCGGGGCCGGCCTCGCTGGCCGCGATCCAGCACATCCTCGCATCCATCGTCGGCATCGTGACGCCGTCGCTCATCATCGGCGGCGCGCTCGGGCTGCAGGCGGAAATCCCGTACCTGATCGCGATGTCGCTGTTCGTGTCGGGCGTCGCCACCTTCATCCAGTGTTACCGGCTCGGGCCGGTCGGCTCGGGCCTCCTGAGCGTGCAGGGCACCTCCTTCGCCTTCATCGGAGCGCTGCTCGCGGCCGGGTTCTCGGTCCGCGGCGCCGGTGGCAGCGACGCGGACGTGCTGGCGATGATCTTCGGCCTCTGCCTTGTCGGCTGCCTCGTCGAGATCGTCCTGAGCCAGTTCGTTGACAAGCTCGGCAAGATCATCACGCCAACCGTCACCGGCATCATCATCACCGTGATCGGCCTCAGCCTCGTGAAATCGGGCTTCACCGATTTCGCCGGCGGCGCCTACGCGCTCCAGAACGAGCTGCCGTCCTTCGGCCAGCCGATCAACCTGATCCTCGGCGCGATCGTGGTCGCGATCATCCTGACGCTGACCTTCATCGGCAAACCGATGCTGCGGATCTCGGCGATCATGCTCGGCCTGGTAATCGGCACGGTCATCGCCGCCGTGCTCGGGCAGGTGAACTGGTCGGCCTACGGCTCGCCCGAGGTGATCGCGATGCCGGTGCCGTTCCGCTACGGGTTCGACTTCAGCCTCGGGCTGTTCATCCCGGTCGCATTCCTGTTCCTCGTGACCGCGATCGAGACATCGGGCGACCTGACCGCGAACTCGGTGATCTCGGGCCAGCCGGTTTCCGGCCCGGTCTACCTGAAGCGGATCAAGGGCGGCATCCTTGGCGACGGGATCAATTCCGGCATCGCGGCGATCTTCAACACCTTCCCGAACACCACCTTCAGCCAGAACAACGGCGTCATCGGCATGACCGGCGTCGCCAGCCGGTGGGTCGGGCTCTACATCGCCGGGTTCCTCGTGATCCTCGGCTTCTTCCCGGTGATCGGCTCGGTGTTCCAGATCATCCCCAAGCCGGTGCTCGGCGGGGCCACGCTGGTCCTGTTCGGCACCATCGCGGTCGCCGGCATCCGCATCCTCGCCACGCAGGAGATCGACCAGCGCAAGGTCTACATCATGGCGGTCAGTTTCGGGCTCGGGCTCGGCGTGACGCTGGTGCCGCAGGCGACCGAGCAGCTTCCGACCTTCCTGCGCCAGGTGGTGGCCACCCCTATCACCCTGTCCGGGCTCAGCGCCATCATCCTGTCGCTCCTGATCCCGGAGGGGACGAAGGCGGAAGCGGAAGTCGAGGACGACGCGGCGCAGACCGCCTGACACCCGGCGGCGCGGGCGGGCGTTGCGCCGCCGCCCGCGCTCTGGCCAAATGGCGCCATCGGCGACAACGAAGGAGAGACGGCCTTGGCCGGTTACCTGACGACCCACGTGCTCGACACCGCGCTCGGGCAGCCCGCCTCGGGGCTTCCCGTCTCGCTCTACCGCGTCTCGGGCAATTCCCACCGCAAGATCGCCGAGGCCGTGACCAACGCCGATGGCCGCACCGACAAGCCGATCCTGCCGCAGGAGGACTTCAAGGCCGGCACCTACGAGCTGATCTTCTTCGCCGGGCATTACCTGCGCGCCACCGGCCAATCGGGGGCGGAGCCGCTGTTCCTCGACCAGGTCCCGATCCGTTTCGGCATGGCGGAGCCGACGCACTACCACGTCCCGCTCCTGCTCAGCCCCTACGGGTATTCGACGTATCGGGGGAGCTGACATGACCGGAGCTTCCCTCGACTGGGCGATCTTCATGCACTGGCTCGAGTTCGCCGTGCGCTGGACCCACGTCATCACCGCGATCGCCTGGATCGGGTCGAGCTTCTACTTCATCGCGCTCGACCTCGGCCTGAACCGGAACATCCCGCCGCCCGCCGACGGGGAGGAATGGCAGGTCCACGGCGGCGGGTTCTACCACATCCAGAAGTACCTCGTGGCGCCCGAGGCGATGCCCGAACACCTCGTCTGGTTCAAATGGGAAAGCTACATGACCTGGGTCTCGGGGGCGGCGATGCTGATCCTCGTCTACTGGCTCGGGTCCGAGCTCTACCTGATCGACCCGCAGGTGGCGGACCTGCGCCCCTGGCAGGCGATCCTGATCTCGGCGGCCTCGCTCGCGGTGGGCTGGCTGCTCTACGACACGCTGTGCAAGTCGCCCCTCGGCGAGACGCCGACCGTGCTGATGCTGATCCTGTTCGGGATCCTGGTGGCGATGGCCTGGGGCTACACGCAGGTCTTCTCGGGCCGCGCAGCGCTCCTGCATCTCGGCGCCTTCACCGCCACGATCATGACCGCCAACGTGTTCTTCGTCATCATGCCGAACCAGCGCATCGTCGTCGCCGATCTCAAGGCCGGCCGCGCGCCCGAGGCGAAATACGGCAAGATCGCCAAGCTGCGGTCGACCCACAACAACTACCTGACCCTGCCGGTCATCTTCCTGATGCTGTCGAACCACTACCCGCTGGCCTTCGCGAGCGAATGGAACTGGCTGATCGCGAGCCTCGTGTTCCTGATGGGCGTCACCATCCGGCACTTCTTCAACACCATGCACCAGAAGAAGGGCGAGCTCTGGTGGACCTGGGCGGTGACCGGCGCGATCTTCTTCGCCATCGTCTGGCTGTCCGCGCTGTCGCTGCCCGGCGACGACGAGTGGGAAGAGGCCGCGCTGACCCCCTACGGCACCCGCTTCGCCGACAGCGAGCGGTTCGAGGAGGTGGCGAGCATCGTGATGGGGCGCTGTTCGATGTGTCACGCGCAGATCGTGAACTGGCCCGGCATCGTCACCGCCCCGCGCGGGGTGGAACTCGACACCGAGGGCGCGATCGCCAACCACGCCCGCGACATCTACCTCCAGGCCGGGGCGAGCCGGGCCATGCCGCCCGGCAACGTGTCCTTCATCGAGGATGGCGAACGCGCGCTGATCCGGGCATGGTACCGCGAGGTGACGGGCGGCACGATGTAGGCCGCCCGGGCGAAGGGAGGCCGCCGTGATCGAACTGGAAAGCGCGGGGTCGCGGCTGCTGATCGACCCCGAGGTGGGCAACTACCCGCTGTGGGAAGTCGGCGGCCGGTCGATCCTTCACGCCGCGCCGTGGCGGGACGAGCCCGACGTCCAGGCCAGCGATCTGGAGACGAAGGGCCTGCGGCGGCTCGCCGGCGATCTCTTCTGCATGCCGTTCTGCGCCGATGACGGCGACGCCCCGCTGCACGGCTGGCCGGCGAACTCGGAATGGCGGGTCATCGAGGCCACCGACCGCCACGCCGACCTGCGCCTCGTGCGCGACGTGAAGGGCGCGGAGGTGACGAAGCGGGTCCGGATCGAGGGCCCGGTGTTCTACCAGGTCCACGAGATCGCGGGCGGCGCGGGCGAGATCACCTTCGCCCATCACCCGATGGCGCGGATGGCGGCGGGCGGTCGGCTCAGCTTCTCGGCCAAGCGCGCGGCGGTGACCGATCCGAAGCCGCAATATGCCGGCCACAACCTCTGGGTGCCGGGGCAGGTCGTGCCGGACCTGCGGCTCGCCTGCGAGGACGGGTCGATGTGGGACCTGCACGAGTACCCCGCCGGCCACGCGGTCGAGGATTTCGCGATCCTGGTGGAGGCGCACGGGTCGACGCTCGGCTGGACCGTGCTGATGCGCAACGCCGAGGACGACATGGTGGTGGTGCTGAAGGACCCGCGCGTGCTGCCGGTCACGATGCTCTGGATCTCCAACGGCGGCCGCGATTTCGCGCCGTGGAACAACCGCCATACCGGCGTGATCGGGATCGAGGACGGGCTGGCCTCCGGCGCGCTCGGGCTGGCGCACGCGAAGGGCGAAAACCCGGTGAAGTCGCTCGGCGCGCCGACCACCGCGCCGCTCGGCGGGCGGCACGTCGTCCGCCACGCGATGATCGCCCTGCCGCGCCCGCCGGGCTGGTCCCGGGTGACCGGGGTCGCGGTCGAGAACGGGGAGGCGGTCCTGACCGAAGCCGGGGGCGACCGGGTCTCGGTGCCGTTCGACGCGGACTTCTTCCCGGACTGACGCTGCCGATGCCGCCGGACCGCGAGGCAGGGGCAAGGCGCCTGGCCTCGGGCCCGCAACCCGTCCGGAAAGGCGATATTCGCTGTTCCCGTCCGACCCGAAACGCTGTAGAACGCCGGACTTTCAACGGTCAGCGCGCGTCCAATGTCCTTCACCCTCGCCATCGTCGGCCGGCCCAACGTCGGCAAGTCCACGCTGTTCAACCGCCTCGTCGGCAAGCGTCTCGCGCTCGTCGACGACCAGCCCGGCGTGACCCGCGACCTGCGCGAGGGCGCGGCCCGGCTAGGGCCGCTGAAGTTCACCGTGATCGACACCGCGGGCCTGGAGGAGGCGACCGACGACAGCCTCGAGGGCCGGATGCGCAAGCTGACAGAGCGCGCGGTGGACATGGCCGATGCCTGCCTGTTCCTGATCGACGGCCGCACCGGGATCACGCCCGTCGACGAGGTCTTCGCCGATCTCCTCCGCAAGCGCGACATCCGCGTGATCCTCGGCGTGAACAAGGCCGAGGGGCGGCAGGGCGAGGCCGGGGTGCTGGAAGCCTACGCGCTCGGCCTCGGCGAACCGCTGGCGCTGTCGGCGGAGCACGGCGAGGGCATGGGCGAACTCGCCGCGATCCTCGCGCCGATGATCGAGGCCGCGGAGGAGACGTCAGAGGAGCCCGAGACCGATCTCGACATCGAAGATGAAGAACGGGTCATAAGCCACTCGAAACCATTGCAGATTGCCGTGATCGGGCGGCCGAACGCGGGCAAGTCCACGCTGATCAACCGCATCCTCGGCGAGGACCGCCTGCTGACCGGCCCCGAGGCCGGGATCACCCGCGACGCGATCGCGGTGCCGGTCGACTGGGAGGGCACGCCGATGCGGATCTTCGACACCGCGGGGATGCGCAAGAAGGCGCGGGTGCAGGAGAAGCTGGAAAAGCTCTCCGTCGCCGACGGCCTCCGCGCGGTGAAGTTCGCCGAGGTCGTCGTCGTCTTGCTCGACGCCGCGATCCCGTTCGAGACCCAGGACCTGCGCATCGCCGACCTCGCCGAGCGCGAGGGCCGCGCGGTCGTCGTCGCGGTCAACAAGTGGGACCTGGAGGAAGAGAAGCAGCAGAAGCTCGCGGAGCTGAAATCGAGCTTCGACCGGCTCCTGCCGCAGCTTCGCGGCGCGCCGCTGGTCACGCTGAGCGCGAAGACGGGCAGGGGGCTCGACCGGCTCCACGCCGCGATCCTGAAGGCGAACGAGGTCTGGAACCGCCGCGTCCCGACCGCGCGCCTGAACGAATGGCTGTCGGCGATGACCGAGGCGCACCCGCCGCCGGCCCCCGCCGGCCGCCGGATCCGGCTGCGCTACATCACCCAGGCCAAGACCCGGCCGCCGGGCTTCGTGGTGATGTGTTCCCACCCCGACAAGCTGCCGGAAAGCTATTCACGCTACCTCGTGAACGGGCTCAGGGACGATTTCGACATGCCCGGCACGCCGATCCGGCTCTGGATGCGGAGCCAGGCGGACAAGAACCCGTACAAGGACCGGCGCAAGAAGATCCCCTCGCGACTGACGAAACACGTGCGCGCCGGGGCGACCAAGAAGTCCTGACCGTGCAAGCGGCACGGAACGAACGGCCCCGGCCGCACGCGCCTGCCTACGGGGCGGCGCGAGCGTTCAGCCTTTCTTTGCCTTGAAAAATACCTCGGGGGTGCGGGGGCAGCGCCCCTGCCTCGGTCGACCCGCGCCAGCGGGGCGACATCCCTCAGGAGGCGTTGGCCTCGCGGATCTTCTCCGCCGCGTCCTTGTCGTAGGACACGCCGTTGGCGTCGAAGAGCTGGTCCAGCTCGCCCGAAAGCGTCATCTCGGTGACGATGTCGCAGCCCCCGACGAACTCGCCCTTCACGTAGAGCTGCGGGATCGTCGGCCAGTCGGAGAAGTCCTTGATCCCCTGGCGGATCTCGTCGTCGGCCAGCACGTTCACGTCCTGGAACTCGACGCCCATGTAGTTCAGCACGCCGGCCACGCGGGACGAGAACCCGCATTGTGGCATCATCTTCGTGCCCTTCATGAAGAGCACCACGTCGTTCGCCTTGACGGTCTCGTCGATACGGGTTTTGACGTCAGCCACTTGGCAAATTCCCTTCGTTTTCCTTGAAGCGCCGGTGTCTCGACCGCGCTTCGGTCACGTCGTCTTCCGTCCACTCTCGCCGCCGCGCGACGGCGCGCCGGAGGAGAAGGACGAGGACCAGCAGCACGACCCCTCCGATGGCGGGCGGCAGCCAGCCCTCGAGGATCACCCCGGCACCTTCGTCGTCAGCGCAAGCGCGTGCAATTCACCGCTCGGCCCGTCCATCTTGCCCTTCAGTGCCGCGTAGACCGCGCGCTGCTGCTGGACGCGGTTCATGCCGCGGAAGCTCTCGTCCTCCACCATCGCGGCCATGTGCACGCCGTCGTCGCCCTCGACCACGATCTTCGCATCCGGGAAACTTTCGCGGATCAGGGCTTCGATCTCGTGGGCCTGCATGGGCATGGGCGGCGCTCCCCGGGGATGGACGTGCCAGATGTAGCGACGGCGGGGCAGGGTCGCAAGGGTGGTTGCCCGGGCCGAGGGTTGGGGTATCGTCCGCGGAAAGGGAGGCCGGGATGGACGGGCAGGGCTTCACGCTGGCGACGCGGCAAGGCGGCACCATCCTGCTCCGGGATGCCGTTCTCACCCTTCCCGGGGACGGGACTCTCGGCCTTGGCGGCGACCGTGTCGTACCGCTGGCGGAGCTTCGCGGGATCAGGCTCTGGACCGAGAAGGGCGACCAGACCCGGCCCGTGGGCCGGGCGGAGCTGACCTTTCTTCACGGCCCGCCGGTCGTCGTCACCGGCGCCACCCCGATGGGCGCGAGCGACGCCGCGCGGGGCAAGCGCTACCGCGCGTTCATCGAGGCCCTGCACGAGGCGTTGCCGCAAGGCGCGAGGGTCGAGTTCCGGCGCGGCTTCAGGGGCGGCTCGCCGGCGCGCGGCTGGATCGGCTTCGGCATCGCCGCCGCGCTAGACATCGCGCTCCTGGTGCTGTTCCTCGGCAATGTCCGCGAGGATTCCGGGCCGCTGGTCCGGCCGGTCGCGGTCATCTTCGCGGTGGCCGGGCTGATCGGCGCGGCCGGGTTCGGGCAGGCAATGGCCGGGCGCGGCTACGACCCCCGCGCCATCCCGGCCGAGCTGCTGCCCTAGCCGAGCGCCGCTTCGAACGCGCCGCGCCAGAGCGCCACGAGTTCGTCGAGCGGCGCGGAGGCGCGGCCGAAGGTCACCGCGTCGCCCTCGAACCGGCCGACGGTCGACAGCGGCACGCCGGCCTTCCCGGCCTCCACCATCAGCCATTCGGCGGTGTCGAAGCCGCAGGCGATCAGGTAGCGGCCCTGGTCCTCGCCGAAGAGCGTGGGCGTGTCCTCAGCCTCCAGCGTGATGCCGACGCCACCCGCCGCTGCCATCTCGAACGCCGCGAGTGCTAGGCCGCCGTCGGATAGGTCGGTGCAGGCGGTGATCCATTCGGCATGGGCGCGGACGAAATCGCCGTGGCGCTTCTCGGCCTCCAGGTCGACCGCGGGCGCGTCGCCGTCCTCGCGGCCGAACACCTCCCACAGGATCGCGGAGCAGCCGAGATGGCCCTGCGTCTCGCCGACCACGAGGCACAGCATCCCGGCCTCCGGCACGCCCGCGATCATCTTCGAGGCGTCCGCGATCAGCCCGACCGCGCCGATGGTGGGCGTGGGCAGGATCCCGGTGCCGTCGGTCTCGTTGTAAAGCGACACGTTGCCCGACACGATCGGCGTGCCGAGCGCCGCGCAGGCCGCGCCGATGCCCTCGATGGCGCCGACGAACTGGCCCATGATCTCGGGCTTTTCCGGGTTGCCGAAGTTGAGGTTGTCGGTCGTCGCCAGCGGCATCGCGCCCACGGCGGTCAGGTTCCGGTAGGCTTCCGCGACCGCCTGCTTGCCGCCCTCGACCGGGTTGGCCTTGACGTAGCGCGGCGTCACGTCGGACGTGAAGGCCAGCGCCTTGCCGGTGTCGTGAACCCGCACCACGCCCGCGCCGAGACCGGGGCCGCGCATCGTGTCGGCCATCACCATGCTGTCGTACTGGCCGAAGATCCAGTTCTTCGCGGCGTAGTTCGGCGAGGTCAGCAGCGCCTTCAGCCCGTCGACCGGGTCGAGGCCGGGCACCGGGTCCATCTCGGGCGCGGGTTCAGTCGGCACCCAGGGCCGGTCGTACTCGGGCGCGGAGGAGGCGAGGGTGGACAGCGGCAGGTCGGCCTCGGTCTCGTTGCCCTTCAGGATCAGGAACCGGTCCTCGGCGATGGTTTCGCCCACGACGGCGAAATCGAGGTCCCATTTCTCGAAGATCGCGCGGGCTTCGTCCTCCTTCTCGGGGCGCAGGACCATCAGCATCCGTTCCTGGCTTTCCGACAGCATCATCTCGTAGGCGGTCATCGCGTCCTCGCGGACCGGCACGCGGTCGAGGTCGAGCCGGATGCCGAGCCCGCCCTTGTCGCCCATCTCCACCGCCGAACAGGTCAGGCCCGCGGCCCCCATGTCCTGGATCGAGATCACCGCGCCCGAGGCCATGAGCTCCAGGCAGGCTTCCAGCAGGCGCTTTTCGGTGAACGGGTCGCCGACCTGAACGGTCGGGCGCTTTTCCTCGATCGTGTCGTCGAACTCCGCGCTGGCCATCGTCGCACCGCCGACGCCGTCGCGCCCGGTCTTTGCGCCGAGATAGACCACGGGCATCCCCACGCCCGAGGCGGCGGAGTAGAAGATCTTGTCCGCGTCGGCGAGGCCGGCGGCGAAGGCGTTCACGAGGCAGTTGCCGTTGTAGGCCGGGTGGAACCGGACCTCTCCGCCCACGGTCGGGACGCCGAAGCAGTTGCCGTAGCCGCCGATGCCCTCGACGACGCCGTGGACAAGCCGCCGCGTCTTCGGGTGGCTCACCTCGCCGAAGCTCAGCGCGTTCATCGCCGCGATCGGGCGCGCGCCCATGGTGAACACGTCGCGGAGGATGCCGCCCACGCCGGTCGCCGCGCCCTGGTAGGGCTCGATGTACGACGGGTGGTTGTGGCTCTCCATCTTGAACACGAGCGCCTGGCCGTCGCCGATATCGACCACGCCCGCGTTCTCGCCCGGCCCGCAGATCACCTGCGGCCCCTCGGTCGGCAGGGTGCGAAGCCACTTCTTCGACGACTTGTAGGAACAGTGCTCGTTCCACATCGCCGAGAAGATGCCGAGTTCGGTCAGCGTCGGTTCCCGCCCGCAGATCTCGAGGATCCGGTCGTATTCCCCGGGCGTCAGCCCGTGTGCCGCGACCAGGTCTGGCGTGATCTCCGGATTGCCCATCTGCGCTGTGTCCCCGTTCGTCCGTTGGGGCGCATCTTTAGGCCAAGGGGCATGGGGGGGAAAGGGCGGTTAGCGGGGCCGCGGTCTCGTGCCGTCTCACTCGACCGCGACCCCAGGGACATGTCCTAACGGGTTCTGGGGTAATCCGCGTCTGTCACATCCCTACCCGGGATTTCGCCCGGGGTAGCAGCTGGTCAACGGCGGGGACGAGCTGGGGGCTCGTTGCCGTTAACCCTTTGTTAATAGGGAAATGGGGCGTTTTTGTGGAAGGACCCGGACCGATTCGGCGCGTGTCGTCTTGCCCGGTCATGCCCGCCAACGCCCCGTCCCCCTCAGTTCTGGATCCGGCTGAGCAGCGAGCGGCTGCTCATGTTCAGGTTCACCGGCGCGCCGCGGACGGAGGCCAGTTCGCCGCCGCAGCCGAACGAGTCGCCGGCGAGCCAGATGCGGTTCTGCGACACGCCCGCGCCGGGCGCCGGGGCCATGCCGACCATCATGCAGCCGGTATCGGGGTCGACCCGCACGTCCGAGACCGAGCCGATCCGCACGTTGTCCGATGTGATGACCGGCTGGCCGATCAGCACGTCGAGGGACGCTTCGAGATCGCCGAGGTTCAGACCGACATTCGCCCCGGCGACGGTGCCATTGGATCCCAGGACCTGGGTGTTGGCGGTGGCGCCGGCGGCGGTGCCGAGCCCGACCTCGGCATCCACGGTGGCGAGGCTGCCGCCACCGACCCCGACGCTGGCGCCGACGCCGACATCGCCGAGACCGACCCCGACATCCGCCGAGATCCCATCGCTGAGCGACACGTCGACATCGATGCCGAGTCCGCCGCCGCCGAGATCGATCGCGTGGCCTGCCGAACCCGCGAAGCAAGTCACGGCGAGAATCGAAATGAATTCCTTACGCATCGTCTTGCGTCCTTGCTCAATACACGGTCACTCGCTGTGGGTCCGTGCCAGATGATGCCCCTCGAGAAGACATACTGGCAGCGAATGTGTCAGCAATTTGATCGACATGGATGGTTTCAGAAGTCGCAGTGAGAAATTCGATTTCTGGAATTTATCAGAATCGACGGCGCGAAAATACGCAAATGCATTCAGAATTGGCGATTTTGCGCGAATCCGATCCGTCAATCGCGCTGCCTAGTCGAAGTGATACATGAGTCCTGTGTCATTCGGTTTATCCGCTGAACCGATCGTGACGGGCCGGGACTACGACCAAGGTCGTAGAAAATCGTCCCCGGCGGTCAGGCGAGCTGTTTCCGGAACTCGAACGATGTCGCCCTGTCGTAGCCATTGTGGCGGGAGCTGCCGCTCAGGCGAAAGCCGAGCGCGCGGAACGCGCGGTGATTCCCTGTCAATTCGATACGGGTCTGGAGCCTGAGCCCGGGCAGCCCGCGTGCGCGGGCGAGGCTCTCGGCCGCCTCCAGCAGCGCGAGCCCCAAGCCGCGCCCCTGGCGCTCCGGCGCTACCGCCCATTTCGAGAGATAGAGCGCGCCGGCCTCCTCGGTGCAGAACAGGCAGCCGATCGGCGCAGTGTCGCGGACGAGCAGGAAATGATCCTCCCGCGCCTTTGCGGCAAGGGACTGCGGGTCCATACCGGACAGGGAGGAGGGCGGGTCGATCCCGCCGTCCATGTGCGCGAAGGCGGCGACGAGAAGGGCGTGGAGCCCGGACCAGTCGGAGAAGTCGGCGGGGTCGATCTCGACCTGTGGCGTCATGGGCGGGGCCCGAAAGAAAAAAAGGCCGAGACGTATCTCGGCCAAAGTCCAACAGGGAGGTAGGGGTCGGGGGATTGCTCTCCGCGACCCACACCTGAGCAAATAATGAGCGGAATGCTGACGATCAAGGGGTTTCGCGCCGCAGTGCCGCATTGCAGCTATGCCTGTGGCGCATTCCCCACAACTCAGCCGACGGCGCGCGTTCCGCCCTCTGCCTCGTGGCGGCGGCGGCGGTAGGCGATGATTTCCTCGGTGACGAAGTCGCGGAACGCCTCGATCCGCTTGGACTGGCGCAGTTCCTCGGGGTAGGCGAGGAACACCGGCACCTCGTTCGAGCACACGTCGGGCAGGACATGGACCAGTTCGGGGAAGTCGTCAGTCAGGTAGTCGGGCAGCACACCCACGCCCAGGTCGTGGATCACGCCCTGCAGAACGCCGAAGTAGTTGTTGACCGTCAGCACGCTGCCGATCTCGTAGGTCATGATCTCGCGCACCAGCGACGCCCCGGCGGAGACCTGGGCCGAGGTGGCGTTCTGGCTGATGAGCCGGTGATCCGACATTTCCTCGAGCGTTTTTGGCACGCCGTTCTGCGCCAGGTAGCGCGGCGAGGCGTAGAGCCGCATGTTGATCGACATGAGCCGGCGGCGGATCAGGTCGGCCTGGCTCGGCTCCTTCATGCGGATGGCGACGTCGGCCTCGCGCATCGGCAGATCCAGGAGCCGTTCCTCCAGCATCAGGTCGATCTTCAGCTGCGGATAACGCTGGTAGAGCTGCGGCAGACGCGGCGCGAGCCAGAGCGAGCCGAACCCGATGGTAGTCGTGACCCGGAGTTCGCCGAACACCTCCTCCTCGCTGTCGCGGATGCGCGCGGAGGCCGCGTCGAGCCGTTTCGTCATCGACTTGGTGGCATCGAACAGCAACTCGCCCTGTTCGGTCAGGATCAGGCCGCGGGCGTGGCGGTGGAACAGCGTCGTGTTGAGGCTTTCCTCGAGCGCGCGAATCTGCCGGCTGACAGCCGACTGCGACAGGTGCAGGCTGTCGCCGGCATGGGTCAGGGACCCCGCGGCGGCCACAGCGTGAAAAATCCTTAACTTATCCCAATCCATGCTCGTCGCCCGTCTTGCGGGTTCGTTGAAAAAGCCCCGGCGACACATAACGACCTCGCCGGGTGGATCAATGGGGTATCGACGTAAACATCCTGTAAAGGGCTAGTAAGGTCAGTAACTTTGACCTATAATGCCTCAGACGCGCGCAGAATGGTGCAAGGGAGGGCACTTCATGTCTTTGCAGGACATCTCGCTCGCCGACCGTTTCGATCTCGCGAAATCGCCGGTGCTGCTGAACGGAACCCAGGCGCTGGTCCGCCTGATGCTGATGCAGAAGGCGCGGGACGTCGCGGCGGGCCTGAACACCGCGGGTTACGTGACCGGCTACCGCGGCTCTCCGCTCGGCGGGGTCGACCTGCAGATGGCGCGGGCGAACAAGCTGCTGACGGCATCGGACATCGTGTTCCAGCCCGGTTTGAACGAGGATCTCGCCGCCACCGCCGTCTGGGGCAGCCAGCAGGCCGAGATGACGGGCGAGGGCAAGTACGACGGCGTGTTCGCGCTCTGGTACGGCAAGGGGCCGGGGGTGGACCGGTCCGGCGACGTGATGCGCCACGCCAACATGGCCGGCACCTCCAAGCATGGTGGCGTCCTCATGGCGATGGGCGACGACCACACCGGCGAATCCTCCACCACGCTTCACCAGTCCGACTGGGCGCTCGTTGACGTCCACATGCCGGTGCTCGCGCCGACGGGGGTGCAGGAAATCCTCGACCTCGGCGCCTACGGCTTCGCGCTGTCGCGGTTCGCGGGCGTCTGGGTCGGTCTGAAGACCATGAAGGAGACGGTCGAGGCGACGTCCATCGTCGACGGCGACCCGTTCCGGATGACCTTCGCCGCGCCGGACTTCCCGATGCCGCCGGGCGGACTGAACATCCGCGCGGGCGACGAACGGGTGGGGCAGGAAGAACGCCTGCTCGGCCACAAGCGCTTCGCCGCCGAGGCCTTCGCACGGATCAACGGCATCGACCGTCGCGTGCTCGGCAAGCCCGGCGCCAAGGTCGGCTTCGTCGCCGCCGGAAAGAACTGGCAGGATCTCGTCCACGCGCTCGACCTTCTCGGCATCGACGAGGCGGAGGCCGAACGGCTCGGCGTGACCACCTACAAGATCGGGCAGGTCTGGCCGCTCGACATGCACGGCTTCCACGACTGGGCCGAGGGGCTCGACCTGATCGTGGTGGTGGAAGAGAAGCGCAAGCTGATCGAGGTGCAGGTCAAGGAGGCGATCTTCGACGACCGCCGCGGCCGCCGGGTCTACGGCTACCGCAAGGGCGGCGACGGGCCGGTCCTGTTCCCAACCCACTACGCGCTCGACCCGCTCGACATCGCGCAGAAGCTCGGCGAGATCCTGATCGAGGAAGGCCGCCGGACCGACCGGATCGAGGCCGGGATCGCCCGCGTGATCGAGGCCCGCCGCGCCGACAATGCCCCCGACATCGCGCAGCGCCTGCCCTGGTTCTGCTCCGGCTGCCCGCACAACACCTCGACGAAGGTGCCCGAGGGCGCGCGGGCGGGGGCGGGGATCGGCTGCCACTTCATGGCCAAGTGGATGGACCGGTCCACCGATGCCTTCACCCAGATGGGCGGCGAGGGCGTGAACTGGGTCGGCGAGGCGCCGTTCTCGAAACGCCCGCACATCTTCCAGAACCTGGGCGAAGGCACCTACAACCATTCCGGCATCCTCGCGATCCGGGCGGCACTCGCCGCGGGCACGAACATCACCTACAAGATCCTGTTCAACGACGCCGTCGCCATGACCGGCGGCCAGCACAACGAGGGCGATCTCGACCCCGCCCGCATCGCGCACGAACTGAAGGCAATGGGGGTGGAGAACATCGCGCTGGTCTACGACCCGAAGGAAGACATCGACTTCGCGGCCTTCCCGAAGGGGCTGGAACGGCACGAGCGCGACGAGGTCATGCGCGTGCAGGAACGGTTCCAGGCGCTCCCCGGGGTTTCGGCGATGATCTACGTCCAGACCTGCGCGGCGGAAAAGCGGCGACGGCGCAAGCGCGGCACCTTCCCCGATCCCGACCGGCGCGTGTTCATCAACACCGACGTGTGCGAGGGCTGCGGCGATTGCGGCGTGCAGTCGAACTGCGTATCGATCGTGCCGGTGGAGACGGAGCTCGGCCGCAAGCGCGCGATCGACCAGTCGTCCTGCAACAAGGACTATTCCTGCCTGAACGGCTTCTGCCCCAGTTTCGTGACCGTCGAGGGCGCGCAGATCCGCAAGGAGGCAACGGCCGAGGTCGACGTGGGCCACCTGCCGGAACCCGCGCTGCCGAAGATCGACGGGACCTGGAACACGGTCGTAACCGGCGTCGGCGGCACCGGCGTCGTGACCATCGGCGCGGTGCTGGCGCAGGCCGCGCAGCTCGACGGGCTCGGCGCGGGCATGATCGAGATGGCGGGGCTCGCGCAGAAGGGCGGGGCGGTCTGGATCCACCTGCGGCTGGCGGAGAAGCCCGAGGACATCTCGGCGATTCGCGTCGCCGCGGGCGAGGCCGACGCGGTGATCGGCGGCGACCTCGTGGTGACGGCGGGGGCCAAGACGCTCGGCCTGATGACCACGGGCCGCACGGGCGCGGCGGTGAACGCGCACGAGATCGTCACCGGCGACTTCACCCGCAACACCGACTTCCGCATCCCCGGCAAGGACCTGACGGTGGCGCTGGAGGCGCGGCTGCGCGACCGGCTGTCGGTCTTCGACGCCACCGAACTGGCCCGCGTCGCGATGGGCGACTCGATCTACTCCAACATGATGGTGACCGGCGCCGCCTGGCAGATGGGCCTCTTGCCGCTGAGCCACGAGGCGATCCTGAAGGCGATCGAGCTGAACGGCGCGGCGGTGGAGCGCAACAAGCGGGCCTTCGAGCTTGGCCGGTGGGCGCAGGCGAACCCGGAGGCGGCGGCGAAACTGATCGCCCCGGCCGTCGTGACCCTGCCGAAGTCGCCGGACGAGAAGATCGCCTACCGCGAGGCGCACCTCGCCGCCTACCAGGGCCCGCGCCTCGCCCGCCGGTACCGTGCCCGCGTCGACGCGGTCAGCGACCCGGCGATCCGCGAGGCGGTGGCGAAGGGCTACCACAAGCTGCTCGCCTACAAGGACGAGTACGAGGTCGCCCGGCTCCACAAGGAGACGGCGGAGAAGGCGCGGGCGGAGTTCGCGGGCGACCTGAAGCTGACCTACCACCTGGCCCCGCCGCTCCTGCCGGGCACCGACCCCGCGGGCCGGCCGAAGAAGCGCGCCTTCGGTCCCTGGGTCGAAAGGCTCTGGGGCCCGCTCGCGGCGATGAAACGCCTGCGCGGCACGCCCTTCGACCCCTTCGGCTACTCCGCCGAACGGCGGATGGAGCGGTCGCTGATCCGGCAGTACGAGGCAGACATGGACGAGGTCCTGCCGAAACTCGCCCCCGCCACCGCAGACGCGATCCGGGCGCTCGCCGAACTGCCGCTCCAGGTCCGCGGCTTCGGCCCGGTGAAGGCGCGGAACGCCGAGCGGGCGGCGCGGCAACGGGAAGACCTGCTCGCGCTCATCCGCAACGGCGGCGCACCGGTGGCCGAGGCGGCGGAGTAGCCCGGCCCGGGCGGCGGCCGCCCGGGGGCATCGAGCCCCCGCGCGGCCGCGGCGCTTCGCGCGTGGATATTTGAGGGACAAAGACGCCGGGGGAATCCCGCCCCTTCTCTATCCTCCGAGTATTCCCGGGGGGAGGCGCCGAAGGCGACGGGGGGCAGCGCCCCCCTCGGCGGATCGCGCCGGCGATCCGCATGCGACGCCGAGGGCTCCCCGGACGGGGGGCGCGAGGTGTCGCGTTCACTGGTCCGGAGGCAGGAGCCCGAGACCGCGCAGGTAGATGCCGATTCCGGCTTCCAGCAGGTCCTCGGGCGGGAACGGGCTCTGGCTGCCGGGGGCGCCGCGGGCGAAAAGCTCAACCACGCCGTGGCTCATCGCCCAGATATGGGCCGAGAACATCGACGGCGGCGGCCTCTTTTCCGGCGGGATGTGTTCCGACAGCGCCTCGGCCGCGCGTTCCAGCACCGCCCGGCTGCGGGCGGCGGCGGCGGCGAGCTCCGGCGAGGCATTGGCCGAGAGGCCGGATTCGAACATCGCCATGTAGTGGCCCGGATGCTGGCGCGCGAAGGCAAGGTAGGCGCGGCCGGTGGCCTCGAACGCCGCCAGCGCCGAGGGATTCCCGCCGTTGAAGGCATGGTCCATCAGGTCCGCAAAGATCTCGTGGCCCTGCCGCGCGGCTTCCGCGATGAGGTCCTCGCGCCCCTCGAAATGCCGGTAGACGGCGGCCGGGGTCACGCCCGCGTTCTTCGCCGCCTCGGACAGGGTGAAGCCGGTCGGCCCCTTGTCCTCGATCAGCACGAGCGCCGCGTCGACCAGGGCCTGTCTTAGGTTACCGTGGTGGTAGCCCCGTTTACCCATCGGCCCAGATCTCGGGGCCGCCGCAGATCTCGGGGTCGGGCGTGCCGACCACCTCCTCCTTCTTGCCCTTGTAGTCCTGTTTCGACAGCACCGTGCGGATCACCGCGATCCGCGCGCGGCGCTTGTCGTCGGCCCGGATCACCGTCCACGGCGCGTCGGCGGTGTGGCCGAGGCTCAGCGTCTCGGCGATGGCCTTGGAATAGGCGTCCCACTTCGCCAGCCCCTCGACGTCGATCGACGACAGCTTCCACTGCTTCAGCGGATCGCGCTCGCGGTCGAGGAAGCGGCGCAACTGCTCGGCCCGGCCGACGTTCAGCCAGATCTTCGTCAGCCCGATCCCGTCGCGCACCATCATCCCTTCGAAATCGGGCAGTTGCCGGAAGAAGCTCTGCCGCTCCTCGGGGGTGCAGAACCCGAAGACGTGTTCCACCACGCCGCGGTTGTACCACGACCGGTCGAACAGGCGGATCTCGCCGGTGCTGGGAAGATGCTGGACGTAGCGCTGGAAGTACCACTGGCCGGCTTCCTGCTCCGTCGGTTTCGACAGCGCAACGACGCGGGCGACGCGGGGGTTCAGGTTCTCCCGCACGCGCTTGATCGACCCGCCCTTGCCGGCGGCGTCCCGGCCCTCGAACAGCACCGCCTGCCGTCCGCCGGTCTTCTGGATATGCGACTGCCACTTCACCAGTTCGATCTGGAGCGACTGCAGCGTGTCCTCGTACTCGTCCTTGTCCATGCGCTTCGCGTAGGGATAGGTCGGGTCGAGGATGGTGTCCCCGTGGGCGTCCTCGATCGCCTTGCGGACCGGCTTCGGTGCTTCCTTCTCGTGGTATTCGGTGATCGCGCCGTCGAAGGGGAGTTTCATCTGGTCTGGCCCGTTTTTCCTTGCGTGTCGGGACTATGGCCCCTCGGGGGGCGTCAGCGCAATCCGGCGCGGGCGGCGGCGCGGTCGACCGCGGCCGCGACCTCTCCGGTGGCGACGTGGTGGGGCATGTGGCCGATCCCTTCCAGGAGCGTCAGGGTCGCGTCCGGCAGTTGCCGCGCCAGCGGTTCAGAATGGACATCGTGCGGCACGATCTCGTCCGCGGTGCCGTGCAGGACCTCGACCGGCACCCGGATCGCGGGGTAGCGCACGACCTGCGCCGAGATCTCGTCGAGCAAGCGCTCGCGTTCCAGGGCGTTTTCCCGCAGGGGCGCGCGGCGAAGGCTGAGGCGCGCGCCGAACGCCTCGGCGTAGCCCTCGGGCACGTCCTGCGGGGCGAAGATGTAGTCGAGCGTCGTGTCGATGACCCGGTCGCTGGTCCAGGCGGTGAGGACAGGCACGCCGAGCCACTGGCCGAAGCGGCTGGACAGCACCTGGTAATAGGCCCCGATCCCGGTCGTCCAGGGGTTCGACGCGGCAGAGACCAGCACGAGGCCCGCCGTGCCGCGCGGGCGTTCCAGCGCCCAGGCCAGCGCCACCGACCCGCCGTAGGACTGGCCGAGCACGAGCGGCCGGTCCGCCCCGAGCGCGGCGGCGGCATCGGCGAGCAGACGCGCCTGCTCCGCGAGGCTCGCCGCGTCGTCGCCGAGGCGCGGGGTGTAACCGAAGCCCGGTCGGTCGAACACGATCACGCGGTAACGGTCGGACAGGAGCGGGATCAGCGCGATGTCGAAATCGTTCACGTTGCCCGAGGCCCCGTGGATCATCACGAGGTCCGGCCCATCGCCCGTGACCGTGTAGTGGACCGGGTGGCCATCGACCTCGACGAAGGCGCCCGTGGGCGGGTTCGCGGCCTCGGCCCGCGTCTCCATCCGGCCCGCCCGCCAAGCGGTGGCGACCGCGAACACCGCAAGCAGGACCGCGAGGCCAATCGCGATCTTCAGGATCACCGGCTTGCCCCCGCGCCCTGTCCGGTGCCGATATCGGCCATGTCGAAGGGCGTGGTCTGGTAGATCTCGTTGATCCAGTTGCCGTAGAGCAGGTGGGCGTGGCTGCGCCAGCGGTTGAGCGGCGTCCGCGCCGGGTCGTCGCCGGGATAGTAGTTCACCGGCACCGCGATCGGCGCGCCGGAGGCGACATCGCGGTCGTATTCCTCCTTCAGCGTCCCGGAATCGTATTCGAAGTGGTTGAAGATGTAGAGCGAGCGGTAGGCCGCGTCCTCGATCAGGCAGGGGCCGACCTCGTCCGATCCGATCAGCGTGGTCAGGCCGGGCACGGCGTTGACCTCGTCGGCCCGCATCTCCGTCCAGCGGCTGACCGGGATCAGCACGTCATCGGAAAAGCCGCGCAGGTAGGGCGAGGCCGGGGCGAGGTTGCGGTGGCGGAAGCAGCCGAAGGCCTTGTCGGACAGCATGTGCTTGGCCACGCCGTGGCGGTGGTAGATCAGCGCCATGCCGCCCCAACAGACGCCGAAGGTGGAATGGACGTGACCGGGCAGCCAGTCCATCACCCGCACCAGTTCGTCCCAGTAGGTCACCTGTTCGAAGGGCAGGTGTTCGATCGGTGCGCCGGTGATGATGAAACCGTCGAACTTCTCGCCGCTGGCCTCGACCTCGGCGAAGGGGCGGTAGAACTCCTCCATGTGCTCGGGCGCGGTGTTCTTCGACTCGTGTTCGGTCATCCGCACGAGCTGGAAATCGATCTGCAGGGGCGTCGCGCCGATCAGCCGGGCGAACTGCGTCTCGGTCTGGATCTTCTTCGGCATCAGGTTCAGAAGCCCGATCCGGATCGGCCGGATGTCCTGCCGCGCGGCCCGGTCGTCGCCCATGACCATGACGCCCTCGCGTTCGAGGACACCGTAGGCGGGCAGGGTTTCGGGCAGCTTGATCGGCATCGGGGCGTCCTTGGCGGCGAGGGACTGATTTAGACCCCGCCGCCCCTGCTGCCAAGGGCGCGGGCGACGAGCTCGGTCACGTCGGCAGCGTCCCGGACGGTCGCGACATCGGCCGCGGCGACCGAAACGCCCCAGTTGCGAGCCATCGCGGCATAGAGCGGCTCGCGGTGCCGGATCGCGCGGGCGTAGGCGAAGCGGACGAAGGCGTCGGGGTCAACGTCGGCCTCCACCACGTTGTTTTCACGCAGGTATTCTTCCCAGAGAGGGATCAGCGTGTCGGGGTGGTAATACATCGGCTTCGGCGCCTCGTCGAAGCGTCGGACCAGCGCATCGGTGTGGCTGTCGTCGCCCTCGATCCAGACGAGGAGCGTGGCTTCCGACAGCGCGGTCAGGACCTCGTCGGCGGGATCGTCGGGGTTCACCACCTCGCAGATGGAGCCGCCGGTATCGGCGACGAAATGCGGGTAGCCGTAGAGATCGTGGGCGCGCGCGATGAACGCGCCGGTGTCGAGCAGCGCATTGATCTCGGCCCGCCGGTGCAGGGCCTGCCGGCGCAGGTATTCCGCGAAGGGCAGGCCGCCCCTGGACGGATCCCCCGGCTTGCCTAGGTAGGTCGAGAGCGGCGCGAGGTTCCCGAAGGTGATGTTGGAGCCGATGTAGATCGAATCCGACCGCAGGAGCTCGGCCAGGAGCGGCACCTGCATCGCCTGCAACTTGAGGTTGTCCGCGATGTGCTCGCCCATGTAGGCGGTGCCGATGCGGTAGTCGACGGAGTAGTGGAACCAGTCGCCGGCCCCGCGCAGGAGCGCAGAGAGCCGGGTCTTGCCGAGCCCGGACATGCCGAAGAAGGCCAGTCGTTTTTCGGGCGCGGCGCGCCAGGCCGCCGCATCGTCGTAGATCAGGGCCATGACCCCCCTCGTTCGCCAACGGAGAGGGTTTAGCGCGGGCCGCGGGCGGGCGCACCCGGAAATCGCGCGCGGAACAGGCGGCCGTCGAGCACGAGAAGGCCGGCGGCGATCAGCGCGAACCCGGCGAAGGCGGCGGGGTCCAGCCGCTCGTTCAGCACCGCCGCGCCGAGCAGGATCGACACCGGTGGGATGACCAGCGTCACCAGCATCGCGTTGCCCGACCCCGCGCTGCGGAGGATGCGGTAGTAGAGCAGGTAGGCCGCCGCCGTGCCCGCGATCGAGACGTAGGCGATGCCGGCCCAGGTGGCGGGGGCGGCGGGCAGGGCGGGCGGCCCGTCGATCAGCAGCGCGGCCGGCACGAGCACGAGGCTCGACCCGGTCAGCATCCCCGCCGCCGCGATCTCGGGCGAAAGGCCCGACAGCCGCGCCCGCGCCCAGGCGGCGGCGACCGCGTAGGACAGCGCGCCGAGCAGCGCCGCCCCCTGCGCCGCCGAGCGCGGATCGAAGCCGCGCAGGGCCGAGGGGCCGATGGCGACGACGACCCCCGCGAAGGCGATGGCAAGTCCGGCCGCGCGCCGTGCGCTGAGCCGTTCGTCCCTGAACGCGACCGCCGCGACGAGGACACCGAACACCGCGGTCGCGGCGTTCAGGATCGAGGTCAGCCCGGTCTCGATGAATTGCTGTCCCCAAGCCAGCAGGGTGAACGGGATCGCGTTGTTGAGGACGCCCATGACCCCGAGCGCCGCCCAGGTCCGCGGATCGCGGGGCAGGCGCCGCCGTCCGAGCGCGATCACGAGCCAGAGCAGGAGGCAGGCCCAGAACACGCGGTGCGCCACCAGCGTCGCCACCGGCACCTCGTCCAGCGCGACGCGGACTGCGAGGAAGGACGCTCCCCAGAGCAGCCCGAGAAGGCAGATCCGGAGCCAGGTGGCGGTGGTGAGGGCGGGCGCTGTCATGTCCCTGACCTAGCGCGGGTCGGAGGCAAGGCGCGACCCGGAGCCTGCGGAATGGAAAAGCCCCCGGGCCTGCGGCGCCGGGGGCTTTGTCCGTGTCGTCCCGCGAATGCGTGACGCGCGGGGCGTCAGAAGCTCATCCCGAAGGTGATGCCCGCCGCAACGAAGTCGTTGTCGCGGAAGTCGCCGCCGATGCTGGTGGTGACGTTGCCGACCGTGCCGTACTGCACGCCGGCCGCGATCTCGATCCCGTTCGCCATCGTGTAGGTGCCGCCGAGGCCGACAGAGATGCGGCCGTCGGTCGGGCCGAGGTTCGAGCGGACCGAGTTCGCCTCGGGCTCGTACGATGCCGAGATGGCGGCCGAGAACTCGTCGCTGAAGCGGCGGCCGAGGCCGATCGTGTAGGTGATGTAGTCGTCGCGGTATTCCACCAGCGGCGCGCCCACCACGAGCGGGTTGGTGTAGCCGGCCGGTGCGATCTGGAACTCGGTCCAGTCGACCCAACGGACCGAGCCGAACAGGAGCGTGTCCTCGGCGATACCGGTCTGGGCCTCGAGCAGGACCGATTGCGGCACCGTCACCTCGAGCGTCGAGGTGCCCGACAGCGGCCCGATGCCGCCTTCGGTCGCGGCGAGGTCGTGGGTGTACTCGGAGTTGTAGGTCAGGGCGACCCGCAGCGCGATCTCGGGGATCTCGTAGGCGACACCGGCGACGAAGCCGAGCGCGGTGTCGGTGTCGGTCGACAGGGTGTAGCCCGCGCCGACCGGCGGCAGGAACACATCGCCCGAAATCCGCGCGGCGCGCGCACCGCCGTAGATCGAGAAGTTCGACGGGAATTCGTAGCGGAACAGCGCGGTGACGCTGTCGGCCCGCAGCTCGGCGGTGGTGCCGGCCAGCGGGTAGCCGGTGCCGGCGGGATAGGACACGTCGGCGCCGATGTGGTTCTCGATGATGAGCGCGAAGGACAGCTGGTCGGTGATGTCCTGCCGGTAGCGCAGCGCGAAGTTGTTGTAGCCGGGGCTCACGTTGCCCGAGCCGACCACGCCGCCGACGGTGCCCGAGGTGCTGGGGAAGACGCGGCTGAAGCTCAGTTCGGCATGGGTGCCTTCCTCGAACAGGATGGCCATGGACTGGGTCGAGCGCTCGATTCCCCCCGCCTGGGCGAGTGAAGTGGTGGCGAGAAGCGCGGCAGCGGCCGCGATACTGGTTTTCATTGTCCTGATCCTCCCTCCGGCTTGTCCGCCGGGTCCCTGGGACTGCTCTTGTCCGGAAGGATAGCGCAGGGTCAATTATTCCCCAACGTCAGGGCGCCGCGGGGCCCGGTTCGGCCGCGATAATCCCGCGGCCTTGTGACGCAAATGTTACAGGTCGGCCGGGGCGGGCATGCGCTCCGCGCGGGCGCGGCGCTGGCCGTCGAGGATGTTGGCGTAGTTGGCGCCGAAGATCAGCGCGGCCCCCGCGAAGACCGGCCATTGCAGATCCTCGTTGTAGATCGCCGCGCCAATCATCGCGATTATCGGCAGGCGCACGAAGTCGATCGGCATCACGACCGAAGCCGGGGCCAGCGACAGCGCCGTCGTCAGGCTGAAATGCGCGGTCAGCCCGCAGATCCCGATCAGCACCAGCCACGGCCAGTCCGCCGCGCCGGGCCAGGCGAGGCGTCCGTCGTAGACCAGCCCCGCGACGATCCCGAACACGAGCTGCGTGGCCGTCAGCCAGAACATGATCGTCAGAACGCTTTCGGTCCGGGTCAGCCGCTTGGTCAGGATCGCGGTGACGGCGAAGCCGAGCGCGGCGGCGAAGGCGGCGAGGTGGCCGGGCGAGACCGGCGTGCGGTCGGGCCGCAGCACCAGGAGCACACCCAGGAACCCGATCGCCGCGGCGACGACCTTCACCGGCGTCATCCGCTCGCCCAGGAACAAGGCCGCGAGCAGCAGGACCAGCAGCGGCGAGGTGAACTCGAGCGCGAAGACCTGCGCCAGCGGGATCGCGGACAGCGCGTAGAACCAGAGGTTCTGGCCGGTGAAATGGGCCACGTTGCGCACCGCGTGCAGCCCCGGCCGGCGCGTGCGCACCGCCGGCAGCCGGCCCGTCACCACGAGGATCAGCAGCAGGAGCCCGAAGCCGACCGCCGAGCGGTAGGTCATGATCTCGAACGTGTCGAAGCGCAGCCCCGCCTGCCGCCCGGCCACCGCCATCGTCGAGAACGAGACGATGGAGCCAATCATCCAGAGCGCGGCCAGCCCCGGCCTCGGCGCGGGGTCGGTCACAGCCCGTCCGCCTTCGCTTCGTCCCAGAGCGCGTCCATCTCGGCGAGGTCGCTGTCCTCGGGCCGGCGGCCGGTCTCCGACAGGCGGCGCTCGATATGGGCGAACCGGCGGGTGAACTTGGCGTTCGCGCCGCGGAGTGCCTGTTCCGGGTCGACCTTGAGATGCCGCGCGAGATTGGCGACGACGAAGAGCAGGTCGCCGATCTCTTCCTCGATCTTCTCGGGCGGGGCGGAAGCGACCTCCTCCGCCTCCTCGGCGATCTTGGCCAGCACCTCGGCCGGACCCGGCCAGTCGAACCCGACGCGCGCGGCGCGCTTCTGCAGCTTCTCGGCGCGGGTCAGGGCGGGCAGGTTGCGGGCGACGTCGTCGAGCGTGCCGCCGCGGGCCTTCTTCGCCCGTTCCGCCGCCTTCACCGTTTCCCAGTCGCGGGTCTGCTGTTCCGCCGACTTGTCGCGGCTCTCGTCACCGAAGACATGCGGATGGCGGGCGACCATCTTGGCGGCGATGGCATCGGCCACCGCGTTGAAGTCGAACAGGTCACGCTCGGCGGCGATCTCGGCGTGGTACACGACCTGCAACAGGAGGTCGCCCAGTTCGCCCTCCAGTTCCGCCCAGGCCTCGCGCTCGATCGCGTCGGCGACCTCGTAGGCTTCCTCGATCGTATAGGGGGCGATGGTCTCGAATGTCTGCTCGATGTCCCAGGGGCACCCGGACTCGGGATCGCGGAGACGGCGCATGATCGCGAGCAGCCGCGGCAGGCCGCCGCCGTCGCGGTGGATCAGCGCCTCGGTCTCCGCGTCCGTCCGTTCGTCCCGCATTGCGCCCTTTCCGGAAATCCGACAGCATGATCCGTCACGGGTGCGGGGCCACGGGGGCCTGCGTCCCGACCCGGACATTTGCCACCAGGCCCTAGGGGGAGTCCAGCCATGCCCGTCCTGAACCGGATCGCGGGCCTCGCGCCCGAGATGCAGGGCTGGCGCCGCCATCTCCATGCCCATCCCGAGCTTGGCTACGACTGCGTCGAGACCGCCGACTACGTGGCGGCGCGGCTGCGCGAGTTCGGCGTCGACGAGGTTCACAAGGGGATAGCACGGACCGGGATCGTCGCGGTGATCCGGGGGCAGGGCAAGGGCCCGGCGGTGGGGCTGCGCGCGGACATGGACGCGCTTCCGATCACCGAGGAGACCGGGTTGCCCCATGCCTCGACCCGGCCCGGCGTGATGCATGCCTGCGGCCATGACGGCCATACCGCGATGCTGCTCGGGGCCGCGAAGTACCTGGCCGAGACGCGGAACTTCGCGGGCGACGCGGTGCTGATCTTCCAGCCCGCGGAGGAAAGCGGGGCCGGGGCGGAGGCGATGGTGGCCGAGGGCATCATGGACCGCTTCGGCGTCGGCCAGGTCTACGCGATCCACAACGCGCCGGGCGTGCCGGAAGGCCGGATGCTGACCGCGCCGGGGCCGCTGATGGCGGCGGTCGACACGTTCCATGTCCATGTCGAGGGCAAGGGCGGTCACGGGGCCATGCCGCACGAGACCCGCGATCCGATCCCCGCCGCTGCCGCGATGGTGCAGGCGGTGCAGACCATCGTCTCGCGCAACCGCCACGCCGCCGAGGACCTGGTGATCTCGGTCACGCAGATCCACGCCGGAACGACCGACAACGTGATCCCGTCGCGGGCCTATCTCTGCGGCACCGTCCGCACCTTCGAACCGCGGGTGCAGGACATGGTCGAGGACCGGATGACCGGGATCGTCGCCGGCATCGCGTCGGCCCACGGCGTCTGCGCGCGGCTCGACTACGAACGGGGCTACCCGGCCACCGTGAACACCGCGCCCGAGGCCCGGTTCGCGGCCCGCGTCGCTGCCGAGATCGTCGGCGAGACCCGCGTCGAGGCCGATGCCGCGCGCGAGATGGGGGCGGAGGATTTCGCCTACATGCTGCGCGAACGGCCCGGCGCCTACCTGTTCCTCGGCCAGGGCGACGGGGCCGGTCTGCATCACCCGGAATACGAGTTTAACGATGCCGTCGCCCCGGTCGGCGCGAGCTTCTTCGCGCGGCTGGTCGAGCGCGCCCTGCCGCTCGACGGCGCGGACTAGACAGCCGGGGCGTGCGTCCTAGGTGCCGGGGATGAGCGAGAAACCCGTGATCTGGTGGCTTCGCCGCGACCTGCGGCTGGCCGAGAACCCCGCCCTTAGGGCCTGTGTCGAAGGCGGCGGCCCGGTCATTCCCGTCTTCATCCGCGACGACGTGGTGGACGGCACCGGCACCGCCGCGAAGTGGCGCTGGTCCGAGGGGCTGAGGCATTTCGCGGGCGTGCTGGAGGATCGCGGCAGCCGGCTGATCCTGCGGTCGGGCGACCCGGCGAGGGTGCTGGCCGACCTCGCGGAGGAGACCGGCGCGGGCGCCGTGCACTGGACCCGGCTCTACGATCCCGACGCGGTGGAGCGGGACATGCGCGTGAAGTCGGCGCTGAAGGATGCCGGTATCGGGGCCGAGAGCCACGGCGGCCACGTCCTGTTCGAACCCTGGACGGTCGAGACGAAGGACGGCGGGTTCTACAAGGTCTACACGCCCTACTGGAAGGCCGTGCGCGACCGCGACCTGCCCGAACCGGAGCCCGCCCCGCGCAAGATCGACGCGCCGGGGTCGTGGCCGGACAGCGAAACGCTCGACGAGTGGGCGCTCGGCGCGGGGATGCGGCGGGGGGCGGAGGTCGTGGCGCGCCACGCGATGATCGGGGAGAAAGCCGCGCGCGACAGGCTCGACGATTTCCTGTCCGAGCAGGTGAAGGACTACGGCGGCGACCGCGACCGGCTGGACCGGGACGCAACCTCTGGCCTGTCGGAGCCGCTCACCTACGGCGAGATCGGCCCGCGCACGGTCTGGCACGCGGCCCGCAAGCTGGGGTCCAAGGGGGCGGAGAAGTTCCTGTCGGAGCTCGCATGGCGCGACTTCGCCTGGCACCTGGTCTACCACACGCCCCGGATCGTGACCGACAACTGGCGCGAGGAATGGGATGCCTTCCCCTGGCGCGACGACCGCCGCCTGTCCGAGATCCGGGCCTGGGAACGGGGCGTCACCGGCATCCCCGTCGTGGATGCCGGCCTGCGCGAGATGTACGTCACCGGGCGAATGCACAACCGCGCCCGGATGATCGTCGCGTCCTACCTGTGCAAGCACCTGATGGTCCACTGGCGGATCGGGCAGGCGTGGTTCGCCGACTGCCTGATCGATTGGGACCCGGCCTCGAACGCGATGGGCTGGCAGTGGGTCGCGGGCTCCGGCCCCGACGCATCGCCCTATTTCCGCGTCTTCAACCCCGAGACCCAGGGCGAGAAGTTCGACCCCGACGAACGCTACCGCCGCCGCTGGCTGGCGGAGCCCTACGACGACCCGAGCGACACCGCGCTCAGCTATTTCGACGCCATTCCCGAAAGCTGGGGCATGTCCGCAGACGACCCCTACCCGGAGACCCCGGTGGTGGGGCTGAAGGAAGGCCGCGAAGCCGCGCTTGCCGCCTACGAAAAGCTCAAGGGCTGAAAATACTTGCGGGCGGGGCGGTTCCCGTTTCATGGTTCGCCGAGACGAGGGTGCGAAAATGTCCATAAGAACAACGGCAAGGGGCGAGCCGGACCTGCCCCGTTACTTCGCGATGGCGTTCGAGACCGTCGAGAAGCTGCGCCACGGCCGGATCGACATCAAGCTGCCGGACGGCCGCGTGTTCCGCGCCGAGGGCCCCGAACCCGGCCCCGTGGCGGTGATGGAGGTGCATCACCCCGAGGTCTTCACCCGGCTCGTGCGCGAAGGCGATCTCGGCCTCTGCGAGGCCTACATGGACGGCTGGTGGACGACGCCGGACCTGCAGGGCTTCATGGATCTGGTCCACGCGGAGAACGAGGAAATCTACGACGGGTTTCTCGGCGTGACGCTGGTGCGCGCCTACGAGCGCGTCCGGTTCTGGTTCCACCGCAACACCCGCGCCCAGGCCAAGCGCAACATCGCGGCGCATTACGACCTCGGGAACGATTTCTACGGCCTCTGGCTCGACGACACGATGACCTATTCCTCCGCCCTGTTCGAAACCGGGCAGGAGCCGACCGAGGCCGCGCAGAAGCGCAAGTACGAGGCGCTCGTCGACGCGATGGAGGTCAAGCCCGGCGAACACGTGCTGGAGATCGGCTGCGGATGGGGCGGCTTCGCGGAATACGCGGCCGGCGAACGCGGGCTGAAGGTCACCGGGCTCACCATCTCGAAGGAACAGGCCGAGTATGCCCGCGCGCGGATGGAGCGGGCGGGGCTGTCGGACCGGGTGGAAATCCGCCTGCAGGACTACCGCGACACGAGCGGACAGTTCGACGGCATCGCCTCGATCGAGATGTTCGAGGCCGTCGGACAGCGCTATTGGCCCACGTATTTCAATACCTTGTCGGACAGACTTCACGCGGGCCGCAAGGCCGTCCTGCAGATCATCACGGTCCATGACCGGCGCTGGGACATCTACCGAAAGGGCATCGACTTCGTGCAGAAGTACATATTTCCCGGCGGCATGCTGCCCGCGCCGAAGGTGCTGAGGGCGGAGATCGAGAAGGCCGGGCTGAGGTTCGAGGGCGAACGGACCTTCGGCCAGAGCTACGACCAGACCCTGCGGCGCTGGTACGACACCTTCAACGGCCGCTGGGACGAGATCGCCGAGCTCGGCTTCGACGAGCGGTTCCGGCGGATGTGGAACCTCTACCTGACCGCCTGCGCGTCCAGCTTCCGCTTCGGCAACTGCGACGTGACCCAGGTCGCCGTCGCGAGGCCCGCGTGAGATGCTGACCGCGGCCCGCCTCATCTCCGCGATCCTGTTCGCGGTCCTCGCCTACTACTCCGCCGGTCTCATGGCCGAGAGCTTTCCCGACGGCATGAGCCACGACTGGTTCGAGCCGTCCATCGGCCTCATCGGGCTGTGGCAGGGCTGGATGGTGATGGGGCGCTCGGCGGGGATGGGATACACGTCCTCGATGGGGATCGGCCTGCGCACATCGGTCCAGATCGCCTTCTTTGGCCTGGTCTTCTGGGCGCTGGCGGAGATGTTCCGGCGATCCGCCAACCTGCGCTACAACGACTTCGGCCGGGCGCTGGTCGACGCGCTGAACCTGTTCATCGAGTACCTGATGGAACTCGTCGCGGTGCAGCCGGCCTGGATCACGCTGCTGGTCGGCGGGATGGTTATCGGGGCCGTCGCCGAGGCGTCGGCGCGGCTCTGGCGCTGACCCGATGAGCCACGTCTTTCTCTACGGAACGCTGCGGCATCCGCCGCTTTTGCAGGCCGTGCTCGGCCGCGCGGCGGAACCCGTACCGGCACGGCTGCCGGGCCACGCGGTCCGGGCGGTGGAGGGGGAGACCTTTCCCGCGCTGCACCCGGACGCGGACGCGGCCGCCGATGGCCTGCTCGTCGCCGTCACCGAGGCCGAGACCGCGCGGCTGGACTACTACCTCGGCCCGCGCGGCTTCACGCTTGCCCCGGTGCGGGTGGAGGCCGGGCAGGGCACGGAACAGGCGCTGGCCCCGATCCCGGAGCCGGGTCGCCACGTTCTCGGCGGCGACTGGTCCTTCGGGGACTGGGCGCGCGACTGGGGACCGATGTCCACGCTCGCCGCGGCCGAGGTCATGGCCTGCCAGGGCCGCGAACCGGCGGACAGCGTTCACAGGCGCTACCCGATGATCCTCGCGCGGGCGCAGGCGCACCTGCGCACGACGGGCTGGAAGCGGCCCCGGACCGTGGGCCGGAAGATCAGCCGGGACGACGTGAAGATCGCGGGTCACTCCTATGATTTCGTGGGATTCTTCACGCTGGAGACCTACGACGTGCGGCACCCGCCCCTGGCCGGGGGCGACGATCTCGCGATCCGGCGGCTGGTGTTCCGCGCCGGCGAGGCGGTGACGGTTCTGCCCTACGACCCGATGCGAGACCGCGTGCTGCTGGTGGAACAGTTCCGCACCGCGCCCTTCGTGCAGGGCGATCCCGATCCCTGGCTGCTGGAGCCGATAGCGGGCATCGTCGACGCCGGCGAGACGCCCGAGACCGCCGCCCGCCGCGAGGCGGAGGAGGAGGCCGGGGTGCGCCTGCACGGGCTTGAGTTCATCGCCCGCTACTACCCCACGCCCGGCGCCACCGCGCAGCTTCTGCATTCCTACGCCGCGCTCGCCGACCTACCCGACGACCTCGCCCGGTTCGGCGGCCTGACCGAGGAGGGCGAGGACATCGCGGTGCACCTCGTGTCCTACGACGCGCTGGTGGGGATGCTGGAAAGCGGAGAACTGGCCAACGCGCCCGCGATCCTCTCGGCGCAATGGCTCGCCGTCCACCGCGCCCGGCTCCGCGCGTCGGCTTGAAAACCCCCGCGGCGGGCAGTAGGCCGGTGCGCAGGAACCGGAGGACGCGGCATGACCATTCGCAAGGACCTGGCCGACGCGGTCGGAAACACCCCGCTGATCCGCCTTAACGCGATCAGCGAGGCGACGGGCTGCGAGATCCTCGGGAAGGCGGAGTTCCTGAACCCCGGCCAGTCGGTCAAGGACCGCGCCGCGCTCTGGATCATCCGCGACGCGGTGGCGAAGGGTCGGCTGAAGCCCGGCGGCACCATCGTCGAGGGCACGGCGGGCAATACCGGCATCGGCCTCGCGCTCGTCGGCGCGTCGATGGGGTTCCGCACCGTCATCGTCATCCCCGAGACCCAGAGCCAGGAAAAGAAGGACATGATCCGGCTGGCGGGCGCGGAACTCGTTCAGGTGCCGGCAGTCCCCTACAAGAACCCGAACAACTACGTGAAGTACTCCGCCCGGCTGGCGGAGGAGCTGAACCGGACCATCCCCGAGGGCGCGATCTGGGCCAACCAGTTCGACAACACCGCCAACCGCGATGCCCACCTGGAGGGCACCGGGCCGGAGATCTGGGAACAGACCGGCGGCAAGGTGAACGGCTTCGTCGCCTCGGTCGGATCCGGCGGCACGCTTGCCGGGGTCGGCATGGCGCTTCAGCCGAAGGGCGTGAAGATCGCGCTGGCCGATCCCGACGGTTCCGGGGTCTACGGGCTCTACACCTCGGGCGAGGCCGACCCGTCGGGCAGCTCGATCACCGAGGGGATCGGGCAGGGGCGGATCACCGCGAACCTCGAAGGTTTCCGGCCGGATCACTGCTACAAGATTTCCGACGCCGAGGCGCTGCCGCTGGTCTATGACCTGCTCGCGCACGAGGGTCTCTGCATGGGCGGCTCGACCGCGATCAACATGGCCGGCGCGGTGCGGCTGGCCCGCGAACTCGGTCCCGGCAACACCATCGTGACGATCCTGTGCGACTACGGCACCCGCTACCAGTCGAAGCTCTGGAATCCCGATTTCCTGAAGGAAAAAGGCCTTCCGGTGCCCGACTGGCTCGACCGCGCGCCGATGGACCTGCCGGACGTGTTCGAGACGCCATGACGGCGGTCGCGGCCCGGCTCGCGGCCCTGCTGACGCTCTGCCTCGCGCTGGCCGTCGCGGCGCCGCTCCGGGCGCAGGACACGCCCGCCGATCCGGACACCGGCGGCACCGCCGCCACCGCCATCGCCGCGGTCGACTACGAGGCGTGGGATGCGCTGGCGGGCCGGGTGGAACAGGCGCTCGACGCCCGCGCGCTGGCCACCTCGGATTTCGAGGCGCTCCGCACCGAGGTCTCCGGCTACCGCAGCCGCTTCGTCGCCGCCGAGCGCGAGGCGGAGGCGCGGGTCTCCACGATCGAGGGCCAGATCGAAGCGCTCGGCCCCGCGCCCGAGGACGGCAGCGAGGAACCGGAGGTGGTCGCCGACCGCCGGGCCGAGCTTGCCGCGCGGCTGGCCGAGGCGCAGGCGCCGCAGCTTGCCGCCGCCGAGGCCAAGACCCGCGCCGACAACCTGATCTCGCGCATCGACGGCCTGATCCGGGAGCGGGAGACCGAGGCCTTGTTCGAAGCCGCGCCGACGCCGCTGAACCCGGTGAACTGGGGCGCGGCGCTGTCGTCGCTCGGCGCGGTGGCGGACGAGATCGGCAGCGAGGTCCGCGCCCGCACCGCCTTCGAGACCCGCCGCGAGGAGATCCGCAGCATCCTGCCGGTGACGGCGATCCTAGGTCTCGTCGGGCTGACCCTGCTCCTGCGCGGCCGCCACTGGACGCTCCGGGCGACCGAGGCGGTGGTGCGCCGGTCGCACCGCGTCGGGCGGCTGACGGTGTCGTTCTTCGTCTCGTTCACGCAGCTCGTCGTGCCGATCCTCGGCCTCGTCCTGCTCACGAGCGCGGTCCTGTCCGTGGGCGTGCTCGGCCCCGTGGGCGCGGGTCTCGTCAGCGCGGGCGTGACCGTGATCGGCGGCATCATCCTCGCCGCGTGGCTCGCCGGGCGGCTGTTCCCGACCGACCCGGAGACACCATCGCCGGTCTCGCTGGAGCCGGAATCGCGGCCCGCCGCCCGCTTCCTGACCATCGCCATCGGCGCGATGGTGGGGCTGACGCAACTGCTGGAAACGCTGGCAGGGCTCGACGCGGTCGAACCGGCCGCGCAGGGCGTCTTCGTCCTGCCGTTCTACCTGCTCCTGTCCTACCTGTTCTGGCGGCTCGCCGCGGTGCTCGGGCGCATCCGGCAGGGCGTCGAGGCAACGGAGGAGGCGCGGGGCCTGCACACGCGGCTTCTGCTGCTTCTCGTGCCCGCGCTGCGGGTCATCGCCGTCGCGGGACCGATCCTCGCCGCCGCCGGCTACCTGCAGGCGGCGGAACGGCTGATGGTCCCGGCCGCGCTGACGCTCGGGCTCCTCGGCGCGATCCAGGCGCTCCAGGTGCCGATCCGCGACACCTACGCAGCCCTGTCGCGGCACAGCTACGAGGATGCCGGCCAGGCGCTCGGCCCCGTGCTGATCAACTTCGGCCTCGCGATCCTGTCGCTGCCGATCTTCGCGCTGATCTGGGGCGTGCGGCCGGCGCAACTGGGCGAGATCTACACCCGCTTCAACGAGGGCTTCGCCTTCGGCGGCGCCCGGATCACGCCGGGCACGGTGATTTCGGTCTTCATCGTCTTTCTCGTCGGCCTCGTCGCCACGCGCCTGTTGCAGAGCGCGCTCCGCTCCACCGTGCTGCCGCGGACCCGGATGGATGCGGGGGCGCGTAACGCGCTGACGGCGGGCGTGGGGTACGTCGGCATCGCGCTCGCCGCGGTCTTCGCCATCGTCGCGGGCGGCATCGATCTCACCGCGCTTGCCTTCGTCCTCTCCGCCCTGTCGGTGGGCATCGGCTTCGGCCTGCAGAACGTGGTGTCGAACTTCGTCTCCGGCATCATCCTGCTGATCGAACGGCCGATCTCGGAGGGCGACTGGATCGAGGTCAACGGCCAGATGGGCATCGTCAAGGACATCTCGGTGCGGTCGACCCGGATCGAGACTTTCGACAAGACCGACGTGATCGTGCCGAACGCGGATTTCATCTCGGGCACGGTGACGAACTGGACCCGCGGCAACACCGTCGGACGGGCGATCCTGACTGTGGGCGTGGCTTACGGCACCGACACGCGGCGGGTGCACCAGATCCTGCACGAGATCGCGGAAAGCCACCCGGTCGTCGCGGCCTATCCCGAACCCGGGGTGGATTTCCTGGGCTTCGGGGCGGATTCGCTCGACTTCCGCATCCGGGTGATCCTGCGTGACGTGAACCAGACGCTCGCCGTGCAGACCGAGCTCAACCACCAGATCGCCGAACGTTTCGCCGCCGAAGGGATCGAGATCCCGTTCGCGCAGCGCGATATCTGGCTCAGGAACCCCGAAGCGCTGCATCCGCGCCCGCCGGTTCCGCCGCCACCCGCCCAGGCGCCCCGCATCGCCGAAGCCCCGACCGAGGGCCCGGAGGGGCAGGGCGACGATCCAGACGGAGACCTCACGTGACTGACCTGCTGTTCCGGCAAGACGCCTACCGCACCTCCGCCCCGGCCCGCGTCGTGGCAGTGACGGGGGAGGGCGGGGTGATCCTCGACACGCCGCTGTTCTACCCCCGCGGCGGCGGCCAGCCCGGCGACAGTGGGCGGCTGAGCTGGACCGGGGGGCGGGTCTCGGTCGCGACCGCGGTGCCCGCCGAGGGCGGATCGGTCGTGCTGGTCCCGGCAGAAGCTGCCGCGCTGCCGGCCCCCGGTGCCGAGGTCGAGCAGCATCTCGACTGGGATCGCCGCTACGGCCACATGCGGATGCACACCGCGCTGCATCTCTTGTCCGTCGCGCTGCCCTGGCCGGTGACGGGCGGGGCCATTGCCGCCGACAAGGGCCGGCTCGACTTCGCGATGGAGGGCGCACCGACGCCCGACCCCAAGGTGGTGCAGGGACAGCTCAACGCGCTCGTCGATCGCGACCTGCCGGTGTCGGAGGAGTGGATCGACGAGGCGGACCTCGACGCCAACCCGGGCCTCGTCAAGACGCTCTCGGTCGCGCCTCCCCGCGGTGCCGGCCGCATCCGCCTCGTCCGCATCGGCACGGCGGAGGAGACCATCGACCTCCAGCCCTGCGGCGGCACCCATGTCCGCCGGACAGCCGAGATCGGCAAGCTCGCGGTCACGAGGATCGAGAACAAGGGCCGCATGAACCGCCGCGTGACCATAGCCTTCGCGGGCGCTGCCACGGGTTGAAATTAGAGTGCCGCTGCCGTCTTGCGTTCGCCCGCGGTGAGACGCTAAGTAGCCGTCACCGGAGAGGTGGCCGAGTGGTCGAAGGCGCACGCCTGGAAAGTGTGTAGGCGGGAAACCGTCTCCAGGGTTCGAATCCCTGTCTCTCCGCCACCATCCCTGTTGCGAACACCGACAGGCACCCATGGCGGCGCGGAAATAGTCGTGTTTTCAAAGGGCTTTGCCTCCCCCATGCGAACCTCTGAGACTGCGCGCAAGCCCCGTTCCGGGCTCTGAACGGCGCTCAGTCTCTGTTCGGGCGAACCTCACCAAATTCGGTTCGGTCGGATTTTTCGTTGTCTTTCCAATGACCTGACTTTCAACACCGCCAAAACTTCGCCCATCGTGTCAATCGTCTTCGAGGGGAACAGAGCCGCAACACGCAAGAGGCGCAGTCGCTGGGCGCGCTGGCCGAATGGCGCGTAGCGGTGGCGGTGGTTGACGGGGATCGGTTTCCGGCGAGCTTTGCCGCAAGGGCTGCCGGCCGTGCTTCTCAGCAGGGCTCCGGCTCGCCTATGTTCAGACCACTCTCGTCAGAAAAGCGTCCCTTCAGCAGCAATGGCGTCGCCCGACTGAAAGAGCTTCTGAATGGTGTCGCGGTCGACGCCTGCGTCCGTCATCAGCTTTCGTAGGCTTGCCATGAGTTCCTCGTCCTTGAGGTCCTCGATGGATATGTCCTTGTAGATGTCCTTGGCATCGGGCGCGCCCAGCGTCACAGCTTTTTCGAACATCTGGTCAGCGGCACGCTCGATATCCTGCTTGCAAGGTTCTTCGTCCACAAGGCCGCGTCTCTTGAGGTTGTCTGGAGGTGACTGCTTCCAGAATTCCAGAAACTCCGTGACCATCCTACTGCGGAACTTGCCCTTCTCGGTTTCGAATTGGTTCTTCAAGGCCGCCTGATAAGCCTCGGTCATGGCCAGGAGGCGACTAAGCTCACGCTTGAATTGCTCTTTGTCCTTGCGAAGGATGATTTTTCCACGCCCTTTCCAGTCGTAGAAGAACGTGCGCTCGATGGCATCGCGCTCGCGTTTAAGGTCGGCTTCGCTGATCTTCAGCTTTTCCGGGCCGCGATAAGAAGCGAAGGTCACATCAAGCTTCGTGGTGAGATCGACGGGAATTTTCAGCGTCGACTCGATCTCCTGGCGCAGCCCGGCATCCTCAAACTTCAGGAAATGAGGCAGCAGCCTGATTTTCCGCGAGCTGAGTATGGCGTTCGTAAGGCGCAGTTCAACAAACTGCACCTCCGAGATGAATACCGTCAGCCGACGTGTGAGGTCGAAGGGGCGCGGAGGGTTCGCCCGCAGATCTGCCTCCATCTTCTCGACCTTGGTGGGTTCGAGCGCCTCATGCCCGATCTCTTGACCTCCTTGCCGCTCTGTCTCGGTATCTGTTTTGTGCGTCTCGGGCGGCGGGGTAGTGCCGGAGGCAACGGCCAGCGCCTCGGCCGCGGGACCGCCGAGCACGATAGCGTTCGGCCGCTCGGCCGAGGTTGAACCCGCTTCAACATTCCGGCTGACAGGCGCATAGACCATCGTGCGCTCATCCGAGATGATGACACCAATTCGGACGCCCGGCTGTTCGCGCAGGTCAAACATCGATGCCTTGCTGGCGTCGCGAATGATCGACAATGCCTCGGTCTCGCCGTAGCCCATGCGATAGACCTCCGGGTCCGCGTCCAAGACCACGGTCAGGGACAGAGAAGGAAGGTCTGCCATCCGCTCCGCCAGCGCCTTCGCAACCGGAGTCGTCACCCCAGGTGCAATTACTGCAAGCCGACGGCTCGCGCTGCGGATCATTTTGATCACGCTTTCGTCGGTTGCGCTGGTGAAGGTACGGGTCATCTCAAGCTGACTACGAGTTTGTGTGATCGATAGGGCAGACAGATCGGAGCAACGAAGCCTCAAGCTGTTCGAAGTAGACGCTAGATGTAAAACGCAATTTTGCACAGGGGAAAGGAACCCTGCGTCGGCAAGTGAAGGGTGGATGAAACGGGCGTGCGCGTGCAAACCCCACTCGCCACTGCGGGTCCAATTCGCCGTTAGTCGAACACCCGCCCCGGCTGCTCGTCCCACGGCAGAGCCGCGACGAAGCACAGGTCGTAGATGCTGACTGTCGAGGGCTCGCGGTGAACGACCAGCCGCTCGAGGACGTCCGGCGAGAGCCACGCAAGCCGCAGGAGGCGGCTGACATAGCGGTCGGACAGGACCTCGTCGGCGGCGAGGTCGGCGAGCGTGGCGACGTCGCCGCGTTCCAGCCGCTGCCGCCAGCCCCATGCGCGGCCGATGGCGCGCAGAAGGTGAGGATCCTGCCCGCGGTTCATGGCGGCCTCGACATGCTTCGGCGGCAGGATCCGGGGGCGGCCGCCGCGACGGCGGAGTTCGAGCGGGATATGGACGCGCAGGGTTTCGGGCGTGGGCATCAGGCGACCTCCTTCTTATGGGGTGCCATCAGCGCAGCGATTGCGCCGAGGCCGTCGTGGCGCAGGTCGATCGCGAGGCCGGACTCGCTGACGGTGACGCGTGCGACCAATAGTTGGACGATGCGCGCCTGCTCGGCCGGGATCAGCGCCTTCCAGAGGTCGTCGAACTGCGCCAGCGCGGCGACGACGCTGGTCTCGTCGAGGTCGGGGCGGTCCTTCCGCACCGCCCGCGCGGTGCGCGCCGCGACCTCGGGAGTGCGCAGCATCCGGCGGATTTCGCCGATGACGGCCTCCTCGACCATGGCACCCGGCAGCCGCTGCGGCCCGCGCAGCTCGGCCGCGGGGCGCTTCCGGATCACGTCCATCGAGGTGTAGTAACAGTACCTCTTGCCCTTCCGCTTGGTGTGGTGGGGCGTCATCGCGGCACCCGTCTCCGAGAAGATCAGCCCGCGCAGGAGCGCCGGCTGCGCCGTGCGTGCCACCGCCCCGCGGGCGACGCGGTTGTTGGCGATGACCGCGTGCACCTCGTCCCACAGCTTCTGGTCGATGATCGCCTTGTGCTCGCCGGGGTATTCCTCGCCCTTGTGCACGGCGATGCCGAGATAGATCTTATTGTGCAGGAACTTCAGCAGATAGCCCCGGTCGAACACCGCGCCGCGCTTGGTGCGGATCCCGCGGGCGTGCAGCTCCTTCAGCACCTGCGCCGTTGAACTGGATCGCGCATAGAGGCGGAAGATCGCGCGGACCTGCTCGGCCTCGGCGGGCTCGATCATCAGCTTGCGGTCCTTCACGACATAGCCGAGCGGCACCGGCCCGCCCATCCACATCCCCTTCCGGCGGGACGCGGCGAACTTGTCGCGGATCCGCTCGCCGATCACCTCGCGTTCGAACTGGGCGAAGCTTAGCAGGATGTTCAGCGTCAGGCGGCCCATGGACGTGGTGGTGTTGAAAGACTGTGTGACCGAGACGAAGGTCACACCGTGGCGGTCGAAGATCTCCACCAGCTTCGAGAAATCCATCAGCGCGCGGCTGAGGCGGTCGATCTTGTAGACCACCACCACGTCGATCAGCCCGGCCTCGATGTCGGCGATCAGCTGCGCCAACGCGGGCCGGTCCAGCGTCCCGCTGGAGAAACCGCCATCGTCATAGCGGTCGCGCAGCGCCACCCAGCCCTCGGCGCGCTGCGAAGCGATGTAGGCCTCGCAGGCCTCGCGCTGGGCGTCGAGGCTGTTGAACTCCATGTCGAGCCCTTCCTCGCTCGACTTGCGGGTGTAGATGGCGCACCGCAGGCGGCGGACGGGTTCGGGCTTCGCACGGCTCATGGGCGGGCCTCCGCGCCATGGGCCAGCCCGAAGAACTTCCACCCGTTCCAGTGACTGCCGGTGATCGCCCGCACCGCGGCCGAAAGCGACTTGAAGCGCCGCCCCTGCCATTCGAAACCTTCTGTCAGAACGGTGACGACTTGCTCCTCGCCCTGCCACTCGCGCACCAGCTTGGTGCCGGGGATCGGGCGGCGTGGATCCGCGATCAGCGGGCCCGGCGTCCCCGAGGCGACGTCGGTCGCCAGCGCGTCCAGCGTGCGCCGCGTCGCGGGCTTGATGCCGCCATGGGCGAGTTCCTGGATGCGGTAGCCGATCCGCAGCTCCAGATTCCCGCGACTGGCGTTCGGTGCGGGCTCGCCGAACGTGACCCGCCACTTGGCCTGCAACTCGGGCACTGTCATCGCCTTCAGCCCCGCCAGCTCTGCCAGGACGTCGATCCCCTCGGCCTGGCGGGCGAGCGCAGCCTTTGCGCCGGATTTCCTTGTGTTATTCCTCATGCGTCGTCTTCAACTCGGTTTTGCACATGTCTCCGACGACGGCGTCTGAGGGCGAGAATGTCCAGCGAACTGTCTCCGTCGAGCGGAGAATTCTCGTGCGTTTTCTGTGGGTTGGTCCGCGCGATGGCCCTGGCGAGGATGGCGGCCAGCTCCGCCAGCCGCTCATCGGTGGTGAGCATCTCGGCGGGCGGCGCGAAGGCGATGTCGTCTTGCATGCGGAGCGAACCTCCTGAGGTGCTTTGCTCCGTGATCGCCGGTCGTGGCGGGGTAATTCAAGTTAAAACAATAGGTTGTCGCAACCAAGCGAAGATCAAGGAAGCTGAGCGAACGCGATGCGTAGACGGTCGTAGCATCAAGATCACCACTCGAATCGTTGGTCTCGCTCGCGCTCTTCCTCCTGCTCGGCCTCGCGGATACGACCAATTTTCGCGCGAATCCCCGGAGCTAAATGAGCGATGGTATGACGGACCTCGGGAGCGGGATGGTCGACTAGCGTTTCAACACTCTTCAAGCGGCTCTCCATGATATCCGCTCTGCGGCCAGACCAGCTCATCGGTGCGAGGTATTCGAGATAGGCCTCCACGACTTCCTCGGGGCAAGGCGCGGCGTTGAGAAACCCCAAAGCTTGGGGTGAAATCTCGCTTACTTCATCGTTGTCCTGAGAGGCTCGCGCAAATGGCGAGATATTTGGTGCAACGTTGGACCATCGAGTGGGATCTTCGCGACACCACTCGATCAGTGAGCCTACCGGTACATGAATCAGACTGTCCCGATCTAAACCTCTACGAAGGCGGATTGATGGTGCGTCCTCTCCATTCGGAAACAGCATGGACAGAAAGACCAGTGGCGATTTTCGAGCCAATTCAGCAAGCGTACGTTCAATGTCATATGTGCTGCCATATCTCCGTGCCGCTCGTGCGATAATTGTATCCATGCAACGTGCAGAAAGAGCAGAACTCTCACCACGTAAGCAATACGACAGCGCCTCGGCCATGTCGTGATCAATATTTGAATTGATTCTATCATTTGTAATGATGGAGATCACTGCATCTACTCCAATAGCTTTGATCTCCTCCGGCCAGGCGTCACGCGAACCCTTTTCAACAAAGCCGAGCATTTTCAGAGCGTCGACCACAAGAAGAGCCCCATCTTCTCTTCCTAATAGCGATCGAAGAAGGTGAGCACGCTGCTCATCATTCAGAGCACGCTCTTCGCGCCAAACGATATCATGCAAAAGCCACGAGGCGGTTTCGTTTTCGCCAGCAATCTCAACAACGCTTTCGAATTCATCTATCGATAGAACGCCTTTGGGAAGAAAGACTCCGTAGATGCGTCTGAGGGCGGGTGTTGCACGACACTCAACCCTTATCGCGTCTGCAATCTCGGGGTTGCTATCGTCCAATTGGTGAAGCAGTCCAGACAGAAGGCCAACCTGTTGCTGCTTGTCGGTATCGCTCAAATACAGATCACGAAGGATTCCCCACGTCCGTTCTGGCTCTCTATTTCCTTGGACTAGCCCGATACCGAGAGAGTAGAGAGAACGACCTTTGTGCTCGAACAGATCACTCCCGACTGCCCGGAGAACAGCCGGGGAAGCTGCCAATTCTTGTCCAAGGAGCTCTAACCGTTCGGCGCGTCGAGCCTCAGCAGCTTTGTAATCGTCTTCTTCGGTATCTAGGTCCCAACCTCGCACGGTCTCGGCGCGCACTCTAGCGGCAAGATCCGTGGGTGCCATATCGTCGATGAGCTGCTGCATCAGCGCCAAGTCTTCCGCGGGAAGCACCAAACCACGCTTATTCATCAGGTATCGCATGCGCCGGAGCGCGTGCCACCCTTCCACCCAAGGCGACGCCTCGTGCAGTTGACGCGCGATGTGGTCGATTTTCGAGCGAACAGCGGGTACGCACCGCCAGATTCCGTCAATCTCGTCGGAGAGTGCTCTTCTAACACTGTCTCTTACTTCTACCGGTCCAGCCAGAGCAGTTTCCGCTGCCAAGTCCAACCACCGGGAGAACCAGTCTTCAACCTGAGTCCCACGCGGTTCCCATCCAAAAGAGTCCGGGCGAGCGTCATCGAATGAAAGGATCGAGGAAGACCAGTGGCCTGTTCGCAAGGCCGACTTGAGCATATTAACCCCCCGCGAATTCTGGTTCGCATCGTTCGCGAGAAGATACTGGCTTGCCACCTGTACGCGGGCTTCCGTCTTTGCCAGAGTCCCGGAAAGGTAAAGGCCAAAAAGACTGCTTAGCACATCATCTGCATTGGAGGCTCGTTGTTCGTCAAAAGCAATGGCCAGCGAAACGAGGCTTTCGCAAGCCTGAGGGAACATGACCTCAGAATGTGCAATCCGCGCGATCATGCGGGTCAAACTGTCTATGTGAAGGAATTCTTCTGGCGCAGCCGCAATAGCGGTGACCATAGCATTGACAACACGGAGCGCATCTTCAGGAACCAAATGGCACACTGCCTCGAGCACCTGGAGATCCGGCGTGGGACCATGCAACGGTCCGCCAGTCTCCATCCATTGGGTCACAATCTCGGCCTCAATCCCTACCTGAAGCCATGGGCTGTCCGGCTGACCCGCATCCTGCGCGCCGAGGACGGCAACGCGCAGTGGTATTCCGAGAAGGCGCAGATCGTGCCCGAGGTTCGGATCGGGGACGCCGCGATCTACGTCGCCATGGACACCTCGGGCTCCATGTCCGGCAGCCGCATGGCGGCCCAGCGGACCGCCGTCTCGCGGCTCATCGCCGAGATCGGCGCGAATGCCCTTGAGCCGAACGACATCCAGATCGTCACCTGGAACTCGACGGTCTCCGGCACCATCCTGCGCCGCAACGCCGACGCCGCGGCCTATGGCGAACTCAAGGACTGGGTCGACGCGCTGCCGAGCACGGTGAGTGGCGGCACGGATTTCGGGGCGGCGGTGAGCCAGGCGGGCGCCTTCTTCAATGGCGCGGGCGGAAAGCGGCGGATCCTGATCTTCGTGACCGACGGCGAGCCGAGCCCGGCTGGAAGCCTCGGGAGCGCCAAGGCGACGCTCGCGGGCCTCTCCGAGATCGACGTCTTCGCCTTCAACATCGCGCTCTCGGACACGAGCGCCACAGGACAGATCGACAATACGCCCGTCGACGGCGTGCCGGTCGTCCCCGCGGGCGATCCCGACGTGCTCGTCGCCTCGCTCCGCGCGGCCTTCGGCGAGGGCCCGGACATGAACCCGGCCCACATCATCCGGGAGTGCCTGACGAACCGCGACTGGGGCCTCGGCCACGGCTTCACCGACATCGGCCCGAGTTTCGCCACCGCCGCCGATGCGCTCTTCGCCGAAGGCTTCGGGCTCTCGCTCCTCTGGCAGCAGGAATCGACGATCGAGGATTTCATCGCCGACGTGCTGAAGCACATCGACGCCTATCTCTACGTCGACCGCCGCTCGGGCCGCTGGGAGCTGAAGCTCATCCGGGCCGACTACGATCCGGAGACGCTGCCGATTTTCGACGAGACCAACGTCGTCGACTGGGGCGAGCTTGGCCGTCGCGAGGCCGCCGATCTGGTGAACTCGGTCACGGTGAAGTTCTCCGACGCTCGCACCGATCAGACCGGCTCGGTGAGCGTCACCGACACCGCGCTCGTCCAGGACCTCGGCCAGGTCGTGAGCGCCACGGTCGACTATCCGGGGATCCGATACGAGTCGCTCGCCGTACGCGTGGCCGAGCGCGATCTGCGCGCGCTCTCCTCGCCGATCCTGTCGGGCGAGATCACCGTTACTCGGTTGGGCGCCGATCTCGATCCGGGCGACGTGATCCGGCTTGTCAGCCCGCGCCGTGGCATCGAGGGTGTCGCGGTCCGCATCGTCGAGATCGACCACGGCGACGGGCGCGCGAACGGCGTGCGGCTCCGCATCGCCGAGGATGTTTTCGGACTTGGCGACACGGCCCTTGTTGGTGGCGAGAGCGGTGATCCGGGGCGGCTCATCCTGCCTCCGAAGCCGCTCGCACGCCGCTGGGTGACGGAAGCGCCATACTGGCTTCTCGTGCAGGAACTCGGTCACGCGCAAGCCGACGCGCTGCTCGACGAGGATCCGGACGCGGGCGCGCTCGTTGCCGCCGGCGAGCGCCCCTCGGCCGATGCGCTCTCGGCGCAGGTCTGGACCGACAGCGGCGCCGGCTACGCGCTCGAGGCGGGCGTCGAGTTCGTGCCGACGGCGCTGCTCACAGCGGATGTGACCGACGATCCGGCCGAGCGGGTGCTGCCGGTCGGCAGCTGGACGGGGCTCACGGACGTCACGATCGGAACGCTCGCCGCGATCGGGGACGAACTCGTCCGCATCGACGGGGTGAGCGCCACGACGCTGACGGTCGGACGGGGCTGTCTCGACACCGTGCCAAAGGTCCATCCCGCGGGCACGCCGGTGATCTGCTGGCAGCTCTTGGCCAACGCGAGCGAGGCGCGCTTCGCGACGGGAGGGACGGTCGCGGTCCGCATGCTGCCGGAGACGGGGTTCGGGACGCTGCCGCTCAGCCAGGCGCCCGAGGACGAGGTCACGCTCGCCTCGCGCGCCATCCGGCCGCTGCCGCCGGGCGACCTGCGCGGCAACGGCGTCTCGGTCGTGAACCCGAACGTCCTGAACCTCGGTCCCGTGCTGCTGACATGGGCCCATCGCGACCGGCTCCTGCAGACGAGTGTCGCCATCGATGCCTATGACGCGGGCGACATCGGCCCGGAGCCGGGTGTCACCTACGCCCTCGAGATCCGCTGGGTCGATCCGGACACGGAAGCGGTCGTCGAACCGCCCGCGGTCGTGATCGATGTGGGCAGCACCAACAGCTTCACGCTCACGAAGGAGGACGTGCCGATCCTCTCTGCGCCTTCGGGGACGAAGCATTTCGAGGTGCGGGTGCAGGCGCGGCGTGTCGCCGGTAGCTCGACCTATGAGGCCTGGCAGGCGCGAGGGGTCCGGCTCTTCATGCCGGACGGCATCAAGGTCGCCGAGGCCAGCCTCTGGACCGAGTTCGGGGCGGAGGCCCGGCTGACAGTGCCCGAGACCGTCGTCTTCGTCGGCCTCGGCGGTGCGGTCCAGCTGACCGCGTCGGACGCCGCGCTCTGGATCGGCTTCGGGTCCGATGCCCGGCTGAGCGTGGCGCGGGCCGATCTCTTCCACGAACAGGGCGGCGACGCACGTCTCACCGCCGCCGCCAACGCATTCTACATCGAGGTGATCCCATGAGCTACATCCTCCATCTCGGCCACCAGGTCACGGACCTCTCCGGGGTGACCGGGCTGATCAGCACGGACGCGGCGGGGTTCGATCCGGCCTATGACATCAACGCGATCAAGATCACCGCGGGCAACGGCTCGTCGGTGCCATTCACCGCGACATGGGCGGAACCCACGGGCGATGTCTGGATCGGCTTCCGCTACCGGGCGCCGTCGATCAACGCCCATGTCATCGCACAGGACGGCATCTTCCTCGAGTTCTACGACGCGGCGAACCGTCAGGTCGGCCTAGTGCGGACCGAACGGGACGACGAGAAGTACCGGGCGATGGCTGTCGGCGACACCAGCGTCGACGGGGCTTCCTCCTTTGTCGCCGCGACGAACCAGGCCTACTGGATCGACGTGAAGATCGCCGTCGGCGCCGACATCACCATCGAGTTCCACGTCGACGGCGTGCTCCACAGCAGCGCCACCGCGACCAACACCGGCGGGAGGGGCCGGCCCGTGCGCTGCGTCTGGCGCAATCTCCAGCTCTTCGACTACTACGCCAACGCGACCTGGTACTACGCACACGTCGCCGTGCTCGAGGGTGTCTCGACCATCGGCCGGCGCTTTGTGCGCCGCACGCCGGATCTGGTCGGCACCTACGATGCCTTCTCGGGCGGCATCGACGCGATCAAGGATGGCGACATCGCCACGCGGGCCGCGAGCGACATCGCGGGCCAGCGGCTCTCCTTCTCGCTCGCGGGGCCCACCGGCCCGGCCGGGGCCACGACCATCGCGGGCGTCCACGTCAAGCAGTTGGCCCAGCTCGGCACTGCCGGTCCGACCGGGATCGCGGGTTTCCTGCGCATGGGAGGCGTGGACTATGACGCGGCATCCGGCACGCCCTCGGCCGACCTGCCATCGCCGGTCTATTCGAGCTGGGATCTGAACCCCGCGGACAGCACCCCCTGGACGGCGGCGACGCTGCCGGCGGAAGCGGGGATTGTCTCGTCATGACCCCGCCCCGAACCGACAAGGGCGACCTGAGGATGTCGGAGGCCGAGTTCCGGGCCTTGCTGTCCCAGGCCGCCGAAGAAGGCACGAAGCGCGCGCTCGCCGATGCCGGGATCGACGGCAAGGATGCCGCCCTCGACATTCGCGATCTCCGCTCGCTTCTCGACTGCATTCGCTTCGTGCGCCGCACCGCCGTCCAGACCGCCGTCCATCTCATCACCACCGGCATCATGCTCGCGCTCCTCGCGGGCATCGCGCTGAAGCTGAAGATCTTCGGCGGAAGCCCCTGACCCGACCGAGCAGCGATTTCGTCACCACCAGACCCGCCCTCGAGGCGGGTTTTTCGTTTCTGGAGGATCCCCATGACCACGACCTTCTACGATCACTGGCGCGACGTGCCCGAGAGTGCCTGGCGCTGGCCGAGCTTCAGTCCGGCCGAAATCGCCTGCCGGGGGACAGGCAAGCTGCTGGTCAACGAGCCCGCTCTCGACAAGCTGCAGGCGCTGCGCGATCGGCTGGGCAAGCCCCTGATCGTCCGCTCCGCCTATCGCAGCCCCGAGCATAACCGCGCCGTCGGCGGCGCGACCCGCTCCAAGCACATGGAGGGCGCTGCTTTCGACATTGCCATGTCAAACCACGATCCGGTGGCGTTCGAAGCCGCGGCACGAGAAGTCGGGTTCCAAGGTTTCGGCTTCTACCCGCGCTCGGGTTTCATGCATGTCGATCTCGGCCCTGCACGGCAGTGGGGCGAGCGCTTCCCCGTGCGGTCGGTGCCCTTTGCGGCAGAGACACCGCCTGCTCGGGAGGTTCTGGCTGAGAGCCGGACCATGAGGGCCGGTGGTGCGGCTGGCGTCGCGACGCTGGGCGCGGCCGGCGTGGAGGTGGCGCAGCAGGTGCTGGCCGAGACGCAGACCGCCATCCTGCCGCTCGTTCCATACCTCGACACGCTGCGCTGGGTGTTCATCGCCGTCGCGCTCGGCTGCATCGCGGTCACGATCTACGCGAGACTGGATGACTGGCGCCGGGGACGGCGATGATTGCCGTCCTGCTCGGCGGGATCGCCGGATCGGCATGGGCGCGCACGGCCGTCCGCTACGGCCTTACTGCCCTCGCGATCCTTCTGTTCCTGCTGGCCCTGCGCCACTCCGGCGAGCGTGCCGGGCGTCTGGCCGAACGGCTCGAGACCATGGAGAAAGTCCATGACGTACAACGACGGATGCTCGATGCGGCGGCGCGTCGCCCTCGTTCTAGCGACGATCTGGCTGAGCGGTTGCGCGACGGGCGCTTCTGACTTCGCTGGCCTCGGTGCGTGTCCGCCCGTCGTCGAGTACAGCCGGGAGTTCAAGGTGCAGGCGGCGGAGGAGCTGGCCCTCCTGCCGGGAGGTTCGGTCATCGCTGAGATGCTGAGCGACTATGCCGTGATGCGGGAGCAGGCTCGGGTTTGCCATGACCCATGATCCACGCAGGGCGCGCCTTAGTCTTGATCCTGCGCCGCCACGAAATCGGCTCCGTCTTTGGTGAACAACACATCCGGTCCACGGGATTCCAGCTGCTCATCCAGCATGTCAAAGATGGTTTGCCCTCGGTCAACATCGACTGCGTCACGCAGTTCAGTGCCGTACGCACTCGCCACCATAGTCTCCAAATGATCCATGAACTCCAGTGTAAACCTACCAATGCAAGGTTCGAATAAACTAGATATGGTGTTCTTGTCGTAAATTGGATAGGCGGAATTCCACTTGGCCCCATAGAAACTGAGAATGAATATCTCTGTAGAAACGGGAGCCCAACCTTTGGACCTTGCATGTGCGCCAATCGAGACTTTTATTCTGCCCAGTCGTTGGTCAATTGCGCTGATTTTGTCGCCATCGAATGATCCATGACCACGTTTGCACTCAAAAACGAAAAGCTTGCCGGAGTTGGTATTGAGTGCAAGGCAGTCGAGATGGGCCTTGCCTCCTACGACTGGGATCTGTTCCTTCATGGCCTGCCAATGCGGCAGCTTATTGATTGCATAAATGAGCGCGCGCTCAATCAGTAAGCCGTGACGCTTCTTGATTCCGTCGATTTCAGAAACAAGCGAAGAAAGTCGAGGCGTCGCGGCAAAAAGAGGGTCGCATGGAATGGTCGCAGACTTCGCCTTCGCATCGGCAACGATCTTTGCCGCGTTCTTCTTCCACAGCAGTGCCTCCGCGTATGTCAGTCGCAAGCACATACGAGCCCCGCCAAGCCTATTTGACAGCCTTGTCGATGAACCCGAGCGTCGTCGCGTTCTCGACCAGCGTTCTGACCTTTGCGCGATCAAGGCCAGAAGACACCTCTGCGTCGATCTCAAGCTTGATGGAGACATCAGCACCAGGCAGCGTGGTCAGCTGCTCGATGATCGCTTCGACGATCTGGTGGATATCGCGCGCCGGTCTCTCGGGAGAGATCATCACCGTCCCGTGAAAACGGGTGGGCTTTTGCTCGATCGGTGTAGCTACCGGTGTGCCAGAGTCGGGTTGCTCAGTCGTTTCCGGACCATGTGTTACGGCGGGTGCCGGGCCCTCGGCTGGTGCCGTTGCGGTTTGCTTCTGTCGGTACTGCTCCGCCACATCCGGCTTGATGATGACTGATTCACTGTCGATCACGACCTGAGCGCTCGAGGCTCCTGAAATTGCGAGACCGACATAGGACCCCTTGGCCTCGTCCCAGCGCTCTGCATAGGCGAAGGGGCCAGGCAGCATCCCGCTGACGGAAGCGTGCACCGCCTTCGAGAGAACGGACCTGTTCTTGACGCGCGGAAGGTAGGTGTACCGGTTCAGATATTCCCAGAGATCCTTGAGATGCAGATGCGGCTTGCCGTTCCAGATGTACTTCTCCAGCTGACGGTTCAGGTTGTCAGGGCCAAGCTCGGGCCAGATCCCTTGATCGCTCACAAGTTTCTTGCTGGCGCGAGCGAGCAGCCCGTCCTGCGCGGGAACCTTTGCCGACATCCACTCCACATCAGATTGGGCGCTCTCCTGAACCGGATAGATCAGATAGCACCAGGCTTCTTTCATCCGTGTCTTCAGGGTCTCGGTTGCCTCTTTCAGTTTCGCTTCCGCGAGCGCGCTGTCGCTCTGGGTCAGGTTGAGCCGTTTCGTTTCTCGAACAATCTCGGCCCATGCCAAAGCAGCACGCTGGGCGGCTTTTAGATTGTCCAGCTGGCGTTGCTCGGCGGCGAGGAAGACCAGCATGTTCCGGTAGACGCGCGGCGTACTGCCGCGCTGCATCATGACGTCCTTGGCCTCCGCTAGGGCCTCTGATCCCTCCCGGCCGGTGTGAGGGTGTGCCACGCCCAGAACCACCGCGCGCACCCCACCGGGCTCGTCGGGGATATCGGCCGAGCTGCCAGGGGCGACCTGAACGGTGTCGAAGTGACCGCGATCTGCGAGGCCGTTGATGTAGCCGCTGAGCGCCTTGTCGATCTCGTGGAGGACAAGCGCCTCCTCGAACTGGGCGGCACGGTCGGCGGCCAGTCTGTTGAGGCTGGCCGACATCGAGTACCAGTATCGGCCAAGGTCACTGTGCATGAACTTGGCTTGGTTTGCGAGGCGGCGCAGGGCGTCGCCAAAGATCGCCGGACGTTCGCCGGGCTGGACGACACCAAGGTTGATCTGCTTGTCGTCGAGCCCCTTGTTCTCCTGACCGTGCGTTGGCGCTGTTCCCATGAAGACCGCGCGCGCGACGCGGCGTGTCGCGGAGTAGCGGTTGAGGTTGGGAGCCGACTGGTCGATCTTGTAAGGCGTCGACGTCACACCATCGACGTCTCCCGCGATGATCGATTGCCAGCTGGAGTCGAGATAGTGCAGCAGCTCCGGCTCGACGCGCGCTGAATTGATCGCGACGCTCCCCGGCATGATCATCACCGACGGGTCATTGCCCATCCAGAGTTCATGGATCACCTGCGCCATCAGGCGCAGCACCCCGCGCGTGCGCTGGAATTTCTCGAGCGAGCCCCAGCTGGTGTAGAGCTGGTCGAACAGCTCCGGATGAATGGGGTAGGCCTTTTCCAGCTTGCGCCGGTAGTCCTCGTCGGAACAGCCGTTCGGGAAATCATTCGCGTTCTCCCGATAGAGCTTGGCGAACTGCTTCAGCGTGTTGTCGCGGTGATGGAACTTGTCGCCGGGGATTTCCTTGAACAGGCGGCGACGGACGATCTCGTAGCTTTCCTCCTGGCTGGCAGGGCGCCACGACGACTCCACGCGGCTGAAAGTCTGCTTCAGACGCGCAAGCGCTTCCTGTCCGCCTTCGCCGCCGACTTCGATCTGTGAGGCGGGCAACGAGGCCACCAGCAGTACGCCGGGGCTGGCCTTCACCGCCTCGGTCAGCGACTGCACGAAGGACAGGTTCGCGTCGAACGATCCGGACGGCAGACCCTCGACCTTGTAGATCTGGCGGAGGTATGCGACCCATTCGTCGATCAGTATCAGCGCGGGCGAATACTTCTTGAACAGCGCTTCCAGGAGGTTCGACCCGGGCGCGATCCCGCGCTCGTCGTTCTCGGCCAGCATTTCGAACGCCTCGGCGCCGCCCAGCTGCCATGCCAGTTCGCCCCACGTCGTCCGGATCTTCCGACCGCTTTCCAACGAGATCACGTCTTGCGGCCCGCGCGACGTGCCGACCAGCACCGCCCGGTTGACCTTCGCCGGCACCGCCAGCCCGTTCCGCGACATCAGCTGGTCGAGTCCGGGGAGGTCCTCCACCGGCGTGCCACCCACCATGTGGTAAAGCGCCAGCATCGAGTGGGTCTTGCCGCCGCCGAAGTTCGTTTGCAACTCGACGACCGGATCGCCGCCGCCGCCACTCAGCCGTTTCGCCGCGCCGACCAGCAGCGTGCTCAGACCCTCGGTCAGGTAGGTCCGGGCGAAGAACTCGCGCGGGTTGCGGTATTCCGACGGCGCGCTGCCGTTGTGCACCTTGGCGAGGTCGGCCGCGAACTCGGCCTGCTGGAACTCACCGGTGGCCACGTCCTGGTGCGGTTCCACGACTTCGCGCCAAGGCAAGAGCCCACCAACGGTGTCGACCGAAATATCCAGCCGCGTTGTCTTTCGCCGCTCCTCGTTGCGCGCCATCTCGGCGTATTTCGTGCGCAGGATTGTGTCGCGAGACGCGCTGATTTTCTCGGCGGCCTCGCTTGCACTGACCGACTCCAGCAGCCGCCGCATCGTGTCGAGCGCGCGCTCGGCGTCGTCATAGGTGAAGGCCTCGTTGTGCGAGAGCTTGTTTCTCACGTCGAGCAGTTCGGACACGTAGGACCGCTCCGGATGCCCCAGCACCATTGCGAAGGCCTCTTTCCAGAAGGCCATCATGGCCTGCAGCAACCCCTGCTGGTCCCAGTTTACCTGGCCTTTGCCGTTGGGCCGCAAGCCGCGAACGCGCTCGACCACCTGCACCTGCCAATGGCCCTGCAGCGAGCTTTCCAACCGCTTCTCGACGAAGGGGATCAACGCCTCGGGCAGAAGCTCCATGCCCTCGAACACATGCTGACGGGTAGACTTGGCCATCTCGGAAACCCTTACAGTTCAAATCGTGCTTGCCGGTTCCGCCCTTCAAGCGAAACCGTGGCGGCCATCTGGCTCAGCTCCGACCAGTCGGCGATCAGGGCGTTGTAGACCGTGGCCTCGGACGCCTCGCGCCGCTTGTTGGCGGCGATGTCGTAGAGGCAATAGGCCAGATCCTTCACCGCCTCGGCCTGGGGCCCGAAGCGTTTCAGCAGCGCCGCGGTGTCGTGCGACAGGCCCTCCTTCTCGTGCAGGCGCACGAGGTGCTGCAGGCATTCCCAGACGGTCAGATGCCCGTCTTCCTCGGGCGCCCAGTCGGGGTCGAGCTCGTCGCGCTTCAACAGCCGCACCTTGCCGGCAGCACTTTCGACGATCCCGGCGTGCTTGGCGCTGTCGACCGAGATGCCGCGGGCGCGGGCGAGGTTGTCGGCCACACCATAGTCGCCCTTGCCCATGCCGTTCTGTTCGAACCATGTGATGGCGAAGCGGGTGTCGGCGTCGAACTCGCCCTGGATGCCGCCAAGATATTCGTCGAGCTCGGCATTGATCAGCTGCAGCGCGGTCTTGACCGTCATCGCGCTGTCGTCGGCCTCGAGCACCGCCTTGCAGCGCGAGAAGACGCCCATGCCGGGGCCGATGGCCGATTGCGGCATGTCGGCCGGGGCGATGTTCGCGGCCTGAAGCTCGGCGATGGCCGGGGGCAGTTCGCGTTTCAGCGCGCGGATGAACTCCGCGCGGGTGATGGTTTCGGCGGCAGGCGTCTTCACCCGGCACGACAAGACCACTGAGTTGGCCAGAGCGTTGTTTCCAATGGAAATCATCCTGCCGGGTTTTTCGGTTCGCATAGGCCAAGTGGCATTGATTTCATATCCGGAATCGATAACCGCTTGTATGAAGGTTGCCCAACCCGTTGAAATCACACCTTCGTCGTCGACTTCACTCTGCTTAAAGGCATAGTAAATCGCCGTAGGATACTTTGGATCACTCTGCCGAGCCATGTTGGACACTGCGTCTTTCATTCCCGAAAGGAAGAACGTTTCGGCCGCATCTTTCCCGCCGTGCCTGTATGGCGTTGCCACAAGCTCTTCAGCCTTGGGTACCGACAGAGTAGCCGTCAGATCCGGGTAGACTTCTCGGGCGTGACGTCTCAGCCAGACAAAAAAGTAGTCCGAAAGCTCGGCATATCCGATGTTGTCGTAATATGGCGGGTCTGTCGAAACGACCGCAAGCCCAGGATACTCAACTGTCTGTGCATCACCTTGAACGACACTACCATCACTGGAAGGCGAAAATGCTCCAAGGGACTTATGGACCCATTCAATTGAGGCATCGGTCCAATTCCCGTTGCTGCTGCTGAACGGGTTAAGTTCCACAAAGTCCCAGAGCATCGGGAGCGCTTGGCGCGCGAAAGTACTTCGAGACGCTTCTACTGAGTTTCGCCAGCCGACTTGCGCGCTCCAAGCGTCAGCCGCACGGTCGGCGGCGAAAGCAAGGTAAATGCTAACGGCTTCAGCATACGCGCGCGCACCTCGCCCGTTGTCTCTGAGTACTTTCCCGTCGCCTGCGATGCCTGCCGATTGTGCGTCCTTTTCAATCTGTGTCCGAGCCTCTGCCACCAAGTCACTAAAGGCGTTGAGCGCAACCAACTGGCGGTCTGTGAAAAGGTCGCCGAAGGTGATTAGCCCATAGTTCGGAGTCTTAAAATCTCGGGGATTGTCCGGAAGCGGCGTGTCCGGCTTCCAATCAGGCTCCGTGGAACGAGAGATGGCGAAGTGTTCAGCCGTAGGCTCAACATAAACTCGCCCCTTTTTCCCTTCGGCAGCAATAGCGATCAGTGTCTGCCCCATCTTGCCCGATTTTCCTGCCTTGCGAATGTGATCGTATGGCAAGGCTGCATCCGACATGATGCAACGGAACGCCTGCCGTTTACCGGCAGTTGTTCCTGCGGCCGCAGTGGCCAACTCGGCTTTGGTTCCACCTTTTCGTATGCGGTACTCAATAGTCTTGGCTTGGCGATCAATGATCGGTTCGAGCCATACCTCTTTTCCTTTTTTTGAACTAAGCAGGAAACTCGAAACCAACGGGACTTGCACATCTGAAAACGCGGGGTCCGGGCTCGGCACTGTTCGTGCCCAGAACCAGGCGATGACAGTGCCCTTGCCTCCGCCGTACGCCTTCGGCAGGTCCACCTGCGGGTAGAGATGCCCGATGCGCTCCCAGGCCTTCTCGCGCATCCATTCGCCGTAGTATTTCACGTCCTCGGCCAGCCCCTCGGCGTTGCGGTAGAACGACCGATCCTTGATGCCTGGGTGGATGGGGGGCATGTCCTTAAATTTCGGCGGGATCTCGATCATCGCCTTGCCGATCATCACCGCCACCGGGTTCAGGTCGGACCCATAGGCGGGCAGGCCCAGCCGCTGCGCCTCGAGCGGGATCGACCCGCCGCCCGAGAACGGGTCATAGACCGGGGGCAGCACGCCGCCGCAGCTGCGCCGGATTTCGGCCCGCGCGCGTTCCAGCACCTCCTCGTTGGTCGAGTTCTCCCACCTCACCAGGTCCTCGATGATGGCGAAGAGCCGTTTGCGCTCGATCTCGACCGCCACATCCTCCAGCGTGGGCTCCGGCGCATTCGCCGCCGCCCCCTGCGCCGACGCCTTGCTCTTCTCCCATGCCGCCACTCGCCCGGGCAGCTCCGCCTCCGCCCGCGCGCGCAGCTTCGGATCGGCCATCAGCTCATCGACGCAGGACGAGGGATCGTCCACCAGCTGCGCGAACAGCACCGCCCGACAGGCCGCGAGCGGCCGCCGCGCCCACCAGAGGTGCAGGGTTGAAGGATGCCCGTGCCGGATCGACTTCTCCCGCGCCGAGGCGGCATTGATGGCCTCGAGCGGAATGGCGACTTCGATGAGTTTCTTCTTGTAGGTCTGGGACACGGCTTACTCCGGGAATTCGATGAACGTGGGCACGGGAACAAGTTCGGGCCCGCGCGGCGGGGCGTTCTTTCGCCAGCCGCCCTTGATGGTCGGCAATTTCGAGATCGGAAAACGGTCGGAGGCCGCCAGCGGGACGAGCTGCCGGACGTGCCAGAAGACGGCCCAATGGCCCTTGTTGTCGGATGGGTTCGCTTCCGTCGAAGGCGGGCGATGCTCCATGCCGAGGGAATGCCGTCCGTTGTGAGCTTCCTCGCTTCCGATGTACCAGCCGATCCATGAAACCATGGCGGAGACCTTGGCGGGATCATCTTCGTGCGAGGGGTAGATGACGACGGGCACAGGGTCACTGCCCCTGCGCTCATCGATATCGCGGAACAGTTCCCACTTGCGGGAGCCAAATGCCACGAAGCCTTTTTCTTCCGCGATTGTTTGTCCGGTTTCGAGGTGGCGCAGAGGAACGGGGGCGAGAATGGCGAAATCCTTCATCGCGGAACCTCCGCCCGCTCGAGCAGGCTCTTGATGCTGAACTGAATCGCGTTGTGCTCGAACGGCGGCTCGCGCGTGTCGAGTGCGCCGCGGACATAGCGCGGCTCGCGGGCGAAGCCGTTCTCGACCTGGACGACGGCCAGGATGAACTTGTCAGGCTCGTGGAGCGAGGTGATCACTTCCTGCCGGGTGATCATAACCGTATCGGCGCCGTCGATGCGGCCCTTGACCTCGATGAAGCGCAGATGGTCAGCCTTGGGGTCGTAGGAGGCGATGTCGTATCCGACCTTCTGGGCGGAGACGTCGGTGGGCGTGTTCCCGAGCGTGCGCTCAACGGCCATGACCGCTTCCATCGCCGCGATCTCGATCTTGCGGCGGGCGACGGGATCCTCGGAGAAGCCGTTCGCGGTTTCGGCGAGCTCATCGGCCGGCGCGCGCGCAATCAAAAGGCCGCGCGGGATGACGACCATGCCGCCGCGCACGCGGGGCGGCTGGGCGGATATGAAGCGCTCCTGATCAAGCGCCTCCAGCCGGCGCTTCAGACGCTCCGCCAGCTCTTCGGCCCGACGCTGGGCGTTCTGCCAGTTGAGTCGCGTCTTCTTTCCGGCGCGCTCTTCCTCCTTCAGCTCGAAGGCGCGCGCGTCCCAGTAGTTGATCTCCTTCTTGAGGCGCGCCTTCACCTCCTGCTCGACCTTGTCGATCTCGGGAATGCGGCGTGCCTTGACCTCCGCGACGTGCTTCTGGGCGAGCTCGACCGTGGCGAAACGGACGGCGGTCTTTTCGAGCTCGGTGCGCAGCCAGTCAGCCTGCAGCAGATCCTCGACGCGCGCAATCTCTTCGGGGCGCGCCGGGCGAAGGTTCAGGTGGGGTGCGATGCCGGCATTGGTCGCGGCGCCGTTCCGGTCGATCGCAGCGAACTGCAAGCGCTCTGAGACGATGTGAGGCTTGCCCGTCGCCGTGGGGCGACCGTCCTGAACGCTGTGCTCGAGCAGGAACAGCGCAGCAATCTCCTCGCCCGGATCGGTGTCATCGACCAGGATCGCCCCGCGTTTCATGAGGTGGTCGTACTGTTCACGCACGAGGCTGATCACAGCCTCGAGCAGCGGGTGGCCCGGACAGACGAAGGCCGCGACAGGCTGCTGGTTGATCTTGCTCTTCTCGAAGCAGATGCGCTCGTACTTCTTCTGGATCGGTGCGCCGCTGCCGATCTGGCGATCGCGCTCGCGGATGCTGAGCGGGACGTGCGTGATTTCCCAACGCCCTTCCTCGCGGCGCTTGATCTGGCCGCCGAGGTGCTTGAACGCCTCGACGAAGAAGCTCTGGATGTGATGGGGCTGGAGACGTTGCGCCTCGGCCCGTTCCATCTCGATCCGCAACTCATGCACGCGGGTCGCAGGCATCGTGTCGTTGGTCAGCTGTCGGCGCTGAAGCAGATCCAGGAGATGCTGCTGGTCGACAGCGCCATCGACCGCCTGGAACAGCTTGGCCTTCACGTCTTCCTGCTCGCCATACTGGATAGCCTGCACGAGCAGATCGCGCAGCGCCGTTCCCTCGAACAGTTCACCCAGCACGTCGTAGACGCGGCCGCCCAAGGCCTCCCGAGCCGCTTCGAGCTTCTCAAGAAGTCGCGCGTACACCTCGCCTTCACGGGTGTCGGCAGCGACGAGGTTCCAGAGATGGCATACCTCAGTCTGGCCAATCCGGTGAATCCGCCCGAACCGCTGCTCGATCTTGTTGGGGTTCCACGGCAGGTCGTAGTTGACCATCAGATGGCCGCGCTGAAGGTTCACGCCTTCGCCTGCAGCATCGTTCGCGATCAGGACCAGCATGTCCCGATCCTGCATGAAACGCTCGACGACCTTGCGACGCTCCTCCCGCGTGACGCCGCCATGGATGACCTCGACGGCGTCCGGTTTCCCGAGCCGGGCACGGATCTTCTCCAGCAGGTAGTGCAATGTGTCCTTGGGCTCGGTGAAGATGATCAGCTTTCGGCGGTTTCCGTCGCTGTCGATCATGAGTTCATCGTCGAGAATACGGTCGAGCTGGGTCCACTTGGTGTCCTTGCCCGAGCGCAGAACGTCGAGCGCCATGATCTCCAGCCCCTTGAGGGTCTGGACCTCGATTTCGAGCTGCTCGACGGTTTCGGCCGTCGTGGCACCGGTTGAGATCAGGTCTTCAATCTCGTCGACTTCATCCTGCCCATACTCATCAATGTTCTTGAGCATCTCGTCCGAGACGTCCGGCTGGCCGAAAGCAGCGCGTCCACCCTTGCGCGCGAGCCTGGCTTCGGCGAGTTCCGCCTCGAGCCGTTCCCGTCGGCGTTTCAGGGACTGGTAGATCGCGGCAGGGGATGATGCGAGACGACGCTGAAGAATCTGGAGTGCGAAGCCGACATTGTTGCGCTTCTTGCCGTCTTGCTCGGCGAACCGCTGGACCCGGTTCATTTCGGTTCGAACGTACTCGGTGACAGCGCTGTAGAGCGCAGCCTCCTCGGGAGAAAGATCGTACTTGACCGTGTAGGCCCGACGCTCAGGGAACAGCGGTCTACCATCGAACTTCAGCAGTTCTTCCTTCGTCAGGCGGCGCATCATGTCGGCGCTGTCCGCATAGTGGACGCCGTCACGGAAACGGCCCTCGAAGCGGTCGCCGTCGAGCAGCGCCATGAAGAGCTGAAAGTCCTCCTCTTTGCCATTGTGCGGCGTGGCGGACATCAGCAGCAGATGCCGGCAGACCTGGCCAAGCTGTTGTCCCAGCTGGTAGCGCTTCGTGTATTTGACATCTCCGCCGAAGTAGCTCGCCGACATACGGTGAGCTTCGTCACAGATTATCAGGTCCCATTCCGTGGAGGACGCGAGCTTCTGCTGGAGATCTTCGTTCCGCGCGAGAACATCGAGGCGAGCGATCAGCCGGTTGCGGTCATTGAAGACGTTGCCCGAACGCGAGGTCTCGATCATGTCGCGGGAAAGAATGTCGAACTCGAGCGAGAACTTCTCTCCCAGCTCGTCCTGCCATTGCTCGACGAGGCTGCCGGGTGCGACGACAAGACAGCGTTCGAGATCGCTACGCGCGATCAGCTCCTTGATCAGGAGGCCCGCCATGATGGTCTTGCCGGCTCCCGGATCGTCGGCAAGCAGGAAGCGAAGCGGCTGCCGCGGCAGCATTTCGCCGTAGACGGCCGTGATCTGATGCGGAAGCGGGTCGACGAGGCTCGTGTGGATAGCCAGATACGGATCAAAATAGTGTGCGAGCTTGATCCGGTTCGCTTCGGTGACCAGCCGCAGGAGACTTCCGTCTGCATCGAAGGACCAAGCTCGACCTCGCTGCTCCACCGAGAGACGGTGCTCGTCATCACGATATAGGGTGGTCTCCGAAACGCTCCCGCCGGGCACCCGATACACGAGGTTGATCGCCTGATCGCCGATCCATTCGATCGAAACTGCTTCGACGGTTTGGTTCGGGACCACGCCAGCAATCGACGCTCCATTCCTGATGTCTTCGAGCTTGGTCACGAGGCAACCTCGCAGAACTTTCGCGGCAGCCGGGTTTCGAGCCGATGGTCGCGAAGGAAGGGACGCTTGTGAATGGCATCCATTCAGGCGGCCTCCTCTGCATCGGGATCTGGCAAGTCGAAACCCTCGTCATCCTGCGGAAGGTCTTCGCCATCCTCGGGTGTGGCATCGGCGCGGGTAATGGCGTGGCCGGTGGCGCGCGAGATCATGGCGAGCAGCCGGGATTCCCGATCCGCCATAAAGCCCGCGAAATCATCGGCGCGCAGGAGGGCGGGATCCATGGCGTGCGAAGCCAGGTATTCGTCGAGTGCGTCGCGAGAGATGGGTGGCGTGTCCTTCCCGCCCGTCTCGAGCCGCTCCAGATATACCGATGGCGCTACGCCCCCGAGGATGCGGTTGGTCTTGTAGCTGAGCGGGGTCTTGTTGATGACGGTGTCGAAGACCTTAGGCTCGATCTTCTGTTTCTTGCACCAGTCTTGCGGGAAGATGTGGTGGATATCGACATATTCGTCGAAGAACACCGTGTCCTTGAAGTGCTGGCCCGAGCGGAGATCCCGCGCGCCTTCGGCCATCAACAGGGCGTGGATGCCCTTGTAGGCGGCCGAGAGACGCGTGCGGAGGGTGCGCAACCTCTCTGGGCGGAAGCGCCCATCGGTAATCGTGCTCGGTTCTGGTCCGCCGTCGAGCCAAGCAGGAACCTCCAGTACATCCTTGGCAAACCGGGACTCGATGGCCGAGCCGTAGAGTTCGCCGAAGATTCCGCACCAGAACCAGCGGGCGAGTTGGTCGCGCACTGCCGCGTGATCGAACTTGGGTCCGATCATCGCGAGGATCGCGGCGAAGGGGACAAGTTGTCCCTGATAGGGCAGGTCGAGCACACGGTAGATGTGGTTCTGGCGGAGGAAACGTGCCGCCGTCTTGAACCCTTCCTCGACCGCGCCGCGATGTTTTAGGTAGGCTTCGAGTGGCAGATCGAGCAGCGACTGGCGCGTGGCGCGGACGGCTGACAACTCTGACTCCTTGCGACCGGCAGCGATTTCATCCGCGCGCTTTTCGACGCCGTGTAGAAGCGCAATGGCTTGAAGCACGTCGGTCGCGGCGACTTTCTCGAGGACCCCGAACTTCTGCTCAGCTGCGCGGCCGTAGAGTTGGAGCCTGGTCTGCAGTCCCGGCTTACCGTCAGCGCCGAGCCAGTCGTCGCGCAAGCGATGGCCGCGGGCCGCGTACATTGCTGTCACCAGTTCGAACGCGTCGAGTGGCTTGCCTCCAGTGTTCACCTTCTCGAAGACCAGACAGACGGCCTCGTGCGAGGTGTCGGGGCTCAGTGCGATCACGGGCAGCTGGTAAGATTTGAAGTTCTGAAGAACGCTTTCGTTGAACGCCTTGAAGAACTCGGTCTTTTCCAACTCGCCCTTTTGGGTCCAGTAGGTCCAGAATCCCATCATCCAGTTCATCGAGTCGAATACCTGGTTGAGCGGGAACATCAGGTTTTCGTATTCGAGCTCCGCAGTCGCAAGGTCTAATTCAACCTTGCGGTCGAAGTCGGATTTGATCCGCCGATCCTCTGGGACGGAGACAATTGCGTTCTCCCGGTCCTCGGAAGGGTCCATCGATTTGCGCATGTCGATGTAGAACCAGCGCTTCACGAGCTTGAGACGCGGTGTCACCGTGTGCACCACCTCGCGGCGCAGACAGGTCTGGTAAAGAGAAGTCATGCGCTGCTGGCCATCCAGCAAGAGCTGATCCGGTGCGTCGTTGCCCACGGCGGCATCTGCCCCCTGGATCGGTCGCCGTGCAAAGGTATCAGCCGCACCAGGCTTCACTTCTAGCGTCATCAATGCGCCGACCGGAAAGGCCTGCGAGATCGAGGCGATCAGACCTTTGATGCGCTCCTCGTCCCAGACCCAACTACGCTGGAAGTCGGGCAGCTGGATCTTGCCGTTTCCGCACTGGCGCAGAAGTTCTTCGAGGCTGACCGGGTTCGTTTTGAATGCGGCTTGCTTACCCAATAACGCACTCCTCGAATGAATTTGTCGGCCTGCGGCCAACGATCTCACGATTCTGGAACGGCCCTTTCATGGCGTGGCCTCCTGCGCCCCGCGGGCCCGCATGCAGCTGATGATCTCATTGCGATTTATGAGGATAATCTGTTGATCTTGTGGCGCCCGCGCCTCGGGAGCAGTATCCAGTCCCAAGCGCTTCAGGGCGTAGTAGAGGAGCGCTCGGCGCACTTTGATCTTTGCCTTGCCACCTCGCATGCCGTAGTCCAGTGCGACAACCTTGGCCTGTGTTGCCGAGAGCTCGGGGTGGGGGCCGACTTCCAGCGTGACCTCCGAATGCCAGTCGCGATCTTCGTCGGCCGGAATTTCGTTCTCGCGCGATCCTCGGATGTCGAGGATCCGTGAGAGAAGGAAGTCCTTGAAGTAGTCATCGGTCAGGCAGAACGCCCGCGTATGCCAGCGGAACCCGTCGAATGCGATGGCATGGGGGGCGATCCAGCGCCAGCGAGGCTCGGGGTTAGACAGGGACTGATACCTCACCTCAATCGCCTCGGACCGGCGGATGGCGCCGACGATGGAACGAAGCGTCGCCGGATTGACCCCACGAACCGGCGTCGGCGTGGCCGCGTAGGGCGGGAGGTTGGCGATCCATGCATCCTCGCGGTCGAGGATCCCGTCTGCCACCGATCGCAGTTGCGCGAGGTAGCGGCTGGCATCGGGTTCGAGAAACTGTGGCTTGAACTCGGAGCCGCGGACGTAGGTCCGCGCGCTCTTGTCGTAGACCATGTTGTCCGGTGCGAAACCGATGTAGCGGTTCAGGTCGGTGGACGCTTGGTTCACCGAGACCCCGAACTGGTCCATGAGATCGCTGCGGTTCACATGTCCCTCCCAGAACAGGCGGAACTCTATGAACTCAAGGCGTTGCTCGACGCCCCAGCGAAGTTCCGACCTATCGTCTTCCATCACGCTCTCCCGGCTCGGGCGATACGCACGATAACTATGCGCGCCCATTTACTGGGCTTGAGCCGAGGCTAGCCGAGCCGGGAAGGTGGCGCAATCGAAATGCCTCGCAAATCAGAGCGTTGGCGCGTGACTTGCGGCGGGAGGTTCGGCAATGGCGTCAGGACGCGATGATCTGCTGTTCAGCCGTGGAGTGAATGACCTCTTGCTCGAACGCTTCGATGTCGCAGACGCGGTACACGACGCGTCCGCCGAGTTTCATGTAGGCCGGGCCTTCGCCAGCCCACCGCCACCGCTCCAGGGTGCGGTGCGAGATGGTCCAGCGGTCGGCAAGTTCCTTCTGGGTCATGCAGTTCCGTTTCATGTTGTCCTCCAGCTTGAGCAACTCGACGTGGTTGCGCCCAAACGAAGGCGTGAAAGAAAATGCGAGGCAAGTCAGTTAGTTGCGCGATTGTGCGCGTTCAGGCGAGTCCGTCGACGGACTTGCCGTGAGGTGGTCAGCACGCTCTTCCGAGGGAGATACGCACGGCAGTAGGCGAGAGAAAACGATTAACAATCGCGCCGTGACGAGGGTACTAGTGCTGCTCTACCAGATCCTGCCTGCGGAACGCTGAGCCGAGATTTTCGATGACTCACTCCCTCCGCCACTTGCACATTGCAAACCCGAAAACAGGTCCCTCGCGGGGCCTTTTTCTTTATGTGCCAAAGGGGTTTGCAGGGACCATCCGCCCTTCGGAGACCGGCGAGCCGCGCGAGATCGGTCTCCGAACGCCCACCATCTCTTTCCACCCGCCCTTCGCTCGCGGAGAGACGGGTAAAAAATCCCCAGACATTTCAAGGAACCGAAGGGATGGCATTGCGCCCCGTGTTTCGCTGGTTCCGGCTTGTCTCAAAACAGACGAAGGCGCGACACGGGCGGCGTGGTCGTTGTTATGTCTTGGGAGTTTTGCGCGAAGTCTCTGATGACAAACGCAGTTTCCGCCCCTAGCCTGGCGCGATGTCAAATGGGGCTTGGACCGATCAAGAGAACGACCTGATCGTCGCGGATTACTTCGCGATGCTGGCCGACGACGTCTCTGGTCGCCCCTACAACAAGGCCGAGCACCGGCGCGGGCTTCTGCCGCTGTTGAACGGTCGCTCCGAGGGATCGGTCGAGTTCAAGCACCAGAACATCAGCGCCGTGCTGAAGGGGCTGGGTGAGGACTGGATCCCGGGCTACAAGCCTGCCCGATCTGTCGGGTGACGCGAAGAACTGGAAGCACCTGCTTTCTGATACCGACGCCATCCTGCACTGCGCCGGCCATCGCGGACCGGGAACAACCTGGGCGGAGGCCCGGTCGCAGAACCTGGACATGAGCCTGCGTCTCATGATCACGGCGGAACGGATGAAGGTGCGTCGTTTCGTGTTCCTGAGTTCGAACTGGGTCATGGCAGGCTATCGTTTCGGCGAGGGGAGCATTTCGACCGAACTGCCACCATATCCGATCAACCCGTATGGCATGGCCAAGCTTGCCATCGAACGCGCAGGCCTGGCCTTTGGCGAACTGGGGGTCTTCGAGTTCATCGCCCTGCGCATCGGCATGGTCGTGGTGGGCTTCGATGACACCGAAGCGCGGCTGGCCGAATGTCGACGCTGGAGTCAGGAGATGTGGCTCAGCCAGGTGGATTTCTGTCACGGGATAGAGCGGGCCCTCGTGGCGCCGCTGGATCGGCCGGCGGTGGTCAACCTGATGTCGGACAATCCGGGCATGCGCTGGGATATCGAAACCACGAAGAAGATGATCGGATATGAACCCAAGGACGGACGGTCGGCGGTCGTGCGGCCGGATCTCGATCAGATGGAAGCAACGTTCGCTCGACATAATGATCGCCGCGCCGGGATCGTCGAGCTGCTGACCGGCGACAGCACATTTGTCCCCAAACCAATCGAGTAGTGGAGATCGGCATGGAATTCGACGTCGTAGCCGAGGGCCTCGGTTTTCCGGAGGGTCCCATCTGGATGCACGACGGCTCGATCCTGCTGGTCGAAATCGAGCGCCGGACGCTTACCCGCGTGTGGCCTGACGGGCGGACCGAGGTGGTCGCGGCTCTCGGGGGCGGCCCGAACGGCGCGGCGATTGGGCCCGATCGCAGAGTCTATGTCTGCAACAACGGTGGGTCCCGGTTTCAGCCGAGTGATGACGGCTATAACCGTGTCGTCGGCCTCGCTGACGACTATTCGGGTGGTTCGATCCAGCGGGTCGACCTCGACAGCGGAGCAATCGAGACGCTGTATACTGAATGCAACGGTCGCGCCCTCAGTCGGCCCAACGACCTCGTCTTCGACAGGTTCGGTGGATTCTGGTTCACCGACTTGGGCAAACGCACGGAAGATTTCGTCGAGCTCGGCGCGATCTACTATGCGCGGGCAGATGGCTCCCGCATCACCCGGATACTTGACGGAATGTTCACTCCAAACGGCATTGGTCTGTCCGGGACCGGCGACGAACTCTATGTTGCCGAGACCAGGACCGGCAGACTTTGGGCATTCACTGTCATTGCTCCGGGTGTGATCCAGGAACCCGTCGGGCCAGCACCAGGGCGCCTGCTGGCGACCCTGCCCGACTATCAGCTCATGGATAGCCTGGCCGTTCTGGAAGATGGCCGGATCTGCGTCGCAACGCTCGTTAGCGGTGGGATCAGCGTGATCGATCCCCTCGGCACGGGCGTCGAGTTTGTCGACGTGCCGGGCGAGAGGTATGTCACAAACATCTGTTTTGGCGGCAGCGACATGACCGATGCATGGATAACCGGGGCAGGGCGCGGGACACTTGTGCATACCCGTTGGCCGGTTCCAGGTCTTCGTTTGGAGTTCGAACTGCTCAAGTGACGAGGCCCACATCGGGTCCTGGTGACTGCTGATGACGCTCGGTTACACTGAACTTTTGGCTGCGGGACTTCGTAAGGGTCGAGCCGCTGGCGCAGTGGTTACAGATATTTACGAGACGGAGAACGTTCGACCCCGGTCGCGCCACCTCCGCCACTTTCCCCGCGAAAGCGGTCTCCCCATCCTGCTGTGGCCGGATTTTTCCGTTGTATTAGAAGGTTATGCGGGACAAGCTCGCTGGTCCGCGTTCAATGGGTGGCGGCACGCCTTTCTCGAAGACCGGCCAACACACGTTTCCTTTCCGGAGCCGCCACCCCTAGGTCCGGGCTTCGCTGCCGCTCCATTCGACCGGCATCCGGAGCGGACCCCGGAATGCCCAACCGGCGAACGGCACTTCGCCCGCCAGCCGCAGGTCGGGAAACCGGGCGAACAGCATCGGCAGGGCGACATCGGCGATCATGGCACGGCTCGCCGCGGCCCCGGCGCAGAAGTGAGGGCCGGCGCCGAAAGCGATGGAGCGCGAGCAGTCACGGGTGAGATCGAACCTGTCCGGGTCCCTCCAGATGGCTTCATCGCGGTTGCCGGAACCGAACATCAGGAAGACGCGCTCGCCCGGTTCGAAGGTGACGCCGTCGACGGTATCCCTCCGGGCCACCTGCCGGGGCGCCATCCCGATCGGAGAGTTCCACCGGGCGTATTCCGCGAAGACCTGCTGCCATGTCACGTCTCCGTCCTGCACCATCCGAAGCTGGTCCGGGTGCGTCAGCAGCGCCCACGCCGCGCCGGCGATGGCGTCGCGCGGCTCGTTCTGCCCGCCGGAGATCGCGAGCTTCACGTTGGCCCGGACCGACTCCATTGGCAGACCGGCCTCCAGCTGGACGGAAAGCAGCGACGCGTTCGGCGTCTTCCTGTAGACCGGCACCATCTCGTCGATATGGGCATCGATGGAGGCCGTGCAGTCACGGCAGCGCGCCTCGACCTCCGGGTCGCCGTGGTAGTTGGCGATCCCGTCGATCATGCCCTGGCTGACCCGATCCATCTCCCGCCATGTCATGCTCTCAAGCCCGGTGATCGCGATCAGGGCCTCGCCGGACATGGCCATCGCGTAGTCCGCGACGAGATCGCATCCGCCCTGCGGCTCCAGCCGGTCGAGGATCTCCTCGGTCTTCTTCGCAAAGCGTGCGACCCAGAGCTCGCGGACGGTACGGGGCGAAAACGCACGGAACGTGGCCTTCCGCTCGCTGGAATGGGCCTCGCCATCCTTCCGCATCATGTTCTCGCCCATCATCACGGTCATCAGCCCGCCCGGCTGAACGGACGAGAAGGTCTCGATCCGCTTCTCCTCGCGGAAGATGGTCTCGTGGCGGGTGAAGAGCGTGGCGCCGAGCTGGGGCACCCGGGCGATCGGGGCTTCGGACCGCATTCGGGCGAGATCGGGGTAGGGGTCGGCGTGAAAGACCTTCGGATCTATCTCGAAGACCGGCGCATCGGACATGGCAGTTTGTCCCTCCTGGTTCCGCGGCACGGGCCGCGACCTCCTCCGGTCCCTTCGTAGGACATGTCAGGTGCCGTCACAAAGCCGATACGCGACAACGCGATCTCGGCGACGGTGACCTGTCCCCGGCCTGGCGTCGGCGGCGGGGCATGTCGTCTTCGGCTCCGCCGGGTCCCGGTCGGGGACGCAGGGCCGGTTTGCGGCGGTTGTTCAACGGTTTGGGGCCGAGGCCGCGCAACCAATCGACGGAGCTCGAGTGAGTTGCTTTGTCAACCATAGGCCGCGTGCAGCTTGTTGTTGCGAAAGCGGGGCTACATGAAAAAAGTTGACTCTGCAACTCGCCGGCCCGAAGCTTCCTTCAGCGCAAACCGTGCTGTCCTTTCAGAACGACTTCGGTTTCGGGGGGGGCAGAACGGGGATCGAAGGCCTTGCGCGACGTCCCGCACCGCGTCTTGAGGAGGAGGCAGCGTGGGTTCGGACTGAAACTTTCTGGGAGGAGAGTCGCCGTGAACACTGGCGTGTTTCTGTTCTATGCAGCACTGGTGCTTTGGGTTCCCCTGTTCGTCTGGAGCATCCGGAGCCGGAACTGGATACCGTTCTTCGCCTACGGCGCCATCTTCGCGCTCATCCTCAATGGTCGCTACGTTGTCGAGGGAATGGCGGGCGGGATCATGTTCTTCACCGGGATCTTCGATGTCGTCAGCCACATCGGTGCCGGTGACGATGCCGCCGCGCTGGTGCCGTGCGTGGACAACGCCTGCACGGTTCTGACGGGCTACGAGACCCACCCGTCCTGGGCGGTCGCGTTCTACGACCGTTTCGTCGGCGGACCGGGCGGGCGCGTGGCGCTGCTCTACGGTCACATCATCTTCAACACCATCGCCCTGGTCACGGCGACGATCCAGGTCTTTCGGCCCGGTGGCACGCATGCCGGACACGCCATGATCGGGCGGGTTTCGGTGGTGGCCGTCGTCGTCAGCCTGACCTGTGCGGGGCTGCTGACCTCCGAGCTTGTCGAGGTGCAGGCCTACGGGCACCTCTGGACGACGTTCGGGCTCTATTTCCTGGCCCTGACCGCGCTGGTGCCCGTGGGGATCGGGGTGGTCGCGATCCGGAGGGGCGACAGCGAACGGCATCGGGTCTGGATGTGGCGCTACGTCGGCGCGATCTGGGGCGCGTACTGGATCTTCCGCGCCGAGATGATGCTGATCGACCTGTTGGTGAAGGACATGGAGGGCCTGACCCTCGCGATCCCGAGCTGGACCGCCGGTCTCATCGGTATCGCCCTCGCCGATCTCGTCCGCCGCCGCGTGGACCGCGCGAAGTCGCACGGGGTGGGTGCCGTTCGTCCGGTGGCGGCCGAATAGGGGCAACGGGCAGCCCCGCGCCGGTGAGCCCAACGGGGACTCACCCGGTGCGGGCTGGTGTTTCCGGCAACGATCACGAAAGCTGAAAGTGCCGCTCGGGCAAGGCAACGACGGGCGGGCAGGGAGAGGGAGGTCGGTCATGACGACGCTGCAACGGAAACTCGATCAATTCGCGTCCCCCATCGAGATGCTCCGCGCGTCGCAGATGGGCCCCTACCAGTTTCCCATCCCGGCGGAATTCTCGAACTGGCGGGAGGAGCAGAGGGCGTGGCGCGAAGGCGTCGCGCTCATGGACCAGTCGTTTCACATGACGGACCTCTATGTCGAAGGCCCCGACACGATCCCGTTCATCGCCAGCCTCGCGATCAACGGCTTCACCGGGTTCGGCGACGGCAAGGCCAAGCAGCTAGTGTGCTGCGCGCCGAACGGGTACATCATCGGCGACATGATCCTCATGGGCCTCGGCGACGGGCTGGTGAACGTCATCGGCCGCCCGACGGTGGCAAGCTGGATCGAGTTCAACGCCTCGATCTCCGGCTTCGATGTGCGGTGCGACCGCGACGAACGCAAGCTCGACAGCGACAGGCCGAAGAAGACCTTCCGCTTCGAGGTGCAGGGCCCCTGCGCCTGGGACATGCTGGAACAGCTGAACGGCGGCCGCATGGATGCCTCGGGCTTCTTCCGGATGGGCCGGATTTCCGTCGGGGGCCGCAGCTACCGGACGTTGCAGCACGGGATGGGCGGTGCCCCGGGGCTCGAATTCTGGGGGCCGGTCGAGCACTACCAGGAGGTCAAGGACCTGCTGCTGGAGACCGGCAAGGCCTACGGAATGCGCCAGGTCGGGGCGCGAGCCTACGGATCGGCCACGGTGGAGAGCGGATGGTGGGGCTGCGTGTTCCCGGCGATCTACTCCGACGAGGCCATGCGTCCCTACCGGGAATGGCTGCCGGCGCTCAGCTATGACGGGATGGCCTCCCTCGGCGGCAGTTTCGTGAGCGACCGGATCGAGGACTACTACTTCACGCCCTGGGATCTCGACTACGGCCGGCTGATCCGGTTCGACCACGATTTCATCGGCCGCGCGGCACTGGAGAACATGGCCGACCGGCCGCACCGCCGGAAGGTCTCGCTCATCATCGATGCCGACGACGCGGCGGCTGTCTATCGCAGCCAGATGGGGCAGGGGCCAAAGGGCAAGGCGATGGAGGAGCCGTCCGCGCACTACGCGGCGTACCCGTTCGACAGCGTGCGGACCCGCGATGGCAGGCCGGTCGGCGTGTCGAGCTACCTGAACTTCATCGCCCCAGACCGGACCTGGGCGGCGCTTGCCTGCGTCGACGCGGAACATGCCGCGGAAGGCACCGAACTGGAGCTTCTCTGGGGCGAACCCGACGGCGGATCGTCCCGGCCCACGGTCGAACCCCACGTCCAGATGACCCTTCGCGGCACCGTCACCGGTTGGCCGCTCTCGACCAGCGCGCGCACGAGCTACCGGGTGGGGGAGCCAGCCTAGACGCGGTCGGCGCACTTTAACGTGCAAACCGAGCGGGACGGATTGGCTTGGCTCGGAGACCGTTTGAAATCCAACGAAACGTCTCGGTTAGGGGCCGGATTTGCCGGTGAAATAGACGCTAAATGCTAGGCATGCTGCGACTGCCAAGAAACTATTCGTTGAATGTAAAACGACCTTCTGGCATCACTCTTGTCAAGCTGGGCGGGTCAGGGAGGGCGCGATGGCTTTGCGGGCAGACGGACTGTCGTTGTGGGAGCCGGAGTCGGAGGGGCCCGGACTCCGCGAGATCACGCTGGCGCAATTGCTGGACGAGCAGGCGGCGACGTTCGCCGACAGGCCCGCCCTGGTCTTCGACGAATTCTCGGTTCGCTGGACCTACGCGGACCTCAAGGCGCGCGCGGACCGGCTGGCGCGCGGGCTCCACGCCTGGGACGTCGGTTTCGGCGACCGGGTCGCCGTGCTGTCCCCGAACTGCCCGGAATGGGTGCTGATCGAATACGCACTCGCGCGGCTCGGCGCAGTCATGGTCACGGTAAACCCCGGCTATCACGAACGGGAACTCGCCTACCTGCTCGACCAGGGCGACGTGACCGCGCTCATCACCGTCGACGGCTACCGGGGGTTCGACATCGCCGCCGCGCTGACGGACCTGATGCCCGACCTCGCCGGTCGCGGCACTGCGACCGGGCAGCGGGAGGACGCCACCCGCTTTCCCGCGCTCCGGCGCATCGGGACGTTCGCCGGGTCCGGCATGGCCGGGGCGATACCCTTGGACGGCATCACCGCACTCTCGGAGCGGTGCGACGAGACGGCCTTCGAGGCCAATTGCGCAAAGGTTTCGGCGGGCGACATCGCGCAGATCCAGTACACCAGCGGCACGACGGGCTCGCCCAAGGGGGCGATGCTGCGGCACCGGGGCATCGTGAACAACGCCCGCCTCATGGCGACGCGCGCGGGGTTCACGGAAGAGGACGTGATGGTCAGCGCCATGCCGTTCTTCCACACCGCGGGCTGCGTCTGCAACGTGATCGGGATGCACTCGGTCGGCGGCTGCCTTGTCGGCATGTCGGCCTTCGATGCCGCGCGGATGCTCGAACTGATCGGGGCGCACCGGGGCACGATCATCAACGCCGTCCCGACCATGCTGGTCCGGATGCTGGAGGAACCCACGCTCACCGAGGGCCGGGTCGATGTGTCCTCCCTCCGCATCGCCTTCACCGGTGGCACGACGATCCAGCCCGAACTGATGCGCGAGGTGCGGGACCGGATGGGCGGTGAGCCGATGATCATCATGGGAATGACCGAATGCAGCCCGATCATCACCCAGACCTCGCCGGACGACCCCTACGAGCTCCGGCTGTCGACCGCCGGCGTGCCGCTTCCGCATACCGGCATCCGGGTGGTCGATCCCGAAACCGGCGAGACCGTGCCGGTGGGTGAGCCGGGCGAACTCATGATCCGCGGCTACCTCGTGACCGCGGGCTACTACGACATGCCCGACAAGACGGCGGAGTCGCTCGGGCCGGACGGCTGGTTCCATTCCGGCGATCTCGCGGTCCTGTCGGAAACGGGGCACCTGCGCATCGTCGGCCGGATCAAGGACATGATCATCCGTGGCGGCGAGAACATCTATCCCGCGGAGATCGAGGCCTTCCTCGTCACTCTCCCGGACGTATCGGATGCCCAGGTCGTGGGCGTGCCGGACCGGGACATGGGAGAGGAGATCTGCGCGGTGATCGTCGCCAAGCCGGGTAAGGCGATCTCGACGGATGCGATCCAGGCGGCGTGCCGAGCCGAGCTCGCGCGGCACAAGATGCCGAAATACATCCTGACCGCCACGTCCTACCCGATGACGGCCAACGGCAAGGTCCAGAAATTCGAACTGCGAAAGATCGCGATGGCCGAACTGGGGCTGACGGAATGACCGGCGGTGCGCTCCGGTCCGGTACTGATTGAGGCAATCTCACTGCGCTTCCCGTCACTCTACGAGACGGTTACCGTGGTCGTGAAAGAGAACCGCAAGGGGAGGTTGGAGGTGCGCGCCTTCTTGTTGAGGAATCAACGGATGCGCGCTTGTTCCGGCCGCGAGGCCAATGCAGCGACAACCACAGCCACTTCAGGCGTTCAAAAAGTTGAATTTCAGAACGTTGATCGCAGCCGCGCGAGAGTGATCGCGGGCGCCGGGTTGACCTGCGGTAAATACCTATCCCTCCCATCACCCCGCATAACGGGATTGAAACTTGACTCGCCGAGGCCGCGGGATTACGCATGAAGTGTTGACATATCAACAGGTGACCCGGGGAGGGGTTGCCGAAGGGAGGTTCGGGAATGACTGCAATCAGCAGGTTTGCTCCGGCGTTAGCGCTGGGTATCGTCGTCGCGCAGGCCGCGGTGGCGGAGGATATCAGGGTCGGGGTCATCGCCCCGTTTTCGGGTCCGTTCGCGCAGTACGGCACCCAGTACCAGCAGGCGATAGAGGCCTACCAGGCGCAGCACGGGACCTCTGCCGGCGGCAACGAGATCGAGTTCATCTATCGCGACGTCGGCGGGGTTGATCCCGATCTGGCGCGGTCGCTCGCGCAGGAACTCTTGATCCGGGACGAGGTCGACTACCTTGCCGGCTTCACCTTCACGCCGAACGCTCTGGCCGTGGCGCCGCTGATCGAACAGTCGCAGACGCCGACGGTGATCTTCAACGCCGCGACCTCGGCCATCAACCGCGACAGCGAGTTCTACCTGCGGACGAGCTACACGCTCTGGCAGGTCTCCGCGCCGATGGCGGAATGGGCCTACGAACAGGGCGTTCGCTCGGTCGTCACCACGGTGACCGACTACGGCCCGGGCATCGACGCCGAGAACGCCTTCGTTGAGACCTTCGAGGCGCTCGGCGGAGAGGTCCTAGACAGCATCCGCATGCCGCTCAGCACCACGGACTTCACGCCCTACCTTCAGAGCGTCCTCGAACAGTCGCCGGACGGCCTGTTCGTGTTCCTGCCGGGCGGTCCGCCGACCTACACCTTCACGCGGACCTACAACGAAAACGGTCTGCGCGAGGACGGGATCATGTTCCTCGGCACCGCCGAGACGGAGGAAAGCAACCTCCAGGCGCTCGGCGATCCGGCGCTGGGGCTGATGACCGCCTACCACTATTCCGAGGCGCACGATTCCGAGGCCAATGCGGAGTTCCTCGCGACGCTTCGCGAACTGCATCCCGATGCCATCGCGAACTGGGCGAGCGTCGGGGCCTATGACGGGGTCCACCTGATCTACGAGATGGTCGAAGCCGCCGGAAGCGACGGCCCCGCGGCCGTGCAGCACGCGCTCGGGCTCGAATGGGAAAGCCCGCGCGGGCCGGTGACGATGGACCCCGAATCCCGGACCGTGATCCAGAACGTCTACATCCGCGAGGTCATCCGGAACCCCGATACCGGCCTGCTCGAGAACGTGGAGCAGGGGATCATCGCGACGGTCGGCGACCTCGGCTGGGATCGCTGAAGGCAGGACGATGCGGGCCGGCCCGTCCGGCCCGCCGTCACTCTGAAACACAGGTGATCCGGTGGGACTTTTCCTCAACATCGTCATCGACGGTACGGCCTACGGCATGATCCTGTTCATGATCGCCGTCGGACTTTCTGTGACGATGGGGCTGATGCGGGTGGTGAACCTCGCCCACGGCGCGTTCGCCCTGGTGGGGGGCGCGCTGGCGCACTGGTTTCAGCAGGATCTAGGCACAGGCTTCGGCATCGCGCTCGTCGCGGCGATCGCCGGGACGGTGATCCTGGCCCTGCCGCTGGAGCTGGTGCTCTATCGCCGGATCTACCGGATGGGCGAATTGCAGCAGGTGCTCGCGACGATCGGGCTGACGTTCCTGTTCATCGCCACGATAAACCTCTGGCAGGGCTCCGCGCTCCTGGTGATCGAGTTCCCGCAGGCGCTGCGCATGCCCGTGGACCTCGGGTTCCGCACGCTGCCGGCCCATCGCCTCGCCGTCATCGGCCTCGGCTTCGCGATCATCCTGTTCCTGTGGTGGCTGCTCGACCGCACGCGGTTCGGAGTCCGGCTCAGGGCGTCGGTCGACAACCGCGACATCGCCGCGGCCCACGGGATCAACACCGACATGGTCTACCTCGCCACCTTCGGCCTCGGCGCGGCGCTTGCGGCAATCGGCGGGATCATGGGGTCCGAGCTTCTGCCTATCGAGGCCTACTATCCGCTGCGCTACATGGTCCTGTTCCTGATCGTCGTCGCGGTCGGCGGCATGGGCTCGATCCTCGGGTCGTTCCTCGCCGCGCTCGGGCTCGGGATCCTCGAGACGGCGGCCCGCTACCTGCTGCCGGATGCCGCCACCATCTCTTTCTTCGCCATCGTCATCCTGCTCCTGACGCTGCGGCCGAACGGCCTGATGGGGAGGGTCTGACATGCGCGACCACCTCGTTCCGATCGTCATGGGGCTCGTCGCGGTCGGCCTGTTCTTCGCCTTCCCCTACGATCTCGCTTTCCTGACCCGGGTCCTCGTCACCATCGTCCTCGTGCTCTCGGTCGATCTCGTGCTCGGCTATGCCGGGATCCCGACGCTCGGCCAGGCGGCGATGTTCGGGACGGGGGCCTACGCCGCCGGGCTTTTCGCCATCCACGTCTGGGGCGACCCGCTGGCCGGGCTGGTCGTCGGAGCCGTGGCCGGGGCCGCTATCGCGCTTGTGTCCGGTCTCGTCCTGATGCGGACGCGGGGACTGACCGTCATCATGCTGACCATCGCCGTCGCCGCGATCCTGCACGAGATCGCCAACAGGGCGCGCGATCTCACCGGCGGGGCCGACGGTCTGCGCGGCATCCGGATGCAGCCTGTCCTGGGTCTGTGGGAGTTCGATTTCATCGGCCGCACCGGGTACTGGTATGCGCTCGTCGTGGTGATCGTCGTCTATGTCGGGCTGTCGATCCTGACGCGATCCTCCTTCGGCCTCGGCCTGCGCGGCATCCACGACAGCCCCGAACGGATGCGGGCCATCGGCGCCCCGGTCTACTGGCGGCTGGTGACGGCCTACACCATCGGCGGTGGCATCGCCGGGATCGCGGGGGCGCTGAACGCCCAGATCACGCAGCTCGTCAGCCTGGAGGGCTTCGCGTTCTCCCTGTCGGCCGAGGCGCTCATCATGCTGATCCTCGGCGGCACCGGCCGCCTCGTCGGCGCGGTGATCGGCGTGGCCCTGTTCATGACGGTCCACCACTTCGCCGCCGCGAACGACCCTTTCAACTGGCTGTTCGTCATCGGGGCGATGGTCCTCGTCGTGGTGTTCTTCCTGCCCCAGGGGATCATTTCCCTGCCCGGCATCCTGCTGCGCCACCTGAGGGGAGGCCGCGATGCAGACCGGGCTTGAGGTCAGGGGCCTGTCCAAGAACTTCGGCGGGCTGGTGGTGTCGGAGGACATCAGCTTCGATCTGCCGTCGGGCGCCCGCAAGGCGCTGATCGGTCCGAACGGCGCGGGCAAGAGCACCTTCGCCAACCTCGTGACCGGGATCCTCCGGCCGTCCTCGGGCACCATCCGGTTCGACGGCAGCGATATCGGGCATCTCGACGAGGCCGCGCGGGTGCGGCTCGGCATTGCCAAGACCTTCCAGGTCACGACCCTGTTCCGCCGGCTGACGGTGCGCGAGAACCTGCGGCTCGGGATCATCGAGCGGGAGCGGCGCGGCTTCGGCCTGTTCCGCCGCGCCGACCGCGACGCCGCGCAGGAGGCCGAGATCGACGGGCTCCTGTCGGACTTCGAGATGACGGACCTCGCCGACGTGCCGGTGGAAAATCTCGCCTACGGCCAGCAGCGGCTGGTCGAGCTCGCGCTGACCCTTTCGCTCAAGCCGCGGGTCCTCTTGCTCGACGAACCCGCGGCGGGGGTGCCGTCGTCCGAAGTGCACCTGATCTCCGACGCGATCGCGCGCCTGCCCGAGGACCTGGCGGTGCTCATCATCGAGCACGACATGGACCTCGTGTTCCGCGTCGCGACATCCATCGTTGTGCTGGTGCAGGGGCGCATCCTGGTCGAGGGCACCCCGGCCGAGGTCGCGGCCGATGCCCGCGTGCGGGAACTCTACCTCGGGGGCGGTCATGGCTGACACCGTTCTCCGGCTTTCGGGCGTGACGGCGGGCTACGGCCCGACGCACATCCTGCGCGACGTGGACCTTTCGCTGGAGAAGGGCGAGCGCCTCGCCGTCATCGGCCGAAACGGCGCGGGCAAGACCACGCTCCTGTCGACCATCATGGGGATCGCGCGGCTTCATTCCGGGGAGATCCGGCTCGACGGAGACCGCATCGACGTCCTGAGCTCGTACCGCCGGAACGCCGCCGGGCTCGGGCTGGTGCCGCAGACGCGCGACATCTTCAAGTCGCTGAGCGTGGAGGAAAACATCCTCTGCGCGCTGCGGGGCGACGCAACGCTCGAAGAAGCCTACGCCCTGTTCCCGCGCCTGAAGGAGCGGCGGTCGAACGGTGGCGCGCAACTCTCGGGCGGTGAACAGCAGATGCTCGCCATCGCCCGGACGCTCGCCACCCGCCCCAGGGTCGTGCTGCTGGATGAACCGCTCGAAGGCCTCGCCCCGGTCATCTGCGAGATGCTGATGCGGACGTTCGAGGACCTCGCCCGTGACGGGCGGCACACCATCGTGCTGGTCGAACAACACGCTGAGGCCGCGCTCGCCTTCGCCGACCGCGCGGTTCTGATGAGCAATGGCCGGATCGTGCATGACGGCCCCGCCGCCGACCTGCGGGAGAACCAGGATCTTCTGCACCGGCATGTCGGACTTGATCTGAATTCCTGAGGGAGATGAACCATGACACTCGTGGAAGGACACAAGCAGATCGCGCCGGATACCGCGGTTCCGGTATGGGATACCGATCCGTACGACCTGGAGGTTCTGGTCGATCCCTACGACTGGTGGGCGGACCTGCGCGCCAAGGGCGACGTGGTCTACATCCCCCGCTACAGCGCGCTGATGGTCGGCCGCTACGAGACCACGAAGAAGGTCTTTTCCGACCACGAGAATTTCCTGTCCTCGCGCGGGGTTGGGCTCGACGACTTCGCGCTGTCGAAACCCTGGCGGCCGCCGTCGATCATCCTCGAGGTCGATCCGCCGGATCACACCAAGACCCGCAAGGTCATGTCGCGCGCCATGTCGCCCAAGGTCGCGAAGGCGCTCGGCGAGGATTTCCGCCAGACCGCCGACGCGCTCGTGGACGAGATCCTGGAGAAGGGCGAGATCGAGGCAGTGGTCGAGTTCGCCGAGGCCTTCCCGACCACGGTGTTCCCGAAAGCCGTCGGCATGACCATCGTGAACAAGCGGCACCTCGTCGACTACGGCGCGATGGTCTTCAACTCGATCGGCCCCGACAACGAACTCCGCAAGGACGCCACCACCCGCGTGCCGGAAGTCGCCCGCTGGATCATGGAGGCCTGCGACCGGTCGCGACTGACCGATGACGGCATGGGCGCGCTTCTGTTCGAGGCAGCCGACGCGGGGGACATCACCGCGGAAGAGGCGTCGCTGCTGGTGCGGTCGTTCCTGTCGGCGGGCGTCGACACGACGGTGACGGGGATCGGCAACGCGCTCTGGTGCCTCGCAAACAACCCGGCTGAATGGGAGGCCCTGAAAGCCGATCCGTCCCTGACCCGGCCCGCGTTCGAGGAGGTGCTGCGCTACACCTCGCCGGTCCACACGTTCTGCCGGACGTCCGGGCGTGATACCGAGATCAGCGGCATCCCGGTGGAGGAGGGGACGAAGGTCATCTGCTCGCTCGGCTCCGCTAACATGGACCCTGAGAAATGGGGCGACCCCGAGAACTTCCGGGTCGCGCGGAAACCGGTGGGCCACCTGGCCTTCGGTGTCGGCATCCACGGCTGCGTCGGCCAGAACATCGCGCGCGCGGAACTCGATGCCGTGCTCGGGGCGCTGATCGCCAAGGTGGACCGGATCGAATGGACCGGCGACCCGGTCTGGCGGCCGAACAACGCGATCCACGCGCTCGACCGGCTGCCCCTGAGATTCATCGCGAAGTGAGGACGACATGGTGAAGGTAACCTACGTGCAGCCGGACGGGACCGAGGTGGAGGTCGAGGGCAACGAGGGCGATTCCGTCATGGCGACCGCGATCGCCAACGATGTCGACGGGATCGTCGCCGAGTGCGGCGGGTCGATGATGTGCGCGACCTGCCACTGCTACGTCAACGAGGCCTGGACCGACCGGACCGGCGAGCGCCACGAGGGCGAGGAGGACATGCTGGAATGCGCCGCCGCCGAAGTGCGCGACACATCCCGCCTGTCCTGCCAGATCGTGCTGACGCCGGATCTCGACGGGCTGCGGGTGCAGGTGCCGGAGGCGCAGGTCTGATGGCGGGCGCGGCGCCGGGCAGGGTGGTCATCGTCGGCGCCGGGCATGGCGGCGTCCAGATGGCGGCCAGCCTGCGGCAGGAGGGCTATGCCGGCGAGGTCGTCCTGGTCTCGGGCGAGCCCGACCTTCCCTACCAGCGGCCGCCCCTGTCGAAAGCCTATCTCAAGACCGGAAACGAGACCGCGCTGCCGCTCAGGCCGGGATCGTTCTTCGAGAAGAACGCGATCGACCTGAGGCTCGACACCCGGGCCGAAGCCATCGACCGGGCGTCGGGGGAGGTCCGCACGTCGCGTGGCCGGATCGGCTACGATCACCTCGTCTTGGCGACCGGTGCACGGAACCTCAGACCGCCGGTTCCGGGGCTCGACAACGCCCACGGGCTGCGGACGCTGGCGGACGCCCGGCAGATGCGCGAAGCGCTGTCCGAAACGCGCCGCTGCGTCGTGATCGGTGGCGGCTTCATCGGCCTGGAATTTGCGGCCGTTGCACGGGCGCTCGGCCATCCCGTCACGGTGGTCGAGGCCGCTTCTCGGCCGATGTCCCGCTCCGTCTCGGCGGCGATATCCGACCGCTTCGTCGACCTGCATCGTGGGATGGGCACGGTGATCGAACTGGACATGCCCGCTTCCGCGGTCGAAGCGGATGCCGTCATCCTCGGGGACGGGCGGAATCTTCCGGCGGATTTCGTCCTGCTGGCCGCGGGCGTCGAGGCCGACGTGGACCTCGCGCGCGAGGCCGGGCTGGATTGCGAGAACGGGATCCGGACCGACGCCCTGCTTCGCACCTCCGATCCCGCCATCTCCGCGCTCGGCGATTGCGCTTCCTTTCCCGATCCCCGCACGGGCCGACACGTCCGTTCGGAATGTGTCCAGGCCGCGACCGACCACGCGCGGACGATCGCGCGGCGGCTTTCGGGCGGGGCCGGGGATGCCTACGCGGCCGTCCCGTGGTTCTGGTCGGACCAGGCCGAGTACAAGCTTCAGATCGCAGGCCTCGCCTATCCGTCCGACGACAGCGTGGAGACCCCGGACGGGGCGGTCTACAGGTTCGACGGGCAGACCCTGACCGCGGTCGAGACGATCAACGACGCGAAGACGCATATCCGGTTCCGCAAGCTCATGGGCGAAACGGCGGTGCCGGATCGGGAAACCCTGCTTTCCGGGGCGTGGGAACTTGCCTCGACCTGACATTCGGGTCCATCAATCCGCGTGCCGCATCGCGTGAGGAATGACCGGACGACGCCATGGAAGATCACCGACCGCAGTCCCACGCCGACCTTCAGGCCCTGTTCGCGGACCGCATCGCGGCCCCGATCTCGGAGCGGGATGGCCTCACGATCCTCGACATCGAGAACTACGTGCCGTTCCTGCTCAACGCGGTATCGAGCGGGTGGCAGCGGGTGTCGGCGCCGAGATACCGGGCCACATTCGGTCTCGGCATCACCGACTGGCGCGTGATCGCGATGCTGGCGATCGAGCCGGAGATCACGGCCAACCGGGTGTGCGAGGTGGTCAAGCTGGACAAGGCCGCGGTCAGCCGCTCGATCAACTCGATGGAGGCGTCGGAGCACGTCATCGGCACCCCGGTTTCCGCGGGATCGCGAAACCGGACATGGCGCCTGACGGCGAAGGGGGAGCGCGTCCACAACCAGATACTGGAGATCGCGCTGGCCAACGAACTGCGCCTCGTCTCGGGTATCCCGCTGGCAGACCTGGAAATCTGCATGCGCTCGCTGCGGCAGATGATCCGGAACCTGGACTCGCTGTCGGGTTGATCTGCGCACCGTCTCGGACCGGGCTTTAACAGTTGGTTCACGCCGCCACGTAGGCCTAAGCCTGTCTCAGCGCTAGGTCTTGGCGGCGAGTTTTCGGAACCGGGCGGTTTCATTCCCCCGATTTGATAGCGCGCCAATTCTCGACGACAGGACCGACGGCGCGTCGCACGGCAGAAAGTCCCGGTTTCCCACGCGTCCGAAGCAATTCCACTGTGCGACAGGGCGGGTGTGGCCTTCAGATGTCACCATCCAGCACCCGAGACACGGGAATAGAGGTAGACTAGGTTATATAAGTTAGCTAAGCTAAATCGGGCAGGTAGTCTGATTACGGGGACCGACATGACCGAGGCATCAAGAACGCAGGCAGATCAGACAGCTGGCGGGAAGATCGACGACGAGGACGATCTCGAGAATTGCGTGCTCTACGAGTTGGTCGACGATCACATCTGCAAGATCACGCTGAACCGCCCGCACAAGGGCAACGCCATGCTTATCCCCGATATGAACGAGCTCTTCGACGCCCAGGTCCAGAGGGCCCAGGATGACGATGCGGTGAAGGTCATCATCCTGACCGGGCAGGGAAAGCACTTCTGCGCCGGCGAGGATACCCGCCGGGTTCCGGTCGAGACCTACGGTCTGTCCAAGGACAAGCGACTTCCGCAGTCCCGGCGGATGAGGGGGATCCGTCGTACCTACGAGACACTTCAGCGTGGATTGATCTGGGGCGACAAGGTCGTCATCGGGGCCTGCGCCGGGGCCGTGATGGGGCTGGGGTTCGAGGTCGCGATGGCCTGCGACATGCTCGTGGTTTCCGAGGATGCCCGTTTCGCCCGCCGTCAGTCGCGAATGGGCTTCGCGGCGTTCGGCGGTCAGGTTCCGATCATGGCGATGAAGCTCGGCATGAACCGCGCGATGGAGGTCCTGCTCACCGGGCGCACGATCTCGACACAGGAACTCAAGGAATGGGGCATCGCGAACTCGGTCGTTCCGCGGGAGCAGCTAGACGAAGAAGCACTGCGCTTCGCACGGGCGATCGCGCAACTGCCGGCCGACGGGTTGATGCTTGGCAAACGGGCCATGCAGCAGCACCTGCACGGGATCGGCATGGGTGCTTACCAGAACTTCGCGACGGTCGCTCATCCTCTCTTTACCAACATCGTCTGGCGAGAGGACGAGTTCAATTTCCTCAAGGAACGCAACCGGATGGGTAACAAGGAAGCCTGGGCGAAACTTGAGGGGATGTACCGGGACCTGGGCTTCGACTGATGCAAAGTGGGACCGGAGCACCGGCATGAGGGAGCGCCACGTATTCGTCGTTCTCACCAACGCCCGCGACGGGCGGGATGACGAGTTCAACGACTGGTACACGAACCGACACATCGCGGACGTCCTCGACGTCCCGGGCATCGTGCGGGCGGAGCGGTTCGAGATCAGCGGCGCGCAGATCCGGGATGACGCGGCTTATCGGTATTGTGCGCTCTACGAGATCGAGACGGACGACCTGGAGGGCGTTCTCGAAACGTTGCGGGATCGGGCCGGTACCGATGCCATGCCGATCACGAAAGCGATCGATCGGGACCGCATCGCCATTGTCTACAAGCCGATGTCCTGATGGACCGGACGAGGAGGGGCGCCCGCGGGGCGGGACTGTGATGACCGTTCAAGACAGTGATCTGAACCTGGTGGCGGATAACGCGCGAAAGGTGCTGTCCGAAGCCTTCGCCAGCCGCGATCTGCACCGGCATTTCGATGGTGATGAGACCGTTGCGAGGCGGCTCTGGTCGCTTTCCACCGAAATGGGCTGGATTGCCGCGATCCTGCCGGAACGGGTTGGCGGGCTCGGGCTCGGAGTGACCGCGGGCGCGCGCCTTCTCAGGGAATTCGGGCGGTTCGCGGTGCCGGGCGAGCTGTGTTCCAGTGCGGTGGCCGCGATGTTTGTCGCGTCGGCCGGAGAGGGCGGCGCCGCGGCCGACGGGATCGGCGAGGCACTCGCGACCGGCGCCATCAGGCCATTCGTGCCGGGCCGGACAGGGGGAGGTTCGCTTGCGCTCGAAGGCGGGGCGGTATCCGGAACCGTCGCGGGCCTGATCGGCGGACGCGACGGAGACACGGCCCTGGTGCCGGTCTCCGGCGAGGGGCCGATGCTGGCACTCCTGCGTATCGACGGACGTGCGGCGGCATTCACGGCGGACGACATCTGGGATCGGACGCGAACCATCGGAACGCTGACATGCCGCGACGCGGAACCCGAGGCGATCCTAGAAGGCGGTGGCGGAACGCTTCGGACATTCACCCGGCTGGCCGTCGCGGCGGATTGCGTCGGGATGCACGAGATGTCCCTCGAACGCACCGTGGACTATGCCCGCAGCCGCGAGCAGTTCGGGCGACCTATCGGGTCCTTCCAGGCGCTGAAGCACAGGATGGCGGAGATGAGGATCGCGCTGGAGGTTCCAATCCGCCTTCTCGACCATGCGGCGACGCTGTGCGCCAGCGGTGCGAACGACGCGGCGACCTGGGTGGCGCTGGCACGGTCACAGGCGAGCGACGCGAGCATTCACGCAGCCGAAGAAGAGACGCTGCTTCATGGGGGTGTCGGCTACACTTGGGATTTCGACTGCCACATCCGCCTTAAGCGGGCGATGCTGAACGCGAGCCTCGGCGGGCGCACGTCCGATGTCCGGGACGACGCGTTTGGCGGGCTGATGGCCTCGGCACGTAGGGTGGCGGAGGCGGAGGCATGATCCTCGACCACATCGATGACGAGAACCGGTTTCGCGACGCACTCCGCGCCTGGCTGCCGGACGCGCTGTCCGGGCGGCCCGAGCGAGGCGCCGACGAGGATCACGTCGCCCATGACGGTCGCGTGCAGGCGTGGTGGCTGGGCGTGCTCCGGACCCAGAAACTCGCGACCCCGCACTGGCCGAAGGAATACGGCGGGGTCGCGCTTCCGTTCCGGCTGCGCGCGATCATGACGGAAGAATTGGTTCGCGTCGATGCGCCGACACCGATGCGCTACATGATCTCGTTCAACCATCTGCCGGCGACGCTTATCCCGTGGGGTTCGGAGGAGCAGAAGCGCAAGTACCTGCCCGAGATCGCCGAGGAGGGTATGATCTGGTGCCAGGGGTTCTCCGAGCCCGGGGCAGGGAGCGACCTTGCCGGACTGCGCACGCGGGCGGTACGCGACGGAGATCACTACGTGCTGAACGGCCAGAAGATCTGGTCGTCCTTCTCGGTGTTCGCGCGGCGGTCGATCGTCTTGGCACGAACCGATCCCGACGCGCAGAAGCATGCGGGCATCAGCTTCTTTCTGGTCGACCTCGAGACACCGGGCATCGAGATACGGCCAATCCGGCAGATCAATGGCGGCGCGAAGTTCGGCGAGATCTTCTTCACCGACGCCCGGGTGCCGGTCGCCGACCGCGTGGGCGAGGAGGGTATGGGCTGGAAGATCGCGCAGTCCACGCTCGCTTCGGAACGCGGGCTTCTGTGGTTCGAGGCGGCGGAGAAGCTGCACCGGAGGCTCGACGGGCTCCTCGTCCAAGCCGCGCGGGAAGGGGCGGACTGGCCCGCCGACGCGGAAATGCGCCGTTGCTATACCGAGCTTAGGGCGCGGGCCCACGGAATGCGTTTGTTCCTGCGCGAGATGATGTACGGGCCCCCGGTTGACGGGGCCGAGGAACTGATCCGCACCGCCGCGTTCAAGGTCGCGTTCAGCACGTTCCGGATGGACCTGATGTCGTTCCTCGTGAGGCTCGATACCCCGGACGCCTACCAGGTCGGGAACACCGAGGACGACTACCTCGGCGGGGCAATGTTTTCCTACCTCACCGGCTACTCCGGGATGTTCGGAGCCGGCACCAACGAGATCATGAAGAACATCATTGCGGAACGCGGACTGGGTCTGCCGAAGGGCTGACCGATCGGGAGAGGGTGAGGCGACGAATGGACTATTCAGACTACCAACAGCTTTCGGTTACGCGGAACGGCCCGATCCTGACCGTGTCACTCAACAACCCCCCGATGAACCCGGTCTCGGGCGCCAGGCATCGGGAGCTGTCGACCATCTTCGCCGACATCAACCGCGACGACGAAACGCGCGTGGTGATCCTGACCGGGGCGGGGGAGGTCTTCTCGGCCGGTGGGGATCTGAAGGCGCTGGCGCACCGTCTGGAAACCAGGGATTTCGACACCTGGCCCGAGACGATGGAGGAAGCCTGCAACATCATTTACGGCCAGATGAACTGCAAGAAACCGATCATCGGCCGGATAAACGGCGACTGCATCGGGCTCGGCGCTTCGCTGGCCATGTTCTGCGATATCACGGTCATGGTGGAAGACGCCCGGATCGGAGACCCGCACGTGAAGATCGGGCTGACCGCGGGCGATGGCGGTGCGCTGATGTGGCCGCAGCAGATCGGGTTCGCGCGCGCCAAGGAATATCTGCTGACCGGCGACAACCTACCCGCGACACATGCCGCCGAGATCGGTCTCATCAACCACGCCGTGCCTCGGGCGGAACTGGACGCGAAGGTGGCCGAGATCGCGGAGAAGATCGCCCGTCTTCCGGCACCCGGCGTGCAGACGACGAAAGTCGCGATCAACAAGGTTCTGCAACGCCAGTTCGACGGCCTGGTCGAGGCGATCCTCGGACTGGAGACATGGGCGTTCCTGTCGCCCGATCACCGCGAGACGGTGCTGGCGATACGCGACCGGATGGAACGGAAGAAAAGCGCGCAGGGATGAGGAGAGCGACATGAAGGACGATGGCCTGATCCGGAACCAGATCACCGACGAGACCGTGACCCTGATGCGGCGGCGTATCGGGTTCACCAATCCCACGATCCGCACCGGATGCATCGACGATCCGTGGAACATCGTGGCCACCGACGACGCTATCCGGCGCTTCGCGCTCTGCATCGGTGACGACAACCCGGTCTTCACGGATCCCGACTACGCTGCCCGGACCCATTGGGGCCGAATGATCGCGCCGCCGGCATTCGAGAAGTCGATGGGACTTGCCCGCAACCCGGTGATGCCCGAAGCCGACGAAGCCGAGACGCGCAAGGCGCTCCGTGGAATCCAACTATATCATTCCGGCGGCGAGAACTTCTATTACCGCCCGATCGTGGAGGGCACACGGCTTTACCGGTCCCGGTGGGTGCGGAAGGTCGAGGAGAAGTCGTCGGAATTCGCCGGCCGTTCGGTGATCGTGTCGAATGGTTTGCAGCTCTGGGACGACGATGACCGCGTCTTCGTCGACGGAACCGACTGGTTCGTCCATACCGAGCGCAAGTCGGGAAGCCGCAAGAAGACCGCGGATCTGGAACCGGCCTGGTATTCCGACGCGGACCTAGAGGAGATCGAAGCGGCGTATGACAACGAGTATCGCCGCGGAGGAGACACGCTCTATCTCGAGGATGTGGCGGTCGGGCAGAAGTTGCCGCGAATGGTGAAGGGACCGTTCACGATCACCGACCTCTTCAACCTGCACATGGCTGCGGGCTGGCTCCTCTACGGAGGCTGGCCGAACCGGCTTGCATACGAGAACCGAAAGAAGCTGCGAGGTTTCTACAGCCGGGATGCGCACAATGCCTGGGACACGATCCAGCGCGTCCACTGGGACAAGGAACTCGCGGACAAGGTGGGTATCCCGATGATGTACGACATCGGCCCGGTGCGGCAGATGCACGTTTCCAACTACCTGACCAACTACGCCGGGGACGACGCCTTCATCCATCGAGTGCGCTTCGAGTTCCGCAATTTCAACTACGTGGGTGACGTGACCTGGATTGATGGCGAGATAACCGACGCCCGCGACGATTCGAAACTCGGGCCGATGATCGAGATCGCGATGACTGGCACCAACCAGCGCGGGAAGGAAAACATCCGGGCAGAAGCCACGGTGCTGGTTGCCTCGCGGACGAAGGGGATGCCTGTCTTGCCCGATGCTCCGCAAGTGACGCGGCATCGCTCCTGAATGCAGCCGATGCTTCGCGAACCGACCGAGATTGCAACGGGCGAGCCCCTGGAACTTGGTCACAGGGCCGAGATCGAACCGCTGCTTGCCCGTTCCGCTGCCGGTCCGTCGACATCCGAACGAAGCTTCGCCAACCTGTTTCTGTTCAGGCGCGCGCATGGCTATCGCTTCCTGCGCGACCCGGTGCCCGGTCTCCTCGGGGCGACTTACGACGGGCGGGCCCACGCGATGCCGCTCTGCCCACTCGACGAGGCGCTGCCGCTGCTCGACTTCGCGGAGTTCCTGTACCCGGTGGATGAGGCGACACTGGCGCAGGGCAGCCGGGGCTGGCGACGCAGGCACGAGGACGCCGACAGCGACTACCTGTATGACACGGCGGCCCTGGCCCGGCTTCCGAGCGACCGGCGCGCCCAGGCGGAACGGTTCGAGACAGGACAGGCACCCTCGATCGAGATCGACCCGGTCGGTTTCGAGGTGGAGGCGCTTGCCGTTCTGGAGAGGTGGGAGGTCGAAGTCGGCAAGCCCGCTGCCCATACCGATGCAGACGAATGCCGCGAAGCGATTTCGCTTGGGAACGAAATCGGCCTTCAAGCCGTGCTGGTACGCGCGGGGGACGTGGGTGCGGCATGCGGTTTCCTTCTGGCCAGCGACTTGCCCGATGGCAGCCGGGCGGTGCACTTCGCAAAGGCGACGCGCAGCCTGCCGGGCGTGTACCCGTGGATGTTCAGCCGATACGCGAGGATGTCCGGTTGCCGGGTCCTGAACTTCGAGCAGGACCTTGGGATGGAGGGACTCAGGCGGGCGAAGCTCGCTCTGGGCCCGTCCGGGCGGCTTGTGAAGTACCGGCTGACACCGGCATGACGGTGCCACGCGCTCTTTGCGACGACCTCGAAGCGGAGTGCCTGGAGCTCGACGCCTGGGTCTCGACGCTTCCGGACGCGGACTGGGAGACGCAGACGGGCTTCTTCGCCTGGACCACGCGCGACCAGATCCTCCACCTCAACCAGATCGACCGCTTCGGGCTGGCGTCTTTCGACGGGCCGGAGGTCTTCGCGGCGGCCAAGGCAAGCGCGCGCGCGGGTCAGGCGAAGGGAAAGGAATTCAGCGAGCAGGCGCGGGACGCGGCCCGCGGCATGTCACGGTCGGATGTCATGGAGGCGTGGCGCGATGGCTACCGGAAGCTCCTGGCGCGGTTCCGCGCTGCCGACGCGAAGGACCGGATCAGCTGGTTCGGGCCGGACATGAGCGTCGTCTCCTTCGCGGCGGCGCGGCAGATGGAAGCCTGGGCTCATGGGCAGGATATCTACGACATGAAGGCCGCGCCGCGCCCCTTGCATGATCGCATCTCCAATATCTGCGACCTCGGAATGCGGACCTTCGGCTGGTCCTTCGCCAACCGTGGTCTGCCCGTGCCGGAGGCCCCGTCGCTGTCGCTCACCCTACCGTCGGGCGTACCCTTTGCACGGGCAGGGGCCGGCAACGGGTCGGTCCAGGGAACCGCCATCGACTTCGCACTGGTGGTAACGCAGCGCAGGCCGGTGGAGGAAACCTCGCTGGTCGCGACCGGTGCGGGACTGGATTGGCTGCCGATCGCGCAATGCTTTGCCGGGCCGCCGCAGGCGCGCGCGGAACCCGGAGAACGGCCGCCCTTCCAGGGCTTCGTCGCAGGCTAGAGCCGCTCGCCACCCTTGTGACGGCGCAGCATGTTCCGCGCGATGATGAGCTGCTGGATCTGGGTCGTGCCCTCGTAGATCCTCATCAGGCGCACATCGCGGTAGATGCGCTCCACCGGATACTCCGTCATGTAGCCCGCGCCGCCGAGGATTTGCACCGCGCGGTCAGCGATCCGGCCCACGGCTTCGGTCGATGTCATCTTGGCGCAGGCGGCCTCCATCGCGATGTTCAGGCCTGCATCGAACCTCGCAGCGGCGTCGCGACCGACACACTCGGCCGAATAGAGCTCCGCCTGGCTGTCGGCCAGCAGCGCCTGCACGAGCTGGAACTCCGCGATCGGCTGTCCGAATTGCTTGCGGTCGATGGCGTAGCCGGTCGCTTCGTTGATGAGGCGCCGGGCCTGCCCGGTCGCGAGTGCCGCGATGTGGATCCGACCCCGATCGAGCACTTTCATTGCTGTCTTGAAGCCCTGGTTCAACCGGGTTTCGCCGCCGATGATGCTGGAGGCCGGGACCCGTACCGCGTCCAGCGTGATGTCGCAGGTCCGCGTGCCCTTCTGGCCCATCTTGCTGTCGTGCTTGCCAATGGTGATCCCCGGCGTGTCGGTCGGAACGATGAACGCGCTGATACCGCCGGAGCCGGGTGTGTCGGGGTCGGTACGGGCCATAAGTGTCAGGATCGTCGCGCGGTTGGCGTTGGTGATGTACCGCTTGGTGCCCGTGATGACGAAATCGTCGCCGTCACGCACGGCACGGGTGCGGACCCCGCCAGCGTCGGAGCCGGCATCGGGCTCGGTCAGCGCAAAGGATGCGACCACATCGCCCGAGGCCAGACCGGGCAGCCAACGCTCCTTCTGGTCCGGCGTGCCGTCGATGACGATCCCCTGGCTGCCGATGCCGACATTGGTGCCGAACACCGAGCGGAACGCGAGCGCTGCCTGGCCGACTTCGGCGATGACCTCGAATTCCTGGCTCAGCGTCAGCCCCATGCCGCCGAACTCCTGCGGTACGGATAGTCCGAAGAGACCGATCTCCTTCATTTCCTCGACCAGTTCGGCGGGAACAGTGTCGGTCTCTTCGACCTCACGCTCGTGCGGGATCAGGCGCTCCTGCGTGAAACGACGGGCGGTATCGCGGATCTGGGCAAACGTCGCCTGGTCGACGGGTGCGTTCATCGCTTGTTCTCCGGGTGGATGGAGGATCAGGGCCAGTCCTTGAGGACGTCCACGATACGCCCGCCGGATCCCCACTTGTCGAGAATGTCCGCGACGTTGCGTAGGCTGACGAGCGCGTACTCGCGCGCCTCCTCCGGCTTTCCGTCCTCGATCAGCTTCACCAGCGTCCGCCGCGCCTTGATCGAGCTTTCCTTGCGGACCTTCGTGTCCTTCTTCGCCCCCTCGGTCGACCAGACATAGGCGTTGGACCGGGCAAGAAGATCGTGCAGCAGGGCATTCAGCAGTCCGAGCGTCTTGATCCCGCTGAGATCGACGATCCTGCGATGGAACATCGCTGTCAGCTCTCCGTAGGTGGCGTTGTTGTCCACCGCGGCGCTGCACCTGTCGAGAAGCTCGTTCAGTTCGGCGATTTTCGCCGGATCGCTTTCGCGGGCCAGCATCTCGGCGGCGGGGGGTTCGATGACCATTCGGGTTTCGTAGATGTCGCGGATCGTCACCTCCTGCGACTGCAGGATGAGACCGAAGTAGCGGGATGCGATCTCGATCTGCGGACGGTGTACCCGGGCCCCGCTGCGCGACCCGCGGGAAATGCTGATCAGGCCCTCGGATTCGAGGATGCGAATGGCTTCGCGGATCGTGGGGCGGGACAGTCCGAAGCGCTCGACCAGTTCGGCCTCGCGGGGCAGGGAACTGTCTTCCTCGAGTTCACCGCGGATGATTTCGTTGCGGAGCTGTGTTGCGACAAGCTCTGCGGCCTTCGGGACTCGGAACAGGGTTGCGATCGGTCGTCTCCGTCTGGATGGGGTGGCGCAGGCTCAAGGAAATTGGGCGTGTCGCGCAATCGTTCGATGGTTAATGATAGTATCACGGTTGGTGGTGAATACAACAAGGTTATCGAATCAATATTGCCTAGGTAGGTTAACTAATATAGCTAAGTTGGCGTCAGGGATCCGAGGCCCTGCCGCTCAGTTTACGGGGAGACGCGAAGTTCATGACCAAGGCGAACGAGGCCCAGACTGTCGAAAAGGACACCGCTGGCCGGATCACCGACGAGGACATCGACCGCGCCCGTGCGCAGATCGGGATCCCGCAGTTCGAGCGGAACGATGTCTTCAACAAGGAAACCTCGCGCGACACGATCAGCCATTTCGCCTTCGGCATCGGAGACGACAACCCGTTGTGGCACGACCCGGATTACGGCCGGACGACGCGGTGGCGGGGGCAGATCGCCTCGCCGCTCTACCTGACCACGACGGGCGTGGACGAGACACCACGCCCGGATCCGGAGCAGAAGAAGCTGTTCCGCGGGCTCTTCAGCGGTGTCGGAAAATACTATTCTGGCACAGACTGGACCTGGTTCCGGCCGGTGCGCCCGGGGGACGTCATCTACAAGGAATACTCGACCGCCGACGTCGAGGTGAAGGAGCAGTCCTCCTTCTCCGGCGGGCGTACGGTGATCGACCGGTACCGGTTCTTCTACGTGGACCGCGACGGGCGACCGGTCGCGGAACGGATCGACTCCTTCATCAACGCCGAGCGCCAGGGATCCAAGGAAAAGGGAAAGTTCTCTGATCTCGAACGCACGGTCTACACGCCGGAGGAGATCGCCAGGATCGACGACGACTACGCCGCGGAGGAGTGTCGTGGCGCCGAGCCTCGCTACTGGGAGGACGTATCGGTCGGGGACCGGGTGGCACCGGTGGTGAAGGGGCCGTTCACCGTGACCGATGTGGTCGGATTCCACATCGGCTGGGGCTTCGGTCAGACCTACGGGGCAGGACCCCTGAGGTATGCCTGGGCCAAGCGCCAACGGATGCCGGCGTTCTATAGCAACGACGAGTACGGCGTGCCGCAGATCGTCCAGCGCCTGCACTGGGATCCGCGCCGCGCGGAAGAGATCGGCCTGCCCGCGCCCTACGACTACGGTACGATGCGAACCAACTGGCTCGCGCACATGGTCACAAACTGGATGGGCGACGACGGATGGCTGCTTCGGCTCCGTAACGAGATCCGGGCCTTCAACTTCGTGGGCGACACCACCCGGTGCCGCGGCACCGTCACCGACAAGCGCGTCGAGGACGGCCGCTGCATCGTCGAGCTCGAGATCGCTGCCGTGAACCAGCGCGACGAGGTGACGGCTCCGGGGAGCGCCACGGTCCTCCTGCCGTCCCGAGAACACGGTCCAGTCGTCCTGCCGGAGCCGCGGCTGGAACTGCGGCGGCGTGGAGCGGAGATGATGGCCGAGGCGGCCGAACGTCGTCGCGGGGCACGCTGAATGGCCGACGCGGAGCCGGTCCTGATCGCATTGGAGGACGGCGTCCTGACCGTCACGCTCAATCGGCCCGACAAGCTGAACGCGATCGACTACCGGATGATGCGAAAGCTCTACGAGACGCTTCAGGACGCGGCCGGCGATCCGGCGGTTCTCTGCGTCGTCCTGACGGGGGCGGGGCGCGGGTTCTGTTCCGGCGGCGATCTTCGCGGCGCGACCGATCCCGACGATCCGATCGCCGTCCGGTACGAGAACGACGATCTGTGGCGGACGCCGGAGCAGAAGGCGACGCAGGTGCAACGTTTCGCCGGTTCGGTCGAACTTCTGCACCAGATGCCCAAACCGACGATCGCGGCGGTCAACGGACCGGCGGCCGGGGCGGGTTTCTGCCTCGCTGCGGCCTGCGATTTCCGCATCCTGTCCCGGAAGGCCGCCTTCACCACCGTCTTCGTGAACTCCGGGCGGAGCGGCGATTTCGGAGGGTCGTATTTCCTGACCCGCCTCGTCGGTCCGGCGAAGGCACGTGAGCTCTACATGCTCGGCGCGAAGATCGGCGCGGAGGAGGCCGACCGGATCGGGCTTGCCACGAAACTGGCGGAGGAGGACGACTTCGCAGCGGAGACGGCGGCATTCGCGCGGCGGCTCGCCGAGGCGCCGCCGCTGGCGCTGCGCTACATCAAGCAGAACCTCAACGCGGCGGAGCATCTTCCGCTTCGGCAGGTCATGGAGATGGAAGCGGTCCACATGATGCGCACCAGCGGGTCGGCAGACGCCCGCGAAGCCGCGCTGGCCGCCCGTGACGGCCGGAAACCGAAGTTCACCGGCCGCTGAGCCGGGGTCAGCCCGTGGCGGCCGCGATGTCCGATTCCAGCAGCTTTCGCAGCACCGGGCGGTCGACCTTCATCGAGTAGGTCCGCGGCAGCTTTTCCATCACGACGAACCGCGCCGGCACTTGGTAGGCGAGAAGAGTTTCCCGCGCGAATTGCTCCAGCTCTGCCTCGGAGGGTGGCTCGGCTCCCGGTGCCGGTTCGAGGGCGGCGACGGGAACTTCCCCGAGACGTGCGTCCGGCAGACCGAGCACCGCCGCCTCGAGGATCGCGGGATGCCGTTCCAGCGCGGCGGCGACCTTCGCTGCCTCGACCTTGAAACCGCCCCGCAGGATCATGTCGTCGGTCCGGCCGTGGATGTAGACGAACCCGTCCGCGTCGATCGAGGCGCTGTCCGAGGTGCGGGCCCACTCGTCGCTGTCCACGCGGCCGACCGGCAGGACCTCGAGCACGCCGACTTCGTCGGCGGGCAACTCGGCCCCCGTGTCGGGGTCGACGACGCGCAGGCGGATATCGCCGCGGGCCCGGCCGACCGAGCCGAGCTTCGATGCGCCGAATGCGCGGAAATCCTCGAAGGTCCAGCCCGCGACTCCACCCATCCACTCGGATGCGCCGTACTGGATGAGAACAGCGATGCCATAGCGGTCCTGGAATTCCTTCTGGGTCTCGGGCGGAAGTGGCGCGGTGCCGGTTCGAACGGCGATCAGGCTCGACAGCGCCTCCTTCGGTGGGTTCGCGTCGAGCAGCATCCGCATCGGCGTCGGGCCGAGGCTTGCGGACTTGATCCGGTGGCGGCTGACTGCAGAAACCCAGGCGTCGACCTCGAACCGTTCCATCATCACGATGGGCCGCGCTTCGAGCAGCGAACCGAGCATCCCGAGCCAGCCGGCGACGTGAAGGATCGGAGCGGAAACGACTGTGGGCGAGCGCTTCGGTTTCGGGTTGCCTGCCTTGTCCTCGGGCTTCGTCATCACGTCGGCCATGGCGTCGGCCAGGGTCCGTGCGGCAAGGTCGATCCGCTTGGGCTTGCCGGTGGTGCCGCTCGACAGGAGCTGAAGTGCGACGAAGCCACGCTCATCCCGTTCCGGTGCCGTGCGGTCCGGGTGCATCTCGGCCAGCAACCGCGCGGCGCCGAGCGTGACGGCGATCCTGGCCGAGCCGTTCGACGCGGCGGCAGCGAGCAGGTCGTCGGTCAGGTCCGAGGGGTCGCCGATCACGGCGTCGGTCGAGAGGTCACGGACTTCCGTCAGCAAAGTCGCCGGCGGCAGGAACGGGTTGATACTCACGATTGTCCGTCGCGTGATGATGCAGGCCAGAAGCGCGGCAACGATCCCCGGCCTGTTTCTCATGACGACGCCGACACGGCCCCCGTCCGGCACGCCGGCCCGGACGAGTGTTTCGGAGATGTCCTCTACCGCGGCCCGCAATTCGGCGCGACCGATCTGGTGCCCGTCGTACTCAATGACCCAACCGTCCGCTTCGAGGTGAACGATCTTGTCGAGCCAGTCGCTGAGCTCCATCATCTTGGGGCGTCCTCCGGATTTCTGCCTGTCGTCAGGTATTCGTATGTTTCGGCGGCGGCACGTTGCGGAACACTCCACTGGCCGAAGCCACCCGCTTGCCGTCGCTCGTCATGTCGCAGCGCACGAACGAAACCGTCCTGCCGATCCTGATGATATCGAGCTCTGCCTCCAGCCAGACCCCCGGCCGCACCGGTCTCGAGATCTCGGCGGTGAGCGAGAGCGTGGCGCGGGGCGGCGCGCTGCCCGGGTCGAAACTGCCGCGGGTGAGCGTCAGGTCCGCCATCGCGAGCAGGAAGCCGCCGTGGACCATTCCGACCTTGTTCAGGTGATGCGTCCGGACATGCGTTCCGACCCTGGACCGGCCTTCCGCGTCGTTGACGAAGAACGGGCCTATCATCTGGATGAAGGGGCTTTCCGTGGTGAAACGCTCGAATCCCTCGGGCGGTTTGAAGGCGGTCATTCAGGCTCCGCAGGGATATTTCCTGTCGTTTACCTATCTACCTTAGTAAACTAAAATAGACATGACAAGGCGGCAGCGCGATTCGACTTCGGGGCGCGCGGTACCCACGAGGGAGGACAGCGATGATCCGGGTCGAGCGGCGGGACGAAGTGTCGATTATCACGGTCGACCGTCCCGAGAGAAAGGGCGCGCTGAACCGTGCGCTGCGACTGGAGATGGGCGAACTCGTCGAGCGCGAGGCGCTCGATCCCGAGGTCGGCGGTATCGTCATCGCGGGAACGGAGGGAAACTTCTGTGCCGGCGGCGACGTCACGGAGATGGGAACGGGCGCCCACACCCTCAGTTCCGCGCGCGCGCTCGTGCAACGGTCGAGCCAGCGGATCGTGCGCGCTCTCTACAAGGCCGACAAACCGGTCGTGGCGGCGGTCGACGGAGCTGCGGCAGGGTTCGGCTGGAGCATTGCGCTCAGCGCCGATCACCTCGTCGCCTCGCCGCGCGCGCGGTTTTCCATCGCGTTCTCGCGGATCGGCCTTATCCCGGACGGCGCCGCGATCTTCCTCCTGCGCGAACGCATCGGCCCCCATGCCACGATGCAGCTTGTGTCCCGGGCCACCTCGCTCACGCTCGAAGATGCGCGGTCGATGGGGCTGGTCGACGAGGTTCATGACGGTCCCGACATCGTGTCTCACGCCGTCAGCGTCGTCCGCAGTTTCAACGCGCCCTCGGCTCTGGCGTTTTCGATCACGAAGCAGCTGGTCCGGCTGTCTACCAGCACCCTCGAGGACTTCCTCTACGCCGAACTGCTTTCGGTGCCGCAGGGCATGGTTTCGGAGGAACACAAGACGGCTGCAAACGCCTTGCGCGCCAGGCTCGGGAAGGGCCTCGCATGAACGTGGGCGATACCGCCGCGGGAATGCCGCTTTCCGGGATCCGTGTCATCGACATGGGCCGCTACGTCGCCGCGCCGCTCGCAGGGCAGATCCTGGGGGATCTGGGAGCCGAGGTGATCAAGGTCGAGCGTACCGGGACAGGCGACGAGGTCCGGAGCTACGGCCCGCCGTTCGTCGAGCGTCAGGACGGAAGCATCGAGACCTCGCCGGACCATTACGCGGTCAACCGGAACAAGAAATCGGTCGCGATCGATCTGAAGTCGGATAAGGGGATCGGCCTGATGCGCCTGCTTGCCGAAAGGTCTGATGTCCTGCTGGAGAATTTCAAGGCGGGTCACATGCAGCGCATCGGCCTTGGCGCGGAGGAACTCAAACGGATCAACCCCGGGCTCGTCTACTGCGCGATCAGCGGGTTCGGACAATCCGGTCCTTACAGCGACCGCGGCGGTCTCGACAGCATCTTCCAGGCGATGAGCGGGGTGATGAGCCTGACCGGAGAGGCCGATGGGCCGCCGATGAAGACCGGAACCGTCATCAGCGACATATTCTGCGCGCTCTACAGCGCGATCGGCGTCCTGTCTGCGCTGCGCCACCGCGAAGTCAACGGCGGCGGCGGCCAGGCAATCGACATGGCGGTGCTCGAGACATCCATCGCTGCGCTGATCGGCCGCTCGGCGCGATACTTCTCTACCGGGATCGTGACCCGTCGTTTCGGCAACAAGGTGCCGGGAAACGAGCCCGGCGGTGTCTACCCATGCTCGGACGGCGAATTCATGTTGTCGGCCGGTACGGACGGACAGTTCCGGACCCTTATGACGTTGCTCGGCCATCCGGAGATGATCGAAGACCCACGTTTTGTCACCCGGCACCTGCGCGGTGTGAACCATGCCGAGCTGACCGCGTGGCTGAGCGACATATTCCGGCAGGAGCCGCGCGATCACTGGATGAAGCTTCTGGTGGCCAGCGGGCTCATGTGTGCGCCGGTCAACGCGATCGACGATATCCTAGAGGATCCGCACGTGGCCCATCGCGGCATGGTGGCCGAAATCGATCAGCCGGGGGTCGGAACGGTGCGAACCGTCGCAAACCCGATCCATCTCTCCGGGACCCCCATAACCCGCTACGCACCGGTCAGGGCAGTCGGCGCGGATACACGCGACGTCCTTGGCGGACTCCTGGGCCTCCGCGACGAAGAGATCGCGGCGCTGCGCGACGCGGGTGTCGTGTCCTGGCCCGGGTCGGACATGCTATGAACGCCCCGCGCGCGCGGCAGGATCTTCGCGACAGGGTGCTCCGGCGGATGCGTCTGCCGGTGATCTGCGCCCCGATGTTCACCGTGACCGGGCCCGACCTCGTGACGGCGGCGGCACGGGCAGGGATCATGGCCGGCCTTCCCAGGAACAACGCCCGCGATCTCGCGGAGTTCGACGGGTGGCTCGGGTCGATCCGCTCCGCGCTCGATCTCGCCGAAGCGGAGGGCGCGACCTGCGGGCCGGTAGCCGTGAACCTTTCGACGGGATTCTCGGGCGCGGAGCTGACCCATAACCTCGAGGTCTGCCGCCGTCACGGCGTTGAGATCATCATTAGCGCGACCGGCGATCCCACCGACCTGATCGCCCGCGTGCACGACTGGGGCGGACTCGTCCTGCACGACGTGGTGAACCTGCGGTTCGCGGAAAAGGCGATGGCCGCGGGGGCTGACGGGCTGAACTGCATCGGCGCAGGTGGCGGCGGACACTCCGGTACGGTCAGCCATTTCGCGCTCGTGCAGAAGGTACGGTCGATGTTCGACGGGCTGGTCACGGTCGCGGGTGCCGTCGGAACAGGCGGCGCGGTGCGGGCGGGCGAGATGCTCGGCGCAGATCTCGCCTACATGGGCACCCGCTTCATCGCGACCGCGGAATCCGCCGCCGATCCAGACTACAAACGTATGCTGGTCGAAGCGGGTCTGAAGGATCTCATCTACACGCCGCGTGTCGCGGTGACACCGGCAAGCTGGTTGCGACCTTCGCTGACGCGGAACGGTCTCGATCCCGACGACCTCCCGCTGCCGCGTCCGGGCGGTGAGCGGTACGCCCACCTGCCGCCTGACGCCCGGCCGTGGAAGACGATCTGGAGCGCGGGGCAGGGGGTGGAGCTCATCCGGGACGTTCCCGCGGTCGCAGACCTCGTCGACCGGATCGAGGACGAGTACCGCGCCGCCTGCGCGGTGCCGCACTTCCAGGCATTTGCCGGCACCCGCTGAGTGTTGACTAACTAGGTTAAACAGGTAAGATTTCTTTTAGTCGGCGATCCAGATGCCGAGAAGGAACGAGAGAGCACGCGATGCCGCTGCCGAAACAATTCGAAGGACGGATGTTGTTGCCGGTGGTCTGCGCGCCGATGTTCATCATCTCTTCGCCGGAGCTGGTGGTGGCCCAGTGCACTTCGGGATTCGTCGGCACGATCCCGTCGCTCAACATCCGGCCCCAGGAACAACTCGAGGAAACCCTCGGGGGCATCCGCGAGAAGATTGACGCCTACGCGGAGTCTCACCCCGGCGCGAAGGTCGCGCCGTTCGGTGTTAACCTGATCGTCCACCGGACGAATGCACGCGTCGAGCATGACCTGGACGTTTGCGTGCGCCAGCAGGTGCCGCTCATCATCACCTCGCTCGGGGCGCGTGGCGACATCGTCGAACGGGTTCACGACTACGGCGGCCTCGTCTTCCACGACGTCACGAACCTGCGGCACGCACGAAAGGCGATCTCGCAGGGTGTCGATGGCATCGTTCTTGTCGCGAACGGCGCCGGCGGTCATGCCGGCGCCACCAACCCGATCGCGCTGGTGCGCGAGCTACGGGCGGAGTTCGACGGGACCATTCTGCTTTCCGGTGCCATTGCCGATGGCGCGGGCATCCTCTCCGCGCTCGCGATGGGGGCGGACATGGCCTACATCGGCTCGCGCTTCATCGCCGTGACGGAGGCCAACGCGCCGCCCGATTACAAGCAGATGATAATCGACGGCGGAGCGGCGGACATCATCTACACCTCGGCCGGGACGGGGGTCCCCGCGAACTACCTGCGCCAGAGTTTCGAGAGGCAGGGGATCGATCCGACTAAGCTCGAACATCGCGACAGCACCACCATGGATTTCGGCGGCGGGTCGTCCAAGCGGAAGGCCTGGCGCGACATCTGGGGCTGCGGGCAGGGGATCGGTGTGGTCAAGGACCAGCCATCTATGCGGGACCTCGCCGAACGCCTGCGCCGGCAATTCGAAGAGGCTCGGCAGGATTTCGAGCGCCGGGTCGCGGCCTCGATCTGAGGCGGATCAGGGTCGGGACAGGCGCGGTCCGGACCGGGCTGCGGTACCAACAACGGGAGAGGCAGTCGATGGGAGCTCTTGACGGAAAGGTCGTGGCGGTCACGGGCGCGGCGCGCGGGATCGGACGCGAGATTGCGCTGCTGGCCGCGCGGGAGGGCGCCGCTGTCGTGGTGAACGACTACGGCGTCAGCGCCGACGGGCAGGGTCTCGACGACGGGCCGGCCAGGGAGGTGGTGGCCGAGATCGGCGCGTTCGGGGGCAGGTCGCTCGCCAATGTCGCCTCGATTTCCGATCCGGCCGGTGCGCAATCCGTTATCGACGACGCCGTGACGCAGTTCGGCCGCATAGACGCGGTGGTGAACAACGCGGGTTTCCTCCGCGATACGTTCTTTCACAAGATGAGCCACAAGGACTGGCACGACGTCATCAACGTCCACCTCAACGGATCGTTCTACGTGTCCCGCGCTGCGGCGACCCATTTCCGGGAGCAGGGATCCGGCGCCTACGTGCACTTCACCTCGACCTCCGGGCTCATCGGGAACGTGGGGCAGGCGAACTATTCCGCAGCCAAGATGGGGATCGTCGGACTTTCGCAGTCCATCGCGCTCGACATGGAACGGTTCGGTGTGCGCTCGAATTGCGTCGCCCCGTTCGCGTGGAGTCGGATGACCGCGGGCATCCCGACCGAGACGGAGGCGGAGCGCCAGCGGGTCGAACGGTTCAAGACGATGTCGGCGGACAAGGTCGCCCCGCTCGTCGTGTTCCTGGCGTCCGACCTCGCGGAAGGCGTGACGAACCAGATCATGTCCGTCCGGAAGGACGAGATCTTCCTGTTCAACAAGATGCGCCCGATCCGTGCCATGCACCGGGACGGCGGATGGTCGGCCGAGACCATCGCGCGCGACCTGAAACCGGCATTTGCGCCGGATTTCGCGCCGAACCTGAAGTCGGCCGACGTGTTCAACTGGGACCCGGTCTGACCGATGCTCGACTACGCCAAGGTCCGGAACTTCGGCCCGCTCGCCTCTGAACGCGACTGGACGGAGCGGGACACGATCCTCTACGCGCTCGGCCTCGGGGCGGAAGACCTCGACTTTGTCTATGAGGACCGGCTCAGGGTCCTGCCGACCATGATCTGCGTAATGGGCTACCCCGGCTTCATCTGGCGAGACCAGGACATGGGCATCGACTGGACCCGCATCGTCCACGCCGAGCAGGAGGTCATCCGACATGCGCCGCTGCCGGTCGAGGGCAGGTTCGCCGGATCGACGCGGATAGAGGCGGTCGCCGACAAGGGGGCGGAGAAGGGCGCGATCGTCTATTCGTCGCGCGAGATCAGAGATGGCAGGGGACAGCTCATCGCGACCTCTAGGGCCGCGACGATGGCCCGAGCGGATGGGGGCTTCGACCCGACCGGCGGCGATGCCGCGCCCTGGGGCCAGGTGTCGTTGCCGAAGCGCGAGCCGGATGAGTCGGTCACGCTGCCGACCGCGTCGAACCAGGCGCTGATCTACCGGCTGTCGGGAGACGTGAACCCGCTCCATATCGACCCGGAGGTCGCGCGGACAGCCGGGTTCGACCGACCGATCCTCCACGGAATGTGCACCTTCGGCGTCGCGGGCCGGGCGCTCCTCGGGGCGCTCTGCGGCAACGACCCCGATCGCTTCCGGTCGATGCGCTGCCGCTTCACCGCGCCGGTCTATCCGGGCGACACGATACGAACGGAGATCTGGCGCAGCGGCAGTGGCCAGGCGCATTTCCGGGCGATCGCCGAGGAACGCGGCGTGACCGTCCTTTCGAACGGACACATGACATTCGAGGACGCGGCGTGACGAACGGGATCCTTCGGTACGGGGCCTACATCCCCGTTGCGCGGCTTCAGCGCAGCGCGATCCACGCAGCCAACAAGTGGTTCGCTCCGGGCCTCGGCGGGCTCGCGAAGGGCGAGCGGTCGATGGCAAGCTGGGACGAGGACGCGATTACGATGGGGGTCGAGGCTGCGCGGGATGCCCTGGGTCCGGCCGACCGCTCCGGCATCCGAGCACTCTACCTCGCGTCGAACACGATGCCCTTCGCAGAACGCCAGAACGCCGTCATCGCGAAGGAGGCGCTGAACCTGTCCGACGAGATGATGACGCTCGATTTCGGCGGCAGCCTCAGGGCGGGAGTGACTTCGCTCATCACTGCGTTGTCGACCGAAGCCGGGGGCGGGATCCTTCACCTCGCCGCCGATCTGCGGAAGGCCAAGCCCGGGTCGGAGGCCGAGATGACCCAGGGGGACGCGGGTGCCGCGTTCCTGATCGGCGATGCCGAGGACGCGGTAGCGGTGATGGTCGGCTCCACCTCCGTATCGGTCGATTTCGTCGATCACTTTCGCGGGGCGGGGACCGAGACCGATTTCACGTGGGAAAGCCGGTGGATCCGTGACGAGGGGGTCCGCCCGATCCTGCAAGGCGCCTTGAAAACCGCGCTTTCCCGTCTCGACATCGACCCGGCCTCCGTCGACCGGCTGCTCGTGCCGACCGCGATAAGGGGTGCGCCGCCGCAGATCGCCAAGGCGCTCGGGATCGGGGCGGGAGCCGTCGCGGATACGCTTGGTGCGCAGGTCGGTGATACCGGCACCGCGCATCCCGGGCTGATGCTCGCCGATGCTCTGGAGCGGGCGGTGCCGGGCGAGACGATCGTCCTCGCTGCCTTCGGCAGCGGATGCGACGTGCTCGTGCTCCGAACGACCGATCGGATCGCGATCGTCCGACCGGAGCGCGGAGTGCGCGGCTGGCTCGACAGGCGCAGGGTGGAGGAGAACTACCTGAAGTACCTTTGCTTTCGTGGCCATCTCGACATGGACATCGGAATACGCGGCGAGCATCAGGAAAAGCAGCCGCTTTCGGCCCTTTGGCGCCGGAGGAAGACCGTACTCGGTCTCGTCGGCGGGCGCTGCACGAAATCGGGCACGATCCAGTTCCCGAAGACCGAGATCAGCGTCAACCCGAACGATCACGCGGTCCGGACCCAGGTGGACCACCCGCTCGCCGAGGTGCCTGCCCGGATCATGACGTACACCGCCGACAGCCTCACGGTGTCGCCCAACCCGCCCCAGTACTACGGCAACATCGAGTTCGAAGGCGGCGGGCGCATGATGGCGGAGATCACGGACGTCGAAGGGTGGGATCTCGATGTCGGGCAGAAGCTCAGGATGGTCTTCCGGGTCAAGGGTGTCGACGAGAGCCGCAACTATACGCGGTATTTCTGGAAGGCAGTTCCGGTCTGAGGGGCGAAGGAGGCACCATGCCGAACGGTATCAGGGACAAGGTCGCCATCCTCGGGATGGGATGCGCCAAATTCGGGGAGCGGTGGGACCGGGACTCCGACCAGCTCATGCTTGAAGCGTACGAGGAATGCATCGCCGACGCGGGAATCGAGACCTCTCAGATCGACGCAGCCTGGCTGGGTTCCGCGTTCGAGTCGGTCAATATCGGCCCCTCGGGCATCCCGCTCGCGATGGCGCTCAGGCTCAACGACATCGGCGTGACCAAGGTCGAGAACTATTGCGCCAGCGGTACCGAAAGCTTCCGCGGCGCGGTCTATGCCGTCGCGTCCGGCGCGGCCGATATCGCGCTGGCGATGGGTGTCGAGAAGCTGAAGGACACCGGCTACGGCGGATTGCCGGTCCGGTCGCGCGGGGTCAGCTACGACATGGTCAACGTAACCGGCTCGGCCCCGGGCAACTTCGCGCAGCTCGCCTCGGCCTATCGCGCCGAGCACGGCGTCTCTCGCGACGACCTGAAGCGTGCGATGGCGCATGTTTCGGTCAAGAGTCACGCGAACGGGGCGAAGAACCCCAAGGCGCATCTCCGCAAGGAAATCACTGTCGACCACGTGCTTGGCGCGCCGATGGTGGCCGAACCGCTCGGGCTGTTCGACTGCTGCGGCGTCTCCGATGGCGCCGCCTGCGCCATCGTCACCACGCCCGAGATCGCCCGGTCGCTCGGCAAGACCGATATCGTTTCGGTGAAGGCGTTGCAGGTCGTGTCGTCGAACGGATGGGAAATGCAGGGCAGCGGCTGGAACGGGAGTTACTTCCATACCACCCGCGTCGCCGCAACCCGCGCCTATGCCGAGGCCGGCGTGACCGACCCACGTCGCGAGATCGACCTTCTGGAGGTCCATGACTGCTTCTCGGTCACCGAACTCGTGACGATGGAGGATCTGCATATTTCGAAACCCGGCGAGGGCTGGAAGGACGTCCTCGACGGGTTCTTCGACGCCGACGGAACGCTGCCCTGCCAGATCGACGGCGGACTCAAGTGCTTCGGCCACCCGATTGCCGCCTCGGGGATCCGCATGATCTACGAGAACTACCTCCAACTTCTCGGCCGCGCCGGCGAGCGTCAGCGGACGGAGCTTCCGAGACTGGCGCTGTCCCACAATCTCGGCGGGATGCCGGTGCAGAACGTGTCCTCGGTCGCCATCGTGGGACGGCTCGACGCTTGAGCGGCGCGATGGACAAGGTCCCGGACCTGCCGCCGCTGTTCCGGGAACTCGACGTGCGGGCGGTTCATCGGCGGACCGCCATACCGGGTGGCGAGATGTCATGGCGCATATGGGGTGAGGGGTCGCCCGCGGTCCTCGTCCACGGCATGCACGGCTCATGGACCCACTGGCTGCGGAACATCGGGCCGCTTTCGACGCATCGCACGGTCATCGTGCCGGACATGCCCGGGTTCGGGGATTCCGATCGCGGCACCATGTCGGGAATGGATGCATACTCGGCCGCGATATCCGACGGTCTCGATCAGCTCGGGGTGGGTTCCCGGTTCGATCTGGTCGCCTTTTCCTTCGGCAGCACGATCTCTTTCCATTTCCCCGATATCCTCAGGGACCGGGTCCGCCGGCTCGTTCTGATCGGGTCCGCCGGTCTCGGGCCGTTTCGAAGGGCCTCGCTCGACTTGACCTCCTGGCGCGGTGTGGAGGACCCCGTGGATCGGGCGCGTATCCATAGGGCCAACCTGGGTATAATGATGTTTTCCGATCCCGCATCGATCCAGAACGGCGCGGTGGCGATCCAGATGCAGAACACCGAGCGCATGACACTTCGCCGCAAGGACCTGATCCGGACCTCGGACGCCCTTGCCCGGTTCACTGCGTGGCGACCCGCCGAGGTCGATTTCATCTGGGGCAGCGAGGACATGATCATCCGGGACGGCCTTGCCGAAACCGGCGAGATCATCCTCCGTATTGTCCCGCACGCACGACTTCACGTGATCGAAGGTGCCGGGCACTGGGTCCAGTATGAACAGGCCGACGCTGTAAACGAACTGCTGGCCCGGCTATAGGTCGCGCGCGGCTACGAGGCTCGCTTCGGTGAGCGCCGCGATCTCGTCATCCGAAAAGCCGTAGTCGCGAAGAACCTGCCGGCTGTGGGCCCCGAGATCGGGAGCCGGCTCAGGGCGAGAGAGATCGTCTCCGATCCTCACCGCGGGGGCGATCACGGGATACCGCAGGCCGGCTTTCTCGTGCCACGCGATCATGCCGCCGTCGCGAACCTCCGGCGCGTCAAGCGCCTCTGCGGGGCTGTATTGCGCAGAGCCGGGGATCCGCGCCGCTGTCAGCAGCTCGAGCGCCTCCGCGCGGGATCGCCCGGCGAGCCAATCGGACATGATGGCGGACAATGCCTCCCCGTTGTCGCCCCTGAGCTGGTCCGTCGCGAAGCGCGGGTCATCGGCAAGCTCCGGCCGTTCGACCATGCGACACCAGCGTTCGAACATCGCGTCTCCGAGTACCTGGACGATGATCCAGCCGTCGGTCACGCGGAACAGGTCGGACGGCCCCGCGATCGGGCTCCGGTTGCCGGTCGGGGTGCGGTGGCGCGCGCCGGTCGCCTCCTCGATCAGGACGGGATTGACTACGGACAGGGCCGAGGCAAGCAGCGAACTGCGGACTTCGCGGCCGCGGCCGTCACGGGTCCGGGACATCAACGCGCCGAGCGTTGCGTAGGCGGCGTATGTGGCGGTGGCGATGTCGACGAACGAATAGGCGGCACGCAACGGCGGATCGCCGAACCCGGTCAGGTACATCGCCCCGCTGAGCGCCTGTCCGGTGGTGTCGAACCCGGTCAGGTTCTGGTGATCGCCCTCGAACCCGTAGGCCGAGGGCGCCGCCAGGACGATGCCGGGATTGATGCGGGAAAGGCTCTCATGGTCTAGCCGCGCTCTTTTCAGCGCAGCCGGCGCCATGTTGACGACCAGCACGTCGGCCGTCGATAGAAGCCTGTCCAGAACACCGCGCCCCTCGTTCGACGATGTGTCGAGAGCCAGAGAGCGTTTGCCCCGGTTGACCTGCGCGTGCATCGCTCCGAACCCCGCGTCGCCAAGCTGCATGACGTCCCGGTCAGAGGCCCCGTCCGGCGACTCGATCCGCACCACGTCCGCGCCGAGATCGCCGAGCAGCGCTGCGCAGTAGGGGCCCGCGATGTAGCGGCCCATGTCGATCACGCGGACGCCGGACAGCGGAGCGACAGGTTCGGTTCCGTCGAATCTGGTCATCGTATCACTTTCCTTGCTGGTAGAGATCGTCCCGGGGCCCGTTCCGGCGGTGCAGAAGCAGGATGGTCAGAACGGCCAGGAGACCGCAGATCGCCGACCCCATTTGCACCCAGAGAAGCGATTCCGCCGAGCGGTATGCCGATGTCGCGGCGCCGGAGACCGAGACCAGAACGGAGCCGACGAATACCATCAACGCCCCGCTGAACCCGCCAGCGCTGCCCATCGTGCGGCGGCCGATGGACAGGAGGCCAACCGTTGCGTTGGGGATCGTCGAGCCGTAGCCGAAGCCCACGAAGAAGATGAAGACATAGAAGGTCACCACGGTGCCGAGTCCGACGAGGAACAGGACCAGCGAGATCGCCACGGCGAGCGTCGTGATGACGGAGCCGAGCAGCATCAATTCCCGGCTGCCGAAGACGCGGGTCAGCCGGCCGGACGAATAGCTTCCCCCGACATAGCCGAGGGACATAATCCCGAACAGAAGACCCATCACCGTGGGCGACAGCCCGAACGCTTCCGGTGCGACGATCGCGATGCCGCCGAGATAGGCGAAGTACGTTCCCGCAGAGAAGCTGATGACGAGCGCGTGGGCCCAGAACTCGTGCGATTTCATCAGGACCGCGAAGTCACGGAACTGGCTGGCGATGGAAGACTGGCTCACGGTCCGGGTCTCCGGAAGCCGCCACAGCATCAGGATGAGGACGAGACCGGCCAGAACGGCGGTCAGGAGGTTGTTCGCCCGCCAACCGAACTCCGCAAAGATGATCCCGCCAAGCGCGGGCCCGGTCATGTTGGTCACGGCGATCGTGATGCCGATGTAGGAGATCGCGATGACCGCGCCACGTTCGTCGTGGGTTTCCCGCGCTACCGCCCGGCACATCACGGCGCCGGAAAAGGCGACGGCCTGCAACGTCCGAAACAGGAAGAACGTGGAGATCGTCTGGCTTAGCGCGCAACCGATGCTCGCGATAGCATAGAGCGCGAGGACCGCGACCAGCACCGGTTTCCGCCCGAACCGGTCGGCAAGCGGTCCCATGACAAGCTGGAGAAGCCCGTTGGCGGCGTAGTAGGCCGACATCGCATACTGGATCACCCCGTAGGTGACCCCGAAGTCTGAGGCCATCTGGGGCAGGGCGGGCAGGATGATGTTCGGCGCAAGGCCCACCGCGACGCAAACGGCCAGCAACTGCGCGAGGATCGGCCACGATACCCGTTCGGTCACGGAAGGGATCCTCCGAGACACCCTCGCACGGTCCGGTTCCAGGTGCCCGCTGGTCGCACTTCCGCTCTCCTCCCCCGCCTGTCCCGTTGCAGATTCGTTTCAAGGACAGACCTCTCGCGATCCTAGGCGGTCGGCACGCAAATATACATACGTAACGATATCTTGCGCCATTTTTTCGGGGAGAGGTACCAGTTATATGTCGATATGCTCCGAGATAGTTGACTACCTTACCTGTTCAGTCGACGCTGAAGGTGGGATGGACGGGACAGGGAGGGAGTCTGCCGATGGGCGATCACGTGGGGTACGCCGTGTCCGAAGGCATCGGAACGGCGACACTCGACTTTCCCGAGAAGCGGAATGCGCTGTCGCGCGGTATGGCGAGGGAACTCACCGGCATCCTGGCGCGGGCACAGGAGGACGCTCGGGTGCTCGTCATCACCGGAGCCGGACCCGTGTTCAGCTCGGGGGCCGACCTCGACGGGCTCAGCCTGGACGATCCGGAACGTGACGTGGGCTGGGGCCTGGAGCACTTCCACAACCCCATGTTCATCGCGATGAAGTCCTCCGCGATCCCGGTCGTGACGGTCGTCAACGGGCCCGCGGTCGGTGTCGGCGCGGCGCTGGCGCTCGCCGGCGATATCATCGTCGCGGCGAAGAGCGCGTTCTTCCGTTTCGGTTTCCAGCGCGTGGGACTAGCACCTGACGGAGGGGCGAGCTGGCTTCTCGCCCGGGCCGTCGGCAGGGTCCGCGCAATGGACCTGATCCTTACCGGACGAAAGTACGCGGCGGAGGACGCGGCACATGAGGGACTGGTGACCCGGGTGGTCGCCGACGAAGACCTGGCCGCAACCGCGCAAGGCGTCGCTTCGGACATCGCGCGCTCTGCGCCCCTGTCGATGACACTCGCGCGCGCCGCGGTCTGGAATGCCGAGGAGCAGGGCTACGAAAGCCAGCTGGAAGAGGACAGGCGCAACCAGCGGCTCGCCGGACGGAGCGCCGATTTCGTGGAGGGCGTGCACGCGTTCCAGCAGAAACGGATGCCTCACTTCGGCGGGAGGTGAAATTTGCTAGTCGAGGATGTCGACGATCTCGCCATATTGAGCGTCGGGGAGGTAGTGGTCCCGCTGTACGAATTCCAGGTGGTTCCGCCAGAATTCCTCGGCTTCGTGGGGACGGCAGTCGGCAATGAGATCAACGAGACGTCGATGGGCCTTGACCCCCTTTTCGAGATAGGCCCGCTGGCCTTCGTACTCGCGGAACAGAACGTCCGAATGGGCCAGGAAGATGTGGCCCAGGGACTTGACCAGGGCATCGATCGTCTGGTTGCCCGCAAGTTCGACGAGGGTCTGGTGGAACGTTACGGTCATCCGGCCGAACATCATCGGGTCGTCGAGCAGGGCTTCCTCCGCCTCGATGATTTCGCGCAGGACCGCGGGTGCCGTGTCCCACGAGTTCTGTGCGGTCATCCGCGCCGCCCCCGGCTCCACCATCAGGCGGGCACCGTAAACGTCGCGCAGACTGACCTTCAGGCTGTGGAGGAGAAGGCTCAGGTGACGCGCCGGGGTGCGGGTATCGGGCGACTTCACCTTCACGCTCCGGGCACCGCGGGTGACCTCGACAAGCGCCTCGCTTTCGAGGATCCGGATCGCTTCGCGTACCGATGGACGGGAGGCGCCGTAACGCTCTATCAGTTCGGCCTCACTGCCCAGGCTGCCGGTTTCAACAAAATCCCCGGCTGCGATCTGGCGCCGCAGATCCGCGGCGACCCGCTCTGCGATCTTCATTCCTCTTCCTTCACCTAGGGCGCGGTCCCGGAAAGGTCCGAGCGGACAGATGTTACCTGCCGACGAGGCAAGAGGATAGGGTATATATACTTCTTTTCGCTCGCAGCTTCAGAGCAACCCGGTGAGGCTTGGCCCTTCGACACGGGCGGTCCGGCGCAGAGCCATTGCCCGCGCGCGGTGGACCGTCGGCACGTTCGCGTATGAGAAATCGAACATCGCGCGCTTCAACCAGATATGGAGATCGTAGTCCCACGTGTACCCGATGCCGCCATGCAGCTCGACGCAGGTGCGGGTGGTATCCATGGCGCGGTCGGCGAGATGAGCCTTCGCCAGCGCGGCGGCAAATCCCCGGTCCGCAGGCCCGGATCCGTCCGCGAGCGCAGCGTACCAAACGAGCGGCTCCGCCGGCACGAGACACGCGGTGATGTTCGCGAGCTGGTGCTTGACCGCCTGGAAGCTTCCTATTCTGCGACCGAACTGCTGGCGTTCGAGCACGTAGGCAACCGTCATGTCGATGGCGCGCCGCGCGGCCCCGTGGGCATCGGCGGCCAGCTGTACCAGAAGAGCATCGAACAGCCGCTCCGCGTCGGCGCCGGGCAAGGGGTCTACTGGCGTGCCATCGAACTCCAGCGTCCCAAGCGGTCGGGTCATGTCGAGCGAGCGAATTGGCGCGGCGGTGACTCCGGGGTCGCGGCAGTCGACGACCCCGAGTGCGCCGCCCCGTGTTCCGACGACCGCGATATCCGCTTCGGTCGCCGCCGTGACGAAGTGCTTGGCACCCCTGATCCGACCTGCTTCCACGTCAATGCGCCAGGCATGGGGCGACCAGGCTTCGCCCCCCTCGCCGATGGCGAGCGCGGCTGTCACCTCGCCCGTCGCGAGGCGCGGCAGCAGATCCGCCTTCTGTCCGGGAGATCCTCCCTGCGCGATGGCAAGCGTCGCGAGCGCGTGTCCGAGGAACGGGGCAGGGGCGGCCTCGTAGCCGAACACGTCGGAGATCAGGGCGAGGTCGATCAGGCCAAGGCCAAGCCCGCCGTACTCCTCCGGGACGACGAGACCGGTGAGACCCAGTTCCGCGCATCCGCGCCAGAGTTCCGCCGCGCCGGCGATATCGCCCTCGACCGCCTGCCGTCGCACGCCACCGTCGCAGACGTCGCCGAGGTAGCGTCTGACCGCGTCCCTGAGGGCCAGCTGGTCGTCGGAGGGATGGAACCGCATGGGCTACCCCCGCTCTTCGCGCGGAAGGCCGAGACCGCGTTCGGCGATGATGTTGCGCTGGATGTTCGACGTGCCCCCCGCGATTGTGACGCCAAGGGCCCGCATCACCCAGAAGCGGTCGTCCATAGTGTCGCGCGTCATGCCTTCTGGTGGGGCCGTCAGACCGGCATCCCCCTGGGCCATCTGCGCGAGTTCGCCCAGTCGCAGCCCGACATTGGTGGCGTGAAGCTTGTTGCAGGTCGCGGCAATTCCCGGGACCTGACCTGCGCGATCCATCGACACCTGCCGTAGAACATTGGCCAAGTGCGCCATCGCGTAGCCCTCCGCGACGCCGATCGCATCGATCACGGCTTCGTCCTCCAGAAGCGGCTTGCCCATGCGGGTCATCGTGCCGAGACGCTCGGTGATCATGCGCAACACGTCGAACATGACCGACGGCGCGTTGATGGCTGTGCGTTCGAAACCGAGCGTCGTACGGGCAACAGACCATCCGTCGCCACGCCCACCGACGATCCAGTCCTCCGGGGTGCGGGCATCGTCGAAGAAGACCTCGTTGAATCCCGCCTCGCCGGTCATCTGGCGCAGCGGGCGGATGGTGATGCCGTCCTGGCGCATATCGAGCAGGAGATAGGAAATGCCGCGATGTCTCGGCGCGTCCGGCTCGGTGCGGGTCAGGATGAACATGAAGTCCGACTTTTCCGCCCCCGAGGTCCAGATTTTCGAGCCGTTGATGACCCACTGGCCGTCGGAAAGCTCCGCACGGGTGCGGAGCGACGCGAGATCGGAGCCGGCATTCGGCTCACTGTATCCCTGACACCAGATTTCCGCGCCGCTGAGGGCGGGTGGCACGAAGCGCTGCTTCTGGGCCTCCGTGCCGCGTTTCAGGATCGTCGGAACCATCATGCGCGTGCCGACCCCGGTCGGGATATGCGGCGCGCCGGCGCGGTGGAACGCGAGGCGCACGATCGCGTCTTTCAGGGGGTCTCCTCCGGTACCAGCGCCGCCGTATTCGCGCGGGACGTCGAGATACAGGAGGCCCGCCTCGGCCGCCTCGATCCGCCACGCGATCTCGGCGTCCCGGACTCCGGCATCGGCGGCGTTCCAGCCCCGGGCGAAGTCTTCGGCCCGTTTCTGAAACGTCTCGTATTCGGCTCCGAGGTCGAGGTCCATGTCGCGGCTCTCTTCAGTCGCTGTGCCGGTCCTGCACCGCGCCGGCGGCCCGGAGCGAGGCGATCTCTTCATCGCACTTGCCGAGAACCGAGCGGAGCACGTCCGAGGTATGCTGACCCAGGGCCGGCGGAGAAGCATAGGACCGGATCGGGGTGGCCGACATCCTGATCGGATTGGCGAGGATGGTGGTCGGGCCGGCGTTCGGATGGTCCACCGACACGGTCATGCCGGACTGCCTGACGTGTGGATCGTCGAAGGTCTCGTCCAGTGTGTTGATCGGTGCGGCCATCAGCCCGTTCGAGATGAAAAGCTTGATCCATTCGGCGCGTGGCCTCGTGACGAAGACCGACCCCATCCAGTCCGACAGCGCGTCGTAGTTCACGACGCGCTCGGCGCGTGTTGCGAAGCGCGGGTCGGAGGCCTTGTCCGGATCGCCCAGAAGCCGGGTGAGCGTTGCGAACTGGCTGTCCGAACCGCAGGACAGGATGAACTCACCGTCGGCGCAGCGATAGGTTCCCGAAGGTGCGTTTCCTGGCGTCCGCGCGCCCATCCGGAACGGGACGTTTCCGGTCGCCAGATACTTCTGCCCGTGAGCGGTCAGGAGCGAGATCGAAGTGGACAGAAGCGACATGTCGAGATGCTGGCCGCCGCCCTCGTTGACCTCGCGGTGGCGCACGGCCGCGAGGATCGCGAAGGCACTGTAGAGCCCGCCCGAAAGGTCGCTGATATAGACACCGCTCTTGGTGGCGGGGCCATCGGCCTCCCCGCTGATGCTCATGTGCCCGCTCATCGCCTGGAAGATGCTGTCGAGCGCCGGCCGGTGGGCATAGGGGCCGGACTGGCCGAAACCGCTGATCGAGCAGTAGACGAGGTCCGGCGCGACCGCGTGGATGTCTTCGAACCCGAGGCCGTAGCGCTTCAGGTGCCCGGCCCTGAAATTCTCGATCAGCACATCGGAGGAGGCCGCGAGTTCCTTGACCAGCGCTGCGCCCTCGGGCGTGGTGAAGTTGATGCAGACCGACTTCTTGTTCCGGTTCATGGCGACGTAGTCGTACGAGGACTCGACCTTGCCTTCTGTCGTCATCAGGAACGGCGGGCCGTAGGCGCGGATGTCGTCTCCCGTGCCCGGGCGCTCGATCTTGATGACCTCCGCGCCGAGGTCACCCATCAGTTGGGCGGCGAATGGGGCGGCTACGAAGCGTCCGAGGTCGAGGACTCGAAGGCCGCTCAGAGGAAGCCGGCTCGGTTCGGTCATGTCAGCGAATGTCCCGTTCGTGTGGTCAGTTCATCAGTGATGGCAGGAACAGCGTGATGGCGGGGAAAGCGATGAGCAGCGCCATGATGATCACCTCCGCCACCAGCATCCAGCCGACACCGCGGAAGATCGTTCCGAGCGGAACCGCGTTCCCGACCACCCCTTTCAGGATGAAGACGTTCATCCCGAGTGGCGGGGTGAGCAGGCCGATCTCGAGCATCTTGACGATGATCACCCCGATCCAGATCTCGTCGATCCCGTAAGAGGTCAGGATCGGCAGGAAGATCGGCAGCGTCAGCAACATGATCCCGAGCGTGTCGAGGAAGCAGCCCATCACGAAGATGATGGCGCAGATCACCACGATCACCGAAAGCGGCCCGACGGCCCAGTCCGTCACCAGGTTCGACAGTTCTCGCGGAAAGCCGCTGACGGCCATGAAGCGGGAAAAGACGATGGCGCAGACCGCGATGAACAGGATCATGGCCGTGCTGCGCAAGGCCTCCGCGATGCTTTCCCAGAGGCCCTTCCAGGTCAGGTTGCCCATCGCCGCCGCAATAAGCGCGGCAAGCACGGCGCCGATGGCCCCGGCCTCGGTCGGCGTGGCTATCCCGAGGTAGATGCCGCCGATGACGCCGAGCGCGAGCACGGGGATCGGCCAGACCTGCGCCAGCGCCCGCAGCCGTTCCTGACGTGTCACGGTCGAAAGGTCGATCTTCGGGGCCAGCGACGGATCGGCAGTGCACCGCGCGATGATGAGTGCGGCGTAGATCGCGGCGGTCAGCAGGCCCGGCCCGACACCGGCGAGCAGCATCTTGCCCACGGATACCTCGGCGAACACGGCGTACAGTACCATGATGATGCTCGGAGGGATCAGCGCGCCGAGCGTGCCGACGGCCGCTGCGCAGCCCGTGGCGAGTGCGGGGTTGTAGCCTGCGCGCAGCATCTCGGGCACGGCGAGCCGACCCATCGAGGCGGTGGTCGCAAGGCTCGATCCGCAGGCCGCGGCAAAGCCCGCCCCGGCGAAGTTCGTCGCCACGGCGAGTCCACCCGGCAGCCACCCGAGCCACAATCGCATCGCCTGGTAGAGCGAACCTGTCATGCCCGACTTGCCCGCGATGGTTCCCATCAGAAGGAACATGGGCACCGCGGACAGTGTCCAGTGGGTCGCGAATTCGAACGGAACCCTCTCCAGCGTCGAGAACACGGCGCGGGGGCCCCGAAGGAGAAAGAGCCCGACCATCGCGGAGATCAGAAGCCCGAACGCGACCGGGATACGCAACGCCAGCAGCGCGAGCATGAGGGCGATGCCAAGACCGCCGATTTCAAACGCGGACATCGGTCAGACACCTTCTTCCAGGAACGGATCGTCCGCCGGCGGGGGAGGACGAAGCAGGTTCGACAGAAGCGCGAGGGCGAAGGCTGCGAATGACAGCGGAAGCACCCAACGGGCCGGCCAGACCGGGACGTCGAAGAAGATCGCTGTGTATTCCTCGTTGTGGGCGGTGCTGTCCATGGCCTCGAGACCCGTTCGCCACGTAAAAAGGATCAGGACCGCAAGGCAGATCAGCCGAACCACGACGTCGAGGACCGTGTTCCAGGCGTCGGGCAGAAAGTGCGTGAACGCCTCGACCACGATGTGCTCGCGGTGCAGTTCGACGGCGGCGAGCGGCAGGAACGTCATCGGGATCAGGTAGTAGTGGGTCGCGATTTCCAGCGTTCCCGGAAGAGGAGAGTTGAAGAAATAGCGGGCGGTGACGTCTGCCAGAACGTGTCCGGTCATCAGGACCGTCGCAACGATGGCGATCACCATGAGCGCCTTGGCCAACCACGCGGCAAGGTCTGCCAGTCTGTGTGACATGACTTCGTCCGATCTCAGGAATTGGTGTCGGCAGTGTTGCCGGGGGCACTCAGCCCCCGGCAAGACCTGATCAGCTTCACCGATCGATCGGGAAGTTGTCGTAGATCTCCGACTGAAGCGCCGCGGTGTACGCCTCTTCGTCATCCCCGATCTCTTCGAGGATGCCTTCCCACTTCGCAAGCGTCTCGCGGTAGACGTTCATGATCCCTTCGGGATCCTCCACGCCGCGCTCGGACGCCTCCTCGAGCACCAGTTCGATGCTTTCCTGGGTGACCTCGTCGATGAGTGCCTGCATCTCCTCGCTCGGCTCGACGACAGTCACACCGTAGGCGTCGGGATTGCCGAGAACCTCCAGGTCCTCGTTGTAGTAGCCGTAGATGCCGACCGTTGCCGCGGCCGGTGCCGCATCGACGAAGGCCTGCCGGGTCGCCGTGTCCATCGACTCCCAGAGGTCGTAACGGAGGGACATCGCGGTCGGTCCGGTCACCGGCCCCGCGGCCAGATTCACGATGTGGGGCGCGACGTCCTCGTAGGAGTATGCGGTCGCCGCCCCGGCGGAAAACACCGTGCAATCAAGCTGTCCGCGCTGAAGGCCCTCGTAGATCTCCGAAACGCCCAGGTTGACCGGGACAGCCCCCATGCGGGCCGCAAGTTCGCCGAGCACGCCACGCGCGCGGACGGTGCGGCCTTCCAGGTCCGCTACCGACTCCACCGGTTCCCGGCAGAACAGGCTGTAGGGACTGGTCGCGTAGGGGCCGATCGGCATGATGTTGTTCTCGATCAGTTCGTCGAGACAGGTCTCGCAGTTCAGCAGGACGGTCTCGGCGAAAGCCGCCCCTCCCGCCCGGCTGTCATCCACGAGGAGACTGGCGTTGGCGAGCATGTTGATGACCGGCAGTTCCGCGCCCGCATACAGCACCGAAACCATGCCGCCATCGACGAGCCCATCCTGGAACCCCGGGATCTCGGTGCCGGATCCAATCAGTGCGCCGCCGGCGACGAGATTGTACTCGTATCCGCCTTCAAGCCGTTCGTTGACCCCGTCGAGCCACGCCCTGACGCTATCCGTAATGGCGCTTTGTTCGCTCGTGATAACTCCGAAAACGCCCTGTGCGTGCAGACTCATCGGTGCGGCAGCCAGCACCAGCGCCGACACGGTGAGCGCAATACTTCCCTTGCTTGTCATCTTGGATCCTCCCTTGATCGCCCCGTTGAACCTTCATCGCTTCGTCAAACGATCCCTGAGTCGTCGCAGCGCCACCCCCGGCCCTCCCATGCGTCGACTCTGAACGCTCACTTATACAACTTGGTTTATTAAGTGAGCGTGGAGCAGATCTTTGCGGCAGTCAATAGATATCTATATTACTTCCCCGATCATCATTTCTCGCAGGCGGTTCTTGCATACGAACTCAGGCCGGTTGCTTCGCGGATGAGGTCGTATCGGTAGAGACGCGCCGCGTCGCTTGAGGCGCGGTACGAGTGAGACCTCGTCCCACTTCGTAACCGCCTGACCACCGCCATCCCGAAGCCCGTTGCCCCTGAACGAAGCGCTTACAGGGCTTCCAACCGAACGGGCAGGCTCGTGTATCCGAAGTGCTGCATCCGGGCGATAGCGGGTTCGCCGTCGAGCGTGAAGGAAGTCGTGGCGGCGAGGAGCCGTTCGAGGACCACGTGGATTTCCTGTCGGGCAAGGGGGGCGCCGATGCAGGTGTGGATGCCCGAGCCGAAGACCATGTGAGGGTTGGGTCGCCGGTCCAGAACACACTCGCCGGGCCTGTCGAAGGCGGCGGGGTCGCGGTTGGCGGAGGCCCAGTTCAGCATCACCCGGTCGCCCGCGCCGAGGATCCGACCGCCGAGGTCGGTATCTTGTGCCACGATCCGGGGCATCGCGACGATGGGGGTCCGCAGGCGCAGCATTTCCTCGACCGCGGCGCGGATCATCGCTGGATCGGCCCTCAGCGTTGCCTGGTCTTCGGGCGTGGTCGCGAGGTGGTGGAGGCAGATCCCGATGGCCTGCGTGGTGGAATCGTGGCCCGCCGCGAGCAGGAGCCGGACCGTCCCGGTCACGAGATCCGGGTCAAGCGGTTCTCTGTCCGCGCCGCCTGCCAACAATGCGCTGACCGGGTCGCTGTCTATGGGCCGGGGCGACGCCTGCCGGTCCGCGATCACCGCGCGGCTGTAGGACCATAGGTTCGCGTCGCTTGCGCGAACTGCCGTCTGCGCATCGTCGTCGAGCGATTGCGGGCGGAGGTCGTCGGACCAGGACTTGATCGCCTCCCAATCCTCTTTCGGTTGCCCGAGCAGCGTCAGAAGCACCTGGGCGGGCAGGGGGCGCGCGACCTCGACGGCGAGATCGCCTCCGCCAGAGGCGTGGACCGTGGCGAGCAAGTCGTCTGCCAGCGCCTCCGAAACCGGCCGGAACGCCTCCATCCGCTTCGGCGTGAAGAAGGACTGCAGGATGCGGCGGAACCGGGTGTGCTCAGGTGGGTCGGATTCGAGCGGCGGCCTCCGGCCGTCGAGCCGTAGCCGCTTGCCGTTGGAAAACCGGTCGGTGTCGCGGACCGCCGACTGGATGTCGGCGTGGCGCATCAGGGACCAGACCCGTCTGCCGGTGCGGCCATCCTTGGAAAGGGCGACCGGGCAGCGCTGCCTGAGATCGTCGTAGAGGTCCATCCGCTCTGCGAACGGGCGCAGGATCTCCGGATCCCAGTCCGGCGTTTCATTGGTCATGGGGGTGCCTCCGTTTCCCTCTCGGTCAGGGTAGCAAGGGGGCCGGAACGCGGGAACTACGGAAGCGGTATCCCGGTATAAGCGAAGTCTATGCCCCGTCTTCGCCCGCGATATCGCGGATCATGCCCGCGATCATCCCGAGGTCCGGTCGCGTGTCCTGCCAGTAGATGAACATCGGGCGGCGCAGCGCGGGTTCCAGCGACGTTCGGGAAATCGCCGGGTGTTCGGAGATGGCAGAAGCCGGAAGGATCGTCGCTGCGAGCCCGTCGCGGACGATCTGGCGGACGGTGCCGAGGGAATCCACTTCTGCCACGATGTCAGGCGCGCGTCCGGACTGGGCGAATTGCGCCTCGACAATCGAGCGGGTGGCATGGGGGGACGTGGCCATGACCAGCGGAAGCCCCGCTACGGCGTCGAAACCGGTGCGGTCGGGCAATGCCCAGGCGGCGGGGGCGAAGAGCACGAGGTCCTCGCGGTACAGGAGCTCCGTCCTGAGGCCCGGCATCCCGAGAAACCGGGGAAGGACGGCGAGTTCGCAAACGCCGTGTCGCAGGTGATCCAGAAGGGTCATGCTCCCGGCTTCGAGGATCCGAAGGCGTATGCTGGGATGATCCTTGATCAACGTCGTCAGCAGCGGGGGGCCGATCCGCCAACCGGCGCTCTGCGCGAAGCCGATCGTCGCCACTGTCGGCGCGGCGGCGGACGGTGCGGCGATCTCTGCGCGGGTGCGCTCGAGATCGTTCACGAGTTGCGAGGCGCGGCTGTAGAGGATCAGGCCCTCCCGGGTCGGTGTCACCCCCGTCGGGCTGCGAACGAGCAGGGTGGCCGACATCTCGGTCTCCAGCACCTGCATTTGCTGGCTTATCGCCGGTTGCGCGAGTCCGAGCCGGGCAGCCGCCTTCGACATGCTGCCCTCATCGACGACGCAGAGGAAGTATCTCAGTCGCTTGGTGTCCACGCGGCATCGCTCGCGGCGGGTGGCGGCGTCCCTTCGGGTATCGTTGTGCGGCCACCGATCGCCCGCGACACGGTATTCGCGGACTTCACGACCTCGGGGATGATCCGCTTCCGCAGGTCCTCGGTGAACCGGAACTGCGGCACCGACATGCCGAGCGCGGCGACGATCTCGCCCCGGCCACCGAACACCGGGGCGACGATGCCGCCCCCGCTGTCGTCGAATTGCTCCTGCACGCTCTCGGCATAGCCCTTCGCGCGTATTTCGGCGAGCGTGCCGCGGAGCGTTTCGGGGTTTGTGATGGTGCGGCTGGCAAGCTTCTTCAGTTCCACCCGCTCGAAATAGTCGTCGAGTTCCGCCGCGGTCAGGCCGGCCAGGAGGACCCGGCTGGCCGCCCCGGCATAGAGCGGCTTCTCGACGCCGAGCGTGACGACGCGGCGGACGGATTGCTGGCCGACCACCTGTTCGAGATCGACACGGGCATCCCCGACGCGCACCGAGATCACGACCGTTTCATTGAACAGCCTCGACAGGTCCCGCATCGTCGGGAGCGCGACCTCCACTAGCCCAGAATCCCCGCGCGCTAGTTCCGCCATCGCGAGAAGGCGATAGCCGAGACGGTAGCGGCCGCCATCCTCGTCGCGGGCGACGAGGCCGTGGTGGCGCAGGTTCGACAGGAGGCGCAGGCAGGTGCTGACGTGCAGCCCGGTGTGACCGGCGATCTCACTGAGCGACAGGGTGGGGCCGTGCTGGCCGAATGCATCGAGGATCGCAACCGCACGGTCGAGAACGTTGATCTGGTAGGGGCGTGCGCTGCCATCCGTCTTGCCGGAGCCTTCGCCTCGCCTCGCCATGATCCGTCTCCCTCAGATCGTGAGAACGATCTTCCCGATGTGTTCGCTCGTTTCCATTCGCCGGTGTGCGTCCCCGGCTTCTGCGAGCGGATAGCATGAATCGATCACCGGGTTGAATGCGCCGCTTTCGAGGTGCGGCCAGACGTTCTCATGGACGGCCGCGATCAGCCGCGCCTTTTCGTCCAGCGGGCGGCTGCGGAGGGTGGAGCCGGTCACGGTCAGGCCGTTCATCATCACCCGCGCGATGTCGAGTTCAGCCTTGCGGCCCCCGTTGAAGGCGATGAACACGAGCCGCCCGCCGCGGTTCAGGCTGCGGATGTTGGCGTCGAGGTAGGGCCCGCCGACGATGTCGAGGATCACGTCGACACCTGACAGTTCGGCCCGGATCACCTCGGCGAAGTCCTCGGACCGGTAGTTGATGGCGCGGTCGGCGCCGAGGTCTCGGCACCTGACGGCCTTGTCGTCGCTACCGCAGGTGACGGCGACGGTCGCGCCGAAGAGCTTGCCAAGCTGGATCGCCGTGGTGCCGATACCGCTTGACCCGCCGTGGACGAGCAGCGTCTCGCCGGGTTTCAGCGCGCCGGCCTCGAACACGTTCGTCCAGACGGTGGCGGCGGTCTCGATCAGGCCCGCGCCGGAGTCGAAGCTGATGGAGTCCGGCAGGGCGAGAACCTGGCCCGCGGGTGCCGCGACGTATTCGGCGTAACCGCCGCCGGTCAGGAGCGCGCAGACGCGGGTGCCGACTGCTGGTCCCTCCACGCCGGCGCCAAGGGCCGCGACGGTCCCCGATACCTCCAGGCCCGGCAGGTCGGACGCGCCCTTCGGCGGCGGATAGACGCCGCGACGCTGCGCGAGGTCGGCGCCGTTGATCCCGGCGGCGGACACGGCGATCAGAACCTCGCCCGGTCCGGGGTCCGGCACCGGCCGGTCCGTGAGCCGGAGGACCTCGGGGCCGCCGGGGCCGGATATCTCGATCGCGCGCATGGCTCAGGCCTTCTGCAGCGCCGGCCGCCCGGCGTCGGTCGTAATCCGCGTGTCGATAAAGCTGCCTACGCAGGCGATCATCTCGTCGTCGTCCCAGAGCCGCGCGTCGACCATGCTCGCGTTCAGTTCGAGCACCGGAAGGCCGGCGCGTTCGAGCGTGTCGAGACAGGCGCGGGTACCGTAGGACGACAGCCGGTCGCCGAGCGGCGTCAGCATGACCGCGCCGTGGGCACCGAAATCCTCCGCCTGCTTCAGGATCCAGCCCGCCATCCACGGCGGAAGGTGAAGCTGCTCGTTCATCGAGATACTGCGCGCGGCGAGCGCGCGGAGCGGATCATCGTCGAAGTATTTGCGGTAGCCGTCCGAGAGGTAGTTGGAATACATCGACCAGACGAACACCGCGCCGTGGCTTTCCTCGAACGCGCGGTAGAAGCCGGTGTTGAACCACAGCCCGGTGTTCAGCCACAGAAGCCGCACCTTCTCGTTCGGGGCGACGGCCCGACCGGCGGCGGCGCGTCCGGCGATCTCGTCGGCGTAGCGCGCGGTGTGGTCTACCGACCATTGAGAGCCGCGGTTCCAGGTCGCGGCCATCACATTCGTCAGCTGGTCGGGCAGGGCGACCGGGCTCCTGGTGGCCGACGCGATGGTGTCGCGGGCCCGGGCGATGTTCTCACCGGCTGCGTTGATCCGGTGCATCTGGGCCTCGAACTCGGCCATGTCGAAGCGTCGGCCGAGGGTGGCTTCCGCGAATTCGATCAGCGCGCGGATCTGCGCCACCTGGTAGTCGAGCCGGTGGCTTTCGTAGAGCTCTTCCCACCGATATTGTGCCAGGTCCCACCAGTTCGGGATCAGCCGGCCCTGGGCGGGGGCGTCGAGGAAGAACGTGGGGCAGCCTAAGGCGCGCGCCCAGTCCCGAGAGATCCGCTGCGCGTAGTCGCCGCGCAGCCGGTCGAGGATCATCGCCGGACGGGGCAGACCGCCGTAGGGCGCGCGCTCCGGGTCGGCGTCGAGCGTCGTCATCATCGGCAGGCTGAGATAGCGCGGGAGATCGCGGTGATAGCCGAGCTGCTCCATCAGGTCGAAGTAGTAGGGCGACTGGCGCTTGGCGGAGATGATCGAGGAATACCACGTGTTCGTGACAAGCGGCACGTCCATCGTGTGAAAGATCTCGTGCGGCGAGACGGCCGCCGCGATCACGTAGGGTTCGCCCTCGGTCATCGCGCGGGTGCGGAAGTCGCTGAACCATTCCTTCTGCCGCGCCTTGGCGAGCGCCGTGGCGTCGAGCGGGCCGGCGGGGATCGCGGGATCTGTCATCGTGCGACCGCCGGGTTTTGCGCGAGGGTCGAGAGGAAAGCGTCGAGCCGTGTATCCTCGCCCGGTGCGAGCGCGCCATCCGACCCGCCCCGCAGGACCAGCGAGGGAATGCCGGACGCGGCCAGACGGTCGCGATGCATCGGGTAATCCCATCCGAGCGTGTCGTCGTTTTCCTCGTAATAGGCGATCACTGCGTCGGGCGTGGTGCCTCCGAGGGTCTGTTCGGGCGGTCGCGGCGCCATTTGGCGGGGGCCCGGCGCGTGGTGCTGGTAGTGCTCGGCAAGGTCGCGCAGGGCATCGCCGGCCGACGGGACGTCGGCCTCGTAGAGCCTCTCGCCCCAGTCATGATCCTCGCCGATGACGGACGCGCCGCGGGCTTCGAGCAGGTCATAGAGACCCGGTCGCTCCTGCGGCGATCCGGTCAGCGCGATCCGGGGGCCGCCGGGTTGCCTGTCACCCTCGCCAAGCTGCTGCATCAGGTCGACGAATTCGGACACCGGCAGAACCTGCCCTGCGGTGGCGAGCTTCAGCCGCGTGGAACCGTCCAGCCCGGGGTTGGTGCAGATGGTGCGGAACATGGCACGGGCATGATTGCTTGCGTCGATGCAGTCCCGGACGGCCGCATCCGTGAGAACCGACCCGACCTCGCCTAGGGTGTCGCAGAACTCCGCCAGCCGATCCCGGTTGTACCGCGCGGACAACTCGGTCGGGGTGCGGAGAATGTCGAGGAAGACGATCCGGGGCAGGGGCAGGCCGAGATCGACGCTGCGGACATGATCCAGAAGGTGGTGGAATTGTAGCAGTCCCTCCGACGCGCGCGCGATCACGAGCGCATCGAGGTCCTGGTAGGCCCCGGCCAGAAGCCGGTCGAAAATGCGCCGAAGATAGGCTTCGCGCACGGGCTCCATGTAACGGTCGGCCAGGGGTGTCTCTGCCTGCGGTCCGCCCTTCAGCCGTACGGGGAGGGCGCCCGCTGCGGCGATCAGTTCCACAGGTACGGTCGCGCCGAGGTATCCGACCACGAGACCGCCCGCAGCCTTGTGGCATCGCAGGGCATCTTCGGGATCGGCGTAGATCGCATCGAGCCGCGCCTTCGCCCCGGTCACAGCACGCCCCGCGCGCGGAGATCGGAAATCGCGTCGGGCGCGTAGCCGAGGTCGGCGAGAACACCGTTCGTATCCGCCCCCAGGTCCGGCGGCGGGGCGGCGTTCCCGGGTCCGCCGGCATCGGCGGCGAACCCCGCGTTCAACACCCGCGTCGACCGGTCCCATACCGGGACATCCACCTCAAGGAAGGTCGGGCGTCCCTCGAAATGGGGGTGGTTCACGATACCCTTGAGATCGCGGACCACCGCGGCGGGCACGCCGTTCGCGTTCAGGGCGATCTCCAGTTCCTCCGGGTCCCACTTCCTGATCTTCTCGGCCACGACCTCGCGCAGTTCCTCGGCGTGTTCCCACCTGCCGGCGGCGGACTGGTAGCGCGGATCGGCGACGAGATCCTCCAGCCCGAGCACTGAGCAAAGCGCCGCGAACTGGCCGTTCGTGTTCGCCCCGATGGAGATCGGCCTGTCGGCGGTCGAGAACATGTCCGCGGTGGCGCTGAGGCTGAACCCCTTGTTGCCGACACGGGGCGGAACATCCCCGGTGGCGAGGTATTTCAGGATCATCGACGACATCATTACCATCGAGGCGTCGAGCATCGACACGTCGAGTCGCTGGCCTTCGCCGAAGCGTTCGCGCCGCAGAAGGGCCGAAAGGATCGCGAAGGCGGCCATGTGCCCGGAGAAGGTATCGACCAGCGGGAAACCCACCTTCGTCGGCGGATCGTCGGGCCCGCCCTGAAGCGACATGAGCCCCGACATGGCCTGCGCGATATGGTCGTAGGCCGGGTTGTCCTTCAGGATCGAATCCTGCCCGTAACCCGAGATCGAGCAGTAGATCAGCCGGGGGTTCATCCTGCGGCAATCTTCCCACCCCAGGCCCTTCGCCGTCAGCACGCCGGGGCGGAAGTTCTCGACCAGGACATCGGCCTCCGCGACCAGCCGTTCGAGGATTTCCCGGCCCTCGGGCTTCGCGAAATCGAGTGTGATGGACCGCTTGCCCGCGTTGTATCCCACGAAATTCGGGGAATTCCGGCCGAACCGCTCGTCGTGGCCGTAATAGCGCATGACATCGCCCTCGCCGGGGCGTTCGACCTTGATGACATCGGCCCCGAGCAGGGTGAGCTGTCGTGTGCAGAACGGCCCCGCCATGACGTGCGAGAGGTCGAGAACCCTGATGCCCTCAAGCGCCTGAACCATTCGTCTCCTCCTCCGGGCGATCCGCAGTTTTCATATTGCGGTAGCACATTGCACATCGTGATATCCGATGCTATTGGAGATGACAACATGCGAGGAAGCCGGCAAGGCGACGCCTCGATCATGCAGGGAGGAGCGCATGATAGAGACGAGACGGTTCACCGTGTCCGGGCAGGGGGAAACCGGACCGGCCCGCGCGGAGGCGCGCGTGTCGATCAGGAACCTGTCCAAGACGTACCGGACGCGGCGGGGTGCGCATGTCGCGCTCGACAATGTCTCGCTCGATATCGGGGCCAGCGAGTTCGTCGTGCTTCTCGGGCCATCCGGATGCGGCAAGACCACGCTTCTGCGCTGCGTGGCCGGGCTGGAAGAACCCGACGCGGGCGAGATCCTCATCAACGGCCAGCTCGTTTTCTCATCCGAGAAGGGGATCTCGGTCCCGCCCGAGAAACGACCCTTCAACATGGTGTTCCAGTCCTACGCGCTGTGGCCGCACATGACCGTGCAGGACAACGTGGCCTACCCGCTTCGAAACGCCGGCAGGGCCGTCCGTGCCGCGCGCGAAAGCGCGGGCGAGGCGTTGCGGCTGGTGGGACTCGGCGACTATCTCGCGGCCTATCCCGGTCAACTCAGCGGCGGCCAGCAGCAGCGCGTGGCGCTCGCCCGCGCGATCGTGTCCGGCGACGGGCTGATCCTGTTCGACGAACCGCTGTCGAACCTCGACGCCAAGGTGCGCGAACGGCTGAGGCTGGAACTGCTCGGCTTGCAGAGCCGGATCGGCTTCGCCGCGATCTACGTCACCCACGACCAGGTCGAGGCGCTGGCGCTCGCCGACCGCATCGCGGTGATGGACGTGGGCCGGATCGAACAGGTCGGCACGTCGGACGAGATCTACGACGCGCCCAGGTCGCGTTACGTCTCCGACTTCGTGGGTTCCGCGAACGAGCTTCCGGGTCGTATCGTCTCTGTCGGCGAAACCGTGGTGGTCGATACCCCGATGGGGCGGATGGAGGGCGGTTTCGGCGGCGAACCGGTAGCGGTCGGCGCTGACGCCTGGGTGATGTTCCGGCCGGAACACTGCCAGTTCGACTTCGAGCCCGGCTGCGATGGCGAGAACCGCCTGGACGGGGAGGTGCTGCGTTCGCTCTACCTCGGGGCCAGCATGCAGCACGTCGTCGGCAGCGAGGACCGGCAGATCGTGGTGACGCGAACCGGCGGCGGCCCGCTGGAGCCGGGAACCGACGTGACCGTCTGCTGCCCGGTTGGTCGCGTCCGCATCTTCCCCGGGGATACCGGCCGATGAGCGCCATCGACCACGGTGCGGTCTCCGGCACGTCGCTGTCGCGACTGCGCGCGCGGCTGCAGCGCACCAGCCCGTTCACGCTCCTGCTCTGGGGCGTACTTCTGTTCATCTCGGTCGGGCTGATCCTCTATCCGCTGGTCACAGCCCTGGTCTACGAGGCCGGCAATGTCGCCGAAGGCTTCATGTCGCTCACGACCGGCGAGTTGTCCCGCCGTGTCCCCGAGGTGATCCTGAACACGGTGATCGTCGTCGCGGGGGCGACCGCTCTGGCAGTGGTGATCGGTTCGGCCCTGGCCTGGGCGAACGAGCGCAGCGACGCGAGCCTCGGCTTCGTCGGCCAGCTCCTTCCGCTCGCCGCGCTGATCGTGCCGCCGATCGCCGGCGTGATCGGCTGGGCGGTGCTGCTCGATCCGCGTGTGGGTCTCCTGAACTACTTCCTCCGTTGGCTGGTCTCGCCGCTGGGGCTCGGCCTGCGCGAAGGCCCGTTCAACATCTACACGATGACCGGTCTGATCGTGACCACCGGGCTCTATACCGTTCCCTACGTCTACCTCGTCATGTCGGCGGCCCTGCAACGGCTCGACCCCTCCGTCGAGGAGGCCTCGCGGGTGAACGGCGCGAGCCCCTTGCGCACCATGCTCCGGGTGACGTTTCCCGCGATAAAGCCGGCGCTGGCCGCGTCCATCCTGCTTGGCGCGATCTCGGGGATCAGCCTGTTCTCGGTGCCCGCCGTGCTCGGCGCCGGTGCCCGGGTCGACGTGATCTCGGTCTATATCTACCGGCTGCTCAGCGATTACCCCGCGCAGACAGGCCCGGCGCTGGTGCTTGCACTCGGAATGCTGATCGTCGTCCAGATGATGCTGATAGGCCAGCACCTCCTGGTGAAGAAGGGGCAGAACGCCGCGATCTCGGGACGCGGGTTCCGTGGCACGAAGGTCCGTCTCGGCGGGTTCAGGCACGTCGTCCGGGGCCTGGCGGTCTTTTACCTGGTCCTGACCGCGGTGCTGCCGATCCTCGGCCTTCTTCTGGTTTCGCTGCAGCCGTTCTGGACGCCCGCCATCAACGTGGCCACCCTGACGCTCGACAACTTCCGGTTCGTGCTGTTCGAGAACAACCAGACGGTGGAGGCCCTGCGCAACAGCATGGGGCTCGGCGTAGCCGTGGCGACCTTCAACATGCTCGTCACCGGGGCCATCGCGCTGCATCTCGGCAAGCATGGTGCGGCCCGGCGCTTTGCAGACAGCCTGACCGGGCTGCCGGCGACGATCCCGCACACGGTGATCGGCGTGGCCTTCATCCTCGCCTTCAGCCGCGAGCCGTTGCGTATCTACGGCACCACCGCGATCCTGCTCCTGGCCTACGTGGTCATGACCATCACCTACGCCGCGCGCGCCGCGGCCTCGGCGGCGGATTCCATCTCGGCCGAACTGGGCGAGGCGTCGCGGGTGTCGAAGGCATCGGACTTCCGCACGCTCTGGCGCATCCTGCTGCCACTCGCGCTTCCGGGCCTCGTCGCCGGATGGATCATGGTCTTCGTCCACACCGTCGGAGAGGTCACGGCGTCCGCCTTCCTGTCCGGCACCCACAACCCGGTCATCGGCCGGGTGCTGCTGGACTTCTGGAACTTCGGAAACTTTCCGCAGGTCGCGGCGATGGCGCTGGTGATCACGCTCATCAGCTCCACGCTCGTCGGCCTCATGCTCTTCGTCACGCGCAGGGCGCACAAGGTGACGGTGAGCTGACCCGCCATCCCGCCCGGGCCGATCCGGGCGGTCGGAACGACATGAATGACAACGGAGGAGGTAACCATGTCATCCAGGAACAGCCACAAGCGTCTCGCCGGGCTGCTCGCCGCCGGGGCGCTGGCCGCGACCCTGGCCGCACCGGCCGGGGCCCAGACGATGGACGAACTCGTCGCCGCGGCGCAGGAGGAAGGGGCGCTGACGGTCTACGCCAATACCGACCCCTCGATCCTTCAGTCCCTCGCCGACGCGTTCGAGGAGACCTACGGAATCCCCGCGGACATCCAGCGGCAGGGCTCGTCCGCGCTGGCGCAGCGGTTCACGGCCGAGCGCGAGTCCGGCAACACCATCGCGGACATCTATCTCAGCACCGACCGCGCGTTCCACGACGATTCCGTGGCCGAAGGAATCTTCACCTCGCTCGAAGGAATCCCGGGGATCGCGGACTGGCCGGAGGAAGCGCTGCGCGAGGGCGTCGCGACGGTCGGGTACAACCCCTATTCGCTGGTCTACAACGCCAACCTCGTGCCCGACGGTCTCGATAGCTGGGAAGACCTCGTCGACCCGGAGCTGGCCGGGCAGGTGCTTCTGACCGACCCCCGCAGCGGCGTGACGTCGAACCAGTTCTACCTGATGCTCCGCGACCTCTACGGGGACGATTTCCTCGTCCAGCTCGGCCAGAACGCGACCTTCTCGCAAAGCGCGGTTCCAGGCATCCAGCAGGTCGCAGCGGGGGCGCAGTCGGTCTACGCGCCGGGCATCCACCAGGTCGCGGTCGGCCTGATCGCGAGCGGCGCGCCCCTTGCCGAAAGCTTCCCCGAGCCGACGATATCGTCCGACAACCAGGTCAGCGTCGTGGCGGAGGCGCCGCATCCCAATGCCGCGCGCCTGTTCGTCAGCTTCATGCTCACCCCGGAGGCCCAGGCGCTGAACAACCCCGACGGTTTCCCGCCGATCGCGGGGATCCCGAACACGCGCGAGATGCCCGAGGTGGTCGAGATCGACCCGGCCGAGGCGCAGGCCGCGTCGGAGGAACTGGCGCAGCTGCTCGGTCTCTGACCGCCATGACCGAAGCCCGAGGCGTCTGCGGACGCCTCGGGCCCACAGGCGGCCCGCCGGTCGGCGAGGCACCGCCCCGTCCCGAGCCCCTCGGCACCGGTGACACGTCGAAACGACCTCAGAACATTACGCGATGAAATGTCCGGTATTTCGATCGGCGGACTTCGTGATGCCCCCGGTATCGCGTAGCGTCGAGACGGGCCGTGCCGATGCGGGGCCCGTAGGGAGGAACTGAAATGAATACTCTTGTCTGCCTGCCGCGACGGGCAGGTTCTCTGGCGTTCTGCCTCGGTGCCATGTGTGCGGTGCTGCCGCTGGCCGGCGCGAACGCCCAGGACAGTTACGTCGTCCAGACCGCGGGCGTGGACGGGCTCGCGGCGAATGCCGACGCCGCCGCGCTCTTGCCCGAAGGCACCACCGAGATCACCGTCGTCACGTTCCCGAACGTGCCGTTCACCATCGTCGGGGAGGACGGATCGCTCGAAGGGGCAGGGGTCGACCTGTCGGCCGCGGTCGCCGCGGTGCTCGGCGTGGAACTGTCGATGGGTCTCGTCAACGATGTCGCGACCAGCAAGGTCTCGGTCCAGAGCGGACGCTTCGACATCTCGACCGGCCCGCTGATCGACACGCCGGATTCCGAGCGCGACTTCGCAATCATCCCCTGGCTCAAGACCACCCCCGGTTTCGTCTTCCAGGCCGGCCGGGGCTACGACGACGTGATGGATTTCTGCGGCCTGCGCGTCGCCATCGTGTCGGGCAGCCGCCCGGCCGAGGCCAATACCGCCGCCATGACGGAAGCCTGCGAGGCGGCAGGTCTGGAAGCCCCGACCGTGTCGGGTTTCGGCGGCCAGGACGCGACCGTGGTCGCGGTGCTCGGCGGGCGCGAGGACGTGGCCCTGATGGGGGCGCCGACGGCGCTCTACATGGCGACCGTGAGGCCCGAGGAAATCGACGCGATCTCGTCGGAGGACGACATCTTCGGCGTCGGGCTCTATTCCGGTCTCGGCATGGTGCCGGGCGAGGATGGCGTGTCGCCCGCGGTGCTGGCCGCGTTGCAGGTGCTTCGCGAGAACGGCGTCTATACCGAGATCATGGAGGCCTACGGTCTCGGCGCGCTGGCGGTCGACGACTTCGCCATCAACCCGATCACCTCGAACTGAGCCATGACGATGGCAACCGGGATCGGGCGGAACACCGCCGCGGTGGAGGGCCCCGCCGCGTCGGACGATGCGGCGCAGGCCGTTCCGCGCGGGCGGACGCGGCGCTGGATCCTGACCGCCGTCGTCGGGGCCTTCCTGCTCTACCTCGTGGTCGCCGCGGCGCGGAACCCGCGGTTCGAGTGGGACATCGTCGGGCGTTACATGTTCTCCGACCTCGTGCTGGAGGGGCTGGTCACCAGCCTCTCCCTCACCGCGATGCTGCTGGTGTTCGGGGTCCTCCTCGGCACGCTGATCGGCCTCGCGCGGGCCAGCGACTTCGCGCCGCTCCGCGGCTTCGCCTGGACCTTCACCTGGTTCTTCCGCGCGGTGCCGCCGCTGGTGCAGCTGCTCCTGTGGTACAACCTCGCCTACCTGATCCCCGAGATCACCCTGTCGATCCCGTTCGGGCCCGAGATCCTCAGCGTCAACGCGAACGACCTGATCTCGCCCTTCACCGCCGCCGTCCTCGGCCTCGGGCTGCTCGAATCCGCCTACATGGCCGAGATCATCCGCGCCGGGCTCGGTTCGGTCGACCGGGGGCAGACCGACGCCGCGCTTTCGGTCGGCCTGTCACGGCGCAAGACCTTCTTCCGCATCGTGCTGCCGCAGTCGATGCGCTTCATCATCCCGCCGATGGGCAGCCAGGCGATCCTGCTTCTGAAGGCCACGTCGCTCGTCAGCATCATCGGTCTGTCGGACCTGCTGCACACGGTGCAGGCGATCTACAACCGGACGCTCGAGGTCGTGCCGCTCCTGATGGTGGCGACGATCTGGTACCTGATCCTGGTGTCGATCCTGAGCGTCGGGCAGATCGCGCTGGAACGGCGCTACTCGCGCAGCTTCGCGGAACGGAAGGCCGCGGTTCGGGAGGACCTGGTCTGATGGTGCGCGACGTGATCACCATCCGCCGGTTGCAGAAGTACTTCAGCGAATTCCACGCCCTGAAGGACATCGACCTGAGCGTGCGGGAAGGCGAGGTCATCGCCATCCTTGGGCCCTCGGGATCGGGCAAGTCCACGCTGGTGCGCTGCATCCACCAGCTCGAACCGATCCAGGGCGGGGCGATCTACCTGGGCGACGAGCTGCTCGGGTACGAACGCACCCGTTCCGGCCTGCGCAACCTGTCCGACAGCGCCGTGGCGCGGCAACGCGCGCGGATGGGCATGGTGTTCCAGCAGTTCAACCTGTTCCAGCACAAGACGGTGCTCGAGAACCTGATCGAGGGGCCGACCCAGGTCATGGGCATGAAGCGGCACGAGGCCGAGGCGCAGGCCCGCGACCTGCTCGCCCGCGTCCACCTGTCCGACAAGGCCGACAGCTACCCGCGCCAGTTGTCGGGCGGCCAGCAGCAGCGCGCCGCGATCGCGCGGGCGATGGCGAACCGCCCCGCGGTGATGCTGTTCGACGAACCCACAAGCGCGCTCGACCCCGAACTCGTGGGAGAGGTGCTGGAGGTGATCCGCGAAATCGCGGCGACCGGCGTGACGATGCTGATCGTCACCCACGAGATCCGCTTCGCCCGCGACGTCGCCGACCGGATCATCTTCATGGAGGACGGCCGCATCGTCGAGGACGGGCCGACCCGACAGATCATGTCCGCGCCCGCGGACACCCGGCTGGGAAGTTTCCTGGCCCGCAGCATGTAGCACGAGGGACGGACCATGACCCAAACCGCTCGACCGGCGCCGCTCGCGCTCGGCTCCTGGCACATCTTCTCGCGGCTGACCCACCAGGAGGGCATGGCGCTGGTACGCCGCGCGCTCGATCTCGGGATCACCTTCTTCGACGTGGGCGACTACTGGGACCACGAGGAAAGCAACGAGGAAAAGTTCCGCGCCATCGTCCGCGACCTCGGCCTCCGGCGGGAGGAATACCGGATCGGACTCAAGGTCTTCACCAACTCGGTCCAGACGCGGGCCGAACTGGTCAGGGAGTCGCTCGGCCGGCTCGGGCTCGACCACTTCGACTACGTCGTCTGTTCGCGCCCGTCGCAGCAGGAAAGCCTAGAGACGGCGGTGGAGGCGATGTCCGACCTCGTGCTGTCGGGCCTGTCGGAGCGGCTGGCCGTCAGCCTCTGGACGCCGGGTCCGCTCCGCGACGTGATGGCCTATGCCGACTTGAACGGCCTGCCGAAGCCCGAGTTCATCCAACTCCAGTACAACGTCTGCCGCCGGACCCTCGTGGAATCCGAGGACTACAGGACGCTGTTCGAGGACACCGGCCTCAAGCTCCAGGCTGCCGACACGCTGGAAGGCGGCATTCTCGCCGGGCACATCGCACGCGACCGTTTCGGCCCCGAGGACCGGGACGCCGGCCGCTGGTTCACGGATCGCAACCTGCCGCGGGACTCGGGCGGCATCCGGCAACGGATCCGCGAAAAGGTACCGGCGCTAAATGCGGCCGCGGCGGACCTGGGGGTCGCGCCCGCGACGCTCGCCATCGCCTACTGCCTCCTGCATCCGCACCTGTTCAACGTCCTGTTCGGCACCACGCGGGTCGCCGACCTGGAAAAGAACTTCGCCGCGGTATCGCTCGCCGCCGAACGTCCCGACGCGGTCCGCGCTGCCGTCGCCGACCTGACCGTGGAAGGCGCCGCCGCGCCGCCCCTTTTTGACAAGTCGGCAGGGGTCCACTGATGCGCGTCCGCCGGATCGGGGCATCTGGGCTCGCTGCGTCGGCCATCGGGCTCGGCTGCAACAACTTCGGGATGCGGATCGATGCCGACCGCGCGCGGGAGGTCGTCCACGCCGCGATCGACGCGGGCATCACCTACTTCGACACCGCCCCGTCCTACGGCCCGTCCGAAGACATGCTCGGCGCGGCGCTGAAGGGGCGGCGCGCGGACGTGCTGATCGCCACCAAGTTCGGCAGCCCCCGCGACCCCGATCTCGGCCCCGCCGCCGGGAACCGCGGATCGCGCAGCTTCATCATCCGCTCGGTCGAGCGGTCGCTGAAGCGGCTAGGAACCGACTGGATCGATCACTACCAGCTTCACTTCGCCGACCCCGACACGCCGATCGAGGAAACGCTGTCGGCGCTCGACACCCTGGTCCGCGACGGCAAGGTCCGCTACGTCGGCACCTCCCAGATGGCGCCCTGGCAGGTGGTGGAGGCGGGGCATGTCGCCCGGGCCGCCGGGCTCGCCCCGTTCATCTCGGTGCAGGCGGAATGGTCGCTGCTCGAACGCGGGGCGGAGGCCGAGATGGTCCCCGCCGCCCGCAGCGTCGGCGCCGCCGTGATCCCGTTCTTCCCGCTGGCAAGCGGGCTCCTCGCGAAGCTGCCCGACGCCGAGGGTCGGCCCGATCCGTCCAGCCGCCTGGCGTCCGGCCCGTTCGCGCGGCAGCTCACGCCCGGACGGGTGGAGACCGCGCGCCGCGTGGATGCCTGGGCGAAGGCGCATGGCCGGACCCTTCTGGAACTGGCCATCGGTCTCCTGGTCGCGCAGCCCGACACGGGCCCGGTGATCGCCGGTGCCACATCGCCCGCGCAGGTCGCGGCGAACGCGGCCGCCGCCGACTGGCTCGACGCGGCGGCTCCGCCCTCGATGGACGAGGTTCTCGCCGGCGCATGAGCGGGACGCCCTTCACCATCGCCGAGTACGAGGCGCGGGCGCGGGACCTGCTTCCGGACGCCGCGTTCAACACGCTTTTCGGCACCGAGGGCGGACGGACGTGGCGCACGAACTCCGCCAACATCGCCGCCTTCGACGCCCTGCCGCTGCGCCCGCGCGTCATGGCGGGCATCGCCGAACGGCGTTTGGCGACCACGGTGCTCGGGCAGGAAATCGCCCTGCCGGTCATGGCCGCGCCCTCGGGGTCGCACCAGCGCGTCCATTCAGAGGGCGAGGTCGCGACCGCGCGCGGCACCCACGCGGCGGGCAGCGTCATGATCCTATCCACGATCTCCAACTTCTCGATCGAGGAAGTCGCGGCCGCGGGCGAGGGGCCGAACTGGTTCCAGTGCTACGTCCTGCGCGACCGCGAGATGACGGCCGACCTCGTGCGCCGGGCCGAGGCGGCAGGATACGGGGCCGTGGTGCTGACCGTCGACAACATCGCCGGTCGGCTCGGCGGGCAGGAACGGCTGCGGCTCTACCGCTATTCCTGGGCCACGGAGGTCGAAACGTCGAAGACGCTGGAACGCGACCGCATCCTGCGGAACTTCGCCGCCTACCGGGGCGACCGGCATTTCGAGCGGCAGTCGCTGATCGAACATTTCGACGCCGCGCTCGGATGGGACGACCTCGACTGGCTGCGGTCGGTGACGTCGCTGCCCATCGTCATCAAGGGCATCCAGACCGCCGAGGACGCGATCCGCGCCGCCGACCACGGCGCGGCGGCGGTGGTCGTGTCGAACCACGGCGGCACCATCGCGGAACTGGACGGTCAGCCGGGATCGCTGCTGGCGCTGCCCGAGGTCGTCGCGGCAGTCGGCGGCCGGATCGAGGTCTACGTCGACGGCGGCATCCGGCGCGGGAAAGACGTGCTGAAGGCGCTGGCGCTCGGTGCGCAGGCGGTGCTGATCGGCCGGGCGGTGCAATGGGGTCTCGCCGTCGACGGCAGCGACGGCGTGGCCGAGGTCTTCGCGATCCTTCGGCGGGAACTCGACTCCGCTATGGGGCTTTGCGGGGTTGCCGATGTCCGGGACGTGCCGCGCGGTCTCGTCGGGCCGCTGCCCGGCGGCTCGCTCGCCGCGGATCTCGAACGGCTCGCGGCGCTTCACGCGACAGGGCACCTGACCGAAGCGGAATTCTCGACGGCGAAGGACCGCGTGCTGCGGTCTTGACTAGGCCACTGCGCCGGTGCCGCGCGGGTCCTGGTCGCGCCCCACCTCGGCGGCGGCCTCCGCGATGATCCCCCGCAGCCAGACGTAGGACGGATCCTCGTGGATGCGCGGGTGCCAGGCCATCGTCACGTTGTACTCACCGATCTGCACGGGCATCGGCAGGATACGGATCGCGGCCAGCCGGCAGTACATCCGGGCGAGGCTGCGCGGGAACAGCGCCAGCAACTCGGAGTCCTCGACCATCAGCGGGATCGACGAGAAGTTCGTGGTCCACGCCGCCACGTTGCGCCTGACGCCGAGCTTCGCCAGCGCCTGGTCAGCGCGCGAGTTGAACCGCGCCTCCTCGGTCATCAGGGCGACGTGGCTCCCGGCCTCGAGCGATGCCAGCGTGAAGGTCTCGGGCTGCCACTCGGCGTCCCGGGCGCAGATCACCACCATCTCGTCGTCGATCAGCCGCCGCGCCATCCAGTACTCCGGCAGCGATTGCAGCCAGCCGAGGCGCAGACCCAGTTCCGGACGGTCCGAGTCGACGACCTGCCCACCCTGCACGAGAGAGACCGAAAGGCTGGTCCCCGGCGCCTCGGCCCGCAGCCGCCTCAATACCCGAGGGACCAGAACGAGGCTGGCGTGGTCGCTGGCCGCGACGTGGAACAGCTCGGTCGAGGTCGCCGGGTCGAACTGCCCCGGCGCCGCGATCCGTTCGAGCTGCGGCACCACGTCCTTCAATTGCGCCAGCAGTGTCTCGCCCCGCCGGGTCAGGACCATGCCGCTCTTGCTGCGGACGAGCAGCGGGTCGCCGAGCACCTCGCGGACCCGCCTCAGCCCGTTGCTGATTGAGGGTTGGGTCAGGCCGAGTTCCCGCGCAGCGAGCGTCAGGTTGCGCCGTTCCAGCACCGTCCGCAGCATCACCAGCGTGGCGATGTCGAACCGGAGGATCGTCTTTGACGCGGGACCGCTCATGCCCGGAGCGTTAGCACGATTGCCCCCGGTGTCGACAGGACGGGGCTGCCGAAACCCCTGCGCCTCCGCGCCCGGACAGCCCCCGCCGGTCGTCAGGCTGGCGCTGTCCCATCAGCCGCGGCTCAGCCGAAATCGTGCCGCGACAGCGGCAGGCTGCGGACGCGGATGCCGGTCAGGCGGGCGACGGCGTTGACGATGGCAGGGGCCACCGCCGGCAGGCCGGGTTCGCCCACGCCGCCCATCTCGGCGCCGCTTTCGATGATCGCGACGTGGACCTCCGGCATGTCGTACATGGCCAGGAACGGGTAGCGGTCGAAGTTGCGCGCCGTGGGTTCGCCGTTCTCGTAGACGAGTTCCTCCAGCAGGGTCTGGGATACGCCGAGCGCGGTGGCCGATTGCACCTGCGCCTCGATCACGGCGGGGTTCACGATCCGGCCCGGGTCGATCGCCGTCCAGATGTCGTGGACGCGGACCCGGCCGCGGTCGAGGGAAACCTCGGCGATGGTGGCGACCTCGGAGCCGAAGGGTGAGGCCATCGCGACGCCCCTTGCACGGGTGGTGCCGTCCCCGGCGTCGAAGGGGCCGGGCCGCCAGCCGCCGGACAACTCGCCGACGCGGGTCAGAAGCGTCCGCAGCCGCTCGTTCCCGGCCAGCATCGCCAGTCGCATCTCGTAGGGATCGAGACCGCCGGAAACCGCCAGTTCGTCGAGAAAGCCCTCGTACATGAAGTCGTGCATCGAGTGGCCGACCGAGCGCCAGTAGCCGACGACCGCGGGGTTGGCGTGGGGGACCTGGCCGACGAAGGTGTTGGCGATGTCGTAGCTCTTGCCCGAGATGCCCTCGTGCGCCGAGACGTCCGCCCCCGCGGGCGCGCCGTACCAGCGCTGCGTCGGACCTTCGCCGATGGTGACCGCCTCCAGCGCGACGGGGCCGTCGGGGCCGACCACGCCACGGAACCGGGCCACGCCGAGCGGCCGGGGCGCGTCGCGGAGGAAGTCCTCCTCCCGGGTCCAGATCAGCTTGACCGGGCGGCCGGTGGCGCGCGCCAGCGCGATCGCCTGCGGGAACGGGTTCGCGGTGCGGTAGAGGAAGTGCCGCCCGAAGAACCCGCCGAGCGTCTGGCTGTTGATCCGCACCTGCGACGGGTCGATCCCCGCGGCCTCCGCGGCCGCAGCCCGGAACTGCGCCGGGGACTGGTTCGGCAACCACAGGTCCAGCGTGCCGTCGTCGTTGAACCGGGCGATGGTCGACGGCGGTTCCATCTGGCCGTGGACTAGGAAGGGCGCGTCGTAGACCGCCTCGATCACGGTGTCGGCCGCGTCGAGCGCGGCGGCGACGTCGCCGCGGGCCTCGACCTCCACCGGCTCGCCGGTGTCGCCGGCCAGCGCGTCGCGGAACCCGGCGGAGGAGAAGTCCGCGGGCATCGGCCATTCCGCCGTGCCCTCGGCCCAGGTGACCTCCGCCGCCTCGACGGCCCGGCGGGCCTGCCAGAACCGCTCCGCCACCACCGCCACCGCGCCGTCGAGCAGGTGGACCGAATGCACGCCGCGCATCGCTTCGACCTCGGCCCGGTTGACGATCCCCGAAGGCGTGAGGCCGAGGCGTGGCGCGTGCTGCACGGCGGCCAGCAACATGCCCTCCACCTCCGCGTCGATGGCGTACTTCGCGCGGCCGATGGACTTGTCGCGCACGTCGATGCGCGGCACCGGGCTGCCGATCCAGCGGAAGGTCGCGGGATCGCGCAGCGCGACCGTGGCCGGAACCTCCAGGTCCATCGCCGCTGCCGCAAGCTCGCCGTACCCGGCCCGGCGGCCGGAGCCGTCGTGCAGCACCGCGCCCGGCTCGGTCGACAGTTCGGAAACCGCGACGCCCCAGTCATTCGCCGCCGCCTGCATCAGCATCGCGCGGGCCGAGGCCCCGAGCTGCCGCATCCGGTCGTAGCTCGACCGGGTGGAGGCGCTGCCGCCGGTCAGGGCCGCGCCGGCGCCGGGGGCCGCGATCTCGACCGTGAACGCCTCGGGCGCGAGGTCGAGTTCCTCCGCGACGATTTGGACCATCGCGGTGAAGATGCCCTGTCCGCCCTCGACGAAGGGGCTCCGCAAGAGCGCCGTGCCGTCGGGGCGCAGTTCCAGAAGCGTCTGCACCGCGGGTGCCTCGCCCTGTTGCCCGCGGGCGGGCCGGAGGGGCAGGGCGGTGGCGAGCACGAGCGCCGCGCCGGAGGCGAGGAAGCCGCGGCGGGACAGGTTCACGGGACGGGCGGGGGATTTCGTGTCGAGCGGCATGGATCAGGCCTCCGCCGCGCCGTGGATGGCCGCGCGGATCCTGTTGTAGGTCCCGCAACGGCAGAGGTTCGACATCGCGGTCTCTATCTCCGCGTCGGTCGGGTTCGGGGTCCCCGACAGAAGCGCGGTCGCCGCCAGGACCTGCCCCGACTGGCAATAGCCGCACTGGGGCACCTGGTGTTCGACCCAGGCTTCCACCACCCGGCGCCCGATCTCGGTCTCCTCGACGGCCTCGATGGTTCGAATCTCGGCGCCCTCCAGTCCCTCGGCCGGGGTCACGCAGGACCGCGTCGGTTGCCCGTCGACGAGAACCGTGCAGGCGCCGCAGGCAGCGACGCCGCAGGCGTATTTCGTGCCGGTCAGGCCGAGTTCTTCCCGGATCACCCAAAGAAGCGGGGTATCCGGCTCCACGTCGACCTCCCTCGCGGTTCCATTGACGGTAAGCTGCATCGGGAGGCTCCTTCGCTGGCATGGCGACCCCGCCGGGGGCGGGGCATGACCAACGATACCTAACCCGCCGGCGCGCGCGGACTATGCGGCCCGCCGCGATAGGACGGATGAGCCTGCCTCATCAATCGGTCGATGCGGGCGCTCAGGTCTGGAAGATGTAGGTCCCCGGCGCATCGTCCAGCGGCGGGTAGCCCGCCCCGGCTGCGCCGGTCGGGGGCGGGGACGACATGGGCGAGGAGGTGCGGTGAAGCCAGCCGCACCATTCCGTCCACCACGATCCCTCGACCGGGTCATGCGCCCGGAGCCAGCTGTCGGGGTCCTGGTAGAGCGCGCCGGCGGGCCGGTCGCCGATGCGGTAGTGCCGCCCGGGATGGCCGGGTTCGCTCAGGATCCCGCCGTTGTGCCCGGCGCTGGTGAGAACGAAGGTCAGGTCGCAGTCGGTGAACAGGCGGATCTTGTAGACCGACCGCCACGGCGCGATGTGATCGGCCTCCGTCCCGACGATGAAGAGCGGCACCTTGATGTCCTTCAGCGCGACGATCCGGCCCTCGACCGCGAACCGCCCGGCGGTCAGGCGGTTCTCGAGGAACAGGCCGCGCAGGTATTCGCCGTGCATCCGCGCGGGCATCCGGGTGGTGTCGTTGTTCCAGACCGTCAGGTCCGAGGGCAGGTCCTCCCGGCCGAGCAGGTAGCGCTTCACCGCGCGGGCATAGATCAGGTCCTCGGCCCGGATCGAGGCGAAGGTCCGGCTCATCTGCGGACGGTCGAGATAGCCCTGCGCCCACATCAGGTCCTCGAGGAAGGCGACCTGGCTTTCGTCGAGGAACAGCAGGAGTTCCCCGGCCTCCGAGAAATCGACCTGCGCGGCCAGGAGCGTGACCGTGGCCAGCCGGTCGTCGCCGTCCCGCGCCATCGCCGCCGCGGCGATCGACAGGATCGTGCCGCCGAGGCAGTAGCCCATCGCGTGGACCTTCTGGCCGGGCACGATCGCCGTCACCGCGTCGAGCGCCGCCATCACGCCCTTGCTTCGGTAGTCCTCCAGCGACAGGCCGGACTGGTCGGCGGTCGGGTTGCACCACGAGATGACGAAGACCGTGAAGCCCTGGCCGACGAGGTAGCGGACCAGCGAGTTCCCCGGCGACAGGTCGAGGATGTAGTACTTCATGATCCAGGCCGGGACGATCAGGATCGGTTCCGGCCGCACCTCGCCGGTCTGCGGCGCGTACTGGATCAGTTCGAACAGCTCGGTTCTCAGCACTACCTTGCCCGGCGTGCAGGCGAGCTTCTCGCCGATCCGGAACGCCTCGGGCGCGGGCGGGTGTTCCTGCGTCCAGGTGTGCTTCAGATCCTCGGCGAAGTGGCGCGCGCCCTCGACCACGTTCGCGCCCTTCTCGGCGATCGTTCGCTCGATGATCTCGGGGTTGGTCGCGGGGAAGTTCGACGGCGACAAGAGGTCGAGATATTGCCGCACCATGAAGTTCACCCGGTCGGCATCCTGCGCGCTCAGCCCGCGCAGGCCATCGGTGGCGTGGTCCCACCAGTCCTGCGTGGCGAGGAAGGCCTGCTGCCAGTAGCTGAACGGCGCCTTCGACCAGCCGTCGTGGGTGAAACGGTGGTCGTAGCCCTTGGGCCGGAACGGCGCCTCGGCCCCGTTCCCGGCGGCCGCGTAGCCCGCGACCTTCATCGCGTTGCGGACCGCCAGTTCGGCCAGTTCGAGCTGCCGCCCCGGTGCGCGCGCGATGTGCAGCGCCCAGTCGCTCCAGGCCTGGAAGACGGAGTAGGGCGACACACCGCCGGTGTGCTGCGCGATGACCGCGCGCACCAGCCGGTCCATGTCCTGGTAGGGATGCGGGTCCGGCATCGGCGCGGGTTCCGGGGCTGCGGGGTCCGGGGCCGCGGGGGCGGATGCCGCGCGGGGTGCACGGCGTTTCGGGGCGGGGACATCCTTGGGCGACATGGGGGCTCCTCCTGTCGCCTCGCATCCTGCCGCGGTTTCCCGCGGGCCGCCTTGATCCATGTCAGTCCCGGGCCGGAACGCTCAGTGCCATCCACTCGCCGATGTTCTCGCGCGTCACGTAGCCGATGAAGGCCCCGTTGCCGTCGACCACGGCCACCGCGGGCACGGCGCCGTCCCCGAGATGGCCGAGCACCGCGTCGACCGGGTCGCGCAGGCCGACCTCGGGGATGCCGGTGGTCATCGCGCGGGCCACCGGCGTCATGCGGCCGTCGCGTTCGATCCCGGCGATGATCGCCTGCCGAGTCAGGAGGCCGGCGACATGGCCTTGCGGATCCTTCACCGGGAATTCCGCCTGCGTCGTCCGCACCACAGCGTTGGCCGCGGTGTCGAGCGTGTCGTCGGGCGCCAGAGTCTCGAAGGTGGTGATCATCACGTCGCGGGCGAAGGCGCCGCGGGCGCGGTCGCGCAGGGCCACGTCGCTGGTCTCGGCGGCCGCCGCCATGAAGATGAAGATCGCGATCAGCACGAGGATCAGGTTGCCGCTGGTCAGCCCGACGAAGGCGAACAGGAACGACACGACCTGTCCCGCCGTAGCCGCGCTGCGCGTCGCCCGCACCCGGCCGAGCCGGATCGACAGGAGCGCGCGCAGGACTCTCCCGCCATCCATCGGGAAGGCGGGGATGAGGTTGAAGGCGGCGAGGAAGAGGTTGATCGAGGCGACGCGCCCGAGGAACCCGGCCGCCGGATCGTCGAGCGCCACCAACGCGTCGAGCCGGGTGGTCGCGCCGAGCGCGAGCGTCAGCACGAGCCAGATCACGACGTTCACCGCCGGGCCGGCCAGCGCCACCAGCACCTCCTGGCCCGGATCCTCGGGCATCCGTTCGAGCCGCGCCATGCCGCCGATGGGCAGGAGCGTGATGTCGGGCGTCACGATCCCGAAACGCCGTGCCATCAGCGCGTGGCCGAACTCGTGCGCCACGACGCAGGCGAAGATCGCGACCACGAGCCCGGTGTTGACCAGCGCGGCCTCGGGCCCGCCGGCGACCCATGCCGATGTCGCGATCCAGGCGAGCAGCAGCAGGAACGTCGCGTGGACCCTGAGCTCCGACCCGAACAGGCGACCTATGGGGAACGACCAAGTCATGGCATCAAGATCGGTGTCCGCGCGTGATTTTGGAAGCCCGAACCTTGCAGTCCGGCGCCTCCGCAACTTGATCCAGCGCAGATACGGGGCGGGGCGGTGGCTGTATCCTGCCCCGAAGGACGCGAAACCGGAGGAGGATGGTCGATGGCGAAGAAGCTCGTGTGCCTGCACTGCGGTCAGACCAACCGGGTGCCCGACGAACGGCTCGGCGCGGGCCCGAAATGCGGCACCTGCGGCGCGGGCCTCGCGGACGGAAAGCCTGTCGAGATTTCGTTCGACATCCTCCAGAAGGCCCGCCGCACCGACGAGGTGCCGCTGGTCGTCGATTTCTGGGCGTCATGGTGCGGTCCCTGTCGTATGATGGCGCCGGAATTCGCGAAGGCGGCGGCGATGATGACGGGACGGGCGAGGTTCGCGAAACTCGACACCGAGGCGTTCCCGGCGGCGGGCGCCGCGTTCGGAATCCGGGGCATCCCGCTCCTGGTCACGTTCCGCGCCGGGCGCGAGCTTGGCCGGCAGGCCGGGGCGATGCCGGCGGCGGCGATCGCGGACTGGGCCGGGGCCACGGCGAAGGCCTGACGGAGGGAGCATGAGCGACGATCCCTACAAGACCCTCGGCGTCGGCAAGTCCGCGACCCAGGCCGAGATCAAGAAGGCCTACCGCGCGCTGGCCAAGAAGCTGCACCCGGACCTGCACCCCGGCGACGCGGGCAAGCAGGCGGAGTTCCAGGCGGTCGCGGCGGCCTACGATCTTCTCGGCGATGCCGAGAAACGCCGCCGCTACGACGCCGGCGAGATCGACGCGAGCGGGCAGGAACGGCCCGAACGGCAGTATTACCGCCACTACGCCGAACAGGATGCCGGCCGGCGCTACGATGCCGGCGGGGCGGGGCAGCACGGCTTCGACGCCGACGATCTGGGCGATCTCTTCTCCGATCTCTTCGGCCGCCGCCAGGCCGGGGCCGGCGGCTACTCCGGCGATTTCAGCGCCCGCGGCCCGGACCTGCGCTACCGGCTCGACATACCCTTCCTCGACGCGGTGCGGGGTGTCCGGCGCAAGGTCACGATGCCCGACGGCAATGCCATCGAGATCTCGGTGCCCGCCGGGGTCCGCGACGGCCAGACCCTGCGGCTGCGCGGCAAGGGCGGGCCCGGATACGGCAAGGGCGCGCCCGGCGATGCGCTCGTCACCATCGGCGTCGCAGAGCACCCGGTGTTCCGCCGCGACGGCGACGATCTGGAGATCGAGCTGCCGATCACCGTGGACGAGGCGGTGCTGGGCGCGAAGGTCGAGGTGCCGACAATCGGCGGGCCGGTCGCGATGACCATTCCGAAGGGCGCGTCCTCGGGCGACAGGCTGCGGCTGAGGGGTCGCGGCGTGGCCCCGGCGGGCGGCAAGGCGGGCGATCAGTACGTGCGGCTGAAGATCGTTCTGCCCGACCGGATCGACGACGGGCTGGAGGAACTGGCCCGCGACTGGCGGTCCCGGTCCGGTTTCGACCCGCGGAAGGACCTGAGGAGGCAGACATGAGCATCGACGAACGCATCCTGGTCGAGCGGGTCGAACAGCTGACCATCCGCGACCTCCGCGCCTGGGTGCGCGAGGGATGGGTGCGCCCGGCGCAGGGCGAGGCGGGGCCGGTCTTCGACGAGGTGGACGAGGCCCGCATCCGGCTGATCTGCGACCTGCGCAAGGACATGGCGCTGCCTGCGGACGCGCTGCCGGTGGTGCTCGGTCTGATCGACCGCCTGCACGCCGCGCGCCGCGACCTGCGCTGCATGGCCGAGGCGCTGGAGCCGGAACCGGAGGACAGGCGCCGCGCCGTGCTGGCGCGGTTCCGCAGCCTGCGCGACGGAGACTGAGGCCGAAGGGCAGGGGAGAGACGGGGAGGACGAGACATGACAGGGCACGGAGACACGCGGCGGAGGCTGCTGATCGCGGCCTACCGCGACTACGTCGAGGCCGAGCGGGAGTTCTCGCGGACATTGGAAAGGGTGCGGGCGTGGTTCCCCGCGGGCGCGCGTCCCGGCAAGGCCGTGATCGGCGAGCCGGGATCGCCGGTGCGCCGCGCCTACGACCGGCGCGAGGACGCGATGGACCGGCTGGCCGTCGCCCGCCGGATCCACGCCGCCGCCGCCAGGGCGCGCGCCGCGCGGGAAAGGCCGGGGCCGAAGCTGATCGGCTTCTGGCTGCACCGGGACTGAAACGGAAGGTGCCGACCGGCACGAGAGGGGTGGGAATGACCTGGAAGACGATGATCGCGATGGCCGGCTGCGGCCTTGCCCTGTCCGCCTGCGCGACGCCCGAGGCGGATGTTGGGCGGAACCTTTTCGCCGAGCACTGCGTCGCCTGCCACGGCCCCGCCGGCCGGGGCGACGGACCCGCCGCCGCGGATGTCGGCCGCCCGGTCCCCGACCTGACCGCCATCGCTTCACGCCGGGGCGGCGTCTTTCCCACGGTCGAGGTCATGTCGATCATCGACGGCTATACCCGCGCCGGGGTCGGGCCGGTGGTAATGCCGGAATTCGGGCTTGCCCTGCAGGGCGGTCCGATGGTGCCCTACGACAGCGGCGACGGGGTGCCGACGCCGACGCCCGCGGGGCTCGTCGCGCTGGCGGACTACCTGCGGTCGATCCAGGACTAGGCGCGCGGACGGGGCTCGTGCCCCGGGAACATCCGCGAACTTGACCCGGATCAACGACCGGCGCGGGAATCCCCGGTCTGGTGCCGCGGGACGACGGACGAGGTGGGATCGCGCGCGGCGGGGCCGTGTGCCTGCACGGATGCTGGAATGACCGCGACTGGCGACACAGGGCTGCCGACCTTCCGCACCGAGGCGCTGACCAAGGTCTACGAGACCGAGGCGGCGCGGGTGGTGGCGCTCGATCACGTCGACATCCGGTTCCGCACCGGGGAGCTGTCGGTGCTGCTCGGCCCCTCCGGCTCGGGCAAGTCCACGCTTCTGAACATCCTCGGCGGTCTCGACAGGCCGAGCTCCGGCCGGGTCTGGTTCCGCGACACCGACCTGTCCGCGCTCGGCCAGCGCGCGCTGACGCGCTACCGGCGCGACCATGTCGGCTTCGTGTTCCAGTTCTACAACCTCGTCCCGTCGCTGACCGCGCGCGAGAACGTGCGGCTCGTGACCGATGTCGCGGACGACCCGATGCCCGCCGAGGAGGCGCTCGACCTCGTCGGCCTGTCGCACCGGATCGACCACTTCCCGGCCGAGATGTCGGGCGGCGAACAGCAGCGCGTGGCCATCGCCCGCGCCGTCGCCAAGCGCCCCGGGGTGCTTCTTTGCGACGAACCGACGGGGGCGCTCGACAGCAAGACCGGGGTGCAGGTGCTGGATGTGCTCGACCGGGTAAACCGGGAATTCGGCACCACCACCGTCGTCATCACCCACAACGCGATGATCCGGCGGATGGCGCACCGGGTGCTGAATTTCGCCGACGGGAAGCTCGTCGGAGAGACCGAGAACGCCGAGCGGCTCGCACCGGGGGAGATCGACTGGTGATCCACGCCCGCACGCTCGACCTCAAGCTCCTGCGCGACCTCCGCCGGCTCTGGGCGCAGGCGCTGGCGATCGCGGTGGTGCTGGCCTGCGGGGTCGCGGTGCTGCTGATCTCCGTCGGCATGTCCGGCGCGCTCGACCGGTCGCGCGCCGCCTATTACGAGCGCAACACCTTCGCCGATCTCTTCGCCCGCGCCACCCGCGCGCCGGACACGCTGACGCCCGAACTGCGGCTCGTGCCGGGCGTGCGCGACGTGGAGACCCGGATCTCGAACTTCGTCATCCTCGACCTGCCCGGGCGCATCCGGCCCGCCACCGCGCAGATCGTCTCGATCCCCGAGGCGGGCAGCGCGCGGCTCAACACCCCCTTCCTCGTCGAGGGCCGCTGGCCGCGCCCTGGCGCGCCGGGGGAGGTGGTGGTGAACGCGCCCTTCGCCCGCGCCCACGGCTACCATTCCGGCGACCGCTTCACCGCCAACGTGGGCGGCACGCGGCTGGAGCTGACCGTCACCGGCGCGGCGCTGAGCCCGGAATTCATCTACACTATCGGCGCGGGCGCGATGATGCCCGACCCGACGAGCCACGGAATCATCTGGATGCCCCGCGACGCCGCCGCGGCCGCCTTCGGGATGACCGGCGCCTTCAACGACGTGGTCTTCTCGCTGGAACGCGGCGCCACGCCGGAGGCGGCCATCGACGCGATCGACGCCCTGCTCGATCCCTACGGCGGCACCGGCGCCCACGACCGGAGCGACCAGATCAGCCACGCCTTCCTCGACGCCGAGATCGAGCAGCTTCGGGTCATGGCCTGGGTGCTGCCGCCGGTCTTCCTGCTGATCTCCGCCTTCCTCGTGAACATGGTGATCGGCCGGATCGTGGCGCTGGAACGGGCCGAGATCGGGCTTCTGAAGGCGCTCGGCTATTCCGACCGCTCGGTGATGGTGCATTACCTGCTGCTGGCGGGGCTGGTGGCGCTGATCGGCGTCGGGATCGGGTGGGGGCTCGGCGGGTACCTGTCCCGCCGCATGGCGGAGCTATACGCCCGGTTCTACGATTTCCCCGAACTCATCTTCGGCATCTCGTGGAACACCTATGCGCTTTCGGCGCTTGCCGCCTTCGCCGCGTCGGCGGTGGGGGCGGTGCGCTCGGCCCTGTCGGCAGCGCGGCTGTCGCCCGCGGCCGCGATGGGCCCGGCGCCGCCGCCGACCTTCCGGCAGGGCGGCTTCGACCGGCTGATGACGCGCCTGCGCCTGCCGCAGACGGACATGATGATCTTCCGGTCCATCACCCGCTGGCCGGTGCGGGCGGGCACGTCGCTGCTCGGCTACGCGCTCGGGACATCGGTGCTGGTCGCGTCGAACTTCTTTCCCGACTCGCTCGACCGGCTCATCGAGGTCGCCTTCGACGTCACCAACCGCCAGGACGTGATCCTGACCTTCCCATCGGATGCCCCGGCGCAGGCGGTCGTGGACGCGCGGGGGCTGCCGGGCGTGATGCAGGCCGAGGGGCACCAGTGGCTGGAGGCAACGTTCCGCAACGGCCACCGGACCGAGAACGCGACGATCCAGGGGATCGTGCCGGGCAACGACCTGACCCGGATCCCGGGCCGTGGCGGCGCGGTGGAGCCGCCCGACCACGGCATCCTCCTGACCGACAGCCTGCTGTCGCGCCTCGGCCTCGCCGTGGGCGACCGGGTGGAGGTGGAACTGACCGGCCGGCTCGACCGCCCGGTCGAACTGGTCGTCGCCGGGGCGGTGCCGCAATACCTCGGCCCGTTCGGCTACGCCTCCAGCGAGACGATCGATCGGCTTCTCGACCGCGACCCGCTCGTGTCTTCGGTCAACGTGACGCTCGACCCCGCCCGCGCCGACGACTTCCACGCCGCGGTCAAGGAGAGCCCCGCGCTTGGCGGCGCGATCCTCTTGTCCGACAACCGCCGCGCGTTCGAGGACACGCTGGCCGCGAACATCACGGTCATGTCGCTGATCTACATCGGCCTCGGCGCCGCCATCGCCATCGGTGTCGCCTACAACAGCGCCCGGATCCAGCTGTCGGAACGGGCGCGGGAGCTGGCCTCGCTCCGCATCCTCGGGTTCCACCGGTGGGAAGTGTCCTGGATCCTCGTCGGCGAGGCGATGCTGCTCGCCATCCTCGCGCAGCCGCTTGGCTGGTGGATCGGGCACGGGGTCGCCGCGCTGATGACCTCCAGCTTCTCCTCCGATCTCTACGTCCTGCCGCTCGTCCTGCAACCCTCGACCTATGCCGGCGCGAGCCTCGTCAGCCTCGGCGCGGCGCTCGGTGCCGTGCTGATGGTCCGCCGCCGGGCCGACCGGCTGGACCTCGTCGCCGTCATGAAGACCCGGGAGTGAACCGATGACATCCGTTCGAAGCGTCCTGATCGCCCTTGTCGCGCTGGCCATCGCCGCGGCGCTCGTCGTCGTCACCTTCCGGACCGAGCCCGAGCCGGTCGATCTTCACACCGTCGCCCGCGGCCCGATGGAGGTGACGATCCACGCCGATGGCGTCACCCGCGTCCGCGAGGTCTACGAGGTGTCGTCGCCCGTTGCCGGCCTGGCGCAGCGGGCGCTGGTGCGGGTCGGCGATCATGTCACCGCCGACGAGACCGTGGTGGCCGTGGTCGAACCCGGTGCGGTCCCGATCCTCGACGCCCGCAGCCGCGCCCAGGCCGAGGCCGCGCTGGCGGAGGCGGAGGCCGCGGTCCGGCTCGCCACGTCCGAGCTTCACGCCGCCCAGGAGGTGGAGCGTTTCACGCGGCTCCAGCACGACCGGACCGCGGCACTGGTGGAGCGCGGCCTCGTCTCGGACACGGCGCTGGAATCCGAGGCTCTCCGGCTCGTGGCCGCCGTCGCCGCGCTGGACGCCGCCGTGTCGCGCCGCGAGATCTCACTCGGCGCCCGCGACCGGGCCGAGGCGGCGCTCGCCGTGCCGGAGGAGGAGAACGGCGCCGCGATCGAAGTGCGCGCGCCGGTCACGGGCGTGGTCCTCGCCATCGACGCGCTCAGCGAGCGCACGGTGCAGGCGGGCACACGGCTCCTGTCCATCGGGGATCCCGCCGACCTCGAAATCGTCGCGGACCTCCTGTCGTCGAACGCCGTGCGGCTGCCCGAGGCCGCCGAGGCCCGCGTCGAACGATGGGGCGGGGACACCGCGCTCGGTGCAACGCTGCGGCGGGTCGATCCCGTGGCCCGCACCGACGTCTCCGCCCTCGGGATCGAGGAGCAGCGCGTCGACGCCGTGTTCGACCTGTCGAGCCCGCCCGAGACCTATCGCGGCCTCGGCCAGTCCTACGGTGTCCGGCTCGACATCATCCTGTGGCAGGGGGAAGACGTCATCATCCTGCCGCTCGCCGCCGCCTTCCGCGAGGGCGGGTCCTGGGCGACCTTCGTCGAGGAGGACGGAATCGCCCGCCTGCGCCGGATCGAGCTCGGCCAGATCGGCGACGACTCGGCCGAAGTGCTCGGCGGGCTGGAGCCGGGGGACCGCGTCGTGCTGCATCCGTCAAACAGCCTCGAGGACGGAACCGCGATCACCTTGCGCGGCGGCGACTGACGGCGCGGGGGCCGGGCGTCCGGACCCGCGAGTTTAACGCCCCGGCCTAGCGCGCGGAAATCTCTGGATGTTCCCGGATCGGCGGGCCCGTGCGGGGCCCGCTGTCGGCGTCTGTCGCCCGCGGATTTCCGCGCGGTTAGACCCGAATTCTAGCAACTACACTTAAGCACAACTCCCGAGTTTCAGGGTTCGTTCACCCGCGGGGCGATATCGGGCCGGTCGAGCCGCAGCCTCACGTTGCTCGCCACTTCCAGCGCCTATTCGCCACCACCACGGGGACCCTGAATGCCTTTTGAAACTCTGTCTGCCAACGCGCCGTCCATGACGGTTTCGTCGTCCGCGGAACTGGCGGAGGCCTACGCGGCCCTGTCCACGACCAATGGCGGCGGCACGATCTACCTTGCCGCCGATTTCCCAGCCGGGGACGAGATCGACCTCGCGGCCGGCGGCAGCAATCCCGTCCACATCACCTCGGCCGACGCCGACGCGCCGGTGCAGATCAGCCGGATCGCGCTGTGGGACGTGGACAACGTGAAGGTGTCGAACGTCTCGGTCGACAGCATCGGGTCGAACCGGCCCGATTTCCACCAGGACCTGGACATCGACTACTCGACCCAGATCGAGATCGCGAACGTCACCTTCACCTCCAACGGCACGGAATTCTTCGACCCCGCGGACCGCAACGCGATCCTCGGCGAGCGCCTGGCGATGGTCCAGGAATCCGACGACATCACCATCACCGGCATCGAGGCCTCGGGCTACTCGATGGGGGTGGTGTTCAAGGACAGCACCGACATCGACTTCTCGGGCAACGAGCTGCACACGATGCAGGGCGACGGGCTGCGCTTCGTCGATTCCAGCAACGTCATGGTGTCGGACAACTACTTCCACGACTTCGTCGGCACCACGAACGAGTACAACCACGCCGATTTCATCCAGCTCTGGCCGAGCACCGCGACCGGCGTGATGACCGACATCACCATCGTCGGCAACGTGCTCGACACCGGCGACGGCTCGTCGGTCCAGGGCATCTTCATGCGCAACCCGAACGACCCGACCGGCGACTTCGCCTCGTTCCGGAACGTGACGATCAGCGACAACCTGATCTACACCGCCTCGGCCAACGGGATCGGGGTGATGAACGCCAGCGGGGTGGAGATTTCCGATAATACCCTGCTCTACAATTCCAACGCCTTCGTGGTGAAATCGGGCGGAAACACATCCTACGAGCCCCGGATCGTGGTCGACGACGCCGTCCGAAACGTCAGCGTGTTCGATAACATCGCGCCGAAGATCGTCGCGGCAAGCGCGACCGCGACGGGCAACGTCATCGTCGACTGGGATCCCGCGAACCCGAACTACGTCGACTACCACTTCGTGGGCGTCGCCGTCGGCGGAGATATCGGCCCCGATGGCTGGCGCCTGCTTCCCGGCGACCCGTGGGAGGGCATCGGCGCGACCGTCACCCAGCCCGCCGGCACGGAACCGGACCCGGTCGATCCCGTGGATCCCGTGGATCCGGTCGACCCCGTTGACCCGGTAGACCCCGTTGACCCGGTAGACCCCGTCGATCCGCCGGAACCCGAGGTTCCCCCCGTGGTCTACCCCGAACAGGAGGTCGAGGCCGCGGGCTACACAACCGGCACCGACGCCGCCGAGCTGTTCCTCTTCGGAGCCGCGAAGGGCGATGTCGCCGGCAGCGGCGGGGAAGGGGAGGACGTGTTCCTCTTCAACGACTTCTCGTCCGCCTCCCAACCCCACCGCATCCGGGATTTCGACGCGGGCGACATCATCGACGTCTCGAACCTTCTCGACGGCCAGGACATCGGCGACGCGGCGGATTTCGTCCGAATCCGCGAGGCGGGCGGCAGCAGCTTCCTGCAGGTCGACGTGGACGGCGCGGAGGGCGGCGCAGGCTTCGTCGACCTCGTGAAGCTCACGAAGCTGACCGGGCTCGACATCGGCGAGATGATCGCCACGGGCAAGCTTATCCTCGAAACCGCGGCCGGAAGCGAGCCGGAACCGGATGCGGCAGAACCCGCGGACCTCGAAGCCACGGCCGGACCCGACGTGCACCAGGGCGGCGCCGAGCTCGACGTCGTGTCCTACGAGACGGCGCAGTCCGGCGTGCTCGCGGACCTCGCCTGGGCCACGCTCAATACCGGCCACGCGGCCGCGGACAGCTATCTCTCGGTCGAGGGCCTGCGCGGATCGGCCCATAACGACGACCTGCGCGGCGATGCCGGGGCGAACCCGATCTGGGGCGGCGCCGGCAACGACATCCTGCACGGCCGGGGCGGGAACGACGCGCTGCACGGCGAGGCGGGCAACGACATCCTGCTCGGCGGCAACGGCGCCGACCTGCTCGACGGCGGGCAGGGGGCCGATCGCGCGGCCTACTGGACCTCAGCGACCGCGGTGCTCGTCGACCTTGCCTTCCCGCACCTGAATACCGGCGCGGCGGCAGGCGACGTCTTTGTCTCGGTCGAGGGGCTGCAGGGCTCCGGCTTCGACGATTCCCTTCGCGGCGACGGGAAGGGAAACGCCATCTGGGGTGGCGCCGGCGACGATGACATCCACGGACGCAACGGCGACGATGCCCTGTTCGGCCAGGACGGCAACGACATCCTGCTCGGCGGTGGCGGGGCCGACCTGCTCGACGGCGGGGCCGGGATCGACCGCGCGGCGTACTGGACCGCGGGCGGCGGCGTGACCGTCGACCTCGAGTCCGCCGGGCGGAATTCCGGCGATGCGGCGGGCGACATCCTCGTCTCGATCGAGAACCTGCAGGGGTCGGCCCATGACGACGACCTGGCCGGCGATGCCAACGCCAACACGATCTGGGGCGGCGCCGGCGACGACAGGCTCGACGGGCGCGCGGGCGACGACGTCTACCACGGCGGCGCCGGGGCCGACGCCTTCGTCTTCTCCGCCGGCAACGACGTGATCGCGGACTTCGACGCAGCCCTGGATGTCATCGTGGCCGCGGCGGACGCCGCCACGCTGCTCGCCTCCGCCGCCGATACGGAGGAGGGCGTGATGCTACAGTCCGACGGCGACACGCTTCTGATCCGCGGCATGGAGGCCGACCAGCTTTCGGAATGGAACTTCATCTTCGAATGACGGCCTCGACCGGGCGGACGTGATCCCGCGTCCGCCGCGACACCGCCACGACACGAAAGCGAGGCGCCCGGTGCGAAGGCATCGGGCGCCTTTTCGATTCCGCGCCGTCCGCCCCCATCGGGCCTGTCGCCCGTGCTGCAGGATGGTGCGAAACGCACTAGCCGGATCGGCAAATAGCCAGTGAATGCGGGTCGACACGACACATGAAGGAGACCGCCGGGGACGACTGAGAGGCCTGCACAAAACGCTTGAAAGCGTAAAAAGCTGTAAATATGATCTATAGATATTTTGGAGGGAGGATATAATGAAATTTCGGTCTCTACCGCTCGTGCTCGCCTGTGCCGCCATTCCGGCCGCGCCCGCACTGGCACAGGTGGCGAACTGCCCCGAAGGCTACCCGGACGGAGCCATCACCATGCGCGTCGGCTACGAGGCCGGCGGCGGAACAGACACCGTCGCGCGGTCCTTCGCGTCCCTACTCGAGGAGATGAGCGGCTGGACCGTGGTGGTCGAGAACGTTCCCGGCGCGGGCGGCGGCGTGATGGCCACCGGCCTTCTGAACGAAGACCCGGACGGCATGATCATCGGCGCCGGCACCAGCACCACGCTGGCGATCACGCCCTACGAACTGCCCGACATCCAGTACCGGTGGGACGACTTCGCCTACCTCGGCACCGGCATGGTGCTGAACTACGCACTCGTCGCGCTGGAGGACAAACCCTACGACACGCTGGAGGAGTTCATCGACTTCGCCCGCGAGCAGGGGCGCGCCACGGTCTCCGTCGGGTCGATCAGCTACGAGATCGCAGTGCGCGAGATCGCGGAGCATTTCGACGTCAACCTGATCCCGATCCCGAGCGGCGGGTCCTCCGCCGCGCTGCGCGATGCGCTCGGCAACCACGTCGACGCGACCGTGCAGGGCACCGCGCATGTCCCGCAGCTGGAAGCCGGGGCGATGGTGCAGCTCGCGACGCTGACGCAGGACCGGGCGTCCTACGCGCCCGACGCGATGACGCTCCTGGAAAGCGGGATGAGCTTTTCGCTCGATGGTCACATCATCTTCTTCGTTCCCTCGGAGACGCCCGCCGACATTCAGGCCTGCCTGGCCGGCGCGTTGCAGACGGTCACGGATTCCGATGCCTACACGCAGATCATGAGCGACCTGCAGACCCATGCGGGCAATCTCGGGCCCGAGGGAACCGCGACCTTCCTCGCCGGCGCGTCGGAGTTCTACGAGGAAGCCCTCGCGCAATGATCCGCACCGATCACATCCTGGGAGGCGCCGTCCTGGCCGGCGGCGTCTTCCTCCTCGTGTACCTGATCCCGAACGAGGTCACGGCGGCGCCGGAACGGCTGCGCAACCCGGCGCTGTTCCCGACGATGGCGGCCTGGCTCCTGGTGCTGCTGGGCGTGTTGCAGATCGTCTTTGCCGGGCCGAAGCAGTACCGCATCGACTGGCCCGGTCTCGGGCGCGGGCTCGCCGTCTTCGCGATCCTCGTGGCCGCGGCCATCGCCCTGCCGATCGTCGGGTTCGTCCCGATGGGGATCGGCATGATGGCGCTGTTCGGCTTCGTGATGATGTACGAGCGAAGGCCGCACTGGCTGCTCGTCACGATCGCCGCGTCCCCGGTCCTGACCTGGGCGCTGTTCGAGATCGCCTTCCAGCGCCCGCTTCCATAGCCCGCGCGTTTCCGTCCGGAAGAACCGCCAAATGCTCGATCCCACACTCATCCTGCAGGGCCTGACCGACGCGATCACGCTGACGAACCTGCTCTACATCCTGCTCGGGGTGGCGCTTGGCCAGCTCGTCGGCGCGACCCCCGGCCTGTCGATCATCATGGCGCTGGCCATCGCGGTGCCGCTGACCTTCGGGCTCGATCCGCTGACCGCCATCGCCTTCCTGATCTCGGTCAACAAGGGCGGCACGGTCGGAGGCGCGGTGCCCGCGATCCTGCTGAACGTCCCCGGCACCCCGGAAAGCGCGGCGACCGCGCTCGACGGGCACCCGATGGCGAAGAAGGGCAAGCCGCTGAAGGCGATGAAGTACGGGCTATACTACTCTGTTTTCGGGGACATTTCCTCGGACCTCGTGCTGATCCTCGTTTCCGCCCCGCTGGCCGTGGTGGCGCTGCGGATGGGGCCGATCGAGATCGCGGCGCTGATGGTGCTCGCCTTCACCGTCATCACCGCGCTGCTCGGCGATTCCATGATCAAGGGGCTGACCGCGGCAGCACTCGGCTTTCTCGCCGCCTGCGTCGGGCTCGACCCCGGCACCGCGACGACCCGCTTCACCTTCGGCGCGCTGGAGCTTTACGACGGGCTGCACCTGACCGCGCTGAGCATCGGGATGCTCGCGGTGACGGAGATCATCTTCAGCATCGTCGCGGCGCGATCCTCGGGCGTGTCGGAAGCGCCGATCAGCGTCCGCGGCGGAACGCCGGAGGACCGCGGCGTCACGCTGTCCGAACTGCTGGCCAACAAGATCGTCGCCATCCGCGCCTTCGGCATCGGCACGATCATCGGCGCGATCCCCGGTCTCGGCTCCACCACAGCGGGGTTCCTCAGCTACTCGGTCACCAAGCAGGCGGCCCGCGACCCCGAGGCCTTCGGCACCGGTGATCCCCGCGGCATCGCCGCGACGGAAACCGCCAACAGCGCCGTCGTCGGCGCGAACCTGATCCCGCTCCTGACGCTCGGCATTCCCGGCAACATCGCCGCGGCGCTCCTGGTGTCGGCGTTCATGATCCACGGCATCCAGCCGGGCCCGATGCTGTTCCAGGAACAGGGCCGGCTGATCTACGGCATGTTCGGCGCGATGCTGATCGCGAATTTCTGCAACCTGCTGGTCGGCCAGTTCGGGATGCGGTTCTGGGCGATGATCGTCTCGGCCCCGTCCTCGGTCGTGTTCCCGGTCGCGATGCTGCTCTGCCTCGCGGGGTCCTTCGTCGCCGCGGGCGGCATCTTCGGCATCTACCTGATGATCGCCACCGCGCTGCTCGGCTGCGTGATGCGGGTCTTCGGCTACTCACTGGTCGCGTTCATCGTCGCGTTCATCCTGACGCCGGAGCTGGAAAAGGCGATCCTGCAGACCCGGCTCCTGACCGACGACAACTACATCGTGCTTCTGGAACACCCGATCGCCATCGCGCTGATCGTGCTGTCGGTGATCTCCGTCGTCGTGCTCGGGCCGCGCAAGCGCCGCGCCCGGTCGGACGTGGAGGTCGACCATGCCTGACCGCGCCGGTCCGGCCGCTCGGATGCGTTCGGACAGCGTGGCGGTCGGAGACGGGAGGATCTCGGTCCTCGCGGCCGGGGAAGGCACCCCGATCGTCCTCGTCGCCTCCCTGGGGCGGGGCGTCTCCGACCTCGTTCCCCTGGCTACCGAACTCGCGGGGCGCGGGTTCCGCGCGATCCTGCCGGAGCCCCGCGGCGTCGGCGGCAGCACGCCCCGCCGGGCGGTGACGTTCTGGGATCTCGCCGACGACATCGCCGCGGTCGCACGATCCTGCGGTGCGCCCGCGATCGTCGCGGGCCATGCCTATGGCGGCGGGGTCGCGCGCGCCGTCGCGGAACGGCACCCGGACGCGGTGCGCGGCGTCGCGCTGCTGGCCATCGGCGCGCGCAGGTATCCCGACGATCTCGGCCGCAAGCTCGACCTTCTCATCGCCGGAAAAGCGCCGGAGGCGGAGCGTCGCGCCGTGCTGCTGGAAACCTTCTTCGCTTCGCCGGTCCCGGCGCAGTCCTGGCTGACCGGCTGGCATCCCGACCTCGTGGCCGAGCAGCGCCGGGCGGTCCGGACCGTGCCGCGCGCCGCGTGGTCCGGAACCGGCATCGCGCCCGTTCTCGATGTCATGGGCGGCGAGGACCCGTTCCGCCCAAGGGAGAGCCACGACGAGATCGCCGTGGAACTCGGCGGCCGGGTGGCGACGCGCCTGCTGCCGGGCCTTCGCCACGGCTTTCCGGACGAAACGCCCGCGGAAACCGCCGATCTCGTCGCCGACTGGGCGGCCGGGTTGTGACGCCCGGCAGGCGCGCCCGGGCGGGTCTCAGCCCCCGGTCCGGGCCGCCGCGAATTCCTCCGCCAGCAGTGGCACCACGCCGCCGGCTTGCCAGATCGCGACCATTCGGGGCGACATCGGGCGGCAGGTCAGCACGGCTCCGTCTTCTTTCTCGACCGTTCCGGTGGCGGGATCGACGCTCAGCCTGTCGCCGTCCTCCGCGAAGCCAGCGATGCCGGGGCACAGGAGGACCGGAAGCCCGAGGTTCAGCGCGCGGCGGATGAAGCCGGTCTCGCAGCTCTCGACCACAACGACGGAGATACCGGAGGCCTTCATTGCCGCCGGAACCTCGACGTGGTTGTGATGGGCGAAGTTGATGCCGCCGACCACGATGTCGCCGGGCCGGACCTCGGCCTTGAATTCCGGGCGCAGCTTGCGGAAGCAGACATCGCGCAGCGCATCCTCGTCGAACGGCTTGCCGAAGCCGCCGCGCACCAGTTCGTACTCGATGATGCCGTCGTCGCCACAAACGTGATCGCCGAATTTCCAGACCCGCCCCGTGACCGCCGTTCCCATCGCTCAGTCCTCCGCGTCGAGGTAGGGGCGGGGATCCGCGATCTCGCCCGCGACGGCCGATGCCGCGACGACGAGCGGCCCGGCCAGGTAGATCTCCGCGTCCTCGCTGCCCTGACGGCCGTGGTAATTGAACTGGTTGGTGGAGATCGCGACCTCGCCGTCGGACAGCAGCCCGTGATAGCCCCAGCAGGTGGTGCATCCCGGCGCGAGAACCGTGGCACCGGCGCGGGCGAAGACCTCGATCAGCCCTTCGGCGGCCGCGTCCGCATAGACCTCGCGGCTGCCCGGCGTGATGTACATGGTCACGCCCGGGTCGATGGCGCGGCCGCGCAGGACGTGCGCCGCCGCGCGCATGTCGTCGAGCCGGCCGCCGGCACAGGACCCGATGGTCGCCTGCGTGATCCGCCGGCCAGCGACGGCGGCGACCGGTCCGCCGTTCGACAGCTCCGGCGGCGCGGTGACCGTGGGTTCGACGGCCGACAGGTCGTAGGTGACTTCCATCGACACCGCCGCGTCCGGGTCCGAGGTCACCGGCGCGAAGGGCGCGTCCGGGGCCGTGCGGGCGACGTGGTCGCGCACGGCGTCGTCGACCTCGCAGATCGCCGTGTCCGCGCCGGTATGGTAGACGCAGGCACAGAGCGACTGGCGTTCGTCGAGGGACAGGGACCGCAGGCCGGGGCCGCAGAATTCCACGCAATGCTGCAGCAACGCGTCGCCCGAGGCGTAGTCGCGCAGGATGATCTGGGCGAGGTCGCGGACGGTGCTGCCGCGGGGCAGGGCGCCGGTCAGCCGGAACCGCGCCGTCTTCGGCACCATCAGCCAGTTCCGGTCGGTGACCAGCGGCACGAAGATCTCCGGCCCGATCGGGATGCAGAGCGCGCCGAGCGCCCCGATGGAGGCGATGTTCTGTTCGTCGCCGAAGATCACGGCCCCCGGCCGCGCGAAGCCTTTCTCGGCGAGGATGTGATGGCGCAGCCCACTGCCGGGACCGAAGAAACTGGCGATGCCGTTCCGCTCCGCGAAGGCGCGCATGTCCCGGTGCGCCTTCCAGTAATCCGTGCCCATCGCGGCCGAGGTCGTGTGGTCCACCACCAGCACCGTCTTGTCGGGCCGCGCGACGTTGTCGACGCCGACCCGCGCCATGTTGCGCCGGTGCATGGGCCAGACCAGTTCCATGCAGACGCAATGATCCGGAACGATCTCGATGTATTCGCCCGGTTCCACCCGGTCCCTGCCGGATGCCCGGGCAAGGCATTTCTCGACGATCGTCTGTCCCGCCATCGCTCCCTCCCTTCGGCGTCTCCCGCGCCGAACGGGGCCTTGGCGACCCCGCAAAGATTGATAAGCTGAATATACAGCACAATGCAAATTCGCCCACCTCAAGGGCGCGCGAGCCGACCCGTTCGGGGTTGTTCCCCACCGAGCATTCATCTAAAGAACTAGCATAAAGAATTTTCAAGGCCGGGGGAGGAGAATTCATGGCCATCGAGGTGTCCCGAGAGGGCAAGATCGCCATCGTCACGCTGAACAATCCGCCGGTGAACGCGGTCACGCTCGCGCTCTACGAGGAACTGGGCGAGGTCATCGAGACGACCGCGAACGACCCGGGCGTTTCGGTGATCGTGCTGACCGCCGCGGGCCGGAAAGCGTTCTGCGCCGGGCTCGACCTGAAGGAATTCCTGGCCGCGACGGTGGACGAGGATCCGCATCGCGCGAAGGTGGTGCGGACCTCCTTCGCCCGCATCCGTCATGCCGAGGTCCCGGTGATCGCGGCGGTGAATGGCCCGGCGCTGGGCGCGGGGGCGGTGTTCGCCTCGGTCTGCGACATCCGCATCGCGTCTGACACCGCCCGTTTCGCCATGCCCGAGATCAACGTCGGCCGCTGTGGCGGCGCGGCGCACATGGGCCGGCATTTCCCGCAGGGAATGCTGCGGATGATGTTCTTCACCGGCGAACCGATCGACGCCGCCGAGGCCTACCGCTTCGGCTTCGTCCAGAAGGTCGTGCCGCAGGCGGAGCTGATGGACGTGACGATGGAGCTTGCCCGCAAGATCGCCGCCAAGGCCCCGCTCGGCCTGCGGATGGGCAAGCAGTCGCTGAACGAGATCGAGTTCCTGCCGGTGGAGGAGGGCTACGAGATCGAACAGGGGTATTCCACGCGGCTGATGGCGACATCGGATGCGCGCGAGGCCACCCGCGCGGTCGTCGAGAAGCGCGCGCCGGTGTTCCGCGGCGAGTGACGGCCCGGGCCGCAAGACCATGACCGACCGGAGAGGAACCGGATGAGCCAGTCCAAACCCATGCTCGCGCTCTTCGGACAGAAGCTCGCGCCCGATGTCTGCGCCGCGCTGGAGCCGGATTTCACCCTCGTCCGGCCGGACGACCTGCCGGGTCTCGACCCGGCCGCGCGCGAGGGCATCGAGCGGGCGGTGACGATGGCGATGATCGGCGCGCCCGCGGAATTGCTGGAGGCGCTGCCGGGGCTGAAGCGGATCGCGAGCATCGGCGCGGGGATGGACCAGTTCGACGAGGCGGATCTCGCCGCGCGCGGGATCGAGCTTTGCCCGACGCCCCATATCATGACCGAGGACACGGCAGAGATGGCGGTCTCGCTCGTCTTCGCCCTGTTCCGCAATACCGTCGCGAACGATGCCCATGTCCGGACGGGCAGGTGGGCCGGGGCGCGCGCGTCGTTGGGGCGACGGATCAGCGGGTCGAGGGCCGGGATCGTCGGGCTCGGCCGGATCGGAAGCGCGGTCGCGCGGCGGCTCCGGGCGCTCGGCGTCGATGTCGCCTATACCGGCCGCGCGGCGAAACCCGGGGCCGGGTACCCCTTCGTCGCCGACGTGGCGGAACTCGCGGCTGCGGTCGACGTCCTGATCCTGACCTGCGCCGCGACGCCCGAAACCCGCAAGCTCGCCGATGCCCGCGTGATCGCGGCGCTGGGGCCCGAGGGATTTCTCGTGAACGTCTCGCGCGGGTCGGTGGTGGACGAGCCGGCGCTAATCGCGGCGCTGTCGTCGGGCGGCCTGCGCGGCGCGGCACTCGACGTGTTCGAGAACGAGCCCGGGCCGGACCCCCGTTTCCGGGCGCTCGACAACATCATCTTGTCCCCGCACGCCGCTGTTTTCACGGCGGAAAACCGTGTCGATCTGATCGCCGAGATCGGACGGCTCGTACGCGAATGATAAAAAGTCACCTTATTGACATATATGGTTCAAGAACATAGCCTTTTGGGTAGGGAGAGACCGCGTGGGAGGCGCGTTTCGAAGTGAAGCTGCACTGGTCGCCAAGGTCGCCTTTCGTGCGGAAGGTGATGATCGTCCTGCACGAAAAGGGGCTCGTTGACCGCGTGGAACTGGTCCGCTCCGTCGTGGTGCTTGCAGCCCCCGCCAACCCCGATGTCCTGGTCGACAATCCCCTTGGGAAGATCCCGGCGCTGGTGCCGGACGAGGGACCGGCGCTGTTCGACAGCCGCGTGATCTGCGAATACCTCGACGGCATCGCGCCGGAGCCGGCGATGATTCCCGCCGACTTCGACGGCCGCATCCGCTGCCTGCGCTGGCAGGCGCTTGCCGACGGGCTGACGGATATCCTCGTGCTGTGGCGGAACGAGGTCGCGGGCGGGGACTACGCCAACCCTAAGATCTGCGGCTCCTACGAAACCAAGGCCCTGGCAACCGTCGCGCGGCTCGATGCCGAGGTGCCGGACCTCGCCGCCACGCCCTTCGGCCTCGGCCATGCGGCGGCGGTCTGCGCGCTCGGTCAGCTCGATTTCCGCTATGGCGGCAGCGGCTGGCGCGAGGCGCACCCGGCGCTGGCGCGGTGGTACGACGAGATGGGCAGCCGCCCCTCCGTCGCCGCGACGGCGATCGAGGACGACGGCGCGGCGATCATGGGCGACGTGGAGATGCCGCTCCGCTTCGGAAGGGCCTCCTGATGCCCGGTCCGCTGTCCCATGTCCGCGTGCTCGACCTCAGCCGCATCATGGCCGGCCCCTGGGCCGGGCAGGTGCTGGCCGACCTTGGTGCCGACGTCATCAAGGTCGAACGGGCCGAGGCGGGGGACGACACCCGCAAGTGGGGGCCGCCCTACCTGGCCGACACGGATGGCGCCGAGACCGCCGAATCCGGCTACTACCTGTCGGTCAACCGCGGAAAGCGGTCGATCGAGCTCGACCTGTCCTCGCCCGAGGGGCAGGAGATCGTGCGCGAGCTGGCGAAGAAAAGCGACATCCTGCTGGAGAACTTCAAGGTCGGCGGGCTGGCGCGGTTCGGGCTCGGTCCGGACGATCTGCGGGCGCTGAACCCGCGGCTGATCTACTGTTCGATCACCGGCTTCGGCACCAGCGGGCCGCGGGCGAAGGACGTGGCCTACGACTTCATGATCCAGGCGCTCGGCGGGCTGATGAGCGTGACAGGCGGGCCGGACGGCGAACCCGGCGGCGGGCCGCAGAAGGTCGGCGTGCCGATCATCGACATCATGACGGGGATGTACGCCGCCGTCGGCGTGCTCGCCGCGCTGGCCCGGCGGGCCGAAACCGGCGAGGGCGATTTCGTCGACATCGCGATGCTCGACGTGTCCGCCGCGCTGCTCGCGAACCAGGCGATGAACTACCTCGTGTCGGGCAAGGTACCGGTGCGGCGGGGCAACAAGCATCCCAACATCCAGCCGCAGGACGTGTTCCCAGTCGCCGATGGCCACATCGTGCTGGCGGTCGGCAACGACGAGCAGTTCGTGCGGTTCTGCGAGGCGATCGGCCGGCCCGAGCTGTCGGGCGACCCCCGGTTTGCCACCAACCGGGCGCGGGTCGACAACCTCGACGACCTGATCCCGCAGATCGAGACGGAACTGGCGAAGCGGACGGGCGACGAGTGGGTCGCGATCTTCGGCCGCGCGCAGGTGCCGTGCGGGCCGCTCAACACCATCGACCGGGTCTTCGACGACCCGCAGATCCGGCACCGAGAGATGCTGCGGGACATCCCGCATCCGCTGTCCGGCACGGTCAAGCAGGTTGTCAGCCCGCTGCGCTTCAGCGAGGCACCGCTGGCATTCGACCGCCCGCCGCCGCTTCTGGGCGAGCATACGAAGGAAGTTCTCGAGGCGCTCGGTCTCGGGTCGTGAACGTCGATCCGCCGCGCAGGCCCTCCGGGCCGGCGCGGGCGGGTGCTGGAAGGGAAAGAACGATGCTGTCAGGAGATCCGAGGATACCGCTGCCGGGCCGCGACGAGCTGGCCGAGGAACAGCGCCGGGTCTACGACGATGTCGTCAGCGGTCCGCGCGGCACCGTGGTCGGCCCGATCCGGGCGGCGATCCACAACGCGGTCCTGGCCGACCGGTGGAGCAAGTTCGGCGAGACTCTGCGCTACAACACCGTGTTCCCGCCCGCGCTGAGCGAGCTCGCGATCCTGATGACCGCGCGGCGCTGGAATTCCGAGCTGGAATGGACCGTCCACGCCCATGCTGCGCGCCGCGGCGGGCTGTCGGATGCGGTGATCGAGGCGATCCGCACCGCCCGCGTGCCCGAGTTCGAGAGCGAGGCCGAGCGCGAGGTCTACGAATACGTCCGCATGATCCAGAACGACGGCCAGGTGAGCGACGAGGCCCACGCCGCCGTGACCGCCCGCTGGGGCGTTCTGGGCGTGGTCGAGCTGACCGCGCTGACAGGCTACTACACGATGGTCGCGATGACGCTGAACGCGCATCGCGTGCCGCTCCCCCCCGACGAGCCCGCGGCCCTGTTCCGCGACGGCGAAAGCCATCCCGGCAGTCTCTGCGCGCTGCCGGCGGCGGGGGACGCGACGGGCTGACACGGCGGCGGGCCGCGCGCCCGCGCGCCTGGCGGGGACCGGGAGGAGACGGTCGAGGTGGCGGCGTAGCCGGCATCGGGCAGCGAAGACGGGACGGGGGATGAACCCCCGGCGAAGGAGGAGGCCCGGACGCGATGGGCGGCCCGGCCAGACGGAGTTCGCCCCCGGGCCGGAAGGGAACGGCCGGGGCATCCAGGGAGGAAGCAATGGACAGACGTCAATTTTCGCTTGGCATGGGGGCCCTCGCCGCGACGGGGCTCGGAATACCGGGGCTCAGGGCGCATGCCGCCAGTCCCGAACTGATCGCGGCGGCCGAGGCCGAGGGGCAGGTCGTGTGGTACACCACGATGATCGTGGACCAGGCCGTCCGCCCACTGGTGGCCGCGTTCGAGGAGCGCTACCCGAACATCACCGTCGAATTCTCGCGCGCGGGATCCGACGAAACCGCGCTCAAGATCATCAACGAGGGCCAGGCCGACCGGATGCTGGGCGACGTGTTCGACGGCGTGTCGACCTTCGCCTCGGTCATGGCCGCCGGGTTCGTGGAGCCGTATTCGCCCGACAGCGCGTCGGACTACTCGGCGCAGTTCAAGGACCCCGAAGGCCACTGGCACGCGCTCAACTTCTACTTCCTGACCGCGGTCCACAACACCGACCTGCTGTCGGCCGAAGACGCGCCGCAGACCTACCAGGACCTGCTGGACGAACGCTGGCGCGGCAACATGGTCTGGCCGGTCGACGCGACCCCGGTGGGCGCGCCGGGCCTGATCGGCAACATCCTCCTGACGATGGGCGAGGAGGACGGCATGGCCTACCTCCAGCAGCTTGCCGGGCAGGGCATCGTTAACATGGCCGCCTCGCAGCGCGCGGTGCTCGACCGGGTGATCCTCGGCGACTTCCCGATCGGGCTGATGTGCTTCAACCACCACGTCGCGATCTCTCAGGCGCAGGGCGCGCCGATCGACTGGATCCGGATGGAGCCGGTGATGGCGAGCGCGAGCCTTCTCGGACTGGTCCGCAACGGGCCGAACCCGAACGCGGGCCGGCTGCTCGTCGACTTCATCCTGTCGCGCGAGGGGCAGGAGGTGCTGGCCTCGACCGGCTACCTGCCGACCCACCCGGAGGTCGCGGCGCTGAACCCCGATCTGCTGGCGACGGGGCCGCAGCCCTTCGACACCACGTTCATGGCGCCCGACATCGTCGAACAGAACCTCGCCGACTGGGTCCGGATCACGGACGAGCTGTTCCTGTGACGCAACCTTCCGGGGCGCGGGCCGGCGATCCCGCGTCCGCGCCCCGGACCCACGCGAAGGGATTTCGGCACTGATGTCGTCCGGGACCGAAGGAAGTACCGACCTGGCTGCGCGCCGCCCCGCCGGGGGCGGCGTCGACCAGGTGCGCGTGATGGCCATCGTGCTCTGCGTGATCCTCGTCGCGCTGGTGGTGCCGCCGGTGGTGATCCTCATCATCCGTTCGGTCTCCGTCACCAACCCCGACGCGACGGTGGGCGGCTTCACGCTGGCCCACTACGCCCGCTTCTTCACCAATCCCGACCTCTACGAGAGCCTGTTCAACTCGGTCGTGTTCTCGGTCTTCTCGACCATCCTCGCGCTCCTCTTCGGGGGCACGCTGGCCTGGCTGGTGGAACGCACGAACACCCGGTTCAAGGGGCTGGCCTACGTCACCACGATCATCTCGATGGGGACGCCCTACATCCTCTACGTCAGCGCGTGGCTGTTCCTGCTCGGCCGGTCGGGGCCGTTCAACGACGCGTGGCGAACGCTAACGGGGTCGTTCCAGCCGTTGTTCGACCCCTATTCCATGTGGGGAATGGTGCTGGTCGAGGGCTTCCTGTGGTCGCCGCTCGTGTTCCTGCTTCTGTCATCGACGTTCCGGCAGGCCAATGCCGACATGGAGGAAGCCGCGCGGATGAGCGGGGCGGGAGTGCTGCAGACGGTCTGGTCGATCTCGATCAAGATCTCGATGCCCGCGATCCTCGCGCTGGCGCTGTTCGTGTTCATCCGCGCCATCGAGGCCTTCGAGGTTCCGCTGATGGTCGGCCTTCCCGGCGGCATCGACGTGCTGACGACCGATGTCTACAAGTCGATCCGCGAGACCATCCCGCCCGACCTCGGATATGCCAGCGCCTACTCGGTCGTGCTCCTGTTCGTCGTCGCCGTGCTCCTGTCCTTCTACGGGCGGCTGGCGAAGAACGCGGGGAAATACTCCACCGTCACCGGCAAGGGCTACCGGCCGCGGCAGTTCGACCTCGGCCGCTACCGCTGGATCGGCGACGCGATGGTGCTGTTCAACTTCCTGATCGTGCTGGTCCTGCCGCTGCTTGCGCTGTTCTGGCTGTCGCTCCTGCCCTACATGCGGTCGATCCGGCTGGAGGCCATCGCCCAGTTCTCGCTGGAGAATTTCGCCACCGTCCTGCAATCGAGCTACTACCGCGAGTTGGCGCTGCACACGCTGGTCGTGGCAGCGAGCGCGGCCACGGCCGGGATCGTCCTGGCCTTCTTCACCGGCTGGATCAGCGCCCGGCGCAGGACCGGCGGGCAGGTGCTGGACCAGCTTGCGACCATGCCGCTGGTCTTTCCCGGCATCGTCATGGGCGTGGCCTTCATGATGGTCTTTCTCGCCGTCCCGCTGCCGATCTACGGGTCGATCTGGGCGCTCGCCATCGCCTACACCGTCCGCTACCTGCCCTACGGCCTGCGCTACACCTATGCCGGAGTCCTTCAGATCCACTCGGAGCTGGAGGAGGCCGGTGGCGTGTCCGGGGCCACGCCAATCCAGATGCTGCGCCGGATCGTGGCGCCGCTCCTGTCGCCCGCGATCCTGTCCGGCTGGCTGTTCGTGTTCCTGATCGCGTCGAAGGAACTGGCGGTCGCGGCGCTCCTGTCGAACACCCAGAGCCAGGTCGTCGCCGTGGGCATGTACGATCTGTGGCGGAACGGGCAGGGGGGCGAGCTGGCCGCCTTCGGGCTGATCTGGGCCACCGTGATGACCTGCGTCGCGTCGCTGTTCTACTTCGCCACCCGCGACGGCGACCGGGCGCAGGCGCTGTGAGGGACCGGGGATGCTGACGCTGGACCACCTGACGAAGATCTATCCCGCACGGCCCGGCGAATTCGCGGGCGGCATCCGCGATGCCAGCATCGTGCTGAAACCGGGCGCGTTCTTCACCCTGCTCGGCCCCTCGGGCTGCGGCAAGACCACGACGCTGCGCTGCATCGCGGGGCTCGAACGCCCCGACGAGGGCCGCATCCTCGTCGGCGACGAGGTGATGTTCGACGGCGCCAGCGGCCGGTCGGTCCCGCTGCACCTGCGCAACATCGGCATGGTGTTCCAGTCCTACGCGATCTGGCCGCACATGTCGGTGTTCGACAACGTGTCCTTCCCGATGCGGGTGTCGAAGGCACGGAAATATTCCACCGCCGAGATCCGGAAGGCCGTGGGCGAGGCGCTCGACAGCGTCGGGCTCGGCGGCTACGCGAACCGCTCGGCGACGCAGCTTTCCGGCGGCCAGCAGCAGCGGGTGGCGCTGGCGCGCGCCGTCGTGCACAGGCCCAAGCTCCTTCTGCTCGACGAGCCGTTGTCGAACCTCGACGCCTCCCTGCGCGAGGAGATGCGGGTGGAGCTGAAGCGGCTCCAGCGGGAGCTTGGCATCACTGCCGTCTACGTCACCCACGACCAGAGCGAGGCGCTGGCGATGTCTGACGTCATCGCGGTGATCGACCAGGGACAGGTGGTGCAGATCGGCGGCCCGCGCGAGGTCTATTTCCAGCCGGCGACGGAGTTCGTCGCGGGCTTCGTCGGGCACACCAACATCCTGCACGGCACAGCCACGGGCCCCGCCGACGCGCGCGGTGTCGTCGCGGTGGAGGTGACGGGCGGCGGCCGCGTCCTATGCCGTGCCGAAACCCCTGTCTCGGGCGAGGTCGCGGTGTCGATCCGGCCCGAGAACATCCGCCTCGCCGGCGAAGGCGAGGCCACCGGGGCCGCGGGGAACGCCATCGCGGGGCGGGTTGCCTCCGCCAGTTTTCTCGGCAGCATCGTCCATTACGAAGTCGAGCCGGACCAGGGCAGCGCGGTGTTCCGCGTCGAGGGCGGGCCGGGCACGCCGTTCGAGATAGGCGCCCGTGTCGCCATGTCCTTCCGGCCGGAAGACGCACTCGCACTACCCAGGAGTACCTGATGTTCTACGACCCCCGCAGCGACGAGCACGGCCTGCCGCGCAATCCCTGGACCGCGCTGGTGACGCCGCGCCCGATCGGCTGGATCTCGTCGCTGTCCGCGGACGGCGTGCCGAACCTCGGGCCGTACAGCTTCTTCAACGCCGCCGCGGGCGTGCCGCCCTTCGTCACCTTCTCGTCCACGCCGCGGAAGGACTCGCTCAACAACATCGACGCCTCGAAGGAATTCGCGGTCAACATCGTGTCCTGGGACCTGCGCGAGCAGATGAACCTGTCCTCGGGCCATTTCGACCCGGACGTGGACGAGTTCCGCGCAACCGGCCTCACCGCCGCGCCGTGCCGGAACATCAAGGCCCCGCGTGTCGCGGAATCGCCCATCGCGCTGGAATGCGTACTCTACGACACGATCGAGCTGAAGCCGCGGTCGGGCCTGCCCTGCAAGACGACGATGGTGATCGGCGAGGTCGTGGGCATCCACATCAGCGACGAGATCATCGTCGACGGTTTCATCGACGTCGCGCGCTACCGCCCGGTCTGCCGGCTCGGCTACATGGAATACGCGGCCGTGGGCGAGACCTTCACGATGCACCGGCCCGACGCGGAGGACATGGCGCGTGCCGATTACCGATGAGATGATCCGGCAGGCGACCTGCGATCTCTACGATCGTGCGCTGCGCAAGGTCCCCGACGACGTGACCCGCGCGATGGAGGCCGCGATGGCCACCGAAAGCTCGGACACCGCGCGGGATACGCTGAAGCTGCAACTGCGCAGCGCCGAACTGGCGCGGGAACGGGACACCTTCGTCTGCTCCGACAGCGGGGTGCCGGTCTACTTCGTGAAGATCGGCACAAGGGCCCCGCTCGACTGCGACATCAAGGCGTCGATCCGCGAGGGATGGGATCACCTCGTGGAGACCATCGAGCCGCCGATGCTTAAGCACGTCACCAACCCGCTGACGCTGGAACGCGGCTTTCACGGCAAGGACATGCCGATCGTCAGCTACGACCTCGAGAGCGGCGCCGACTGGGTCGAGATCACCTGTTCGCCCAAGGCGCTCGGGTCCGGCCGGTGGGCGGCGCTGGAGCTGTTCACCTTCCCCTCGCTGGAAGAGATCGAGACCTACGTGCTTGACGTCGCGATCAAGGCCGGCGCGCAGCATTGCCCGCCGGTGACGATGGGCGTGGGGATCGGCGGGTCGTTCGACCACGCCGCGGCGATGGCCAAGAAGCAGACCCTGCGCGCCATCGGGACAGTGAACCCCGAACCGACGCTCGCGGCGATGGAACAGCGGCTGAAGACCGCGGTCAACGCGCTCGGCTTCGGGCCGATGGGGACGGGGGGCGACACCACCGTTCTCGCCGTCCATGTCGACTATGCCTCGGGTCACGGGTTCACGCCGGTCGCGGTCTGTTTCAACTGCTGGATCAACCGCCGCACGCGGGTTCGCCTCTACGGCGACGGCCGGCAGGAATGGTCGGAGTAGCCGATGGCGGTGCACGAGCTTTCCCTGCCGATGACGGAAGCCGACGCGCGGCGGCTCCGGCTCGGTGACCAGGTCCGCCTCAGCGGCGAGATCTTCACCACGGCGGGCATCCCGACCCACCAGCGACTCCTGCGCTGTCTCGATGGCGAGGAGGAGCTGCCGTTCGACCTGAACGGCGGCGCGCTCTTCCACCTCGGCAGCCTGAATGCGCAGGACGAGCGGGGCGAGCTGACCATCCGCTACATGAACCCGACCACCAGCACCCGCTTCAACGACGTGATGCCGCGCCTGATCAAGGGTCTCGGGCTCAGGGCGACGGGCGGCAAGGGCGGGCTCGATGCCGCCTGCGCCCGCGCGATGCAGGAAGCCGGCTGCGTCTACCTGTCGTTCCTCGGCGGCGGCGCCCCGATCTTCGGCGACGGCATCCGGAGGATCAGCGGGATCGGCTGGCCCGAGATGATTTCCCACTACCGGCTCGCCCGGATCGAGGTCGACCGGCTCGGCCCGTTGACGGTGGGGATCACCGCGAACGGCGACAGCATCTACGACCGGACCGCCGACGAGGCGGCCGGGAAGCGCGCCGCGATTCTCGACCGGATGCGGGCCGAGCGGGAGGCGACCGAAGGGCGCAAGGCGTAGGCATGGCGTGACGTTTCGAAAGCGGATAAGCTGGTTTTTAGACTTAGGATTTCCCGAGCAGTTGATACATGAATGACCACCGCCCTGAATCGAGCACCGCCGAAGCGCTTCGCCGCAGCGCGGTCGCCCGCTATCTCCAGCTGGCGAGCCTGTTCCGCCGGCGGATAGAATCCGGCGAATGGGCTGTGGGCGCGCAGATCCCCACGGTCGACACGCTCGCCAAGCAATGCGGCGTGGCCAACATGACCGTCCGGCAGGCGCTCGACATCCTCGAACAGGACGGTCTTATCGAGCGCTTCCGCGCCAAGGGCACCTTCGTCCGCGCGCAACCCTCGCGCGACCTCTGGTGCGAGGTGCAGACCGACTGGAACGGGCTCCTGCTGGCGCGGCAGGGCGCGAAGATCGAGATCCTGTCGGACGAGCGCAACGTGACGCTGCCGTCGTTCCAGGGGCTGATCGGCACCCCGGCCCCGGCCTATCGCCACCTGCACCGGCGGCATTCGCGCGAGGGCGTCAGCTTCCTGCTCGCCGACATCTACGTCGACGAGCGGCTCTGCCCCGACATCCCGGAATCCGCCTATACCAGCGTCACCGCGATGCGGCTGGTCGCGGACGTGCCGCACCAGAAGATCGTGGACGCCCGGCAGGAGATGACCATCGGGACCGCCGACCTCGAAACCGCGAACAAGCTGAAGATTCCCCTCGGCGATGCCGTGGCCCATGTCCGGCGCACGGCGGTCAACCAGCACGGCGACCTGATCCTCTTGGCCGACGGCATCTACCGCGGCGACATGGTGAAGGTCGACTTCAAGCTCCGCTGATCACGAACCGCCGTCCGGTCGCGGCTTGTCGGTCAGGCCGTGTCGTCGGCGGGCTTCCTGCGGTCCTTCAGGATGGTCCTGACGCTCAGCGCGAGCAGGAGCAGGATCACCACCAGCAGGACCGCGCTGATCGGACGTTCCCAGAAGATCGAGAACGACCCCCGCGACATCAGGAGCGAGCGCTTGAAGTGTTCCTCCATCATCGGGCCGAGGATGAACCCCAGGAGCAGCGGCGCCGGCGGGTAGCCGAGCCGGTTCATCAGGAACCCGAGCAGCCCGAACAGGATCACGAGCCCGATGTCGAACACCTGATACTCGATCGAGTAGACGCCGACGCAGATGAAGAACAGCATCGCCGGGAACAGGATGTTGTAGGGGATCGACAGCATCCGGACCCAGAGCCCGATCAGCGGGATGTTCAGCACCAGAAGCAGGACGTTGCCGATCCAGAAGCTCGCCACGAGGCCCCAGAACATCTCGGGCTGGTCGGTGAGGAAGCGGGGGCCGGGGACGATGCCGTGGATCAGCATCGCGCCGAGGAGGAACGCCATCAGCGCGTCGCCCGGGATGCCGAGGCTGAGGGTCGGGACGAAGGCGGCCTGCACGGCGGAGTTGTTGGCGGCCTCGGGCGCGGCGATGCCCTCGATGGCGCCCTTGCCGAAGCGTTCGGGCGTCTTCGACCGCCGTTTCTCGGCCGCGTAGGCCATGAAGGTCGCGACGGTTGCGCCTGAGCCGGGCAGGGCGCCGATGCCGGCGCCGATGGCGGTCCCGCGCAGGGTCGGGCCGACGATGCTTTTCCATTCCGCGCGCGTCGGCAGCATGGACCGGAACGAGATCCCGGTCGCGTTCAGCGTCCGTGTGCCGCTGGCCTGGATCGAGTTCAGGATCTCGGCCACGCCGAACAGCCCCATCGCGATCGGCACGAGGCTGATCCCGTCGTAGAGCTCGATCTGGCCGAAAGTGAAGCGGGACACGCCCGAGTTCAGGTCCGTCCCGACAAGGCCGAGCGCCAGCCCGAAGCCGACCATCGCGAGGCTCTTGAGTTGCGAGCCGGACGAGATCGTGGAGGCCACCACGAGGCCGAGCGCCATGATCATGAAGTATTCCGCCGAGGAGAACGACAGCGCCGCGCGCGCGATCAGCGGCGTGAACCCCATCATCAGCACGATGGCGATGGATCCGCCGACGAAGGAACAGATCGTCGTGACGAAGAGCGCCAGCCCCGCGCGCCCCTGCTTGGTCATCGGGTAGCCGTCGAGGCAGGTGACGGCGGCAGTGACGGTGCCGGGCACGTTCAGCAGGATCGACGCGGTCGAGCTACCGTACTGCGCGCCGTAGAAGATGCCGGCCAGCATGATCAGCGCCACGGTCGGGTCGAGGTAGTAGGTCAGCGGCAGGCACAGCGATACCGCGGCCAGCGCGCCGACACCGGGCAGCACGCCCACGAAGGTCCCGATCGTCACGCCGATGAAGCAGAATAGGAGCGCGTCGAGCGAAACCGCGCGTTCGAAGCCCAGGATGATGTCTGAGAGCATTGGGTCCGGTCGTCAGAAGGCGTTGAGGGGCAGGTCGAAGCCCAGGATGAAGACGAGGTAGCCGAGGATCGCGAGAGCCACCGCGCTGATCGCCGCGCGCAGCGGCGTCATCGAACGATCCGCGAAGGAGCCGATCAGGACGAGCAGGATCGTGGCGGGGATCATGCCCAGGGGCTCCACCGTCGCCGCGAAGACGACGAGGCTGCCGATGATGAACAGGAGCGGCCGGATCGGGGCGTTCAGGCGCGACACGCCGCCGCGCCGAAGCTCGGACAGGATGCCGACGGCGAGCGCGGCGAGCCCCACGCCGACCGCGACCGGGAAGAATCCGGGCCCCATCCGGCGGATCGTGCCGACGCCGAAGCCGAGGCCCTCCAGGATCATGTAGCCGCCGAGCAGGACGAGCGCCGCGGCGGCGCCGTATTCCCACGCCCCGGCGCGTTCGGGTCCGGCGGTCTCGGTCGGGTCGTCGCTCATGCCCGTTCCCGTTCCGCGCGCCGGCGCATGGCCCCGGCCAGCGATCCCTGCTGCCAGACCTCGATCATCGGCGGCGCGAAGGGACGGAACCGCAGGTCTTCGCCGGTCGCGGTGTTGCGCACGGTTCCGGCGGCGAGGTCGATGGCGATCCGGTCGCCGGTTCCGGCCAGCGCGCCGATGCCCGGGCAGGGCACGACCGGCAGGCCGATGTTCAGTGCCTTGCGGATGAAGACGGAATCGCAGCTTTCGACCACGCAGGCCCGGATGCCGCTTTCCTTCATCGCCACGCAGGCATGGGGGTGGCTGTGGTGGCCGAAGTTCCGGCCCGCCACGATCACATCGCCGTCCCGCACCTTTTCGGGGAAGTCGGGCATGAGGGTGGTGAAGCACATCGCCTTCAGCGCGGGGATGTCGAAGCTGCCGAGATCGGGAACCTGCGAATACTGGATGATGCCGTCATCGGCGCTGATGTTGTCGCCGAAGGCCCAGACGCGCCCCTCGATCTCGCTCATCGGTGTATCTCCGCGCAAGCTGCGATGCGCGGGGCCGCCGCGATGGTGGCGGCGGCCCCGGCTCTCGACCCTACTGATCCCCCGAGACGCCGGCCGCGTCCAGCAGGTCGAGCATCCGACCGGAATCCCCGGCAAGGAAGTCGGCGAAGTCCTGGCTCGTCTTGTAGAAGATCATCACGCCGCGCTCGGACAGGCTGCTGCGGATGGCCTCGTCCTCCAGCGTCGCGGAAATCGCCTCGTCGAGCGCCGCGACCACGTCGTCGGGCGTGCCCGCCGGGGCGGAGATGCCGTACCAGGTGCTCATCTGGAACTCGCCGAGGCCGAGTTCCTGCATCGTCGGCACGTCGGGAAGCTGGTCCGAGCGGTCCGAGGCCGCGACGCCGAGCGCGACGAGATCGCCGCTTTCGACATGCGGGATCAGCGGCGGCGCGTTCAGGAAGCCCATGTCGACGTTCCCGGCGAGCAGGTCCACCACCGCGGGGGCCGCGCCGCCGTAGGGGATGTGGACCATCTGGGTCTCGGTTTCCTGCATGAACAGCACGCTGGACAGGTGCGGCAGGCTGCCGTTGCCGACCGAGGCGAAGCTCAGCGTGTCCGGCGCCTCGCCCGCGCGCTCGATGAGCTGCTCGATCGTGGTGATCCCGGTGCTGCTCGCGACGACCAGCACGTTCGGGACGTTGGCGACCATCGAGACCGGCGTGAAGCTTTCGACGCCGTCATACTCGACTTCCTGCAGGGCAGGGGTGATGACGTGGGTCGGCGATCCGGCGATCAGCAGCGTGTAGCCGTCGGGATCGGCCTGGGCGACGTAGGTCGCGGCGATCGCGGTGCCCGCGCCGGGGCGGTTCTCCACCACGACGGGCTGGCCGAGCCGTTCCGCCATGCCCTCGGCGATGGTCCGGCTGATGAGATCGGCGGGGCCCCCGGCCGAATAGGGGTTCACGATGGTGATCGGTTGCGAAGGGTAGTCCTGTGCCAGACCTGCGGTCGCGGCTACGCTCATCGCCACGGCCATGATGCCGGTGCGGATCGGTGTCATGTAAAATCCTCCCTGGATCTCGGTGGCAGTGTGTTCCGCCGATATTGACTTGATAGGCTATATTTATAGTTTTTGTAAACAGCGGATGCCGGGACGGTCGCGGGAAAACCCGGCCGAAGCCGCGTCCGGGGTCGCTTGCGACCTTTCGGAAAAGGCCAGCGGGGAGGGTGATATGGCGGATTCGGACGGGCAGATGGTCGAGGTCGGCGGGGTGCGGATCCACGCGCGGCTGGACGGGCCGAACGGGGCGCCGTGGGTCGTGTTCGCGAACTCGATTCTCACCGACCTGACGATGTGGGACGACCAGGTCGCGGCGCTCGACGACCGCTACAGGATCCTGCGCTACGACCAGCGCGGGCATGGCCGAAGCGAGGTGCCGGACGGCCCGGTGACGATCGCGGAACTCGGTGCGGACCTGTCCGGGCTGATGGATCGTTTCGGGGTCGGCGACTGCATCCTCGTCGGCCTGTCGATGGGCGTTCCGACCGTGCTCGACGCCTTCGCGCGCAACCCCGGCCGCGTCCGGGCGCTCGTCCTGTCGGACGGTCAGGCGGCCACGGTGCCTGGCGGCGCCAAGACCTGGGCCGCACGGATCGAGGACGCCCGCGAGATGGGGATGGAGCGGAACGGCCACGCGACCGCGGAACGCTGGTTCGGCGAAGCGAGCCGGGCCGAGGGACGGCATGAAAAGCTCCGCAAGGTCAGCTCCGCCACCGCGTTCGAGGGCTTCTTCGCCTGTGCCTCCGCGCTCCAGGGCTACGATTACGCCGATGTGCTGCCGCGCATCGCGGTGCCGGTCCTGACCATCGTCGGAGGCAACGACAAGGCGCTGATGCCCTCGGTCGAGAAGCTTCACGCCGGCATCGCGGGCGCACGGATGGAGGTGATCCCCGACGCGGGCCACCTGCCGAACGTCGAGCAGCCGGAGGCGTTCAACCGTGTCCTGGCCGGGTTCCTCGACGGTCTCGACGGGGGCCGGGGGTGAGGCTCCACTGGTCGCCGCGCTCGCCCTACGTCCGGAAGGTGATGATCGCGCTGCACGAGACCGGGCTGGCCGGATCGGTCGAGATCGTCCGCACGCCGGTGTCGTTCCTGACCGTTCCGGGGACGGCGGTGCTGGCGCTGAACCCGCTTGGCAAGATCCCGATCCTGGAAACCGGAGAAGACGGAATATTGTACGATTCCAACGTGATCTGCGAGTATCTTGATGTACAGAACGCGGCTCCGAGGCTGCTGCCCGAGGGTGCGTCGCGGCCGGTGCATCGGCGTTGGACCGTTCTGGGCGACGGCGTTCTCGACCTTCTCGTGCGGTGGCAGGTGTCCCAGGCCGCGCCGGAGCCCGATGCGTTCCGCGACGCGGCCCAGATCAAGATCGCCGCCGCGCTCGCCGCCGTCGCCAAGGACCTGCCGAAGCTGCGCGACACCCGGTTCGGGATGGGGCATATCGCGCTCGTCGCCGCGGCCGGGCATCTCGATTTCCGCTTCGCCGACAGCGGCTGGCGCGCGGCCTTCCCGGACCTCGCGGCCTGGGCGGATGACCTCGGCACCCGCGCCTCGGTCGCCGCGACCGTGCAGACGGACGAGGACGGCACGCCCCTCGGCTCGCGGCCGCAGGGGCTCGACCTGTCTCAGTCGAGATAGGCGCGCGGATCCGCGATTTCGCCCGCGATGGCGGAGGCGGTCACGGTCATCGGGCTCGCGAGGTAGGACAGCGACTCGCGGCTGCCGTTCCGGCCGCGGTAGTTCATCTGGTGGGTGGAGATCTGCACCTCGCCCGGGTTCAGGTAGCCCTCGTAACCCCAACAGGTCGTGCATCCGGGCGCGAGGATCACCGCCCCTGCCTCGGTCAGCGCGGCAAGAGTGCCGTCGTCGGCGGCGCGGGCGTAGATCTCCCGGCTGCCCGGCGTGACGTAGAACACGACATGGGGCGCAATCCGGCGACCGCGGAGCAACCGCGCGGCGGCGTGCAGGTCCGACAGCCTGCTGTTGGCGCAGGAGCCGATCGCGGCCTGGTCGACGCGCTTGCCCGCGACCTCCGCGACCGGCCTTGCGAGGTGCAGTTCGGGCGGCACCGTCACCATCGGCTCGATCCCGGCGAGGTCGTAGGCGGTCTCGAAGTCGAACACCGCGGCGGGGTCGGTGTGGAGCGGCGCGATCTCGTCCTCCGGCAGGCGGCCCTTCATCCAGTCCAGCGCGACCGCGTCCACCGGCATGATCGCGGTATCGGCGCCGGAATGGTAGGAACAGGCCAGCAGGGATTGCCTCTCGTCCACCGACATGGAAGCGACGCCGGGGCCGGAATACTCGATGCAGGACTGGGTCAGCGTGTCTGTCTCGGCGAAGTCGCGGATGATGGTCTGCGCGAGGTCCCGCGCCATGACGCCGGGCTGGAACGCCCCGTCGAGCCGCATCCGGACCTGTCGCGGCACCGAGATCCAGTTCGACCGGAACACCTGCGTCACCACCACCTCCGTCGAGACCGAGAAGTTGAGCGCCCCGACCGCGCCGACGCTCGCGATGTTGGGCTCGTCCGACAGGATCAGCGCGCCGGGGCGGGCATAGCCGTTCTCGATCATCACCTGGTGCCGCAACCCGGCCCCCGCGCCGTGGAAATGCGCACCCTGTTCGGCGGCGAAGTCCTTCATCTCGCGGTGGGCCTGGTAGTAGGCCGTCCCCATGCCCGCCGAGGTGGTATGGTCCACCACCATCACCGTCCGGTCGGGCCGTGCGAGCGTGTCCAGCCCGGCCTTCTGGAGGATCGCCTTGCGCGTCGCCCAGGACAGTTCCTGGCAGACCGTGTAGTCGGGCGTCACATCGACGTATTCACCCGGCTCCACCCGGTCGCGTCCGGCGGCCTTCGCGATGATCTTCAATGCGGCTGTCTGGCCCATCCGGCACGATCCTCCCCCGGGCACCGCGACACGCGGATCCCATTTAGGCCAATTTTATAGCTTTAGGGGTATTCCGGCGTAAACCCCGGAACGGGAAGTGCCTGATCGGTCCTCCAGCATCTTCTGTCAGGAGAAATGGTATTTGGCGCATTCGCCCCGGCCGAAGCTCTCGGGCCCGCCTGGACCGGTTACGTCGTCGTGACGGCGGCGAGGGGACGGCCTTCGGGTGTTCGGAGAACGAGCGCCGCGCCAGACTCGAACACCTCCACCCGTTCGCCGGGATCGAGGTTGCCGAGGTAGACGACCTCCCGCCGGTCGAGGTGCCCGACCGCCGGCCGCGCCGTTTCCGCGATCCGCGAGTAGGTCGGGAAGTAAAGCAGACCGACCGCGTTGAAGTCGAGCGACGGGACCGGCGTGCAGGACAGGATCGGCGGTCCGGCCTCTCCGAACCTCTGCCCGCGCACGGCCCGCGCCGCTTCTCGCGCGCGTCCGGCCAGGGCGGTCAGGCCCGGCGGCGGGTCGGGCAGGGGGCCGAGACCCGGCAGCGCGCCGCGCATCAGGCCGCGGTTCGACCCGTCCGCGTCATGGCGCAGGAAGCAGCTTATCATCGACAGTTCGGCCAGCACGCCCTCGGCCGCCGTGACCCGGTGCACCGACCCGATCCGGTTCGGCCCGACCTGGAACAGGGCGGACCGCAGGCCGATCTCGCGGGCGAGAAGCGGTCGCGCGGGCCGGGTCATCCGCAGGGAACTCGCGCAGAACGCGGCATAGACCGGGCGGCCCCCCGCGTCGCGAAAATCGATGCCCGGAAGGCCGGCGTGGCGCGCGATCATGCGCCAGTGCCTGTCACCGCAGGCGCGCAGCAGCCATTGTTCCGACAGGCCGAAGGGCGACAGTTCCGCCATGCCGAGCGTGACCCGGCAGGACAGCCCGGTGTCGCTGCCGGGCCTGAAGGCGTGAACCGTCACGCGCGCAACGCCGGGGCAAGCTGCGCCGCGATCTCGCTGGCGAGGTAGGCGCTGTCCTCCTCGATGGCGAGGAAGCGGCCCGATCCCCAGGTGTTCAGCCAGCCGAGGCCGATGAAGTGCAGCCCAGGATGCGCCGTCACGCCGCGATGGAACTTCGGCTTGCCCCGCGCGTCGAAGACGTCGGCCTCGATCCAGGTATAGTCGGGCCGGAAGCCGATTGCCCAGAGGACGGAGGTGATGCCGGCCTCCCGCGCGTCGATCTCGGTGGTCTCGGTTTCGGGCGACCAGACCTTGACGAAGGGCGGTTCCTCCGGCGCGTCGATGCCTTCGCTGGCGATGTAGGCGTCGATCTGGTCGCGGATGCCGACATAGGACCTGTCCGCGTCGTCGAGGTTCTTCGCGAGGTCGGGCAGGAAGCGGATCGTGGTCCCGTCCATGTCCGCGAGCGACCCGTAAAGCGAGACCCCGTGCTCGACGTGGAACCGGCGCAGGTCGATCTCCTTCCCGCCGTCACGGCCCGACATGTAGTGGTTGGTCTGGGTCATCGCCTTCACCGGGTCGGGATGGCTGTCGATGGTCACGGCGTAGTGCCCCGCATCGAAAAGCCAGTCCGTCGCGTCGCGGCCGCGATACTTGCGCGGGCTTCGCGGCGCGGGGCCAACGGCGAGATGCACGTCGCGCCCGGCGCGGACGAAATCCTCCATCAGCTGCACGCCGGACTGGCCGGTGCCGACGATCAGGACCCCGCCCTCGGGGAACTGGTCGACGTTGCGGTAGTCGACGGAGTGCATCTGGAACACGCCGGGATCGAGTTTCCCGGCATAGGGCGGCTCGATCGGGGTGTCGTAGCCACCGGTCGCGATCACCACCTGGTCGCAGGTCCAGTCGCCGCTGGCGGTCTCGACCCGGAAACCGCCGCCGGGGCGGGGCGCGACGCGGGTGACCTCGACATGTTCGCGGATGTCGGGTTCGAAGCTGGCGGCGAAGGCGTCTAGATAGGCGGTGATCTCGTCGCGCAGCATGAAGCCGTCGGGGTCGGTGCCGCCGTATTCGCGGTCGTAGCGAAAGCCCGGCAGGCGGCATTGCCAGTTCGGAGTGACGAGGCAGAAGCTGTCCCACCGGTTCACGCGCCAGGAATGGAACTTCTCGTGCCGCTCGAACACGACCGAGGCGATGCCGAGCCGGTCGAGCTGCCGGGCGACGGAAAGCCCGGCCTGGCCTCCGCCGACGATCGCGACGGGGACGTGGGGCAGGTAGGTGTCCTTCATCGGTACGGTCCTCATTGGCTGATCTTCAGGCAGGTGACGCTGGCCTCGGGCGGCAGGGTCTCGACCCGCCGCTCCACCGCGTCGAGCTGCGCCATCGCGGAGGTGCAGGCGAAGCCGTACTTGCGCTGCACCCGGTCCGAGGCGCGTTCCATCGCCACCCGGGCGCGTTGCAGGAAGTCCGGGACCGGGTAGGCACGGCCGGGCTCGAACAACTCCGCCACGACGGAGGAGGGGGAATAGAGCCGCTCCTCCTCGCCGTCAGGCCAGCGGACGGTCCAGTAGGTCTCAGGCATCGCCGTGCCCTCCACCGTCGGCGAGGCCCAGGTAGGGTTCCACCGCGTGGTCCCAGAACGGGGCCCGGTCGGGGCCGCGACGGAAATCGACCCTGCTCCCCGCCGTCACGCGGCCGACCGCGCGTGCGTCGATGCCGCGGGACCGGAACCGAGTGCAGACCGCGCCGACGTCGTCCGGCCGGACCGACAGAAGGAACCCGAAGCTCGGGAAACTCCGCATCCAGCGGTCGAGCGGCACGCCGTCCGGCGGGGCGATGGCGTCGAGGTCGATGTCCATCCCGACCCCTGACATCTCGGCCAGCATCAGCGCGGTTCCGGCGATGCCGCCCTGGCTGATGTCCTTGCCCGCCCGGACGAGCCCGTCCTCAGCGAGTGCCGGAAGCAGGTCGAGATCCCCGCGCAACCGGTCGTGGGGCGCGTCGAGCGCCGCGCACCAGTTGTCGAAGTTCACGTATCGCCCGCGGTGGTCGATTGCGGCGACCAGCACGTCGCCGGGGGCGGCGTCGAAGCTGGTGATGAGCCGCCGGGCGCGGCCGAGCACCGAGACGGCGAGCGACAGGTCGCCCGCCGCGAAATTTGTGTGCCCGCCCACGAGCGGCACGCCGTAGGCGGCGGCGGCGTCCTTCAACCCGAGCAGAAGCTCCGACGCGGCGTCGGCATCCGGCGCCCAGACCTGGTCGATGACGGCGGTGGCCCGCCCGCCCATCGCCGCGATGTCCGACAGGTTGACCATCACCCCGCACCAGCCCGCGAACCACGGATCGGCCTTCACAAACGCCGGGATGAAGCCTTCGCCGGCAAGCAGGTCGAAGCCGTCCGCCGCCGGAAGGATCGCGGCGTCGTCTCCGGGCCGGCCGTGGGATCCCGCGCCGAGACCGAGCCCCGCCGCTGCGCGGGCGATGGCGAGTTTCGAGCGGATCGAGGGATGGGCGCGCAGGACCGCGGCGATCTCGGCCGGGGATGTCTCGGGCGGGGCGGTCCTGGACAGCGTGACGGCGGTCATGCCGTCACCTTTTCCCGCGCGGGCGTGCGCCGGTACCAGCCGGCGACGGGATCGGCGCAGGGCGGGTAGGCGGCGAGTTCGGCCTCCATCCGGACATGCGCGACGCCGTGAAGCTCGACCTCCTCCAGCGGGCGCCAGTGCAGGCGGCGGAACAGGGGCACGTTCTGGCTCTGGACATGGGCGAGGAAGCGGTCGCAGCCGCGGGCGTTCGCGGTGCAGACGGCGAGCCGGATCAGTTCCGTGCCGAGCTGTCCGACCGAGCGCGAGCCACGGTCGACCGCCAGCCGCGAGCCCCACCAGAGCCGCGGCGCCTCCTCGTGGATGCGGACGGTCCCGACGATCTGGTCGCTCTGCGCGGCGTAGGTCGACAGCGCCACGAGATGGGTGGCGATCAGGTCGATCTCGTCCCGGTCGTGGTCGTGGAAGATACCCTGCTCCTCGACGAAGACCCGGTGGCGCAGGGCCGCCGCGCCGCGGGCCTCGAACGGGCGCGACGCCGCACGGATGTAGTAGCCGGGGGAGCGGAACTGGCGCGGTTCGATCTCGATCATGCCGGCACCTTCAGTTTTTCGTAGGTCGACAGCGCCGAGCACGCCCCGCACTTGCCGCAGCCGGCCTTGATGTCCGACGACCGCATCCCCGCCCGCACCACCATCTCGCCGAGCGGGCGGAGGATGGAGGCCATGAACTCTGTCCGCGGGGCGGGGTGGCTTTCGAGCGGCGTGCCCGAGATCGGCACGAAGGGCACCACGAAGGGATAGACGCCGATCGCACAGAGCCGTTCGGACATCGACAGGATCGCCTCGGCGGTGTCGCCGAGCCCGGCAAGGATGTAGGTCGACACCTGACCGCGGCCGAACACCTTCACCGCCGCCTCGAAGCTGGAGAAGTATTTCTCGAGCGGCACCGTCGCCTTGCCCGGCATGATCCGCTGCCGGACCTCGGGCGTGACCGCCTCGAGATGCATCCCGAGCGTGTCGATCCCGGCGTCGAACATGCGCTGGTGCCAGGCGTCGTCCTCCGGCGGCTCGCACTGGCCCTGGAGCGGCAGGTTCACCGCGGCCTTGATCGCGCGGGCGCTTTCGCACAGCACCTCGGCGCCGCGATCCTTGCCCGGCGGGGTGCCCGTGGTCAGGACCATGTGGGTCACGCCGTCAAGCTCCACCGCCGCCTTCGCGACCTCCGCCAGCTGCTCCGGCGTCTTCCGCGCGATGGTTCGACCGGCGGCGAGGGACTGGCCGATGGCGCAGAACTGGCAGGTCTTCTTGCGGCTCTCGTAGCGGATGCAGGTCTGCAGGACCGTCGTGGCCAGCACGTCGCGGGAATGCAGCGTCGCGATATGGCTGTAGGGGATGCCGTCGGCGGTTTGCAGGTCGTAGAACCGCGCCCGCCGGGGGAACCGGACGGTAGCGATCTCCTGCCCGCCGCGCAGGACGCGGGACCTGCCCTCGGCGTCGGGCGCGTCGACGAGGTAGGGGCTTTCGAAACTCGGCGCGGTGTGGACCGGAACCATCACCGTCGTCTCGCCGACCGTGACCGCCTTGTGGTCCGACGGCCCGGCCCCGCCGCGCCGGCTCTGCTGCCCCGCCGAGGGATCGACCAGCCGCATCCCGTGGGTCTGCAACTCGTTGATGAGCTCGGAATGCGACATCTCAGCCATCGAGGCGATCCTCCAGTTCCGGGGCAGGGGGCTCCGCCATCGCCGCGGCGTCGACGGCGTGGCGGGTGGTGGCGGGGCGGGTGTCGTGGACGAGGCTCAGGAGTTCGGGCCGCGCGTAGTGGCCGACGCTGTCCATCATCCGCTTGCGCTTCGCGATCAGCCGCATGTCGAGATCGGCGATCAGGATGCCCTCGCCCTCCGTCAGCGGCGGGGCGAGGTGCCGGCCCTCGGGCGACACGATGCAGGTCATGCAGCCGTCCCTGAGCCCCTTCTGCAACGCGGGGTCGGGATGGATCTGCGCGATCTGGTCCTCGGTGAGCCAGCCGGTCGCGTTCACGACGAAGCACCCGGCCTCCAGCGCGTGGTGACGCATCGTGACCTCGATCTGCTCGCCGAAAACCGGGCCGACGAGGCTTCCGGGGAAGTGCGCGGCGTGGATTTCCTCGTGCTGCGACATCAGCGCGTAGCGGGCCAGCGGGTTGTAGTGTTCCCAACAGGCCAGCGCGCCCACGCGGCCGACCTTCGTTTCCACCACCTTCAGCCCCGCGCCGTCGCCCTGACCCCAGACCATGCGTTCATGGTAGGTCGGCGTGATCTTGCGGCGCTTGAGCGCGAGCGTGCCGTCGGCGTCGAAGACAAGCTGCGTGTTGTAGAGCGAGCCGTGGTCGCGTTCGTTCACGCCGAGCACGACGACAACCCCGCGCTTCCGCGCCGCGTCGGCCACCGCCTGCGTCTCGACCGACGGCACGACGACGGCTTCCTTCATCAGTTCGAGGTGCGGCGCACCCTGCTGCACCGGCGGCAGGACGAAGGAGAAATACGGGTAGTAGGGCACGAAGGTCTCGGGAAAGACGATGAAATCCGCGCCCTTGTCGGAGGCTTCCGCGATGGCGTTCAGAACGCGTTCGACGGTGCCGGACCGGCCCGAGAGATCCGGGGCGATCTGCACGGCGGCGGCGCGGACGGTGTCGGTTCTCATGGGGCCGGGCCTTCCTGTGGTCTCGGATCGAGGGGCCGGCATCCGGGCGGGGCCGCCCGGATGCCCGGGATCGGGTCAGACGGTCCAGGTATCGAGGATGACCGCGTTCGCCTTCTTGTGCAGGAGGATGCAATCCAGCACGTCCTGCGGCGCGATCGGCGTGATCCCCGGCAGGAGCGACGGCTCGCCGTGGCCGTAGAGCGCCTGCAGCGCGAAGCGGCAGGCATAGACCTTGCCGCCTTCGCCCATGAACTTCTTGAGGTTCACGGCGAAGTTCTGGTGGCCGGGAAACGCTTCGTCTCCGAGCGTCGGAAAACCGCGCTGGATGCCGAGCGTGACGCCGGGGCCATAAAGCAGGATCGAGGTCTCGTAGCCCTTCCGGTTGAGCCGGATCGCGTTGAGGATGTTGACGAGCCCGATGGAGCCTTCGAAGGCGACGGTGTGGAAGGTCACGAGGGCCTTTTCGCCCTCATCCGCCTTCACGTCCTCGAACACCTTCTCCTCGTAATCGACGAAGTAGTCCCCGTCCTTGTGCGCTTCGGTCGCGACTGCTGGCATCTCGCCCTCCTTGTCTGGTCACGCGTCCAGCGTTGGCGGCGGATCAAATCCAATCAATCGTCATTTCAATATGCATACAATAAAACGGACCGGACCTGCTCCATATGCCTTCTAGTTGAGCTTTCCGAAGGCTTTCCGGCGGATTTCGTGGCGCCGGGAAAACCGCGCCCACTTGCATGCCTGTTTCTGCGACAATCTATCCAGACAAGATCCATACAATCTTCTTCCCAAGTCCGAATCGCACCGCTAGGGTCCCCGCGAACGGAGGGATCGCATGATCAACTGGAAGCCCTCGGGCATCGACGCCGGGAAACCGCGCTATATCGCCATCGCCGACGCGATCTCGAAGGACATCGCGGACGGGCGTCTCGCAGTCGGCGACCGGCTTCCGCCTCAGCGGCGGCTCGCGGCGGAACTCGGGATCGACTTCACCACCGTCTCCCGCGCCTACGCCGAGGCACAGGCGCGTGGGCTGGTCGACAGCCATGTCGGCCGCGGCACCTTCGTCGCGGAAGCCGCCCGCCGCGTCGCGCCGGACCCGGCCCGGGGGCGGGCGAGCGACCTGTCGATGAACATGCCGCCGGAGCCCGACGACCCGGACCTCGTGGCGCGGATGCAGGCCGCGCTCGGCTACGTCTCCGCCAACCTCGTCGATCTCCTGCGCTACCAGGCGCCGCTCGGGACCGACCGCGACCGCGAGGCCGCGTCGATCTGGCTGAGCCTGCGCGGCATGATCCCGTCGATGGACCGGGTCGCCGTCACGCCGGGGGCGCACGCGACGATGGCGGCGATTTTCAGCATCATCACCCGTCCCGGCGACCGCGTCCTGTGCGAGGCGGTGACCTATCCCGGCCTGCGCAACATCGCCGGGCGTTTCGGGATCGAGCTCGTCGGGCTGGAAACGGATGCCGACGGGGTGACGCCGGACGCGCTGGAGGACGCGATCGCGCGGCATGCGCCGAAGGCGCTCTACCTCAACCCGACGTTGCAGAACCCGACCACACACACCATCCCGGAGGCCCGGCGGCAGCAGGTGTCCGAGATCCTGAACCAGTACGACCTGACCCTGATCGAGGACGATGCCTACGGTTTCATTCCCGCGCGCGCGCCAGCGCCGATCGCAGTGTCGTCGCCCGACCTGACCTGGCATATCGGCGGCCTTGCCAAGTGCATCGGGGCCGGTCTGCGGCTGGCCTACACCATCGCGCCGTCCCCGAAATGCGCGCACCGGCTGGCGCAGGCGATCCGGGCGCTCGCGGTGATGCCCTCGCCCCTGTCGATGGCGCTGACCACCCAGTGGATCGAGGACGGCACCGCCGACAGCATCCGCCGCTTCATCCGCGCCGAGACCGCCGCGCGCCAGCAGATCGCGGCGGAGGCGCTGGAGGGCATGACCTTCGCCGGTGCGCCGAACGCGTTCAACGTCTGGCTGACCCTGCCGCCGGGGTTCACCCGCGCCAGCACGGTCGCGCGGCTGGCTGGCCGGCCGCTCGGGGTGGTGCCGTCCGACGCCTTCACCGTGGCCGGAACGCCGGGGGAAATGCTGCGGGTCGGGCTCGGCGGGCCAATCAGCCGCGATGAGCTAAGCGAGCACCTGCACTTCCTCGGCGCGGCGCTCAGCGGCAGTTCCTACATGGGCTAGGACGCGCACCCGCGTCGCCGACCGCCCGGACATCGGGCATGTCGCCCTTGCATTGGGCACGGGCTTGCATGGATAAATGGTCAGACAATTACGGAGTTCCCCCCATGGACAGCCGCCTCGGGTTCAAGCCGGTCAAGACCAAGCGCGCCTTCGAAGAGGTCTGCGAACAGATCCGCGCCGAGATCCAGTCGGGCCGGATCGCCGCCGGCGACAAGCTTCCGTCGGAGCGCGACCTGGCCGAACAGCTGCATGTCAGCCGCGCCACCGTGCGGGAGGCGTTCCGCACGCTGGAGATGGGCGGCGTCCTGACCCTGCAGAAGGGCGTGAAGGGCGGGGCCGTGGTCATGCAGGGCGACGTGCGCCCGATCACGCAGACGATTTCCGACCTCCTGTCGCTCGGCGGGCTGTCCCTCGGCGACTACACCGAGGCCCGGATGTGCCTGCAAAAGGAGATCATCCGGCTGGCCTGCGAACGCGGGACGGAAGAGGATTTCGCGCGGCTGGAGGCCAACATCGCCGCCACCCGGGAAAAGAACTCGCCCTCGCAGATCGAGGACCGCACCGCGCTGACGCTCGAATTCTACGCCATCCTGGCCTCGGCCACGAAGAACAAGGCGATGGAGATCCTGATGTCCGCGGTGACCGAGCCGCTGGCCTACTACATCAAGCAGATCGGCGTCGACCGGACGTGGGACGTGGCGGAATCCCGGTCGAAGTTCGTGCAGCACCTGCGGGCGCGCAACGTCGAGGCCGCCATCGCGGAGATGGTCACCCACATGGAACGGCTGCACGCCTACATGCTGTCGAAGGCGCAGACGCCGGGGTCCTGACGCCCGCCGGTTGCAATACCGGAACAAGCGCCCTTGCACTTTGCAAATGGTTAGGCCATTAATTGGTTCGTCTTTGTGCGGGGAGGTGCGCAATGCTGCGGTCGCGGACGCCGCGTGTCATAGACATCCTGGTCAGGGTCAACATGGCCATCGCCGGGCTCGCCGTGGTCGCGATGCTTCTGCACGTCGTGCTCGACGTGGTGATGCGCGAGGTCCACGTCCCGTTCTCCGGCACGCTCGAGATCGTGTCCTACTGGTACATGGTCGCGCTCGTCTTCCTTGCCATTCCCGCCGCGCAGGCGCGGGGCGAGCATATCCAGGTCGAGTTGTTCACCGCCGCGATGACGCCGCGCGCCCGCGCCGTGATCGACGTGGCGGTGCTGATCCTGAGCGCGGCGCTGCTCGTCGTGTTCACCTGGGTCGCCACCGAAGAGGCGCTGCGCCAGACCGCCCGGCAGGCGGTGGTCGAGGCCGGAACCGGAACGATCGTCGTCTGGCCGACGCGCTGGCTGGTGCCGGTGTCGATGGGCACGACCTGCCTGATCTGCCTCGTGCAGGCCTTCTGCCTCGTCCGCGCGCTCGCGACGGGCGAGGGAATGCGCACCGAAGCCGGGGAGCCCGCGGATGTCTGACGTCGCCATCGGGGGCATGGGCCTCGGCGTGATCCTCGTGCTGCTGGCGCTGCGCGTGCCGATCGCCATCGCGCTGACCGGCGTGTCGCTCGTCGGCATCTGGGCGCTGCTCGGCGAACGGCCGGCGCTCGGCACGCTGCGGACGATTCCCTACCAGTTCGTCGCCCACTGGTCGCTGTCGGCGATCCCGATGTTCCTCCTGATGGGGGCGGTGGCCTACCACGCGGGCATCGTCAGCGCGCTCTATTCGGCGGCGAGGCTCTGGCTCTGCAAGCTTCCGGGCGGGCTCGCCATCGCGTCGAACTTCGCCTGCGCCGGCTTCGCCGCGGCCTCCGGGTCGTCGGTCGCCACGTCCTCGGCGATGGGGCGCATCGCGGTGCCGGAGATGCTGCGCTACCGCTACGATCCGGGTCTCTCGACCGGGGTGGTCGCCGCGGCGGGCACGCTCGGCTCGCTGATCCCGCCGTCGATCCTGATGATCCTCTACGGCACCTTCGCCGAGGCCTCGATCGGTCGGCTGATGATCGCGGGCATCATCCCCGGCATCCTGACCGCCGCGATCTATGCGGTGATGATCTGGATCCGCTGCGTGTCGAACCCGAAACTCGCGCCGCCCGTGGACATCTCGCCGACATGGGGCGAGCGGTTCCGGTCGCTGGCCGAGGTCTGGCCGATGCCGCTCCTGATCCTCGGCGTGATCGGCGGGCTCTACGGAGGCTACGTCACCGCGACCGAGGCCGGCGCGCTCGGCGCGTTCCTCGCGCTGGTCATCGCCGCGCTCTACCGCCGCCTGACCTGGACCGTGTTCACCGACGCGATCCGCGACACGATCAACGGCACCGCAGTGATCTTCTTCGTCTCCATCGGCGCCGTCCTGCTGTCGCGGTTCATAGCACTGTCGGGCCTGCCGGGCTTCATCGTCGACCTGTTCGACGCGGGCGGGCTCCAGGGATACGCGGTGGTCCTGTTCTGCGGCCTCGTGTTCCTGTTCCTCGGCATGTTCCTCGACCCGATCGGGCTGATGCTGATCGCCCTGCCGGTCATGCTGCCGATCATCGACCAGAGCGGGTTCGACCTAATCTGGTTCGGCATCCTGACCATCAAGTTCGTCGAGATCGGGCTCATCACGCCGCCCGTCGGCCTGTCAGTCTACACCATCAAGAGCGTCGTCGGGGACCAGGTCGCGCTGACCGCGATCTTCCGCGGGATCGGCTGGTTCCTCGTCTGCGAACTGCTGGTGGTCGTGCTGATCGTCGTGTTCCCGGACATCGCCCTGTTTCTGCCCGGTCTCATGCGCTGAGCCGGCCCACCCACGCTTCAACGGAGGAGGAATGTTGAAATGAAGATCATCGGACGGATCGGGACGGCCGCCGCCGCAGCGGCGCTCGCCGCCGCCCCGGCGCTGGCGGAGGATTACAACTACGCGACCTTCGTGCCGCCGCAGGCCGCGAACAACGTCATCGCCCTGCAACCGGCCTTCGACGCCATCGCGGAGGAAACCGGCGGCGATGTCGCCATCGAGATCTTCGCGGGCGGCCAGTTGCTCGGCGGGGCCGACATGCTGGCGGGCGTGCGCGACGGGATCGCGGACCTCGGCTTCGTCATCCCGGTCTACGCGCCGTCCGACCTGCCGAACTCCGTCGTGATCTCGGACATGATGCCCTACGGCGCGGACCCGGTCGCGGTCGCCGGGGCGTCGCTGGAAACCCTGCTGATGGACTGCCCGCAATGCGTGCAGGAATTCTCTGACAACAACCTCGTGTTCCTCGGCGGCCACGTCCCCACGCCCTACCGGCTGCTGTGCCGGGAAGAGGTCGCGAGCCTCGATGACGTCCAGGGCCTGCGGATGCGCGGTGGGTCGGGGGCCATGTCGCGGATCGCCCAGGCGCTCGGCGGCACGCCCGTGAACATGGGCGCCGGCGACATGTACGAGGCGCTGGAACGCGGCCAGCTCGACTGCGTCGTCGGGCCGATCGCCTGGCTTCGCCAGTATTCGCTCGGCGAGGTCGTGGGGTCCGTCCTCGGCGAGCCGCTCGGCGTTCTCGGCGGGCTCGGGCTCGTGACCTGGAACATGGACAGCTGGAACGCGCTCAGCGACGAGCAGAAGCAGGCGATGCTGCGCGAGATGCCGGGGATCGTCGCGCGGGCGACCATCGACGGCTATATCGCCGATGACGAGGCCGTGCGCGCCGAGTACGAAGGCAGCGTCGGCTTCAACGACAGCGTGCCCGAGATCCGGACCGCGCTCGACCAGATCAACGCCGAGGGCCTGCCCGACATCATCGCCGCCGCCACCGAGCGCGGCGCGACGGACGCGCAGGCCATCGCCGACGCCTATCTCGAGAACCTCGCGCGGTGGCAGCAGATTTCCGCCGAGCGGGTGCAGCGATCGAGCGATGCGCTGGCCGAGGTTCTGTGGGAGGAAATCTACAGCCAGGTCGACTTCTGACCACTCGGCGGGACCGAGGATAGATGCGGGCCGGTGCGGAAACGCGCCGGCCCGTTTTCCGTTACAGGAAGCTGCCCCAGACCAGCATCCCGGCCATCGACAGGACGAGGAAGGTGGCGACGAAGAGCCCGTTCCACCTGAGCCCGACGGTGCCGCTGGATACGCCCGCCATTCCCGCCGCGATGGCGACGGTCGAGGTCATCGGCGACAGCATCATCGCCGTCGCCCATCCCGTCAGGGCCGCGACCATGATCATCGGCTGCGGCAGCGGCAGGCCCGCGGCCACGACCGCGCCCGCGGCCACCGACCCGCTGATCATGGGCGAGATGCCAATCAACCCGACGACGGTGATGCCCGCCGCCATCAGGCAGCCGATCACCCCCGGCCCGAGCGCGAGGGACCGTGCCGCGGCCTGGACCGCCTCGGGCGGGATCATCTGGGCGACGATGAGCCCGAGATAGCCGGTTGATCCGATCAGGCAGATCTCGCTGACCGAGTCGGGCAGGGCGTGGAATCCGTCGCGCGCCAGACGCCCGGCATTGGCCGCGCGTGGCCCCGGCTCGGTCAGCAGGACCCAGGCGAAGGCCATGACCGGGATCACCACCAGCACCGCCGCCCGCATCGGTACGCCCGCGACGGCCTCGGCTAGGACGGCGGTGCCGGTAATCGCGAGGAGAAGCGCGAGAAGCGACAGGAGCGCGCCCGGCGCACCGTCGTGCGGGGCCGGGACGAAGGCACGCCGCGGGCGGGGCTGCAACCGGTCGAACACCCATCCGAGGCCGATGAACAGCACCACGATGGCCAGCCCGTAGGGCATGTACTCGAGCCAGTCGAGACCGGGCATGATCGGGATCAGGAGGTTGATCGCGACCCCCACGGGCGACCACAGGAGCGTCGCGCCGAAGCCGATCATGACCGCGCTGGTGATCCGCCGGCCCTGTATCGCGGAGATCTCGGGCGGCGGTGCGGCCCGGTCGCGTTCGGCCAGCGCGATGCCGAGCAGAAGCTGGTAGCCGCCGACGTTCAGCAGGATGCCGAACACGTGCGCCCCCGTCGCGAGGTAGAGGAACCGGCGCGGCGGTGGCTGGTCGATGACGAAATGCGCCGCGACCTGCACCCGTCGTGACCGGCGCGCCGCCACCCGCAGGAGCGTCATCACCGCCAGCAGCGCGGGCAGGTAGAGCGCCCGGCTGAGCGCGAGCGCGAGGTCACCCGCGGTGCCGCCGAGCACCAGCAGGACCGCCGACAGCGCGACCGCGGCCACCAGCATCGCGCGGGCGTTCGCGCGCACCCGGTCCCATTGCGACAGGATGTGAATGAGCACCAGCAGGGCGGCGACGACGGCGAAGGCGTGGTTGTGGCCGAACACGTCGGCAAGCGCGGCGAGCGTGCCGCCGAACAGCGCGGCCGCCGCCAGCCTCCGGCGGGCCCCGGCCGGTTCCGGCAACTGCTGCTGTGGTCCCGCCTGCGACAAGATCGGCCTTTCCTTCAGTTTGGACCTACCAAAATGCACGGAACGCGGCAACTCGCAACGCCACCGTTGATCGCGGGGTGACAGGGGCCGCGTTCCGGGGCACTCTGTGGGCCCGCCGAGGACGGAGAAAGCGATGGACAGGGAAAGCGCCGCGACGTTCGAACCGGTGCGCAGCGACCGGACCTTCGAGCTTGTGCTGCAGCGTATACGCCAGAAGCTCGCGACCGGCGAGCTCGGCCCCGGCGACAAGCTGCCGGCCGAGCGGGAACTCGCGCGCCAGCTCGACGTCAGCCGCAACGTCGTGCGGGAGGCGCTGCGGTCGCTGGAGAACGCGGGTCTCGTGCGCACGCGGAAGGGGTCCCGCGGCGGCGCGTTCATCGAGGAGGGCAGCCCGGCGCTGCTCAGCCAGGCGCTGACCGACCTTGTGACGCTCAACGCCATAAGCCTTGATGACCTGTTTGAGGCGCGGGAGCTGATGCTGGAAATGGTGCTGGACCGGGTCGCGCGGATGGACCCGCCGCCCGACCTTTCGGCGCTGGAGGCGAACCTGGACGAAACGGTGCGCGTGGTGGAGGCCGGTGATTCCGCCCGCCGCATCCCGCTCGCGCGGGAGTTCTACCACGCGGTCGCGGAACTGACCGGCAACCAGGCGATCGTGTTCACGATCGACGCCCAGACCGAGATGATCCAGACCTACCTGCGCCGCCGCGTCACCGACATGGACGCGGACGCGCTCCTCCGGTCGCGCAGGGAGTTCGTCGGCCACCTGAAGAACCGCCGTTTCGACGCCGCCAAGGCGGAGCTGTCGAGCCACCTGAAACGCGTTCACAACCGGCTGTGGAGCCCGTCTCCCGCCGGTTGACTTCAAATGGTAGGTCCATTATGCCTTTCCTCGACCCAGAGGAGGACTCACCATGCTCGACGCCACCGCCGTAGACGACGACCTGCTCATGTTCCGCGACATGGTCCGGCGCATGGCAGAGAAGGAAGTCGCCCCGATCGCCGCGAAGATCGACCAGGACGACGACATGCCGCATTCACTGGTCCCGGTCTTCGGCGATCTCGGGTTGGTGCAGATCATGGTGCCGGAGGAATACGGCGGCCCCGGGGGCACCACCACGATGGCCTGCATCGCGAAGGAGGAAGTCGCCCGCGCGTCCTTCGCCGTGTCCCACCTCGTCGGCGCCACCTCGATCGCGATGGCCCTGCCGCTGGTGCATTACGGGACCGAGGAACAGCGCAGGCGGTTCCTGCCCGAGATCGCGGAGGGCCGCATCCTGTCCTGCATCGGCCTGACCGAGCCCCATACCGGGTCCGACGTGTCGGGAATCCGGACATCGGCGAAGCGCGACGGGAACGATTACGTCATCAACGGCCAGAAGGTGTTCATCACCAAGGCCGACCAGGCGAAGTACATCCTGCTCTTCGCCCGCACCTCCGAGGGCAAGGGTCATGACGGCATCTCGTCGTTCCTGATCCCGATGGACACGCCCGGCATCCGCATCGGCGGCAGCCCGAAGAAGATGGGCCTGCGCGGTATCAGGAACTGCGACCTGTTCTTCGAGGACGTGCACGTACCCACCGAGAACCTAATCGGCACCGAGGGGCAGGGGTTCAAGAACGCGATGGGCGTGCTGAACATGAACCGCCCGACCGTCGGCGCGGCGGCCGTCGGCATCGCGCAGGCGGCGCTCGACGCCTCGCTCGCCTACGCGAAGGAACGCGAGCAGTTCGGCCGGCCGATCGGGGATTTCCAGCTGGTTCAGGCGATGCTGGCCGACATGGCGATCCAGATCGAGGCCGCGCGGTCGCTGCTCTACGACGTGACCGCGCTCATCGACCGCAACCCGACCGACCCGTCGATCCCGATGCGGGCGTCGATGGTCAAGACCTTCGCCTCGGACATGGCGATGAAGGTCACGACAGACGCGGTGCAGGTCTTCGGCGGGGCCGGCTACCTTCAGGATCACCCGGTGGAACGCTACATGCGCGACGCCAAGGTCTGCCAGATCTACGAGGGCACCAACCAGATCCAGCGCCTGATCATCGCCCGCGCGCTTCTGAAGCAATGACCGCGCCGATCCGCGTGCTCGACTTCGGGCAGGTCATGGCCGGCCCCCTCGCGGGCCGGCTGATGGCCGATGTCGGCGCCGAGGTCATCAAGATCGAGACCCCGGACGGGGATTCCATGCGCGGCCGCCCGCCGCTGAGGGACGGCCATTCGGCCTATTTCGGGACGCTGAATGCGGGCAAGCGCAGCGTGGTCATCGACCTCAAGTCCGAGGCGGGCCGGCGCGACGCCTTCGCGCTGGCGCGGACCGCGGACGTGATCGTCGAGAACTTCCGCCCCGGCGTGATGGCGCGGCTCGGCCTCGGCTACGAGGCGCTCAACGCGGTCAATCCCGGCCTCGTCTACTGCGCGATCTCGGGCTTCGGGCAGCAGGGCGAGGGCGCGAAACGCCCGGCCTACGCGCCGATGATCCACGCCGCGTCGGGCCTCGACCTCGCGCTGATGGGGTTCAGTCCCGGCGCCGAAAAACCCGCGCCGACCGGCATGTTCTATGCCGACGTGATGGCGGCGGTCTACGCCTGGGGCGCGATCCAGACCGCGCTGTTCGAACGCGAACGCAACGGCGGCAAGGGCCAGATCGTCGACGTGGCGCTGATGGACAGCCTCGTGTCAATGATGATCTACGAATGCCAGGAGGCGCAGTTCCCGCAGGACCGCAAGCGCCACGTCTACGTCCCGGTCCGGACCTCGGACGGCTTCGTCGTGGTCGTGCCGCTGTCGGGCAAGAACTTCACCGCGATGCTGTCGGTGCTCGGCGATCCCGACTGGGGCCGCGACCCGCGCTACGCGACGCCCGCGGGCCGCGAGGCGAACTGGGCGGAGATCATGGCCCACGTGGAGGAGTGGACCGGAACCCGCACGTCCGAGGAGTGCGAGCGGACCTTCATGGCGGCGGGCGTGCCCTGTTCCCGGTATCGCACCGTCGCCGAGACCCTGGACGATCCGGTTTCGGTCGAACGCGGGGTGATGGGCCAGGTCGCGGACGGGGCAGGGGAATTCGGCGTGCCGAACCCGCCGTTCCGCATGTCCCTGACCGAGGCCCGCGTGCGCCGCACCATCCCCGCGCTCGGCGAGGCGACGGAGGAGCTCCTGGCCCCGCTCCGCAAGCCAGCGGAATGAGTGCGCAGGCGGAGGCCCCGTCGCAACCGGCCCCGCGCGAGGCCGGGCGGGCCGTCGCCGGGTCCGCCGGCCCCGTGGCGCGGGCGATCTCTGCCATACGAACGGAGCGGCGCTACTGGGCAGGCATTCTCTACGACGCGTTGCGGTTCCGGCGGCACGCGTGGCTCCGCCGGGTTCGGAGCGGCCAGAGTCGGTCGGCGCGGCTGATGGCCGACGCGCATTTCCTCGAATACGGGATGGCGCTGCGGGAGGTTCGGCCCGGCTTCGGCTTCGCGCGGGCGGAACGGCTGGCGCACGATCTTCTTGTCGGCGGGGCGGAACCGGCTGCGGAGGTGGTCGCGTTCCGCACGCTAGAAGCCTGGGCCGCGTTCAACGCCGGGTCGGACCTGCCGGCATCGGTCGGGCGGGCCTTGTCGCTCGGCCACGCCGCCGACATGGATGCCGGCGCGGAGGAACTGTCCGCCGCCGAAATTCGCGATGCGGCCTCTGTCGATTTCGCCCGCTTCGTCCGCGCCCGACGCTCGGTCCGCGCCTTCGCGCCCGGTCCGGTCGACCCCGACACGATCCGCCGCGCCGCCGCCGTGGCACAGGGCGCGCCGTCGTCCTGCAACCGGCAGACATGTCACGTCCACGCCTGGACAGACCGCGCCGCCATCGACCGGGTGCGCCGCCACCAGGCCGGGAACCGGACCTTCGGGCACGAGCTTGGCGGGATCGCGGTCATCACCTCGGACCTGCGCCACTGGGAACACCCGGGCGAGCGCTACCAGGCCTGGGTCGATGGCGGGCTTTTCGCGATGACGTTTGCCTACGCGCTGCACGCCGAGGGGCTCGGGACCTGTTTCCTGAACTGGTCGGTGGACCCGGCGACGGACCGCGCGCTCAGATCCGAGATCGGTCTTGGCGACGAACACCTCGTCATCGTGCTGATGGGCTTCGGGCACCTGCCGGAAAGCCTGAAGGTCTGTGTCTCGCCGCGCCTGCCGGGCGACACGGCGCTGTCGCTGAACCCGCGTCTGCCCTAGAGGTCCAGCACCAGCTTCGCGCTTTTTGAGCCGGAACAGCACACCATCATCGTCTCCGACTTCTGGCGTTCCTCGTCCGACAGGATCGCGTCGCGATGGTCAGGGCGGCCCTCGATCACCACGGTCTCGCAGGTGCCGCAGGTTCCCTCGGTGCAACTGAACGGGACCATGACCTTGTTGGCGATCAGCACGTCGAGGATGGTCTTGCCCGGCTCCACGTGCAGCGTCTTGCCGCTGCGGTTGAGGACCACGTCGAACCCGCCCTCTCGCGCGGCTTCCTCGGTCGCCGAGAAGTACTCGACATGGACGCGGTCCTTCGGCACGTCGCGCGCGGCGGCCTCGTATGCGGCCAGCATCGGCTCCGGCCCGCAGCAGTAGAAATGCGCCTCCGATTCGGCGGCGAGAATGCCCGCGATGTCGATCAGTGCGCCGCCGGCCTCGTCGTCGAAATGGGTGGTGACGGCGCCCTTGCCGCCGCTCCGGTCCGCGCAATCCTCGATCTCCGCGAGGAACGCGGCGGCGGAGCGTTTGCGGGCGGCGTAGTGGAGATGCCAGTCGCGGCCGGCTTCGGTCAGGGAACGGATCATGGCGAGGATCGGGGTGATGCCGATGCCGCCCGCGATCAGGACGGACTTCTCCGGCCCGTCATGCAGGGGAAAGTTGTTCTTCGGCCGCGACAGGCGGATGCGGTCGCCGACGCGCAGTTTCTCGTGCACGTGGGACGATCCGCCCTTGCTGGCCGGATCGCGATGGATCGCGACGGTGCAGGTCGTGTCGTCGCCGGGCAGGGCGCGCGTCAGGCTGTAGCTGCGGCGAAGATCCGGGGTCAGGATCACGTCGACATGCGCCCCCGGGGCGACCGCCGGCATGGGCGAGCCGTCGAGCGTCTCGAATTCCACCGACAGCACCGTGTCAGCCTCGTGCCGCATCTGCTTCACGCGGACGGGGATGTCGCCGTCGCTCATTGCAGGAGTCCCTTGTCGCGGAATCGCGCGATGTCGTCCTCGCCGAAGCCGAGGATGCCGGTCATCACCGCCTCGGTGTGCTCTCCGAGGCAGGGCGCGGCGGAGCGAAGCTCGGACGGCGTCTTTTCGAACCGGTAGGCGGGGCCGTTGTAGTTCAGCCGCCCCATCTCTGGATGATCGAGGGGCCAGAAATGCCCGTGGGCGTTCAGGACGTCGTCGTCGAGCAAATCGGACGCCTTGTTGGCGACCCCGGCCGGAACGCCCGCCGCGCGGCAGGCGGCCATGAGTTCGAAGGCGTCCCACGGTGCGGTCAGCGCCGCGACGGTGTCGTTGTCCGACGCGGGGGAGCCGAGCACGCCAGACAGCGCGTCGCGCTGCGCCTCGTTCACGCAGTCGATCGCGATCCAGCGCTCCTCGCCCTCGCAGGGGAACACCCCGTGCAACACGGATCCGGCCTTCGCGTCGCCCTGCCGCGTCATCTCCTCTCCCGTGACCTGGTAGGCGAGGATCTCGGGCGCGAGAAGCTGCGCGGTGGCCTCGACCTGGCTGAGTTCCACGTGCTGCCCTTCGCCGGTCCGTTCCCGGTGGATCAACGCGGCCACCAGCGCCGACAGCGCGTAGCGCGGCGACACGCTGTCGGAATAGGCGCCCTTCGGCATCGCGGGCGGGCGGTCGGGCCAGCCGGTCATGCCGTGGATCCCCGCGAGCGCCTGTCCCTGCGCGCCGTAGCCCGGATGCCGCGCCCAGGGCCCGTCGGCGCCGTAGAGTGACGAGGATAGCATGACGATGCGCGGGTTGATCCTGCGCAGGTTGTCGAAATCGAGACCCCATTTCTTCATCACGCCGGGGCGGAAGCTTTCGGCCACCACGTCGGCCCACTCGATCAGCGGTCGGATGATCTCCAGCGCGTCGGGGTGGCTCATGTCCACCGACATGCCCAGTTTCGAGGAATGGAAATCCGCGAAGAAGCCCGAGCGGTTGATCCCCGGCTTGTCGTCGATGAACGGCCCGCCGAGGCGGATGGAATCCGGGTGCTTAAAGCTTTCGACCTTCACCACGGTCGCCCCGTTGTCGGCGAGTTGCTTGGTGGCGATCGGCCCGGCGGCGGCCCAGGTGAAATCTGCGACCTTCAGCCCGGCGAAGACGCCGGTCGTAGCGGGAGTGGCATCGAGGCTCATGCGGTCCTCCGTTCGGCGGCGCGGTCCAGGATCGCGGCGGTGTCGGCGCCGGCGCGGGGCGCGGGGGCGGGCGCCTTCAACGGCGTCGCGGACAGGTTCGCCCATCTCGCCGGAAGCTCCACGTCGAGCCCGCGCGTGTCGTCGTGCAGCGGCCGGAAGTAGCCCCGCGCCCGGAACTGCGGGTTGTCGAACACGCCCGCGACCGAGGAAATCGGCGCGAGCAGGATGCGCTGGTCGACCGCGCGGGCCATCAGCTCGTCGGTGGTCTTGGTCCTGATGAACTCCACGATCACGGCAGTCACCGCGTCGTAATCCTCCTGCGGGATGAAGAACTGGCCGTCGCCGTTCCAGTCGTGCGCCGTCAGGATCGGGTCGGTGATGCCGTCCTCGGCCATCCACGCCACCAGCGCGTCGTAGGACTTGATCCGCGCCGATCCGCCGCCGCCGCCGACGGGGCCGAAGAAGATGTAGCCGTCTTTCGTCTCCCACACGAGGCGGGTGTAGAAGCGGTTCGCGCGTTCCTTGCGGATCGCGCCCCCGCGCATCTCGTTCAGGCCGAGGATCTGCCAGGCCATCGTGGAATTGAGCAGCGTCCAGACGATGCAGGCCTGCACCGATACGTCGACGCGCTGGCCCTCGCCGGTCTTCAGCGCGTGCCAATAGGCCATCAGCGCGGCCGAGGCGGCCTCGGCGCCGCCCTGCACGAGGCCCACGGGAAGGCTGATCCGCACCGGCGGACGGTCGACGTCTCCGTTGAGGTAGAGATGCCCGCCGAGCGCCTGGAGAACGGTATCGGTCGCCGGGTAGCGTTCGTAGGGGCCGCCGCGGCCGAAGGGCAGGATCTCGGTCCAGACCAGCGCGGGGTTGGCCTGCCGCGCGATGGCGGCAAGACGGTCCATCTCGTCGAGGTCGAGCCGTTCCCAATCCGTCACCACGATGTCGGCGGTCCGGCAGAGCGCGGCGAAGTCGGCGTCGTCGCCGGGCGCCAGCGTCACGCTGCGCTTGCCGTGGTTGTAGGCGAGCCAGGCGGCGCTTTCCTCACCCTCGGCGGTCGGGATCAGCGGCGGCGCCCTGCGCGCGGGCTCTCCGGCTTCGGGCTCCAGCTTCACCACCTCGGCACCGAGATCGGCCAGCACCCGGCCCGCGACGGACCCCGCCAGCGCCGAGATCTCCAGCACCCGTATGCCGTAGAGCGCGCCGGTCACAGGTCGTACCCGAAACCTTCGCCGAGCACGGCGGTCATCGGCCCCTTGCCGGCATCGACCCAAGGCTCGTCCTTCGGCAGCTTCATCGACACCGCGCGGACCATGTAGAGATCGGGGTCGGCGAAGCGGTCTGGCTTCCGGCCGCTTTCGGCGAAGGCATGGGCGACCTCCAGCAGCACGCGGCGGGTCATGGCGATGCCGGTGTCGGAGGTGCAGAGATGTTCGCGCGTCCGGTCGTAGATCCGCATCACGCCCGACTGGCAGGCCGCGTCCTGTACCCACAGACCGGGCAGGCCGGAGAACCACGTCGTCTGCTGCGCCTCGTGGTCGAACAGGTAGCCGGTGTCGCGGCGGTACTTCGTGATGTAGCGGCCGTAGGGCACCAGCGCGCCCTTGTCGTCGAAGGCATTGACCGAGGCATGGCCGGTTTCCCGCCCCCGGTGGCCGTTCACGAAGATGTCCCGGCTCTTGGGATACATCGGTTCCGACGGGTGGTAGCTGAACATGATGCAGAGCGTGGTTTCGTCGTCGATCGGCACCCAGGCGTGACCGGACAGTTCCGGGTAGTTCGACTGCGGCGGCACCAGCGAATAGAACGGCATCACGTACTGGTTCACCCGCCAGTAGAGCGTGTCCTCGTCAAGCACCCGGCGCGAGGCGATGGACATGCCGAAGTCCTGCCGCATGCATTCGAAGGTGGGCCTGAGGTCGCGCTTCGCGACCCACTGGTCGATGGATCCGCCCTGGTCGATGCGGCCATGCAGGATCGGGGCGTGGGCGCTGTCGATCTCGCCTTCCAGCGCCTGCAGCCAGTTGCATTCCTGCACCCGGAAGGTCAGCACCACGTTTTCCTCGGGCACGAGGTTCCATTCGAGGTTCGGCAGCGGCGGGCGGCTGTCCTCGGGCGCGTCGCCCATGTAGGTCCAGACCACGCCGCCGCGTTCGACGCAGGGATAGGACTTGATCTTCACCCGGTCCTTCAGGCGCGACCGGACCGGTTCGGCGGGCATGTCGGCCACGTTGCCGTCCACGTCGAACTTCCACCCGTGGTAGACGCAGCGCAGGCCGCAATCCTCGTTTCGCCCGAAGGCGAGCGGCGCGCCGCGGTGCGGGCAGACGTTGTCGACGAGACCGACCCGGCCCTCGCTGTCGCGGAACACGATCAGCGTTTCGCCAAGCAGCTTCACCGTCTGCGGCTGGCCGTCCTTTTCCAGGTCCGACGAGGCATAGAACGGGATCCAGTAGAGCCGCATCATGCCGCCCATCGTGGTGCCGGGGCCGACGCGGACGAGGGTTTCGTTGTCTTCGTGCGAAAGCATGGCGTGTCTCCTTCCCTTCGCCGCATCGGGTCGCGGCGGGTGTGTCTCTCAGGTTCCTGCGATATCGGCGGCCGGACGGTCGATGAGGCCCTCGACGAGGTCGCCCACGCCGAGAAACCTTGCCCACCAGGCCTGGTCGGTGGTCTGCAGCGGCGGGCGGGGGACCGGGGGCGGGTCGCCCGCGCGCAGGCGGCGCATGATCTCGGCGATGCGCAGGCGCTCCACTTCCAGGAGCGCCTGTTCGACATCCTCGTGCTCGGCCGCGAAACCGCCGAGTTCGGGGTAGCGCAGGCGGCGGGTCCAGGTCCCGTCGCGTTCCACCGGCTGCGCTTCGAGGATGTAGGGGATGTTGAGGTAGTCGCGGACGTGCATGGCGTTTCCTCAGGCCGCGTGCCGGGGGCGGTCGGGCTCCAGCAGGACGAAGCTGGAATCGTCGAACGGACCGACTTGGACGAGCGCCGGGCCGGTTTCCTGTTGCCGTGTCCCGGCGCGGTCGGTGGCCTGCAAGTAGCCTTCGCGCAGATGGCCCATGCCGTGCATCCGTCCCTCGCCGAGCGATCCGCCGAAGGTGTTGACCGGCAGCCTTCCGCCCGGCTCGGCATGGCCGTCGCGGAAGAAGCCGGGGGCCTGACCGGGCTCGGTGATGCCGAACCCGTCGAGCCATTCCCAGATCATCGAGGAGAACCCGTCGTAGAGCTGCGCGGTGGCGAGATCGTCGGGCGTCCGACCGCTCATGTCCCAGATCGCGTTCGGCCGCGCGAAACCCGAAAATCCGGTGACCCACGCGGGCGTCGCGGCCTCCGGCAGATCCTCGCCGCGGCACATGACGAAGGCCTGTGCCCCGCAGACCGGCATGTCGCAGTCGAAAAGGCCGTGGGGTTCGGCCACCATCCGCGCGTCCATGTAGGTCTGCCGGTCGAGCGGCCTGTCGCGCCAGACCGCATCGGGGTTGTTGGCGGCGTTGCGGCGGGCGAGCGAGACGACGTTCCAGAGATCTTCGCGGTCCCATCCGTGGGTCGTCATGTAGCCCCAGGCCCGCGCGGCGAAACGCGCACCGGCGATGTTGAAGCCGTAGGGCCGGGTCATCTGGTCGGCCCCGAAGGCGCGGTCGCTGCCGCCGGTCGCGTAGTCGAGGCCCGGCGCGACGTAGAGCGCGCGGAGGCCGAGCACGAAGCGGCTGGTTCCCGCGGCCAGCGCGTGGGCGGCCGAGGCCACCATGTCGGTCGGGTAGCGGCGGTAGAGGTCCGCGCCCCAGGCAAGCGGCAGATCCATCATGCCCATGACCGATTTCAGCGAAATCTCGTCGCCGCACTCGGCGTGGGGCGATCCGGCGTTGGTGGCGAAAGGCGCGCCGACATAGCCGTCGACATCTGACCGGGTAATGCCCGCGTCTGCCAGCGCGGCAAGTGCTGCGTCGAGCGCGAAGGCGGCGATGCCGCGGTCGGACTTGCGCGCGATTTCGGACGCGCCGAAACCCGCGATTGCCACGGCGGCCGTCATGGCGCGGCCCCGGGGCGGGCGACGGCGAGGAAGACGCCGCCGCCCATGTCCGCGAACGACAGGGAGAGCATGTCGCCGGGACGAAGTCGCTTGGTCGCGCCGGTCGTGTCGAGCGCGACGAGGCCGATCCGCGGATCCTCCGCCACGGCGCACTGAACCAGCGTCGCGGGCGTCGCGCCGCCGGGGATGCCGGGGACGTGCAGGACGGTGCGGCCGCCCAGGACGGCGCGGCCCGACAGCGTCTCGGCCTCGAATTCCGCGCCGAGACAGCCGGCGCAGCGCGGCGCGAGCGGGGCCGCGAGCCGGCCGCAGCCGGTGCAGCGTCGGAGCGTCAGGCGGCCCGCCTCCGCCCCGTCCCAGAACACCCGGCTTTCGGCGGTTGGCACCGGGACCGGGCGCGGGGCGGAATTTGGCGTCGACTGGGTCATCGAGCAAATGTATATAATGGACTGACCATTAGTGCAATGGGAAGGAAACCGATTTGACCAGCCCCCTCAGCGACGTGATCGTGGTGGAATTCGAAGGACTTGGCCCCGCACCGTTCGCAGCAATGTGCCTGGCCGACATGGGCGCGCGAGTGATCCGCGTGGCCCGCAAGGCACCGCGATCCGAGTCGCCGTGGCTCGACCGGAACCGTGAAACCGTGGTGCTGGACCTAAAGTCCGACGCGGGCGTAGCGGCCGCGGTGGAACTGATCCGCGAGGCCGATGTCCTTATCGAAGGCTTCCGGCCTGGCAAGATGGAGGCCCTGGGCCTCGGACCGGACCGGGCGCTGTCAGAGAACCCGCGCCTCGTCTACGGTCGGATGACGGGGTGGGGGCAGGAGGGGCCGATGGCGGGTCTTGCCGGGCACGACCTGAATTTCCTCGCGATGACCGGGCTCCTGTCGCTGATGGGGCCGCGCGACCGGGCGCCGTCGCCGCCCCTGAACCTCGTCGCGGATTTCGGCGGCGGGGGGATGTACCTCGCGCTCGGTGTAGTCGCGGCCCTGCTCGAGGCCCGGCGGACGGGGCGCGGAACGGTGGTGGACGCGGCGATGGTCCACGGCACCAGCCACCTCGCGACCTTCGTCCACGGGCGGATGGCGGACGGCGGCTGGACGCCCGAACGCGAGAGCAACCCGCTCGACGGCGGGTCGCCGTTCTACCGGGTCTACGATTGCGACGATGGCGGCTGGATGGCCGTCGCGGCGGTGGAGCCGCAGTTCTGGCGCGCCGCGCTCGACGTTCTCGGCCTCGACGCGGCGATGGCGGACCGGCAGTGGGACCGGGCGGACTGGCCCGCGCAGATCGCAGAGGTCGCCGGGCGGTTCGCGGACCGGACCCGCCCGGACTGGGAGGCTGCCTTCGACGGCGTCGATGCCTGCGTCACGCCGGTCCTTGGCATGGACGAGGCGCGCGCGCATCCGCAAGTGTCGCGGTACTTCGAACGGGCGGGGGAAGTGCTTCGGCCCATGCCCGCGCCGATCTTCCGCAAGGGCTGACCGCCGCGCGGGGGCAGGAGGGGGCATCGCAGCCCCGGCAGCGCGCGGGGCCGGACCGCGGCGGTTGCGGCCGCGGCCCCGTTGCCGGCGCGGAAGTCACCCGCGGCCCCGCCCGCCGAAGGCGTCCAGCGGGTCCATGCCCTCCGGCGCCACAGCGTCGCGGATGCCGTCCCGGGTCAGGCCGATATCGCGCAGGTGATGGTCGCTCATCGACTGGAGCAGGGCGATGTCGCGGCCGAGGCGATGCCGGGCGGCGATGCGCAGGACGGCGCGCGTGAGCGCGTGGCCGATGCGGGGGAGGGGCGTTCGGGCCGGAAGGCCCTCGTGGTCGCAGGCATGTGTCATTTTCGGTCTCCTGTCTTCGGTTCGGGGTCAGGCGAGGATCGCCTCGACCTGGGCTGCGGTTTCGGGGGTGACGGCGGCGGTCGTGCCGCGGCCGTAGGCGCTGCGGACGGCGTCGGTCAGCGGCACGACGGATCCGGCGATCGGCATGTGTCCGGACAGGACGCGGGCGGGCGCGAGGCGGTCGAGCGCGTCGAGCATCCCGCCGAGCACCCCGGCCTCGACCTGCGCCAGCCACGGGGCGTCGACGCTCGACCAGGCAACGAGGCCCTCGCGCAGGGTGTCGACCGGAACCTCGTCGATGGTCCGCGCCTCGCCGGGCAAGAGTGTGCCGAAGGCGTCGGCGGCGAACAGGACCCGGTCGGCGGGGTCGAAGAACCCCATCGTCTCGGGCGCGTCGTAATAGGGCGGGCGGACCTGGTGCAGGACGCGGCCGCCGACCTCGAACCGCTCGCCCGGCTCCAGGAGCCTCAGCCGCTCCGAATCGCCGACGCCGAGCAGGCCCATCTTGGCCGCGCCGAGGAAGTTCGTGACCACCCGTGCATGAGGTGCGAGCGCGAGGATGCGGTCGAGGTTGCCGATATGGTCGGCATCGGTGTGGCTCAGCCAGATCCAGCGCAGGTCGCCGGGGTCGATCGCGGCGGCCAGGGTGTCGACGAAGGCGTCGGACAGCGCGGCTAGTCCGGTATCCACCAGCATCGGTTCGCGCCCGCGCAGGAGGAAGGCATTGGCGGCCAGCGCACCGAGGCCCGGAACGGGCAGCCACGCGGGCAGGGCCGTCCAGTCGCCGATGACGGTCTCGGCGCCGAGTTGGCGGGGGGCTTCGACGGGTATCATTCTGCGTCCTTTCTTGCAGAGGGGATGGGGTCGGCCGGCAGGGTCCGGAGCAGACGGCCCCGGCCACCGGCCATCAGGCCGGCGATGCGGCCGTCGCGGAGGTCGAGATCGACCGTGATGCGGCTGATGCTCGGGCGGGGCATGAAGCGGCCCTGTTCGATCACGATGCGCGGGCCCGCGACGCCGAGATCGTCGTGCAGGAGGCAGGCGAGCGGTCCCGCCGCCATGCCGGTCGCGGCTTCCTCGGGGATGCCGTAGTGGGGGCCGAACATGCGGGCGGTTGCGTCGACCCCGCCCCGGTCCGCGCGGACGAAGGGATAGATGCCGACCAGGTCCAGAGCATCGCTGATCGCGGCTACGGCGGCCATGTCGGGGGCGATACCGGCGAGATCGTCGCGGTCGCGAAGGCCGATCAGGAGGAACCGGTTGCCGGTATTTACGATGCGCGGCGTCACCGCCGGGTCGAGCTGGTCGGGCCCGAGGCCGAGCGCGTGCAGCATGTCGGCCGTCACGATCCCCGCGGCATGCAAGTCGTCCGCGTCGAGGCAGCGGGGCGCGCGCTGTTCCATGAACACGAGATCACCCCTGACGAGGATCCGCCGCGGCCCGTCCACCGTCTCCTTCGCGGTGGGCCCGTCGCCGATGCGCCCGAGCGCCTTCATCAGCGCGAAGGCGGCGATGGTCGCGTGGCCGCAATGGGCGATCCGCCGGTTCGGCGTGAAGAAGTCGAGCCGCGCGGCCGCGATGTCGGAGCGGGAGACGAAGGCCGTTTCGGACCGCCCCGTGCGGGCGGCGATAGCCTGCATTCCGGACTCGGTGAGCCCGTCGGCGTCGAGCACCACGCCCGCGGGATTGCCCCCCGCGCCGTCGTGGGTGAAGGCGCTGACAAGGTGAACGCGCGGGCTCGTTCGTGTATCGGTTTCATGGTATGTCATCGTCGGCGTCCTCTTTCCTGGCCATATCTAGTGGGAGGACAGGCGCCAGAACCATCGATCCCGCTGCATCAATGGGTGAGCCAGATTCATGAATGAAGAGATCGACCGCGCCCTGTCCGAGCGGGTCGTGGGTTCGCTCACGCTCCTGTCCGCGCTGGCGGAGCACGGCAGTTTCGCGGCGACCGCGCGGGCGCTCGGGCTCGATCCGAGTTCGATTAGCCACCGCGTCCGCGCGCTGGAAGCCGACCTGGGCGTGGCGCTCTTCAGCCGGACCACCCGGCGGGTGACGCCGACGCGGGCGGGGTCGATCCTGTGCGCCGCCGCCAGCCGATCGCTGGCCGACATCGCCGACGCCGTCGATGCGGTGCGGGATCTCGGCAGCGCCCGGTCGATCCGCCTGTCGGTCCATTCCTCGCTGGCGATGAAGTGGCTCCTGCCGCGGCTGTCCGCCGCGGAGGCCGCGGGGCTGGACTTGTCCTTCGACGTGAAGGAAGGGCTCGCGACCTTCGACGGCGGCGAGGTCGATGCCGGGTTCCGGTTCGGTGCCGGTCCCTATCCGGGCGATCACGCCACCCGGCTCTGCGGGTGCGTCCTGCAACCGGTGATCGGCACCAGCCATCCGCTCGCGAAGTTGCCCGACCTCGATCCGCTGTCGAACCCGCGGGTGGCGCTTTTGGGCGATGCCGGGGCGGAACGGCACCGGACCGGCACGACCTGGGCCGACTACTACGACCTCCTCGGCCGCCCGCAAGCCGACCGGCCGATCCGCCGTTTCGACCGCGCCGACCTCATGCTGCAGGCGGCCATCGCGGGGGCGGGCGTCGCCCTCGGCCGGACGCTCCTGATCGAGGACGACATTGCGCGCGGCCTGCTGCGGCCGGTGGGGGAGCCGGTGAAGGTTCGCGCGGCCTACTGGCTCGTGACCTCGCCAGACCGGGCGCGGACGGCGGGAATGGCCGACCTGACGCGGTGGCTGAAGGCGGAGTTGCGGCAGATGCCGGGCTAGGCCCCGGCCGGGTCCCCGCCGCCGGGGACGCAGGGCAGGTCGACGACGAAGCTCGCCCCGGTCGCGCGGCCCGGCGGTTCCAGTTCCATCGACCCGCCATGCGCCGCGATGATCCGGTGGCAAAGCGCGAGACCGATGCCGGTGCCCTCGCCGGGATCCTTGGTGGTGAAGAACGGGTCGAAGATGCGGTCGCGGATGTCCTCGGGCACGCCCGGCCCGTCATCGGCGATCCGGAACCGCACGCCCGACGGCGCCGGCTCCGCCGTCGCCGCGATACGCCGGCCGGTCCCGGCCTCGGCCATCGCCTGGGCGGCGTTCGACAGGATGTTGACGAAGACCTGCACGACCTGGATCTCGTCCACCAGCAGGTCGGGCAGGCCGCTCGCGACGGAGATCGACAGGTCCACCCCGTCCGAGCGGTCGCTCGCGCCGAAGGCGTCGGCGGCCGACCCGAGCAGGTCGGCGGCGGATCGCGTCTCCAGGTCCAGCGGGCGTTCGCGGGCCATCGACAGGAACGCCCGAACGATCCCGACACAACGCTCGGCGGCGGCGGTGATCTTCTCGATCCGAGGGCGCAGGCCGTCGTCGATTTCTTCTTCCAGGAGGAGGTGCGCGTTGCCGACAACCACAGACAGCGGGTTGTTCAACTCGTGCGCGATGCCCGACAGCACCTCGCCGAGCGCGGACATCTTTTCCAGGAGGAACAGGCGCTTCTTCTGTCGCTCGATCTCGGCGTCGGCGGCCAGCCGGTCGGACAGGTCGTCGATGCTGGCCACGATCACGTCCTCGCCGCGATAGTCGATCAGCCGGGCGGAGATCGAGGCCGGGAAGGTCTCGCCATCCGCGTCGCGCGCGGTGATCCGCATGTCGTCGACCCGCGCGGCAGGCAGAAGCGCGGTCAGGAAATCCGCCCGTTCGCCGCGGTGCGCGAAATGGGCAAGACCGTTGAAACCCTTGCCGAGCAGGTCCGCCGCCGCGGGCGACCGGTAGAGCACGCGGCCGTCGCCGATGCGCGACATGGTCAGGCAGGTGGGGCAGGCCTGCAGCACCTTCGACATGATCTCTTCGAGCTGCGACTCCGCGACCGTGTCGGCGCGGTCCTCCGGCTCGCGGAGCGAGAGCGCGAAACCGTCGCCCGAGACCCGGCTGAGAACCGCACGCGCCACCCGCCCGTCCGCCCGCGTCACGCGAACTTCCGGCTGCGCGGCGGGTCGGTCGAGGTAACGCTCCTCGATCATCCGCAAGGCCATCGCGTCGCCCTCGCCGAGCAGGCCCTTTCGCTCCGCCTCCGACAGGATCATCGCCCAGGCGGTGCCGCGCGACAGGTAGCCGCCGATCGGCCGCATGGCGGTCTCGAATGCCGGGTTGGCGAGGTGCAGCCGGGCGTCGCCGTCGAACACGGCGATGGGTTCGGCGGTCAGGCCGATGGCCTCCTCGAAGGTCGGGGTCGCGGCCACCGGCTCAGCTTCCGCCGCCCCCGGGCGCGGCACCTTCGTCGATGAGCCCCGAGGTCATGCCGTCGGCGCGGATCGACATCGCGCCGGCCGCCTGGCGCATATAGGACGCCGCCGAGACCGCCGGGCCGAACACGTCGTAGACGTAGCGCTGCACCCCCACGACCGACCCGATCACCGGCCCGCTGGCGACTCCGATGCGGATCCGCCAGGGCAGGGTGCGGTTCTCGTTCCGCCGCTCGATGTAGCGCAGGAACCGTTCCGCGGTGCCGGCGATCGCGGCGGCATGGTCGCTGACCGGGTCCGGCACGCCCGCGACCGCGAAGTAGCTGTCGCCCATCGTGCGGATGCGCTCGCAGCCGAACTGTTCCCCGATCCGGTCGAAGGCGGTGAAGATGTCGTTCAGTTCCGACACGATCAGCGCGGGGTCGTGCGCCGTCAGCATCTCTCCGAAGCCCTCGAAATCCGCGGACAGGACCGAGACGTCCTCGAACAGGCGCGGCTCCACCACGCCGAAGGACTTGAACTCCTCGTAGGCGGTCCGGGGCATCAGGTTCAGCAGCAGCTTTTCGACCTGCTCCTTCTCGCGCCGGATCTCCAGCGTGTTCCGCTCGACCATCATGGCGTAGGAATCGATCATCGACTCCAGCTCCTTGATCCGGCTGATGTTCTGGCACACGAGGACGGCGAGGTTCTCGCGCTCCAGCGCCTTGTTGAACTCGATCGCCACGGTCATCGTGCGGCGGCCGAGCTTGAAGGTCAGCTCGACCGTGTGGCGGCCGTCCCGGTCGAGCTTGTCGAGCGCCGCGCGCAGGTCGAGCGTGCCGAGCGCCAGCGGCGATGCTGGGTCGTCGGGCCGGTCGAACCACTCGACGAACGTGTCGTTGGCGAAACGCAGCGACCCGTTGCCGATATCGACCAGCGCGACGCCGACGCCGATGGCACGCAGGAGCTGTTCGTTGATCGCCTCGATCATGCGGCGGGCGCCTTCACGATCATCGGGCGCCGTGCCTCGATCTGGACGAGGATCGCGTCGGCATCCTCCGGCGCGACGCCGAATTCCCCGAGCGAGTCCGACACCAGCACGCCGAGACGGTCGAAATGCGCGTCGGTGATCGCGAGCCCCCGGTGCGCCCCGGTCAGGTGGGCGTCGGTGAACGAGGCCGGACCGCCCATCAGCGAGGCCACGAACTTCGTCTGGTGGTCGATCATCTTCGGCATGTCGATGTCGTCAAAGAACGGCCCGAGATCGTCGTCGTCGAGGATCCGGTCGTAGAGCCGCATGACGATCCGGCTGACCGTGGCGAAGCCCCCGTACTTCTCGTAGAGCGACTGGCTCATGGCATGTCCTTTCGAAACGGCGTGTCGGCTGAAATCTGGTGCCGGCGAAGAAACGGCCCGGCGGAACGGGAAACACGGGTCCGGCGGGCGCCGCCGGGCGCGGGCCGGGCGATGGGTGTGTCGCGGAGTCCTTTCGTGGCAGCGGTGCCGGACCGAAGCCGGCGATCCCTCGTCTTCGGTCCAGTCTCCGCGCTCGAGGCCTTCATTTCAAGCATTTCAGGCCGCCATCGCCGGTTCCGCGAACCGCGCGTCCATCCATGCCTGTTCCGCGCGCATCGCCTGCGACAGGTCGAGGAAGGCGGCCTTCGTCGCCTCCATCCCGAGGTCGAAGCCCGCGATGCGCTCGGTCAGTTGCCAGATGCCGGCCGTGGCCTCGTCGCGCTGCGCCTGGTAGGCGGCCAGCGCGGCATCGGTGCCCACGCACGCCGCCGAAGCCAGGAGCTCCGCGTCGCGGAAGGCATCGGTGATGCCGTGCGCCGTGACAGGGTCGCGGAAATACCCGGCGTCGCCGACCAGCGCCCAACCGGCCCCGGCGCAGTCGCGGACGCGACCGGGCGTGCCGGCGAAGACGCGGACGGGTTCCGTCCGCTCGGCGGCGTCGAGCATCCGGCCGAAACCGGGATCGGCCTCGTGCGCGAGGTGCCGCAACACGTCGTTGTCGTCCATCCGCGCCCGCAGGTCGCGCAGGCGGCCCGGCGTCGTGGTGGCGATCACGCATTCCGCGCCGCCATTGGTGGAGGTCGAGTAGGCCGCGGCATCCGGCCCGAAGAAGGCGTGGTTGTCCCGCAGCGGCAGGCCGCGGAAATAGCTGTAGACATGGCCGAGCGCGTTCCGACCCTCGGCCCGGACGGCCGCGCCGACCCGCCGCGCGACGGTCGAGCGAAGCCCGTCCGCGCCGATCACCAGCGGTGCCGCGACGCGGATCTCGGTCTCGGTTCCGTCGGCGAGGAGGGCTCCGCAGACGCGGCCGGACCCGTCGCGAAGGACATCGCGGAAGCCGGTGTGGAAGGCGACCGTCGCGCCGGACGCGGCCGCGGCCTCGACGAGGACGGAATCGAGGACGAAGCGTCGCGGCGCCATCATCCCCGGGCCGTCACCGACCGGGCGGATGTCGACCGGCAGGGTTTCATCCCCGAAATGGAACGTGGAGCGGTTCACCCGGGGCGTGCCGCGGGCCATCAGCGCCCCGGTCAGGCCCCAACGGTGAAGCTGCCGCGTCGCGCCGCGGGTCAGGCAGTGCGAGGACAGCGTGTCGGTTCCGGGTTCGGCCCAGTCGACGAGAAGGACGGATTTCCCCTCCCGCGCCATCAGCATGGCGGTGGCGGCCCCGGCGCAGCGGGCGCCGACGACGACGGCATCGTAACGTCTGTTGAACATTGGTCAGTCTCCTTCCTGGCGGGGTGGGGGTGTGCGGCATTGCCGCTGTGGGATTTCGTGGGATCCGGGCGGAGCGGGAGGGGCTCCGCCCGGTCTTGGTGGGGTCAGGCGACCTCGACGGAAACGGCGGTGCCGTTCTTCAGCATGTCGAACACGGCGGAGCGTGCGACCGACTGCTCGACGACCTGCGCCAGCTTCTCGGCCGAGGCATCGCCGGCGATCTCGACGCGGGCGCGGATCGCGCCGTAGCCGTTCCGCACCTGGTCGTTCAGGCCGAGCATCCCGAGCAGGTTGATGTCGCCCTCGACGCTGGTTCGGACCGAGGTCAGGCGGATCTGCCGGGCCGAGGCGATGTTGCCGATGCCGGCGGTGATGCAGGCGGCGAGCGCCGACAGCAGCATCTCGGGCGGGGTCATGCCGCGGTCGCCGCCGCAGAGCACGGCCGGGTGGTCGGCCTCGACCACAAAGTCGGTGTCGCGGCCCTGTTCGCCGCCGGCACCGAAGTAGCCGTTCACGGTGGCGCGGCTGAAGGTGCCGTCGACCCATTCGCCGCGGGCGCGGAACTGGAACTCGGCCGCGGCCGGGTTCTCGCCGACGAAGCCGATGGTGCCCAGGAGCGTGGGAACGTCGACGCCGTTCATGGCCTGCTTGGCGGGTTTTTCGAGGATTGCGGTGGTCATGTCATTTTCTCCTTTCGGGTTTCATTCGACACGCGGTTGATTGTCTCCGCTGTCAGGAAGCCTTTTGTCCCGCCCGGGTTTCAGTTTTCGGTCCGAATTGGCCCGATCGGGTTTCAAAGGTTTCAGCCTGGAATTTTCGAGTCGAGAGACTGGAATGGAAAAAGGGGCCCGCTTTTCGCGGGCCCCCTATTGCTCGGAGCGGGAGGATTTTAGCGCGTGCGGCCGGTGGTGCGGTCGAACTTGCCGTTGTCCCAAAAGTGCTTGACGCCGGTCCAGGCCTCCGGATCGACGAAGGGGGTGAAGCCGGTGCCGTAGCTGGGGTTGCGCGGGGTCTGTTTCATCTGCGTTTTCCTCTGTTTGACTGGTGACCGCGGCGCGGGGCCGCAGTGGGAGGGGATGGGGTTCAGGGGATCGCCCCGGCCGCGGTCATGGGACACTTGTGGTCTTTTCATGTTTCGGGCCGATGTCGAGGGGCGCCGAATATCGTTTCAATCATTTCAGCAACCGGATTGTCGGCCGCGTAATACTGAAAGGCCCGCCGGAAGGATCCGGCGGGCCTTGTCAAACCAAATTCAGTTCCGTCAGCGCGGATGCAGCCAATTCGGAAGGTAGCCATAGGCGTTTTCCGCCGCGGCCGCCATCTGGATGGATCGTTGTTCCAGCATTTCGGCGAGCACACCGGAATTGTAGGCGTCGAATGTTTCGGTCGCGCCGCCGAGATGTGCGCCGCCCACGAAGACCTGGGGAATGGTGGGCGCGCCCGTGATCTCCCTCAGGGCCGCGCGGATGCGGCCGCCGCGGTCGCCGTCGCGATAGGCCGCGCTGTCGAGATCGACGGACAGGTACTCGATCCCGGCGGCCTGGAACATCCGCCGCACGGACCAGCAGAATTCGCACCATTCGAGCGCGTAGAGCACGACGGGGTTGGCCGCGACGGTCTCGCGCACCTCGGCCAGCGCCTCCGGGTCGGCTTTCGGCGCCGCTGCGGCGGGCGCGGGCGGGCTTGCCGCGATGTCGAACCGGCTGTCCGGGGTGGAACGCGACAGCTCCATCTCGTCATCGGTCATCTCCTCGGGGATGTCGGCGAAAAGCGGGGTGGACAGGTAGCGTTCGCCGGTATCGGGCAGCATCGCGAGGATCCGCGCGCCTTTCGGCGCGGTTCGCGCCACCTCCAGCGCGGCGGCGAAGGTCGCCCCGGCGGTGATGCCGACGAACATGCCTTCCTTCCGAGCGAGATCGCGGGCGCAACGCATCGCGTCCTCGCCCCGGACGGCTGCGAATTGGTCGATCCGCCCGTCCGAAAGCGCCTCGTTCGCGATCTTCGAGATGAAATCCGGCGACCAGCCCTGCATGACATGCGGGCGGAAGCCCGGATGGCTATCCGCCGCCGAACCATCCGCCGCGAAGGCTTGGACGTGGCCCGAGGCGAGGAGCGGCGAGTTGTCGGGCTCCGCCGCCACGATCCGCGTTGAGGGGCTTTCGGCCCGGAGCGTGCGGGACACCCCGCCGATGGTGCCGCCGGTACCGAAGCCCGACACGAAATAGTCGAGCCCGTCCGGCCCGAAATCGGCGATGATCTCGCGGGCCGTGGTCTCGGCGTGGATTTCGGGGTTGGCCGGGTTCTCGAACTGGCGGGCCAGGAACCAGCCATGCGCCTTCGCCAGCTCGCAGGCCTTGCGAACCATCCCGGTGCCCTTTTCCGAGGCCGGGGTCAGCACGACCTTCGCGCCGAGGAACCGCATCAGCTTGCGGCGCTCGACCGAGAAGCTTTCGGCCATCGTCACCACCAGCGGATATCCTTTCTGGGCGCAGACGATGGCGAGGCCGATGCCGGTATTGCCCGAGGTCGCCTCGATCACGGTCTGGCCGGGCTTCAGGCTGCCGTCGCGTTCCGCCGCCTCGATGACCGCCAGCGCGAGACGGTCCTTGACCGACCCGCCGGGATTGGCGGCTTCGAGCTTGACGAAAAGCTCCACGCCCTCGGGCGCGATGTTGTTGATGCGGATGACGGGCGTATTGCCGATCGTGTCGAGGATGGAGGTCTTGATGGCCATGTGAACCGGTCCTTCTGGCAGGAAATGCGATATGCTCAGGCGTCCCTCAGGAAGCGCTGGAAATTCGTGCCGCGCAGGCTGTCGCGCCAGCGCGTGCCGCCCGGCCGTGGCGTGGCCGGGCGGTGGCTGCGGGGGCGCCGGATCACCACGGGTTGCCCCGGACAGCGATGTCGATCCGGGGCGGGGCCGAGATCGGCTCCAGCCCGATGTCGCGCATGATGTGCGCGTCGAGCGGGCGAAGCGCCCGGACGGTGCGGCGGTAGCCGCGCCACTCGACATAGGCCCGCCACGCGGCGACGAGCCGGCCGAAGCCGACCCGCGAGGCGGCGGGGACGGAGGGGATGGACGTTGCGTAGGTCATGTCTCTCTGCCTTTCCTTGGGGACGGCGGGGGCCGTCTGTTGCGATGCGCTGTTCTCGCCGCCCCGTGTTGCAGCGGTTTTTCCGAAACCGGGTTTGCGTGTTTCAATTGTTGGGGGGGGCAGGCCGGGGCGCGCCGGGGCGGCCGGGGCCGGTTCGCCGGTGGCAGGGCGCGCGAAAGTCGCCCGGAGAGCGTGCGGCGCGTGTTACAATTGAAACAAACGCGGGCCGGACTGAAATCGGCGTGAAACAGGACGGGGGTAGAGACGACTTCATGACACCCGAACCGGATCTCTCCGCGATCTCCCCCGATCTCCTGTCCGAAGCCTTCGAGGCGCTGGAGGAGGGCATCGCCATCTACGACGCCGACGAGCGGCTGGTCGCCTTCAACCGCCGCTACCGCGAGCTTCTCGGCCCGATGGAGGACATGATCCGCCCGGGAATGCGGTGGCGCGACCTGATCCACGGCTGCGTCGCGCGCGGCGTGGTGTCCGAGACCCACGACAGCGGCGCGGCATGGGAGGACGTGTCCGAGGGCGACCGCGATTCCGCCGCCAAGCGAACCGAGATCCGCCAGCTCAACGGCCGCTACTTCGAGCTGTCCTACCGGCCCACGCGGTCGGGCGGCTTCGTCGTGACCCGCACCGACGTCACCGACCGGCACGAGGCCGAGACGCGTGCGGACGAACGCGACCGGCTCCTGTCTCGGGTGCTGGAGGCCAACCCGATCCCCGTCGTGATGGCGCGGATCGCCGACAGCAGCATCGTCTGGCGCTCGCCTGCCGCGCGCGAGATGATCGGCGACGTCGAGTTCGCGCGCGACAGCTATTACGACGCGGATGCGCGGCGGCAATACGTCGAGATGCTGAAGCGGGACGGAAAGGTCGAGGATTTCCGCACCCTCTGCCGCGCCGGCGACGGCCGCGTGATCTCCGTCGCGCTGTCGGGGATGCTGACGGAGTTCGGCGGCGAGACTTGCGTCGTCTCCTCGATCACCGACCTGACCGAGGTGCTGGAGCGCGAGGCACTGATCCGCCAGGTGGTGGAGGCCTTCCCCGCGCCGGTCCTGATGAACCGGGCCGAAACCGGCGAGATCCTCTATCGCAGCCCCGAGCTCGTCGACCTGCTCGGCCCCTCGCTCGACGCGCGGAGCTTCTACGTCGACCCCGCCGACCGCGCGGGCTTTCTCGCGGCGCTCCGCAGGACCGGCGCGGTGTTCGACTACCGCGAACGGCTGAAAAACGCGCGCGGCGAGCCGTTCTGGGCCGCCGTCTCGGGGCGGTTGACCGAGTGGAACGGCGAGGAGGTTCTGGTCACCTTCACCCGCGACCTGACCGCGCAGCTCGAAACCGAGGCGGAGCTGGAACGCCAGCGGGAGCAGATGTTCCAGAACGAGAAGATGATGGCGCTTGGGGGGCTTATGGCCGGGGTCGCACATGAACTGAACAATCCGTTGTCCGTCGTCGTCGGCCACGCGATGATGCTTCAGGACGAGGTCGAGGACGCCGAGGTCCTGCGTAAGACGCGCAAAATCTCCGACGCCGCCGAACGCTGCGCCCGGATCGTGAAGGCGTTCCTGACGATGGCGCGGCACGAACCCGTGAGGCAGGAGCCGACCGACGTGAACGAAGTGATCGAGACCGCGGTCGAGGTCGCGCGTTACGGCGACGCGCTGCTCGGCGCGGCGGTGGAAACGTCGCTCGACCCCGGTATCGGCCCGGTCTCCTCCGACCCCGACCAGCTGACCCAGGTGGTCATCAACCTCGCCCTCAACGCGGCGCAGGCGATCGGCGAGGCGGGCGGCACGATCCGCATCGCGTCGGACCAGGACGGCGCGACGGTGCGGATCGTGGTGGAGGATGACGGCCCCGGCGTGCCCGAGGACATCCGCGGCCGCATCTTCGAGCCTTTCTTCACCACCAAGGGCGTCGGCAAGGGCACGGGCATCGGTCTTGCCATGTGCCACCGGATCGTCACCGCGCACAGGGGCGAGATCTCGGTGGAGTCGCCCGAGGGCGGCGGCGCGCGTTTCGTGGTCCGCCTTCCGGTCGCGGATGCCGCCGGGGCGACCGAAGCCGAGCCGCCGGTCGAGGAGGCCGGGGCAGGGGTCTGCCGCGTCCTCGTCATCGACGACGAACCCGACGTCGCCGACCTCAACGCCGATATCCTGTCGCGCGGCGGTTTCGGTGCCGATGTCGCCTATTCGGCCGAGGAAGCCTTTGCCGCGCTCGACCGCGGCCGTTACGACGCGGTCGTCTCGGACCTGAACATGCCGGGGGTGGACGGGCGCGGGGTCTACGAAGGCATCGTCGGCCGCCAGCCCGATCTTGCCGGGCGCACCGGCTTCCTGACCGGCGACACGATGGGCCGGACTTCGCAGACGTTCCTGGGCGAGGCCAAGCGGCCCTACATCGAGAAACCCGTGTCGCCGCGGGAATTGCGGGATTTCGTCTCGCGGCTGGTGTCGGGGGGCGCGTCGTGACCGCCGCCCGTATCCTCGTCTGCGACGACGAGCCCGACCTGCGCGAGATGCTGCAGGAATACCTGGAAAAGCGCGGTTTCGCGGTCACGCTCGCGGGGAACGCGGACGAGATGCGCGCGTCCATCGCGGACGCGGCGCCCGACCTCGTGATCCTCGACATCAACATGCCGGGCGAGGACGGGCTTTCGGCCCTGCGCGGCCTGCGGATCGACAACACGGTTCCTGTCGTGATGCTGACCGCGGCGGGCGAGACCATCGACAAGATCGTCGGGCTGGAAATGGGGGCCGACGACTACCTCGGGAAGCCCGTCGACCTGCGCGAACTGGAGGCGCGGATCAAGGCCGTGCTCAGGCGGCACGCGACAGAGGCGCGGCGGCTGACCAGCACCACCGGGTCGGAGGTGGTGCGTTTCGGCGACTTCCGTCTCGACCTCGAAAGCGCGAAGCTGTCGGACGCGGAGGGCGCGGACGTGCCGCTCACCGCGATGGAATTCCGACTGCTGAAGCTCTTCGCGGAGAACTGCGGCAGGGTGCTGAACCGTGACCAGATCCTCGAAAAGGCGCATGATCGGTCCTGGGATCCCTTCGACCGGTCCATCGACATCCGCATTTCGCGCCTGCGCCGGAAGATCGAGCGCAACCCGCAGAAACCGAGCGTCATCCGAACCGTGCGCGGCATCGGCTACGTCTTCGACCCCGACTGACGGTCAGCCCGCCGCGCCGCTCCCGCCCATCAGCGCCAGCGCGCCGGCCTCTTCGTCGGCGCCTTCGGCGAAGATGCGGTCGAGGTTGCGGATTGCGATCCGGGCATGTTCGCGCGCCAGCGCCTCGGCGCGGGACCCTTCGCGAGCGCGGATCGCCGCGACGATGCCCCGGTGTTGCGCCTGCGCCGCGCGGTAGCCGCCGGACAGCTGGCTCGGCGGCAGGTGCTGCTTGACGAAGGCCGAGGGCGAGGCGAAGGGCAGACGCTTCAGCCGTTCCAGCTCCGCGACGATCACCCCGGACCCGGACAACCGGGCGAGCGCGTCGTGGAAGGCGCCGTTCAGCTTGAGATACCGGGTCACGTCGAGCGCGTCGTCGGGCGCGTTCACGCAGGCGTCGAGATCGGCCAGGAGCCGGTCGACCTCGGACCATTGCGCCGCCGGCACGCCGCGTTCCGCCGCGAAGCGGGCGGCGGTGCCTTCGAGCACGCCCCGCAACTGGATCGTGTCGGCGAAATCCTGGTACTCGAACCGCCGCACGACGAACCCGCCGCTCCGCCCGCGTTCGAGCAGCCCTTCCTCGGCCAGGAGCGACAGCGCCGCCCGGACGGGCGTGCGCGACACGTCGAGATCGCTGGCCACCTCGGCCTCGTAGATGCGCGCGCCGCCGGGGTAGTGGCCGCTGAGGATCCGGTGTCGAAGCTCGCTCGCCGCACGCATCGTGTGTGACGTGGCCCGCGTGTCGTCCTTCATCGCCTCCCCCTTCTTCCCCGGCGGTCCGACGAGCTTACACCGCCTGCGCGCAGAGGCGAAAGCGGGAAGCCGCCGACGCGACGGACGTGCAGATTTCGCTTCCGAATCCCGGCTCTTGGTATACATTTACCAGTGAGGAGGAGGACTGCCAGGATCTGGCCCGCCGGAAGAAGAGTTGCGCAAAACCTAAGAAATTCTAACAAAACCAGCATGATGATCGAGATACGAAGCTTGCTGGCGATTTTCGGAGCGGATCCACGGACACGGAACAATGTATACGCAATGCGGCCGAACCGGCCACACGGGACTGATCAAGGGGAGGAAGAAATGAGACTGTTTTCGAAAGCCGGACTGGCGGGCCTCGCGGCCGGGGCGCTGATGACCGCGGGGGCCGCGACGGCCCAGGTCATCGACCTCGAAGGCCAGACCGTCACCATCATCCACAACGCGGCGCCGGGCGGGTCCACCGGCCTGTCGAGCCAGGTTCTCGCCGACATGTGGTCGCAGACGATGGAGGGGAACCCGACCATCGTGGTGCAGTCGGTCGAGGGTGGCGCGCTCACCCGCGGCATCCAGCAGGTGATGAACTCCCGGCCCGACGGGCTGACGCTCGGCTATGTCGCGTGGCAGGGCACGACCCGCATCCTCGACCCCGAGGAGCTTCAGATCCCGTTCCAGGACTTCGGGATCATCGGCGGGATCGGCGGCGCCGCGTTCTTCGTCCACGCGGATGCGGCGGTGGCGCCCGACGGGGCCAGCATGGCCGACCTCGAACATCTGCGCTTCGGCGGCTACTCGCCCCGCAGCGCGCCGTCGATGCAGCTTGCCGGCGCGCTCGACCTGCTCGGTGTCGACTGGTCCTTCGTCTCCGGGCTCGGCGGTGACGGTCCGCTTCGCGCGGCGCTGGAGCGTGGCGAGATCGAGGCCTACCCGGCAACCATCTCGGTCTACCTGAGCGACCTGCGCGACGGCCCGATCGCGGCCGGCGAGTCGTCCGCGATCTTCCACATCGGCTCGGTCGACGCAAACGGCGAGATGCAGCCGATCCCGGCCTTCGGCGGCGAGGTTCCAACCGTTGCGGAGTACATGACCGAGCAACTGGGCGAGCTTCCGTCCGGCCCGATCTGGGACATGATCATGTTCCACTCGCGCGCCTCGGCGCCGGTCAACTGGCTCGTCGTCGCGCCTCCGGGCACGCCGGAAGAGCATGTCGCGATGCTGCGGGAAAGCTTCGCCGAGGCGGTGCAGTCGCAGGAATACATCGACGCCGCGACGAACGTCTTCGGTGGCGAGCCGAACGTTGTCCTGTTCGAGGACATGCTCGACATCGTGAACGAGGTGCAAAACACCTCCGAGGAACTGAAACAGACGATGCGGGACTACATCGCCAGGATGGAAGGCTGACGCATCGCCGGGACCGCGCCGCCTCCCGGCGCGGTCCCATCGCGGCACACTCCCGCAACGAAGGTTCCAGATGTTCCAGAGCTTCCTAGACGGGCTCTCCCTGATCGTGTCCTGGCCGGGTCTGCTGTACCTCATGGGCGGCATCATCCTCGGCCTCTGGCTCGGCATCGTGCCGGGTCTAGGCGGGGTGACCGGCATGGTCATCCTTCTGCCCTTCACCTTCGGGATGGAGCCCGCGCACGCGCTCGCGATGCTGCTCGGCCTGTTCGCGGTGGTCTCGACCTCGGACACGGTGTCCTCGGTGATGCTCGGCATCCCCGGCACGATCGCGAGCCAGGCGACGGTGCTGGACGGGCACCAGATGGCGAAACGCGGGCTGCCGCAGACGGCGCTCGGCGCGGCCTTCGTCTGCTCGGCCTTCGGCGGCGTCCTCGGCGGGATCGCGATGGCGCTGTCGCTTCCGATCGCGCTCTGGATCATCCTCGCGTTCGGCTCGCCGGAATTCTTCCTGCTGTCGCTGCTCGGCCTTCTCATGGTCGGCGCGGTCAGCGGGAACGCGGTGTCGAAGGGCATCGGTGCGGCGGCCTTCGGACTTCTTCTCAGCCAGATCGGTTATCCCGTCTCGTCCTCGACGCCACGCTTCTGGTTCGGCAACCCCGACCTTCTGGACGGCCTGCCACTGGTGCCGATCTTCCTCGGGCTCTTCGGCATCCCCGAGATGATGGAGCTGGCGGCCCGCCGCACCTCCATCGCGCATATCGAGGACAGCCGGGCCGAGAACGACAGCCTGATGCAGGGGCTGCGCGAGGCGCTGAAGAACAAGTGGCTCGCCATCCGCTGCTCGCTGCTCGGCGTCTATATCGGGATGCTGCCCGGCATCGGATCGGCGGTGGTCGACTGGATCGCCTACGGCCACGCGGTGCAGAGCGCGAAGGACAGGTCGAACTTCGGCAAGGGCGACATCCGCGGCGTGATCGCGCCCGAGGCGGCCAACAACGCCGTGCTCGGCGGCTCGCTGATCCCGACGCTGGCCTTCGGCATCCCCGGGTCGGGTGCGATGGCGATCCTGCTCGGCGCGCTGACCATCCACGGCTTCGCGCCGGGGCGGAACATGCTGGAAACCAACCTCGACGTCACCTTCTCGATGGTCTGGACCATCATCATCGCCAACCTGATCGGCGCGGCGGTGCTGGCAATGTGGGGCAGGCAGGTGGCGCGCGCGGCCTTCGTCGACGGCAACCTCGTCGTCCCCGCCGTCATCATGTTCATCTTCATGGGCTCGTGGCTCTGGCAGCCGTCCATGTTCACCTGGATCGTGCTCCTGTCCGTGGGGCTCCTGGGCTACCTGATGAAGATCTCGGGCTGGCCGCGCCCGCCCTTCATCCTCGGCTTCGTTCTCGGCCCGGTGATGGAAAACGCCATGTCCATCACCTACCAGAGCTACACGCCGATGCAGGTCCTGCAGCGGCCGACGGTCCTGATCCTGCTCGCGGTCGTGGCGGTGGTGTTCTACTTCGCGGTGCGCCAGACCCGCCAGCGCCTGTCTGATTTCAACATCGAGATCACGCGGGAAAGCCGCGGCAGCCTGATGCTGTCGATGCTGATGGCGCTCGGGCTTTGCGTGCTGTTCGGCGGCGCGGTGTGGATGGCGCAGGACTGGACGCCGCTTTCCCGCGTCTCGCCGATCTTCATCGGCTGCATGGGCCTCCTGACCATGCTCTTCGTCCTCGGCACGGACATCACCAAGCTGCGGCACTTCGCGGCTTCGGGCGAACCCGGGGCAGGGGGCACCGTGGGCACCTTCCTGCGCGAGAACCGGGACGAGTTCATCGTCTTCAGCATGATCGCGGTCATGGTCGCGGTCACGCCCTGGGTCGGCACCTACGTTGCGGTCCTTGGCTTCGCCGCGTCCTTCATCCTGCTCTGGGGGCGCTACTCGCTGATCCCCACGACGGCCTACTCCTTCGGCATCTGGCTGACGCTCTACGTGCTTTACGACCGGATGCTCCACACGCGGTTCGAACCGCCGTTTTTCCTGTGACGCGAAGGGAGACAGACATGCTCGACGACGCCACGCCCACCATCGGACCCATCGCCGGGCTTGGCGCGATCGACTGCGACGTGCATCCGCGCCTTCCGGTCACGGCGGACCTGCTGCCCTATTTCGACGCCTACTGGCGCGAACAGGCGCCCTACCGGAATATCGACCGGCTGGAACTGACCGGCCACCCGGTCTCGCTGCCGCCCTACCGGCGCGAGGGCGCGGCGAACGGCACGGCGGCGGAGATCGCTTCGGGGCTTCTCGACCCGAACGGGCTGTCGGCGGCCATCCTGACTCTCGTGAACGGGACGCAGGCGCTTTACGATCCCTACATGGCCGATGCCTTCTGCCAGGCCACGAACCGCTGGCTGGCCGCCGAATACCTTGACGCCGACCCGCGCCTGCGCGCCGCGCTGGTGGTGCCGTTCCAGCACCCCGAGGCCGCGGCGGAGGAGATCCGTCGCCACGCAGACGACAGGCGCTTCGTCGCGGTGGTGGCGCTGGCGATGGGCGAGCGACCATTGGGCCAGCGCGCCAACTGGCCGATCTACAGGGCGGCGGCGGAGTCCGGGTTTGCGCTGAGCATTCAGTCCGGCAACGTCTACCGCCACGCGCCGACGCAGGCCGGGTTCCCCTCTTATCTTGTAGAAGAACGCACCCACATGGCGCAGGCCGCCGCGTCGCAGACCATGAGCTTGCTTTCAGAAGGCGTGATGACCGAGTTTCCCGACATGAAGATCGTCATGGCGGGGACCGGGGCGACGTGGATCTTCGGCATGTCCTGGCGCGTCGCGAAGGACTGGCGCGGCGCGCGGGTGGAGACGCCGTGGATCAGGGAAAGCCCCGAGAAGATCCTCGAACGCCAGCTTCGCCTGACCGTCGGCCCGTTCGACGCCCCGTCCGACATGGACCCGGTGCTGGTCGACGTGATCGGATCGCCGGACATGCTGCTATACTCCAGCGACTACCCCCATGCCCATGCCGGCCCCGCCGGGGCCTGGCCACGTGCGCTGCCGGAGGACCTGGCCCCCGCGCTCGCCCGCACGAACCCGCAAGAAACCTATCCGCGACTGGAGGTGTGACATGACGACCGCCGTTCTGGAGAAGGACACGAAATCCGACGCCAAGCTCGGCGTCATCGACTGCGACATCCACCCGTCGCTGTCGAACCCGGCCGAGATCCTGCCGTTCCTGCCGCTGCGCTGGCGCGACCACATCGAGGACTACGGCCTGCGCTCGCCGAACCCGTTCTACGCCGCGCTGCCTTACCCGCGCATGGGCAACGGAATGCGGCAGGACAGCTACCCGCCGGGCGGCGGCCCCGCCGCGTCGGACCTCGCCTTCATGCAGGAACAGCACCTCGACCCGCTCGGGATCGAGGTCGGGCTGTTGCACGCGCTGAACGCCGGGCCGTCCCTGATGAACATCGAGATGGGGGCGGCGGTCTGCGCCGCCTACAACGACTGGCAGATCGACAAGTGGTGCGGCCCCGATCCGCGCCTGAAAGGCGGCATCTGCGTGCCGCAGGAGGACGCGGGCCTCGCCGTGAAGGAGATCGAGGACCGGAAGTCCGACGACCGTTTCGTGCAGGTCGCCTTCGTCCCGAAAAGCCTCGAACCCGCCGGCCGCCGTCGCTACTGGCCGATCTGGGAGGCCTGCGAGGCGCTGGACCTGCCCGTTGGAGTGCACTCCGCCGCCTATGGCCAGCGCGCCAACACCGCGTCGGGTTGGGCCAGCTTCTACGTCGAGGAGCACTACTCCTTCGCACATGTCGCCCAGACCGTCCTGATTTCCATGATCTTCGAAGGCGTGTTCGAGCGCTTTCCGAAACTGAAGCTGGTGCTGGTCGAGGGCGGATTCGCCTGGCTCGCGCCGCTCATGTGGCGGATGGACCGGGAATGGGAGGAGATGCGGGGCGAGGTGCCGCATGTGAAGATGACGCCCTCCGACTATGTCCGCCGCAACGTCTGGGTCACCACGCAGCCGGTGGAGGAGCCGCCGAACCCCAAGCACGTCCGCCCGCTGCTCGACTGGATCGGCATCGACCGGCTGATGTTCTCGACCGACTACCCGCACTGGGATTTCGACCACCCCGAACGCACGTTCAAGGTCGGGCTGTCGGAGGCCGAGATGCAGGCGATCATGCGCGGCAACGCCGCCGCCGTGTACGGGCTGTAGGCGCATGGGCCGTCACGTCATCGCGCGCGCCGACGAGATCGCGCCGGGGAAATCCAAGCGGGTCGAGGTCGAAGGCCGCGACATCGCCGTGTTCAACACCGGCACCGGCTACCGCGCTGTCACCAACCGCTGCCCGCACGAGGGCGCGGATCTCTGCCGCGGAATCGTCGCCCGCTTCGTGGACGCGGAGGGCCCGGGAGAATTCACAGTGGTCGAGGACAAGGTGATGGTCCGCTGCCCCTGGCACGGCTGGGAATTCGACCTCGACACCGGGCGCAGCTATTGCGACCCCAACCGCGTGCGGGTGAAATCCTTCGAGGTCGCGATGGAGGGCCCCGATGGCCGCGTGGCCGGCCCGTACTCGGTCGAGACCTTCGAGGTCGCGGCCGAGGGCGCGATGCTGGTGCTGACGATATGACCGTGGCACCCGTCACCCTGCCGCCCCTGCCGCTGACCGGCGGCTGCCAGTGCGGGGCCGTGCGCTACCGGATCACGGCGGCGCCCGTCACCTGCTACACCTGCCATTGCTCCGCCTGCCGCAGGCAATCGGGCAGTGCCTTCGGGATGTCGCTTCAGGTGCCCGACGGCGGGGTGGAACTCGACGGCCCGACCGCGCGCCTGTCCGCGACCGGCGGATCGGGCCGGCCCGCGACGCACACCTTCTGCACCGGATGCGGCACCCGCATCACCCACCAGATCGAGGGCCGCCCGGTGATCGTGGTGAAGCCCGGCACGCTCGACGACCCGACGTGGATCCGCCCGGCGGGCCACATCTTCACCGCCTCCCGCGCGGCCTGGGTGCAGGGCGCGGCGGAAGGCGAACTCGACTACCCCGACGTGCCGGACATGCCGGAACTGCACCGCCGTTGGAGCGAGATGCTCGCGGCCGGGGCGACCGAAGGAGACCCCGATGCTCGATGAAAGCCAGCCCCGCACGGAAACCGTCCTGAACCCCGTCGGCTACCCGCCGAAAGTGACCGCGAAACAGGCCGCCGAGCGAAAGGGCGGGCTGTCGGGCCGCAAGGTGTTCCTCGTCGACACCCGTTTCGACGACAGCGCGGAGCTTCTGAAACAGGTCGCGGCCTGGTTCGCGGACAACATGCCCGAGACCGCGACGGAACTGGTGCAACTCGCCCGCACCTATGCCGACGACGACCCCGAGTTGTGGGAACGCATCAGGGCGGAGAACGGCGTCGCCATCGTCGGCGTCGGCCACTGCTCCACCTGCGCGCCCGCCGTCACGACCCACGCGATCACCCTGGAAACGCAATACGGCACCCCCGCCGTCGCCATGCACACCGAGAAATTCGACCGCGTGGTGAAGTCGGTGGCGAAGATGGGCGGGTTGCCGCAACTGCCCTTCGCCTTCGTCCCGCAGCCCGTCATGGGAAAGACCGAGGCGGAGCTGCGCGCCTATGTCGATGGCACCGATCCGCTGACCGGTGCGGGCGTGATGGAGGAGGTGATCCGCGGGCTGACCGAGGCCCCGGCGGTCGACGCTGCGAAGCTGAAATTCGACCGATCCACCCCGCGCGAGATTGATTTCGACGGGACGGAGGAGGAGCTTCAGGCCGCCTTCATCGAACGCCGCTGGACCGATTTCCTGCCCATCGTGATCCCGACCGACCGGCGGGTGGAGGCGATGCTGGAGGGCACATCCCGCCGCCCCGACGAGGTCGTGGGCCGGATGGAGCCGACGACGAACCGGGGCCTATGGGAATACACGGTGGAGAAGGTCGCGGTGAACGCGGTCATGGCCGGGGCGCGGCCGGAATACTTCCCCGTCATCCTCGCGCTCGCGGCCTCGGGCGTCACCGCGCGCGGCTCCACCTCGTCCTCGGGCGCGGCGATGGCGGTGGTCAACGGCCCGATCCGGCACGAGATCGGGATGAATTGCGGCATCGGCGCGCTTGGCCCCTACAACCACGCCAACGCCACCATCGGGCGGGCCTACGGGCTTCTGTCCCAGAACCTCCAGGGCGGGTCCGTCCCCGGCGAAACCTTCATGGGCTCGCTCGGCTCGGGCCACACCTACAACAACCTGACCTTCGCGGAGAACGAGGAACGCTCCCCGTGGGAGCCGCTGCATGTCCAGCACGGCCACAAGGCCGAGGACAGCACCGTCTCGATCTTCTTCGGCAACCGTTCCACGACCTTCAGCCTCGGCCTGCGTGAGCATCACTGGCAGGAACACGTCCGCGACATGCTGCTCGGCACCGACCAGATCACCGCGCCGATCCTCGTGCTCGACCCGATCTGCGCCCGGCAGTTCGTCGACCGCGGCGGGTTCGACACCAAGGAAAAGCTGATCGACTGGATCCACGACACCGCGCGGATGCCGGCAGGGCGGTTCTGGGACCTGCAACTGGTCCAGAACTACGTCTACCCGCACGCGACCTACGGGGTGGAGCCCCTGGCGACCAAGCTCAAGGCGGACGCGGACGAACTGATCCCGATCTTCCTGAAGGAGCGGATCAACGTCGTGGTGACCGGCGGCGAGGCCAACGGCTACTGGCAGATCTACGGCGCCCGCCCGCGCGGCACGTTCTCGATCGACGCGTGGCGGTAGGGCATGGCGGATCATGACCTGATCGTGGTCGGCGCGGGCGTCGCGGGGCTGACGGCCGCGATGGCGGCCGCCGCGCAAGGCGTGTCCGTCCTGGTGATCGACCGGCTCGGGGTTGGCGGGCAGGTGGTGAACATCGAGCATATCGAGAACTTCCCCGGCTTTCCCGACGGCATTTCCGGTATCGAGCTCGGCCCCGCGCTGATGGAACAGGCGGAAGCCGCGGGCGCGGAACTGGGCCTGGGCGAGGTGACCGCCGTCACGCGAGACGGAGAGACCTGGACCGTCGCGACGGATGGCGACGGCCACACCGCGCGGGCGGTGATCTGGGCGGCGGGCTCGGCGCTGAAGCCCCTCGGTCTCGACCGGGAAGACGCGCTTCGGGGGCGCGGGATTTCCACCTGTGCCTCCTGCGACGGGCCGTTCTTCCGCGGAGGGCATGTCGTCGTCGCCGGGGGTGGCGACAGCGCGGCGCAGGAGGCGCTGGCGCTGGCCGGGATTGTCGGCCGGGTCACCATCGTCCATCGCGGCCCGCGGCTGGAGGCGCAGGCCGCACTCGCTGCCCGCCTGAACGGCGTCGCGAACATCGAGATCTGGCCGGACGCGGAAATCGCCGAGCTGGTCGGCGACGACACCCTCGCGGCCGTGCGGGTCAAGGGCGAGACGCTGGAGGCAGCGGGGCTCTTCCCCTTCGTCGGCCTCATGGCCAACACCGCGCCCCTGGGCGACGCGGTTCCGCTCGACGACGCGGGCCGGGTCGTGGTGGACCTGTCGATGGCGACGTCGCTGCCGGGGCTCTGGGCGGCGGGGGACGTGCGGACCGGGTCCCGCAACTGGCTCGCCACCGCGGCGGGCGACGGCGCCACCGCCGGGATCGCCGCCGCGCGGTGGCTGCGCGACCGGCCTGCCTGACCGACGCCGGCGGGGTCAGCCCGCGATGGCGTGGATGGCGAGGAACAGGAGCGCCGACAGAAGCGCCGCCGCGGGCACGGTCACGACCCAGGCGGCCGCGATGGTCATGAAGTGCGACCGGCGCACCAGCTTGCGCCGCCGCCGTTCCTCGGTCGGCAGGCGCGGGGGATCAGGCAGGGCGAGCCGCGCCTCCTTCAGCCGCCGGCTCGTGTGCCATTCGCGGAAAAAGCCGACGCCGAACACCGCCCCGACCGCGATGTGGGTCGAACTGACCGGCAGGCCGAGCCAGCTTGCCACGATCACCGTGATCGCCGCCGACAGGGCGACGCAGTAGGCCCGCATCGGGTTCAGCTTGGTGATCTCGCTGCCGACGATCCGGATCAGGCGGGGGCCGAACAGGAACAGGCCGAAGGCGATGCCGAAGGCACCGATCATCATCACCCAGGGCGGGATGCCGAAGGCCTGGTCGAAGCTGCCGGTCTCCGAGGCCTGGACGATGGCCGCGAGCGGGCCGACCGCGTTGGCCACGTCGTTCGCGCCGTGGGCGAAGCTGAGCAGCGCCGCCGACACGATGAGCGGGATGCCGAACAGCACCTTGAGCGACTTGTTCCGGTTCTCCAGCCCGCGCGACTGCCGCCGGATCACCGGGATCGTCAGGAGCCACGACGCGATGCCCACGGCGAGCCCGACCGCAAGAGCCCGGCCCAGGTCGATGTCCACGAGGTGCGACAGCCCCTTCAGCGCGAGGTAGGCCGCGAACGCCCCGGCCATGATCCCGATCAGGACCGGAACCCACCGCCGGGCCGCCGCGATCTTGTCGTCGCGGTAGACGATGCGGGCCTTGATGAACCACAGGAACCCGGCCGCGATGATCCCGCCCATCAGGGGCGAGACGACCCAGCTTGCCGCGATCAGGCCCATCTGGCCCCAGTTCACCGCGGCGAAACCCGCCGCCGCGATGCCAGCGCCCATGACGCCCCCGACGACGGAATGGGTGGTCGAGACCGGCGCGCCGAGCCAGGTCGCGAGGTTGACCCACAGCGCGGAGGCCAGCAGCGCCGCCATCATCGCCCAGATGAACACGTCGACGGAGCCGATGTCGGCCGGCGCGATGATGCCCTTGGCGATGGTCGAGACCACGTCGCCGCCCGCGATCAGGGCGCCTGCGCTTTCGAACACCGCCGCGATGGCGATGGCGCCGCTCATGGTCAGGGCATTCGCGCCTACGGCGGGCCCCATGTTGTTGGCCACGTCGTTCGCACCGATGTTCAGCGCCATGTAGGCCCCGAACGCGGCCGCGAGCACGATCACGATGGGATTGCCGGTGTCGCTCAGGACCAGGGTGGCGACGAGCCCGGCGGCGACCATGAAGAAGAAGGCGATGCCGATGCCGACGACCGGTCGGCCGACATAGGCGGCGGCCTGTTCGAGGTTGGACAACCTGCCCAGGTCCCTGTCCAGCGTCTCGAGGTGTTTCGCCTCGAAATCCCTGTTGGCCATGCGTCCTCCTCCCGCGGTTCGGGCTGAGTAGTGGCATCGGCCCTTGGGTTCAACCGGGAAGGCGGGTTCCGGGGTGCCTCAGAACGTCGCGAGGATCGCCCTCAGTTCCGGCTCCGCGACGCGCGCGGCGGCCTCGGACGGGCGCACCCATTCGCGCCGGCGTTCGCGCGCCTCGGGGTAGGTGTCGGACATCTCCTCGACCGCGACCGGGATGACATAGGTCCGCACGGCCACCGCCCAGTCGCCGTCGAGCCCCTTGTCGTAGCAGTAGCTGCCGATCGCCTCGGCCGCGCGGCCCCGGCGGACGCCGGCCTCCTCCCACGCTTCCTGGAGCGCGGTCCCGGCGGCGTCCTGGCCCCGAATCGGCCAGCCCTTGGGCAGGATCCAGCGCCCGGTGTCCCGGCTCGTGACCAGCAGCACCTCGCGCGCGGGGCCGTCACCGCGGTGGCACAGCGCCGCGATCTGGACCCGTTCGGGCCGCCGGAGCATGGGGCGGATGTAATCGCTCCACGCCGTCCTGAGCTGGTGCATCATTGCCGATACTGCCTTGGTGTTCTTCTTGTTGGCAGGATATCATAATGATTTCCAAGGCGAATTCAAGATCGTGCGAGCGCCCCTGGCCCGCGGGTGTGCGTCCGGCTCAGCGGTCCCGCCCAGGCCCGATCACCAGTCGGCGCTGGATCGGGAACAGGTGCAGCCCGGTCTTCTCAGAGATCAGGCCCCAGAGCCCGCGCGGCGCGAACAGCATGATCGCGATGCCGAGCGCGCCGAGGGTCAGGAGATACCAGGATCCGAAATCCGCGAGGAAGGTCTGCAGGAAGAAGAACACCAGCACGCCGAGGATCGGGCCCTCGATGGTGCCGATCCCGCCGATCACGACGATGAAGATGACGAAGGCGGTCCAGTCGATCACGGAGAACGCGCTGTCGGGACTGATCCGGCCGTTCTGCAGGAAGATCAGGCCGCCGACGATGCCGGTGCCGAAGGCGGCGATCAGGAACACGGTCCACTTGATCCGCGCGGCATCGACGCCGACCGACCGCGCGGCCTCCGCGTTGTCGCGGAGCGCGGCGAGCGACAGCCCACGCTTGGTGCGCAGGAAGGCGTAGATGCCGCCGATGGTCGCCACCGCGACGGCCAGCGCGATCCAGTAGGCGAGGATGTCCTGAGCGGCCGAGGTGCGGACGTCGAACATCGCCTCGATCTGCGGCACGCCCCACATCTCGCTCCGCGCCTCCCGCGGGAGCGAGGTGCCGGTGCCGCCGCCCACGTCCTTCCACATCGCCACCGACAGCCGCACCACCTCGGCCACGACCCAGGTGCCGATGGCGAAGTAGGCGCCGTGCAGGCGGAACGCGAAGAAGGCGGTGGGCAGCGCGAGCAGGAGCGCGAAGACCCCGGACAGGAGCAGCGCGGGCACCGGGTTCAGCCCCCACAGGATGACCGGGCCGAACAGCATGTAGGCGCCGAAACCGACGAAGGCCTGCTGGCCGACGCTGACCAGCCCGCCGTAGCCGGCAAGCAGGTTCCAGTACTGTGCCAGCGACAGCATGGTGAGGATGAAGAACAGGTCCTGGATCAGCGCGCGCGACGCGAAGGCGGGCAGCACGACGGCAACGACGGCGAGCGCCAGCGCGATCAGCCCGGCGACGACCGAGGCGCGGGTGCGGGTGGTGACGGAGTAGGTGGTCACGTCGCTCATCAGTCAACGGCCCTCGGGAACAGGCCGCGCGGGCGGATCAGCAGCACGGCGAGAAAGGCGATGTGGCCCGCGAGGATCTGCCACTCGGGGTTGATCGCGGCGCCCACGGTCTGCGCGACGCCGATGATGACGCCGCCCGCGAGCGTACCCCAGAGCGATCCGAGCCCGCCGATGATGACGGCCTGGAAGGCGTAGATCAGGCGCGCGGGGCCGATCGTCGGGTCGAAGTTCGCGCGGGTGCCGAGGAACAGCGCGGCGATGGTGACGACGAGCATGGCGATGCCGGTCGCGGTGGCGAAGATCGAGGCGGGCTTGACGCCCATCAGGCTCGCCGTCACCGGGTCGTCCGAGGTGGCGCGGAAGGCGCGGCCAAGCTCGGTCCGGTAGAATAGCCATTGCAACGCGAGGATCACGGCGACCGCCGAGGCGAAGGTCATCAGCGGCATGACCCCGACCATCGCCACGCCGAGATCGACCGACGCGGTTTCCAGCGGGCCCGCGCGCAGGCGGCGGCTGTCGTTGGTGAAGCCTTCGAGCAGCGCGTTCTGAAGCACGACGGACAGGCCGAAGGTCACCAGCAGCGGCGGCAGGATGTCGGGGCCGAGCACACGGTTCAGGACCACTCGTTGCAGCGTCCAGCCGATCACGAACATCGCCGGCGCCGCGACGAGGAGCGCGACGAAGGGCCCGAGCCCGAGCGCGGTCGTGACGACGAGCAGGAGGTAGGCCGCGAGCACGATCAGGTCGCCGTGGGCGAGGTTCACGAGCCGCATGATGCCGAACACGAGGCTGAGCCCCGCGGCGAACAGCGCGTAGAGCCCGCCGAGCAGCACGCCTTGGATGATGGTGTCCGCGCCGATCATGCCGCGGCCCCGAAATAGGCCCGGTGGATATCGTCGCGGCTGACCGTGTCGGGCGTTCCCTCGAGCGTCACGCGCCCCTCCATGATGCAGTAGACCCGGCCCGCGACCTTCAGCGCGGTGCCTATGTCCTGTTCGACCACCACCACGCTCGCGCCGCTTTCGCGGATGCGGGGCAGGGCGGCGTAGATGTCGCGGATGACCACCGGCGCAAGGCCGAGGCTGATCTCGTCGCAGAGCAGCACCCGCGGGTTCGACATCAGCGCCCGGCCGATCGCGACCATCTGCTGCTGCCCGCCCGACAGCGCGGTGCCGGGGTTGTTTCGGCGTTCCTTCAGGATCGGGAACAGGTCGTAGATCGCGTCGGGCGTCCAGGCCCCGCCGACCTTGCGCCCATAGGCGCCGATCAGAAGGTTCTCCTCGACCGAGAGCGAGGGGAACAGCTTGCGCCCCTCGGGAACCATCGCGATGCCGCGGGCCATGATCTCGTCGGCCGGAAGGTGGCCGATGTCCTGCCCGTCGAAGCGGACCATGCCCGGATCCTGTCGAAGCACGCCGGCGATGGAGCGCAGCAGCGTCGTCTTGCCGGCCCCGTTCGCGCCGATGATGGCGATGGTCTCGCCCTCGTCGAGCGTGAGGTCGATGCCGAACAGCGCCTGGAAGTCGCCGTAGCGTGCGGTCAGGCCGCGGGTTTCGAGTTGCGCCATGTCAGACCTCGATCCCGAGATAGATCTCGCGCACTTCCTTCGACGCCATCACCTCGTCGGGCGGGCCGACGGCGACGACGCGGCCGAAGTCCAGCACGAGGATGCGTTCGACCACGCTGGTCAGCGCGTGCAGGACGTGCTCGATCCAGACGATGGTGGTGCCGCCGCGGTGGATCGCGCGGATGGTGTCGACGAGCTCGACGCATTCCGCGTCGGTCAGCCCGCCCGCGATCTCGTCGAGCAGCAGGAGCTTCGGGTCGGTGGCGAGCGCGCGGGCGAGCTCGAGCCGCTTGCGCTGCAGAAGCGACAGGCTGCCCGCGGGGGAATTGGCGACCCGCATCAGGCCGGTCCGGTCGAGGATCGCGGCGCAGTCGCTGCCGACCTCGCGCTCGGACAGCTTCCGGCCGTGGGTGGCGGCGACGAGCAGGTTCTCGAACACGGTCAGCTTGTCGAAGGGCTGCGGGATCTGGAACGACCGGCCGATCCCCATCAGACAGCGGCTCATCGGCGGGGTGCGCGTGACATCGGTGTCGAGGAACTCGATCCGGCCGGCATCGGCGGCGATGTTACCGGTGATGAGGTTGAACAGCGTCGACTTCCCGGCCCCGTTCGGGCCGATGATGCCGAGCGCCTGGCCCTGCGGAAGCTCGAAGCTGACCTCGTCGGTGACCTTCAGCGCGCCGAAGCTCTTGCAGACGCCGGTCAGCGACAGGATCCGGGGGGCGGAGTCGGGTGCCGGCTCCGGGGCGGACCCGGAGCCGGCGATCTGCGATGCGGTCTGCGCCATGCTCAGGCCAGCGGCTCCATCGTCCCCTGGGTCGGAACGTCGGGCGCGGTCTGGTTGTCGACCACCACGAGATCGAACCCGCCGCCGTCCTGCATCCGCCACTGGCCGCCGACGAGCGGCGTCTTGCAGACGTTCTGCGCGGCGAAGGGCGGCAGGTTGTCGCCGTCCCAGGCGATGCGGCCGACGATGGAGTTGACGTCCGAGGCCCGGATCGCCTCGACCACCGCGTCGGGGTCGGTCGGGTCGTCGGTGCGCTTGATGACATCCGCGGCCATTTCGAACAGCGAGTGGACGAAGCCGATCGGCTGGGTCCAGGGCCGCCCCGTCGCCTCGGTGAAGGCGGAGGCCAGGTCCTGGCCGCTCTGCCCGGTCAGGGAGGACGTGAACGGGTGGTTCGGCGTCCACCAGACCTCGGACGACAGGTTGTGGCCCGCCTCGCCGAGCGTCTCGACCGACTGCGGGAACAGGATCGCCTTGGCGACGGTGATCGCCTTAGGGCTCAGCCCCTGCTGGATCGACTGGTTGCGGAACGTGGTGAAGTCCGGCGGGATCACGACGCCGGTGATGATGTCGGCATTGGCCTGGCGGAACGCGTTGATCTGCGCGGTGAAATCGTCGGTCAGGTTCTGGTAGCGGCCGGGATCGTGCAGGGTGTAGCCGGCAGCGGCCAGCCCCGGCGCGAGGCCCACGTTCGGATCGCCCCAGGCGTTGCCGTCCGCGTCGTTCGGGAACAGCCCGCCGACCACCTTGTTGGTGTCGAGCTGGTTCCACATGTTGGTGAAGACGGCGATGACGTCCTCAAGACCCCAGAAGTAGTGGTAGGAGTAGTCGAACGGCCGCCAGCTTTCCGGGTCGCCCGGGTTGCCCTGCTGGCCGATGAAGTAGGGTTGCCAGGGCGCCACGGTCGAGATCACCGGGATGCCCTCGTTCTCGGCCACGGTCGAGACCGGGTTGGTCGTCTCGGGGGTGGAGGCGACGAGGATCAGGTTCACCTCGTCGTCGATGATCAGCTCCTGCGCCACGTCGGCAGCCCGGTTCGGGTTCGACTGGCTGTCCTTGACGATGACCTCGACATCCAGCCCCTGTTCGGCGGCGACCCTGTTGAAGGCGTCGATGGTGAAGGCGTCGGCCTCCGCGAACCCGGCGAGCGGGCCGGTCTGCGGGCTGACATAGCCGATGCGGACCGTCGTGCCCTGCGCGAGGGCAGGGGCGGCAAGGCCCCCGACCGAGGTTACGACCCCGGTAGCCGCGGCCGAGCCGAGCAAGCGCCGTCTGGTGATCATTGGTTTCCTCCCTCTGAATCCCGACCGGCCCGGCGGCACCCGCCGCCTCCCGATCGATCCGTTCCGGTAGCATCGTGACGTGGGCACAGTTCCCCAAGGCAAGCGCAATGGCCAGACCAATTAGCGAGATCCATCGCGCCGTCTGCGCCCCCCGCGAATGCGAGAGTGGATGGTTTCGCTTCGGTATCAGCCACTTCCGACCTCGGACATCTGCCTTGCCCCGCGTCCTGAACCGGGGTTTCACGCAGACAGCTTGCCCGCCGCGGCGAAGCCCCGTCCTGCCGGGAATGGGCGATAAGATTCGGCTGTTTTGGCCCGCGCCGGGCCGGTCGCGCCGTGGTCGGGATCGTTTCGTGCATGATGCCGGCGGGGTCTGTGCAGGCTCTCGCCCCGTCCCGGCGCGAGGATCGGGGGCGAGGAGCCGGCAGCATCCGGCGGGAGGAACGGGACGGACCATGCGCGATTTCAACCAGACCACGATCACCGAAGCGGTGCTCGACCGCTTCGCCGCCACGCCCGACCCGCGCCTGCGCGAGATCATGCAGAGCCTGACGCGCCACCTGCACGATTTCGCCCGCGACGTGCAACTGACGATCCCGGAATGGGAACGCGCGGTCGGCTTCCTGACCCGCACCGGGCAGATGTGCGACGACAAGCGGCAGGAATTCATCCTGCTGTCGGACACGCTCGGCCTGTCGATGCTGATCGACGCGATCAACCACCCGACGGAGGAGGGCGCGACCCAGACCACGGTCCTGGGGCCGTTCTACGTCGACAACCCGCCGGTCCGGCCGGACGGGGCCGACATATCGGGCGGCGAGGCGGGCGAACCGATGTGGATCGACGGCCAGGTGACGGACGCCGCCGGAACACCGCTCGCCGGGTCCACGGTCGATGTCTGGCAATCCGACGACGACGGCTATTACGACGTGCAGAAACCGGGGGCGGAAGCCGACCTGCGCGCCCGTTTCGTCACCGACGCGGAGGGCCGGTTCAGGCTGTGGTCGATCCTGCCATCGGCCTACCCGATTCCTGACGACGGCCCGGTGGGCGACATGCTGAAGGCCACGGGCCGCCACCCGTGGCGACCGGCCCATGTCCATTTCATGATCGCCGCCGAGGGCTTCCAGACGCTCGTGACCCATCTTTTCATCGACGGTGACACCTACCTCGACAGCGACGCGGTGTTCGGGGTCAAGGACAGCCTGATCGTCGCGCCGGTGCGCCAGCCCGCGGGCGAGGGGCCGGGGGGGCGCAGGCTCGACGCCGACTGGTACCGGCTCGACCATCGCTTCGGCCTGTCGAAGCCGCGCTGACGATGGCTCGGGCCGCGCTCCTCCTCCTGTTCTCGCTCGCTGCCGGTCCGGCGGCGGCGCACGGGGTGGCGGGCGGCGACGCGGAGTGGATGGCGGGCGCATCGGGCCTCGCCGTGGGGCCGTGGCTCTACCTCGGCGCGAAACACATGGTGACCGGCTACGATCACCTCCTGTTCCTCGCGGGCGTGGTGTTCTTCCTCTACCGCCTGCGCGACGTGGCGCTCTACGTCACGATGTTCTCCATCGGCCATTCGCTGACCCTGCTCTTCGGGGTGCTCGGCGGGCTCCACCTGTCGCCCTACCTGGTCGACGCGGTGGTGGGTCTGTCGGTGGTGTGGAAGGCGCTCGACAACCTCGGCGCGTTCCGGGGTCTCAGGCATTACGACACCCGCGCCGCCGTGCTCGGCTTCGGCCTCGTCCACGGCTTCGGCCTCGCGACGAAACTGCAGGACGTGGCGCTTTCGGGCGACGGGCTGATCGGCAACATCCTGTCGTTCAACCTCGGGGTCGAAATCGGGCAGCTCATCGCGCTGAGCCTGATCCTCGCGGCGATCACCCTCTGGCGCGCGAGCCCGCGCTTCGCCGGGCAGGCGGTCGCGGCGAACGTGGTGCTGATGGCGCTCGGCTTCGGGCTCTGCTTCTTTCAGCTCGGCGGGTACTTCATCGAAAGGGCGGCGGCATGACGACGACGGAAATCACCCACCCCGCACCCGGCCGGCTCGCCGCCTACACCGCGGGCTCCGCCGCCGCCGCGCTCGCGGTCGTGGTGCTGGCGGTCCTGCCGGCGGAATACGGCGTGGATCCCACCGGCTTCGGTGCCGCGACCGGCATCCTCGCCCTGTCCGAACCGCCCGAGTTCGTGGTCGAGACCCGGCTTTCGGCCCCGCCCGAGGTGGCGACCCGGCCCGCGACGGCCTGGCGCGAGGATACCGTCACCATCCGCGTCGGCGGGATGGCGGAGAACTGGGGGCAGGTCGAATACAAGATCACGGTCGCCTCCGGTGACGACGTGGTCTACCGGTGGGAAGCGGACCGCCCGCTCTGGTACGAGTTCCACGGCCACACCCTCGCCGAGGACGGCGAGCAGATGACCGTGATGGACTACATCGCCGACGAAGGGACCGCGTCGCAGGGCCGGCTGACCGCGCCGATCGACGGCATCCACGGCTGGTTCTTCCGCAACGACGGGTTCGAGCCGGTGGAAGTGACCCTGCACCTCGCCGGGTTCTACGAGCTTGCGCCGGGCGTGATCGAGTTCCAGCGGGTCGACTGAAGGCGTCGCGCCGGTTCGCCCGGCGCGGTGCTAGAACGGCAGCGCGTAGAGCGTGAAGCCGATCATCCGGCCGCACAGGATCACCGCGATCCAGAACCCGATCGACAGCAGCCCCGCCAGTTTCCCGGGCCCCGGAACCGAGACCGAGCCATCGTCCCAGACCGGCATCGACCGCGCGGTGATGAGCTCGAAGATCAGCATGTTCACGCCCGCGAGCGCGATGAACAGCATCTTCCAGCGGAACCAGGTGTTGTCGAAGTAGACCGGCGCATTGGTGACGAACATCAGGAGCCCGGTGAAGACGGCGAGGGCGAAGAACACCCAGGTCAGCGGCAGGCAGTCGCGCGCGACCTCCGACACCCGGCGCGACACCGACGCGACGCCGAGCAGGCGCAGGTCGACGATGGCGATGACGCCGAACACCAGCGTGATCGACACGACGTGGATCGACTCGATCACCGGGAACGCCCAGGCCGAGAGCTGGATGAATTGCGACAGGCCGCCCTGTTGCAGCGATTGCAGGAAGCTTTCCAGATCCATCGTGTCCCCGTTCCGCGCGTCGTTTGCGTGTTTCCGCGATGGTGGCAAAGCGCGGCGCGGCTGTTCTGCACGTTCCGGCGCAATCTGCTGCCGAAAATCGCGGAGACGGGTGCCGCGATGGCGATTTTGGGCAGATCGGGGGTCCGCCGGTGCAGGCGGGGGCGGGCCTGCGATGTCAGTTTGACAGGAAGAGAGAGGATTCGGAGGGAGGTTCGAGGTGCGGAATGCGCTTGCTTGCGGCTGCGCGGCAGCCGGGATCGCGCTTGCCGGCGCGGCCGGTGTCCACGCGCAGGATCCGGCGCCCTACATGACCGGCGAGACCCGCCCGGCGGAGATGCTGGAGGCCCGCCGCATCCTCATGGACACGATCGGGCGGAACAACGATTTCCTGCACGACAGCGTCGACGGCCACTTCGAATGGGACGGCGTTTCGGTCCGCGCGCGACTCGACGCGATGTCGTCGATGCTGTTTGCCTTCCCGCATCTCTACCACCCCGGCACCGACATCTGGAGCGAGGCGCGGGAGGCCGAGGACGCCGCCTCCGTGTCGCTTTCGACCGCAGCGGCCTGGGAGGATTTCGAGGGTTTTTACGCGCTCGCGCAGGAGGCCTCGATGACCGCGCTGGAAGCCTCGCTCGCCCATGACGACGACGTGGTGATCGCGCTGATCGAGGAGCTCGAAAGCCAGTGCGAGGCCTGCCACGAGGTCTATCGCCAGGACCGGGCATCGGGCCGCGCATCGCTGTCCACCGGCAGCGACTAGGCCCGCGAAAATGACGGTTCGAGGGACCGGCGCCCGCCGTGGCGCCGGCCTCGGCGTTTTCCACGTAAGCATATGACAATAATGTGAAAAACAGTGGAATCCGTGCATGGAATCGCGCCGAACGTGCAGGGCAGGGCGCGGCGCCGCGGACTACGCTCAGGCTGCGTGAACGACCATTTCCAAGGGAGGAAACCATGAAGCGGAGCGTTCTATCCGGCCTCGCGGCTTTCCTGCTGACCACCGCCGGCGTGATGACGCCCGCGCTGGCGCAGGACACGGCGGCCGGCACCGATGCGGGGGGCGCGGGCGACTGCACGCCGCTCTCCGAACAGTACCCGGACCTGGGCACCGAGCAGTCGGTTTCGGCCAGCCGCGACTTCGTCACCGTCTGGGGCTCCTACGAGCTGCCCGGCGGCCCCTGCGGCTACGAGAGCGCGGCCGCGCACTGGGAGGCCCTGGTGTCCTCCGCGCAGGAGCGCGGCACCTACTCGACCGAGACCCCGCCCGAGATCATGGAGCAATGGGCCGGGTCCTGGGGGACCGAGAACAACACCGGCGAGATCGCCATCGTCGGGCGCAACTCCATCCGCGAGGGCATGGCCGCGCGGCTGACGCCCGAGGCCCGTGAGGTGTTCATGTCCGACAGCCAGCTCTGGCTCGACGACCATGCCATCGACCCGATCTCGTTCTGCCTGCAACCGAACTTCCCGCGCTCTCATACCGAGTATGGCTACCGGGAGTTCCTGTTCCAGCCGGGCCGGGTCGCGCTCTACAGCCAGATGGTCAACCAGCTGCGCCACATCTACCTCGACCGGGAACATCCTTCCGAGGAATGGCTGGAATCCAGCTGGCTCGGAAGCTCCATCGGGTTCTGGGACGGCGATATCCTCAACGTCTACACCGTGGGCGTGAAGGAAGGCATCCTGCAGCGCAACATGCCGCGGCAGACCGACCAGATGGAAACCATCGAGCGGTTCCGCTTCGTCGATCCCGAAGGCACCGAGATCCCGATCAACACGCTCGGCGCCACCCCCGATCCGAACGCCCGGATCGAGATCGAGCTGACCATGTACGACCCGACCTTCGTGGAGCCCTGGCACACGGTGATCGCCTACTACCGGGAGCTCGAGACCAACCAGGAAGAGCGCGAGATCAACTGGATCCACAGCTGGGACTGCGTCGAGGGGTCCAACTGGTACATGACCGAGAACGGCGTGATCAGCCAGTACGCCCCAGGCGAACGGCCGCCGATCACCGAACCGGATTTCTGGTTCGACGCCAATTACGTCCACCAGTGACCGCTGCACGAAGGGAGACAGCGACATGAAGAAGATAACGACGATTGCCGCGATCGCGGCGGTGGCGACGATGACCGAGCTTCCGCAGCCGGCCTCGGCGCACCACTCGGCGGCGATGTTCGACGACGAGATCAACCTCCAGCTCGAGGGCACGGTGACGCGGTTCGACTACCTGAACCCGCATTCCTGGCTCTACGTCGACGTCCGCAACGAGGACGGCACGACGACCGAGTGGGGCTTCGAGCTGGCGGCGCCGCCCCGGCTCCGCCGCGTGGGGGTGAGCCCGAACTACTGGGAACCCGGCGACGAGGTGCAGATCGTGACGCACCCGCTGCGCGACGGGCGCCCGGCCGGCGATCTCGCGGCCTCGCGCAACCTGACCAAGGAGAACGAGTTCGGCAACGTCGAACTCATCGAAGCGGCGGCCGAGTGATCCCGGCCCGCCCCATCCCTTAGGAGCAACCATGAAGAAAGCCATCCTGAAGGGCACCGCCGCCGCGCTGATCTGCGCGTTCGCGGCGCCCGCGATGGCCCAGGAAGGCCCGGTGGCGGATACCGCCGCCGGGCCGATCCGGGGCCTGATGAGCGACCGGAACGAGGACATCTTCGTCTTTCTCGGCGTGCCCTACGGCGGCCCGACCGACGGAGAGAACCGCTTCCGCGCCCCTACGCCCGTCGTGCCCTGGGCCGACAGCAACAGCCCCTCGGGCCAGGCGATCCGCGCGGCGACGCAGGTGGGCGACCCCTGCGCCGGTCCGGGCTACCCGCCGCGGCTCGCGCCCGAAGAGGGGCTCGACCTCGACATGTCGCCGATCGGCGAGGATTGCCTGGTCCTGAACATCTGGACCCCGGCGCTCGACGACGGCGGTGCGCGTCCGGTGATGGTCTGGCACCACGGTGGCGGCTTCAATGCCGGCTCCGGTGGGTCGTTCCGTTACGACGGCACCAACCTCGCCGCCAACCAGGACGTGGTCGTGATCACCACGAACCACCGGCTGAACGTGTTCGGCTATTCCAACTTCGCGGATCTCGACCCGGCGCGGGCGGGTGACGCGAACGCGGGGATGCAGGACATCGTGCAGTCGCTGGAATGGATCCGCGACAACATCGAGCGCTTCGGCGGCGACCCGAACAACGTGACCGTGTTCGGCGAATCCGGCGGTGCGGGCAAGGTGACGACGCTGATGGCGATGCCGTCGGCGGACGGCCTGTTCCACCGCGTGGTGGCGCAGTCGGGCGCCGTGATCCAGGCGGCCTCGCCCGAACAGCGGGCGGAACAGGCGGCCGGTCTCGCCGAGGCGCTCGGCGCGACGGCCGAGGATCCCTCGGCGCTGTCGACCGCGGCGATGGGCGACGTCATGGCCAACTTCCGCGGCTCCGGCCCCTGGGTCGACGGCGAGATCCTGCCGCGGCACCCGTGGTCGCCGGACGCGCCGGAAGTGTCCGCGGACGTGCCCGTGATGCTCGGCTGGAACCTCACCGAGGACACCTTCTTCGAGGGACCCGAGGTGGTGACGAGCGACGACGATCTCGTGCCGCTCCTGGCCGAGAACGGCGGGCTCGACCCGGCGGTGGCGGAGGATCTCGCGGAGCAGTACCGCGCGGCCTTCCCGGACGTGGACGCCAACCAGCTCTACTTCCAGATCCGTGCCGATGCCGACCGCGGCGCCGAGGCGATCCACATCGCGACACTGAAGGCGGAACAGGGCGGCGCGCCGGCCTATGTCTACCACTTCGCCGGGCTGACCGACGTGCGCGGGCTGATGAGCCCCCACACGCTGGAAATCGGCTACGTGTTCGACAACCTCGACATCTCGACCCGCATGAACGGCGAGGTAACGCCGGAGCGCCAGGCGCTTGCCGACATGATGTCGGAAGCCTGGACCAGCTTCGCGCGCGACGGTGTGCCGAGCGCAGAGGGCATGCCGGAATGGCCCGCCTTCGACCCGGCGAACCCGCAGATCATGGTCTTCAGCCCGGACGGGGCCGAGGTCATGGAGGTTCCCGCGTACATGCAGGCGGCGATCTCCGGCGGGTCCTGACACCTCTCTCCCTGTCAGCGACCGGCATGGCCGCGACCCTCCCCGGGTCGCGGCCATTGCTTTTTGGGGGGGCTTGGTCGGCCCCGCCGGTGTCGGCATCGTGGACAGGTCAGGACGTGCGGGCGTCGGTGGGAGACGCCGGGGGCAAACTGCGACAGCTCGATGCGGGGAGTGGCGCCGGCAGGTGGGGAGCCGACGGGGGCGGGATCGACCGGCAAGGTCCATCGGCCTCGCGTGCCACTGCCGAGCCACCGGACAGGAAAAGGCCGGGACGAACGTCCCGGCCCAGGCGCTTTTGGTGCCCGCGCGTGGCGGGCGGGGTGGTCAGGTCAGTTGATCGGCGACCAGGCGCCCCAGATCTGCGGATCGTAGGCGATGAAGCGGCCCATGAAGATGATCGCGACCCAGACCGCCAGCACCGCCCAGGCCCACTTGCGGACCGTCGCGGGAGAGGTCTCCTCGCCGTCGTAGAGCAGCGCGTTGCCGCGGACGTGGCGGTGAAGGCTGATCGCGATCGCGATGCCGCCGGCGAGCAGGACCATCTTGATCCAGAACGACAGCGCCATCAGCTCGCGCACCGGCTCGGTCACGATCATCAGCGCCCCGGTGCACGCCAGAACGACGATCGCGCCCCAGAACCACGGCGCGAACCGCTTCAGCGTCTGGCCGATCGTTTGGCCCTTTCCGGTCCAGCCGAGGATGCGCAGGTCGATCATCACCACGGCGGAGAACAGGACCGAGATGGCGAGGATATGGATGGTCTGAAGCGTCGGAACCGCCCACCCGGTCCCGGCGAGCGACCGGCTGAGACCGGTGGTGGCGATCCATTCGGCGAAGGCCTGCATGGCGGTGATCTCCGTTTCTTTCGAGAACGCCCGGCGCGGGATGCGCGCCGGGCGTCGGTGCAGGTGTCGGGCTCAGGCCCGGATCACTGGGAATCCCCGGTGCCGGTCGCTTCCTCGGCCTCGGCCTTGGAGGTGTAGCCGGCCTCGACCCATTCCGGCCACTCGGCCTCGCGCTGGTTGGCGCTGCAGCCGGCGTCGGAGGGGTTGTAGACCGTGCCGTCGCTGTCGATCACGAGGCCCACGCCGCCGCCGTTGCGGCCGTCGCGGAGCGGGCAGTGGATCACCACCACGTCCTCGCCGGGCGTGAAGGTGTCGCCGCTGATCGACGGCGTCCGGCCGAGCGCGGAGGGCGGTGCATTGCCCTCGAACACCCAGTTCTGGCCGCTCTCGTCCTCGATGTAGAGCAGGGTGTGCGGGCTGTTGAAGCTCCACTGCACCACGGTGCCGCGCACGACTTCCTCGCGCGAGGGGTCGAACATCGAGAAGCTGTGGTGGGCGACGGCCGCGGTTGCAATGGCGCAGGCGGCCAGGCCCGCAACGATCGAAAGTCCCTTTTTCATGGTATCCCTTCCTTCCGGTCAGTTGCCGCCGCCGAGCGCGGCGTCGAGCGACATGTTGGAGAAGTCGGCGGCGTCGGGGTCACGGGTCTGGCCCGAGAGGTCCGCGGGCAGGTCCGGCGCCCGGAGCCGGATGTCGGCGCCGCGGATGTCGTTGTATTCCGCCTCGCCCGGAACCGCGAAGGCGGTGGTCCGTCCGTCCGCGGCCAGCCGCGTCTGCGAGTTGCTTTCGCATTCCCAGTGGCGGATGCGGTAGTCCACGGACTCGAGTTGCATCGCGCGGCGCCACGTGTAGACCACGTCGATCGGTTCGGCGAGGCCGAGCTCGTCGTAGAACGTGCCCTGCATGACGATCCGCTGCGTGCCGTTCGGCAGGGTCTCCATGTGGTAGACCTCGACCGCCTCGAACTGGTTCGACGTCGGCGGGTAGCCGCGGAAGTAGTCCATCGGCCAGACGTCGACGGTGTGGACCACGAGGTGTTCCCCGGCCCAGAAGCCGATCGAGTCGCCGTTCGGGAAGTGCGTGCCCTCGATGTTCACGTGTTCCGCGTCTGCGCCGATGTAGATGCGGCGGGTGTCGTTGGCGAGGTCGTTCATCCACCACGCCTGGTCCGGCGTGTTGACCCATTCCCGCACGTAGGGTTCCAGCAGCCAGCGCGGCATCCCGGCCGGTTCGCAGGTGGTCAGGCGGTCGTAGGGCTGTTCGTTGAACTCCTCCATCGCCTCGCGGCGCTGGACGAAGGCGGCGTGGTATTCCTCGGACAGCACGCCTTCGCGGATCGTGCCGCCGGCGGCCAGGCCGCGCGGCTGCGTGCCTTCCTCGAAGAACACCGAGTTCGGGCCGCGGAGCGCGACGTTGTTCGGCCCTGCCTCCCACAGGCCCTCCCATGTCGGCACCGTTTCGTAGGTGTGCTCTGTCCCGCCGTCGTACATGTCGAGCAGGAACTGGTAATGCTCCGTCGAGTTGGCGAAGGTGCGCGGCGGCGGCACCAGGTCCGGCAGGCCCTGGGCCAGAGCGGTGGTCGCCGCGCCGGTCGCCAGCACCGCGGCGGTGCCGAGCGATGCGAACGTGTTTCTGAGTGTCATCTGTCCTCCTCCCGAAATGGGTATCGCCGCGGATGCGGCGGCCTGTTCCAGTGTCTTGGGAGGCTAGGCGTCGGTTTCGCGCGGTGCCTGCACGGGGCCGCCCGCATTTGTCTGAATCAATCGTTGCAGTCGAAACTCAGTCCGCGTCGGGCGCGGGCAGGCTGTCGAAGTCGAAGAATTCGAACTCCACCCGGTAGGCCGCGTGGCAGCTCTCGCACTGCGATTCCAGCACCTCGACGAGCTCCAGCACCTCGTCCCTTGGCGCGATCGAGGCGTCGAGCGCGGTCTGCCACGCGTCGAGCGCCAGCGCCTCGAACCCCTCGAAGTCCTCCCAGACCGAGGGTAGGGCCAGCGAGACAGTGAAAGGGTCGGCCTCCGCGGCGTCCTCCGAATAGGGGTTCGGCTCGGCCCGGTAGAGCCCCGGAAACGCCCGCATCATCGCGGAGATCGCGGCGAGCCGGCCTTCGAGAACGTAGGGGTCGTTCTCGATCACGCCATCCAGCATGTCGTGGATCGCGTCGTTGTTCGCGCCGATCGCGTTCATAAGGAGCCGGCGGGCGATGGTCGCATCCTCGTGCGAGGTCAGCGCGGTCATCGCCGCGTCCTGGGCCCGGGCCCCGTCGGGGCATGACAGGACGGCGGCAAGGGCCGTGGCGGTGGTCAGGATCATGCGCATCGTGGTCTCTCCCCTTGGGCCGCTCCCCCGGCCTGTCCCGGCTGTTGTCCCGCAATCGCGCGGGGCTTCCCTGCACGAAGCCGCCACCGATTCGGGCAGGACCGGCTTCCGGGCGGGGCCGACGCTGCGGGCCGGGAGGATCGGACATGCGCGCGACCATCTTCGCCTGGCTTCCGTGGACGGATGCCCGCGGCGCGGTATCGCCGCTTCGCGCCGCGGTGTTCGCCGCGCTGCTCTGGCCCGCCGCATGGATGGCGTGGTGGTGGCGGTCGGGCGTCTGGTTGGTCCCGCAGGGCGACCTGACCTACTGGTCGGGCGTCTGGGCGATGGTGGTCCTGCTGGCGAGCCTCGCGGTCACGCCGCTTGCCGTCATCCTCGGCCGCCCGAGGCTCGCGCAGGTGCGGCGGATGGTGGGCGTCGCGGCGCTTGTCTACACGCTCGCGCATCTCGGCTTCTTCGCCTGGCTCCGGTTCTGGGACATCGGCGCCGTGCTGGCGGAGACCTTCACCCGCCTGTCCCTGGTCCTGGCCTTCCTGTCGCTCGTCGGTCTCGCGGCGCTCGGCGCGACCTCCTTCGACGGGGCGATGCGGCGCATGGGTCGGGCCGGGTGGAAGCGGCTGCACCGGGGCACCTACGTCCTGACCGCGCTTGCCGTCGCGCATTTCATCCTTTCGCCCGGATCCTACGGCGGGCTGCCGTTCCTCGCCCTCGGGGCGTATCTCTGGCTGATGGGCTGGCGGTGGCTCGACCGGCGCGGCCGCGGGACGGATCCCGCCGCGCTGCTTGCGCTCACGGCGGGCTCCGCGCTGTCGGCGATGCTGTCCGAGGCCGCGATCCCGGCGATCCTGCTCGACACCGACCCGGTGGCGACGCTGCGCTGGAACTTCAGCCTGTCGCTCGGGCTCGCGCCGGTCTGGAAGATACTGCTCGTGGGCGGCGCGCTGTCTGCGGTCGCGGGTCTGCGTCAGTTGCCGCCGGGAAGGGCGGCAAAGGGGTCGTAGGCGAGGTACTCCGCGTGGCAGGCGGAGCAGGCGGCATCGAGGTCGTCCATCGCCGCCATGAACGCCGCGGGATCGGCGGCGAAGGCGGCGGCTTCGGCAGCCTCGCGGGCGGTTCCGAGCGCGGCGAGAAAGCCGTCGCGGTCCTCCCACACCGCCGGGGCGGCCTGCGTCGCGCCCTCGGGCAGGTCCGCGGGGCCGCTGCCATCGGGGAACAGCGCGGGCAGGCCCGCCAGGATCGCCGCGATCGCCGTCGCCTCCTCTGTCAGCCGGTAGAAGGTCGTCTCGTCCGTGCCAGCCCCCTCGTCGGCGGCGTGGTAGGCCAGAAGCTGCATCGCCGACATCTGTGCCCGGCGGGCGGCGGCGATGTCACCGGGCGCGTCCTGCGCCGTGGCGAGGGACGGGACGAGAAGGGCTGTGGCGAGCGCGAGCGTGCGGAACATGGGCAATCCTCCCGTCCGCCAGCCTTCCCCGCGCGGCGACCGGCGTCCTGCACCGTCGGCGCGCGGTCTGCACGATCCGTGCGCGGGGTGGCGGGCGTCAGCGGGCCACCATCGTGTCGAGCATCGCCACCAGCCGCGGCCCCAGGTCCTCGACGCGGGACACCTCCACGGCGTGGCGGTAGTAGCGCGACACGTCGTGCTTGATGCCGAGCGCGGCGAGTTCGATCTGGCCGCCGCGCTCGATCCCCGCGATCACGTCGCGCAGGTGGTGGTCGAGGATCCGCGGGTCGTCGTTGGCCTTCAGCGTCGCCTCGTCGACCGGTGTGCCGTCCGACACCACGATCAGCACGCGCCGCGCCTCGGGCCGGGCCGACAGCCGCCGCGCGGCCCAGGCCAGCGCCTCGCCGTCGATGTTCTCCTTCAGCACGTCGCCCGACAGCATCAGGCACATCGCGTCCCTCGCGCGCCGCAGAGGCTCGTCCGCGGCCTTGTAAACGACGTGCCGCAAGGCATTGAGACGACCGGGATTTCCCGGTTTCCCGGCGCGCGCCCAGTCCTTCGCAGGCTGGCCCCCGCGCCAATCCGTCGTGGTGAAGCCGAGCACCTCGATCGCCACCCCGCAGCGTTCCAGCGCCGCGGCAACCATGTCGGTGGCGATGCAGGCAAGCTCGATCGGCTTGCCGCGCATGGAGCCGGAATTGTCGATCAGTAACGTCACCGCGGTATCGCGGAAGCTGCTTTCCTCCTCGGCCTTGTAGGCATCGGCGAAGCCAGGGTTCACGATCACCCGGTCGAGCCGCGCGGCGTCGATCATCCCTTCCTCCAGATCGAAGCGCCAGCTGCGCTGCTGCAGGGCCATCAGGCGGCGCTGAAGCTGCACCACGAGATGCGACAGCTCGCGCCGGTAGGCGGCGCGCCGGTCCTCCAGCTTGCGGCGGGCATCGCGCAGGTCGGCGGCGCGGCCGATCTCGGCGGCGCGCTCGACCACGTCGTACTCGGTGGTGAAGACCCGGTAGGGCGGGTCGTCGTCGCGCGCCGCCGCCGTCAGCAACTCCCGCGCGATCTCGGGCAGGTCGTCTGCGAAGAGCGCGTCACCGGGCTGGATGTCCTCGCCCTCGGCCGCGTCGCCGGCGCCGTCCGTGCCGGAACCCTCCGCAGGTGTCGGCGCGCGGCGCACCGGCCCCTCGGCCCGGCCCTGGAGCGCGTCGAAGGCGGCGGCGATCAGCGCCAGCGCGGCGCGGGCGTAGTCGGACTGGGACGCCTTCGCCGCCGCCAGCGCGGCGAGTTCCGGGCTGACCCGGTCGCGCAGCCAGCGGTCCCACATCCAGAAGCCCGAGCCGGCGATGGACGGGTCGCCGCGCCCGGTCAACTCGTCCCGGACCACCATCCGCAGCGCCTCGGCCAGCGGCACCAGCGAGGCGAGGTGGGCCTGGTCGAGATCGAGCCGCGCGAGCCGGGCGCGGTGCGCGGCGACGAGGTTGTCGGCGACGCCGGGATAACGCAGCGCCCCGAGCGCCCCGCAGCGCAGGCGTTCCAGCAGGTCGAAGAGCCGCGCGGTGTGGGCATCCGCGGGACGGAAGTCGCGGTGCAGGTCGGCGTCGTGGTGGCGCAGGAACAGCGCGATGTCGTCGACCTGGCCGCGCAGGATCGACATCTCCTCGGACCCGATGTCGCGCGACAGGTCGAGCCCCGCGGCCTCGGCCACCGTCTCCAGCGAGACCTGGAGGCCCGCGTCATCGGACAGACCGCGCCCCGCCGCCGCCAGCCGCCGCGCCAGGTCGCGCCGCATCCGGTTGATTTCCCGGTCCGCGCCGCGTTCCTCGCGGGTCTTCATCGAGTCCGGGTCGGACCACAGCGCCAGCCATTCCGCGCCGTGGCGCACGCGCCCCTTGGCGTCACGCTTCTGGATCGTCGAGCGGATCGTCTCCGGACCGGCCAAGGCCACCCCCTTCGCAGTCGTTTCGCGGGCCCGACGATAGGCCCCGATGGCGGGTCCGAAAAGGCTCCGTCGCGGCACTTCCGAGATTGGACAGAGATTTGCTCCGAATGTGCAGGTTGGCGTTCCGGGGCGGGTCTACGCTTGCATCAGCCGACGACATCCGGAGCCTGCCATGACTCAGTACACAACCGATTTCGGGTCCCTGCACGACTACAAGAAGGGCAAGGTCGGAATCATCGACGACGACCCCAAGCGCTACGTCTTCTCGAACCTGTTCGAGGCCGCCGCGAAGGCGCAGCCATGGGAACGGGTCGCCGTCGCGAAGAACTTCGAATACGTGATCGAAAGCGTGCGCGCCAAGGGCATCTCGCCCTGGTACACGGCCGCCCACGACGAATTCGTGCTGTCGATGGACGGCAAGTGCCGCGTCGACTTCGTCAAGCTCGACGATCCCGACGCGGTGGTGGATCCCGAAAGCGAGGGCGCGCACCAGCTGTCGGGCGACCCCGAGGGAAAGAACATGGGCTACGTCGTGCTCGGCCGCGGCCACATGGCGATGCTGCCCGTGGGCGCCGCCTACCGGTTCTCGGCGGACGAGGACTGCACCATCATCATCCAGACGATCGACGGCCCGGTCACCGTGCACCGGTGGGCCGAGATCTGTCAGACCGAAGCCTGACTGAAACGACGAGGAGACAAGCAATGGCGATGAAGGCCGAGGCCCTCGACGGGCAGGAGCAGATCAGCAACCCGCGCGGTCTGCCCATCACTTCCGATTTCCAGGTCGATCCGGCCGACAACTTCACCGGCTACAAGAGCTTCCGCGCGGGGTCGTTCAAGTTCCGCCGGGACGAGTACTTCGTCTATCTCGAATGCCCGAAGGCGACCCACCAGATGCCGGTCGATGCCTTCCTGCGGGCGCTGATGCGCGACGTGGCCTGGGGCTTCTTCTACGGCACCGTGAACTTCGACCAGGTGTTCGGGACGACGAACTTCTACGGCGAGGTGGACATGTTCATCGGCGCCACGAACGAGGCCTACACGAAGGCCGGCCGCGACTTCGTGGAACGGTTCAAGGCCGACCAGCTGATGGAAATCTTCAAGGAGATGGTCAGCGACTGGACCAACGAGGGCTACGACCCCTTCGCCGCGCCGATGGAGACCGGCGTGCCCTGGGGCGTGAAGAACGGCGACAACGACGAGGCCGTGAGCCGCGAGCGCGTCACCGCGCGCCGCATGGTCGGCCTGCCCGGCGATACCCCGGTCCGGACCGACGAAAACGGCTACCCGGTCAACCGCATGTTCGCGGACGTGGAACAGGATCAGCCCGAGGTCCATGCCGAACCCGGCTTCGAGCACGAGGTCTCGGCGTTCAACCTCTTCGGCTATCTCAGCCGCTCCGACGTGACCTGGAACCCGAGCGTCTGCTCGGTGGTGAAGGACAGCCTGTTCTGCCCGACATCCGAGGAATACATCCTGCCGGTGGAGCATGGGAACGACCGCTGCGAGTGGTTCATCCAGCTTACCGACGAGATCACCTGGAACATCAAGGACGGCGATACCGGGCGGCCCAAGGCCGTGGTCACGGCGAAGGCCGGCGACTGCTGCTGCATGCCCGCCGACATCCGCCACCAGGGCTTTTCCGCCAAGCGGTCGATGCTCCTGGTGTGGGAGAACGGCAGCCCCAAGATCCCCGAGCTGATCCGCGACGGCAAGGCGCCGTCGGTTTCGGTCGATTTCTGAACGGACAGGCGCGGAGGCATCGGCCCCCGCGCCGCAGCACGAGAGGCGCGGATGCTGAAGAAGGCGTTCCAGAACAAGCTGTTCATCGGCGGCGAATGGGTCGACGGCATCGCGGGCGCGACGATCCCGGTGCTGAACCCATACGACAACTCGGAACTCTGCGAGATCGCCGAGGGCCGGGCCGAGGACATCGACCGCGCGGTCGAGGCGGCGAAGGCGGCCGCGCCGGTTTGGGGCCGGATGAACGCCTCAGACCGGGGGCGGCTGATCCTGAAGCTCGCCGACCGGATCGAGGAGTGCACCGAGGAACTGATCGAGCTCGAGGCCCGGGATACCGGTCACCCGGTCCGCGATGCCCGCAAGCTCGACGTGCCGCGCACGGCGGCGTGTTTCCGCTACTTCGGCGGCATGGCCGACAAGGTCGAGGGCTTCCTGCCCCCGGTCTATCCCGGGATGCTGAACTACGTGCAGCGGGAGCCCATCGGCGTTGTCGGGCAGATCGTGCCGTGGAACTTCCCGCTCATGTTCACGTCGTGGAAGATGGCCCCCGCGCTCGCCGCCGGGAACGCCATCGTCATCAAGCCGTCGGAACTGACGCCGCTCTCGACGCTCCGGATCGCGGAGCTGATGCACGAGGTCGGCATCCCGGCGGGCGTCGTGAACGTGGTGCCGGGATACGGCCATATCGCCGGTCAGCGGCTGGCGGAACACCCGGATGTCGGCAAGATCGCTTTCACCGGATCGACCGCCACCGGCCGCCGCGTGGTCGAGGCGAGCGCGGGCAACCTGAAGAAGGTGCAGCTCGAGCTTGGCGGCAAGGGGCCGAACATCGTGTTCGAGGACGCGGTGATCCCCGCGGCCATCGGCGGCTCGGCCTTCGGGATCTTCCACAACCAGGGCCAGGCCTGCATCGCCGGGTCCCGCATCCTCTTGCACGAGAAGATCGCCGACGAGTTCCTCGAAAAGTTCGCAGGTTTCGCGAAGTCGATCCGGCTCGGCGACCCGCTGGACCCGGCGACGGAGATGGGCCCGCTGACGTCGAAGATGCACCAGGAACGGGTTCTGGAGTTCTCCAAGATCGCGGTGGATCAGGGCGGCGAGGTCATCACCGGCGGCAAGGCGCCGGAAGCCGAGGCACTGTCGAAGGGCTGCTTCGTCGAGCCGACCATCGTGAAGGCGAAGCCCGGCGACCGCGTCGCGCGCGAGGAGGTCTTCGGCCCCTTCGCCACCGTCATGACCTTCTCCGACGACGACGAGGCGCTGGCGCTCGCCAACGATACCGCCTACGGCCTCGGCTCCGGCCTCTGGACCCGGAACCTGCCGCGCGCGCACAAGTTCGCCCGCGACATCCACGCCGGCATGGTCTGGATCAACTGCTACAAGGTGGTCCACCCCGGCAGCCCCTTTGGCGGCTTCGGCGAAAGCGGCTATGGCCGCGAGATGGGGTTCGAGGTTATGCGCGAGTACACGCAGCCGAAATCGGTCTGGGTCAACTACGACGCGCAGATCCCGCCGCATTACGAGCGCTGAGATGGACTTCGTCTACACCGCACGACCCGGCCGCGTGATCTTCGGGCGCGGGGCGAGGAACCGGACGGTCGATGAACTCGACCGGCTCGGTTTGAAGAACGTGATCGTCATCACCACCGCCGACCAGTCCGCGACGGCGGGCGAGTTCGCGGCGAAGATCGAGGGCAGGGCGGGGATCGTCTACCCGGGTGCCGCGCAGCATACGCCGACCACGGTCACCGAGAGCGCGATGCAGGCGGTCCAGTCGGTCAGCGCCGACGGCTGCCTCGCCATCGGCGGCGGCTCGACCATCGGCCTGTCGAAGGCCATCGCGCTCAGGACCGACCTGCCGCAGGTCGTGGTGCCGACCACCTTCGCGGGGTCCGAGATGACCGCGATCCTCGGCCAGACGGAGGCGGGAAAGAAGACCACCCTGACCGATCCGAAGGTGCTGCCCGAGACGGTGATCTACGACCCGGACCTGCTCGACACGCTGCCGATGCACATCGCGGGGCCCTCGGCGCTGAATGCCATCGCCCATTCGGTCGAGGCGCTCTACGCGCAGGAAACCAACCCGATCATCAGCATGATGGCCGAGGAGTCGATCCGCGCGCTCGGCGCCGCCGTCCCGGTCTTCACCAGCGGGCAGGGCGACGTGGCGGGCGCCTACGAACAGGGTCTTTACGGTGCATGGCTGGCGGGCACCTGCCTCGGCTCGGTCGGCATGGCGATCCACCACAAGATCTGCCACACGCTCGGCGGCACGTTCGACCTGAACCACGCCGACATCCACTGCCTGATGCTGCCCTACTCGGCCGCCTACAACCGCGAGGCCGCGCCCGGGGCGATGGCCGCCGTCGCCCGCGCGCTCGACACCGATGACGGGCCCGCCGGGCTTTACGGCCTGACGCTGTCGGCGGCGCGGTTCAAGTCGCTGAAGGACTTTGGGCTGACCGAGCCCGATCTCGACAAGGCAGCCGATCTCGCCGTCCAGAACCCGTACTACAATCCGCGCCCCGTTTCCCGCGACGGCGTGCGCGAGATGCTGCAGGCGGCGTGGGAAGGGCGGAAACCCTGATGGCGTACTTCTCGGTCTACGCGATGGACGCCCCCGGAAAGCAGGACCTGCGGCAACGGCTGCGCCCCGCGCACCGCGAACGCCTGCGCGCCCACGACCACCCGGTGACGGTGCATATCGGCGGCCCGCTCCTGGGCGGCGACAACGAGATGATCGGCACGCTTCTTGTGGTCGAGGCGGCGGACGGCGACGCGGTGGAGGCGTTCCTGTCCGGCGACCCCTACATGGAACAGGGGCTGTTCCGGTCCGTCGAGATCCGGCCGTTTCTCTGGGGGCTCGGACAGCCCGACGCGGCGCGCGATGGCTGACGCCCGGACCCGGCCCGATCCATTTCTCTGGCGCACCCGACCGCGCGCGCCGATGCCGGGCACGGTGCTCGGCCCGCTGTCGGACATCGCCGATGGCGGCGCGAAGGAATACGTCTTCGGCCGCGGCACCACCGTGTTCTCGATGTTCGTGGTGCGGAAGGGGCAGGCGGCCTACGGCTACCTCAACCTCTGCCCGCATTATTCCTCGCCGCTCAACCGCAAGTCGGACCGGTTCATGAACGACGACGGCACCCGGATCCGCTGCTCCGCCCATTTCGCGGAGTTCCGGATCGAGGACGGCTACGGGATTGCCGGGGCGGCCGAACGCTGCTGGCTCGATCCCGTGCCGGTGGAGGTCGTCGACGGCGAGATGCGGCTGGCGGCACCCGCGCCATGACCGGCATCGACGACATCGCCCGCCCCGACGCCCGGGTTCCGATCCGCGAGACCTTCGGCATCGACGTCGACGGTACGGTTCCCGCCTTCGCCGAGACGGTGGAACAGGTGCCGCCGGTCGATCCCGGCTACCGCTTCGATCCGACCACGACGATGGCGATCCTCGCCGGGTTCGAGCACGACCGCCGGGTGCTGATCCAGGGCCGCCACGGCACCGGCAAGTCGACCCATATCGAACAGGTCGCCGCGCGGCTGAACTGGCCCTGCATCCGCATCAACCTCGACAGCCATGTCAGCCGGATCGACCTGATCGGCAAGGACGCGATCGTGCTGCGCGAGGGGCGGCAGGTGACGGAGTACCGCGAGGGCCTTCTGCCGTGGTGCTACCAGCGGCCGGTGGCGCTGGTGCTGGACGAATACGACGCCGGGCGGCCGGACGTGATGTTCGTGATCCAGCGCGTGCTGGAGGCAGAGGGGCGGCTGACGATCCTGGATCAGAACCGGGTCCTGCATCCGCACCCGTTCTTCCGGCTCTTCGCGACGGCGAACACCGTCGGCCTCGGGGACGCGTCGGGCCTCTACCACGGCACGCAGCAGCTCAACCAGGCGCAGCTCGACCGCTGGTCGGTGATTTCGCGGCTCGACTACCTGCCGGAGGAGCAGGAGGTCGCGGTGGTCCGTGCGCGGGCTCCGTGGCTGTCGTCGGACGAGGAGGTGGAGCTCGTCCGCCGCATGGTCCGGATGGCCGAGCAGACCCGGACCGGATTCGCCGCGGGCGACGTGTCGGTGGTCATGAGCCCCCGCGCCGTGATCGCCTGGGCCGAGAACGCGCGGGTGTTCGGCGACCTCGATTTCGCCTTCGAGACCGCGTTCCTGAACCGCTGCGACGAGGCGGAGCGACCGATCTACCGCGAATACTACCAGAGATGCATCGGCCACGCGCTTCCGGAGGACGGCAGCGGGCCCTGGAAGGGAGACGCCATCGGTAAATAGTCCCCTTGGGGATATGCGTCCTGTTGACGCAGATAGGGGAAATTGTATTTAATTCGATAGAAATGCCAGCCGCTAGGAGGAGAGTGGCAAGCCCCGGTGTCCCGTCACTCCTAGGAGTGTCTGCCGCGGCGTGGCAGTTGCTGAGGGAGGACAGCATGAGGACGCTACAATCGTTCGCCATCGACCAGACGCACGGAATTCTCGCGCAGCCGAGCAACCGGATCCACGCCAGCAGCAGCGAGCTCGGCTGGACCTCGCTGTTCGCGTCGCGCCAGGATGAAAGCCCGTTCGAGGCCAGCTTCGGCGCGGTCGAGGATTTCCTTCTCGTCCGGCACCAGGACGGGCCGGTGGAGATCCACGGGGCCTCGGGCGGCAGCCGGTTCAGCCGGGTGGTGCCGCCGGGCGGCATCCACATCATTCCGGGCGGCGCGGATTTCCAGATCCGCCTGGGGGAGCGGCTGAAGACGCTGCACGTCTACATCCGCCGGGAGGTGCTTCTCGAAGTGGCCGCGCAGATGGTGTCGGGCGATCCCGACAAGGTCGCGGTGACACCGGGCATCGTGGAAAACGACCGCGCGCTCGGCGCATTGCTCGACGCGGTGTCGGAGGCGCTGTCGAACGACGACGACGGCACGCCGCTCTATGTCGACTACCTCAGCCAGGCCATCGCGGCGCAGCTGATCCGGTCCTATTCCGGGGCCGAGTTCCAGTCGCAGCAAAGCGTCCTGCCCCGGCGCGGGTCGCTCAACTCGATCGTCTCGAACGCAATCGAGTACATGCGCGAGAACCTCGACCAGCCGATCCGGCTGTCGGACATCGCCGACGCCATCAACCGCAGTTCCAGCCATCTCGCGCGGGAATTCCGCGCCGGGACGGGCCTGCCGCCGCACCAGTTCCTGATCAAGCTGCGGGTCGAGGTCGCGCGCGATCTTCTTGAGAAAACCCATCTTCCGATCGCGGAAATCGCCTTCGAATGCGGCTTCTCGCACCAGGAACACATGACGCGGCAGTTCCGGCGTCATTGCGGCACAACCCCGGCGGCCTACCGGCGGATGAAGTCGAACTGAGCCCGCCGGGGGATCAGGCCGCGTCGGGGGTCTTTCCGGCGCGGAGCCTGTCGATCAGGTCGAGATAGGCGCCGAGCGCCACGCCCTCGCTCCAGCGCATGTCGAAGGCACGGCGCCCGTCCGCCCCCATCCGCTTCGCGAGGTCGGGGTCGCGGGCGAGCCGGACCAGCGACCGGCCGAGATCGTCGGCGTCCCGGAACAGCAGCCCGCCGCCGGACTGCTCCACGATCTCGGGGTAGGGGCCGAGGTCGCGGGCGAGGATCGGCGCGCCTTCGCGGAACGCCTCCAGAACCACCAGCGGGAAGACCTCGTAGCAGCGCGACGGCGTGATGACCGCACGCGCCTCGGCATAGAGCCTGCGCAGGTCGTCGGGCCGCATGTGCCCGAGAAACCGCACGTTCGGCCGCCCCTCCGCAAGCCGCCGCAATTCCGGTTCGTAGTTGCCCGACCCCGCGATCAGCAGGTCCGCCGGCACGTCGGGCGTGAAGGCCGGGATCACGTCCTGAAGACCCTTGATGATCTCCAGCCGTCCGACGAACAGGAAGAACGGCCGCGGATGCACCGGGGTCTCGGCCGGCGGCAGCGGCGGGACGTCGGGCAGGAAGGACGGCACCACCTCCGTCGGCGGGGTGAAGCCGAAACGGCGGTGATTGGCCTCCGCCGACCGGCTCAGCATCAGGAAGGCGTCGACGTTGTGCGCCTCGCGCTCGATCAGCCCGGTCGCGCGCCAGAGTTGTGGCGGCCGCCCGTGCCGCACCACGCAGGTCAGGCAGCGCGGCGCGTCGCACAACTCCCGGTTGTCGCGCCAGAGGATGTGGGACGGGCAGACCAGCCAGTGTTCGTGCGCGGTGTGAAGCTTCAGCCCGGTGCCGAGACGCCAGACCCCCGGCCCGCCGATCAGCGAGATGTTGTGGTAGTGGATCACGTCGAACCGGTCCCCGAGGATCTCCGCGATCCGCGCGCCATGCGCCCCGGGGCGGCCGGTCTGCTGCGTCCTGAGCGCCGAGAGGCCGGGAAACCGGCTGCCGAGCGCATGAACGACCACGCCGTCGGGATCGGGCTCCGCCGGGCCGGGATCGCGCCCGGTCATGGCGCGGTAACCGTCGGTGTCGTGGATCACCTCGACATGGTGCCCCCGCCGGGCCAGCGCCCGCGCCATCCGCTGCACGTAGATGCCGTCCCCGCCGAAATTGTACGGCGGGTAGAACGTCGTCACCATCGCGATCCGGAGCGTGGACAAGGCGGGCGGCCCCGGCCTCAGTCCGTGCCGCGCCGACTGAGCAGGATGCGGCCGCCTTCCTCGGTCGCGTCGAACTGGCGCAGCTTGAACGCGTCGCAGGAGGAATCGCCGGTCTCAACGTCGAAGGCCATGCCGTGACCGGGGCAGAACACCTCCTGCCCGTCGTGGTAGCCGTCGGCGAGGTCGATCGCCATGTGCGGGCACATGCGCGAATAGGCGCGCAGGCCGGACGGGGTCCGCCAGATCATCGCCTTCGCGTTCGGCAGGTCGACGATCATCCGGTAGCCCTCCGGCAGGTCCGCGGCGGCCGCGATGTCGAGCGGCGTGCCCCGTTCCAGCGGCGTGTCGAGGCTGACCCGCACCTCGTTGTCGTGGCGGTAGGGCTCGCCCTCGGTCCAGGACGGCTTGCCCTGGTACTCCGTGTGGGGAAAGACGCTCATCCGGCCCCACCGCTTTTGCTCGAGGTCCTCGGAGGAATACCAGTACTCGAAATGGAATGGCGCCTCCTTCGCGAAGCGCGGCTTGAACGGGTTGATCCGCGTGGTCAGCGCCACCCGCGTCTCGTCCGAGATGTTGACCTGCGTGCCGTGCAGCATCTCGGGGTTCAGCACGAGAAGCTGGCCCGGTTTCATCGCGTATTTCAGGGGTTTCGGCGTCGGTTGACCCTCGGCGAGGTACATCGAGACCGGGTTGAACTCGACCTTCTGGCCCCACATCTCGGGGTAGAGGATGACGGTGTTGCCCTCGTTCACCCCGTCGATGGACAGCCACAGGTTGATGCCGTCGTAGGAATGCCCGTACCAGGTGTCGACATGCGCGCCGTGGGCGCGGGCCGGGATGGCGAGGTTCCCGTGGGTCTTCTTCGCGTCGTAGGCGTGGGATTTCTGCTCGCGCCGTTCCTCCATCTTCTTCGCCAGCGCCCGGCGGCCGGAGTAGAACAGCATCTTGGGATTGCGCAGCGCCGCGAGGCCGAGCCGCATCCGCTCGGTCACCGGGTAGGGCGGCTTCTCGATCGCGTCGGCGCGGGCCTTGCGGGCGACGAGGTGGGGGTAGTGGATGCGGATCACGATCAGGTGGTCGACGAAGAATTCGTGATCTATCCCAAGGGTTTCCCGGCCGACCTTGAAGGACCAGTAATAGAGGTCGTCGCGCAGGGTCGACAGCAGGTAGTGTTCCAGCAGCCGGACCTTTTCGACCGGGAAGTGTTCGTGGATCATCCGCAGCCCGTCGCGCTCGACGCCCTTGCGGGCCTCGGGACCGGCGAACTTCTCGATCCCGTCGAGGAACGCCGTCTCGATCTTCGCCATCAGCTCGTCCTTCATGGCGTGGTCGTCGAGCAGGTAGTGCTCGGCCCGCGTGACGATGGCGTCGAGGTCGATCACGGGCGCGGCGGCGTCGGAGCTCGGTGCAGCATTGACAGTCATTCGGTATGCTCCTTTCTCGAGAATGAGCGAAGGTCGGAAGGCGTCCGGCACGGCGGCCGGGCAGGGTGCCGCGGCACGGGGCCGGTCGGCGGGGTTCGGTATCGGCGCGGCGCGGTCATGTACCGGTCTCCCGCGATCGCGCCACGTAGACGGATCCGCCGCCGAGCGTTCCTGGCAGGCGGGCGACGCGGTCGAAGTCCCGGTCGATCCGTTCCATGATCTCGGGCCGCGTGTCGCGCGTGTGGTCGTCGAAGGCCCAGACGATCCAGACCTCCGCTGCGCCGGACAGCGCGGCGTCGAGTTCGGCGGGGCTGTCGAGCACGTCCCAGTCCGGGGCGAAGTAGGCCGAGATCGGCGTGGCCGCGAGCCCCAGGCTCGCGCGGACCGCGCCGGGCCCGCTTTCGGCCTCCACCAGCGCGACGGCGCCCGCGAAATCCTGCTTGGGGGCAGTGTAGTTCTTCGCCGCCCAGACTGTCGAGGCCGCGATGCCGAGCGTCCAGAACGCCACGGTCAGGCCCCGCGCGGGCAGGCGGATGCGGCCCAGGAGTGCGGCGAGACCCGCGGCGCCGGCGGTGGCGAACAGCAGCAGGAGCGGCAGGTCGACGATGAAGTAGCGCGGCCAGAGCCGCATCCCGCCCGCCGTGAGGATCGCGAAGGTGACCGCGATGCTGGCCGGGACCAAGAGCGCCACGGGCGGGTGCAGACGCCAGACCCGCCAGAACCCGAGGCCGAAGACGAGGAGCAGCACCGGAAGCGCCACCAGCGTCAGCGGCAGCGGCAAGGGCAGGCTGCGGAGGATCTCGAGCAGAGTCCAGATCGGGCTTCGCCAGACCGCCATCGCCTCCTCGCCGGTGGCGGTATTCGCCTCGGGTGCCGCGACCTCCGAGAAGGCGGCGATCATGTCGGGGATCATCGGCGCGTAGGCCAGGAGGACGAAGAGCGCGGTCAGCGGCAGGGCGATCAGCGGCATGGCCGAGGCGAGGCCGGGCAGGGCGGGGCGGCGCGCGACCGCGAAGACGAGGTAGACCAGCGCGAGTCCGATCAGGAAGAACGCAGCCGACAGGTGAGTGTAGAGCGCCGCCGCGGCCGCGAGCGAGAACCAGAGCCACGGCCGCCAGTCCGGCCGCCGCCCGCCCTCGACGAAGCAGATCGTCGCCGCGAGGCACCAGAACACCAGCCCGGTATAGCCGCGGGCGTTCTGCGAGAACCAGATGTGGTGGTAGTTCACCGCCACGAGCAGCGCGGTGACATGCGCCCAGGCCATCGGCGCGCCGATCCGCCGCACGAGAAGCCAGGTCAGCGGCACGGTGGCGATGCCGAAGATCGCCGCCGGAAGCCGCACCGCCCAAGCGCTCTCTCCGAACAGCGCGACCGAGGCATGGGCCTGCAGCGTGAACAGGACGTGGTTGTTGAGCGAAGTGTAGGTGGTGACGATCTCGTTCACCGGCAGTCGGACGAAATCGACCAGTGTCAGGACCTCGTCGTACCAAAGCCCGCTGTCGAGCCGGTAGAGCCGCAGCGCCGCCGCGAGCACCGTGATGGCGAGGAGGATGAGCGCGTCGCGTCTCATGCGAACTGCCCCTTCCACCGCGCGACCGCCTCCATCGGCGGTGTCACGCGGATGTCCAGCGGGGCGTCCAGCATCGGGCCGAGCCGGGCGATCTCGGACCGGGCGAGCGTCGGCAGGCCGAAGTCGCGGCCCATCTCGGTCGCGCGGTTGTCGACTTCGAGGATCACCGCCCGGCGGCCGTGCTGAAGCGCGCGGATGCCGCCGTGCAGCCGGTTGCCGACGTAATCGAGCGAGGGGTGCCCGGCCAGCAGCCGGTCGAGGGCGCCGAGCGAAGGCGGCACAATCTCGAACGCGGCGCCGAGCCCCTTCGCGTAGTCAAGGTCGTCGGCGTGCTGGACCCAGAGATGGACCCGGTCGTAGCGCGCCGCGAGCGTGTCGAACATCGCCCTGTCGGCGGCGGGATCGCGGAAATGCACGTTGACGGTCGTCACGACCTCGGCCGCGCGGGTCTTCGGCAGCCTCGCGGTATCCTCGGGCGTCAGGTCCCACAGGGTCGGGCAGCCGGTGTTGACGACGTTGGTGATCCCGATCCGTTCCAGGTTCCTCAGCGAATAGCTGTCGCGGACGGCGTGCAGGTGATGCCCCGACAGGACCCGCCGCAGGAGCCAGCGGGAATAGGCGTCGGGGCGGCGCTGGTACTGGTACCAGCCGCAGCCCATCAGCACCACGTTGCCGGGCAGGAACGCGTCGCGCGGGCGCAGCTTCCACGGCGACCGGATCCACATGCGCGAGGACAGGAGGTTGGTTCCGCAGGCCACCGCGACCTCGGCCCCGCCGACCAGCCCGCGCCCCTTTGCGCCCATGTAGTCGTGGCTCGCGACCGAATGGTGGAAGGCGTCGGGGAACAGCTCGTCGACCACCTTCCGCGCGGCGTCCATGATGATCTGGTCGCCGAGGTTGGTGGAGGCCGTGGCCGTGTCGAGCACCGCGATCCGTCTCATGTCGCGCCCGCCTTTTGCAGCCGGGCCGCGACGATGACCTCGAAATCCTCGTCGCGGGTGTCGAGATGGTGCGGCTCCAGTTCCTCCGCAGCGAGCCCCTGCAGGAAGGCGCAGGCGCTCATGACGTTGCCGTAGGTGGTGACCTCGACCTGGTCCGGCCCCCAGATCTCGCCGGCCATCCGGGTCATGGACTGCTGCGTGAAGTGCCAGTACTCGCCCCAGTCGTCGCGGCCGAGCCTGCGGCCGATCTTGGCGATCCCTGCCGAGGTGACGAGCGCGACGCCGCCCGGCTTGAGGATGCGGTGCAGCGTCCCGAAGGCGGGCCGGGGGTCGTAGATCATCTGCACGGTCTGGGTGAAGATGATGCAGTCGAAGCTGTCGGACGGGATGTGCGGCGCGTCGGTCAGGTCGCCCACGATTGTCGCCTGCGGATTGCCATCGACGTAATGCAGGACGTCCGCCTTCGTCACGTTCCGCCCGAAGCGTTCGGTATAGGCCGGGTCTCCGAGTTCCAGGCAGCGGCCGGTGATGTCCGCGGCATGGGCGGCGAGGAAGGCCTCGATGTAGTAGCGGTCGATCGGGCGGCCGCGGTCGTAGCCGAACACGTCCGACACCGGCCGTAGCCGGTCGAACCCGCCGAAGTCGATCGTGCCCGCGCGCGGCCATTGCAGGCGGTTGCGGCGGCGGAACGCGGTGATCCGGTCCCGCGCCGAGGCGGGGACCAGCGCGCGGGCGATCCGGCGGGGCAGCGTGTCCATGCTCATGCCGCCGCCTCCAGGTGGTCGGCGAGCCGCAGGCTGAGCGCCAGCACGGTCATCGTCGGGTTGACGTGGGAGGCGGTCGGGAACACCGAGGACCCGGCGATCCAGAGGTTGTCGATGCCGTGGCATTTCAGGTCGCTGTCCACCACCCCGTCCTCGGGCCGGTCGGACATGCGGGTCGTGCCCATGTGGTGATGCCCGCCGACCAGGTCGTCGGGCCAGGCCGGGGCGTCGCCCGCGATCCACGGCGCGGGGTCGAGGCGGCCGAGGCCGAGCCGTTGCAACTCCGCGTCCACGGTTTCCGCCATCACCTTCATCGTGCGCCAGTCGGTCTCGCCCAGGGCCCAGTGCAGGTGCGCGCGGCGCTGGCCGAGCGCGTCCCGTTCAGGCCCGAGCGTCACGCGGCTGTCCGGGTTCGGCATCTGCTCGCCGCGCAGTTCCAGCCGCACGGACCGGATGCTGAACCGCTTCGGCCGGCCGAGCGCGTGGCGGATCGCGTTCGCCGGGATCGACCACGGCCGACGCAGGATCGTCCGCACCCGCTGGCCGAGCCAGGCGTTGCGGCGATACCAGCCGAGGTTCATCGGGATCCGGCGCGACCGCATGTTCCACAGGATCTCGCGCAGGGCCTGGGTCGGATCCTCGCCCACGTCGAGCCGGGTGGCGGCGTTGGCGTTCAGGATCGCCCTCTGCTCCATCAGCGCGCGCGACGGGGTCAGGCAGACCTCGACCAGCCGCCCAGACAGCAACCCCGGCGAGAACACGTCGTGCAGCGCCTGCGGGTCGGGGCTGGCGACGGTCCCGGCCGAGGCGGTCGGGTGTTCCATGAAATACCGCCCGACGTGGTCGTGCCCGTTGCCGAGCCCTGCCGGGCTCACGTCGTCGGACAGGAGCAGGAGCCGGGCGTTCTCGATCCCGCCGGTGGCGAGGACGTAGCGCCGGGCGGTGGCGACGTGCCTGCGGCCGTCGAGCGTGGACAGGTCCAGCCGGTCGACGTGGTCGCCGCGCTCGGTCGCGCGGATGCCCGTGACGGTGGCGTTGAGCAGGACGGTGACGTTCTCCGCCGCCTTCAGCTCGTTCCCGAACACCTCCCCGAACAGGAGGTTCTTGCCGAACTGGAACCCGTGGTAGCGCAGGAGCGCGTCGTCGAAGCCGTGCGGGGTGACCGCGAACCGGTCCCACGGCACGTCCTCGTTGTCGAACGGGGAGATCAGGCGCAGAAGCTCCGGCACGCGGGCGTAGTGCGGGTCGAGGGTCGCGCGGTCGATCGGCCAGCCGTCGAGGCCGAGCCAGGGCCGCGGGCCGAGATCGACGGGCTGGAACGGGGCGGAACGCGATCCCCACCGGTAGGTCGACCCGCCGAGCATCCGGTAGCGCGACTCGTGGAGCGGGAAGTAGGGCAGGCCCGACTGCGATCCCGCGTGCAGGTCCTGCACCGCGGTATCGAGCCCGTTGCCGCCGGATTCCAGCACCAGCACCTTCAGCCGCGTGCCCGACAGCCGCCGGGCCATCGTCATGCCCGCGGCACCGGCGCCGATGATCGCGATGTCGGCGTCGAATTGTTCGCCCTCGGGCAGGCTGCGCAGGTCGGTGATCATGCGCGCTCCCACGGGCGCGAGGTGCGGTCGCGGACCGCCCGAAGCGCGCGGCGAAGGCCGAGATACGCCCGCCCGCGCCCGGCCAGGTGCCGCTGCCACGGCCCGGGGCGGGTGTAGTAGAACATCTCGATCCGGGGCAGGTCGTAGCGGTCCGCGTCCGCGCCGACGGAGCCGAGCCGGGTGCCGGCGGCGCTGCGGTAATGTTCCGCCACCGCGGCGCGCACCGGCGCGCTGTCCCGGCCGTAGGGCGCGGCGAAGTGGTCGGCGGCGCGCCCGGTCCGGTCCTCCAGCTCCGCCTTCGAGGCGGCGAGTTCCTCGACCAGCGCCTCGCGGTCGAGCGACAGGAGATCGGGGTGGCTGACCGTGTGGCTGCCGAAGGTCACGCCCTCGGCCGAAAGCGTGCGGATCGTGGCCCAGTCCATCAGCGGCCGCGGCGGTTCGGCCGCCCCGCGCCAGTCCTCGACCCCGCCGACGCGGCCCGTCGGCACGTAGACCGTCGCGGGAAATCCGTGGCGGGACAGGATCGGCCAGGCGGTGCGGGCGAAATCCTGGAACGCGTCGTCGAAGGTGATCGCGACCGCCCGCTCCGGTGCGCCCGGCGCGAGCAGGTCGTCGAGCGACAGGACCGGCACGCCGGACGCCGCCAGCGCCGCCATCTGCCAGTCGAACGTCGCGGGGGGGATCGAGGTCGGCCCGCCGGCATCCGATATCGAGTGGTACATCAGGATGTCCACGGCCAAGCCTCAGTCCTCGACCCGGTGCGTGGTGAACTCGGCCCGGTGCGCGGCCCAGGCGTCCTTGTCGATCCCGCCGTCGCTGCGCAGGACATCGGCGGCGGCGTAGGCCATCGCGAAGGCGTGGTGGGTGTTGTCGTGGGCGAACAGCCCCTGCCGGCCGAAGTTCAGGATCCCGTCGAGGCGCATGAGCCATTCGTCTATCAGGTCGAACCGCTCCTCGTAGCCGAGGTCGTAGACCGGGTAGGCCTGGCGGAGCCGCCGCGTCTCGCAGTGCCGGACCGGAACGGTCACCGGCAGGTCGAGGTCCGCCAGCCAGCCCTTGTAGGCCTCGCCGAGTTCCTCGTCGGTCATGTCCCACCACGGGTCGCCGGGGTCGGAGGGCAGCTCGGCGCACAGGACGGTGACGCCCTTCGGCTCGGTCGCGGCGTTGTAGTTCTTCGGCTCCGACATCCGGCTTAGCGGGGTCGACAGCTCGGGGAAGTAGTGCGCGTCGTATTCCGTGAACTGGTCGGTCTCGAGCACGAGGTAGATCAGGATCATCCCGCGGAACCGCATCCCGGCCGCGGCCTCGAGGATCTCGGCGGGCGGGGCCGGGTCGATCATGTTGACCAGCCGCGTGAGCGGGATGGTGGAGAAGATCTGGTCGCTCTCGTGGCGCACCTCGCCCTCGGCCTCGCGGGTCCAGACCGCGCGGACGCGGCCGCCGTCGCGCTCGATCCGGGTGATCTCGGCGCCGTAGCGGAAGCGGACGCCGTGCTGGCGGGCGGCGGCCTCGGTCGCCTCCACGATCTGTCCGAAGCCGCGGCGGGGATAGTAGAACTTGCCGGTGGTGGGCGAGGCCAGCCCGGGCAGCATCCGCGCCATCTTCATCAGGATCTTCGACACCGAGCTTCCCGACACGCGCCGTTCGGCCAGCGTGACGGCCAGCTCGTCCGGGTCGAGACCGAAGAGCTTGCGGACGTAGGGAAAATAGAAGTTGTCCGAGATCGTCGGGCCGAGCCCGTCGTTCAGCACGCTGGAGAATGTCGGCTCGCCCTGCGACTTGCCGCGGAAGGGCTTGGTCGCCATGTCGCCCATCAGCGAGGCCACGAACGACGGCGGCAGGCGACGCATCGCGTCTGCGGGTTTGAGCGGGAAGTGCACCCACCGCCCGCCAAGCCGGATACGGCCGTGGCGGGGCCGCAAAAGCAGGTCGTCGCCCAGGAGTTCCTTGACGTCCGCCATCACCTCGGGGTCCGCGACCGGGTGGAACCGGTGCGAGCCGAGGTCGCAGCAGATGCCCTCGATCTGGAACGAGGCGGCGTTGCCGCCGGGGAAGGCCGCGCGGTCGAGCACCTCGACCGAGGCCTTCGAGGTCTTGGCGAGCGTGTAGGCCGCCGCGAGGCCCGCGGGGCCGGCGCCGAGCACCCGGACGATGGGGCGTGCCCTGGTGCCGGTGCCGGCGTCGATGACCTGCTGTGTTGCGTTCACGAAATTCACCTCGCACGTTTCTCGTTTGTGGCGGCCGCCGGCGGGCCGGAGAGGCCGGGCAGGACCTGCACCAGCGCGCCGAGCCCGCCGGTCAGCCAGAGCACCGCCTGCCATGCCAGGCCTGCCGCCACCACGTCGGGCGCGCTGGCGCCGAGCGGGGCAAGCAGGGCGGCGAGCGATGCCTCGCGCAGTCCGAGCCCGCCGAGCGATATCGGCAGCACCGCCAGAACCTTCGCCAGCGGCCAGGCGAAGGCCCATTCCGCCAGCCCGATCTCCAGCCCCAGCCCGCGCGCGAGCCACAGGGAAATGACGATCAGCACGCCCTGGATCAGCATCGAGAACAGGAGGATGCCGCCGCAGAACAGGGGCTTCCGCCCGATCGCGGCGATGGCGTCGGCGATCCTGAGCCCGGTGTCGCGGCCGGGCAGGCGCGGGACCAGCGACCAGAGCCGGGGCAGGGCGGAGGGCAGGACGTAGACCAGCCCGAGCGCCACCGCCGCGACGGCGAAGCCCGCCTGGAGCACCAGCGCGGTCTGGCTGCCCTCGTGGGCGAAGGACAAAAGCCCGATCCCGGACAGGAGGCACAGCGCCAGGAGATCGATGACCCGGTCCGCCACCGACCCCGCCGCGACCCGCGCCACGTCGGGCATCGCGCGGTAGGCGACCGCGGCCCGGACCGCGTCGCCGCCGACAGCGCCGGGCAGGCAGAGATTGGCGGCGAGCCCCGCGAAATGCGCCCGGAGCGCCAGCCGGTAGGGCAGGCCGCGGTCGAGCAGGAGCCACCATTTCGCTGCCGCCGCGACGTGGCTGAGCAGGAACAGCGCGAAGACCGCGACGAACAGCTCCACCGGGATCCGCGACAGTGCCCGGACGATGGTGTCGGCGGGCAGAATCCAGAACAGCACGCCCAGCATCACGGCCGAACCCGCGAGCCGGATGCTCCATCCGACGAGGGATTTCCGGGTTCCGCGCGCCATCGTCACGGCCTGAGATGCAGCCGCGAGATCATGTCCGCGATCAGCCCGAGCGACCACACCATCACCGCCATCAGGAAGGCGAAGACGGCGGTTTCGCTGAGGTTCCACTGGGTGATGTCGTAGGCGAGCTTCAGAAGGCCCAGGAGCAGGAACACGAGCCCGAGCGGCACGAAGATCCGCAGCGGGTTGAACAGCACGATCACCCGCAGGACGAGGATGATGAAGTTGATGAAGTCGACGGGCCGGATCTTCGACTTGCCGACGCGCTTTCCGTACTCGATCGGCGTGTAGATCATGCGCTTGTTGTTGCACGACATGCAGAGCGTGATCGTCGTCGTGAACGAGAAGCTCTGCGGCAGGAGTGGCAGGAACGGCACCAGTTCGGACCGGCGAAAGACGCGCAGGCCGGAATTCAGATCGTTCAGCTTCCGCTCGGCGAGGAACGACGCGAGGTTGTTCAGCAGGAACTTCGCCGGGCGGCGGATCAGCGGCACGTTCTTCATCGCCGCGCCGCGGTCGCCCACCACCATGTCGTTCTCGCGGCACATGGCCAGCATCTCGGGCAGGTAGCGGCCGGGATAGGTGCCGTCGGCGTCGATGATCGCGACGTATTCGTGCTGCGACGCGACCACCCCGCGCTTGAGCGACGCGCCGTAGCCGAGGTTCTGGTCGTTGCGGATCACCCGTGCCCCGGTTTCCAGCGCCCGCGCGAAGGTCTGGTCCGCGGATCCGTCGTCCACGACGATGATCTCGTGCTCGACGCCCGCGCCGGACAGCGCCTCGCGCACCTCGGCGACGGTTTCGCGGACGGCGTTCTCCTCGTTGTAGGCCGGGATCACGACGCTCAGCGACATCTCGGAGACGGCCGGTGTCTTGCCGATGGTCTCGGCAGCGGGGATGGGCTTGGTCTCGGTCATGCGGCTCACACTTGTCTCAGTCTCTGGGTCGGTTCGGTGTCGGTGCCCTGCGGGGCGGTCTCCCTGGCCCATCGGACCAGATCGCTTACGCCGCGATCAAGGCCGACGGCGGTCCGGAACCCCAGTTCGCGCTCCGCGAGCGCCGGGTTCCCGAGCGAGGCGCGGATATCGCCCGGCCTCGGGGCGTCGTGCCGGATTTCGAGGCGTTCGCCGACGGCGCGGGACAGCGCCCCGGCGAGGTCGAGCACCGTCGTCGCGGTGCCCGAGCAGACGTTGAACACCCCGGAATTACCCGCGCGGGCGTGGTCCATGGCCCGGCAGAGCGCCGCGGCGGCGTCGCTCACGTGGATGAAGTCGCGGGTCTGGAGCCCGTCGCCGAACACCGTCAGCGGCGCGCCCTCCATCCAGCGGTCGAGGAAGATCGTCAGCACGCCGGAATAGGGCGATCCGCGCATCTGGCGCGGCCCGAAGATGTTGAAGAACCTGAGCCCGACCGACGAGAGCCCCATCATCCCGCCCATCGTGCGGGCATGAAGCTCCAGCCCGAGCTTGTCGGCGCCGTAGCCGGACAGGGGCCGGGTCGGGGTATCCTCGGCGATCGGCCTGTCCCCGGCAGCGCCGTAGACCGCGGCGGAGCTTGCATAGACCACCGGGATGCCGGCCTTCGCCGCGGTCTCGAACACCGCGGCCCCGCCCAGGAGGTTGATCCGCGCGGCCTCCGTCCAGCCGTCGAGATAGGCCTGGGTCGAGGCGACTGCGGCGAGATGGAAGATCCCGTCCACGCCGTCGGCCGCCCGCGCCAGCGCGCTCCGGTCGAGGATGTCGGCGCGGAAGACGGCGCGGTAGGGGCCGAGATTCGATTCCCGCCCCGACGACAGGTCGTCGATGACGCGCAGCTCGTGGCCTTCCGCCGCCAGGCGTTCGGACAGGTGCGACCCGACGAAGCCGGCGCCACCGGTGATCAGGTACGTCGCCATGCCGACCTCCCGTCCGGGTTTGCCCGGGCATGGACTGCGCGCGCGGCGGCTCGCGGCGCGGGGCGATGCCCGGCGCCGGGGCGGCGAAGGTCAGTGGACATGGAACCGGTCCCTCCGCCCCAGGATGTTCGCCTCGACCACGCACCAGACGTAGATCGAGGCCGAGTAGAGGTAGTAGAACTGGTGGTATAGCAGCGCCCGCGCCGCCAGCGCGATCCCGCCGTGGCCGTGGAGATACCTCGCCAGCGGCCAGTTGACGGCGACCGCGAGCGCCGCGAGCGCCGGCACCAACGGCCAGGCGAAGGGGAAGAACGGCAGCGCGAGGATCGACAGCGCGAAGAACAGCGCGACAAGCGCTCGGAGCCGTTCGGCCCGGCCGGTGTTCAGGTCGTCGGCCATGCCCTCGCGGCAGACCATCAACCGGGCCCAGGGCAGGGCGCGGAACCAGATGTCGGTCCGGAGCGAGTCGCTCATCGTCCAGACCTTCAGGTGCTTGCCCTCCAGCCGCGGCTCCACGAGGATCCGGCCGCCGGCCTCGTTCAGGCGGTAGCCTAGCTCGATGTCCTCGATGGACGGCCGCCGGTAGGTCTCCACGTCGAAACCGCCGATGGCGAGGAAGGCGTCCTTCCGCACCGCGCCGCAACCGGCCCAGAACGTCCGCGCCTCGCGGCGCGCGTTCAGGTGGTGGTAGCGATGCAATAGGTTCTTGTAGCGCGAGAACCAGTGCTGGCCCTCGGGCTTGTCGTCGTAGCTGCCGAAGACCGCGACCGCGCCGGGTTCGGACAGCGCGTCGCGGATCGCCGCGGGGCCGCCCGGCTGCGCGATCACGTCGGAATCGACGAACCACAGGATGTCGCCCTCGGCCACCGCTGCGGCGTGGTTACGGGCCAGGCCCGGCCCGCCGTTCCGCGGAGTGACCATGACCGTGGCGCCCATCCGGCGCGCGACCTCGGCGGTGTCGTCGGGCGAGCAGTCGTCGACCACCAGCACCTCGTCGATCTCGCCCCGCGCCCGCATGTCCAGCAGCGGCGTCAGCGTCTTCTGCAGCAGGTGCGCGGCGCGGAAGGCGGGCATGATGGCGGTGATGGTGTCCCGGGTCATGGCGCGCCCTCCGGTCCGGTCCTTCGGGCCGAGGCCGCGAGCAATAGAAGCGTCGCGAGAAACGGCAGGAGCCAGGCGACGCGCGCGCCGTAGCGGTCCGCGGGCTGCGAGATGCCGCCGCAGACGAAGGCGTTGGCGAGGATGCCGAGCAGGACGAAGACCGCCAGCGCCCGGTGCTGCCGCGACAAGGCACCCGGCCACACCAGGAGCGCGGCGATGGCCAGGAGCGACAGGGCGTAGATCACGGTATGCGCCGTGCGAACCGGGCCGAGCCAGTCGAGGTCCTGCGAAAGCCGACCGGCGCCCGACACGATCCCCGCCGCCTCTGCATCCGCGACGACGCGGGGCGCGGCGATGGTCATGTGGATGCTGACCTGCCGTGCCTGTTCCAGCGTGTTGGCGATCAGCGCCCCGGCCATGTCGAAGGGCCGGCTCAGCACCACCTGCCGCAGGAAATCGACCTGCGTGTCGCCGATCGCCTTCTGGGTCGCGAGATCGAGGTGCTGGAACGAGCCAAGCTCGTCGCTGCGCTCGAACACGATGTGGGTCGCGGTCAGGCGCATCGGGTCGTCGCCCTCCTGCAACCGGTCGTACAGCGCGCAGGAGGGAATGCGGCGGTTGGGGCAGTTGTCTGCGAGGTAGGTGTAGCCCGGCCCGTCCTCGATCAGCCGCGCGGTCAGGAGCGGCAGGTACACCGCCGAGGTGCTGCCGTCCGAGGTCGCGACCATCTCGACCACCTTGCGCTCCGCGACCCCGATCCCGGCCGCCAGAACCAGCGCCAGCGCCCCGATCCACCAGCGCCGCCGGGCGACGATGACCCCGATCAGGGCGGCGACCGGCACCAGCCCCGCCGCCAGCAGGAGGTGCGAGGGATGCAGCACGACCGCGAGCACGAGGATCGCGAAGGCGGCGAGCTGTTCGCGGAGCGTGAGGCTCTGCCGGTAGACCGCGAGCAGCCCGGCTGACAGGATCAGGAGCGGCGCGTAGATGTCCGGCATGATGTAGGCGACGTAGAACGGGAGCGAGGCGGTTCCGGCCGCGACCAGCGGCAGCGCCGTCATCGCCGCCACGGGAACTTCGCCGCCGCGCACCTGCCGCGCGACCAGCCAGGCCGTCGCGAAGGTCGCTGCGGCGGCCAGCATCGGCACCAGCAACGGCCGTTCCGCCCGCACCGCGATGTCGACCAGCACCGAATACACCGCCGACCGGGTCAGGTTCACCGTCTCCGCGTCACCGCCGCCGCCCCCGGCGGCAGCGCCCGCGGCGCCCGCGGCCTCGCCCGAGACCGGCAGGATCGACAGAACCATGTCGAGCACGGCATGGCCCTGCTCGGCGTAGGACATGGAATCGAAGTAGACCAGCGGGCCGCCGTTCACCACCAGCACCCAGAGCATGGCCACCGGGCACGCGGCCCAGAAGATCGCGGCCAGCGAGCGGTGATCGCGCACGGCACGGAGGACGGCGGTCATGCCTGCCCCCCCGAACCGCGGCCGATCCCGGTCAGCCCGGCGTGGTCGGTGGATGAAGATCCCATTTCAAGCATCCGTATTCATTACTGAAATCACTGGTCGATCTTGCGGAGTGGAGGGTCATATCACCCTCGCGAACAGAAGTACGGTAACCGCCACGAACGCCACGGCCGTGGCGACGCGGGCGGGCAGGAATATCGCGTTCAGGGCCGCGCGGAAGGACTTGGTCCCGGCGCTACCCGCGGTATGGGCGGCGACGTTCAGCCCCGCCACGACGAGCAGGACGGCAAGACAGCCCGAAACGAACCAGATGACCCGCGTCAGCGTGCCGCCGAAACTGCCGAAATGCAACGGGTCGGCGGCCTCCGCGATCCGGCGGCCGAAGCTCAGGTCCTCGCCGCGGAAGCTGCCGAGCACGTTCAGCGTGGCGGGATCGACCGTCACGGTATTCGCACGGGGCCGGACCAGCAGCGCGGTCGCGTCGCCCCGCACGCGCAGGCTGTCATGCAGGTTGATCGGCAGGTAGATCTCCTCGATCCCGAGGTCCGGTTGCTCGGCGAGGGCCAGCGCGATGGCGGCATCGAGGTCGGCGCCGCCGAAGTCCGCGGGCAGGGTTTCGGCCCTGTCGGAAACCGGGGCGGGGGCAGGGGTGTCGGGCTCGAAGCCGAGAACCTCGAAGAAATAGAACATACCCGTGAGCACGGTGACGGTCAGCACCGGCAGCGCCCAGAGGCCGGCCAGACGATGCAACCCGCCCCAGGCCGACCGCGGCGGGCCGGAGGGCCGGCGCAGCGCGAACCGCCAGACCCGGCGCTGACTCAGGAGCCCGGCGACCAGTTGCGCGCCGAGCAGGAAGGCGACCGAGGTCACCAGGAGAAGCGCGTACTTGGAGTTCACCATCAGCTGCGTGTGCATCAGCCGCAGCGTCTCGTGCAGGCCCATCGCCGCTGTGTCGCCCTGCACGTCGCCCGTCGCCGGATCGACCCAGACCACCCGGCTGGCGCCATCGACCCGCATGTCGATCGCGGTGGCGAGAAAACCGGTCGGCGCGCGGATCACCAGCGGGCGGCCTTCGGGATAGACCGCCATCGCGCCGTCGAGCATCGCGCCGTAGGACACCGGTGCCGCCGCCGCGTCCTGCCGCTGCATCTGCGGCGAGAACAGCGCCTCCAGTTCCAGGCTGAACACCAGGAGCGTGCCGGTTGCGAAGGCGAAGACGAGGTAGATCGCAAGGATACGCCCCAGCCAGCGGTGGAGGTTCAGCGCGCGAAGCATGACGGTACGGCGCGGGACTGCGGGACTGGTCGACATCAAACCCAAGGGCCCGCCTACTTGATCGCCAGAAAGCCCTCGAAGCAGAGGTATTTCTGTATGCTCATCACGTCGACGAAACCGGCCCGGCCGAGCAGGTCGAGATTGCCCTGGGTCGAGAACGGTTCCAGCACGCCCTTGAGGCTGCGGGTCTTCTCGACGATCTCCTCGGGCGCGAAGCCGTTGCGCAGTTTGAAGTCCGCGTAGAGCTGCGAGAGGATGTCCTGGAACCGCGCGTCGGGGCCGCGGACCTTCTCGAACATGATGAAGGCGCCGCCCCAGTTGAGGCTCTCGTAGACCTTGTCGAAGATGTCCTGCCGGTAGCGTGGCGGGACGAACTGCATCGTGTAGTAGCTGACAACCAGGTCCGACTTGTCCAGCTCCGCGAGCCGCAGGTCTTCCTCGATGATCTCGATCGAGGGCACGTCGGCGCAGTATTTCCGCGCCGCCGCGACCATCTCGGTCTCCACGTCGATGCCGATGAAGCGTGCGTTCGACTTGCTCTTGGAGTTCTCGGCCAGCTTTCGCAGAAGCTCGCCCGTGGAGGTGCCGAGTTCGTAGACGAGGCTGTCGTTCTTCACGAAGTACGGCGACAACTGGCAGATCAGGTCGTGGCCTTCCTCGTAGAGCGGCACGGACTGCCGGATGTGATCTACGAAGGTTTCCGAAACATTATTGCCGAACGTCCAACTCCCGTTGTCAGCGGCAATCTGCTGACCAACACCCATCGCACCAACTCCCTCATGAACGCGGTCGAACACACCTTCCGCGTCGTCAACCGACCCGAAGGCGATAACATGAATCACTTGTTATCCATAGTCCTTTTTGCCCAGGCAATCTCTCTCAGGTTTGCAAAAAGAGTTCCCCGTTCGGAAACATACATCAGCACGAGGTAGACCAGGACGACCACCGCGACCCGCGTCACCGGGGCCGGGCCGGACGCCAGCGCGAGCCCCGCGGCGGCCCCTGCGGCCGCGAGCGGGACGCCGACGGCGCGGGCGATCGGCAGGGGGATCCCGTGGCGCGCGCAGGACCGGGCGGAGGAGGCGAGGATCGCCAGTGCCGCGGCCAGCGAGGCGACCGCGCCGCCGATGGCGCCGAGGGGCTGGCTCAGCGCGAGCGACCCGGCGAGCGAGAACGCCGCCCCGGCGAGACCGGCGCGCAGGACCGCGCCGCTGCGGCCTGCCGCGATCAACGCCCAGCGGTGGTGCCCGGCGATGATCTGGGTCGGCACCACGAAGATCAGGATCGACAGGACCGGCCCCGCCGCCGCGAAGCGGTCGCCGTAGATCAGCCCCAGGACCGGCCCCGCGACCACCGCCACCGCCGCCGCCGGGCCAATCGCCGCCCAGGACACGAGCCTGAGCGACGCCATCGAAAGCGTCACCATCCGCTCCGGTCCCTCGGCGTAGCGGCGGCTGAGCGTCGCGAAGAGGTTGAAGTGGTAGGAGAACGACACCGCCTGCAGCGAGGTCACGAGCCGTTGCGAGGCGGCGAAGAAAGCGGCGGCGGCCGGCCCCGCGAGGCTGCCGACGATGATCGTCGGGGTGAACTGCATCAGGCTCCAGACCAGCGCGTTCATCCCGAGCGGGGCCGCGGCCCGGATCAGCGTGCGCGAGACCTGGCCCCGCAGGCCGAGCGACAGGGCGTGCCCGCTCCGCAGACGGCGGACCATGTGGTACCCGGCCCAGGCCGCGACCGATAAGAGTTCCGCCAGCCCGACCCAGTAGAGGTCCGCGTCGTCGCGCACGATCAGCAGCACGATGGCGGCGAAGACCGCGATCCGCAGGATCTGCCCGACGGCGACGTGGCTGACCTGTTCGAGGCTCTGCAACAGCCACTCCTGGTTCCAGGGATGCAGCATGACCGAGGCCGCGACGAGGAAGGCGAGGGTCCGGGCCTGGTCGTCCGGCGCGAACAGGAGCCCGCCCGCGACCAGGAGCGCGGCACAAATCCCGGCGATGACGGTCCTGAGCGCGGGCACGACCGCGATCACCGCCTCGGCCTCGGGCGTCCCGGCGGTGCGGGCGCGGAACTGCACCGCCGCCGATCCCATTCCGAATTCCACCAGCAGGGCCGCGATCCCGACCCAGGCCAGCAGCGTTTCGAGCGTGCCGTAGCTTTCGGTCGACAGGGCGCGAGCGAGGTAGGCGAAGGCGACGAAGCCGAGGATCTTGCTGCCGAACTGGCTTGCCAGCAGGTAGATCAGGTCGCGGAAGGCCTGGATGTCGGGGTTGATGACGAGGCCCACGGCGTGTCGGCGCAGGCTGCGCCAGAACCGCTGGCCACCCTGCACCAGGGTCCGGTGGAACTGGACCTTCCGCAAACTGCCGACCCCGCCACTGATGACCTCGCCCCCTGTGCTTGGCCGAGGCGCGCGGCGAGAGTCAAGCGCGGGACGCCCCCGGGCCTAACCGTCGCCCCGCGTCGCCAGCGCGTCGCGCAGCGCGTGGGCAAGCTCCGCCACCGGAACGGGCTTTCGCAGGATCGGCACGCCGAGGTCCTCGGTTTCTTCCGGCGACATCTCCGCGAACCCGGTCATCAACACGACCGCCGGTCCGCCGGGATTGCGCCGGAGCATCCGCGCGAGATCGACGCCCGAGGTGCCGCCGGGCATCACGATGTCGCTGAGGACAAGGTCGAAGGGCAGGGCGGTTTCCAGCGTCTCCCGCGCCGCCGCGGCGGTCTCCGCCGTTTCCACCACGTAGCCGAGTTCGCGCAGCAGGTCGGCCATCGGTTCCCTCAGACCGGCCTGGTCCTCCACCAGAAGGACCCGCTCGCCCTTGCCGCGCAGCACCTCGTCGGGGGATCGGTGTTCCATCGCCGCGCCGTCGGCGGCGACGCGGGGCAGGCGCAGGCGGACGGTGGTGCCCTGGCCAAGCTCCGAGTAGATCGACAGGTGGCCCCCGGCGCGCTCCGCCAGTCCCTCCGCCATCGCGAGGCCGAGCCCGGTGCCGCCGGCCTCGCCGCGGGTGGTGAAGAACGGGTCCGCGGCGCGGCGGCGGACGTCGTCGGGCATCCCCGGCCCGTTGTCGCTGACCGAGATCTCGATGACGGGCCGCATCCCGCCGGTTTGCGCGGTTTCGTCGGACCAGTCGTAGGTCCGGACCTGGATCGCGACCCGGTCGCCCTGCTCGGATTCCGCGATCGCGTCGCGGGCGTTCAGGACGAGGTTGAGCAGCGCGTTTTCAAGTTCTCCCGCGTCGCAGTAGACGAAAAGCCCGTCCTCGACCTCGGGCAGGTCGAGATCCAGCGCCTCGCCGATGGCCGGGCGGGCGAGCGCGGCGAGTTGCGCCACGCAGTCCGCGACGTCGACCGCGCCCGGCGATTGCGGCGACTGCCGCGCGAAGCCCAGAAGCCGCCGTGTCAGGTCGTTGCCCTGGGCGACCGACGCGATGATCCGGTCGAGCACCTTCGCCCCGCCCGCGTCGGCCTTCATCCGGACGAGCTGCGCGTTGTAGAGAATACTGGCCAGTATGTTGTTGAAATCATGCGCCAGACCGCCGGACAGCAGCCCGAGCGACGACAGCCGCTGCGCCCGGTCGAGCTTCTGCCGGGTCAGGTGGTTCTCGTGGTCGTCCTCGATCACCACGAGCGACCGGAGCGGCGTCCGGTCCTCCGTCACGCGGTCGGTCGTGACCCGGACCCACCGTGGTTTCTGGCCCGGCGAGGCGCGGAACAGGTAGGTTCCGCCGTCGACGGTTTCCCCCCGCGCGATGCGCCGGAGCGGATCCGCGTCCGGTTCCAGCGGGGTTTCGGCCATCGGGTCGAGGAACCCGGCGCCATCGGGCCAGTTGCCGGGCTCCGCGCCCTCGGGCAAGGCCAGCAGGGCCCGGCCGCTCGGGTTGATGACCGCGATCCGGCCCGTGTCGTCGAAGCCGAAGATCGCGTGGCGGGTGCTGGCGAGGACGGCGGACAGCCTGTCGCTCGCCGACCTGGTTTCTTCCCGCAGCCGTTCCGCCAGCCGCCGCGCGCGCCAGTTCTGCACCACGAAGGCAACCACGCCGAGCGCCGCGACCGCCCCCGCCGCGGCGAAGAGCAACCGCAGCCGGTCTTCCGTCCAGAACGGAACGGGTTCGAGCCAGCGGCGAACGATGTCACGGTATTGCAGGGAGCCGAGGAAGGCCGGGATCACGACATCCAGCCGCTCCTTCAGTTCGCCGAGGCCCGGGCGCATGGCGACCGCGAGTTCCGACTGGAACACCGGGTCGGCAAGACGGGTGAACCGGTCCGACGCGTCCGTCCGCGCGAGGTGCTCGCGGAACGGCACCGTGGGGAAGATCAGGATGTCGATCTCGCCCGCATCGAGCGCCGTGACGCCCTCTGCTGCCGTCTCGACGGTGGCCGGCGCCACGCCGAGCGCGTCGCTGACCCGCTGACGGATCGGGCTGCTGGCGAGGATGCCGTAGGTCGGCGGGGCATCGGTCTCCGCCCGGTCGGTGGCGGCGAAGGCGCCGTACTCGATCGCCTGTATCGGCAGCGAGAAGTCGATGAAGGGCTGTTCGTCGGGGTTGATGCTGCGGGCCGGGACGAGGTCGAAGGTGCCGACCTGTGGCCCGACGGCCCATTCCTGCGCCGTCACCTCGACATAGCGCAGGTCCACCCCCAACCGTTCGGCAAGGCCTTCGAGTACCTCCACCGCGAAGCCCCCGAAGCTGCCGTCCTCGTTCACCACCTGGTAGGGCGGGAAGTGCGTCACGCCCACGGTCAGGACGTCGGGGACCGGCACCGGCGGGATCATCAGCCAGCGGGCCCGCAGCCGGGACAACTCCCCCGAGGCGTCGAGCGTCGCGATGGCCTCCTCGATCGCGGGGGCGAGGTCGGCGTGGTCGCGGTTCAGCGCCACGAAGGTCTCGATGGTCAGGACGGCGGGAAAGGTGGGGCGGATCAGGCGGTCGAAGCCGGTGCTGCGCAGCGTCTGGCTGGCGCGTGCATCGGCGACGATCACCCCGTCGACCTGGCCCGCGATCAGCGCCGCGAAGGCGCTGACATGGTCGGTGTAGCCGACGAGTTCGGTCGATCCCGGCGGGTCGAGGTTGCTGGCCGCGGTCCCTGACAGGACAGCGATCCGCGTGCCGCCGAAGGTGTCGTAGGTCCAGCCCGGCGGGGCGTCGGCGCGGACGTAGAGGTGGAACCGGATCTCCGCCACCGGCCCGACGAAGACGTAGCCGGGTTCCAGCGCGGGCAGCCGCGCGACCGAGGCGAGCATGTCGGCGCGGCCATCGCGCATCTCCGCGATGACGTCCGTCGGGGTATCGTGCCGCACGAGCGCGACGTCGAACCCGGCCTCCGCCGCGATCGCTTGCGCCAGGTCCACGGGGAAGCTGTGGATCCCGCCGTCGTCCGCGACGATGCTGAACCCGGCGCTGTCGGTCCAGGGCACGGTCAGGGTGCGCCGGTCGGGTTCCTGCGCCGCGACGGCGGTGGCGAGGCCGAGCAGGATGGCCAGGATCAGGCAGGGGACCAGCGGGCCTGGCCGCGATCTGGCCATCATGGGGTGGGCTCCGCTCGGGCGACTTCGCGGCCATTCTACATGGCAATCCCCCGGTTCCAATGTCATTCTCTGCTGCATTGACCGCGATTTCCCGACCAGAGACAGGGCCGTGACACCCGGCAAGACAGTCATGCTGATCGACGACGATCCCGATTTCCTCGAAGCCGCGCAGGACGGGCTTGAGATGCTGGGATACGGTGTCGAGCCGGTCGGCGACCCGCGGGCGGCGATGGCCGCGGCGGATCGGGCGGCGGGTGTGGACGTGCTGATCGTCGATGTCGGGCTCGGGCAGGGACTCTCCGGTTGGGATGTCGCCCGCCGCGCCCGCGCCGTGGCCCCCGGCCTGCCCGTGGTGATTCTGACCGGAAACGCGTCGGGCAAGGAGGAAACCGGCCCCGACGGGTTCGAGGTGGTCGCCAAGACCGCGGGCCTGATGGCGCTGAAGGACGCACTCGACCGGGTGACGAGGCAGGGCGGCTGACCGCGCCGCCCGCGCGGCCTTAGTCGCGCAGGCTTTCCTCTCTCAAACCGTCGGCCAGGAGGTTCAGGCCGAGGACGAGGCTCATCAGCGCCACGGCGGGCACGATGGCGGGGAACGGCACGAAGGTCAGGAGCCGCCGTCCGGAATTGATCGTCGAACCCCAGTCCGGGCTTTCGGGGCTGAGGCCGAGACCGAAGAAGCCGAGCGTGCCCAGAAGGATGGTGGTGTAGCCGATCCGGAGGCAGAAATCGACGATCAGCGGACCGCGGATGTTCGGCAGGATCTCCCACAGCATGATGTACCACGGCCGCTCGCCCCGTGTCTTCGCGGCGGCCACGTAGTCGCGGGTCTTGATGTCGAGGGTCAGGCCCCGGACGATGCGGAACACGGTGGGCGAGTTCACGAACACCACCGACACGAACACGATCAGGATGTTCGACGGCATAGAGATCAGGTCGAGCGCGCCGGGCAGGATCGCGACCGCCGTTCCCGGCTCGCTCACGAGCGTCAGGTAGAAATACCCCCCGGCCGCGAGGATCGCGGCAAGCGCCTTCGTGCGGAAGGCGGGCGTGACCCGCCAGCGAGAATTGATCAGCACCACCACGAACAGCAGCGGGAACAGGAACATGACGAGCGCGAGGTATTGCGGCAGGCCGGTATCCACGATCTCGGGCGTGACCAGCAGATAGAAGAGCAGGATCACGGGGAAGGCGAGGACGAGGTTCGCGGCGAAGGACAGCGTGGTGTCGAGCCGCCCGCCGTAATAGCCCGCCGGCAGTCCGAGCGTGATGCCCATCATGAAGGCGACGGCGGTGGCGAAGGGCGCGATGACGATGACCGTCCGGCTGCCCGCGATCATGCGGCTGAACACGTCCCGCGCCAGGTGGTCGCCGCCGAGCAGGTACCAGCCCGCGCCGTCAGGCGTGACGGTGCCGGGCGGCTTGTTCCCCATCCCGCTGACCTGTTGCAACACGCCGTGGGTGGCGATGGTCTCGGCGAACAGCGCGGTGAAAAGCCAGAACAGAACGATGGCGAGACCCGCCATCGCGATCCGGCTGTCGAAGAGCCGTCCGTAGAGACCGAGCCTGCGGCGGAACGGGATCGAGACCGCGAAGACCGCGACGACCCCGATCCACGCCGGCCAGAATCGGCCGAGGACGCGGAAGATGATTTCCCAGGTGCCGAGGTCCTCCATCTCAGTCCACCCGGATGCGCGGGTTGAGAAGGACGTAGCCGATGTCCGAGATCAGCTGCGTGACCAGCACGACCACGACCGCCACGACGGAGCAGCCGAGCAGCAGGTCCATGTCGTTGTTGCCCGCGGCCTCCACCAGTGCCCAGCCGAAGCCGCGGTAGTTGAACAGGGTCTCGACGATGACGACCCCGTTCAGGAGCCACGGGAATTGCAGCATGATGACCGTGAAGGGCGCGATCAGCGCGTTCCGGAGCGCGTGTTTCATCACGATGTTGCGGAACTTCACGCCCTTGAGGCGAGCGGTGCGGATGTATTGCTGCGTCATCACCTCGGCCATGCTCGCCCGGGTCATCCGCGCCACGTAGCCCATGCCGTAGAGCGCGATGGTGACGACCGGCAGGAACATGGTGTCGAAGGTCGGCCCGGTTTCGGCCACCGACCCGGCGGTGCCGCTGAACCACCTGAGCCCGGTCATGGACGAGGCGAAGACCGCGATCAGGATGACGCCCGAGACGTATTCCGGCGTGGCCGAGGTGGCGATGGAGATGCCCGACAGGATCCGGTCGAGCCAGGATCCTTCGCGCATCCCCGCGAGCACCCCGATCAGGAGCGCGGTGGGCACCATCACCAGCAGCACCCAGAACATCAGGTTGCCCGTCAGCGCGAGGCGCTGGCCGAGGATCGGCGCGACCTCGCCCCGGAACACGGTCGAGGTGCCCCAGTTCCCCTGCAGGATGCCGCAAAAGCGCGGCGCGTCGTGGTCGGCGTCGGGCAGGTCGCGGCAGCGGTCCGGCGTGCCGCCGCCGGGCGGAACCCAGGCGGGTGCGAGCCCGAGCCAGCTGCCGTAGCGGGTGATGAGCGGGCGGGCGTGGCCGTGCTGTTCGAGCCAGGCCGCGACCTCGGCGTCGGTGATCCGCGTTCCGGCCTCGGCCTTCGCCAGTTTTTCCAGGTTAGGCGCGAGGTTCGTCAGCAGGAACACGATCAGCGTCAGGCAGAACGCCGACAGGAGCATGATGAGAAACCGCCTGATGAGGAACGACAGCATCCGGTCCCACCCCTTTCGCGAAAACGTGCGCCCGGGCCGGGACGGGGGCCGGGCGCGGCTTCGTCAGCTTTCCATCCAGACCCGGTCGAGGTGCTGTTCGAAGGCCTGGTGCGCGCCGAAGCCGTGCACGTTCGGCTTGGCCGAGCGGTAGAGCGAGCGCCAGTAGGGCTGGATGATGATGCCGTCCTCGCGCAGGATCCGCTCGATGTCGGCCATCAGGGCGCGCCGTCCCTCGGTGTCGGCCGTGGCCAGCGCCTGGTCGAGCAGGGCGTCGAACTCGGGGTTGTTGTAGGCGCTTTCGTTCCACGCCACGCCGGAGCGGTAGGCGAGCGCCAGCACCTGCACGCCGAGCGGGCGGCCGTTCCACTCGGTCATCGAGAACGGGTACTCGGTCCAGTCGTTCCAGTAGGTCGCGCCGGGAATGACGGTGCGCTCCACGTTGATGCCGGCCTCGCGGATCTGCGCGGCGATGGCGTCGGCGGAGTTCCTCTGCCAGTCCTCGTCGGCGCTCAGCAGCTCGATCTCGATGCCTTCCGCCCCGGCCTCGGCCAGAAGCGCCTGGGATTGCGCCACGTCCCGCGCCGCGGGGCCGATATCGGCGTATTCCTCGTGCATCGGGCCGACATGGTGGTTCTCGGCCACCGACCCGGCGCCGTTCATGCCCAGTTCCAGGACCACCGCGTTGTCGACGGCAAGCTGGATCGCGCGGCGGATGCGGACGTCGCCGTAGGGCTCCTGTTCCACGTTCATGCGCGCCACGATGGTCGAGCCGGTGGCGATCTCCGCCGTTTCGACTCCGGTCGTGGCGATGATGTCGATGAAGTCGGCCGGGGTCTCGTAGTTCGCGTCGACCTGGCCCGCGTCGAGCGCGGAAACCATCGTCGTCGAATCCGCGCCGAAATCGGTCCAGACCACGCCGTCGAGCGCGAAGGTGCCGCGCCACCACGCGCTGTCCTTGCGGCGCACCTCGGCCCGGTCGTTGGCCTCGTAGGACACCAGTTCGCAGGGGCCGGTGGTGATCGCCAGCGCGGTCATCGCGTCGTCGGTGCCGTCGTAGCTCGAATGCATGATGAGGCCCGGGTAGTCCGCCATGCCCGCGATCAGCGAGATGTCGGGCCGCGACAGCGACAGCTGCACGGTCATGTCGTCGACGCGGGTGATCGCGCCCTCGGCGGCGCGGTTCGTGTCCGGGTCGATCAGCGGGTTCATCCGGCCGGCCATCGAGTTGCCCGGCGCGTCGGCCTCGCACCAGCGCGAGATGTTGAAGATCACGTCGTCGGCGGTGAAGGCCGATCCGTCGGACCAGGTCACGCCGGGCTGGACGTGCAGGATGTAGGTCATCGCGTCGTCCGAGACCTCCCAGGATTCCAGCAGCCAGGGCTCGAAGGTGAAGTCGGAGTTCCAGCGCACGAGGTACTCGTTGCACTGGCGCGCGACGTTGGCGATCTCGGTGCCGTCGAAGGTGCGCGGGTCGCGGAACGGCCGCACGCTCTGGGCGATCCTGAGGGTGCCGCCCGTCTGCGGCGCCTCCTGCGCCGCCGCGGGCATCGGCAGGCCGCCGAGCGCGAGCGCGCCGGCGGTCGAGACGCCGAGCCCGGCCATCGTGGCGAGGAACTCGCGCCGCGACAGGCGGCCTTCACGGAAGCTTCGGGCGACGCCGGGGGCGAGCGGGTGAAGCGAGCGCGGGGTAAGCATGTAGTCCGTCATTGTTCCGTCCTCCTGCTGTCGGCGTTGTCCGCCGGTCGGTTGGTGTCTCGTGGTGGTGTTCCTGGGCTCACAGCGCATCGAACTCGTCCCGCACCGACTGCGCCGTGAAACGGATCGGAACGGGGCTTCGGACCTGCCAGACATCGGCCGCGTCGCCCGACAGGAGCCGGAGCGCCCGGTCGGTATCGGCGACGCCGCCGCCGTAGAGCCGGTTGGCGAGGTGCAGGGTTGCGGTCTCGTGCATGTGCGCGCTGCCCGACCCGCAGGCATCCTTGACCAGGAGCACGCGGAGCCCCGCGGCCATCGCATCGCGCACGGTCGCGGCGATGCAGGCCTCGGTCCAGACGCCCGCCACGATCAGCCATTCCGGCGCCATCCCGGCCAGCGCCTCGGCGAAGCCCGCGCCGGCGAAGGCGGAGGCGTCGTCCTTCTCGAACACGGTCTCGCCGGTTCCGGGCGCGACCTCGGGGCAGATCGCGGTCAGCGCGCCGGCGGGGTCGGAGAAGGCGGGCGCGCCGTCCGCGCCGCGCGGCTCGTGCGGGCGGGGCGGCGTGCGGGCGAAGTCGCGGACATAGGCCGCGTGCAGTACGCCGGCCCCCGTTGCCCGCGCGACGGCCAGAAGCCGCGCGGCGTTCTGCAACACGCTCTCGAACCCCTCGACGAGGTAGCGCGCGTCCCGGCGATGTTCTTCCTGAAGATCGACCAGGACCAGCGCGACACCGCCGGCGGGAAGCGAGAGCGCCTGTCTCATAGCGGCCCGTCGAGGAATTCTTCCTCGTAGGGGAAGCGGCTCAGGAGGTCGATGCCGGTCTCGGTGATGACCACCTCGTCCTCGAGCTTCACGCCCTCGGCGCCGCCCTTCTCGCCGATGTAGCTTTCGACCGACAGGCACATGCCCGGCTCGATGATGCCGTCGCGGCCATAGGTGTTGTAGTCGACCATGTGGGCGATGAACGGGGTCTCGCCGTGCATCCCGACCCCGTGCATGACCGAGGTGTAGCGCTGGTCGAGATACTTCTCGGGGATCTTCCACGCCTTCTCGGCCACCTCGCGGAAGGCCATTCCGGGCTTCAGGATCGACATGTTGTGCTGCACCTGTTCCCAGGCCATGCGGTAGAGCGTCTTCTGATCCCGCGTCGGCTTGCCCGGCCCGCAGCGAAACGTGCGGGAGAAGTCCGAGAAATAGCCGAAGCAGCCGATCGTGTCGGTGTCGAGCGCGACCAGTTCACCGGGCCGGATCTTGCGCCCCGAGGCTTCCGAGAACCACGGGTTCGTGCGCTGGCCCGAGGTCAGCAGCCGCGTCTCGATGAACTCGCCGCCCTGCCGGATCACCTCGTGGTACATCACCGCGAAAAGCTCGTTCTCGCTGATCCCCGGCCTGATCGCATCGCGCACCGCAGCCACCGCAGCCTCGGCACCCGCCATCGAAACCTTCAGGCATTTGATCTCCTCGGCGGTCTTGACCGCGCGCACCTTGGTGAGAATGTCGCCCGCCGCGTCGATGACCTGGACGCCCTCGGCCTCCAGTGCCAGCGCCTGGAGGTGCGAGGTCCGGTCCATGCCGAGCTTCATCGAGCCTTGCCCGTGCGCCTTCAGGCAATCCGCAACTTCCTGGGCGAAGGGCCGCGCAGTCTCGTCGTCCTTGCCGGAAACCGACGACCACACCAGCTTCGACGGGCGCACCTCGTCGACCGTGTCGACACCGGCGGAGACGTGGTAGCTCTGCGGGTAGTCGAACAGCACCACCGGTCCGTCGACGGGGATGAAGAAGTAGCGGGTGGAGTTACGCAGGAAGTAGCCGAACATGTTGCGCGTGCCGGTGGCGTAACGCTGGTTGTAGGGGTCGAACAGCAGCACGCCGCCGTAGTTCTCGGCCGCCATCCAGGCGCGCAGGCGGGCCAGACGCTCGGCGCGGAGCTTCACGACGTCGATGGAACTCGGCTCGGTATCCGAAAGCCACATTCCGGCGATCTCGTCGCCGGCGGCGGGGTGGCGCATCCGTTCGCGCCAGTCGACGTCGTCGGTATTGTCGGGGTCGAACACCACGATGGACATGGGAGGCATCGCTTTCGCTGCAGGTGAATCGCACCTTCATGCTGTTGCGCCCGCAGCGATTCCATCTTGCGGCATTCCGCAAAATCTGTGCCCCATTCGTGGGTCCGCGCGTTTTCCGGCACATTCCGCCGGACGCGCTGCGGTTCGGAAAGCGCGCGAGATGGCAGGTTCCCACGACGCCGGCACGATCATCACCTTCGCCGTGGTGCCGTTCCCCGGCTTTCCCATGATGGCATTCAGCTCGGTGATCGAGCCGCTCCGGGCCGCGAACACGCTGGCGCAGCGGACGCTCTACCGCTGGATGGTGGTGGGGCCGCGGCCGGGGGCGGTGGTCGCGTCGAACGGCATCGCGATCCAGCCCGACGGTTTCGCAGCCGAGGCACCCGCCGCCGACCGGATCGTGGTCTGTTCGGGTGGCGACGCGGAGCTTCTGAAGGCCGATGCCGTGGTGCGCTGGATGCGCCGCAGCGCGCGGGCGGGGGCGAGCGTCGGCGCCGTGGCCGACGGCGCCTTCTTCCTCGCCCGCGCGGGGTTCCTCGACGGCCATGCCTGCACGCTGCACTGGACCAGCCAGCCGTCCTTCGCCGAACGCTTCCCGATGATCGACCTGCGCCGCGATCTCTTCGTGATCGACCGCAAGCGCTTCACCTCCACGGGCGGGGTCGGCAGTCTCGACATGATGTTGCACATCATCGCCGAGGACTACGGCCGCGACCTTGCCGCCGGCGTGGCGGAGTGGTTCGTCCACAGCCCGCTCCGCTCCAGCATCGACCGGCGGCTGATGCCGGTCCGCCTGCGCACCGGGGTCCGGGACGAGCTCGTGCTGTCCGCCATCGCGCTGATGGAAGACACGGTCGAGGAGCGGATGACGATCCCCGAGATCGCGGCCGCGCTGGAGGCATCGCCCGACCGGCTGGAACGCGCCTTCCGCGCCGCCGTGCGGATGTCGCCGAGCGCCTATTACCGCCGCCTGCGCCTGCGCCGCGCCGCCGACCTGCTCGCCCATTCGTCGATGAAGGTCGGGGACGTCGCGCTTGCCTGCGGGTTCCAGAACATGTCGAGCTTTTCCCGCGCCTTCCGGGAGGTCCACGGCCACGCCCCGCGGGACGCGAGGCGCCCTTGACGCCGCCGTTCGCACAGTAACCGCGGAGCGCCGCACGGTTTGCCCGCCGGGTTCGCGCTAAACTGCCCGTGCCGGGCAGGGAGGGTGGACGCGATGCCGAGGCCACGGGGCAAGTACGCGGCGATGCTGGATCCCGAGACCTGGGATTACATCGACGAGGTCGACCGGCTGTTCGGCCCCGATCTCGCGGGCCTTCCGCTGGGCGAGCAGCGGCAGTTCTACGCCGCGCTGTGCCGCCACTTCCACCCCGGCCGCCCGCCCGAGGTCGCGGTTGCGGACGACACCGTGCCGGGGCCAGGCGGCGGGATACCCGTCCGCCGCTACACCGTTCCTTCGGCGGTCGAGGGCATGACGGTTCTCTATTTCCACGGCGGCGGATTCGTCTTCGGCGATCTCGACAGCCACGATGACTTCTGCGCCGACCTCTGTGCCGCCGTGGGGGTGGAGGTCGTGTCGGTCGACTACCGGCTTGCGCCGGAACACCTGCACCCCGCGCCCCACGGCGACGCCCTCGCCGCGTTCCGCTGGCTGGAGGGCCGGGCCGGGCGCATCGTGCTGGCGGGCGAAAGCGCGGGCGGCAACCTCGCGGCGGGGGTCGCCCAAGCCTGCCGGTCCTCTGCCGCGCTGTCCGGGCTTCTGATGGTCTACCCGTCCCTCGGCGGCCCGCCCGATACCGCATCCGCCATCGAACATGCCGATGCGCCGCTGATGGCCGCGCGGGACAGCGAGCATTACGCGGGCCTCCGGACCGGGGGGACGCCGCCCAAGGGCGACGCGACCTTCGCGCCGCTGGAGGGCGCCGATTCCGCGGGCCTGCCGCCGACGCTGATCTCGGTCGCGGAATGCGACCCGTTGGCCGATGACGGCCGGATCTACGCGGCGCGGGTGATCGAAGCGGGCGGCCAGGCGCGGTGCCGGGTGGAGCCCCGGCTGACCCACAGTTTCCTCCGGTCCCGCTTCACCGTGGCGCGCGCCAGCGACGCCTTCGACGCGATCGTCGCGGACGCGCGGGCGCTGGTCGCAGGGGACTGGTCCCGCGACCCGGGCTGAGAGCCGCGCTCAGACCACCACGACGTTGCCGCGCTTGTGGCCGGATTCCACGTGCCGGTGGGCCTCCACGAGGTCGGATAGCGGGTAGACCCGGTCGAGAACGGGGGTCAGTGCCCCGGCCGCCGCCATGTCCAGCAGCCGGTCGAGATGGCCGCGCAGGATCTCCGGCGGTTGCAGACCCGCCGCGGAGAACAGCGCGCGGGGGCCGTCCCCGACACGGCTGCGAAGCACCGACCCCAGCAGGCCGAGCGTCAGCACCGGGCAGAGGTAGCGCCCGCCCTCGGCCAGCCGGGCCCGCGCCTTTGCGAAGGAGGCCACGCCGATGGTGTCGAAAATCACGTCGTAGGTCTCGGGTCCGTCCAGCGGATCCCGGCGGGTGTAGTCGATGACCCGGCCCGCCCCGAGCGCGCCGACCGTGGCGACGTTGCGGGTGCTGCAGCTCGCCGTCACCTCCGCGCCCGCCGCCGCCGCGATCTGGATCGCCGCGCTGCCGAGGCTCCCGGCACCGGCGAGGACGAGCAGCCGTTCGCCGGGCTGCAGCCGCGCCACCGCGTGCAGGAAGTGGTACGAGGTCAGCGGACCGTCACACATCACCGCCGCTTCCTCGTACGAGAGGCCGTCGGGCTTCTTCATCAGCGTCCCGGCCTCGTCGAGGCAGATATGGGTCGCGTTGGCGCCGAAGTTCATCCCGGCCTCGCCGAACACCGCGTCGCCGACGGCGAAGCGGCGCACGTTCTGACCCACGGCGATGACCTCGCCCGACAGCCCGGTGCCGGACAGGTCGTGACGGGGCCGGCGGAACCCGAGGAAGGGGCGCGCGAACAGCGGCCGTCCGGCGCGCATCATCCCGTCGGCGCGGGTCACGGCGGAGGCGCGGACGCGGATCAGCACCTCGGTCGGTCCGGGCTCCGGCATCGGCCGGGTGACGGGCACGAGACGTTCGGGCGCGCCGTAGCGGGAAACGCTCCAGGCGGAGATGGTGGCGGCGGTCATGGCAGGCTCCTTCGGTTCGGTACGGCAACAGCTAACGGTCGAAAGAGGAACCGGATATTGCCGGAAACGTGCCGCTGTGGTTCATATTCTTACCACATGATCGACTGGAAATCCCTTCCCGCCTTTCTCGCCGTGGCCCGCGCCGGGTCTCTTCGCGCGGCGGCGGAGCAACTGGACGGCACCCATGCCACCGTAAGGCGTCAGGTCGAGGGGTTGGAGTCGCAACTCGGCACGCAACTTTTCCGGCGCGGCGCGAACGGGCTGACCCTGACGGCCGCCGGCCGCAGGCTCCTGCCGCAGGCGATCGAGGCCGAAACGGCGCTGAGGCAGGGGTTCAACGCCGTGCGCGGGCTCGACGGCGAGGCCGCGGGCCGGATCCGCGTCTCCAGCGACCCGATGACGGCGCATTTCCTGCTTGCCCCGGTGCTCGGCGAATTCCTGGCGCTCTATCCCGATATCCACCTGGACATGAAACTGTCCTACGCGATCGACTCCATAGACCGGATGGAAACCGATGACTCCGTGCGGCACGTCAGGGAGGTCACGGGCGACGCCGTCGGGCGCAAGCTGTTCCCGCTGTCGATCGGCGTCTTCGCCGCGCGCGGGTACATCGACCGCCACCTGCACGAGGCCGGGCCGCGCGGCGAGGGGCTGGAATGGATCGGCTACGGCGACGCGCCCGAACTTCGGGCGATGATCGCGGCCTCGCCGTTCCCGCGTGCCGCGGTGCGCCATTCGATCCCGGACCCGGCGATGCACATGCACATGGCGCGGGCAGGGGCGGGGATGACATTCCTCGCCCACTGGGTCCAGAGCGTGTTCCCGGAACTTCAGCGGGTGCCGGGCACTGATCTCGACCGGACCCGGTCGACCTGGGTCCTGCTGCATGGCGACCTGAGGCGGGTGCAGCGGGTCAGGCTGTTCGTCGACTTCCTGTACGAAAGCCTGCTGGAACGGCGGGCGGACTTCATCGGCTGACGGGCAGGTCCGCCGCCGACCCGAACCTGCCGCTTTTTCATGCGCTTGCGTGAAGGTTTCGGCGAAACCCGGCAACAAATCGCCCAGAACCGCGGGGATCGTGTCGGAACGATTGTTTGCAGTCGCAGAATGAGCGACCTCTTCGGGTGTGGGGGCTTCTCCGCGGGACGGGCTTCGGTCCTGCCCCGGATCAGCCTGAAGGAGGGCGTCACAGTGGTGACAGGCCCCGTGATCGAGCAGTTACCAGTACCCCTGATCGTGATCCCGGCCCTCAACGAGGCTGCGCATGTCAGGCGGATCGTCGAACAGATGACACGGGCGACCGACCGCTTCGGCGGAACCGTCGTCGTGGCCGATGGCGGCAGCACCGACGGGACCCGCGCGATCGTGGCCGAGATCGCCGCGCGCGACGCCCGCGTGAAGCTGCTGCCGAACCCGCGGCGCTACCAGTCCGCCGGGGTCAACCGTGCCGTGGAGGTGTTTGGCGCGGGGCACACCCATCTCGTGCGGATCGATGCCCACAGCCTCTACCCGGACGACTTCGTGGACACGCTGCTGGAAGAAGCCGCGGAAATCGGCGCGGCGTCGGTCGTGGTCGGCATGGTCGCGCTTGGCGAGGCCACGCTGCAGCGGCTCTGCGCGGTGACGCAGAACGCGCGGATCGGCAATGGCGGGTCTAAGCACAGGGCGGAGGCATCGGGCGAATACGTCGATCACGGCCATCACGCCCTGATGGAGATCGCCGCCTTCCGCGCCGTCGGCGGGTACGACCCGGATTTCACCCACAACGAGGACGCGGAGCTGGACCACCGGCTGGCGCAGGCGGGCCACCGGATCTGGCTGACGGGGCGCACGGTGATCGGCTACCTGCCGCGGGCGACCCTGTCCGGCCTGGCGCGGCAGTACTACAATTTCGGGCGGGGAAGGGCGCGGAACCTGCTGAAGCACCGCAGCCGCCCCCGGCTTCGCCAGCTTGCCGTGATCGGCGTTGCGCCGGTGCTCGCGCTGGCCTGGTTCGCGCCGGTGCATACCGGCCTCGCCCTTCCGGCACTGGCCTGGATCGCCGTTGCCATGCTCGGCGGGGCCGCGCTCGCTCTGACTTCGCGCAACGCGCTGGCGCTCCTCGCGGGGCCGCTGGCGATCCTGATGCACGTCTGCTGGTCGATGGGATTCTGGAGTTGCGTGCTCGTCCCACCGCGGCCCGCCCCGATGCCGGAGACCGCGTGATGAAGCTCGACATCTGCATCTGCACCTTCCGCCGTGACAGCCTCGCCGACGCGCTGAGGTCCGTCCTGTCGCAGACGATCCCCGAGGGTGTCGAAGCGGGGGTGATCGTCGCCGACAACGACGACACCCCGTCGGCGCGGGATATCGTGGCGCGGTTCGCCGAGGGCGCGGCGCTGCCGGTGCGGTACGTCCACTGCCCGGCGCGCAACATCTCCATCGCCCGGAACGCCGCGCTCGCCGCGAGCGACGCGCGCTTCGCCGCGTTCCTCGACGATGACGAGACGGCGGAGCCGGGATGGATCGCCGCGCTGATGGCGACGGCGGCATCGACTGGCGCAGAGGCCGTGCTGGGGCCGGTCGAGGCGCGTTATCGCGACGGCGCGCCGGACTGGATGCGGCGGGCGGCGATCCACGATACCCGGCCTGTCTACGTCGATGGGCGGATCCGCACGGGCTACACCTGCAACGTCCTGATCGACCGCGCCCGGCCCGCGATCCGCGGCCTGCGGTTCGACACCGCGCTCGGCCGGTCGGGCGGCGAGGACACCGATTTCTTCAGCGCGCTGCACGGGCTCGGCGGGCGGATCGCCCACGCGCCCGACGCCCGCGTGACCGAAGTGGTGCTCGAGGCGCGGGCTACCTTCCGCTGGCTCGCCCGGCGGCATTTCCGCATGGGCCAGACCCATGCCCGCGTGCTTCTTCGCCATGACGGCAAGGGCCGGATCGGCGCGATGGCCCTCGCCGCGGCCAAGGTCGCGGCCTGTGGCGGGCTTGTCCTCGCCGCCGCGGCGGACCCGGTCCGGCGGAACCGGGCGGTCTTGCGCGGATGCCTGCATGCCGGGGTGGTCACCGGGCTCGCCGGGCGGCGGATGGCGGCGATCTACGGCGTGACGGAGGCGGGCACGGCATGAACCAGGGTTTCCAGTCGCGACGCGGCTACGGCCGCGACTTCCTGGCCCGTCCCGCGGTGCAGGAGCGGCCCGACACGCTGAGCGAGATCCTCCTCGCTGCGCGGCGGCAGGCCTGGGTTGTCGTCGTCTGCGCCATCGCCGGCCTCGCGCTCGGGCTCTTGCACTACGCGACCACGCCCAAGACCTACCAGGCCGCCGCGACGCTCCTGGTGGAGGAGCGGCAGTCGGAACTGCGCGAGGAGATCTCGGCCACGCTGCCGACCGCGCGCAGCGACACGTCGATGATGAACGAGTTGCAGATCCTCGGCTCGCTCGAGATCGCGTCGGACGTCGTGCGCGCGCTCGACCTTTCCGGGAACCCGAACTTCACCGACCCGCCGCAAAGCCTTCTCGGCTCCGTCGTGTCGGGGGCCAAGTCAGCGATCCGGGCGCTGATCCCGCAACCCGCGCCGCAACCGGCCGCGACCGGGGGCGACGGCGCGGGCACCGAGGACCTGGACACCCTGCGCGCCGCGCAACGGCTTCGGCTGCAGACCGACCTGCGCCGGGTCGGACGCAGCTTCGTGGTGGAAATCTGGTACGAAAGCCATGACCCGGTGCTCGCGACCGAGATCGTGAACGCCTATGCCGACGCCTACCTCGCCGACGGGATCGAGGCCAATGTCGAGGCCGCGATGCGGACCGCGGGGTGGATGGACGACCGGCTTCAGGAGCTCCGCGCCGCGGCGCTGGAAGCGGCGGAGGAGGCCGAGCGGTTCCGGCTGGAGAACGGCGCCGCCGACCAGCAGGGCCTGCGCGAACGCCAGAGCCGGGCAGAGGCATTGAACGAACTGGTCGAGCAGTTCCAGGTCCGGTCGCAGGAGGCCGCGCTGGAAAGCTCCTTCCCGGTGTCGACCGGCCGTATCCTGTCCCGCGCGCTGCCTCCGCGCGATCCCGCCGCGCCGAAGGGCTGGCAGGTGCTGGCGGGCGGCATGGTGCTGGGGCTGTTCGCCGCGCTCCTGATCGCGGTCGCGCGGGAGATGCGGGAAACCGGGTTCCGGACCGGGGCCGACGTGACCGACGCGCTCGGCGTGCCGTTCCTGGGATACCTGCCGGTCGTCCGGTCCCGCGACGTGCGGAAACGGGGGGCGGGGCTCAACACAAGGGTCCGCTTCGCGGCGCCGCCGCCGGCATGGGAACCGGGCAAGCCCGCGCTGCCGCAACTCATGGCCCGCGACCGGGCGATGCCGCTCGACATCGCGCCCCCGGGCGGGCCCTCCGCGCATCTCCCCGCCACCGCGCTGCTGGCAAGCCGCGCCCCGGCCTCCGAGGCCGGCCGCGCCTTCGCCGGGCTCTACGCCAACATCGACCTCAGCCTGGCCGGGCAGTCCGAGGGCCGGATCCTCGCAATCGGCGCGCTGACCGGCGGCGAGGGCGCGAGCCACGTCGCCTCGAACCTCGCCCATGCCGCCGCCTGTGCCGGCCGCCGCGTCCTTCTCGTCGATGCCGATCTCGCCGGGGCGGGCCTGACCAAGCGGATGGGGGCCGAGGGCGCGCCGGGGACCGTCGACGTGCTGGACGGACTCGTCGGCATCCGCGACGCGGTGCGCCACGTCCCCGAGGCCGGGCACTGCTTCCTACCCACGGGCGCGCAGGCCGATACCGGCCCGGTGTCGCCCTACATGGCCGATTTCGCGACCCTGCTGACCGAGTTGCGCGCGGCCTACGACGACATCTTCGTGGACCTGCCGCCGCTGTCGCGGTCGCCGGAGGTCAAGACGCTCCTGCGCGCGGTCGAGAACATCGTGCTGGTCACCGCCTGGGGCCGCACGCCGCGAAAGATGCTGACCAGCTGGCTCGACCACGAAGGCGACCTGCACCGGCGCATCCTCGGTGTCGTTCTGAACCGCGCAGAGCCGCGCCGGTTGCCGCTTTACGGGGTCGTCCAGCCATCGTTCCGACCCGGCCGCGCCTGACCCGGTTCGGCCCCCAGATTGACGAAACGAACACGCAAGTGGCATAATCCCGCCACTTCTTCTTGTATTCTTGGGTCGAGTTTCCCGAGCCGCGAGTGCGTGTACAATGCGACTGGCCTTGTTCATTTTAGTCAATCTGGCTGTCGCGGCGGGTTTCGGGCTGCTGGCCTATCTGGACGGCCACGGCGCCGGCGCGATCATCCTGAGGATCGCGATCGTGCTGGTCGCGGTGCAGGCCTGCTACGTCGCCTGGATGGTCGTCTCCGCCTGGCTGTCGCCCGACGACCCCGATGCCGCGACCTCCCGCAACGACGCGAAGGCCGAACCGCTCACCGCGACGCGGAAGGCCGCGCAGCGCTCCGCGCGGTGAGGAACGCGCCGAGGCTCGATTCCGGCCGTCCGGTCAGGCGGATCAGCAGACCCCGCAGAACGAGCGCCGCGACCTCGCGCGGGGGCAGCGCGCCCGCGGTATCGAGCCGGATCAGCGATTTCACGAGGCCGCGCGCGCGATCCTCGCGCGGGTAGGAAAAGGCGGGATCGTCGAGGAAGGCCGCGCGCTCCGCCGGTCCTGCGCGCCGCCATGCCCGGCGGCGAAGGCGCACCACCGCCGCCTTCAGCGCCAGTTCCCGCCGCAGCCACGAGGCCGACCCGCCCAGGTCCCGCGTCGTGGCCTCGCCGTTCTCGGCCCAGACCGCGAGCGGTTCCATCGCCACGAAAATCGGCTCCTCGATGGCGAAGGTCCGGTAGTACTCCTGCAGCGTCGCGGAGCAGTCGACCTGGATCTCGAGGTCGGATACCGCGCGTACCGACCAGAACAGACCGCCGTTGGACACGCCGATATCCGCGAGGATCGCGAGGCGGAAATGGTCGGGGTCGTAGCGTCGCTCGGTCAGTTTCGCGTCGAGCAGCCCGCCACGGGACAGCCGCGCGCCGTCCGTGCCGCTGCCGAATTCGACAAGCTGGTTGCGGAACACGATCTCCACCCCCGCGTCGCGCGCGGCCGAGATGTTCTTTTCGAGGAAGGCGGGCAGGAGGAAATTGTCGTCCTCCAGCACGCAGAAATACTCCGCCCGGTGCGGGTTCGTGCGGGTGAAGCACTGGTCGATGTTGCCGGAGGCGAAGCGCTGCACCGGGTTCTGGCGGTAGCGGATGCGCGGATCCCCGAGCGCGGCCACCACCGCGCGGCCCGCGCCGTCGGGGTCGTCGTCGAACACGTCGCAGACCCAGTCCGCGTGGGTCTGATCGATCAGCGAGCGCAGGCAGCGTTCCAGTTCGGCGGGCCGGCGGTACGTCGGAGTACGGACATGGACGCGGCCGGGGATCACCGGCGCGTCCGTCCGGGCGACCGGGCCGGGCAGGGCGGCGATGCGGTCAAGCTCCGCCTCGGTCCAGCCGTCCTCTGGCGGCGTGAGCTCCGCGGCGCGCCAGCCCGGCACGAAACCGAGCGCGTGAAGGCCCGCGCGCCCCGCGACCCGGACATGCCCGACCCCGGCACCGGTCCGCCGCGCGACTTCGGCGACGTCCCGCGCGGTCCAGTCCGCGGCGTGGGCCGGGATGCGGATGGTGTTCGGCCCGTGGTCTTGAGTGGACAGGGTGACCGGTTCGGTCGCGGCCCGCGCGGTGCCGGGGCCGATGCGCCGCAACGTGCCCTCGATCCCCGCTGCGACGAGGGGGCGGGCGAGTGACGGCGATCCGAGCAGAACCGTCGCCGCGCGGGGGTCGCGCGCCTTGATCCGGGCGACGAGGCTGGCGAACGCACGGGCGCGATCCAGTGCGGCCCGGCGTTCCGCAAGCGGGCCGGCGAGACGGTTCGCGGCTTCTGGCATATCGCGGTCGAGGTCGTCCATCGCGCGTAGCATTCCGGCGATGTCGGGTTCCGCCAGCCGGTGCGAGATCGAGGAGCCGTGCCGGCGGTAGAGGTAGAGCGCCTGCGGCAGGACCACCCCGCGCGCCCCGGCCATGAAGAGGCGGAGGAGTAGGTCGAAGTCCTCGCCGATGGTCATGTAGTCGCGGTAGCGCATGGCACCGAGGGCGCCGCGGCTCACGAGAGGCTTCAGGTAGCCGACGGGAATCGCCGGGCGGGCGGCCTCGGCGGACAGGAGATCGGCGGCGTCAGGCAGCCATGGCCCGGTCAGGTTGAGCGGTTCGAGGATCGTGCCGCCCCGGTCGTCGCCGAACCGCCCGAGGTCGTCGGCGACGATGCCCGCGCCGTGATCCCGCGCGGCGGCGAGCAGGGTCGCGATCCGGTCCGGGTGGATGACGTCATCCGCGTCGACGATGGCGATCCAGTCGCCCCGCGCCGCGTCGAACCCGCGGTTCCGCGCCGCGCCGGGTCCGCCGCTGACCTCGGACCGGATGCAGCGCACGCGGACGTCGCGCGCGGCCCAGTCCGCGACGACGGACGGGGCGGCGTCGGTCGAGCCGTCGTCGCAGAGGATCAGTTCCAGCGCCCCATGGGACTGGCCGAGCACGGAGGCGATGGCCGGGTCCAGGTAGCGGGCGCCGTTGCGGAACGCCATCACGACGGAAACGAGCGGGTTTGTCGGGATCGTGGCGGACATTCGTTCTGGCTCACTCGAAGGGCCGGACCCGCGCCTTCGCGCAGCCCGGTGGCGCCACCCACCACGAGACCCAGACTAGCGCCGTGATACCCCGATCGGCAAACATTTTCGGCATTGCAGCATGAGGGTGGCGAAGTGCCGCCGATGGCGCGCGGGCCTTGCGATTTGCCCTGTCGCCGCCGCATTTCCACGTCAGAGTGGGGTTGCGCGGTGATGCTGCGCCGAAACGGGAATGTCAATACCTTGCAGCGGCTTGCGCTCTTCCTTTCACTCGTTCTCGCCGCCCCGGCCTTCGCGGCCGAGGGGTTCTTCGACGGCTTCGACCACTACGACCGGGGGCGCTGGAGCAGGTCCGACGGCTGGTCCAACGGCGACTGGATGAACTGCACCTGGTTCCGCGATGCAGCGCAGGTGCGGGACGGGGCCATGCAGCTTCGGATCCTGCCCGGCGATCCCGTCCGCTGCGGCGAGATCCAGTCCACGAATGAATACGGCCACGGCACCTACGAGGTCCGGATGCGGACCGCGGCCGGGTCGGGCCTCAATGCCGCGTTCTTCACCTATATCGGCCCCGTCCACGGCCGGACGCACGGCGAGATCGACGTGGAGATCCTGCTGCGCGATACCGCCGCGGTGTCGTTCAACACCTATGTCGACGGCGCGCCCCTGAACGGGACGGAAGTCCCGCTCGACCCGCCCTCGGATTCCGGGTTCCGGACCTATGCCTTCACCTGGACGCCCGACGCGATCACCTGGTTCGTCGACGGGCAGGAGGTGCACCGCACCACCCCCGGCACCCCGCTGCCCGAGGCACCGCAGAAGATCTACGCAAGCCTCTGGAGCAGCGGGACCTTCACCGACTGGATGGGGCCGTTCGACCCCGCGTCCCTGCCATCGACGCTGGACATCGACTGGATCGCCTTCACGCCCCTGGGCGAGCCCTGCGCCTTCCCGGCCTCGATCCTCTGCGGCGGAAACCCGCAATGACGGCGCGGGCGGAAAGCTTCGGGCGCATCGGCCTGTCGCTGTCGACGGTGGAGACCTGGTGCGCCGGCGCCGCGCTCGTGTCCGTCGCGGTGGAGCCGGTGATCGGCGCGGCCGCCGCGCTCGCTTTCCTTCTCTCCGGCATGATGCTGATGGCGGCCCGCCCGGCGACGGTGGTCTCGGAGCTGTTGCGCGCCTGGCCGATCCTCGCCCTCCCGGTCTTCGCGACGATCAGCTTCGTCTGGTCCGACGTGCCCTCCGCCTCGCTGCGATACGGGCTTCAACTGACGATCACCTTCGCCATAGCGATCCTCGTCGCCCGACGCCTGCCACCCGGTCAGTTTTTAGGCATCGCGGTGGCGACACTCGGCGTCGTGATGGTTCTGAGCGTGTTCACCGGGGCCTACCGCGCCGATGGCGGCGCGCTGACGGGCTACTATTCCAGCAAGAACGCGATGGGCAGCGCGGCGGCCCTGTTCACGGTTCTGGCGGTCGGGGTTGCGGTCGGCGCGGGGCAATCCCCCGGTCGGCGCATCGGTCTCGGGCTCGCCGCCGCGTTCGGGGTGCTGGCCGTGCTTCTGGCGCAATCCATGAGCGCGGTCCTGTCGCTGTCGATGGGCGTCGCGGCACTGGTCGCGGTCGCCCTGCTCAGGCCGCTGTCGCCCCGTGCCCGCGTCGTCGCGGCGCTGTTCTGCCTGCTGTTCGCGGTCTACGCCTGCATCCTCGTCACCGCCAACGCCGAGGCCATCGCGGGTTTCGTGCTCGACGCGACGGGCAAGGACGTGACGCTGACCGGCCGCACGGATCTCTGGGCCATCGCGCGGGATCTCATCGCCGAACGCCCGGTTCTTGGCATCGGCTACCAGGCGTTCTGGGTCCACGGGAACCCTGCGGCGGAGGAGCTCTGGTACATCTTCGGCATCGAATCCCGCTCCGGCTTCCACTTCCACAATACCTACCTGTCGAACGCTGTGGAAATCGGGTTGGCCGGTCTCGCGCTTCAGGTCGTGCTGCTGGCCGGGGTCGGCTGGCGCAGCGGGCGGCTGGCGCTGTCCGGCGCGGACGGGATGTCGCCGGTCCTGTTCGCGGTCTCGGTCATGGTGCTGGCGATCACGCCGATCGAGGTGCCGGTGTTCTTCCAGTTCAACCTTCAGACGCTGATGCTGGTGGCGATCCTGGTCTATGCCACCGACGGGCTGCGCGCGCGCCGGGGCTGAGTCTCAGCTGCCCGGTTGCAGCAGGACGCGGCCGTTGGGATCGGGCGGCCGCGGGGTTGCGTGCGCGGCCATCTTGTCGGCGGCGACCCCCTGGGCAATCGGCGCGAAATTCGCGGGTGGCAACAGGGCGAAGCGCAAGGCGGCGGCGTAACCGCCCGCGGCCTTGGCATCGAGACAGGCGCGCAGCAGGTGCCTGCGGGTGATGTCGCGATGCTGCCGTCGCAGGACCGGGCGCGCGGGATCGGTGCGGCGCACCGCGGCGAGGTGGGCGGCGGTCGCCATGCGGAGGGCGGCGAGATCGGCGGTGCCATGCCGCCCGCTGAGCGACCCGGGCCGCACCCGCGCGAGGTAGCCGACACGGTGGGAGACCGCGAACCGCGCTCCGGCCAGCAGCGCGCGGACGTAGAGATCGTAGTCCTCGCCGAGGCGCAGGCCAGTGTCGTAGCGAAGCCCGTGCCGGTCGAGGAACTCGCGGCGCAGGACGGGCTTCAGGAACCCGAGCTCGCCCCGCTGCGCCCCGGGCCGGGACAGGTTCCCGGCGACGAAATCCGTCAGGCCCAGGCGGCGCACCGCGTCGGGCCCGTGCCAGTCGCCGGTCGCGTCGTCGAACCGGTCCTCGGGCAGGAAGACGATGTTGTCTGCCGCGAGATCCCAGTCTGCGAGGGACAGGAGATGGGCGAAGCGCCCGGGCAGAACCGCGTCGTCTGCGTCGAGGATCGCGATCTGCGGCGCGGTGCTTTCGGCGATGGCGCGGTTGCGCGCCGCCGCCGGGCCGCGGCTGGTGTCGGACCTGATGACGCGAAGCCGTGGATCGCCCCCGGCGGCCGCCACGGAGGCGGCGCCGGTGGCGTCCAGCGAGCCGTCATCGACCACGATCACTTCCCCGACTTCCGGTGCCGAAAGCGCGGACGAGACCGCCGCGCCGATGGTGCCTTCGGCATCCCTGGCGGCGATGATGACGGCGACGGACCCGCCCAAGTCGGCATTTCCCCAAGGTGTGGAGGCTTGTTGATTCAAGGGAGCCGCCAAGATGAGCATTCCGTCTGTTTCGGTTCGTAGCGGAACAGGATTCAGGTTTGAACCGGAAAATGGCCGTTTCGTGGCAATTCCGAAATTCGCCCGGAATCCGCGCATTCCGGCAATCGCGTCGGCAAAAAACAGCCGGAACGGAATTTGTATCGTCGGCATCGTCGCTGCGTTGCAGTATTCAATTGAACTTCCGGCGCACCTGCCGAATAGATCGGGGTGGGGGCCCGGAACGACAGGGATGAACTGGGCAACATGCATCTTTACCGATCGCAATTCTCGGACACGCTGGACGTGGCCGGATCGCCCGCGCCGAGGGTCTCGGTCCTGATCGCCTCGACCCCGCGTTGCGGCAGTCACATGGTCGGTCACGCGATGACCGCGACCGGGCTGCTCGGGCGGCCGTTCGAGTATCTCAACCCCGCCAACCTCGCGGAGTGGCGACGGCGACTAGGCACCGAGGGCGCGCAGGACTCGCTCGCCGCGCTGGTGGCGCGCCGGACCACCGCCAACGGCGTGTTCTCGATAAAGGCGCACCAGTCGCACGGCGAAAGCATCGGCGGCGCGGACCAACTGCTGGCGGCGTTGCCGAACCTCCACGTCGTCCACCTGCGCCGGGCCGATGTCCTGCGGCAGGCGGTATCCTACGCCGTCGCCCGGCAGACCGGGGTCTGGATCGCGGGGCAGGAGGCGGTGGCCGACGACGCGCGGTACGACCGCGACGCGATCGCCGCCTGTCTCGACGACATCGCGATCCAGAACGCGCGGTGGTCTGCTGTTTTCGCGAAACTCGGCATCCGGCCGCTGACGCTGGTCTACGAGGACGCGGCGGCGGACCTGTCCGCGACGGTCACGCGCATCGGCCGGTTCTGCGGCGCGATCGGCGCGGAGGACACGCTGGAGGTCGAGGCCGCAACCGAACGGCAGGGCAAGGGCGGCCGCGCCGACGACTGGATCGAACGCTACGCCGCCGAGCCGCGGGGCGCGCCGTCGCTCGGCCGCCGCATCGCCTCGTCGGCGCGGCGGAGATTGCAGAAGGTGGCGTCGTGAGCGCCGCGAACCTGCCCGAGCTTGCGCCGCCGCGGGACGCGGTGACGCGCGGTCTGCGGGTCGCCTTCGCCGGCGGCAACGGGTTTCCGCCGGAGGACGGTGGCGGGGTGCAAAGCAGCACCGACGACCTCGCGCGCCGCCTGATCGCGGCCGGTCACGACGCCGCGGTGCTCGCGCCGCTCTACGGGTCCGGTGCCTTCGGTCTGATGGCCCGCACGCGGCTGAAGCTCGGCCGGAGCCGGGCCGTGGCCGATACGCGGATGGGCTATCGCGTCTTTCGCGCGTGGCACCCCGATAGTGCGGTGGCCGACTTCTGCGCCGCCGTCCGGCCCGGTGTCGCGGTGGTCCAATGCCACGGATCCGTTCCCATCGCGCGTTCCTTCCGGGCCGAGGGCGTGCCGGTCGTGCTGTATTTCCGGAACGTGGAGTTCGGGGAACTGGGCGGCGATCCCGCGTCGGTGGGCGCCTCAGGCTTCATCGCGAATTCTCGTTTTACTGCGGATCGTTACAGACAAAAGTTCGGGCTCGATTGCACCGTGGTCCCGCCGACGCTCGACCCTTCGCGCTACGCCGTCGACAGTGACGGAAGCTACGTCACGATGATCAACCCGGTGGCCGAGAAGGGCGTGGGGCTCGCGATCGAGATCGCCGCACGCTGCCCCGAGATTCCGTTTCTCTTCGTCGAAAGCTGGCTTCTCGGCGCGGAGGAGGAAGCGCGGCTGAGGGCCGCGATCGCGCCCTATCCGAACATCCGGTTCGAGCGCCGGGCGGCCGATGTCCGCGACGTCTACCGGCGCACCCGGATACTGCTCGCGCCGAGCACATGGGAGGAAGCCTGGGGCCGCGTCGCGTCCGAGGCGCAGTGCAGCGGGATACCCGTGATCGGCTCGACCCGGGGCGGCCTGCCGGAGGCGATCGGCCCCGGCGGCATCGCGCTCGACCCCGAGTTTCCGGTGGAAACATGGGCCGAGACGCTTAGGTCGGTCTGGTCGGATCCCGCGCGCCACGACGCTCTCTCCGCCGCCGCCCGCGCCCACGCGGCGCGTCCCGAGGCGAGCGCCGAGAAGCAGTTCGATGTCTTCCTGTCGGTGGTCCGTGCGGCGGCCCGGGCGGGCGCGGCATGAGCGCGGTCCGGCGGGTCGCCGTCATCATCCCCTACTACCAGTCCGAGCCGGGCATCCTCGCCCGCGCGTTGCGGGGTGTCGCCGCGCAGGCCCTGCCCGAGGGTGTTGCCCTGCGGGTTCATATCGTCGACGACGCATCGCCGCATCCCGCGTGGTCGGAGCTTGCGGAACACCCGGAGTTGCAGGCGCTCGATTTCGTGGTGACGGCGCAGGCGAATGCCGGCCCGGGCGCGGCGCGCAACACGGCGCTCGACCTCGCGTTGGCGGAGGTCGGGACGGAGTTCGTCGCCTTCCTCGATTCCGACGACACCTGGCGCCCCGCGCATGTCGCCGACGCCATCTCAGCGCTCGACGCGGGTTACGACTTCTACTGTTGCGACAACGTGCGGCCCGGCACCTACGACCGGTTCTCCGAACACATCCCGCTGCTCGCGAACAGTGGCGAGAAACTGGCGGAGCGGTCCGACCTCATCGACCCGGACGGCCCGGTTCGCGGCTTTCCCGGGGGCGCGCTGACCGACGACATCGCGGAGAGCTACGTCAGCCATACCTCCACCGTCGTGGTGCGCGCGAAGGCCATCGGCGACCTGCGGTTCGACCCCGACCTGCGCAGCGCGGGGGAGGACCGGATGTTCTGGCTGTCGCTCGCGGCGGCGGGGGCGCGGATCGCGGTATCCTGGCGCTGCAACGTCGATTGCGGGTCGGGGCTCAATCTTTTCTTTTCCGCCTACGACTGGGACTCACCGAATACGCTGGAACGCATCGGGTGCCAGTTGCTATTCGCGGAAAAACTGCTTCGCAATTCCGGAACCACGGTCCGGAGTCGCGAATTCGCCATTTCGCGCGCGGCCGCGACGCGGCGGGCCTATTCATTCCTGTTCGTCCGGTCGCTCCTGAAATTGCGGACGCCCCCGTTCCGGACGTTTCGCAGGCTTCTGAAGTTCGATCCGGTCCTCCCCTTCAGGATGCTTCCGCTCTTCGTGCGCGAAGTGCTGTCGCGGCAACGGGCCGAGGGGCTGTAGCCCGTCGCCCTGCCACGAACCGGTCGAGCGCCGCGCGACAGCGTTCCGTCGCTGTCTCGATCCGCGCGTCCGCGCTGAGTTGCGGTTCGACCCGCTCCGCGAGATGCCGAAGCCGCGCCGCCGCGATCCGGCGCAGGCCCGCGTTCGCGATCCCCGCCGGCCCAGATCCGAGGAGCGCCCGCGACCGCGCGCCCTTGCCGTCGAGCCCGGTCGCGGTGGTGTAGGCTTCCAGCAGGTTCGACGGCGGCAGCCGCGATGGCGACAGGTCGAGCCCGAGCGAGGCCGCCCAGTCGTTCCACTTCATCCGGTGCACGGGGTGAAGCGGCAGGACGGGGATCCAGGGCGTGCGCAACGCGTCGGCGATGATCGCGCCGTGCATCGCCTCAGCGATCACGATTTTCGCGCCGCGGATACGGGCGACCAGGTGGCCCGGATCGTCGCGCGGGTCGAGGAAGGTAATGCCGGCCAGCGAACAGACCCGCGCCCAGTCGCCGCGCGTGGCGCTTTCGAAATGGGGCATGAAGGCGATGCCGGTCCCGGCCTCGGGCGGCGGCAGCGGGGTCTCCCTGAGCAGGATCGCGGCGTCCGCGATGGCGAGCGACGGGTCGAGCCCGAGCCGTGCCGCGGTCAGGGGGCCGCGCAGCCAGACCACGTTCCAGGTCCCGTCCGCCATGTCCGGCACCGCGGCGTAGCCGCCGTAGCCCGACCCCATGACGTGTTTCATCGCCGGTCCGCGGTCGCGGATGATCGACCCCGCGCCGAGGAACAGTTCCGACTCGTCGTCGTCGAGGAACTCGTCGGGGACGAGGTGCTGCCAGAGGATTCGGTTAATCTCGTCGCCGAAGTTCGGGCGTTCGCCCCGGAAATAGACCAGCTTCATGCGGTTCGCCCCCGTTTGCGCAGCAAGGCCATGATCTCCGCCAGCCGCGCGTGCGACGTGGCGGCGAGCACCGACGCGTAGGCCAGCGCGCCCGCCGCGACCTGAGCCGCGAGGATCGCGGCGGGTCCGGCACCGGGCAGGGCCAGCGGCACCGCGCCCGACGCCATCGCCAAGGCCACCGCGCCGAGGATCGGGCCGCGCAGGCTGCCAAGGTAGGTCGCGAACGGCATCGCCAGCATGCGTTGCGTCATCCGAACGGAGACCGGCCACATCGCCAGCGTCCGAAGCACGATCCCCGCCATGATCGCATCCAGCCCGAGCGGCCAGAGCAGGAGGATGATCGGCACCGTCGAGAGCTGCATCGCGGTCTGGTACCAGAACCACCAGTCCGGGCGGCCGAGGTAACGGATCAGCGCAGCCTGGATGATCCCGATCGACGCCATCAGCCCGACGATGCAGAAGGCGCGCAGCGCGAACACGGCCTCGGTCCACTGGTCCCCGAAGATCAGCGGCACGGCGGTCGGTGCCACGACGATCAGGCCGGTGAACACGGGGAAGGCGAAGGCGGCCGACGCGTAGCTGGCTGTCAGGAAGGCGAGCCGCCGCTTGTCGCCCTCGTCCTGCAAGCTGGCCATCAGCACGTTCGTCACCGGGCTGAATACGCCCGCGGTCAGGTCCTTCAGCATGGTGAAGAGGCGGCGGGCGAAGAAGTAGAGCCCGAGCGCCGGGGCGCCGAGCACGATGCCGAGCAGGAACTGGTCGATCCGCGCCTCGGTCAGCACCCGCCCGCCCATCGCGTAGAGCCCGAACCGCCTGAGATCGGCGAGGGCGCGGGGGCGGAGCGTCAGGCCCGGACGCCACCTCGCCCCGTAGGCGGTGATGACGGCGGCGACGGCGGAGTTCACGATCTGGGACAGCACCAGCGCCCAGATCGCGTAGCCCTGGAACACGAGCCAGAGGCAGGCGAGGGCGCCGGCGACATTGCCCGCGGTGGTCCGCAGCGCCGTGGTGCGGAACTGCATCCGGCGCGAGATCAGGCTCGACGGCACCGCGCTCGCCGCGTCGAGGATCAGCCGCAGCGCCAGCACGGGCAGGATCTGGGCCAGGATCGCGGTATCGGACCAGCCCGCGATCGCGGGCGCGGCGAAGGCGAGGGCAGCTAACAGCGCGGCCGCGACGATCACCGCCGACCAGAACACCGCGTCGAGGTGGTCGGATCGCAGGTCGCCGCGTTGCACCAGCGCCTCGCTGAAGGCCGCGGGCACAAGCGTTCCCGCCATCGTCACGATCGCGACCGCCAGCGCCACCGCGCCGAAATCCGCCGGGCTGAGAAGCCGGGAGGTGACGAGGAACACGCCCATCGCCAGCAGCGTGGACAGGCCGATATTGAGGAAGTTCCAGAACACGCCCGCGACGGAAGCGCGGGCGCGGTCTGCCTTCACATGGCCGAACCCCGGCTGGCGCGGGGCCGTCGCTGTGGATGCGTCTGCCATGACAGGTGGCTCCGTGGATCGGGAAGGGGCAGGGGCCGCGGGGCGGGCGTGCTCAGCACGCGCCCCGCGCGCCGATCACCGCCGGCACCGTCTTCAGGATGATCCTGACATCTTCCGCGAGGCTCCAGTTCGTCACGTAGCGGTGATCGAGCTGCACCCGTTCGCGGTACGACGTGTCGCTCCGCCCCGAGACCTGCCAGAGCCCGGTGATCCCCGGCCTCGCGGCGAGGTACTGCTCGGCCGCGCCGCCGTAGCGGGTCAGTTCCACCGCCAGCACCGGGCGCGGGCCGACGATGCTCATCTCGCCGCGCAGGACGTTCAGAAGCTGCGGAAGCTCGTCGACACTGTATTCCCGAAGGATGCGGCCAAGCCGCGTGACCCGCGGATCCCGCCGCAGCTTGCGCGTCTCCTCCCATTCCTGCGCCAGCGCCGGATCCGAGGCGAGGTAGCTCGCCAGCACCTCGTTCGCGTCCGCACGCATGGTGCGGAACTTCCAGCACAGGAATGTCCGGCCGTTCAGCCCGACCCGTTCGTGCCCATAGAGCACGGGGCCGGGACTCGTCAGCCGAACCGCCAGCGCCACCAGTAGCAGCAGCGGCGCGAAGAGACAGATCGCCGTACCCGCGATCAGGATATCCACGGCGCGCTTCGGCACGCCGCCGATTGCAGAAAACCCAGAACCGCTCACCCGCCCCCGGAAACCACGTCCCAGGGCACCATCGGCATGTGTCATGCCGTTCTGGTTAAAGCTCGTCATGGCCCACTCTCGCTCAGGGCCCCCACGGGTTCACCATGTCAGAGCTTGTTTCGCTTTTGCAGAAGAACTTTTCGATTTCGCCGCGGGACGGCATGAACCTGCCGAGTCCGAGTGGTTATTCGCTCAGCATAAGAAATGAGGCAGAAACGCTGACGCGTCGCGCACCAGATTTGGACGAAAAAGAGCCACAAACCGCTGTATGTAGATGGAAATCCTGCAGGCTTTCTTTTTGAAGATTTTGTCGTGAAGTCGAACAATATAGGCAAAGTGACCAAAACGGCGTCACGCCTGAAACCCGGATGCTGCGCCTGCATCCAGCGAGGCGCGACTCGGCCGAGGCTCGTCGCGGCGGGTCCGGGGCGGCAGAACCGGGGCGAGACGCTCCGCGATCTCGCCCGGGAACATCCGGAACGTGGCCTCCGGCATCGCGAGGATCCGGGCCGAAGCCGCCGCGATCTCGGCGCGGGTCAGCCGGCTCAGGAGCGCGCTCAGCGCCTCGGGCGTCGCCTCGTCCAGCGTGAAGCCGAGCCCGTCGCGGGCGATCCGGCGCCCGGTCTCGGTCGTGGCAAGCGCGATCGAGGGACAACCGAAGTAGCTTGCCTCGTAGATCCGGTTCGGCAGCAGCCAGTCGCTGTTCGCGCCCGACTGCCACAGGTCCTGCGACCAGACGAGGTCGCAGCCGGTGTAGATCTCGCGCAGGTCCGCGATGCCGCTGAACGGTCCGCCGTAGGTGATGTTCGGATGCCGGGCGACGATGGCGTCGAAACCGGGCAGGGCGTGGTGGTGGACGCTGCCCCGGCAGACGATTTCGACCGCATTGCCAAGGGTTTCGGCGGTCGCGGCAAGGATGTCGAGGCTGCGGGCGCAGCGCAGCGACCCGACCCATCCGAGCCGGATCGGCGCGGTTCCGGCCTTGTCCGGCGGGGTTTCGGGCCGTTCGACCGCCGCGTCCCCGATCCAGATCTTGTTTTCCAGCATGGCGATCGGCCCGCCGTAGCCCTGCACCGGCTCGAAATACTCGCGGAGGAAACCGGGCGATGACGTGATGAGCAGGTCCGTGTTCGTCAGGATCCGGCGCTCCACCCACCGCATCGCCCGGCCGAGGGCGTTGTCGAGGGTAAGGAGCCCGTGGATGTCGAGGCATTCGTAGACCAGCGGCACCTCGCGCCGCCCCGTCAGCCGCTTCATGGCGATGGCGAGCAGCATCATGTCGAAGTTGCGCGCGATCCAGACGTCGCTGTCCATGAGCGCCGCGCGGTTGCGCCGGAGCGGCCCGATCGCCTTGGCGAGCCGAAGCATGCGTCGCGCGAACTGCCCATTGGTGGAACGGCCAAGCGGTATGTCGGGCCAGTCCGGCGTGTAATCCCGGTTCATGTTGTCGCGCCGGAACGAGGCCGAGGCGACCCGGTGGCCGAGGTGGCGGACCTGCTCGATCCGCCGGATCTGCGCCGACTCCGCGATGTCGAACGCGAAGAAGAACACCTTGGACATTGACGCCTCCAGCTTCAACATCCCCCACACGCCCCATGTCAGCGCATAGCGACGGCCCGGTGGCAAGCCATCCGTGCCCGGCATAGGCCGATGTCCGCCGGTGCCGGCCCCGGTGCCGTCAGACCGCCCGCGCGGCCCTCTGCGGCTCGACGATTTGCGGCGGCCGTGCGCCGACAACGCCGTCCCGCGCCAGCGCCTCCGCCACGCGAAGGGCGAGCGCCTCGGCCCAGGGCCGGGCGACGATCTGGACCCCGATGGGCATCGCCCCGGCCTCGAACACCGGCACGGTGACGACGGGCAGCCCGATGCAGGAAAACGGCTGCGACAGGAGCCCGATGGTCGGCCTAAGGGGATGCGGCGTGCCGTCGAGCGTCAGTTCCTTCTGCCCGACCGGCGGTGCCGAGACCGGCGTCGCGGGCACGATCAGCAGGTCGACGGCGTCAAATGCCTCCAGCGCCCGGTCCAGCCACCAGGCCCGCACCCGTTGCGCCCGCGCGACCCAGGCCGCAGGCAGAAGCGCCCCGGCGAGAAAGCGGTCGCGGGTGTCCGGATCGAAGTCCTCCGCCCAGCTCCGCAGGCGGTCGAGGTGGAACGCCGCGCTTTCGGAATTGGTGACGAGGTAGGCCGCCGCCCGCCCTGCCTCCGCCGCATCGAGGTCGACGCGGGACAGCGTGGCTCCCATCCGGCGGAGACCGCGGGCGACGTGGTCCGCCGCCTCGGTGCCGTCGCCGCCGAACCGGGCGAACCAGCCGCCGGGCAGGCCAACGCGAAGCGGGCCGGTGTCACGGTCCAGCCCGGGCACGGCAGGCTCCGGCGGGCGGCGGGCGCAGGCGTGGTCGCCCGCGTCGTGCCCCTGCATCGCGTCGTAGGCGAGCGCGAGGTCGCGCGGAGCGCGCGCGAACGGGCCGAGGTGGTCGAGGCTGTCGACGAAGGAAAACGTCCCGGTCCGCGGCAGACGTCCGTAGGTGGGTTTCAGGCTGAACACGCCGCACATCGACGCGGGCACCCTGAGCGAGCCGTTGGTGTCGGACCCGAGCGAGATGGGCGCGAGCCCCGCCGCGGTCGCGGCCCCGCAGCCGGAGGACGAGCCGCCGGACATCCGCGACGTGTCGTGCGGGTTCAGGCAGGCGCCGTCATGGGCGTTCTCGCCGGTGAAGTCGTAGGCGTATTCGCCCATGTTCAGCGCGCCGACGAGCACCGCGCCCGCCGCGCGCATCCGCCGGATCAGCACCGCGTCCTCGGTCGCGGGCGGCCTGTCCCGGTTGATCTTCGATCCCGCCCGCGTCGGCAGGCCCGCAACGTCGAACAGGTTCTTGACCGCGAAGGGCACGCCCGCGAGCGGGCCGGGATCGCGGCCCGCGGCGATGGCGGCGTCGACGGCCTCGGCCTCGGTCAGGGCGGCACTGGCGGTGATGTCGGTGAAGGCGTTGATCGCGGGATCCATCCGCGCGATCCGGTCGAGTATCCGCCCCGTCACCTCGAACGCCGTGATCCGGCCCGCGCGGACCTCGGCGGCGATCCCGGCCGCCGTGGCCCATGTCAGGTCAGTCCCGGTCATCGGCCATGTCCGGCAACGTGTAGACCGGGGCCTGGACAAGTTCGGCGTCGTCGAGGTCCACCCGGTCCAGCACCTCGGCCATCCCGGCGGCGAGCGCGACGAAGCGCGCGACGCCGGGCCGCCATTCCGGCCGCAGCGGCAGGCCGACGAGATCGGCCGCCGCGTCGATATAGGCCCCGTTATCCAACCGGCTCATTCCGCCGGCTGCGGGTCTGCCGCCGCGGGCGCGGGGGCGGGGTCGGCGGCCGGGCTTTCCGCCTCGACCCATCCCAGCCGCGCGCAGGCCACGAGGAAGCCCGCGACGATGGCGTAGGACAGCGCGATCGAGGGGGTCACGTTCACCCCGACGGCGGGACCGTGCATGAACCCGAAGAAGGTCAGGACCGCCCCGGCACCCGCGAAGATCGCGGCCCATTCGAACTTGCGCTCGATCACGAAGACACCGATGGCCGCCAGCACCAGCCCGGTCAGGATCGCCCCGTTCCCGAGCACGCCGAGCCCCTGGTAGAGCACGCCGTTCTGCGCCATGCCCGCCAGGAGCGCGTCGTCAACCTGCGCCCCGGCGGCACCGAGCGCCCCGTCTATCAGTGTCTTTGCCCAGGCCGCGAGATGCGGCACGAGGCCGAGCACGACCGCCGGCGCGTGCTTCATCGGCGTGGTCTGGAAGGCCTGCGCGCCGATCAGCATCCCGATATAGAGCAGGATCGGAGAGATCGCGACGACCGGCACCAGGTTCAGGAACACCGCGAGGATGCCGAACCACGCCAGCGCCAGCACGAACAGCCCGGTGGCGGCGGAATAGCCGATCCGGCCGCCCATGCTCTTCCAGCCGGGATGGCCGATGTAGACCGCGTTGGCGAAGGGCGAGCCGAACAGCGTGCCCAGGAGCGAGATCGCGCCCTCGGCCGAGATCGCCTCTGTCGTGGAGTAGCTGTCGCCGCCGGCCTCGGCGCTCTCCACGTTGTCCATTGCCTCGACGAGGTCGTAGACCCCGAACGGGATCGCGGTGACGAGGATGAAGCCGAGGAACTCGAAGCCGGAAAAGACGTGGTCGATGGCGGGCAGCGGGATCGAGAAGCCGAAGCTTGCGAAGCTTTCGGCCAGCGCCGTGCCGGACATGCCTCCGATCTCGGGCATCCCGATGGCGGCCGCGCCCCAGGCGATGACCATGCCGACGACGATGGCCACGAGACCGGCGGGGATGCCGCGGGGATACTTCAGACCGCCGAACCAGCTGACGAGGATGATGGCGAGGCAGGTGAGGCCGATGATCGAGGTCATGAAGATCTCGGTCGCGGGCCGCATGGCGATGAAGGCGATGGAGACGCCCGCGAGCGTGCCGAGCAGCGCGGCGCGCGGGGTGATCTTGCGGATCAGCGGCGCGACGAAGCTGCCCCCGATCAGGATGAAGCCCTGCAGGAACACCCAGGCGAGCCCGGCCTCCCACGCCTTCACCGGGTCGCCGGTCTGGCCGAGGATCGGCAGCATGATGACGAAGACCACGATGAACATGTGCGGCACCGAGGGGCCGGAGGGCAGGGCACAGACATCCGTGCGGCCCTCCTTCTTCGCGAGCCGGTAGGCCATCCAGGCATAGTAGATGTTGCCGAGGAACAGCATCAGCCCGACCGCGGGCAGGATGCGTCCGAAAGTCAGCTCGTCGGGCAGCCCGACGACGAATTTCAGCAGGCCGGTCATCACCAGGAGGTTGACCAGCACGTTCGTCCCCAGACCGAACAGCGCGTTCCAGTCCCCGGGGGTCCAGAGCGGGGGAGTCGTCGTCGTCCGTTCCATGTCCTCGTTCTCCTGTCCTTGTTGTCAGGCGGCTTTCGCGGCTTCGGCGAGGGTCGAGGCGAAGTTGTCCGCGTCGCTGACCCATCCGAAGATGCCACCCTGGGCCTTGATCATCTCGAGCCCCACGCGGTGGAACTCGGGGAAGTAGGAGGCGCAGGCATCGCCGAGCGCCACGCAGCGGAAGCCGCGGTCGTTGCCTTCGCGGATCGTGGTGTGGACGCAGACCTCGGTCGTGACCCCGGCGACGAAAAGCGTGTCGACGCGGGCATTTCCGAGCATCTGCATTAGGTCGGTCTGGTGAAAGGCGCCCTTGCCGGGCTTGTCGATCACCGGCTCGCCCTCGGCAGGATACAGCGCCTCGACGATGTCGTGTCCGGGCTCGCCCCGGATCAGGATCCGACCCATCGGTCCGGGGTCGCCGATCCGCTTCGACGGCTCGCCCCGTGCGATCTTGGCGGGCGGCGCGTCGGACAGGTCGGGGCGGTGACCCTCGCGGGTGTGGATCACCAGCATCCCGGCGGCACGGGCCGCGGCGATGGCCTTGCGGCACGGGCCGACGGCCGCCTGCAACAGCGACACGTCGTTGCCGAGCGTCTCGCCGAAGCCGCCGGGTTCGAGGAAATCGCGCTGCATGTCGATGACGATCAGCGCCGACCGCGACGGGTCGAACGCCAGGCCCGAGGGCTCCGCGGGGAGTTGCACTTCCGTCATGCTTCGCGTTCCTTTCGGCAAGGGGCGGTTCGGAGGGTGACATGGCCGAGTTCGACGCGGCGGCGGTCGAAGCCGAGATCCGGGCGGAGTTCGAGGCCTACGAGGCCGCGCTCGGCTCCAACGACGTGGCCGCGCTGGCGGCGTTCTTCTGGGAAGACCCGCGCGCCGTGCGGCTCGGCCCCGGCGGCGGGCTCTACGGTCACGACAGGATCGCGGCGTTTCGAAAGGCGCGTGACGTGACCGACATTGCGCGGGTGCTGTCCGAGGTCCGGGTCGAGGTTCTGTCGCCGGACATCGGCGTCGCGACCTGCGAATATCGCCGTACCGGGTCGGGACGCACCGGGGCGCAGAGCCAGGTCTGGATGCGGAAGCCCGAAGGCTGGCGGATCGTCTCGGCCCACGTGAGCCTCGACCCGTAACGCTCTGATTGGCATCGGTAAGCCGGTCATGCCGCTTCCCCCGCGATTACCTTGCGCCAGCTGCCGGCGGCGGTGACATCCTTCGCCCCGGCGACCGCGGCCGCTTCGCAGAGAAAGCCCTTGGGTGACGTGCCGTCCGACAGGGTGACGGTTCCGATCGACAGGGGCGCGGGGATACCGGACATGAAATCCCCGAACGCAGCGCGCGGCAGCGCCCAGACTTCGACGGAGATGGCGCCGCCGCCCGCCGCGCGGACCATGCCCGGGCGGGGCGGCGCGCCGCCGGGCAGGCGGTAGAGCCGGTAGTCGGGCGTCGTATCCACTGCGCGCAGGAACCGCGCACCCCGGCTCGTCAGCTCGTGGTTGAGCGGCAGGCCCGACATATGGGCACCGCAGACCGCGATCTCGATCTCGTCCGGCCCCGCGCCGGTCGCGGGGGCCGGCGTTTCAGGCCGTGTCCAGCCCGTCGCGCCGAGGCTGCGGGTGCCGGTCATCTCCAGCCGCGCCCCGATGGCGGCGAGCATCGCGTCGCGTCCATCCGCGGCCAGTAGCGTGATGCTGCCCGGCCGCCCATCACTGCGGGCGGGCATGGGCACCGCCAAGCCGCACAGCCCGAGCAGGTTGACGAAGTTGGTATAGGTCCCGAGGCGCGAGTTCGGCCCGACACCGTCCGCCGCGATCTCGGCCACCGTGACGAAGGTGGGGATCGTCGGCACGCAGAGCATGTCGAACGCGTCCAGGATCGGCGCGACGGCGCGTTTCAGCTCCGCCATGCGGTAGAACGCCCGGAACGCGTCGGTCGCGGATTGCGCCGTCGCGCCCGAGACGATGCCCCTCACCACCGGGTCGATGGCGTCGGGGTCCGCGTCGAGCAGGGGTTGCAGCACCGCGTGCCGCTCGGCCACCCAGGGACCGGCGTAGAGCATGTCCGCGATCTGGTAGAACGGCGCGAAGTCGATCCGGTCGACGCGCGCGCCGAGGGCTTCGAGTGCCGCGATCTGCGCCTCGAACGCCTCCGCCTGGGCCGCGTCGCCAAAGACCCTGAGGCTGCCGGCGTCGGGCGCGGCCGCGCGCGGCGCGGGCAAGGGCGGCGACAGCGGGCCGACCGGGACCGGGCGGGAATAGGCGTCCTCCGCGTCGTATCCCGCGGCGGCAGCGTAGGCCGACCACGCGTCGCCGACGCTCAGCGCGAAGACCGACACGCAGTCGAGCGTCCGGCAGGCGGGCACCACGCCCCGCGTCGAGATCGCGCCGAGGCTCGGTTTCAGCCCGACGATGTTGTTGAGCGCCGCCGGAACCCGCCCCGACCCGGCAGTGTCGGTGCCGAGCGCGAAGGGCACGATCCCCGCCGCCACCGCGACGGCGGAGCCGGAGGACGAGCCGCCCGGCACGATCGCCGGGTCGAGCGTGTTGCGCGGCACGGGGTAGGGCGTCCGCACGCCGACGAGCCCGGTGGCGAACTGGTCGAGGTTTGTCTTGCCGATCGGGATCGCGCCCGCCGCGCGCAGACGCGCGACGACGGTGGCGTCGCGGTCGGGCTGGTAGGTGAAGGCGGGGCAGGCGGCCGTCGTCGGCATCCCGGCCACGTCGATATTGTCCTTCACCGCGAAGGGGATGCCCCAGAGCGGCCGGTCCGGGCCCGGCGCGCCGATAGACGCGGCCGCGGCGAGCGCGGCGTCGAGCGGCGGAAGGTGGATGAAGATGCCCGGATCGTCCCAGGCCGCGATGCGCCGGTAGACCTCGGCCACGACATCTGCCGGGCTGGCCCCGCCTGCGTAGGCGGCGCGGATCGCGTCCAGTGTCATGGGCATGTCCGTCATCGCGAAGCCCCCATCGCGTCCAGCCGATGCCGCCGCCCCCGACCGGGGCCCGCGCGATCCATCCCACGTGGGTCGCCCGCGGCCCGGTCGCACCCGGGGAGCGGCCGGCAGGATCATGCTGCGCCCGCAAAGCGTTGACTTCTACTGCTATGATTTCACCGCTATGATGCAAGAAATGCAGCAGTCGGGATCGCGCCCATGCGCCACATGCGAACGCTTCTGATGATCCGCGACGTCGCCAACGCCGGTTCGATCCGGCGCGCGGCGGAGGACATGAACATCACCGGCTCCGCGCTGAACCGGCAGATCCAGAAGTTCGAAGAGGAATTCGGCGGCCCGATCTTCGAGCGCCTTCCGCGGGGCGTGCGGCTCAACACGGCGGGCGAATTGCTGATGCATCACATCCAGGCGCAGCTTTCCGATCTCGAACGTGTGCGGGGGCAGGTCGCGGACCTGTCTGGCGAGCGGCGCGGGCATGTCACCATCGCCTGTTCGCAGGCCCTGAACCCGACCTTCCTGCCGCGCGAGATCTCGCGCTACCGGGCCGAGCATCCGGGCGTCCGGTTCACCGTGCGCCTGCGCGACCGCGCCCAGGCCGAGCGGGAGCTCAGTTCCTTCACCACCGACCTCGCGATGGTGTTCGAGCCGGTCTACCTAGTGGATTTCGAGGTCATCAAGGCGGTGGAGCAACCGGTCTGCGCCGTTCTCGCCCGTGACCACCCACTTGCGGCGGCGGCGGTTCTGCGCCTGCGCGACTGCCTTTCGGCCCCCCATGTCGTGCCGAGCCGGGACTACGGCGTGCGTCACCTGCTGGACATGGCGACGCGGGGGCGGTCGCTCGGACTCGACCCGGTGATGGAGGCCGACAGTTTCGAACTGATGCGGCAATACGTGCTCTACGAGCAGGTGGTGGGGTTCCAGATCCCGATCGGGCTCGGCCCCGGTCTCGATCCGCGCATGGTCGTGCGGCGGATCGATCCCCGCGACGTGGAACCGGGCCTTCTGCTGGTCGGCCAGATGCGGGGGCGCACCTTGCCGGTCGCGACGGCGAAATTCGCGCAACAGGTCTCTTCGGCGTTGGAAGAGCTGTCCGACGCGGTCTGAGCGCCGATCAGGGCAGGAGCCAGCGTACGAGCGCGACGCCCGCGTCGGCGATGTCCGCGAACCGGGCCAGGATGTGCTCCCGCGCGAGCGCCGGCGGCCGCCCATCAGCCGCGTCGATGGTCGCGAGGAGCCGGTGAAGCCGCCTGCGGTGGATGCCGAGCGCCGATTGCAGGGGATCGGCGAGTATGCCGATGAAGGTGGACAGGACCGAGGCCGCGGCCACGAGCGCCAGCGCCACCGCCAGCACGAACCACGGTGCGACCTCCGACGGGAACGCGCCGTACCAGACGGAGCCGAGGCCCCGCCCGAGCGGGAAGGCATCGACCGCCCGGGTCTGCGCGGCGCGGTCGGACACCAGCGGCGCGAGCGACAGGACGCCCGGGGTCACGGTGCGGAAGACAGCGAAGCTCAGGCCCACGACGACGACGGTGGTGCAGATCTCTGCTACCGCGCTGCGGACGGCGAGGTAGTCCGCGATGGCGCGCTCGGCTGCGGGCGAGGGCGACGCGGCGGAGCGGGGGCGCAGGATGTCCTCCCGGATCGCGCGGTCGAGCGCCTTGCCCGTCGCCAGCCGGAACTGGAAGCGCCGCCCTGCCAGCACGCGCGCCGCCGAGCGGAAGCGCAGGGCATGAAGGAGCAGCGACAGGAGGCGCGACACGAGGAACACCGGCGCCATCACGATGTTGGCGGGCGCCCGCAGCAGGTCCAGCCCGATGGCATGCCGGTGGAGACGCAGGGTTCCGCGGAGGCCGAAGTGCCGGTCGACGAAGCGCCGGATCAACCCGCTGTCCCGTTCCGCATCCGCCGGTTCCAATCCGCCGCCCTTCGCCCGCGTGGCCTCGCCCGCCCGGACCCTATCCCACGCGCGTCCCGACGGCACGGGAAATCCGGGCGGCCCGGCACGAGGCGCGACGCCCGATCCGCGAACCGACCGCCCAAAATCAGTGCAGCCGCAACGCCCGGGACGCGTTGACAGTCACCGCCCGGGCATGTCGCTATGCCCGCAGCAGACACGAACCGCAGGGAGGATCCCCAGATGAGGGACTGCTGGAAGATGCTGGTGCCGGCCGCCGCGATCGCGCTGGCCGGGGCGGCGAATGCCGAGATCCGGATCGCCCATGTCTACGGCCAGACCGGTGCGCTGGAGGCATATGCCGAACAGTCCCATATCGGGCTGATGCTCGGGCTCGAATACGCGACCGAGGGCACGATGGAGATCGACGGCGAGCCGATCGAGGTGCTGGAGTTCGACACGCAGCTCGACCCGGCCATCGGCCGTGCCGCGCTGGCCGAGGCCTACGGCGATGCCGACGCGCAGATCGCCGTTGGCCCGGTGTCGTCGGGCGTGGCGCTGGCCATGCTGCCGGTCGCCGAGGAATACGAGCGCATCCTGATCGTCGAGCCCGCGGTGGCCGATTCGATCACCGGCGAGAACTGGAACCGCTACATTTTCCGCACCGGCCGCAACTCCAGCCAGGACGCCATCGCGAACGCCGTGGCGCTCGGCGGCGAGGGTGTGGCGGTGGCGACGCTGGCGCAGGACTACGCCTTCGGCCGCGATGGCGTGTCGGCCTTCCGCGAGGCGCTGGCCGATACCGGCGCCGATCTCGTCCACGAGGAATACGTGCCGACCGACACCACCGACTTCACCGCCGCGGCCGAGCGCATCTTCAACGCGATGGAGGGCGTGGAGGCCGAGCGGAAGTTCCTGTTCATCATCTGGGCCGGCGGCGGCAACCCGATGAGCGCGATCAACGCGATGGACCCGTCCCGCTTCGGGGTCGAGATCGCCACCGGCGGCAACATCCTCGCCGCGCTGACCGCCTACCGCGAGCTTCCGGGCCTCGAAGGTGCGACCTACTACTACTACGAGATCCCCGAGAACCCGGTGAACGACTGGCTCGTGGAAACCCACCTCGACCGCTACGGCACGCCGCCGGACTTCTTCACCGCGGGCGGCATGGCGGCGGGGATCGCCGTCGTCGAAGCGATCCGCGCGGCCGGCGGGGCCGACGACACCGAGGCCCTGATCGCCGCGATGGAAGGGATGGAATGGGAGACGCCGAAAGGCACCATGATGTTCCGGCCCGAGGACCACCAGGCGCTCCAGTCGATGTACCACTTCGTGACCGAGGTGCAGGACGGCGTCGACTACGGCGTGCCGGTGCTGGTCCGCGAGCTCGGCATCGAAGACATGGACATCCCGATCCGCAACTGACGCGTTCCGCCCCGCCCGTGTCTCCGGGCGGGGCGAATTCCCCGCGACCCCGGCCGCAGGGCGGGGTTCGCCTCGCCGCCCGGCCCGATGCCGGGGCGGCGGGACACGACCCGCCCACGGAGGCCGCCCTGACCACCACGCTTCTCGCCACGGACGGACTGACAGTGCGCTTCGGCGGCCATGTCGCCGTCGATGCCGTCACCTGCGCCTTCCGCGCCGGTGAACTGACTGCCATCGTCGGGCCGAACGGCGCGGGCAAGACGACCTATTTCAACCTGATCTCCGGCCAGATCGCCGCGTCCGCGGGCCGGGTCAGCCTGATGGGCGAGGACATCACCCGCCTGTCGGTGGCCGAACGCTGCCGCCGCGGGCTCGGCCGGGCGTTCCAGCTGACCAACCTGTTCCCTGACCTGACCGTGCTGGAAAACGTCCGCCTCGTGATCCAGGCGCGGGAGCGGAAGGGATTCGGCCTCCTGTCGACCGCGGCGAGCCATTCCGGCATCACAACGGCGGCCGAGGCCGTGCTCGACCGCGTACGGCTCGCCGACCGGGCCGGGTCGAAGGTGTCCGAACTCAGCCACGGCAACCAGCGCAAGCTGGAGGTCGCGATGCTGATCGCGCTCGATCCCCGCGTCTACATGTTCGACGAGCCGACCGCGGGGATGAGCGTGGACGAGGCGCCGGTGGTGCTGGACCTGATCGCGGAACTCAAGCACGACAGCGACCGCACCATCCTGCTGGTGGAGCACAAGATGGACGTGATCCGCACGCTCGCGGACCGGATCATCGTGCTGCACAACGGCGCGCTGGCCGCCGACGGCCCGCCGGCCGAGGTCATGGCCTCGGACGTGGTGCAGGAGGCCTACATGGGAAAGGCGCTGGAAGATGTCTGACGACGTGCTCCGGATCGAGGGGCTGCATACCGACATCGCCCAGTATCACATCCTGGAAGGCGTCGACCTGTCGGTGCCGCGCGGGGCGGTCACGATGCTGCTTGGCCGGAACGGGGTCGGCAAGACGACGACCCTGCGCACGATCATGGGCCACTGGGCCGCGAAGTCCGGGTCGATCACCTACGACGGGCAGGACATCACCGCCTGGCCCACGCCCGCCCGCGCCCGCGCCGGGATCGGCTTCGTGCCCGAGGACATGGGCATCTTCACCGACCTGACGGTGGAAGAGAACATGGTGCTCGCCGCCGCCTCCGGGCCGCTGGACGCCACGCGGCTCGAAACTGTCTTCGCCGCCTTCCCGCCGCTCCGGACGTTCTGGAAGTCGGAGGCCGGGAACCTGTCGGGCGGGCAGAAACAGATGCTGTCCATCGCCCGCGCGATGGCGGAGGAACGCAAGCTCTACCTGATCGACGAGCCGACCAAGGGCCTTGCGCCCGCGATCGTGTCGACGATGGCCGGTGCTCTGAGGGAGCTGAAGCGCGCGGGCGCGTCCATCCTGCTCGTGGAACAGAACTTCGCCGTCGCGAAGGCGCTCGGCGACCATGCCGCGGTGATGGATGACGGCCGGATCGTCTGGACCGGCGCGATGGCGGAGCTTGCCGCCGACGCGGGGCTGCAGGAGCGGCTGATGGGCCTCAGCATGGAGGTGACCGGATGACCGCCGCGCCCGACCACGCCCCGACGATGACCCGGCTTTCCGCCGCCGACAGGCTGGCGAAGGCGGCGCCGTTCCTGCTGGTGCCGGTGCTGATCCTGGCCGGGTTCCTCGCCATCGGCACCACGTCGTCCTGGCTCACGCTGACGGTGTCGGGGCTGGCGATGGGGATGATGATCTTCGTCATGGCCTCGGGCCTGACGCTCGTCTTCGGCCTGATGGACGTGATCAACTTCGGCCACGGTGCCTTCGTCTCGCTCGGCGCCTTCGTCGGCATCTCGGTCCTGCTCGCGCTGCCGGGCTGGACGGCGGAACCCTCGCTCGCGCTCAACCTCGCCGCCGTCCTCCTCGCCATTGCCTGCGCGATGGTGCTGACCGGGCTGAGCGGATGGGCCTTTGAACGGGTCATCGTCCGGCCCGTCTACGGCGCGCACCTGAAGCAGATCCTCGTGACCGTCGGCGGGCTGATCGTGATCGAGCAGCTCATCCACGTCATCTGGGGGCCCGACGAGATCTTCCTCAACCGCCCCGAGACGCTTCAGGGCGCGGTCACCTTCGCCGGTGCGGCGCTGGAGAAGTACCGCATCCTCGCGGTGGTGTTCGGCCTCGCCATCTTCCTCGCCATGCGCCTGATCCTACGCCGCACCAAGATCGGCCTGATCGTGCGGGCCGGGGTGCAGAACGGGCAGATGGTCGAAAGCCTCGGCTACCGCCTGCGGCTCGTGTTCATCGGCGTCTTCGTCGCCGGTTCGGCGCTCGCCGGGCTCGGCGGCGTGATGTGGGGTCTCTACCAGGAGGTCATCACGGCGGGCATGGGCGAACGGATGATGATCCTTGTCTTCATCGTGGTCATCATCGGCGGTCTCGGCTCGGTCGAGGGCGCGTTCATCGGCGCGCTCCTGGTCGGCCTGATGCAGAACTACATCGCCTTCCTCGAGCCCAAGCTGGCGCTCATTTCCAACATCGGCCTGATGACCGCGATCCTGATGTGGCGGCCGCAGGGGATGATGCCCGTGGTGAAGGCGAAGTGACATGCTGACCGCGATCCTGTCCGGCGACACGCCCCGATCCCGCATCCTGACCGTCCTGCTGCTGGCCGTCCTGGTCTGCCTCGCCGCCGCGCCGTTCCTATTCCCCGGCGTCCGGGCGCTGGAAACCGCGGCGACGATCTGCATCTTCATCGTCCTCGTCGCGAGTTACGACCTCCTGCTCGGCTACACCGGCATCGTGTCCTTCGCGCACACGATGTTCTTCGGTCTCGGCGCCTACGGCGTCGCGCTCGCCTCCACCCATCTCGGCCGGTCCTGGGGCGCGCTTCTCGTCGGCACCGCCTCCGGCGCCGTGGCGGCGGCGGTGCTCGCGCTGCTGATCGGGCTCTTCTCGCTGCGGGTGCGGGCGATCTTCTTCGCCATGATCACGCTCGCCGTCGCCTCCGCCGTCGCGGTGCTGGTCAGCCAGCTTTTCGAGATCACCGGCGGCGAGGACGGGCTGACCTACCAGATCCCCCGCGCACTCACGCCCGCCTTCCGGTTCGGCGAACTGTTCGGCGTCAACCTCAATGGCCGTATCATCAACTACTACCTCGTCTTCGCGGCGAGCCTCGTTCTGTTCCTGTTGCTCCTGCGGATCGTGAATTCGCCCTTCGGCCGGGTGTTGCAGGCGATCCGCGAGAACGACTTCCGCGCCGAGGCGATCGGCTACCGCGTCGTCTGGTATCGCACCGCCGCGACCTGCCTCTCCGCCGCCGTCGCCGCGCTGGCGGGGTCGCTCTACGCGATCTGGTTGCGCTATGTCGGGCCGGACACGACGCTCAGCTTCGAGATCATGCTCGACATCCTGCTGATGGTCGTGATCGGCGGCATGGGCACGATGTACGGCGCGGTGCTCGGGGCGGTGATCTTCGTGCTTGCCCAGAACTACCTGCAAAGCCTGATGGGCGTCGCCGCCGGCGCGGCGGAAGGGCTGCCGGTCCTGCCGCTCCTGCTGGACCCGAACCGCTGGCTGATGTGGCTCGGCATCCTGTTCATCCTCAGCGTCTACTTCTTCCCCACGGGGATCGTCGGGCGGCTCAGGTCCGGGCGCTAGGCCCGCGCCAGCCGCCCCGGCGCCGCGCCGGACAGCGGCGCAGGGGCCAGCCGCGACAGGTGCCAGCCGAGCACCTGGTTGGAACTCAGGACCGGCAGGCCGAGATCCGCTTCGAGCGCGTCGATCACGCCAAGCGTGCGCAGGTTGGTGCAGGACAGGAACAGGCCGTCGGGCCGGGCGGTGCGGGCAAGTTCCGCCGCCGCCGCGCGGATCGACCCCGGCGCGATCCGGGCCACGCGGGCCTCGACCTCCTCGCCGAAGGACAAGGTGCCGGACACCTCGACGCCCGCGCCTTCGAACGCCGCCCGGATCGGTTCCGCCACGGCGGGGATGTAGGGCGAGACGATCCCGATCCGGCGCAGCCCGAGCGCCGCGATGGCCGCCAGCGCCGCCGTCAGGGGATCGGTGACCGCGCGCGCCTTCGCGCCCTGCCGCACCAGTTCCGCCACGCGCCCGGCGCCGATCAGGGTCGTGCCGGACGTGCAGGCATAGGCGACGGCATCGAAGGTGACCGCCGGGGGCAGCAGGGCCGCGGCGGCGGGCAGGGCGGTTTCCATCGCCCGGATCGTGTCGGGGGTCAGTTCGGCGCCCGAGGGCACGCGGGTCACGTTCACCCGCGCATGGTCGGGCGGGATCACGCGGCGAAGATCGTCCTCGACCGTCTCGTCGACCTGCAACGCGATCAGCCCGATCCGGGGCAGGGGATCTTCCGACAGGTCGTAGGGAAACCCGCTCATCGCTCCAGCACCGGCATCTCGGCGGGCGCGCGGGGCGACAGGAGCTCCGCGCCGGTATCGCGCAGTACGACGTTCTCCTCGTGGACCAGCATCCGCCCGGGCGCGACGATGGCGCCGGGTTCGAGCGTCAGGACCATGCCGGCGCGCAGGGGCGTGTCGTCGAGCGGCGTGAAGGACGGCCATTCGGTCAGCGTGATGCCGAGCCCGTGGCCGAGACGCCCGGCACCCGGTTCCGTGCCGCGCCTTGTCAGCGCCTCGCACAGGATGCGGTGGACTTCGCGGGCGCGCAGTCCCGGGCGCAGGGCGGCGAGGGCGTCCTCCGTCGCTTCCCAGAGCGCGGCGTGGGTGCGCCGGACCGCGTCGGTGGGTGGGCCGATGGCGAAGTTGCGGTCGAAGTCGCAGAAATACCCCTGGCGGACCGCCCCGGTGTCGAGCATCAGCACGTCGCCGGTCGAAAGCGGCCGCGGCCCGGCAGGCGAGATCACGTCGCCGTAGCCGTCCGGCCCGGCGGCCCCGGCGAGGTAAGACACCCAGTCCGCGCCCTCGGCCAGGCACGCGGACTGGAAGTCGCGGAACACGGCATCGAGCGGTCGGCCGGGTCCGGCGATCTCCGGAACTCGGTCGAAGGCGCGCCCGGCGATCATGCAGGCGGCGCGGATACGATCGATTTCGGACTCGGACTTGATCTCCCGCACACGCTGCACGCAGGCGGTGGCGTCCACCACGTCGCGCGGCGCGATCCGGCGCTTCAGAGCCTCGAAATCGGCGAGCGGCATCCGCAGGTGGGTCTCCAGGCCCATCGGCACCCCGATCCGGCCGGATGCCGGGACCAGGTCGGCCAGCGTTTCGGCCAGCAATCCGATCCCGTCGTCGCGCGGATCCGGCGCGTCCCAGGTGCGGATCTCCGCGATCCAGGTGCGGCCCATCAGTTCCGCGCCGATCGATGGGATCACGGCGACGGGGTCGCCCGAACGGGGCACCACGACGAACCAGGGCCGCGCGGGGCTTTCCCAGAACCGGGTGAGAAAGCCGGTGACGTAGAACACGTCCGCGGCGGTCGTCAGAAGGAGCGCGTCGATCCCCCCGCGGTCCATGCCCGCCTGCAATCGCGCGGCGCGACCGCGAAACTCGGCGGCGGGGAAGATCAGCGAGGTTTCAGCCATCCTCCGGCCCTTCGCTCAGGATCGCGAGCACCCGCGCCTCCGCCCCCGGCGCGAGCCCGGCGAAAAGCGCGGCGAGACCGGCGCCGCCGGAGGGCGTGGTGGCGAAGCCGTGGCCGGACAGGACCGGCATCGCCCGCGCGGCCTCCTCCTCAGTGATGGTCACGAACAGGTCGGCGTCGCGGGACAGGCCGTTCAGCGCGATCAGCGACGGCGTCTTGCAGTCGAGCCGCCCCATCGCGGAGACCGGGCCGGTGGTGTCCACGACCTCGCCCGCGCGGATGCTGTCCCGCAGGGCGGGCGCGGCGTCGGGTTCCACCACCACGATCTGCGGACCGTCGCCCCAGACCCGCCGCGCATGGGCCGCGACCGCCGCGGCGAGACCGCCGACACCGGCCTGCACGAGCACGTGCGTGGGCGGCGCGTCGATCTGCTCCGCGGCCTCGGCAGCGAGCTGCAGGTAGCCCTCCATCACCCGGTAGGTCAATTCGGTGTAGCCCGGCCAGGAACTGTCCGACAGCAGCGTCCAGCCCCGGTCGCGCGCGACGGCCGCGGCCGCGTCCATGCTCGCCTCGTAGGTCGCGCCCTCGCGCACCACGCGGGCGCCCCTGGCGGCGAGGCGTGCGGCGAACGGCTCCGGCACGGTGTCCGACAGGTAGACGACCGCCGCCGCCCCGAAGAGCCCCGCGCCGGCCGCGACCGACAGGCCGTGGTTTCCGGCGCTCGCCGTGATGTAGGTGCGCCCGGCAAGGGCGCTGGCCCAGTCGTCCGGGGCCGTCGCCGCGGCCTCCCGCGCGATGGCGTGGGCGGCCCCGAGCGCCTTGAAGCTGCCAAGCCCCATCCGACCGCGTTCGTCCTTGATCCGGAGCGAGGCGACGCCCGCCCGCGCCGCGAGGATCGGGGCATCGGCCAGCGGCGTCGGCGCATGGGCCGGGCATTTCGCCAGCAGTGCCGCGACACCGGCGGGATCGTCGCAGGGCATCGGCGCATCGAGGCCGAGCCCGCGACCGCGCCAGGGGTTCGTCATGGTGACCGGCATCCCGCGTCCTTTCCTGGCCCGACAGGACCCATGCTACCGCAGCCCGCGCCGATGGTCAGGGGCTGGCGCGCTTGCCGCCTTGGATGCTACGGGACATGCGGCACGGACGGAACCGCCGTGGCCCAATCCGAACTGGACAGCGCATGAAGACCATTCTGATCCTGAACGGCCCGAACCTGAACCTGCTCGGCAAGCGGCAGCCGCAGATCTACGGGCACGAAACGCTCGACGACGTCGCCCGGCTGTGCCGCGACGCCTGCCCCGAAGGGTTCGAGGTCGACCTGCGGCAGTCGAACCACGAGGGCGAACTGATCGACTGGATCCATGCCGCGCGGGAAACCACCTGCGGCATCGTCATCAACGCGGGCGCCTATACCCATACATCGATCGCGATCATGGACGCGCTCAATACCTACGAGCCACCGGTGATCGAGGTGCATATCAGCCAGGTCCACAAGCGCGAGCCGTTCCGCCACCTGTCCTACATCTCGGCGCGGGCCGACGGCGTGATCGCGGGACTTGGGCTCGATGGATACGTCGCCGGGGTCCGGCGCATCGTCGCGCTGGCGCAGGCCGGGGCATGACCCGTCTCGCCGTCGTCGGCGCGGGGCTGATCGGCAGCCGGCACGCGGCGGCGATCGCAGCAGCGAAGGGGGTGGAACTGTCTGCCATCGTCGACCCCGCACCGGGCGCAGCGTCGGTGGCCGCGGCGCATGGCGTTCCGCTCCTGCCGGATCTCGACGCGCTGTTCGATGCCGGGATCGCGGAGGGCGTGTTCCTCGCCACCCCGAACCAGCTTCACGCCGAGGGCGGGCTCGCCTGCATCGCGGCCGGGCTGCCCGTCCTGGTCGAGAAACCGCTGACGAGCGACGTGGCCTCGGGCCGACGCCTCGTCGAGGCCGGAGAGGCGGCGGGCGTCCCGGTCGCGACCGGCCACCACCGCCGCCACAACCCGCTGATCGCCCGTGCCAGGGCGCTGGTGGAGGACGGCGCGCTCGGCCGCATCGCGACGGTTCACGGCACGACGTGGTTCATGAAGCCCGACGACTATTTCGAGGCCGACTGGCGGCGCAGGAAGGGGGCGGGACCGGTCTACCTGAACCTGATCCACGATGTCGATCTTCTGCAATATTTCTGCGGCCCGGTCGCGAAGGTCCATGCCGCGGAATCGAACGCGATCCGCGGCAACGAGGTTGAGGAGACGGCGGCAATCCTCCTGACCTTCGCGAACGGGGTGCTCGGGACAGTCAACGTCTGCGACAGCGCCGTGGCGCCCTGGAGCTGGGAACTGACCGCACGGGAGAACCCGGCCTATCCCGCGACGGGCGAGGATTGCTACTGGATCGCGGGCACGCACGGCTCGCTGTCGCTGCCGAACCTCGCGCTGTGGCAGAACCCCGGCAAACGGTCGTGGTGGGAACCGATCTCGGCCACAAGGATGGTGTTCGACTTCACCGACCCGCTGATCCTGCAGGCCGAACAGTTCGGCCGCGTCGTGCGCGGCGAGGAGCCGCCGCTGGTCACGGGCCGCGACGGCCTTGCCGCGCTCGCGGTGATCGAGGCGGTGAAGGCCTCCGCCGCCAGCGGGCAGACGGTCGAGGTCGCGGTCTAGGCGGTCAGACGGTTCCGCAGGCCGCCACTTCGATCCCGAGTTCCTGCGCCAGCGCCGCGCGACAGAGTAGCGCCCGCCGCGCGGCCTCCGCGTCGGTGGCGTAGGCGACCTGGACGTGGTTGGCCTTGTGGCGCGCCATCATCTGGTCCCGGCTTACCCCGTGAAGCCGCGCGTGCATGATCGGCCATTCCTTCGTCGTCGCCTCGCGCCGCCGCGTGGTTTCCTCGGGCGAGAGTTCCAGCGCCTCGCCGAGGCCGATATCCATCTTCAGCCGGTCATCCTCGACGTAGATTCGCGACCAGACGATGGGGCCGGGCTTCGCCACGCCCGACAGGGTCGAGCCGCCGAGCCGGAAATACATCGGCGGCTGGCGGTGGCCTTCGCAGTTCGCGTAGCCGCCGTGATGCGCGGCCGGCGCGGCGCCCGAGATCTCGAACACCCAGACGTATCCCGCATCGCCCGCCCGGTCCTCGTCGCCCCAACGCAGGTCGTGGAGCGTGTTTTCCGCCGGTTGCCCGAGCGCGCGGTGGACGCGGTCGATCAGCAGCGCGTCGAGGCCGGCGCATTCATCGACCTCGTTGAAATGGGTGATCGCGCGGCCGGGGCGGATCGGCTGGCCATCCTCGTCCGGCGCGGGCGGGCGGTCGTCGTTGTTCAGGAGTCCTTCTACAAGATCGGAGGCGGGCAGGAGGTCCTTCAACCCCTGCTGGTACTGGATGCCGATGGCGTCGCAGCCGAAGCGTTCGGCCAGCCGGCACGCGGCAACGTACATCCGTCCCTGCATCACGACCTGTTCGCGCGTCAGTTCCGTGTCCGGGTCGCTGCCGAAGCGGAAACCCATGCCCGCGTCCTCCAGCCACGACAGGATCTTCTCACCTTCGGCCTCGGGCACGGTCAGCGTCTCGGCATAGAGCGTGGACTGCGACAGCCGCTCCTTGAAGACGCCCGTGGGGTGCAGGAGGTGATCGGGGATGATCGCGTTGAACATGCCCATGCAGCCCTCGTCGAACACCCCCATGATGAGCTTGTCGCGCCGCATCCCGGCGGCGATGTCGCGCGCCGTCGCGGCGAGATCGTCGGGGATGGCGGGGCAGGGCGCGACGTGGGACAGGTCGTGGGTCACGGTGCCGGTTTCCAGCCACTCCGCCAACCGGTCCCGGAAGAAGCCGTCGGTGAAATCCTCGGACCAGAGGGTCGAGAACGGCACGTTCGCCTTGGCGAGCGAGCCGTTGAGGTTCAGCATCCCGACAAGGCCCGGCCACTGGCCGGACCAGTTGGCGACAGTAAGAACCGGGCCCCTGTGATGGATCAGGCCGGGCAGGACGTGGTGGGAATACTGCCAGACCGCCTCTGCCACGATCACCGGGGCCTCGGGGTCGATGTCGCGGAAAGCCTCCATGCCCATGCGCTGCGATGACAGGAACCCGTGCCCGGTGGCCGGGTCGACGGGATGGGCGCGGCGAAGCGTGTGGCCGAGCGCGGCGACGGCGGACCCGAGCGCCTCTTCCATCGCCGCCTGCGCCGGCCAGCAGGTGCGGTTCGCACTTTCCCGCAGGTCGCCCGAGGCGAACAAGTGTATCTCGGTCATCGGTCTCGTCCTCCCAGAATCGGTCCGGCCGCGTGGGGCCGGTCCCCCCGCGCGCACCCTGTCATAGGCGCGGGGCGGGACGCCACCTCGCGTTGCGGCGGACGTGCGACGGGACGGCGGTCAGCCCTTCGCGCGCCAGTGGGCGAGGGTGGCCGCCGCGCCGCGCTTCAGGATCGCGGTGTCGATGTCGATGGCGGTGAACAGGCTGCCCGCCTCCACCATCTCCTCCAGCACGTCGCGGTCGAGAGACAGGAAGCCCGCGGGCTTGCCGTGGCCGCGGATCCGCCGGATCGCGTCGGCGCATTTCCTGCGGACCTCGGGATGGCTCGGCTGGCCGGGATAGCCGAGGCTCGCGGCCAGGTCGGCGGGGCCGATGAACACCGCGTCGACGCCGGGCGTGGTCACGATCGCGTCCAGGTCCTCCAGCGCCGCGCGGGTCTCGACCTGGACCATCAGGCAGATCTCTTCCCGCGCCCGCGTCGTGTAATCCGGGATCTCGCCGAAGCGCGAGGCGCGGGTGATCCCGGCGACGCCGCGGATGCCCTCGGGCGGGTAGGCCACGGCGGCGGCGGCGAGCCGCGCTTCCTCCGCCGACTGGATTTGAGGGATCAGGAGCGTTTGCGCGCCGAGGTCGAGCAGGCGCTTGATTTCCACCGGGTCGAGCGATCCGGGCCGCACGGCGGCATGGCTCGGGTAGGGCGCGGCGGCCTGCAGGAGCGACAGGACAGAGACGGTGCTGATCGGCGAATGCTCGGTGTCGAACAGCAGCCAATCGTAGCCGCAGACGGCCGCCATCTCGGCCATCGCGGGGTCGGCGATCGAGCACCAGAGCCCGTATTGCTGCCGTCCCTCCAGCAGAGCCGCCTTGAAGGTGTTCCGGGGCAGGTCCATGTCGTCTCCCTCAGTATCGCAGGCGGGACAGTTCCCGCAGCCTGTCCGCAGTCGTGCCCGGAATACCGAAAAAGTCCAGATAGGCCGGGATCTGTTCGTAGAGCATGTCGGACCCGATCTGCACCGTGCAGCCCCGCGCGCGGGCGGCGGCGAGGAAGGGCGTTTCCTCCTGTTTCATCACTACGTCGCCGACGAAGGTGCCGGGGGCCAGCAGGCCGGGGTCCATCGGAAGCGGGTCGTCGGCGTTCATGCCGACGGGGGTCGCGTTCACCACGATGTCGAAGCCCGCGGGGTCTCGGCCCGTTTCGACCTGCAAGCCGGGGTAGTGGCGCGACAGGCTCGCCGCGAGCGCCCCTGCCGCCTCCGGCCGCGTGTCGGAAACCGCGATCCGCGCTGCCCCCGCCCGCGCAAGCGAGGCCGCGATCGCCGATCCCACGCCTCCGGAGCCGAGAACGAGCGCCGAAGCCCCCTTCGCGATGCGGCCCTTGCGCTCCATGCCGATGACGAAGCCCTCGCCGTCGAACATGTCGCCTTCGAGCCGCCCATCGTCCCCGCGACGGACCGCGTTGCAGGCGCCGCAGACACCGACGGCCGCGCTTGCCACGTCGACGAGCCCGGCGGCGGTGACCTTGTGCGGCATCGTCACGAGCGCCCCGGCGATGTTCCTCAGCCGGAACAGGAGCCTCAGAAAATCGGGGAAATCCGCGGGTTCCACGCCCATCGGAACCACCACCACGTCGATCCCCTCGGCCTCGAAATACGGGTTGTAGATCATCGGCGCGCGAAAGCTCTCCGTCGGCACGCCGAGATGGGCGATGATCCTGGTATGGCCCGAGATGAGCTGCGTCATGGCTCCGCCCCGACGGCGCCGAAGGCCGCCGCGATGCCCCGTCCGCTGCGCTCGACTTGCTGCCGCAGGAGCAGCGGCGCGAGTTCCGCGTTGCGGGATACGGCGGCGGACGCGATCTGGGTGTATTCGGCGGACAGGTCCCGTTCGGCGCCGGTGTAGCCGGTCAGGCGGCGGTAGCGCAGGAAATGGTCGCGCAGGGTGCCGATCTGCCGCGACAGCACCGGCATACCGGGGGCCGCCGCAAGCGCTGCATGCAGGCGGTCGTACCGGGCCAGGTCGGCGGGATCCTCGGCGCGCTGCGCCCGGTGCAGGGCCGCCAGGACCTCGCTTTCCCAGTCGAGCGAGGCCGCGCTCATGGCGCGGGACAGGGCCAGCGCCTCCGACTGCGCGAGAAGATCGGTGATTTCCGCGAGGTTGCCGGCGGAGACCGGAGTGACGGAATACCCGCGCTGGTCCTCGGAGGCCACGAGCCCCTTGGGCACGAGCCGCGACAGGGCTTCGCGGAGCGGCGACAGCGACACGCCGAAGCGGCGGCGGAGGTGTTCGAGGTTGAGCTTGGTCCCCGGCGGCAGGTCGCCCGCGATGATCGCGGCGGAAAGCTCGGCGGCGATCCGGCTGACGCGGGTCGGCTTGGCGACGCCCTCGGCGGCCGGGCGGTTGCGGTCGTATCCCAACGTCTCGCCGTCCCTCTGCCGCCTCTCTCCCGTTTCGATGAATGGCAGGATAATCGATGATTGACAAGAACGTTGATGATGGGCCGGGCCGCCGCTAGACTTCGGCACGGAAGGGCGGTGCGACAGCCCGCCGGGGGAGGACGACGGCAATGGCCGAAGGCGCGGAGGCGGTCACGCAACGCCACGACATCTTCGTGGAGTTGCGCCGCGACATCATCTTCGGCCGCCTCAGCGCGGGCGAGCGGCTGAACCCTGCCGCCCTGCGCGACCGCTACGGGGTTTCGGCCTCGACCCTGCGCGAGAAGCTCTTGCGGCTGGCCGAAGAGGGTTTCGTCACCGGCGAGGGCAAGCGCGGATACTTCGTCGCCGACATGTCCGCCGAACGCCTGCGCGAGATCGCGGAGCTTCGCGTACTGCTCGAATGCCATGCGCTGCGGAAGTCACTGGAAAACGGCGATACGGAGTGGGAGGCGGAGATCGTCGCCGCGCACCATCGCCTGCACCGCCTGGAAGAGCGGATGCGCGCCGGCGAGGAGGGCGTGCGCGAGACCTGGAAGCACTACGACTGGGAATTCCACCAGGCCCTGATCTCGGCCTGCGGCAGTGCCGAACTGATGGACCTGCACGGCTCGGTCTTCGACAAGTACCTGCGCTACCAGATGCGGCTCCTGACGTTCCGCGGCGACATCGCCGCGACCGAGCACCGGCAGATGCTCGACGCCGCGCTGGCCCGCGATGCCGCGCGCGCGGAGGCCGTGCTGCGCGCCCATATCGAGGGTGGCGTCGATCATTGCCTGACCTATTACACGGAGGGAGGGGACGACCCGGAGAGCGACTGAATAATCGTTTATGATGGACACAACCGTGCCGTGGTGGCACAAGAAAACCCGGGAATCGGGGCGTTCGCGCGCCGTGATTGCCGGTCCAAAGGGAGGAAAGAAATGACCATGTCTGTAACCCGCCGCGGCTTCGCGGCGGTCGCGACGGCCGCCGCCGTCGCCTGCGGCCTCGCCGGCCAGGCCATCGCCCAGGACTGCGTGCAGCTGCGCCTGTCCTCGCCGGCCTCCGAAACCGACCAGCGCGCCGTCGCCCTGACCGAGGTCTTCGCGCCCGCGGTGGAGGACTTCGCCTGCTTCGAGCCGCACTGGAACGCCTCGCTGTTCGCCCAGGGCACGGAGCTGGAGGCCATCGCCCGTGGCAACCTCGAGATGTCGATCGCCTCGGCGCAGGAGCTCGCGGAGTTCTTCCCCGAGTTCTCGATCTTCACCGCCGGCTACGTCCATCGCGACGCCGCCCACCAGGTCGCGGTGTTCAACGACGAGGTGATGGACCAGTTCAAGCAGAAGGTCGAGGACGAGCTCGGCGTGCACTTGCTGACCGTGATGTACCTCGGCCGCCGGCACGTGAACCTGCGCTTCACCCGCGAGGAATTGGACGTGCAGACGCCCGCCGACCTCGCCGGGGTGAACCTGCGGATGCCGGGCTCTGAGGCATGGCAGTTCCTTGGCCGCGCGCTCGGCGCGTCCCCGACTCCCATGGCCTTCACCGAGGTCTACACCGCGCTGGCCTCCGGCGCCGTCGACGGGCAGGACAACCCGCTGCCGACGGTCGTGGACGCACGCTTCTACGAGGTCACGAACCAGATCGCGCTGACCTCGCACCTCGTCGACCTGAACTACCTCGCGATCTCGGCCGAGGTCTTCAACTCGCTGCCCGAGGACCAGCAGCAGGCGCTGCAGGATGCCGCCGACGCGGCCGCGCAGGCAGGCCGCGAACGCCAGCTCGCGCTGGAGGACGAGCTGGTCGCCTTCCTCGAAGAGCAGGGGCTGGAGCTCTACGAGCCCGACCTCGACGCGTTCCGGTCCACGGTGCAGGCCGCCTACCTCGAAAGCGACTTCTCGTCGTCCTGGCCCGAGGGCGTCCTCGACCGGATCAACGAGCTCGCGGAGTGAGCCGACGGTCCTGACGGACACGGGGCGCGCCGCCTTCGGGTCGGCGCGCCCGCGCGCGTGAGGACGCGCCAGCGGGGGAGGAGACCATGCGGACCATCGGGACGTGGATCATGCGCCTTGCCGAGGGGCTGTGCGGCGTGGCGCTTCTGGCGATGTTCTGCACCTTCCTGCTGCAGATCTACTCGCGCTACGTCATGGTCCAGCCCTTCGGCTGGACGCTGGAACTCTGCCTCACGCTCTGGATCTGGATCGTGTTCTTCGGCTGCTCCTTCATCGTGCGGGACAGGGATCACGTCACCTTCGACATCCTCTACCTTTCCGTGCCGCCGGGTCCGCGCAAGGTCTTCGCGCTGATCTCCGCCGCCGCGATCGCGGTCGGGCTGGCGGCGTCGCTGGTGCCGACCTGGGACTGGATCGACTTCCTGAAGATCCGCCGCTCGCCGACGCTTCGGATCCCGCTCCGGACCGTGTTCTCGGTCTACGCGCTGTTCCTGATCGTGGTGTCGCTGCGCTACGCATGGGGCTTCATCCACGTCCTGCGCCACGGCGCGCCGACCGAGGCGCATGAAATCCACGTCGGGGAAGAGGGATGAGCGTCGAGTTCGCGCTCTGCCTGCTGACGCTGTTCACGCTGGCGGCCATCGGCACGCCGGTCGCCTACTCGATCATCCTCGGCGCGCTCGTCTACCTGCTGGCCGCGGGGCAGGACATCGCGCTTGCCGGCGAACAGATCGTGCAGGGGCTCTACAACAGCTTCGTCCTGCTTGCCGTGCCGCTCTTCATCGTCGCGGCGAACATCATGAACGCGGGCACGATCTCCGAACGCCTGCTGCAGTTCTGCGTCGCCGCCGTGGGCCGGTTCCGCGGCGGGCTCGGGCATGTCAACGTCGTCGCCTCGCTGATCTTCTCCGGCATGTCCGGTTCCGCGGTCGCGGACGCGGCGGGGATCGGCAAGATCATCATCGACATGATGACGAAGTCCGGCCACTACACCCGCGGATACGCCGCCGCGATCACCGCCGCCTCCGCCACCATCGGCCCGATCATCCCGCCGTCGATCCCGATGGTGCTCTACGCGCTGATCTCGCAGACCTCGATCGGCTACCTGTTCCTGGCCGGGATCGTGCCGGGCCTCCTGATGGGGGTGGTGCTGATGGCGATGAACTACGCCATCTCGAAAAGCCGGGACTTCGCGTTCGAGGAGCCGGTGCCGCTGTCGGAGCTGCCGCGCCACACCGTCAACGCCTTCCCGGCGCTCCTGATGCCGGCGATCCTGCTTTACGGCATCTACGGTGGCGTCACCACGCCGACCGAGGCCGCCGCCGTCGCCGCCGCCTACGCGCTGGTCCTGTCCGCGCTGTTCTACCGCGCACTGACGATCCGGAACTTCTACGCGATCCTCGTCGAAAGCGCCCGGTCCTCGGCGGCCGTGGGCCTCGTGATCGGGGGCGCGCTGATCCTGAACTACGTCGTCGCGTCCGAGAACATCCCGAACATGCTGGCCGGGGCGCTGGTCGGGCTCGATGTCTCGCCGATCGTCTTCCTGCTCGGCGTGAACCTCCTGCTCCTGCTGCTTGGCTGCCTCCTTGATGCGACCACCATCATCCTCGTGATCCTGCCGCTGTTCATCCCGTCCTGCCGCGAGCTCGGCATCGACCTCGTGCATTTCGGGGTCGTGGCGGTGGTGAACTGCATGATCGGTCTCATCACGCCGCCCTACGGCATCCTGCTGTTCGTCATCAACGCCGTCACCCGGATCCCGCTGGTGGAGATCATCCGGGAGGTCTGGCTGTTCCTCCTGGTCCTTATCCTGGCCCTGCTGATCCTGATCTTCGTGCCGGGCGTGACGCTCTGGCTACCGCGCCAGTTCGGCTACGTCGGCTGACGAAAGGGCGGGCAACGGGTGACCCGCGCCGGCTCCAACGATCCCATTGGCTTCCTTGACGCCCTGATCCGGCCAATGACTGCCGCTTAATTCAGCACCTGCACCATGGCAGGCGGGGTTGCGCCCGTCCGGCGGGCCGATTCTGGCCGGATCCCGCCGTCGAACTCGCGCGGCCTCTTGATTTCCGCAGCGCAGCATTAAAATGCGTGGCAAGAAACGAGGGAGTTTCCGTGGATTCTTCGATGCTTGACCAACGTTACCGTCCCGGGCGCCGCCGTGTCCTGGCGGGGCTGTCCGCCCTGGCATTGGCCGCGGCCCTGCCGCCGGTTCGCCCGCTTCGGGCGCAGGAGGTCGCGGACGGCGATCTGCCCGAACCGGTGCCGTTCTCGTTTGACTGGCTGACCGAGGAGATGCGCGCCGCCGCCGCGCGGGAGCCAGTGACCGCGGCGCCGCTCGAGGGGTTCTTCGCCGATCTGCACTACGACGACTACCACCGCATCCAGTTCCGGCGCGACCGGATGAGATGGGCCGAGCCCGAGGCCGACAGCCGTTTCCGGCTGAACGCGTTCCATGTCGGCTGGCTCTACAACGAACCGGTCCAGATGCACGAGGTGGTGGACGGGCAGGCGGTGCCGATGCAGTTCACCACCGCCGATTTCGCCTATGGCGAGCTGAACGAGGACACGCCGACCGCGCTGGAATTGCCGGGCGTGGCGGGGTTCCGGCTGCTCAACGCGCTGAACCGTGCCGATCACTTCGACGAGCTGGCCGCCTTCCTCGGCGCGAGCTACTTCCGGGCGCTCGGCCGTGGCAACCGCTACGGGCTGAGCGCGCGGGGGCTGGCGGTCAACACGGGAATTTCCGGGTCGGAGGAATTCCCCCGTTTCAGCGACTTCTGGATCGAACGACCGCTGCCAGGATCGGACAGCATCACCCTGCACGCCGCCCTGCGAAGTGCCTCAGTGACCGGCGCGTTCCGCTTCGTCGTCGCGCCGGGCGAGGACACGGTGATGGAAGTGACCGCGCGGCTCTTCATCCGCGAGGATATCGAGCAGATCGGCATCGCGCCCCTGACCTCGATGTATCTCTTCGGCGGGGCCGATCCGGGCGAGTTCTTCGATTTCAGGCCTGCCGTCCATGACAGCGAGGCGCTGGTGATCACGACTGCCGACGGCGGCACCCTGTTCCGGGCGCTGGCCAACCCGCCGCGGCTGGCGAGTTCCTACATCGGCGCGCAGAGCCCGCGCTCCTTCGGGCTGGTGCAGCGCGACCGGGCGTTCGAGAGCTATCTCGACGCTCAGGCGCATTACGAGCTTCGCCCGAGCCTCGTCGTGGAGCCGATCGGGGACTGGGGCAGGGGCACCGTCCGGCTCCTGGAAATCCCGTCGGACCTGGAGGCGAACGACAACATCGTCGCCTACTGGATCCCCGATGCACCGGCCCGCGCCGGCGACGAGATCGAGCTCAGTTACCGGCTGCACTGGGGCATGACCCCGCCCGGCTCCGCGAGTTCGGAACATGCCCGCATCCTGCGCACCCGTGTCGGAGAAGGCGGCGTTTCGGGCGTCGAGACCGATACCGGCGGGCAAAAATTCGTCATCGACTTCGAAGGCGGCCTGATCGCGGAACTCGACGGCGAGGCCGACGTTGTCCCGGCTGTGAGCGCTCAGCGTGGCGAGATCACCGAGGTCGTGTTGTCCAAGGTCGAAGGCGAGAACATCTGGCGTCTGGTGATCGAGGCGGAGGGCGAACCCGGCGGTTCTGTCGAGCTTTCCGCGCGTCTGACCGGCTTCGGCCGCGACCTGAGCGAAACCTGGCTCTACCAATGGGTGATAGCGTGAGCGAGACGGAACACAGCACTGACCCCGCCGCACCGGCGCCGGACTGGACCCCGGCAGAGGCCCCGCTAGAGATGCCGCGGCAGGTTCTGGAATCCAGCCCGCGGTCGATCCTGTTCGGCCTAACCCGGCTGGTCCGGTTCCGGGCGCTGCGGCCGTGAGACCGGGGCGCGGCCCCGATGCCGGCACCTTTGCGGTGCGGGTGGTGGCCCTGACCACCGCGGCCGTCGCGGCGATCTTCGCCTGCGCGCTGATGGCCGACGCGGCGTTCGAGGACGGCGCGCAGGTCTGGGACTGGATCCGCGCGGCTCTCATCCTCGCCACCACCGGCTGGCTCGCCTGGGGCGCGGCGCTGGCGCTGATCGGGCTGCCCCGCAGGCTGGCCCCCGCGCCGTCCCCGGCGCTCGATCCCGATCACCGGACGGTCATCCTCGTGCCGATCTGCAACGAGGATCCGGCCGCCACCTTTTCCCGCATCGCGGCCATCGACCGGTCCTGCGCGGCGGCGGGCGTGACCGCCGACATCGCGATCTTGTCCGACACCCGCGCCCCCGACGTCGCCCGCGCCGAGCGCGCGATGTTCGGCTGGCTCCGCAACGAGGTCGGCGGGCAGGGCCGCATCTTCTACCGCCAGCGCGAGGACAACCGCGGCCGCAAGGCGGGCAACATCGAAGATTTCATCCGCCGGTCCGGCGGCGCCTACGAATTCGCCGTGATCCTCGATGCCGACAGCCTGATGGATGGACGCGCCATCGCCGCGATGATCGCGCGGATGCAGGCCGACCCGCGGCTCGGGCTTCTCCAGACCCTGCCGCGCATCACCGGCGCGTCGTCGATCTTCGGGCGGATGATGCAGTTCTCCGCCGGGTTCCACGGGCCGGTCTTCACCCGCGGCCTCGCCCGGATGCAGGGCGAGACCGGGCCGTTCTGGGGCCACAACGCCATCGTCCGAACCCATGCCTTCGCGCAAAGCTGCGGGTTGCCGGAACTGAAGGGCCGCCCGCCCTTCGGCGGCCACATCCTCAGCCACGATTACGTCGAGGCGGCGCTGCTCGCCCGCGCGGGCTGGAAGGTCGAGGTCGACGAGCGCATCGGCGGCAGTTTCGAGGAGGGGCCGGAAAACCTCCTGTCCCACGCCCGCCGCGACCGCCGCTGGTGCCAGGGCAACCTGCAGCACGTCCGGCTGCTGTTCGCGCCGGGCTTCCCGCTCTGGAGCCGCTACGTCTTTCTCCAGGGTATCTTTTCCTACCTCGTGGCGCTTGGCTGGGCGGCGTTCCTCGCCGCGACGGTGATCGGCACCGCCTGGGCGCCGGAGCCGAACTACTTCCCGGACCCCTACCAGCTCTTCCCGCGCTTCCCCGACGACCGCACGCGGGAGATCACTGCACTGGGCCTCGGCATCGTGGGGCTTCTCGTCATGCCGAAATTCGCGATCCTCGCCGCTGCCATCGGCTCGGGCCGGGCGGCGGAATACGGCGGTCGGGGCAGGGCGGCGGTGTCGGTCCTGACGGAGATACTGCTGACCTCGGCGCTCGCGCCGGTGATGCTGATGTTCCAGTGCCGCTCCGTCCTCCAGGTGCTGACCGGGCACGATGGCGGCTGGCCCGCGAATGCCCGCGGCGAGGGGCGGCTCGGCTTTGCCGAAGCCTTGCGCGCCAGTGCCTGGATCGTCGGATGGGGCGCGCTGATCCTCGTCGCCACGCTCCAGTTCGCACCGGCGCTGGCGCCGTGGCTCCTGCCGGTCTGCCTGCCGATGATCGCGGCGCCGGTCCTGATAAGCTGGACCTCGCGGCCTGCCGCGCCCGGCGCCTTCGCGGTGCCCGAGGACGCGGACCTGCCCGAGGTCGTCGCCCGCTACCGCGCATTCCACGCCCGCTGGACCACCCCCGCCGCGCAGGCCCCCGAGGCCGGGTCCGGCCAGCCCGCGCCGGAGATCGCCCGTGTCCCGGCCTGAGGCGCAGGCACCGGCCGCACCGCGCCGGCCACGCGACCCCCGGATCGACGCCTTCCGCGGCCTCGCGCTGGCGATGATCTTCATCGACCACATGCCGGGGAACCCCTACGAGTCCGTCACGATCCGCAACTTCGGCTTCTCCGACGCCGCCGAGGCGTTCTTCCTGATGTCCGGCGTCGCGGCCGGCATCGCCTATTCCGGGGCCTTCCGCAGCCGCGCGGCGACCGGGCTCTGGCCCGCGGTCGCGCCGATGTGGCGCCGGGCCTGGGTGCTCTACCTCGTGCAGATGGTGCTCACGCTGGCCGGGATCGCGATGTTCGCAGCCGCCTTCCGTGCCTTCAACGACCCCGACTTCCTCCTGATCCACAACCTGCGCGGGGTATTCTGGGACCCGGTCGACACGCTGATCGGCATCCCGCTCCTCGGCCACCAGATCGGGTACATCAACATCCTGCCGACCTACTCGGTCCTGCTGCTGGCCGGTCCGCTGATGATCCTCGCCGGGCTGAAACGGCCCTGGCTGTTCCTCGCGGCCTCCGCGGCACTCTGGTTCGTCGCGGGGCTCTACCGTTGGAACATCCCGAACTTTCCCGGCAACGGCGGCTGGTTCTTCAGCCCGTTCTGCTGGCAGTTCCTGTTCGCCGTGGGCCTCCTGACCGGGGTGAAGATGCGGGAAGGCACGCGACTCGTGCCCTACCGCCCGGCGCTGTTCTGGACCGCGGTGGCGTTCCTCGTGCTGGTGCTGGCCTGGCGGCATCTCCCCGGGCTCGGCGCGTTCCTCAACCACCAGATGGCGCGGCTCGGCTCGCTGGGGGTGCCGTCGAACATCGTCGCGCACAACAAGTCCTACCTCGGGCTGCCGCGGCTCCTGCACGCGTTGGCGCTGTTCTACGTCGTTTCCTGCCTGCCTTCGGTCACGCGGGCCACTGGGCAGGCCTGGGCCGCGCCGTTCCGGCTGATGGGGCGGTACGGGCTGCTGATCTTCGCCGCGGGCACGGTCCTGGCGCTGTTCGGGCAGATCCTGTTCCGCGGCTACCCCGAGATCGCGGCATTGCCCTGGACCTACCCGCTGGCGGGCCTCGTCCTGCTCTGGGGGATCGCGGTGCTGGCCGAGTCGCTCAAGACCCTTCGCGGGTCGCGAACCTACCCGCGCGAGGTCGCGGCCGGGCAGGGGGGCGGCACGCCGCCGGGGCCGGGCCGCCGGGCGCTGGTGCGCGCGGCCTCGGGCTAGGCCATTGGTCTGATTTGCGGGCCCGGGGACGCCGAGTTACTGTCCGCCCCCGGGAGGCCGCGATGAAACACAGCACGGATCAGCATGTCGACAGGGTGACGCGGGCGGTACAGTCGGGCGCCGAGGCCGCGCGGTCGTCTCTCGCCGCGTCCTGGCGCCGGTCGATGGAGCATTTCGGGCTCGACCCGTCCGCCCGCGGCGCGCCCGACCGGATCGAGATGGGCGAGCTTGGCCAGCGCCGTGCCCGGCTCGACCGGTTCATGCTGGTGGCCGGGCCGAAACTCGACCAGCTCTTCGGACTCGTCGGCACGTCGGGATGCGGCGTGCTTCTGACCGACAGCGCCGGCATCGTGCTCGACCAGCGCTGCGGTGACGCGGACGAGGACACGTTCCGAAGCTGGGGCCTCTGGCAAGGCGCGGACTGGAGCGAGGCGAGCGAGGGCACCAACGGCATCGGCACCTGCCTGGCGGAGCGGCGCCGCGTCACGATTCACCGCGGCGACCATTTCCTCGCCCGCAACATCGGCATGAGTTGCATGGACGCGCCGATCTTCGGCACCGACGGCACCATCGTCGGCGCGCTCGACGTGTCGTCCGCCCGGGTCGACCAGACCGAGGGGTTCAACCGCCTGATCGCGGCGATGGTCGCCCAGACCGCCCGCACGATCGAGGCCGACTATTTCCGCGCCTCGTTTCCCGGTGCCCGGATCGTGGTGGCCGAGGCCGACGACAGCGAGGCTGCGGTGCTGCTCGCCGTCGACGGCGACGACCTCTTGATCGGGGCCACCCGCGGCGCGCGGCGGGCCTTCGGGCTGGAACCCTCGGGCGCGCTGAAACCGCGCCCTGCCTCGGACCTGTTCGGGCGCGGCGACGGCCCTTTGGGCTTCGAGAAGGCCGAACGCGCCGCTGTGGTTCGCGCGCTCGCCCGCGCCGAGGGCAACGTGTCCGAGGCCGCCCGCGCCCTTGGCATCGGCCGCGCCACGCTCTACCGCCGGATGAAGCGGCTGGGGATCGGGGAGACCTGATCAGGCGGTCTCAGCCGCCATCAGCCGGGACAGGTGGCTGCCCCGCCGCAGCAGGAAATCCCGCAGCAGGTCGGGGTAATCCGGCGAAACGGCATCCCTGACGGACGGTCGGGCCGCCAAGGCCACCCGCCAGCCGGAGACACGGGGAAGGCCGTCGAGGATCCCGGAATCCGCGATCCGGTCGAAGGTGTCGAAGTAGCGGAACACCGGCCCGAACACCGTGTCCACGAGGCCGAAGCGCGGCCCCGCGAAATAGGGGCCATCGCCGAGCGCGGAATCCAGCCGTTCGAACTTCCGGCGGAGCGCGCCGGTCTTCGACGCGAACGCTTCGGCATCCGGCGCCGCGTAGAACCCCGCGATGTCGTTCAGGACAGCCGATCCGAACTCGATCCAGGACCGTTGCGTGGCGCGTTCGATCGCGTCGGCGGGGTGCAGCCGGGGCGGTTCGGTCTCGTCGAGGTATTCGAGGATGACCGCGGACTCGAAGATCGGAACGCCCTTCGTCACCAGCACCGGCGTGCGGCCGAGGGGCGAGATCGCGAGGAACCAGTCGGGCTTCGCAGACAGGTCCACGTCGCTGCGCCGGAACGGCACGCCCTTCTCGGTCAGCGCGATGACGGCGCGCTGGACGTAGGGGCAGAGCTTGTGGCTGACGAGGTGAAGATCGGGGGTGGCGGCGCGTTCGACCGGCATGATCGATTCTCCCAAGATAGATGCAGATGCATCCAGATACCGCCGGAAGATCGGTCACGTCAATATTGATGCAGATGCATCCATATGCTACGGCAAGGGCATGGCGATCGACCGCACCACCGAAGCCGCTTGGACGACGCTCGTCACGACCGGCCGGCGCCTGCACGACGCCGTCGGCGCGCGGCTGAAGGCGGCGGGCCTGCCGCCGCTCGACTGGTACGACGCGCTTTGGGAAATCGAGAAGGCGGGGGAGGGCGGCTTGCGGCCGCTGGAACTCGAATCCCGGCTCCTGCTGCCGCAATACGGTGTGTCCCGGCTCGTCGACCGGCTGGCGAAGGCGGGCCTGGTGGAGCGGCGCGCCTGCCCCGACGACCGCCGCGGGCAGGTCCTGCACCTGACTGCGGAAGGCCGCGAGATGCGGGCCACGATCTGGCCCGTCTACGAGGCCGCGCTGACCGACCACATCGCCGCGCGGATGCCGCGACAGGACCGGCTGAGGCTCGTCCGGCTGTTGCAAACGCTCGATCCGGGCGACCTGTCTCAGACCTGAGACACTTCCGCCCCGACACCTGTCCCGCCCCGGCTGACAGCGCCCCGCGGGTCGGGCACCCCTGATGGCATCCCGGGCGGAGGACCCGGACCACCAGGAGGATACGCATGAACGTCATGTCCAAGCCGGAGAGCCTCTACACCTCTCCGTTCCGCACCCGTTACGACAACTTCATCGGCGGCAGGTTCGTTGCCCCGGTGAACGGCCGCTACTTCGACAACATCACCCCGATCACCGGCGAGGTGGTCTGCGAGATCGCCCGCTCCGACGCCGCCGACGTGGAACTCGCGCTCGACGCCGCCCATGCCGCCAAGACCGCCTGGGGTGCAACCTCGGCCGCCGCGCGGGCCAACATCCTCCTGAAGATCGCCGACCGGCTGGAGGAAAACCTCGACCTGCTCGCGCAGGCGGAGACTTGGGACAACGGCAAGCCGATCCGCGAGACCACGGCCGCCGACATCCCGCTGTCCGTCGACCATTTCCGCTACTTCGCGGGCGTGCTGCGCAGCCAGGAAGGCACGATGTCGGAAATCGACGCGGATACCGTGGCCTACCACTACCACGAGCCGCTCGGCGTCGTCGGCCAGATCATCCCGTGGAACTTCTCGATCCTGATGGCGGCGTGGAAGCTCGCCCCGGCGCTGGCCGCGGGCAACTGCGTGGTGCTGAAACCGGCGGAACAGACCCCGGCAGCGATCCTCGTCCTCGCGGAGCTGATCGCGGACCTGTTGCCCGAGGGCGTGCTGAACATCGTCAACGGCATGGGGCCGGAAGTGGGCGCGCCGCTCGCCACCAGCCCCCGCATCGCCAAGATCGCCTTCACCGGATCGACCGAAACCGGCCGCATCATCATGAAGGCCGCGACCGAGAACCTGATCCCGGTCACGCTGGAGCTTGGCGGCAAGAGCCCGAACATCTTCTTCTCCGACGTGATGGCCGAGGACGACGCGTTTCTCGACAAGGCGGTCGAGGGTTTCGTGCTGTTCGCCTTCAACCAGGGCGAGGTCTGCACCTGCCCGAGCCGCGCGCTGATCCAGGAGGACATCTACGATGCCTTCATCGAGCGCTGCATCGAGCGGGTGAAGGCCATCAAACAGGGCGACCCGCGCGAGATGGACACGATGGTCGGCGCGCAGGCGAGCCGGGAACAGCAGGACAAGATCATGTCCTACCTCACCATCGGCCGCGAAGAGGGCGCCGAGGTGCTGGTCGGCGGCGACGCGGCGCGGTTCAACGGTGACATCGCCAACGGCTTCTACATCCAGCCGACGATCCTGAAGGGCCACAACAAGATGCGGGTGTTCCAGGAGGAAATCTTCGGCCCCGTCGTCTCCGTGACCACGTTCAGGGACGAGGAAGAGGCGCTCGCGATCGCCAACGACACGATGTACGGCCTCGGTGCCGGCGTCTGGTCCCGTGACGCGAACCGCTGCTACCGCTTCGGCCGCGCAATCGAGGCCGGGCGTGTCTGGGTCAACAACTACCACGCCTACCCGGCGCACGCGGCCTTCGGTGGCTACAAGCAGTCCGGCATCGGGCGCGAGACCCACAAGATGATGCTCGACCACTACCAGCAGACCAAGAACGTCCTGGTCAGCTACAACCCCAACAAGCTCGGGTTCTTCTGACCTCCCCGGAAGCCCGGCATCCCGGGGGCGCGCGCAGGCTGTTGCGCAGGCGCGCGCCCCTCTCTCCCGGGACCGGGGGCCGTCTTCACGGCTCCCGCGTCTCCGTGACCAGCGACTTCAGGCCCTCGCGAACGCGTTCGATGAAACCGTCATCCGCGGTCTCGGGGTCCGCGAACTCGTTCTCTGCCAGCACGCTGTCCTCGCCTTCCACGTCCTCCGGTTCGAACGGGACAAGGCTGCGGCCCGACCCACGCAGCCGTTCGATGGCGGCCCGGAGCGAGCCGTCGCACTCGTCCAGCATCCGTTCCAGCTCCTGCCGTTCGACGCCGAGATGTTCGCGGACGAGGTCGTTGCGGATCGACCGGATCGAGGCGGAAATCTCGCCCCGCCGGTCCTCGCCGGAACAGCCGGCTTCGAGGAACAGGTCGCATTCCGTGTCGAAGCCCATCGAGCGGTTGTTCAGGTTCGATGACCCGACCCGCAGGACGCGGTCGTCCACCGCCATGACCTTCGCGTGGACGTAGATGTTGTCGCCGGCCTCCGTCACCGGGTGATAGGCGGCGAAGCGGCCATGGACGTCCGCATTCCACAGGAAATTCAGGAGCTTGCGGCGCGCGCCGTCCATCGGTAGGCGGCGCAGCCAGCCCTCCGCGTTGCGGGGCAGGACGAGCACGATCTCGGGCCCGTCGGGTTCGCGAAGCCGCGCGGCGAGCGCCTCGGCCAGGTTCCGCGAGGCGAGATACTGGGATTCGATGTAGAGCACACGCTCGGTCGACGCGATGGCGTCGAGATACGCGGTCTCGATCTCGCGGATCTCGGATTCGCCGTTGTAGGCGGGCCAGGTCCGCGCGATGCCGACCTCCACTTCCTCGAAATCGGGCGCGAGGTCTGTCGGCCAGAGATCGCGCTGTTCCTTCGCCGGCGGGATCTCCTTTTCGGTCACGCGCCGCCAGCGGTCCCGCGCGAGATCGCCGAGCGCGGCGGCGGCGGGGCCGGACACCATCGTCGTCGCGTCGTGCCACGGCCCGTAGGTTTCCCCGTTCGGGCGCCGCCGCCGCGGGTCGTCGTCGCGGTGCTCGCGGGTATCCCACCGGTCCATCGTCATGTCGATGCCGCCGCAGAAGGCGAGGCTGTCGTCGATGACGACGATCTTGGAATGGTGCGCCGACCCGCGCGGGTGCGCGCCGTCGAGACGGAAATGAAGCCGCTCGTTGGTAAGCGCGTTCTTGATGAAAAACGGCGCCTGGCGGCCGATGAACTCCATCCCGCCGAGGTCCCACTTCAGCAGGTGGACGTTCAGGTCCTCCCGCTCCTCCGGTAGCCATTCGAGGAACTGGCCGAGGTCGTTGGGGCCGTCGAGAGTCGCGCCGTCGGGTTCGAACTCCACCCGCAGGTCGAAATCCCACCCGATCAGGATGATCGAATGCTTCGCGGCCAGCATCGCGGACTTGGCGATGCGGAAATAATCCGCCGCGTCGACGATCACCTTGAACTTCTCCGCCTCGGCGACGCGCCAGCAATTCTTCCCGGTTTCGAGCAACATCCCGATCGGCTCCGTTCAGCTCACCACCAAGGAAAATGCCCGAGGACCCGTGGGGTTCCGAGGTTGCTTGCGGGTTCGGGGCCTTCGCTTGAGGAACGCCCGACAAGGCATTGTGCCCGAACGATTTCAGAATTCCGCCGCGGAGCGGCCGCCGAGGATGAGTTGGCGCAGGCCAACGAACGCCCCGAGCCAGATGCTCGCGGCCACGATCGGCGCGTTGAACCCGAGGAGCGAGAAGGCAGACAGCCCCTGGCCGACGCTGCAGCCCGCCGCGATGACAGCGCCGACGCCCATCAGCGCGGCCCCGCCCATCTGCCGGCGCAGTTCCCGCGCGTCGTCGCAGGCCTCCCACCGGAAGCCGTCGCGGATCAGGCTGCCGAGGAACCCGCCCGCGACCACGCCGAGGACCGAGCCGAGCGCGAAGCCCGGGTCGACCGCGGTCGAGAACATCGCGTAGCGGATGGTGTCGCCGAGCGGCGCGGTGAAGGTGTGGGACTGGACCGGAAGCGCCTCGAACCCGTTCGCCGCGACGTACCACGTGCCGATGAAACCGGAACTGATGGCGAGCCCGACCACGGCGCCCCAGAACAGGCGCCCGCGGCGCTTTTCCGGCCCGATGAACGCCACCGCGAGGCCGATCAGGGCGAGACCGGCGGCGATGCCGAAGGCCTGTTCCGGCAGGCCCGTCGCCGACGCGAGGCCGTGGGCGTAGCCCGAGGGGCGAAGCGCAGGGATCACCGGGAACAGCGTCTCGCGCGCGACCGCGAGCAGCCCCGACAGCGTCATGTAGGCGGTGACACCCATCACCAGCGCGATCACCAGCGCCCTCAGGTCCCCGCCGCCGAGCCGGGCCAGCATCCCGTAGCCGCAATTCCCCGCCTGGGCCATGCCGTAGCCGAACATGAGCCCGCCGAGCACCGCGCCGAGAACGGAGAACCGGTTGGCGAGAAGCGAGGCGGCGGTCAGGTCGACGAGGCCCGCGGCGTCGGCGGCGAAGTTCAGGACCATCGCGGTGCCGATCGCCAGCACCCACATCCACATCCGCCCGCGGTCGCCGCCGAAATGGGCATCCTCGATCATTCCGAGAGTGCAGAACCGGCCAAGGCGCGCGGCGAGACCGAGCAGGATGCCGCCCGTCAGCCCGACGATGAAAACGGCGATAGGCTCGCCGAGAAGCTCGAGCATGTTCCCTCCCTTGCACCCGCGGACCGGCGCGAGGCGCGGGTCAGGTGCAGAACAACTCGTAGACGCGTTCGATGATCTGGCGGGCGCGGTCGTCTGTCAAACGGTAAAAGATCTGCTTGCCGTCGCGCCGGGCCGTGACCAGCCCTTCGAGCCGCAGCCGCGCGAGTTGCTGGGACACGGCGGCCTGCCGGGTGGAGAGCATCTGTTCGAGCTCCGTCACCGATTTCTCGCCCGAGGCGAGCGAGCACAGGATCATCAGCCGGCCCTCGTGGCTGATCGCCTTGAGAAAGTCGGACGCGGTCTGGGCATTGGTGCGGATGCGGTCCCAGGTGGCGTCGTCCATCGGCTCGTCGAGCCGGGGCAGGACGGTAGAGACGGCTGCGCCGTCGTCGTCGTCCCCTTCGTCCAGCTCGATCCGTTCGGTCATGGTCTTTCCCTGCTCCGCTTCGGGATATCGTCTCTGCGACGCAGAAAAGTCAACCCCGCAAGGCCCTTGCGTTCCGTCCGGGCAGCGTCTCAGGGCTGCGCGGCATCGGCCCAACCGGGGTCGCCGATGCTGAGAAGACGGCCCAGAAGGCCCCAGAAGAAATCCTCGCCCGCGTAGCCTTCGAGCCTGCCGATCTCGGCCCCGTCCTCCACCAGGACGAAGGTCGGGGTGAAGACCGGGCGCGAGGCGAAGGCCACGTCGTCGGGCAGGTCGTGCAGGTCGACCCGGCGGAGCGGCGCGAACCGGCCCTCGGGCGTCACCGGGTATTCCGGCGCGATCTCGGCGTTCCAGCGGGCGCAGTAGATGCACCCCGCTTCCTCGACCATGACGAGTTCGAACCCCGCGAACAGCGGGGCCGGTGCCAGCAGGAACCACAGCGCCGAAACCAAGCCCGAGATTGACGACCGCATCATGTCCCTACTAATATGAATTTTTGAATGCAAAGTCACGCGGAACCCGCATGTTCGATGTCACCGCAACCGGCGCTTTCCTGGCGGGGCTTCTGTCGTTCCTCAGCCCGTGCATCCTGCCGATGGTTCCCTTCTACCTCAGCTACCTCGGCGGTGTAAGCGCCGCGGGGGCGATGCAGGGCGGGCCGGTGCCGCCGTCGGTCCGCACCCGCGCGATCCTGGGCGCGAGCCTGTTCGCGGCGGGAATCCTGACGGTCTTCGTCGGGCTCGGCGCCTCGGCCTCGGTGTTCGGGCAGGTCCTGCGCGACTGGTTCGGCGTCCTGCGCTGGATCGCGGCGGGGCTGATCGTGGTGATGGGGCTTCACTTCCTGCACGTCATCCGCATCCCGGTCCTGAACCGGCAACTGCGCGCCGAACCCGGCGACGTGAAGAACCTGAGCCTCGGCGGTGCCTACGTCATCGGGCTCGCCTTCGCCTTCGGCTGGACGCCCTGCGTCGGCCCGGTGCTTGCGGCGATCCTGTTCATGGCCGGCGCGACGCAGACGGCGGGGCAGGGGATGATGCTGCTCTTCGCCTACGGCATCGGGATGACGCTGCCGTTCATCCTGGCGGCCGCGTTCGTCGGGCCGTTCATGCGGCTCATGGGCCGGTTCCGCCGCCACATCGGCACGGTGGAGCGGGTGATGGGCGCGATGCTGGTGATCTTCGGCATCCTGATCGCGACCAACGCGCTCAACGTCATGGGCCAGTGGCTGATCGACAATTTCGAGGTGTTCCGGCGGATGGGCTGACCGGGCATCTCCCGGGGAGGAGAGAGACCATGCTGAGAGCGATGATCCTGGGCGCCGCGCTGGCGCTCGCAACCGTGCTGCCGGGCGCCTCGCGGGCGGTGGAGGTCGGCGACGACGGCCTCCACGTCGCGCCGTGGCTCCACGACACGTTCCGCGACCTGCGGGAGGACCTGGGCGAAGCCAACGCCAACGGCCAGCGCTTCGCCGTCATCATCGAGCAGCGCGGCTGCGTCTACTGCACGCGGATGCACGAGGAGGTGTTCGTCATCCCCGAGATCGAGCGGATGCTGACAGAGGATTTCTTCGTCGTCCGGATCAACATGCACGGCGCGACGGAGGTGACCGACTTCGACGGCGAGGTGATGACCGAGAGCGACATCGCCCGGCGCTGGCGCAACATGTTCACCCCGACCCTGCTGTTCTTCCCCGAGGAGGTGCCCGAGGGCGAAACCGGCGCGGAGGCCGCAGCGGTGGTCATGCCCGGCGCCTTCGAGGGCGAGACCATGTTCGACCTGCTGAACTGGGTGCTGGAAGACGGCTACGCCGGCGAGGAGGATTTCCAGCGCTACCACACCCGGATGTTCAACGCCCGCCAGGCCGCGGGGGAGCGGATCGGCGGCGAGTGAGCGGCGGTTGCATACATTGATATGCAGAAAATCAAATGTGTTGTTGAAAACCGCCACCGGTTGTGACTAGGCTGTGACAAGGGCGACTGAATCGCCTTCGGGAGGAAAAATAGTGAAGCGCCACATGCTGTTGGCGGCCGGTTTCGCCGTGGCCGCAACGACCCTTCATGCCGATGTGATCGCGCCCGACGATGTCGATACCAGCGATTACGGCGAAGTGAGCGAAAGCCTGACCGGTGTTCCGGGCGATCCCGTCCGGGGCGAGGAAGTGATGACCGACAGGGGTCTCGGCAACTGCATCGCCTGCCACCAGGTCACCGCGCTGGAGGAACACCAGTTCCACGGCGAGGTCGGCCCGTCGCTCGACGGTGTCGGGTCGCGGTGGGACGAGGCCGCCCTGCGCGGGATCATCGTCAACGCCGACAACGTGTTCCCGGACAGCGTGATGCCGTCCTTCTACCGGGTCTCGGGCTACATCCGCCCCGGCAACGGCTTCACCGGCCGTGCCGCCGAGGGCCCGCTCGACCCGCTTCTCAGCGCGCAGGACGTCGAGAACGTCGTCGCCTACCTCATGACGCTGACCGACTGACCGCCGGACGCAGACAAGGAGACTGACCGAATGACAGCTACCAGGAGACAGGTCCTGAACACCGGGCTCGCCGCGGCGGCCGTGTTCCTCGGCCTGCCGCGTCTCGCCTCGGCGCAGGACGTGGACGCCGCCATCGCCGAGTTCACCGGCGGTGCCGAGGCCGCCGAGGAGGGGGTGACGCTGATCGCCCCCGAGATCGCCGAGAACGGCAACACCGTCCCGATCGAGATCGACGCGCCGGGCGCGGAGGCGATCATGGTGCTCGCCGCCGGCAACCCGAACCCGGACGTTGCCACCTTCAATTTCGGCCCGGCCGCAGGCTCGCAGATGGCCTCGACCCGGATCCGGCTCGCCGGCGAGCAGGACGTGGTCGCAATCGGCCGCTTCCCGGACGGAAGCTTCAAGAGCGCGCGGGCCCATGTCCGCGTCACCATCGGCGGCTGCGGCGGCTGAGTCAGGGGAGAGAACGCAAATGGCAGAGAACGTAACACCCCGCGTCCGCGCCCCGCGCGAAGCCGCGCCGGGCGACGTGGTGTCGATCCGCACGCTGATCAGCCACCCGATGGAATCCGGCCAGCGCCGCGACGGCGACGGCAACATCATCCCGCGCTCGATCATCAACCGCTTCACCTGCGACTTCAACGGCGAGAACGTGATCGACGTGACGCTGGAACCGGCGATCTCGACGAACCCGTACTTCCAGTTCGACGCGGTCGTGAACGAGAGCGGCACATTCCAGTTCACCTGGTACGACGACGACGGCTCCGTCTACGAGGAGACCGCGGACATCGCGGTCGCGTGACGGCAGGGCCAGGGGAGGAGATAAGGGCCATGAAAACCAGAACAAGGCTGATCGGCGGCACCGCGGGGGCGCTCGCGCTCGCCGCCGCCGGGGCGGTCCTGGCCGATATCGGGGATGACGACGAGCTCATCATCAACGGCGAGATCGAGATCGTCACCGGGGCGCCGGCACCGGACTTCGTCGAGGGGCTGTCGACCATCTACTCGGGGTGGGTGTTCCGCTCGCCCGAGACCCAGGCGATGGAGCAGGACGATTTCGAGAACCCGGCGATGATCTACGTCGACCAGGCGCGCGAGATGTTCGACACGCCGATGGGGTCCGAGGGCCAGAGCTGCAGCTCGTGCCACGAGGGGGGCCCGGAGGAGTTCGAGATGGTCCGCGCCACCTATCCCCAGTGGGACGAGGAGCATGGCGAGGTCCAGACCGTCGAGATGCAGGTCAACGAGTGCCTGACCGAACGGATGGGGGCGGAGCCGCTGGACTGGAACGGGCAGGACATGCGCAACATGACCGCCCTGATCTCGGCCGTCGGCCGGGGCCAGATCGTGGACGTCGCGATCGACGGTCCGGCGCAGTCGACCTGGGAACAGGGCGAGGAGCTCTACTACACCCGTTTCGGCCAGCTCGAGCTGAGCTGCGCGTCGTGCCACGAGCAGAACTACGGCAACCTGATCCGCGCCGACCACCTGAGCCAGGGGCAGATCAACGGCTTCCCGACCTACCGGCTGAAGGACGCAAACATCGTCTCGATCCACAACCGCTTCCGCGGCTGCATCCGGGACACGCGCGCCGAGACCTTCGCCATCGGCAGCCCCGAGTTCATCGCGCTGGAACTCTACGTCGCCTCGCGCGGCAACGGTCTCAGCGTCGAGGGCCCCGCGGTCCGCAACTGATCCTTTCGGAACCCGCTCCGGCTGACGCCGGGGCGGGTTTCGGCTTTCACATTCAAGATCTCGCATATCAGACGAGGCCCGACCCATGATCTCCCGCCGCCACTTCGTCCAGGCCGCGCTCGCCACCTCGGCGCTTTACGGAACCGGTGCCTTCGGCAACTGGTCGCGGCTGGCGGCGCAGCAGGTGCTGTCGCAATCCGACCTGATCGGGTCGTCCGACTTCGGCAACGTCACCCTCGTCCACGTCACCGACATCCACGCCCAGACGCAGCCGATCTACTTCCGCGAGCCGGAATTCAACCTCGGCGTGGGCGCGGCGGCCGGGCAGCCGCCGCACCTCGTCGGCGCCGAGTTCCGCGCGGCCTACGGGATCGAGCAGGGCTCGGCGCTCGACTACGCGCTGACCTACGACGACTTCACCGCGCTGGCGCGCGCCTACGGACGGATGGGCGGGCTCGACCGGATCGCCACCGTCGTCAACGCCATCCGCGGCGAACGGCCGGAGGCGCTGGTGCTCGACGGCGGCGACACCTGGCAGGGCTCCCTGCCGTCGCTCCGCACCCGCGGCGAGGACATGGTGACGCTGTTCAACGCGCTCGGCGTCGACGCGATGACCTCGCACTGGGAATTCACGCTCGGTTCCGACCGGGTGCAGGAAATCGTCGAGACCATGCTCGACCCCGCCTTCCTCGGCGCGAACATCTTCGACGCGGAGTGGGACGAGCCGGTCTTCGACGACTACCGCATCTTCGAGCGCAACGGCCATTCCATCGGCGTCATCGGCCAGGCCTTCCCCTACATGCCGATCGCCAACCCGTCCTGGATGTTCCCCGAGTTCTCCTTCGGCCTCAGGCGCGAGCGTATCGCCGAGGTGGTGGAGGAGGTTCGGGCGGCCGGCGCCGAGGTCGTCGTTCTCCTCTCTCACAACGGCTTCGACGTCGACCGCCAGTTCGCCCGCGACATACCGGGCATCGACGTGATCCTGACCGGGCACACCCACGACGCGCTGCCGGAACCGGTGCAGGTCGGGAACGCGTTCCTGATCGCCAGCGGCAGCCACGGCAAGTTCGTCAGCCGCATCGACCTCGACGTTCAGGACGGGCGGATGGCCGGGCTGCAGCACCGGCTGATCCCGGTCTTCTCCGACGCCATCGCGCCGGATCCGGACATGGCCGCGCTCATCGCCGAGACCCGCGCGCCGTTCGAGGCCGAGATGTCCGAGGTCATCGGTACCTCGGGCGCGCTCCTGTACCGGCGCGGCAACTTCAACGGGACCTGGGACGACGTCATCTGCAACGCGCTCATCAGCCAGCGCGATGCCCAGATCGCGCTGTCCCCCGGATTCCGGTGGGGCGCGGCGGTGCTGCCGGGGCAGGAGATCACGCGCGAGGACATCTTCAACGTCACCGCGATGACCTACCCGAACGCCTACCGGACGGAGATGTCGGGCGCGCAGCTAAAGCTGATCTTCGAGGACATCGCCGAGAACATCTTCAACCCCGATCCCTACTACCAGCAGGGCGGTGACATGGTGCGGATCGGCGGCATAGGCTACCGCATCGACCCCCGCGGAACGAGCGGCGAGCGGATTTCCAACATGACCCTCCTGGCCACCGGCGAGCCGGTGGAAGCCGACCGCGCCTACGTGGTCGCCGGATGGGCCAGCGTGAACGAGGGCACCGAGGGCCCGCCGATCTGGGAAGTGGTGGAGGACCACGTCCGCGCCCAGGGCACGGTGGAAATCTCGCCCAATGACAGCGTCGACGTGGTGGCCGGCTGAGCCGGCCGGTTCAGGGAGGAGGACAGCATGAGAACGACAGCGGCAGCGGCACTTCTGGCCCTCGTCACCGCCCCGGCATGGGCCGAGGGCGAGACCCACTACCTCGCGGTTCACGTCGACGAGAACGACCCGCAGGTCATGAACATGGCGCTCAACAACGTCGCGAACGTCCGCAGCTACTACGCCGAGCAGGGCGACGAGGTGCTGATCGAGGTCGTCGCCTACGGCCCCGGGCTGTTCATGTTCCTCCAGGACAGCCCGGTGCGCCCGCGGATCGAGGAGATGTCGCTCGGCGCGCCCGAGGTCCGCTTCGCGGCCTGCGGCAACACGCTGCGGAACATGTCCGAACGCGCCGGACACGAGATCGAGATCCTGCCCGAGGCCGAGGTCGTGCCGTCGGGCGTCGTGCGGCTGATCGAATTGCAGGAACAGGGCTACGCCTACGTCCGCCCCTGAGCGCGACGAGGGGCCGGCCCGGGAAGACAGGGAGCAGACGATGACCAAAGGCACCACGCGCCGCGGCCTCCTTAAGGCCGGCATGGCCGGGGCGGCGGGACTGGCCGCGGGACGGGTTCACGCCCAGGCCGCGCCCGATCCGGCGATCATGGAACCGCAGCCCTGGCGCACGTTTCTCGGCGACGGGGTGGACGCGCGGCCCTACGGGATGCCCTCGGAGTTCGAGGCCCACGTCGTGCGCCGCAACGTGCCCTGGCTGACCGCCGACGCCGTGAGCTCGGTCAACTTCACGCCGCTGCACGAGCTGGACGGGATCATCACGCCGAACGGTCTCTGCTTCGAGCGTCACCACGGCGGCATCGCCGAGGTTGATCCGGCCGAGCACCGGATCATGATCAACGGCCTCGTCGACACCCCGCTTGTGTTCACGATGGCCGACCTGATGCGCTTCCCGCGCGAGAACCGGGTGCATTTCCTGGAATGCGCGGCGAACTCGGGCATGGAATGGCGCGGCGCGCAGCTGAACGGCTGCCAGTACACCCACGGCATGATCCATAACGTGCTCTATACCGGCGTGCCGCTGCGGCTCCTGCTGGAAGAGGCCGGCGTCCAGGGCAATGCCGCCTGGGTCTTGCCCGAAGGCGCGGACGCTGCCGCGATGACGCGCTCGATCCCGCTGGAAAAGGCGATGGACGACTGCCTTGTCGCGTTCCGCATGAACGGCGAGGCGCTGCGGCCCGAACAGGGCTATCCCGTCCGGCTCGTCGTGCCCGGATGGGAAGGCAACATGTGGGTCAAGTGGCTCCGCCGGATCGAGGTCGGCGACCAGCCCTGGTACCACCGCGAGGAAACATCGAAATACACCGACCTGCTGGAGGACGGCCGCGCCCGGGAATTCACCTGGGTCATGGACGCCAAGTCGGTGATCACCAACCCCAGCCCCCAGGCGCCCATCACTCACGGACACGGGCCCACCGTCATCACCGGCGTAGCCTGGTCGGGCCGGGGCACCATTCCCCGCGTCGATGTCACCATCGACGGCGGCATGAACTGGCATCAGGCGCGCATGTCCGGGCCGTCGCTCGACAAGTCGATGCACCGTTTCTACTACGAGTTCGACTGGGACGGCTCGCCGCTCCTGCTTCAGTCCCGCGCCCACGATTCCACCGGCTACGTGCAGCCGACCAAGGAGGCGCTGCGCGCGATCCGCGGCGAGAACTCGATCTACCACAACAACGGCATCCAGACCTGGGCAGTCGACAGCGACGGCAACGCCGAGAACGTCGAGGTGGGATAAGACCATGAAAACGTACCTGATCTCGGCCGCGATCCTCGCGGCAGCCGCGCCGGCGCTGGCGCAGGAAACCGCCCCGTCTCGTGACGGCGGCTTCGGGCTCGGCCGCGCCGCGCTGCCCGAGGAAGTCGCCGCGTGGGACATCGACATCCGCCCCGACGGGGCCGGGCTGCCCGCGGGCTCCGGCAACGTCTGGACCGGAGAGGAGCTGTTCGTCGACCAGTGCTCCGCCTGCCACGGCGACTTCGGCGAGGCGGTCGGCCGCTGGCCGCAGCTTGCCGGCGGCTTCGGCACGCTCGACGGCGAGGACCCGGTGAAGACGGTCGGGTCCTACTGGCCCTACCTGTCCACGGTCTGGGACTACGTCCACCGCGCCATGCCCTACGGCAACGCAGGCAGCCTCAGCGCCGACGACACCTACGCCATCGTCGCCTACCTCATGTACCTCAACAACATGGTCGAGGACGACTTCGTGCTCTCGGACGAGACCTTCCTCGACGTCGAGATGCCGAACGCGGGCGGGTTCTACATGGACGACCGCGATACCGAGGAACTGCCGCTGTTCAGCGCCGAGCCGTGCATGGAGTCTTGCGCCGACAGCATCGAGGTGACGATGCGCGCGGCGGTGCTGGACGTGACGCCCGAGGGCGACGGCGGCGGCATCGACCTGGAAGGCGGCGGCGGCGGTTCCGCCGCGGCCCCGGCGGCGGCGGAGGAAGCACCCGCGCCCGAGCCCGAGGGCCCGGACCCGGCGCTGGTCGCCGAGGGCGAGTCGCTGTTCCGGCAATGCTCCGCCTGCCACCAGATCGGCGAGGGCGCATCCAACCGGGTCGGCCCCGCGCTCAACGGCATCGTCGGGGCCGAGGCCGGCACCCGCGAAGGCTTCCGCTATTCGCCCGCGCTGGCCGAGGCGGGGATCACCTGGACGCACGAGAACCTCGCTGCCTACCTGCTCGACCCGCGCGGCTTCATCAGCGGCAACCGGATGGCGTTCCGCGGCCTGCGCGACGCCGCCGAGGCCGAGGCGATGATCGCCTACCTGCAATCGGCGGGCGGCGAATAGCGATGGGGCGGCCGGCGCTCTTCGCGGCGGCGCTGGCGGGGTCGGGGCTTGCCGCGCCCGGTCCCGCCGCCGGCGAGGGCGACCCGGCGCGGGGCGAGACCCTGTTCCGGCCCTGCGCGGCCTGCCACATGATCGGCCCCGGCGCGGTCAACCGCATCGGTCCGCACCTGAACGGCATCCTCGACCGGCCCATCGCGTCGGTCGAGGGTTTCGCCTACTCCGACGCGATGTCGGAGGCAGGGGCCGGGGGCCGGGCCTGGGACGACACCGCGCTCGACAATTTCCTCGCCGCGCCGCGCAACTACGTCCCCGGCACCGCGATGGTGTTCCGCGGCGTGCACGACGCGGGCGACCGAGCCGACCTGGTCGCCTACATGGACGCGGCGGGGACGCCCGATGCGGCGCCGGCCGCCGATGCCGCGCCATCGCCCGAGGTCGCGGCCATCCTCGCGCTCGACGGCGATGCGGCCTACGGCGCCTATCTGTCCTCCGAATGCACCGCCTGCCACGCCGCGGGCGGCTCGGACATCCCCGCCATCGACGGCCTGCCGCCGGAGCTGTTCGCGGCGGCGCTCGTCGCCTACCGCGACCGCAGCCGCGACCACCAGGTCATGAACACGGTCACCGCACGGCTCGGCGACGAGGAGATCGCCGCGCTCACCGCGCATTTCGCGTCGGCCGACTAGGCCGGTGCTCATCCGCCCTTTTGGGAGAGGGGGCACGAAGGGAGGAAGAGGCATGGGAGTTTCACGCAGGGTGTTCCTCGGAACAGCGGCGGCCGCGCTGGCGGCGCCGATGGTGGTCCGGGCGCAGAACCGGCCGCGGGTCGTCGTCGTCGGGGGCGGGGCAGGCGGGGCGACCGCCGCGCGCTACATCGCCAACGACAGCCAGGGCGGCATCGACGTGACCCTGGTGGAGCCGTCGCGCGCCTACTACACCTGCTTCTTCTCGAACCTCTACCTCGGCGGTTTCCGCGAGTTCGACAGCCTCGGTCACGGCTACGGCGGGCTCGCCACGGGCGGGATCAACGTGGTCCACGACTGGGCCACCGGCATCGACCGGGACGCCAAGACCGTGGCGCTCGCCGGCGGCGGGTCGCTGCCCTACGACCGGCTCGTGCTGAGCCCCGGCATCGACTTCGTCGAGGACAGCGTGCCGGGCTGGTCGCTCGCCAGCCAGAACGCCATGCCGCATGCCTACAAGGCCGGCAGCCAGACCGAGCTCCTGCGCGCGCAGATCGAGGCGATGCCCGAGGGCGGCGTCTTCGCGATGGTCGCGCCGCCCAACCCCTACCGCTGCCCGCCCGGGCCCTACGAGCGGGTGTCGATGGTCGCGCACTACCTGCGCGAGCATAACCCCTCCGCCACCATCCTGATCGCGGACCCGAAGGAGAGCTACTCCAAGCAGGGCCTGTTCGAGGACGGCTGGCAGACCCACTATGCCGGCATGATCCAGCGGATCGGCCCGGATTTCGGTGGCGGCAACGTCGAGGTCGATCCGGCGGCGATGACCCTGACCATCGACGGGCAGGTGGAGAACGTGGATGTCTGCAACGTGATCCCGGCGCAGCGGGCGGGCGGGATCGTCCACGCCGCGGCGCTGAACGACGGCGACTGGGCGCCGGTCTCGGCCTACGATCTCAGTTCCCGCGAGGACCCCGAGATCCACATCCTCGGCGACAGCGCGGCGCAGGGCGCGATGCCGAAATCGGGCTTCGCCGCCAACAGCCAGGCCAAGGTCGCCGCGAACGCCATCGTCGCCGCGCTGGCCGACGGCCGGGCCTTCCCGCCGCGGTTCTCCAACACATGCTGGTCGCTCATCGACACCGATGACGGGGTGAAGGTGGGCGCGACCTACGAGGCCTCGGACGAGGGCATCGTGTCGGTCGACAGCTTCGTCAGCCAGATCGGCGAAAGCGCGGAGGTCCGGGCCGAGACCTACCGCGAAAGCCTCGGCTGGTACGACGCCATCACCGCCGACATGTTCGGCTGAAACGAGGGGGCATCGCGCCCCCGGCACAAGGAGGAGAGGGAAATGAGGAAAGCCATCATCTTGGCCGCGGCGCTTCTGGCCGCCCCGGCGGCACAGGCGCAGGAGGCCATCACCTACGCCTTCGACGGCAGCTTCGAGGACGCCACCTTCGCGGTCGAGAACGCGATCGTGAACCGCGGGCTCGTGATCGACTACGTCAGCCACGTCGGCGACATGCTGAACCGCACCGGCGAGGACGTGGGATCGGACCAGGTGATCTTCGCAGCAGCCGACATCTTCATCTTCTGCTCCGCCACCGTGTCGCGCCGCGCGACGGAGGCCGACCCGATGAACATCGTCCACTGTCCCTACGGCATCTTCGTTGCCGAGGATCCGGACGGCGCGGTGATGATCGGCCACCGTGCCTATCCCGACGGCGCGATGCAGGAGGTCGAGGCGCTGCTCGACGCGATCATCATCGAGGCGCGGGGCGAGTGACCGGCGCGACGGATTACGAGGGCTTCTTCCGCGCCGGTCTCTCGGCGCTGAAGGAGGAAGGCAACTACCGCGTCTTCGCGGAACTGGAACGCCGTCGCGGCGACTTTCCCGCGGCGGTGAACCGGGCCGGTCCGGGCGCAGGCGACGTCACCGTCTGGTGTTCCAACGACTACCTCGGCATGGGCCAGCACCCGAAGGTCCTGGCGGCGATGCACGCGGCCATCGACGCGACCGGCGCCGGGGCGGGCGGCACGCGCAACATCTCGGGCACGACCCGCGCCCATGTCGAGCTGGAGGCCGAGTTGGCCGACCTGCACGGCAAGGAAGCCGCGCTTCTCTTCACCTCCGGCTATGTCTCGAACTGGGCCACGCTCGGCACGCTGGCGTCGCGCCTGCCGGGCTGCGTGGTGCTGTCGGACGCCAAGAACCACGCCAGCATGATCGAGGGCATCCGCCATTCCCGCGCCGAGCGGGTGATCTGGAAGCACAACGATCTCAACGACCTGGAGGAAAAACTTCAGGCGATCCCGCGCGGCCGGCCGAAGATCGTTGCGTTCGAGAGCGTCTACTCGATGGACGGTGACATCGCGCCCATCGCGGAGATCTGCGATCTCGCCAAGGCACACGGCGCGCTGACCTACCTCGACGAGGTCCATGCCGTCGGTCTCTACGGGCCGCGCGGCGGCGGGGTCGCGGAGGCGCGCGGGCTGATGGACCGGCTCGACGTGATCGAGGGGACGCTCGGCAAGGCCTACGGCGTGATGGGCGGCTACATCGCGGCCTCCGCCGCGCTGGTCGACTACGTCCGCAGCTTCGCCAGCGGGTTCATCTTCACCACCGCCCTGCCGCCCGCCGTGGCCGCGGGCGCGCTGGCCGCCGTGCGGCACCTGAAGGACAGCGGGGCCGAACGCACCTCGCACCGGGCCCGCGTGGCCGAGGTGCGGGCACGGCTCGATGCGCTCGGCATCCCGCACCTGAAGAACGACAGCCACATCGTTCCTGTGATGGTGGGCGACCCGGTGAAGTGCCGGTTCCTGTCGGACGAGCTGATGCGCCGCCACGGTATCTACATCCAGCCGATCAACTACCCGACCGTGCCGAAGGGGACGGAGCGGCTGCGGATCACGCCGTCGCCCGTGCATTCGGCGGCCGATATCGACCGGCTGACGGAGGCGCTCGGCGAGCTCTGGGCGCAGTGCCGGCTCGCCCGCAGGCCGCTCGCGGCGGAGTAGCGGTTGATGCAGGTCAACGCGCGCGGGGGCGGGGCGGTGTAGCGAGACGGCAGCCATGCTGGAAGACCTGCTCATCACCCTCGGCGACCCCGCCGCGCTGGCCCTCGCCGGGCTCGCGACCGGCGTCCTGTTCGGGTGGTCCGCGCAGCGGTCGCGGTTCTGCCTGCGCGCGGCGACGGTGGAGGTCGCAGAAGGCGGTTTCGGCCCGCGCCTCGCCACCTGGCTGGTCGTGTTCTTCGCGGCGATGGCCCTGACCCAGGGCGGGATCGCGGCGGGGCTGTTCGAGGTCGCGTCCACCCGCCAGCTCGCCGCCGTGGGGTCGATCTCCGGCGCGGTGATCGGCGGACTGATGTTCGGGATCGGGATGATCCTCGCCCGCGGCTGCGCGAGCCGGCTCCTGGTCCTGTCGGCGACCGGGAACCTGCGCGCGCTCGTCACCGGCCTTGTCCTGACGCTGGTGGCGCAGGCGGCCTATCGCGGCGTGCTGGCGCCGGCGCGGGAAATGCTCGCCGGGCTCTGGACGGTCGAGGGCGGGGCGGGGCGAAGCCTCGGGGCGATGCTCGGCCTGTCGCCGCTCGCCGCCGCCACGCTCGCCGCCGTCGCATGCGTCACGGCGCTCGTCTTCGCGCGGATGCGGGGCCTCGGCGCCGGGCATATCCTCGCCGCCTTCCTCGTCGGTGCGGCGGTGGCGGCGGGATGGGCCGCGACCGCGACCATCGCGGCCCTGTCGTTCGAGATCGTGCCGGTCGCCTCCGTCACCTTCACCGGCCCCTCGACCGACACGCTGATGGCGCTGGTCGACGAACGCAGCCTGCCGCTGTCCTTCGGCTTGGGCCTCGTGCCGGGCGTGGTGCTCGGGGCGGCGGTCTCAGCGCTGCTGGCGCGCGAATGGCATCTCGAACGCTTCGGACCCGACACGCCCATGGAACGATACCTCGCCGGGGCGGTGCTGATGGGGTTCGGGGCGATGCTGGCGGGGGGCTGCGCCGTGGGCGCGGGGGTGTCGGGCGGCGCGGTCCTGTCCTCGACCGCGATCCTCGCTGTCTTCGCGATGTGGGTCGGGGCAATGGCGACCCACCGCCTCATGCTTGCGCCGCGTCGCGGGGGTGCGCAGGCGGCGTGATTGCGAAACGCTACGCGTTTACAGCGCAGTAGAGGACGACATTCACGCGCGGCACGAGTGTAAACGGGGCCCCGCCCTTGGGTTGGCGGGGCCCCGGACTTCGGCCTTTGGTCGGATCAGGCCGGGGTCTGGTCGCGGCTTGCGAGCGTCGCCTCGACCTCGATCTGTTCGCCCGCGCGCAGGATCGTCAGCGTCACGGTCTCGCCCGGATCGTCGGCCGCGATCAGCCGGGTCAGGTCGCGGGGGCTGCCGACCTCGGTTCCGTCGACGGCCAGGACGATATCGCCCCGCCGCAGCCCGGCGTCCTCGGCCGGGGTGCCGGCAGACACCTGCGTCACCATCGCGCCCGCGTTGGCCTCGCGCCCGAGGGCCGCGGCGACCTCTTCGGACACCGGCTGGATCTGGACGCCGAGGAAGCCTCGGGTCACCGCGCCGCCTTCGGACAGGTCGGCCACCACGTCGGCGACGATGTCGGACGGCACCGAGAAGCCGAGCCCGATGGACCCGCCGGTCGGCGACACGATGGCGGTGTTGACGCCGACGACCTCGCCGGCCTCGTTCAGGAGCGGGCCGCCGGAGTTGCCCATGTTGATCGCCGCGTCGGTCTGGATGAAGTCGACGTAGGGCCCGGCGTTGATGTCACGGCCAAGCGCCGAGACGATCCCGGTCGTCACCGTGTTGCCGAGGCCGAAGGGGTTGCCCACGGCGACCACCGGCTCGCCCACGCGCAGGGCTTCGGACGACCCGAATTCCAGCACCGGCAGGTCCTCGGCCTCGATCCGCAGGACGGCGATGTCGGTGGCGGCGTCGAGCCCCACGACCTCGGCGTCGTAGGTGGTGCCGTCATCGAGCGTGACGGTCAGGGTGTCGGCGTTCTCGACGACATGGGCGTTGGTCACGATCAGGCCGTCGGCCGCGATGACGAAGCCCGTGCCCGCCGCGCGAACGGTCGGCATCTCGCCGAAGTTCGGCATCCCGGGGATACGCGGCATGTTGGGGAAGCCGGGGATCTGCCCGCGGGGCGTTTCCTGCATCTGGCCCATGTCGCCGGGCTTTCCGTCTTCTTCCTCGTCCATCGCCGGGCGGAGGCCGCCGGGATGGGCCTCGGTCTCGATCGTCACGACGGCCGGCGAGACGCGGGCCACGAGATCGACGTAACCGCCCTCGGGGACGGCCTGGGCCTCGGCGGGCAGGGTGGCGAGCGCGCTGGTGCCCACGAGCACCGCGGCAAGGCCGGCGGCGGCGAGGCGCGTGCTGTTCGGGGAGCGTGTGGTCGCTGTCATGGTCTCTCCTGGAATGCGGATCGGCCGGGTCGGTCCGGCCTCGTGAGACCAAGCTCGGGATGCCAGATTGAATTCGCACCTGTGCCGGATTGAAATTCTGCAATCTTCCGCGGCGGGGCGGGAATTGCAGATTTGTAAGGTTCGGGACAGGGCGCCCGTCAGCCTGGCGTGCCAGCCTCCGGCGGGCCCGAAGGATTGACGGAACGGCCCCCGGGCCCCAGATCCGGCGGGCCGGAAACGGAAGGAAGGGCCCTTGCACCATGCGTGTTCTGTTCGTTGAGGACGACCGGACGACCGGCGAGTTCGTCGCCCGCGGGCTGTCCGAGGAAGGCCATGTCGTCGACCGGCTGGAGGATGGCCGCGACGCGCTCGCCCAGGCGATGGCCGCCCCCTACGACGTGATGATCGTCGACCGGATGCTGCCGGGGCTCGACGGGCTGTCGCTGGTCAAGGCGCTGCGGGCGGCTCATTGCCGGGTTCCCGCGCTGTTCCTGACCTCGCTCGGCGGGCTGGAGGACCGGATCGACGGGCTGCGGGCGGGGGGCGACGACTACCTCGTGAAGCCTTTTGCCTTCGGCGAGTTGTCCGCCCGGCTCGACGCGCTCGCCCGGCGGCCGCCGCTGCAGGAAAACGAGACCGTGCTGAAGGCCGCCGACGTGGAAATGGACCTCGTTCGCCGCACCGTCACGCGGGCGGGCAGGAAGGTCGACCTGTTGCCGCGTGAATTCGCGATCCTCGAACACCTGATGCGCCGCAAGGGTCGGGTGCAGACGCGGACCATGCTTCTGGAAAACGTCTGGGGCATCACCTTCGACCCGATGACCAACGTGGTCGAGACCCATATCAGCCGCCTGCGCGCGAAGATCGACAAGCCCTTCGACCGCGAGGTGATCGTCACCGTCCGCGGCGCGGGCTACAAGTTCGAGGGCTGAGCCGGCGTGCCGCGCGGAACCGCGCCCGTCTTCCGCCGCCCGGCCTCCACACCGCTCCGGCAGGCGCTGATCCTGCTCGTCCTGTTCTCCGTGATCGAGGTCGCCACGCTCGGCGTCGCCTTCGTGAAGATGCGCGCCGATCTCGGTCGCGAGATCGCGGTCGGGCTGGAACGCGAGATGGCGGGCTTCGATCTCAGCGCCACGCCGCGGGCCATGTCGGCCATCGTCGCGGCGCGGGCGCGAGCGAGCGACCCGGCGCGCAGCGTGATCGTGTTCCTGTCGGATGACGGCAGCCAGACCGGGAACGCGGTGGCGGAATTCGACGCGGAAACGCTGCGGCTCGTGCCCGGCGACCCGTCCCGCCCGCTGTCCGAGGCAGGTTATCTCCGCCGGATCGAACGCTTGAGCGGGGGTGTGCTGGTCCTTGGTGCCTCCCTCGAACCGGTGCGCGACCTGCGCGAGACGTTCTTCTCGCTGGTGCTGCTCAGCCTCGTTCCCACCATCCTCCTGTCGCTCGCCATCGCGGGCATGGTCGCCCGGCGCACCGCGCGGCGGGTGGACGCGGTGGAACGGGTGCTGTCGCGGCTGTCGGCGGGCGATCTCTCGGCCCGGCTGCCGGATCCGGGGCCGGCGCCGGACGATCTCGGCCGGATCGCGGCGGGGGTGAACCGCATGGCCGCGCGGCAGGAGGCCGCGACCGGTGCGCTGCGGCAGGTGACATCGGACATCGCCCACGACCTGCGCACGCCGCTCCAGCGTATCAGCGTGCTGTTGCAGGATCTCGGCCATCACCTCGCGCCGGGATCGCCCGAGGCGGACCTGGCCGACCGCGCCCAGGCCGAGGCCGGGAACGCGGTCTCGGTGTTCCAGGCCATGCTCGCCATCGCCCAGATCGAGGGCAAGGGCCGTTCCATCGCGATGGAGCCGCTCGACCTGCGCGAGATCGGCCGCCGGGTGTTCGAGCTCTACCAGCCGGCGGTCGAGGATGCCGGCGACACGCTGGACTACGCCGAGCCCGACGCGGCGGTGACGGTGCGCGGCAACGGCGATCTCCTGTCCCAGGCGCTCGCCAACCTGGTCGAGAACGCGATGCGGCACACGCCTTCCGGCTCCTCGATCCGTGTCGCGGTGGAACCGGGGCCACGGCTCCGGGTGACCGACAACGGACCCGGCATCCCCGAAGCCGAGCGCGGGAAGGTGCTCGAACGGCTCTACCGGCTCGAACGGAGCCGGACGACGCCGGGCCACGGGCTCGGCCTGTCGCTCGTCGCGGCCATCGCGGACCTGCACGGCGCCCGCCTCGTGCTGGACGACGCGGGGCCGGGCCTGTCGGTGACGCTGCACTTCCCGGGCGCGGACGACGGCAGACCCTGACGCCGGAATGCGAAAGGCCGCCCCGTTGCGGGGCGGCCTGCCGGTTCGGGTTGTCCCGGCCCCAGGGGACAGGGCCGGTTCGGGATGCCGGGGCGCGCGACGCGGCGTTCACGGCCGGGGGGATCGGCCCGCCGCGCGGCACACCTGCGGATCGATGGCCCCGGCGCACCCGCCGCGTGAGGTACGGCGGGACGCGGGGACCGGGGGACTTGCGCCCGAGGGGGATCAGGGATCGGCACCGGGGGGGTCACTCCGGCACCGGGCACTGCCCGGGCAGGATCGAGCCTCTCCCCGGCGTCTCGCGCCATCATGGCGGCGACATTACAAAACTGTCAGATCCGGATCAGCACCCGGCCGGCTTCCACCTTCACCTCGTAGGTGGCGAGGTTGACGCAGACGGGCGCGCGCAGAGCCTCGCCGGTGCGGTAGTCGAAGCGCCCGTTATGCTTGGGGCACTCGATCGTGTGTTCCATCACCAGCCCGTCCTCGAGATGGACCTGTTCGTGGGTGCAGAGCCCGTCGGTGCAGAAGAACTCGTCCTCCGGGCTCCGGTAGATCGCGAAGGTGCGCCCGCCGTGGTCGAACCGGATCAGGTCCTCCTCGTCGATGTCGTCGGTTGCGCAGGCGTCGATCCAGTCGCTCATCGTCGTCTCTCCTGTCTCATTCCGCCGGCATCGCGGCAGGGATGCCCGGAACCTCGTCGTGCAGGTCCTCCCGGTAGGGCCGTGCGGTCGGCGGCAGGTCGCGGCGCAGGAAGAAATCCTCGTAGCGCAGCTGCCGGACCAGGACCGGGATCATCTCGGCATAGGCCGCGGGGATCGACGGGCTCGGCTCGGGCAGGTCATCCTTGATCCGTTCATGCAGCTCCGGCAGGCGGTGGTAGGGGATCATCGGGAACATGTGGTGTTCGACGTGGTAGTTCATGTTCCAGTAGATGAACCGGCTGACCGGGTTCATGTAGACCGTGCGGCAGTTCAGCCGGTGGTCGGTGACGTCCTCGGCCAGGCCGCCGTGCTGCAGTAGCCCGGTCATGACGTGGTGCCACGCGCCGTAGAGCCGGGGCAGGCCGATCACCATCAGCGGCAGGATCGACCAGGTGACGAGCGCAAGCAGGATCGTCGCGGCGTAGATCGCCACCCAGATGCGGGCAATGCGGATCACCTTGGGCTGTTCGCTTTCGGGAATGTAGGTCGCCTCGTCCGGCGCGAGCCGGCCGCTCGCGTTCAGGAGCATCCGCCCGAGCGAGTTCCAGGTGTCGAACAGCCCGAAGAAGTTCGCGACGAGGCGCAGGAAGTCCGGCGGCCGCATCACGCTGATCTCGGGGTCGCGGCCGACGACGATGGTGTCGGTGTGGTGGCGGGCATGGGACCAGCGCCAGGTGACCGGGTTGCGGATCATGCAGAAGCTTGCGACCTGGTAGACCGCGTTGTTCATCCAGTCGGTCCTGAACGCGGTGCCGTGGCCGCATTCGTGCCAGCGGCTGTCCATCGCCGAGCCGTAGAGCACGCCGTAGGCCAGCCAGAACGGCGCCGACCACCACGACGGCCAGAGCGCGATTCCGATGCCCGCGAACAGGATCATGCAGCCGAACAGGATGATCGTGTCCCGGATCGCCAGCTGGTCCTCGCGCTTCATCAGCGCCTTCATCTCCTTGCGCGGCACGTCCGAATGGTACCACTCGGCGGCGGCGAGCCCGCGTTCGACCGCGCGCGCGGCCTCCGGCCCGGTCAGGCTGTAGTCCCGTCTGGCCATCCCTTCCTCCCTTTCGCGAAAGACGGCTGTCCTCCCGTCGGGCAGAATAGAGAGACCGGTCCGAACGGGCCATAGCGGGGGTTGCGGTTCCCCTCAAAACCTATCACGCTATCCCATCATTCATGATATGTTTCTTGCAAGGAGGACGGCGGCGGCATGGCAAGGCGGGCGACGATCCCGGATCTCGCGGCGGCGGCCGGCGTGTCGGTCGCGACGGTCGACCGGGTGCTGAACGCCCGCGCGCCGGTGCGCGAGGAAACCGCGCGGCGGGTGTTCGAGGCCGCGCGCCGGATCGGCTACCACGGCGCCGGGCTGATCGAGCGCCGCCTGCAACCCGACCTGCCGGAGCTGACCGTCGGCTACGTCTTCCACAAGGAGAAGCAGGCCTTCTACCAGAGCTTCCGCGACGAGGCCGAGGCCGCGGCAGCCGGGGCAACCGACATGCGCGCCCGCGCGCTCGTGACCTTCTCGCCCTCGCAGTCGCCGGGGGATTTCGTCGAGCGGATGGAGGCGCTTGCAGAACGCGTCGATGCCATCGCCGCCACCGCCGTCACCCATGTCGAGGTGACCGATTGCGTGCAGAGGCTCCAGGATCGCGGCATCCCGTGCTTCGCGCTCCTGAACGATTTCGCCCAGGGCGTCCGCAAGAGTTACATCGGGCTCAACAACATGAAGGTGGGGCGCATTGCGGCGCACATGATCGCCACCGCGATGCACCGGCCGGGCAAGGTCGCGGTCTTCGTCGGCGGCTATCGCTGGCACGGGCACGAGCTGCGCGAGACCGGCTTCCGATCCTACCTGCGCGAATTCGCGCCGCAGGTCGTGGTGCTGGACACGCTGGTCAACCTGGAAACCCGCCAGCTCACCTACGAGGCGACGCTGGACCTTTTGGCGCGGCACCCCGACCTCGCCGGAATCTACTGCGCCGGCGGCGGGATGGAGGGCGCGATCGCGGCCTTGCGCGAGGCCAAGGCGCCGGGGGACGTAGCGCTGGTGGTAAACGAGCTGACGCCGGAAAGCCGCAAGGGCCTTGCTGACCGCTTCGTGACGATGGTGATCTCGACCCCGCTCGGGCAGGCCTGCGCCGACGTGACGCGGCTCGCGGCGCTTGTGCGCGACGGCGATTCTGTCCCGGTTCCGGGGCAGCATTTCCTGCGCCCGGACCTCTACCTGCCGGAATCGGTGTGAGAGAATCCTCTCATACGTCCTGTCATGAATCTCTCATGCATGATGGAATCGGATCGCCCTCGTATTGACCGGGCCATCACGGCGGACGCATGAGAAGGGGCGCACCGGCCGTCCCGGCGGGTGCCGAGGGAGGATGTTCAGATGGTTGCGTTCGCGCTGAACCACATGACCGTGGCCCGGCTGTCCTATGCCGAGCTGCTGGACCTGGCCGCGTCGCTCGGCTGTGTGGGCGTCGAGGTGCGCAACGATCTTCCGCAACCGCTGTTCGACGGCCGCGCCCCGGTCGAGGCCGGGCAGATGGCGCGAGACAGGGGCCTTCGCATCCTCGCCGTGGCGGAGGTGAAGCGCTTCAACGACTGGGGCCCGGAGCGCGCGGCCGAGGCCGAGGCGCTGATCGGCATCGCCCGCGATGCCGGGGCCGAGGCGGTGGCGCTGATCCCGCGCAACGACGGGCTCGGCCTGGGCAACGGCGAGCGGCAGGCCAACCTGCGGCTGGCACTGCGCGGGTTGCAACCGATGCTGGAGGATGCGAGCCTCGTCGGGCTGGTCGAACCGCTCGGGTTCGAGACCTGCGCCCTGCGCTACAAGGAGGAGGCCGAGGCCGCGATCCGTTCGCTGCAGGCGACCGACCGCTTCCGCATCGTCCACGACACGTTCCACCACCACCTCGCCGGCGACGGCCCGATCTACCCGGCGCTGACCGGGATCGTGCACGTCTCGGGCGTGGTCGATCCGAAGGTGGCAATGCCGGACATGGCCGACGCGCACCGGGTGCTGGTGGACCGGGCCGACCGGCTCGGCAACATCGCCCAGGTCGCCGCCCTGCAGGCGGCCGGCTACGCCGGGCCGGTGTCGTTCGAGGTCTTTTCGCCCGACGTGCACGCGCTGGCCGACCCGGCCGCGGCGCTGCGGGCGTCGATGGAATTCATCCGCGAGCAGGTGACGGCCCTGGCCGCCTGACGCCCGCGTCATGATCGCCCCGTCGGGGCATCCGGCATCGGAGGAACAGGGTGCGCCGGACACCCGCCCTGGGAGGAAACCAATGAAGAAGACCCTGATCGCCGCGGGCGTGGTCTCGCTGATGTCGACCACCGCGATGGCGGAAACCATCGGCGTGTCGATGGCGCTGTTCGACGACAACTTCCTGACCGTGCTGCGCAACGGCATGGAGGATTACGCCGGCGGGCTCGACGACGTCGACCTCCAGATCGAGGACGCGCAGAACGACGTCGCGCGCCAGCTCGACCAGATCAACAACTTCATCGCCTCGGGCGTGGACGCGGTCATCGTGAACCCGGTCGACACCTCGGCGACCGAGGCGATGACGGCGGCGGCGCAGTCGGCGGGCGTCCCGCTGGTCTACGTCAACCGCGAGCCGATCAACGTCGACACGCTGCCCGACAACCAGGCCTTCGTTGCCTCCGACGAGCGCGAATCCGGCACGCTGGAGACCATCGAGATCTGCGATATCCTGTCCGAGCAGGGCACCGATCCCGCGCGCGTCTACATCCTGATGGGCGAGCTGTCGAACCAGGCCGCCGTGCAGCGGACCCAGGACATCTTCGACGTGATCGAGGCCGGCAACTGCGCCGTCACGCTGGAAATCATCGACCAGCAGACCGCGAACTGGAGCCGGGACGAGGCGCAGGACCTCGTGACCAACTGGCTGTCGACGGGCGAGGAATTCCACGCCGTCATCTCCAACAACGACGAGATGGCCATCGGCGCGATCCAGGCGATGACCGCCGCCGGCATCTCGATGGACGACGTGGTCGTGGGCGGCGTCGACGCCACGCAGGACGCGCTGGTGGCGATGAGCGAAGGCCAGCTCGACGTGACCGTGTTCCAGGATGCGGCCGGGCAGGGCGCGGGCGCGGTGGATGCCGCACTGGCGCTGGCGCGCGGCGAGGACGTGGACCAGAAGGTCTACATCCCGTTCCAGCTCGTGACGCCGGACAACATGGACGAGTACACCTCGCGCAACTGACGCGGAAACGCGGGGCCGGGCCGACCGGCCCCGCGACGTCCCAGGGGAGGAAGGGACCATGGCCGAGACCACGCAGGCGCACGGCATCGGGGGGCTGACCTTCGACTCGAAGAAGCGTCACTGGCCCAACGAATTCAACGTCTTCATCGCGCTCCTGATCATGATCGGGATCTTCGAGGTGCTCGGCCAGGTGGTGATGGGCCAGAGCTTCCTGTTCGACAGCGCCGGCCGGTTCGACTCGATCTTCAACGAGGCCCGGCTGACCATCATCATCCTGCAGGTCTCGATCATCGGGATCATCGCCATCGGCGTGACGCAGGTCATCATCTCGGGCGGGATCGACCTGTCCTCCGGCTCCGTCGTCGGCGCCACGGCCATGATCGCGATGAGCTTCGCGCAGGTCGCGACGGTCAACGGAAACCCCAACCCGACGCTCGCGCTCGGTCCCGCCTTTGCCGACCTGCCCCTGGTCGCGCCGGTCGTCGTCGGGCTGATCTGCGGCGTCATAGCGGGCGGCATCAACGGGTTCCTGATCGCATACACCCGCATCCCGCCCTTCATCGCCACGCTCGGTATGATGGTCACGGCGCGCGGCGTGTCGAAGTGGTGGACCGAGGGCCGCCCGATCTCCTTCCCGACGGATCCCTACAAAGTGATCGGCGGCGGGCTGGCGCCGGTGTTCATCTTCGTCGGCCTCGCGATCCTGTTCCACCTGGTCCTGCGCTACACCGTCTACGGCAAGCACACCTACGCGATCGGGTCGAACGAGGATGCCGCGCGCATGTCCGGCATAAAGGTCGAGCATCACAAGGTGCTGGTCTACACCATCGCCGGGATCCTCGCGGCCATCGCCGCGCTGGTCCTGTCGTCGAAGAACCTGACCGCGCAGGCCGGCATGGGAGTGATGTACGAACTCGACGCCATCGCGATGGCGGTGATCGGCGGCGTGTCGCTTTCGGGCGGGCGCGGGTCGATCATCGGCACCGTGCTCGGCGCACTGATCTTCGGCGTCATCATCTCGGGCTTCACCTTCCTCAGGCTCGACGCCTACTACCAGGAGATGGTGAAGGGCGCGATCATCGTCGCCGCCGTCGTGCTCGACCAGTGGCGCCAGCGCCGCGCGGCGATGCGCTGAAAAAGGGGGGAGAGGACATGGCAAGCGACATGCGGACCGACATCGCGGGCAGCGCCGCGCCCCGGAGCGACACGCCGCTCGGCGACGTGGTGCTGAAGACCGAGGGCCTGACCAAGCACTACGGCGGCGTCCACGCGCTGCAGGACGCGAACTTCGAGATCCGGCGCGGCGAGCACGTCGCGATCATGGGCGACAACGGCGCCGGAAAGTCGACCTTCGTTCGCCAGATCACCGCGGTGGAGCAACGCACGCGGGGCAGGATCTGGTTCAACGGGCAGGAGGTCAGCTTCGAGAACCCGCTGGAGGCGCGCGAGGCCGGGATCGAGACCGTGTTCCAGACCCTGGCGCTCGCCGACGACCTCAACGTGCCCGACAACCTGTTCCTCGGCCGCGAAAAGACGAAGTTCAACTGGCTCGGCCCGTTCCGCATCCTCGACTACCGCGGAATGCGGGAGGCGACGCTGGCGGGGCTCCAGAAGACCGCGGTCAAGATCCCGAACATCAGCCAGTCGATCCGCAACATGTCCGGCGGCCAGCGCCAGTGCGTCGCCATCGCCCGCACCGCGACGTTCCATTCGAAGCTGACCATCATGGACGAGCCCACGGCGGCGCTCGGCGTGCAGGAAACCGCGCAGGTCGAGAACATCGTGCGGACCCTGAAGGAGGAGGGCGAGCCGCTGATCCTCATCAGCCACAACATGCGGCAGGTTATGGACCTCGTGGACCGGATCGTGGTCTTCCGCCGCGGCCGGATCGTCGCCAACCTGCGCAAGGAAGAGACCGATGGGCAGGACGTGGTCGCCTACATCACCGGCGCCAAGACGCAGCCAGAGTACGACACCGAACCGGCCTGACCGGCCAGAGACCAGACACCCAGAGGCCCGTCCGGCATGCCGGCGGCCAGCCCGGAAGGATCCCCACGATGCCCCGGCCCACAGTCGCCGACATCCGCGCGCTGAAAGGCGAACGCGTGCTGACGATGCTCTACGTCGACACCTCGGAAGAGGCCGCGGCGGCCGCGGCGGCGGGGATCGACATGCTGTCCATCGTCGCCCCGGTCTGGACGCCCGAGATGCGGGAGGCCGCGGGCGACTGCTTCGTGCAGGTGGGCCTGCTCTACGGCGAACTCGTCACCGCCGAGGACTACCTGCGCGCGGCCTTCGCGGCGCTGAAGGTCGGCGGCGATTCCTTCTACTGCGCGGGCGGCCTCGGGATCGTGAAGGCGATGGCCGACGAGGGCCTGCCGGTCGTCGGCCATGTCGGGCTGATCCCGTCGAAGGTCACCTGGACCGGCGGGTTCCGCGCGGTCGGAAAGACCGCCGCGCAGGCGCTCCAGGTCTGGCGCGACGTGCAGGCGCTGGAACGCGCCGGGGCTTTCGCCGCGGAGCTGGAGGTGGTGCCCGACCGCGTCGCCGCGGAGATCTCGCGCCGCTCGCCCCTCGTGATGCTCGGCATGGGCGCGGGGTCGGGCGCGGACGCGCAGTATCTCTTCGCCGAGGACGTGCTCGGCTACACCCGCGGCCACAGGCCCCGCCATGCCCGCACCTACCGCGATTTCCGGGCCGAGTACGACCGGCTGCAATCCGAGCGCATCGCCGCCTTCGGAGAGTTCCGCGCCGAGGTCGAGAGCGGCGCCTATCCCGGCCCGGGCCACGTCGTCGGTATCGCGGACGGCGAATACGACGCGTTCCTGCAGGGGCTCGACACGTGAAGCCCCACGACGGAACCAGGGCGCTCGTGATCGGCGGGACGCAAGGGCTCGGCCTCGCCATCGCGGAGCGGCTGTTGTCGGAGGGCGCGGAGGCCGTTGTCATCACCGGGCGCGACGGCGACAAGGGCCGCGCGGCGGCCGACCGGATCGGAGCGCAGTTCATGCCCGCCGACCTGGCCGATACCGACGCGATCACGGCCTGCGTTGCCGAGGCGGCGGACCGGATGGGCGGGCTCGGCGCGCTCGTGAACGCCGCCGCGATCACCGACCGGGGATCGATCCTCGACACCACGCCGGAGCTCTGGGACAGGGTGATGACGGCGAACACCCGCTCGCCCTTCTTCGCGATCCAGGCGGCGGCGCGGGTCGCCATCGACGCGGGCGCGCCGCTTTCGGTCGTCAACATCCTGTCGATGGTGATCCATTGCGGCCAGAGCTTCCTCGCGCCCTACTCGGCGTCGAAGGCCGCGCTGGCGAACGTGACGAAGAACGCCGCGCAGGCACTCCGGTCGCACGGCATCCGCGTCAACGGCATCGCCTGCGGCTGGATGGACACGCCGGGCGAGGACGCGGTGCAACGCAAGTACCACTGCGCGGGCGACGATTGGCTGGCGACGGCGGAGGCCGCGCAGCCCTTCGGGATGCTGGTGAAGCCCGCCCATGTCGCCGGGCTCGCCGCCTACATGCTCTCGCCGGCCTCGGGCGTGATGACCGGCGCCATCGTGGATTTCGACCAGAACGTCTCCGGGGCCTACCCGGAATAGCAAGGACAGGACACCGACATGACCATCCGTTTTGCCATCCTCGGGGCAGGCCGCATCGGGCAGGTCCACGCCGCCGCCGTCGCCTCGGTCGACGGGGCCGAACTGATCGCCGTCGCCGACCCGGTCGCCGCGGCGGCCGAAGCGGTCGCGAAGCGCACCGGCTGCGACATCCGCAACATCGACGAGATCCTCGGCTCCGACGACGTGGACGCGGTGGTGATCTGCACGCCGACCGACACCCATGCCGACCTGATCGAGCGGTTCGTCGCCGCCGGAAAGGCGGTCTTCTGCGAGAAACCCGTCGATCTCGATCTCGCCCGCGCGAAACAGGTCGTGGCCACGGTTGAGCGCGAGAACGGCACGCTCATGGTCGGCTTCCAGCGGAGGTTCGACCCGGATTTCAATGCCTTGCGGGCCGCAATTGATGCGGGCAGGATCGGCGAGGTGGAGATGGTCACGCTCACCTCCCGCGACCCCGGTGCGCCGCCGATCGCCTACATCGAACGATCGGGCGGCATCTTCAAGGACATGACGATCCACGACTTCGACGTCGCCCGCTGGATGCTCGGCGAGGAGGTGGAAACCGTCTACGCCGCGGCCTCGAACCTTGTCGATCCGGCCATCGGAAAGGCGGGCGACTACGACAGCGCGAACGTGGTCCTGACCACCGCGAGCGGCAAGCAATGCACGATCACCAATTCCCGCCGCGCCAGCTACGGCTACGACCAGCGGATCGAGGTTCATGGCTCGAAGGGTTCCGTCTCGGCCGAGAACCACCGTGAGGCCCGGATCGAGATCGCCAACGGCGAGGGCTTCACCCGCCCGCCGCTCCTGAATTTCTTCATGACCCGCTACACAGCCGCCTACGCCGCCGAGATCGCGGCCTTCGTCGACGCGGTGAACGCCGGTCGCGAACCGCCGACCACGGGGCGCGACGGCGTGATGGCGCTGGCGCTCGCGGAGGCTGCGCTGAAATCCGTGGCGGAGGGCAGGGCGGTGAAGCTGGCGGAGGTCCTGGCGTGACCCGCGATCTTGATGTCATCACGATCGGTCGTTCTTCGGTTGACTTGTACGGCGGCCAGGTCGGGGGTCGGCTGGAGGACATGCGGTCGT
>WVSL01000019.1 GCA_015689685.1 Rhodobacterales bacterium HKCCE2091 | reverse complement strand
CTATCATGCTGGATTCATGCAGTGAATCCCTCACCCGAGTTGCGCAACAAGGCCGCTATTAAACCAACAAAGCGGACATCGAGTCGGATTGCAGCATCCGACCAAGTGGGCTCAGAGCCGACCTTGGCCGTACTCGGGAGGCCAGTGACGCGTATGGCTTTCTGCTTACGGTCCTCTGCGCGGACCAAAGCGCGATCGCGGCTACGGCCGGGGACAGATGGGGCAGGAGAATCCGTTTATCCGCCACGCGCGCGCACGAACGACTCAAGGTTGTCTTCCGTCCCATCTGTCCCAAGTGTCCTGGCAACATGGCCCACCTCGAGGAAGGGGTCACTCGACCTCGGGGCCTCGATCGTCGGAGCGGCGGTGGTGACCTATGCCTTCGCATTGGGGCCGAGCCGAGTGGAGGTCTCGGAATTCGTTCTCGTCCACCCCGTCCGCCTGCATGACAAGACGGATCATGGGGTCGGCAAGCATCTCTTCAAGGACGAAGTCCGCAAGTGCCTTGCCTGAAAGTTTGTCCTTGGCAATCGCGTGCTCCAAGTCCGCGAGCGGCACAGTGAGCGTTCGGTCAAGCCCGGGATGCGAGGCGCGCGGATGTAGGTGCACGAGAACCGAAGATGTCCATGTGCCCGGTTCGATCCAGTCCACGGGCCCTAGAAGTTGGGTCTCGATCTCGTAATCGCCGGGCGGCAGGGTTTCGTTGAAACTCGGAAGCTGGAACGGTCGGAGAAACACGGCGGTCGTCTTGATTGGGGTAGGCATCGCAAAACTCCTGGATGATTGCTTGCCGCGGAGTGCCCCGACAGATAGGCGGAACAACTGTCCTGCCAGCGAGCCGAAGAAGGGCAGACCGGAAAGCTGGCGTTGACACGCCCCGGCCTAGTTCCGTGAACCGGACCGCGCCTCGGCGGGGTCGTCCTCGGCATCCCACGTCCACACGTCGAACTGCATGAGTGTATTCGGCCCGAATGTCTGGGTCAGAGGCACATCGGCGGCGTCCCGGCCGCGCGCAATCAGAATCCTCCCCTTGCGCGGGCTGTTATTCCTTGGATCGAAGACCCACCAGCGGCCATCCAGAAAGACCTCCATCCAGGCCGCGAAATCGTCAGGCGGATGAGGCGTCGGTTGACCGAATTCGCTCAGGTAGCCAGTGCAGTAGCGCGCCGGGATGTTCATGCAGCGGCAGAGCGCGATGGCGAGGTGGGCGAAGTCACGGCAGACACCCTTCCGTCCGGCCAGCGTTTCGGAAGCGGTGCGCGTCGCGCTGGCCTCCATGTAGTCGAATGAGACCGCGGAGTGCACGAAATCGCAGATCGCCTGCACGCGCGCCCAGCCCGGCGGAGTAGTCTCGAAGAGGCCCCAGGCCTCTTCCGACAGAAGATCGGTGTCGCAGTAACGACTGCCGAGAAGATAGACCAAGGTTTCGAAGGGCAGGTCCTGAACGGCGTGCTGCGTGGCCTCGGTCGCTGTCGGATCGGGCAATCCGGTGTCGCGAAAGATCCCGTCGGTGGACAGGGTGAAGTCCCCCGCCGGCGCCATCATCCGTGTGCACCAGTTGCCGAACCCGTCGCGATAGCTTTCCAGTGGCACGCTCGGATGCGTCACGAGATAGTCGGCACGCTCGAGATCGCCGAAGCGCGAATAGTGCACGTTCAGCATTGCAATGAGCGGCGTCGGCTGGGACAGCCGGTAACGAAGGCGACAGCCAATCCGCATCCGGATGCCGGGCGGGTCGCCGTGGTTCGATCGTGGCGCACTATCGTCCAAGAACGCACTCCCCATCCGCGAGTTGAAAGCCGCGATCGCAGCGCCATGTGTTTCCGTTGCGATCGAGATGCGCGTTTAGCGGAAGGTTGATCTCGACACAGGTGGCGTCGACGGTCTCAAATCCCCGCTCACAGCGCCATCCCGGCCCATAGGACGCCGTGTCCAGAAAGGCGTTCGCCGGAAGCACGATAGGATCGCAACGGCCATCGATCTCGAAGAAGCCCCGCTCGCAAGCCCATTCGGCACCGTAGTCGGTATTGGTGAGGTAGCCGTTCTCGGGTACGGCAATCGGAACACAGGCATCATTCAATGCCGTGAAGCCGCGTTCGCATGCCCAGCCGGAACCCGATGGATCGTCGGTAAGGAAGGCATTCTCCGGAAGGTTGATCGGAACACACGTCTCTCGATCCTGCCGATATCCCCGATCACATTGCCAGTCGAATCCTGATGATCGTAGGAAGGCATTCTCAGGGACGGGAATAGCCTCGCATGAAACACCGCCTATATCTTCATACCCGCGCTGGCATGCCCAGCCCGGGCCATAAGACCGGCCAGTTGCGTATGCGTTTTCGGGCACGTCAATGGCAATACAATCCTCGCCAACCAAACGGTAACCAGGAATACAATCCCAGCCCCCGCCATAGCTCCGCGCCTCTGCATTTTCTGGTACGGGTCCAATGCCGTCCTGCGCGGGAACCGGAAATGCGTGAAAGGCAATCATCCCGGCCATCACGAGAACGGCCCGTCCATGACCGATGCTCTGGATGCTTTGACCAACCCTCGATGCTAGGCCGCTCATCCTTCGTCCGCCGCGGTTTCCGGCTGCTCCAAGGTTGCATCGACACCGATGGCGGCGCCGTAACGGCCGGGTTTCAGCCTATCGAAAGTATTCATGAAATTACCTCCTGCGGAGAAAGCGCCGCCTTGGTGTGAAAGCTGTCCGGGTCGCTGTCGGCTGCTGGTACAGCGTGGTCTCAGTCGAATAGCTTGAGGTGCCTGTAGCATTCTGGCGCGTTCGGTGAGTCATGGTTGTGGAGATGGCTGAAATCGGGCTGTTTATGCCGCGGACTGCGAGGTCCGTCGTACTCCGCGAGACGAGAAGGTCATTGAGCCCGAGTTCCTTGAAAGCCATGTCAAACCTTGACCAGACCCTGGGTCCGGCGTCATCGACGCGCGCCATGTGGCCGGTCGGTACGGGGTGCACCAGGGCGAACACTCCGCCACCGAATTGTGCGCGGAGCCGCCTTGGGCGGCGTCCCCCCTTCGTGATGTGGGAAAACGGTGCGTCACGGCAGGGGGCGGAAGTGAGTCCGCCTGCTCACGCGGCAGAGCGGTAACGCAGCCTAGACATGGGAAGCCGTCGATGGCTTTTCAATGCCGCCGTAACATAGGCCACCGCCTGTGAAACAGTTTCGCGAAACCGCAAAGTTAATCCTTGTAAGTCGCTTCCGTAAGGCGCAGGTTAACAGCGCGAGCGTTTTTCTCTGCGACCTCCTGCTTCCGTTCATCCGGCTTCAGTTGATCTCTCAGTCTGACTTTGCCGGGCTGCCGCATCCTGTGGGCAGCACATGAAACAGGAGACCACGGACATGGCCAATGGCACCGTGAAGTTTTTCAATACCCAAAAAGGCTTCGGCTTCATCGAGACGGATACCGGCGGTAAGGATGTTTTCGTTCACATTTCCGCCGTCGAACGCGCCGGTCTGACCGGCCTTTCGGACGCTCAAAAGGTGACGTTCGACGTCGAGACCGGCCGCGATGGCCGCGAAAGCGCGACCAATCTCGCGCTCGCTTGACCGGGGTACACGGGCGCTCCCGACGGAGCGCCCGATCACTGTGAACGCTCCCCGCTCCTGCAGTAAAGAACCGGTCGATGCCCTTCGTTGGTCGCGTGTTCTGACCCGCTACCGCGCGCCCGACCCCACGCGCAGCGTTCTAGAATTGATCGTTACGCTTGCACCGTTTCTTACGACGTGGGCCGTAGGCTGGTGGCTGCTAGCCTACAGCCCGGCGCTGGCGATGCTGCTCGCTTTGGGCAATTCGGCCTTCCTCGTGCGCCTGTTCATGATCCAGCACGACTGCGGCCACGGATCGTTCTTCCGCAGCAAGCGACTGTGCAACTGGCTTGGTCGTGCAATCGGCGTGGTCACTTTGACGCCCTATGATGTCTGGCGCGAGACTCATGCCATTCACCACGCCACGACGGGCAACCTCGACCAGCGCGGGATCGGTGACATACCGACCATGACGGTCGCTGAATATCGCGCGAAGGGGCCTGTTGCGCGCGGGCTCTATCGCCTCGTCCGCCATCCGCTCGTCCTGTTCGGTGTCGTCCCTTTCTACAGCTTCTTCCTGCAGAACCGGCTTCCGGTCGGTCTCATGCGGTCGGGTTGGAAATACTGGCTCAGTGCCATGGCAACGAACGCCGCAATCGCCGCGGCGCTGACCGCGCTGGTCTGGTTCGGTGGATGGAGCGTGGTTCTCTTCATCTTCCTTCCCACCATGCTCCTCGCGGCGAGCACAGGGATGTGGTTCTTCTACGTCCAGCACCAGTTCGAGAACACGAGTTGGAGCCACCGGGCGGACTGGGACATCCGGGACGCGGCAATCGAAGGCAGTTCCCACTACGATCTTCCGCCGATACTGCGCTGGATCACCGGGAATATCGGCGTCCACCATGTCCACCACCTTGCCAGCCGTATCCCGTTCTATCGCCTGCCCGAAGTGCTTCGTGACCATGACGCGCTCGTAGACTCCAACCGTGTTACCCTGCGGGAAAGTCTGGGCTGCGCGCGCCTCGCTCTATGGGACGAATCTGCGGAGCGGCTCGTGACATTCGCCGAGGCTCATCGGCTGCCGACTTGATCCGGGATCACCCCTATCTTGCCAATCGAATATTTCGGAGACCACCACCATGACGCGTTTCGACACGGAAATTCGAACGGCCAAACTTCGTAGCCCTTCATGAAAAGAAAGCAAAAGAAGCACTCAGAGCGCCCGTCCGACATGCCGTCATCGGTTCAGCTTGGCGAGCACGGCCGGTACCAGATCAAGTCCGGGCGCCTATCAGGGGAATACGTGGCCCGGGCCTTTCCCAAACCGCCGACAAGTGCGCGCGGGATGATCGCGGAAGCCAGAGGCGCGACGGAGGAGGCCGCGATCGCCGCCTTGCACGACGCAATTGATGCGAGGGAGCTCCGCAGAACCGACGATCGTCGGTCCGACCCGACAACGGGTCAAGTGGTTCCGAGCACCGAGGAATTCGCCGAAGCGGTCGACCAAGTCGCCCTTTCGCGCCCGCAACGTGCGATGCTGACCGCCCTTGCCTTGGCCGACGATGAAGGATTGTCGGAAGTGCGCCTTGCAAGCGTTGCCGGCTACAAGTCGAATGTTTCCGCCAATCGCGCACTTGCGTCGGCTGGGTTGTTGATCGCGAGTTACCTTTCCGTGGAAGCATATCCCAACGCTCTTGCCAGCGAACAAGACGGAACGATGTTTCTGGGCTACCGAGGCCGGCAGAGAAACGATGATGACCCAGGAAACTGGATCCTTTTTCCAGAACTGCGCGAAGCGGTTAGGAACGTCGGATGACGAACATTGCCGGAATGCCCGGTTCAATACCTGACAGGCTGGTGGCAAGACCCAAACTTCGATGAGCCGGATCGTGATGGATCGGATGTGATGGCCGATCCCGGGCCGATGCGCGGTCGCGACCACGGTCTGGGTCACTCGCGCGCACGAACGACTTAACGTTTTCTTGCGTCCTATCTGTCCCACGCGTCCCCCGTAGGGTCATGCGCTCGCCAGCTCGGGCCTTCCGCGCGTAGGCCGTCTAGCAGTCAGTCCCCGGATCTTGTCGCCTCGTGGCGCCTTCTGTCATTTAATGTCACGAGTACAATGACTTGAGCCTCGTGATATACTCGCGGCAAGGGCGCCTCCGCGGCGCATCAATTCCAACCCGGGGGGTGCGATGGGTCGACACGAGGCAGGACAGCTGGCAGGCGCCGAGGCAATCGAGCATCGCGCGGTGGAGGGTCTCGTGCCCTACGCGAAGAACGCCCGGACCCACAGCGAGAGCCAGGTCGCGCTGATCGCGGGCTCGATCCGGGAGTTCGGCTTCAACAACCCGGTGCTGGTCGATGGCGCGAACGGGATCATCGCAGGCCACGGCCGGGTGCTGGCGGCGCGGAAGCTGGGGCTTGCGACGGTGCCGGTGATCGAACTGGCCCATCTCTCGGAGACGCAGAAGCGGGCCTACATCCTCGCCGACAACCGGCTGGCGGAAGCCGCGGCCTGGGACCGGGAGCTGCTTGGCCTCGAACTCGCCGACCTCGGGGACCTGGGCGTGAACCTCGCCGATCTTGGCTTCGACGGGTCGGAACTGGACGCGCTGCTGGCCTCGGCGGAAGCCAGGCCGGGGGAGGAGACGACTCCCGAGCCGCCGGCCGTTCCCGCGAGCCGTACGGGCGACCTCTGGGTCCTCGGCGCGCACCGCCTCTTCTGCGGCGACAGCACGAGTGCCGCGGACGTCTCCCGACTGCTCGGCGACGTGCGCCCGCACCTGATGATCACCGACCCGCCCTACGGCGTCGCCTACGAGGACTGGCGGAACCGGGCAGGGGCCTCGGAGACGAAGCGCACATTTCACCAATATCTCAGATGCAGCGCGTGCCCCTATTTTCCTTTACAACATGTCGAAACGAACTGGGATCAACATGTCGCCAGACCTTATTTCGAGGATTTGCGACCTCGAATGGGTGGTCGCACTCAAGCAGAGTTCTAACGATTATAATGAGTTAGTGGCTACCTTGGCTAGTGCAGGCGAAAAGATCCAGGTCTTGGCCGGCCACTCGGCAGAGCGAGGCTTCGGTGCTGTACTGATGGAGTGCCCAGGCTACGTTTCCTCGATGGAGGCCCAAGTGATGGGGCGGGATGCGATCTCCATGGCGCGTCTCGCTAAGGAAATGAAAATGGAAGAGGGTAGGCGTATTCAGCATCGTACTGCTCAACTTGATAAGGGAATGCGTCAGGCCGGCACATTCCCTTCGAATATGAAGTGCGCGATGAACTTGCTGGGACGTCCTGGCGGCTATTGCCGCGAACCTTTGTTGGACCTCAACTCCGAGGAGACAGCGCGGGTGGAAGCGGTTTTGGATGCAGTAGGGCTGACAGAAAGGGCCAGCGCAGCCTCAGAACTGCGCTTCATCTTACTCGGGGCCGCTCTCGTATTGTGCGGTCCCGCGGTTGGATATCGGCATCAGAAATCAGAGAGCGTTGGATATCAGACCCTTCCCCTCCGAAACACTGCTCCTTTGGAAGAGGCCACTACGGCTCTTGCTTTGAGTAGCTTACCCTTCGCTTACCGCCATCTTGGTTTGCGCTGAGCTTCGCCCGCTAACTATTTGATTTGATTGGCTCCGGCGGTAGGGATCGAACCTACGACCAATTGATTAACAGTCAACTGCTCTACCGCTGAGCTACGCCGGAACTGGCCGGTCGTATAGCAAGACGGATCCGGGGCGTCCAGAGGGGGGCGGGGAAAAACTGGGGCGGTTCAGGTGGGCAGCTCGAAGCGGCTGTCTGGCGTCAGGGGCGGCTCCGCGTGGGCGAAGTTTCTTGCTTCCAGATCAAGCAGATGCGCGAGGACGTTGCGGGTTGCCATCGGCATCAGCCGTGGGTCGGTGTCGGTGTATATCCGGGCCGCGAGCGTGGCCGCGTCGGCGGGGCCCGCGGCGAGCGCGTCGAGGATCGCGGTCTCCCTCGCTCGGCGGTGGTCGCGTAGCTCCGCGACGCGCGCGGCGGGGGTCTCGACCGGGTCGCCGTGGCCGGGGTAGTAGACCCGGTCGTCCCGCGCGGACAGCAGGTCGAGCGTGGCGTAGAAGGCGGTCATGTCGCCGTCCGGCGGCGACACCACGGAGGTCGACCAGCCCATCACCACGTCGCCGGTGAAGACGGCACCGTTCCAGGCGAAGGCGAGGTGGTTGGCCATGTGGCCGGGGGTGGCGAGGGCCTCGACCCGCCAGCCCGGTCCCTGCACCACCTCGCCGTGGGCGAGGCGCCTGTCCGGCACGAAGTCCGCGTCGACGCCTTCGCCGCCGCCGATCAGCCCGGCGCGGGCCAGGGCCTCCATCCGCGCGGAGCGGCCGAAGCCGCTGTCCCCCGCCGCGAGCACGGGCGCGCCGGTGACGCGCGACAGCGACCGGGCGAGCGGCGAGTGGTCGAGGTGGGAATGGGTCACGAGGATCGCCGCGACGTGCTGGCCCGGCGCGACGGCGGAGAGGATCGCGTCGAGATGGGCGGGGTCGTCGGGACCCGGGTCGATCACGGCGAGGCCGGTGGTGCCGAGCAGGTAGGTGTTGGTGCCACTGTGGGTCATCGGCGAGGCGTTCGGCGCGCGCAGCCGCCTGAGGCCCGGTTCGAGTTCTTCCATCTGCACCCTCTTGTCCCCGCCTGCCGCTGCCGCTTTAGATGGCCCATGGTGTTTGGCTGGATCAAGCGCGCTGTGCCGCGAGGGCTCTACGGCCGGGCGGCGCTGATCCTGGTCGTGCCGGTCGTCGGGTTGCAGCTCGTCGTGTCGGTGGTCTTCCTGCAGCGGCATTTCGAGGGCGTGACCGAGCAGATGACGCGGTCCATCGCGCTCGACCTGCAACTGCTCAGGGAACGGCTGGAGGCCGGGGGAATCGCCGCGGCGGAGGATGTCGCGGGGCCGCTGGAACTGACGCTCGCGCCGGGCACCGTGCCGGACTGGACCGCGCGCCGCAGCGACCGGCGGCTGTTCTACGACTTCTCGGGCCGGGTCGTGATCCGGACATTGCGGGACATGGTGCCGGACGTGACCTGGGTCGATCTCTACGGCGATACGCGGACGGTGTCGCTGAACCTGACCTACGGCACGGGCGAAAGCGCCGACGTGAGCTTCAGCCGGCGGCGCGTCTCGGCCTCCAACCCGCACCAGCTTCTGGTCCTGATGGTGTTCTCCGGGCTGCTGATGACCGCCGTGGCCTACGTCTTCCTGCGCAACCAGTTGCGGCCGATCCGTCGGCTGGCCCGTGCGGCGGAGGCCTTTGGCAAGGGCAGGGTGGTCGACTACCACCCCTCTGGCGCGCTGGAGGTTCGGTCGGCGGGGCGGGCGTTCCTCGACATGCGCGCGCGGATCGAGCAGCAGATCGAGCAGCGCACGCTGATGCTGTCGGGCGTCAGCCACGACCTGCGCACGCCGCTGACGCGGATGAAGCTGGCGCTGTCGATGGCCGACGAGACCACCGAGACGGCGGAACTGACCCGCGACGTGGAGGACATGCAGGGCCTGATCGACACCTTCCTCGATTTCGCCCGCGGCGACGCGCAGGAGGATCCGGAGCACTGCGACCCCGCGGAGATCGCCGCAAGGGTGGTCGAGGACGCGGCGCGGGGCGGCGGCGCGGTCGAGCTCGCCGCACCCGCCGACTGCCCCGAGGTGTCGCTGCGCCCGCAGGCGGTGCGGCGGGCGCTCGCGAACCTCGTGTCGAACGCCCTGCGCTACGGAACGCGGGCACGGGTCGGGTTGCGGGTGACGGAGCGGCAGGTCCGGTTCTCGGTCGAGGATGACGGGCCGGGCATCCCCGAGGACCAGCGCGACCGCGCGCTGACGCCCTTCGCCCGGCTCGACGCGTCGCGGAACCAGGACAAGGGATCGGGCGTGGGGCTCGGCCTCGCCATCGCCAACGACATCGCGCGAAGCCACGGCGGACGCCTGCGGCTGACCGACAGCGCGGATCTCGGCGGTCTGAAGGCGGAGTTGATCCTGGCGCGGTGAGGCGGTCGCGGGTTGGTGGCGGAGGATGCCTCCGGCAGGGATATTTGCGGGACAGAGAAGGCGGGGCCGCGCTGGCCCCGCGGCGTAACGGTCGCGTCCAGGCCGGGGGATCAGCGCGGGTCGGTGTCGCGGCCGATGAGTTCGCCGACCGCCTCTTCGTAGAGACGCGTATAGGCCATGGTGCGGCGGCGGCGGAGTTCGCCGCCCGCCATTGCGGCCCCGGCGTGGTTGATGCCGGCGCGCGATGCGGCGTCGAGGGCGAAAAGCACGAGACGGAGTCTGTTCATGGGGCTGCCCTTTCAAACCGGAAGCGGCGCGGGTCCTGCAGATCAGACTGCCAGAGTTGCCGTTGAGTTCCGGTAAACATGTCGGGAGCCGGCGCGCGGTGGCCGCGAACCGCCGCCGGATGCGCGGAAAATCGCGGCATCTGCCCGATTGCGTGGCAGTGGGCATCCGGCAAGCGGGGGAAGGTGTGGGGGTGGTAGGCCCGGCAGGACTTGAACCCGCAACCAAAGCGTTATGAGCGCTCTGCTCTAACCAATTGAGCTACAGGCCCGCCGGCAACCGGATTAGCAGACCGGCGGCGGCGGTCAAGCGGTGCCGCTCAGGCGAGCTGGACGATCGCGAGCCGCACCGGGTCGTCGCCGACCACCTCGGAGCCGTGGCCCGCGCCTTCCGTGTCCTCCATCTGCCAGACGCCCCCGGGCTCGATCATCCGCACCGTGCCATTGCCCGCCGTCACCCGCATCCGCCCCGCGAGGCAGAAGGCCACCTGCCGCCGGGGCGAGGGGTGGCGGGTGTCGCGCCAGCCGGGCGGCAGGGTCAGGTAGAGAAGGCCGGTGGCGGGCAGGGTGGCGGACATGCCCATCGGCGGGGCGGGCGGGGCGAAGTCGCCATCCGCGAAGGCGATCTCGCGGTCCTCGAACGCCGACACGCCGTCCGGCCCGTCGCCGAGATAGAGATACTTCATCGCGGGTCCCCCGTCTGCGCCCGCCTGAAGGATGCGGCCGGGGGGCGGCGCCGGGCAAGCCCCCCGTGGACTCTGCCGGGGCGCTGGTCTATCGGGGCGGCACCGATCCGGGCGGGGGTGTCATGGCCGACAAGAAGGACAGTCTGAGCTACGCCGAGGCGGGCGTCGACATCGCCGCGGGCAACGCGCTGGTGGACCGTATCGGCCCTGCCGCGGCGGCGACGAAACGGCCCGGCGTGGTCTCGGGTCTCGGCGGGTTCGGGGCGCTGTTCGACCTGAAGGCCGCGGGCTACGAGGACCCGATCCTGGTGGCCGCGACCGATGGCGTGGGCACCAAGCTCCGCATCGCCATCGACACCGGGCGCGTGGATACGATCGGCCAGGACCTCGTCGCGATGTGCGTCAACGACCTGATCTGCCAGGGCGCGGAGCCATTGTTCTTCCTCGACTATTTCGCCACCGGCAAGCTCGATCCCGAGATCGCGGCAAGCGTGGTCGAAGGCATCGCGCGGGCCTGCGCGGCGGCGGGATGCGCGCTGATCGGCGGTGAGACGGCGGAGATGCCGGGCATGTACGGCGCGGGCGACTTCGACCTCGCCGGTTTTGCCGTCGGCGCGATGGAACGCGGGCGCGCGCTGCCCAAAGGTGTGGCGGAGGGCGACGTGATCCTTGGCCTCGCGTCGGACGGGGTGCATTCCAACGGCTATTCCCTCGTGCGCCGGATCGTGGAACGCGCGGGGCTGTCGTGGGACGATCCGCTGCCGTTCGACAACTCCCGCAGCGCGGGCGAGGTGCTGCTGACGCCGACCCGGCTCTACACCGGCGCGGCCGCCGCGCTGCGCGGCGATCCCGGCCTTCACGCGCTGGCCCATATCACCGGTGGCGGCGTGACCGAGAACCTGCCGCGGGTGTTCCCCGGGGGGCTCGGCGCGGAGATCGACGCGGGCGCATGGCCGCTCCTGCCGGTGTTCGAGTGGCTCGCCGCCGAAGGCGCGCTAGAAGAGGCGGAACTGCTGCGCACCTTCAACGCAGGGATCGGGATGGCCGCGGTGGTTGCCGCAGACCGGGCCGATGCGATTGAGGCGGAACTGACCGCCGCGGGCGAGAGCGTCCACCGGATCGGCCGCGTCGTGGCGGGCGAGGGTATCGCCTATACCGGGCGGAGGCTGTGACGGTCCGCACGGCGATCCTGATCTCGGGCTCTGGCTCGAACATGGAGACGCTGGTGCGCTCCATGACCGGCGACCACCCGGCACGTCCCGTGCTGGTGCTGTGCAACCGCCCCGACGTGGCGGGGATCGAGCGGGCGGCGGGGCTCGGCGTCCCGGTGCATGTCGTCGACCATCGCCGCTTTGCCGACAAGGCCGCGTTCGAGGCCGCGCTCGACGCCCGGCTCCGCGACTACCAAACCGACCTCGTCTGCCTCGCGGGGTTCATGCGCATCCTGTCGGCCGGGTTCGTCGAGAAATGGCCGCACCGGATCCTGAACATCCACCCCTCGCTCCTGCCGAAATTCCGTGGCCTCGACACCCATGCCCGCGCGCTCGCCGCCGGCGAGACGGAACACGGCTGCACCGTCCACGAGGTCACGCCGGCGCTCGACGACGGCCCGATCCTCGGCCAGGCGCGATTGGCGGTGGACCCCGATGAAACGCCCGAGGCGCTGGCGCACAGGGTGCTGGAACTGGAACACCGGCTCTACCCCGCGGTGCTGCGCCGTGTGGCCGCGGGGGACCGTTCCCCGCTTCAATTGGATTGAAACCGATGTATTCGCCCGGGGAATCTTGACTTCCCCGGCCCGCGACGGTCCCTTGGCCCGTGACAGTATCCGGACAGCACGTATTTTGCCTTCCTCCCAGACACCCGTGACCCTCACGACCACCGACGCCCTGGCCGAGTTCTGCGCCCGGGCCTCGACCGCCCCCTACGTCACCGTCGACACCGAGTTCCTGCGCGAGCGGACCTACTTCGCGCAGCTCTGCCTCGTGCAGCTCGCGTTTCCCGGCAACGGGACCGACGACGCCGTTCTCGTCGACCCGCTGTCGAACGGCCTGTCGCTGGAGCCGCTCTACGACCTGTTCCGCGACGAGAGCGTGGTGAAGGTGTTCCACGCGGCGCGGCAGGACCTCGAGATCTTCCATGTCGAGGGCGGGCTGGTGCCCGCGCCGCTCTTCGACACGCAGGTCGCGGCGATGGTCTGCGGATACGGCGACCAGGTCGGCTACGAGACGCTGGTGCGCAAGATCGCGAAGGCCAACCTCGACAAGTCCTCGCGCTTCACCGACTGGTCGCGGCGGCCGCTGTCGAAGGCGCAGCAGGCCTACGCGCTGGCCGACGTGACCCACCTGCGGGTGATCTACGAGCACCTCTCGGCCGAGCTCGACCGCACCGGGCGCACGGCCTGGGTCGAGGAGGAGCTGACGCAGCTCACCGACGCCTCTACCTACATCGTCACGCCCGATGACGCGTGGCGCCGGCTGAAGATCCGCGGCAATTCCGGCAAGTTCCTCGCCGTGGTGAAGGAACTGGCCGCGTTCCGCGAGCGGCTGGCGCAGGAGCGCAACGTGCCGCGGACGCGGATCGTGAAGGACGACGCGCTTCTCGAACTGGCCTCGACCAAGCCGCGCAGCGTGGAGGACCTGGGCCAGGCCCGCCTGCTCCTGCGCGAGGCGCGCAAGGGCGAGGTCGCGGAAGGGCTGCTTGCGGCGGTCCAGCGCGGGCTCGACACCCCGCAGGAGGACTACCCCCGCCTGCCGAAGGGGCGCGACCGTTCGGCGATGAACCCCGCGCTCGCGGACCTGATGCGGGTGCTTCTGAAGACCAAGGCCGAGGACGCGGGCGTGGCGCAGAAGCTGATCGCCTCGACCTCCGATCTCGACGACATCGCGTCGGGGCATCTCGATGGGATGTGGTCCCACGGCTGGCGGCGCGAGGTCTTCGGAGAGGACGCGCTGAGGCTTTGCCGGGGCGAGATCGCGCTGTCGGCGAAGGGCCAGAAGGTCCGGATCGTCGAAGTCTGATCCCGGCAGAAGTCCGATCGAGTTCCGATTTTGGCGATCGCGCCTACTCGGCCCCGTCTCGCGACGAGGCCTCGTCGGCGCGGCGCGTGGATCGCGCGCGGGCGCTGCCGCGGCGGTGGTAGCCTCGGGGGTGATGGACGGAGGGGTCTCCGGCTCACCAGAGCGAAACCCGCTTCGCCCCGGACCCGCCGTCGCCCGAGCCTTGCCGTGGCACCCCGCCGTCCGCCGCTCAAGAGGAATAGCCGTCTCCCCGCAGGCGGGGCCCCTCGGCGATTCCTCTTGCCCGCCGGCCGTCGGGGCGCCGTGGCGGCCTCAGGCGACGGCGGCTCCGGAGCGAAGCTCGGGGGAGGGCGTCAACGGCCCGAGATCATGCGGTTGCGCGCGCCTTCGACGGTGATCTGGCGGATCTCCGCAAGGTCGTGGTTCGACAGGTCGAAGGCGGCGTAGACCTCGCGCGAGCGGGGCGAGCCCACGTCGGTCGGCGTGATCGGCTCGGCGATGCGGAATTCCAGCACCAGGTTTCCGCCTTCGCGGCCGACCTCGACCAGCTCGGCCTCCCAGTAGCCCTGCCGCGGCGGGATGCCGATGGCGGTGACGACGGCGCCGGTGGGCAGCCTGTCGACGGAGACGCGCTGGACCTGGTCGACCAGCCCGCGCGGATCCTCGGGTACCGCCGGTGCGGCTTCGACCGCGACCCGTTCCTCGCGCGCGTTGCCGAACCAGTTCCACGGATTGAGCCGGCTTTCGCAGGCCGCGAGCGTCAGTACCGCCCCGAGCAGGATCACCACGCGCATCGCCATTCGCCCCTCCGGCCGTTTGCCGCCCCGTTTTCTCCGGTCCTGCCTAGCCGATTGGCAGGGCGTTGAAAAGCGGAGGGTGGCGGCGTAGGTGAGGCGCGACGCAGCGGATGGGGCAGACATGGCCAGCGAAGCCTTCGAAGAGATCGCGGACACCTTCGACTTCCTCGACGACTGGGAGGAACGCTACCGCCACGTGATCGAGCTCGGCCGCGCGATGCCGCCGTTGGAGGATGCGTTCCGCGTGCCCGCCACCAAGGTCGACGGCTGCGCGAGCCAGGTCTGGATCCTGCCCGAGATCGAGGGCGAGGGGCCGGGCGCGGTGTTCCGGTTCCGCGGCGACAGCGACGCGATGATCGTGAAGGGCCTGATCGCGGTGCTGCACGCGCTCTATTCGGGCCTGACGGCGGCGGAGGTGCTGGAGGTCGACGCGGGCGGCGAACTGGCGCGGCTCGGTCTCGACGAGCACCTGTCCTCGCAGCGGTCGAACGGGCTGCGGGCGATGGTGGAGCGGATCCGTTCGTTGGCGGCGGCGGCGGCGGCGCGGGGCTGACGGCATCCCCCGCGGCAAGGTCGGGTCAGAGTGCCCCGAGCGCGGTCGCGAGATCGCCGTATCCGGTGAAGCGGCGTTCGAAGGCGAGACCGAGCCGGTCGGCGCAGGTGCGCGCCTTCTCGGTCAGCACCGGGTCGTCGGTCTGGGCCTGGTAGACCAGCTTTTCGTAGTGCCCGAAATAGGCGTCCCGAAGCTCCGGGTGCCGGTCGAGGCCGAGCGGTTTCGTCACGAAGGCATCGAACTGCCGGACGAGGAAATCGGTCAGGTAGAAGGCGGTGAACTCGTCCTCGGCCCGCGCCGCGAAGGTCTCGTTGCCTTCGAAGAAGCTGTAGCAATGCGGGCCTTCGACCATCCCGACGCCAAGCTCGTCGCAAAGCGCCTGCAACTGTCCGCCGGTGCCGCAATCGGCGTAGACCACGAAGATGTCGTCGTAATCCGCGCGGTGGACCTCGACCGCCTTGCGCACCGCGCCGGGGATGCGGTCGGGCGTGTTGTGCAGGATCGCGGGCAGGCAGGCGAGGTCGAGATGGCTCCAGCCGTTGGCCGCGCGAAGGTCGAGGATCTCGCGCGCAAGCGCGCCGCAGGCCAGCAGCAGGACCCGGCCGCGCGGGGCGCCGGGGTCGAGACCCTGGTGGGTGAGGGCGGCGTCGTCGGTCATGGGCGGAGGGGAGGCCCGGGCGCCCGCGTTGTCAAGCCGTGGGGTGCCGGGCGGGCCGGGTGGCCGCGCCGGGCCGCAGGACGGCGAGCGCGAGACCCGCGAGGATGATCGCGGCGCCCGCCGCCTCGATCCCCGACAGCCGTTCGCCCAGCATGAGCCAGGCCACCAGCATCCCGACCACCGGGATCAACAGCGCGAAGGGCGTGATCCGGGCCGCCGGGTGGCGGGCGAGCAGCGCGCCCCAGAACGAGAAACCGAGCACGGTGGAGATGAAGGCGACGTAGAGCACGTCGCCCCAACCCGCGGGGGACAGCGCGGCGATGCTGGCGAGGGGGGCGGTGTCCTCGATCGCCCATGACAGCGCCAGCATCGGAACGGGCGGCACAAGGCTCGCCCAGACGAAGACCGGCAGCATCGGCACGCCGCGCAGGCGCTTCAGGACGAGGTTGCCGACCGCCCAGGACGACGCCCCGGTCAGCACCAGCAGGAGCCCGAGCGGCGTGACGCTGCCGCCGGAGCCGAAGCCGACCACGAAGAGCCCCGTCAGCGCGATGCCGATGCCGAGCGCCTGCCGCCGAGTGACCGCCTCGCCGAAGAAGAGCGCCGACAGCAGGATCGTGATCGGTGCCTGCGTCTGGAGCAGGAGCGAGGCGAGGCCCGCCGTAACGTCGGCACGCATCGCGCTGAAAAGAAACGCGAACTGCCCGATGTTGATGAAGAGCCCGACGCCGAGGATCGCCCGCCACGGCGCGGCTGGACGCGGGATCACGGCGATGAGCGGGACCAGCACCGCGAAGCGCAGCCCGACGAACAGGAACGGCGGCAGCTCTTCCAGCCCGATCTTCATCGCGGTGAAGTTGCTGCCCCACGCCACCACCACGACGAGGATCATGGCGAGATCGCGGGCGGGGATCGCGGGGGTCATCCGATCGGCTCGCGGCCGGTGTCGGTCAGAAGGAAGACGCGCCGCCCCTCGATCGCGACGGCGGAGACGGGGCCGCCATAGCCCGCGCCGGTGTCGAGGTTCAGCCGGTTCCCCCAATGCTCCACCCGCTCGGCCGGGGTATGGCCATGAACGACGAGCGGTCCGTGATCGGCGGTGTCCCAGAGGAACTCGTCGCGGATCCAGATCAGGTCCATCGGGTCCTGGTCCTCCAGCGCGATACCGGGACGGATCCCGGCATGGACGAAAAGGCATTCCCCCGCGCGGTGCGTGTAGGGCAGGGCGGCGAGGAAGGCCCGGTGGTCTTCGGGCACCGTCTGCCGGGCGTTCCGGAACAGCGATTCGTCGCGCCAGCCGGGCACCCGGTAGCTCGCCAGCGTCTCGCGCCCGCCGATGTTCTTAGACAGGTAGTGGAACCGGCCGCGGACGGTCGGTGCCTCGGCGGGTTCGGTCAGGAACTCGTGGAACATGTGATCGTGGTTGCCGCGCAGGACGATCACGCGCGGATCGTCGGCGGCGAGACCGGCGAGCAGCCCGATCACCCCGGCGCTGTCCGGGCCCCGGTCGACGAGATCGCCGATGTGGACAAGCTCCGCGTCTTCCGTGCCCTCGCGCGCGCGGTCGGCGGCGACGCGGTCATGGGCGCGCCGCAGCTTGTCGTACTGGCCGTGGATGTCGCCGATCGCGTAGAGGGTCATGCCAGCGACGTGCCGGGTTTTCGCGGCAGGGTCAATCGCGGCCGTCGGCGATCACTCCGGGCCGAGGTGACGGTCCATCAGCGCCTCGGCCGTGTCGAGCACGGTGGCGCGGGCGGTGTCCCGGTCCGTCTCGGCGGTGTCAAGGAGCGCGATCATGGCCTCGGTCCCGGTCGCGGCCGTCAAGCCGTTGACCAGCGCCGCCTTCCGCGCCGGGTCGATCGGAACAGGCAGGTCCGCCAGCGCGCGTTCGAACATCGCGACCCGCCGCGCGCCCCGCCGCGTGCGCGGGCCGGGATCGGCGGCCCAGGCATCGAGGTTCCGGGCCAGGAACTGGCGGAACGCGGCCTCGTGGGAGACGGACAGGTCGAAGATGTAAAGCGAGATCGCCCGCAGCTTGTCGCGCACGGTGACGGCGCCATTGACGACCTGCGCGTAGGGCAGCACCTCGACCGCCAACCCGGCCTCGACCGCCAGCAGCGCGGGGTCGGAGAAGTAGCGGTAGGCCGTCGCCTTGGAGATGCCCGCCCGCGCGGCGGCGGCGGTCACGGTCACCGCCTCGCCGTCGGCCAGTAGCGCGCGCGCCCCGGCCAGCAGCGCCTCGCGGGTGCGCGCCTTCTGGGCGCGGCGTTCGGTGCTTCGTGTCGCTTCGTCGTGAGACATGAGTCTTGTTATCGTGTCGTCGTCTTGTTATGAGACGGTATTCTCATAAACTGGATGCACTTCATCCGCAAGGGAGGGAAAGCCGATGACCGATCGTCCGCGCACCTACAACGTCCTGAACATCCTGATGAAGTTCCACGCCTTCCCGGACGAGGTCATGGGCAAGTACTGCCTCGTCGAGGCCCTCGTGCCGGTCGGTGCGGGCGCGCCGCCGAACCACCATGCGGGCGAGACCGAGGCGTTCTTCGTGCTCGACGGTCAGGTCGCGTTTCATGTCGACGGCGAGGACAGGGTGGCGGGCGCGGGCAGCTACGTTCCGATCCCGGATGGCGCGGTCCACGCCTTCCAGGCGGTCGGGGACGGGCCTGCGCGGGTGTTGATCCTGAACGCGCCGGGGACGATGCACGACGCCTTTTTCACCGGGATCGGGACGCCGCTGCCGGAGGGGCAGACCGACCTTCCCGCGCCGTCCGAACCGGATATCCCGGCGGTGGTCGCGAAAGCCACGGAAACCGGCATGACCATCATGGCAGGCGCCCCCGCCTGACGCCCGGGCGCGGTCAGGCCCCGCGCACCGGGCCCGCGGCCGCTGCGTCGTCCAGCGCAAGCGCGGCCTCGCGGCGGGCGAGGCTCGACCCGGGCCAGAGCTCGCTCCGGCGGTAATATTCCTCCATCGCCGGAACGCCCGGTGGCAGGATCACCCATGGCTGTTTCGAGGCGGTGAAGATGTGGATGTCGGGCGGGAAGGCGTCGGGGTTCTCCAGCGTGCCCATCCGCACGAACAGGAACCGCGGGCCGGCGCCGGAATAGACGCTCCAGAGCGCGACGCGGCAGGACGGGCATCGGGCGATCTTCTGTCCGAGACCGCTTTCGGACGGGGTGTCGACGATCTCGGGCTCCCCGGCTTCCAGCGCGACGCGATGCGCCTCGATCAGGCCGTTCATCACGAAGGCGGAGCCGGTTTCGCGCTGGCACCAGCGGCAGTGGCAGGCATGGGTGAAGAGCGGCGTGTCGAGCAGGCGGTAGGCGATCGTCCCGCAGGTGCAACGGCCGGGGTAGGTGTCGGTCATTCCCTGTCCTCCGCGCGCGACAGGACGGCCCGGCCCCGCGCGCTGAGACGATAGCCGACATCGAGGCTTTCCGTCAGTCCCAGTTCCTTCAACTGCCGGACCTGCCGCTTGAAGACCTGCGTCTGGAGCCCCTCGGCGGCGGCCAGATCGGGGGCGCGGCGGCCGGGGTTGTCGCGGATCGTCCGCAACCGGGCCAGCGGGTCGAAGGCGGCGCGGCGGGCCTTCGCGGCCAGCGTGTCGAGAATTTCGCTGAGCCCGTCATCGCCCGGAACCTCGTCCCGCAGGGCGACGCGCGGATCGTCGGCGAGGGTGAAGGTCACACGCCAGAGCGGGCCGGGCCGGTCGAGGAAGGGCTCCGCCCGCAGTGCGGCGGCATCGGCGAAACCGGCGGCGCGGGCCTCGTCATCGGTCACGGCCGCCGGGTCGACCTCGGCCACGTCCACGATCTGCAATTCGCCCGCCGCGGTGCGCTGGCGGCCGCCCGGTTTCGCCGGGCGGCGCGTCCCGCGCCGGTAGGCCGCCGTGATCTCCCCGCGCGCGATCGCCCGAAGCGTCGCGGCGCGGAACAGCATCAGGCGCCGGCGCGCAGCTGGTTGTGCTTGCGGGCGACGAAATCCTTCGCCGTCTCCACCGCCACGGCGGCGTCGCGGCAATAGGCGTCGGCACCGATGGCCCGCCCGAATTCCTCGTTCAGGGGCGCGCCGCCGACGAGAACGATGTAGTCGTCGCGGATGCCCTTTTCCTTCAGCGTGTCGATCACGACCTTCATGTAGGGCATCGTGGTCGTCAGCAGGGCCGACATGCCGAGGATGTCTGGCTGTTCGCTTTCCAGCGCGTCGAGGTACTTCTCGACCGCGTTGTTGATGCCGAGATCGACGACCTCGAAGCCCGCGCCCTCCATCATCATCGACACCAGGTTCTTGCCGATGTCGTGGATGTCGCCCTTGACCGTGCCGATCACCATCTTGCCGACGCGCGGCGCGCCGGTTTCGGCCAGCAGCGGCTTGAGGATCGCCATGCCGCCCTTCATCGCGTTGGCGGCCAGCAGCACCTCGGGGACGAACAGGATGCCGTCGCGGAAGTCGTTGCCGACGATGGTCATGCCGCCGACGAGCGCCTTGGTCAGGATGTCGTAGGGTTCCCATCCGCGTTCCAGCAGTATGTTCACGCCTTCCTCGATCTCTTCCTTCAGGCCGTCGTAGAGATCGTCGAACATCTGGGCGACGAGTTCCTCGTCGTCGAGCTCGGACAGGATGATTTCGTCGTCGTTGTCGGACATGAAAGGCGCTCCGTCGGCCAGACCGTTTCAGCGGTCCATAACGCGCGGGTCCGGCCGAGGACCAGCATTTTCCGACGCAAAAACGTTACGCGGCGACGGGGCGCCGCCGCCGCGCGGCGAGAAGCCCGAGCCCGGCCGCCAGGAGCCAGCCGCCGGCGGGCAGCGGGATGGCCGAGATCTCGGCCGCGATCACGGCGGCGATCCGGGCATGGGCGGCCTCGGTCGGGTGAACCGCGTCCCAGAACAGGTAGCCGTCGCAGGAAATCGCGCCCGACAGGCAGGTTCCGCTGTCGAAGGGAAAGGCCGCGTCGTCGGCCAGCGCGTCGGAATAGGCCGAGGCGATGTCGGCATAGGCAACCGACAGGCCCTGCGCCCGCAACATCGCCACCACCTGCTGCAATCCGCCGTTGAACGCCTGCGATGCCGCGGACGCCTGCGCCTCGATCCCGGCGGAGGCCGGAACCAGCCCGAGGTCGGGCAGGCCGGGAAGGACGAAGCGGGTGATGCCGAAGCCCGCCGCCAGTTCACCGACGCCCGAGGCGATCTCGGACAGGGCAAGCTGGATTTCCGCGGGGTCGGACAGGTTCAGGAGGTCGTTGCCGCCGAACCAGACCACGGCGGTGGTGTAGGGCGACAGCGTGGGCGTCGCGGTGGCGAAGGCCGCGCGCTGTTCGTCGAAGTCCGAGGTTACCGGGTTCGGGATCGCGCGGGCGCCCGCCACGGCGAAGTTGCGGCCCGACGCGGCGTCGAGCCCGAGCTGCGCCGCCCAGACATCGCCATTGGTGAGCTGGAAGCCGAAGAAGCCCGGGTCGGACAGCGAATCGCCGAACACGACGGTGTTTTCCGCGATCGGGTCATGGGTTGCCGCGATGGCGGTGACAGGAAGCGCGGCGAAGGCCGCCGCGGTGAGAAATCGGATCATGGTTACTCCCCCCAGAGTTGCACCGCCCAGAGAAACGGTTGCGGCGGCACCTGTCCAGTGCTGACGGGATGACGTTGCGTTTGTTCCCTGTTCGTTCTAAACCTCTCCAAATGAACGCCCGGATCGACCCAGATCGCCGCCGGGGCCGCGGCGCGGCCACGAACCGGGACAACCGGTTCGAACGCTACATCCACGAGGCGGAGGCGGACGGGTGGGACATGGCCGAGGACCTGCCGCCGCTCCGGACCGAGGTGAGCGAGGAACGCGCGCGGCGGATCATCACCCGCAACACCTCGCCCGACGTGCCGTTCGACCGTTCGATCAATCCCTATCGCGGCTGCGAACACGGGTGCGTCTACTGCTTCGCGCGGCCGAGCCACGCCTATCTCGGCCTGTCGCCGGGGCTGGACTTCGAAACCCGGCTGATCGCCCGCCCCGACGCTGCCGACCTCCTGGACCGGGAATTGCGGGCGAAATCCTACCGGCCCGAGGTGATCGCCATCGGCACCAACACCGATCCCTACCAGCCGATCGAGCGCGAGCGACGGATCATGCGCGGGGTGCTGGAGGTGCTGCAGGCGTTCCGGCACCCGGTCGGCATCGCAACCAAGGGCACGCTCGTCGAGCGCGACGCCGACATCCTGTCGGAGATGGGGCAGGCGGGCCTTGCGCGGGTCGGGATCTCCGTCACCACGCTCGACGCCGATCTCGCCCGCCGGATGGAGCCGCGGGTTCCCTCGCCCGCGCGGCGGCTCAGGGCGATCGATCGCCTGGCCGCATCGGGGGCCGAGGTCCGGGTCATGGTCTCGCCCATCGTGCCGGGCCTGACCGACCCCGAAATCGAAAACATTCTGAAAGCCGCACGTGACGCAGGGGCAGTCGCCGCCAGCATGATCGCGCTGAGACTGCCGCGCGAGGTGTCGGGGCTCTGGCGCGAGTGGCTGGAGGAGCATTACCCTGACCGGGTGAACCGGGTCATGGGCAAGGTGCGAGAGATGCATGGGGGCAGGGACTACGACCCGCAATGGGGCCGCCGGATGACCGGCGAGGGGCTCTACTCCCGGCTCATGTACGACCGCTTCGCGCGGGCCTGCCGGAGCCTCGGCCTCGCGACCCGGCTGCCGCCGCTGCGCACCGATCTCTTCGCCCCGCCGGCGCGGGCGGGCGACCAGTTGTCCCTGTTCTGACCCGGAGGATTCGTCATGGCCCAGGCCAATTACACCGGAAGTTGCCAATGCGGCGCGGTCCGGTTCGAGGTCGATGTCGATCTCGACGGCGCGGTGACCTGCAACTGCTCCCGCTGCCGGCGGCTCGGCTCCGTCCTCGCCTTCACTACCCCGGAAAACTTCGTCCTTATGGCGGGCGCGGACGCGACGAGCAGCTACAGGTTCAACCACCACGTCATCGACCACCGCTTCTGCAACACCTGCGGGATCCAGAGTTACGCGCTCGGCCAGACCCCGGATGGGCAGGAGATGGTGGCGATCAACGCGAACTGCCTCGACGGCATCGACCCGAGGGCGCTGACCGCGCACCATTTCGACGGGGCGAGCCTCTGAACCGACGGCGGGTCCACCCGGAGTCCACGCCCGGTCCGCACCTCGCGCGGCACCGGCGGATCGTCGCGGCGGCACCGCTTCGTGCGCCAGGTTTCCCGGCAGCCGAACCGGCGGGGTGTTGCCGTTATGTTCGAAACGATCCGTGCCGGATCCCGACGCGCGGAATGTGTTGTGAATGCGTCGGAACTGGGCGTATATCGTGGCCGTTGCCCACCCTGTCCGGCGGAATGGTGCTGCCGGGCTGACGTTGGCGGGTAACGTTTCAGGGTAACCAACATGAATGTCAAAGTCTCCCTCCTGGCGGCGCTACTCGCGTTCGTCGCGGCGGGATCGTCTTCGGCTGCCACGATAACCTTCAATACCGCCCGTGGGCTGACCACGGGCGCGAACGTCTACACCAACGGGTCCGAGCAGGTCGCGGTCTCCGCCGCGAACCACGCCGGCGGGATCGTGTCGAACCTCGACATCGTCTCGACGATGAGCCGGCAAGGCCCCGATGGCGGCGCGGGGGCCTGTTCGCCCTCGGGCCGGGGCACCTTCGCCTGCCGCAACGACGTGTCGTGGGACGACACCGGCTTCGCGGTGGACGGCCTCGGCGCGCCCGAGATCCTGCTGCTCGACTTCGGCGCACTTCGCGTGTCGCTGACGGCGCTCACCTTCAGCAAGGTCGACGGCAACGACGACGTGGCGCTCTACAGCTACGGCAACGGGCTCCTGTCCGGGCCGACCGCCGCAACCGGCGCGCTTTCCCTGTCTGGGGCGGGGATCGCGACGCTGACCGGCTTCGGCCCGCTCAGCGGTTCGATCTTCGGCATCGCGGCGCCGGGGGCGGATGACGACTGGAAACTCCAGTCGGTCAGCTTCGACCTCGTGCCGTCGCAGGTGCCGCTGCCGGCGGGCGGGCTTCTGCTGGCCGGCGGTCTCGCCGGGCTGGCGGCCGTGCGCCGCATTCGTCGCCGCGCCTGAGCGGGGCGATCCGAAAACGAAACGGCCGCGTCATCACGCGGCCGTTTCTCGTTTCCAGGCGTCGTTCCCGACCTCAGCCGCGGCCGCGTCTCCGGCTTGCGCGGCGTTGCGGCCCGGCACCGTCGGTACCGTCGCTTTCGGACGAGAACCCGCCGAGCTGCACGGTGATCTGGTCCAGCGTCGGCGGGCCGGATTTCGGTTCGGTCTCAAGGGCTTCACGCATCTTCTTCAGGTGATCCGCGGTGGTCCCGCAGCAGCCCCCGATGATCGAGGCACCGCAATCGCGTGCCAGCACCGCGTAGCGCGCCATCAAGTCCGGCGTGCCGTCGTAGTGGATGTGGCCATCGACGTATTTCGGGATACCGGCATTGCCCTTGGCGATCACCGGCCGCTCGGTCCCCGCCGCGCGGAAGCCGAGCACGGTGCGCAGCAGGTCCGAGGCCCCGACACCGCAATTCGCCCCGAAGGCGAGCGGCGGCTGGTCCAGGGTCTCGACCATCTCGGCCATGGCGGCGGAGGTGACGCCCATCATCGTCCGGCCCGCGGTGTCGAAGCTCATGGTGCCACACCAGGGCATGTCCGCGAGCTTTGCGGCCTCGGCGGCGGCCTTGTATTCCTCGGGCGCCGAGATGGTCTCGACCCAGAGCACGTCCGCGCCGCCCGCCTTCAGGCCCTCGGCCTGTTCGTGGAACATCTCGACCGCGGTTTCGTGGGTCAGCGCGCCCATCGGCGCCATGATCTCGCCCGTGGGCCCCATCGAGCCCGCGACGACGACCTCGCGCCCGGAGGCATCGGCCACCTCGCGCCCGATCTCGGCGGCGAGCCGGTTCATCTCGAACGCGCGGTCCTGGGCGTCGTGCAGCTTCAGCCGCGCGCGGGTGCCGCCGAAGGAGTTGGTGAGGAAGATGTCGGAGCCGGCATCGACCGCGCCCTTGTAGAGCGCCGCGATCCGGTCGGGGTGATCGACGTTCCACAATTCGGGCGCGTCGCCGGATTCCAGCCCCATGTTGAACAGGGTGGTCCCGGTGGCCCCGTCGGCCATCAGCCAGCCGCGTTCGGCCAGGAGGCGTGAGAGAAGGTCACTCATCGCCGGTCACAGCTCGTTCATGATCTGGCCCTTGGCGACGGCCAGGAGCTCGGCGTACTTCGCGCGGACCTCTGCCTCGGACACCACGGCGCCGAGATCGCCGAGCACCTTGCGCATGACATCCTCATGGCCGGCTTCCTCGAAATCGGCGCGAACGACCTCCTTCGCGTAGGCGTCGGCCTCGTCGCCGGACTTGCCGAGCTTCTCCGCCACCCAGAGGCCCATCAGCTTGTTGCGGCGGGCTTCGGCCTTGAACTGCATCTCGGCGTCGTGGGCGAACTTGTTCTCGAACGCGTTCTCGCGATCGTCGAAGGTGGTCATGGCCTGTCTCCTCAAAGGCGGCATCCGTTGCCACCAGATATTACGGGCGCGCCCCCTGCCGCAAGGCCTGCGGCTTGCGGCATTGCGCTCTTTGGCCTAGAACCGCGCTGGCGGCGCGAGGGTCGCGCCGGCGGTTTCAAGGACAGTTTCATGGCAAGGCGCAAGAAGGTCTACGAAGGCAAGGCCAAGATCCTCTATGAGGGACCGGAGCCCGGCACGCTGGTGCAGTACTTCAAGGATGACGCCACCGCATTCAATGCCGAGAAGCGGGCAACCATCGACGGCAAGGGCGTTCTGAACAACCGCCTGAGCGAATTCTTCATGTCGGGGCTGAACGCCATCGGCGTGCCGACGCATTTCATCCGCCGCATCAACATGCGCGAACAGCTCATCCGCGCGGTCGAGATCATCCCGCTGGAAGTGGTCGTGCGCAACGTCGCCGCGGGGTCGCTCGCGAAGCGGCTCGGGCTCGAGGAAGGCACCGCGCTGCCGCGGCCGATCGTGGAATTCTACTTCAAGAACGACGAGTTGGGTGACCCGCTCGTGTCCGAGGAGCACATCATCGCGTTCGGGTGGGCCAGCCAGCAGGACCTCGACGACATGGTGGCGCTGGCGCTCCGGGTGAACGATTTCCTCAGCGGCCTGATGCTCGGCGTCGGGATCCGGCTGGTGGACTTCAAGATCGAGATCGGGCGGATCTGGGAAGGCGACTTCATGCGCCTTATCGTGGCCGACGAGATCTCGCCCGACAGCTGCCGGCTGTGGGATATCGAGACCGGCCGCAAGCTCGACAAGGACGTGTTCCGCCGCGATCTCGGTGATCTCGCCGACGCCTACACGGAAGTCGCCCGCAGGCTCGGCGTGATGCCGTCAAACGGCACCGGCGTTCAGAAGCCGACGCTGATCAACTGAGGCCGGTCCGCGGGGCGGCGGGCCGGGCGACCGGAAAGTTATGGAATACGAAGGGGCAGGGGCGATGCGCGCGACCGTGACCGTGATGCTGAAGCAGGGTGTGCTGGATCCGAAGGGCGAGGCGGTGCGCCACGCGCTCGGCGCGATGGGCTTCGGCGGGGTCGAGGGCGTGCGCCAGGGCAAGGTGATCGAGCTGGACCTCGCGCCCGGAACCACCGAGGCCGAGGTCACCGAGATGTGCGAGAAGCTGCTCGCCAACACGGTGATCGAAAGCTACCGGGTGGAGATGGCCTGACCCCAGGGCTGGCCGGGTCCGCCGCGTGCGGGGCCCGGAATCTCCGGGCCCGCGCGGTCAGTTTCACTCGGCCGCCGTGACCCTCGGTTTCACGCTGCCGATCCGGGCCTCGATCCAGCCCGCGATGTCGTCGAACACGCCTTCCTTGCCGTAGTCGTTCAGAAGGTCGTGGTAATGGCCTTCGTAGAGCTTCAGCGTCTTGTCCTTCGATCCCGCGTTGGCGTGGAAATACTCGCTGCCGTGGCAGACCGTGGCGTGGTCCTCGGTGCCGTGCAGGATCAGGACCGGCAGGGTGATCTCACCGAAGCTGTCGTGCAGGCGGTCGTCGGCGCGGACAAGCGCCGCGACGGTGGCGGCGGGCTGCGTTTCGCCCTTGGTCAGCTGATCCGCCTCCAGCGCGGCGACGGCGGCGGGATCGCGGCTGAAGTCCTTCATCTTCAGTGTCAGCACGCCGAGCCGGGGCGCGATGTGCGACAGGCCCTTGATCGCGGCCAGCGCGAAGCCCGGTGCGGGCACCTGGAAGGCGAAGCTTTCGCAGATCAGCCCGTCGATCTCGTCCTGGTGGTCGAGCGCGTAGGTGCAGGCGGTGACCCCGCCGGCGCTGTGCCCGAGAAGGTAGAGCGGCAGGCCCGGGTGGCGCTCCTTCACGATGGAAATCAGGCCGCGCAGGTCGGTGACGTAATCGGCGATGTCCTCGACGAAGAACCGATCTCCGTCCGAAAGGCCGCGGCCACGCAGGTCGAGCGCGTAGGCGGCGATGCCCCGGGCGGCGAACTGGGTTCCGGTCCAGGCATACTGGCCCGAGTGCGAGTTGACGCCGTGGCAGATGGCGACCGCCGCGCGGGGCGGGGCGTCGGGCAGCCAGGACCGCATGTGGATGCGGATGCCGCCGGGGCTGGTGAAGTCTTCCTCGTGCATGGTCGCGTCCTTTCCGGATGCCGGAGATCTGGGCGGGGAGTGCCCGCGACAGGATGGCCGAAGGGCGCGCGTTCTGGTATGACCCGGGGTGTCAAAGTCTGGACCGAAAGTGACAGCGATGGACGCGGGCGGAACGGCCGGGGACGTCGGTATCGTGGTCTATCCCGGGGCGCAGCTGACTGCCGTGCACGGGCTGACAGATCTCTTCGCCATCGCCGGACGTTTCGCGGGCCGGGCCGGGGCCGGCGCCCCGCCCCGGGTGTCGCACTGGCAGCCCGACCTGGACGGTGAGGGGTTCGCCCGTGTCCTGGGGGAGGGGCCGGTGGCGCGGCCGGACATCCTGATCGTGCCGCCGACGATGACCGACCCGCCGCCGCTGCGGGTCTGCCAGCAGGTCGCGGACTGGATTCGCTCCGCCCATGCCGAGGGCACGCTGGTCGTCGCCATCTGCTCCGGCGTCTACATGCTGGCCCATACCGGGTTGCTCGACGGGCGGGTGGCCTCGACCCATCACAGCTACGCTGCGCCGATCCGCGAGAGCTTTCCCTCGGTCGCCATCGACCTGTCGCGGCGCGTGGTGGACTACCCCGACCTGATGACCGCGGGTGGCTTCATGGCCTGGGTCGATATCGGGCTCGTGCTGGTCGGCCGGTTGCTGGGCGCGGCGGTGCGGGACCAGACCGCGCGCTTCATCCTCGCCGCGCCCTCCGCCTCCGTGTCCGGTGGCGGGCCGGCCTTCGTCCCGCCGCTCGGTCACGGCGACGCGGCGGTGCGCCGGGCGCAGGATCTCGTCCATGCCCATGACGGGCGCGGGCTGGCGCTGGCCCAGATGGCGCTGGCGGCGCAGCTCGAACGGCGGACGTTCCTGCGCCGGTTCGCGAACGCGACCGGCATGACCCCGGTGGACTACTGCCGCAGCGTCCGCATAGCCCGCGCGCGGGAGCTGCTAGAATCCGGCGACCTGGCCCTGAAGGAGATCGCGGACACACTTGGCTATGCCGATGTCAGTTCCTTCGCGCGCGCCTTCCGCCGTGTCGAGGGCGTGCCGCCGGGGTCGTGGCGCAAGCGGTACGGCGGTGCCTTCGCGGGCGGTCGACCCGCCGCTTGACCTTTCCCGGCCGCGCCTGTCCCCTGTGGCCGGAACCGGCCTTTGGGAGGAGACCGCCATGCGCGCCGCAATCGTCCGCGAATTCTCGGCACCCCTGTCGATCGAGGAGGTGCCGGACCCGGACTGCCCCGAGGACGGCGTGGTGCTGGAGGTGCTCGGCTGCGGCGTCTGCCGGTCGGACCACCACGGCTGGATCGGGGAGCATCCGAAGGTGAAGGACGGCTCGATCCTCGGGCACGAATACTGCGGCACGGTGGTCGCGGCGGGGCCGCGCGCGCAATACGCGGTCGGTGACCGGTTGATCGCGCCCTTCATTCTCGGCTGCGGCACCTGCCCGAACTGCCGGCAGGGCGTGTCGAACACCTGCCTCGACCAGTTGGCACCCGGCTTCACCCTGCCGGGGGCCTACGCGGAATACGTCGCCGTCCCGCGCGACCACAATCTGGTGCGTCTGCCCGACCGGCTGTCGCCCGCGCTCGCCGCCGGGCTCGGCTGCCGGGTCACGACCTCCTGGCATGCGCTGACCGGCCGGGCGGACGTGAAGGCGGGCGAATGGGTCGCGGTCCACGGCACCGGCGGCATCGGGCTGGCCGCGGTCCTGCTCGCGAAGGCGATGGGCGCGCAGGTGATCGCCGTCGACGTGGTGCCGGAGAAGCTGCAGAACGCCGTCCGCCTTGGTGCCGACGCGGCGGTGGACGCGCGCGGCGGCCGCGTGGCGGAGGAGATCCGCGAGATCACGAAGGGCGGGGCACAGGTGTCGGTCGAGGCGCTCGGCATCCCGCAGACGGTCAACGCCTCGCTCGAATGCCTAGCACCCCTCGGCCGCCATGTGCAGGTGGGGATGCCCGTGGGGCACACCGCGCGGATGGATATCAACATGAGCGCGGTCTACCAGGGCAATCTCGCGCTTTACGGCACCCGCGGGATGCCGGCGTGGCGGTTTCCCTCGCTGCTCGGGATGATCGAGCGCGGGCAGGTCGACCTGTCGCCGCTGGTGGCGCGGGAGGTCGCGCTGTCCGATGCCTCGGCCGAGCTTGCGGCGATGAACGGGCCGACGCCGCCGGGCACCGCCGTCATCACCGACTTCGCCGCCTGACCGCCGGTCACTCCGGCAGGGGCGAGAAGGCGGCGCCGTTCCATGTCCAGACTTGGTCGCAGGCCTCGGCGCGGCAGGTGGTCAGCCCCCGCGCCGGTGCCAGCACCGTCAGCGACGGCGTACCGTCGGACAGGGCGCCGAGGCGCGGGTCGCTGGAATCGAACAGCGAGGCGGGATTGCCGAGGGCGGGGTAGAGCCCGCTCAGGAACACCAGCACCGGGCAGCCGGTCGCGGTGCAGCGCGAGGCGATGACGGGCGCGGGGCAGTCGACGAGCGACCAGTCGAGCACGATGTCCTCCGTGCCGTCGCGGTCGAAGTCCGTGGTCATGACATCGGGCAGGAAGCCGTCGGACCCGCAGAATTGAGCGACCTCCCGCGCCGCGGCGTCCCGCATGGGCGAGGCGGTGGCGGCGGATTGCGCGTGGTCCCATTCCGGCACGTGCACCGTCCAGTCCGCGCCGGTGCGGCCGAAGCGGGCGGAACAGGTGGAGACGAAGGTGCGGTAGACCGCGGCGAACCCGCGCGCCGAGATCGCGGTGTCGGCGCTGTCGGACCTGACGCGGATTTCCTGCTCCGCCGCGATGGCCGGGAACATGGCGTCGCCCGCGCCGATCACCGTCGCCCACCAGCCGGTTTCGGGGTCGAACTCCGCCGGGGGCAGCAGGTAGCCGTTCGGCCCCGCCACCACCATCAGGTCGTCGCGCGGGCTGTCTCCCGGACCGGCAAGCGCGGTCGAGAGGATCACCCGCACGGCATCGGGCGCGGTCGCGACGGCCCGCGCCTCGGCCCGGATCGGTGCCGCGCCGGGCGGATAGGCGGCGCAGGTGACCGAGAACCCGGCCCCGGATTCGGCCGCGCCCCAGAACACGCCCCCGACCTCGGCGGCCTGCATCCCCCAGTCCGCCCGTGCGGGGGCGGCAAGGACGAGGGCGGCGAGAAGGGCGAAACCGGCGCGGAAAAGGGTCATGCCGCGCATCCTACCCGTGTTGCCGCTGGCGCCAAACGCATTTGACGGTAGGGGGGAGGGTGGTCGGAAGCGCACCCGCCGCACCTGTCGTTCCGGCGATGCAATGTCCGTGCCCGGCGGCGTGCCGCCCCTGCCCGGACTTTCGGCATCCGGTAGCGGGCGCTGCCCCTCAGGCGTTCGACGGGATTGATCTATTGACGCGGGGCGGGTCGCGGGTGTTTGTGCGGCCATCGCCGCCGCCCCCTGTCCGGAGTGAATGCCCATGAAAGCCGCCGTCCTCGTCTTCCCGGGATCGAACTGCGACCGCGACCTCGCCGTCGCCTTCCGCGAGGCCGGGTTCTCGGTGGACATGGTCTGGCACAAGGACACCGCGCTGCCCGAGGGTGTCGACATCGTCGGCGTGCCCGGCGGGTTTTCCTACGGCGACTACCTGCGCTGCGGCGCCATCGCGGCGCAGTCGCCGATCGCGTCGGCGCTGAAGGCCCACGCGGCGCGGGGCGGCTACACGCTCGGCATCTGCAACGGCTTCCAGATCCTGACTGAAACCCGGCTCCTGCCCGGCGCGCTCCTGCAGAACGCGGGCCTGAAATACATCTGCCGCACCGTCGGGTTGCGCGTGGAGACCGCCGACAGCGCCTTCACCCGCGGTTACGACAAGGGCCAGGAAATCGCGATCCCGATCGCGCATCACGACGGCAACTACACCGCCGATCCCGACACGCTCGACCGGCTGGCGGGCGAGGACCGGATCGCCTTCACCTACACCGACACGCCGAACGGGGCGGCGCGGGACATCGCGGGCATCCTGTCGGAGAACCGGCGCACGCTCGGGATGATGCCGCACCCGGAACGGGCGGCGGATCCCGCGCATGGCGGCACCGACGGACAGGCGCTCTTCCGCGCATTGGCCGAAAGCCTCGTCGCCGCCTGAGCCCCGCCGCTTGTCGGGGCCTTCCGCGTCCGATAATTTCCGGATCATGAACAACGACCCCACGAACAGCGTGCCGGCGCCTCTCGCGCTCGGGCGGCGGCCTTGGCTGGCGCGGGTGATCATCCTTGCCTTCCTCGCCGTGGCCATCGTCGTGATCTGGGTGTCGAACACCTGGCTCAGCGAACGGTTCACCGAGGCGACGCGCAACCGCGCCAGCGTGCGGCAGGCGCTCTACTCCGGTACGCTGGTGTCCGAGCTGCAGCGCAATTCCGTCGTGCCGCTTCTGCTGTCGCGGGATCCGACGCTGACACGGGCCTTGGAAAACAACGATTTTTCCAACACCTCGCAGCAGCTCATCTCGTTCGTGGACGAAATCGGCGCGGCCTCGATCATGCTGTTGAACCGCGACGGCCGGGTGGTGGCGGCGACCGACCGCAACCGGCTCGGCGAGTTGCGGACGCAGGACCAGTTCTTCGTGCAGGCGCAGCGGCAGAGCGACACCGCCTTCACCACCAACGCGCGGCAGAGCAACGGCTACGACTTCATCTTCTCGCGGCAGATCCGGTCCGACAACCGCTTCCTCGGCGTAATCATGGTGGAGGTCGACCTCGCCCGGATCATCGAACGCTGGCGCGGCACCGGCGAGGCGCTGTTCGTCACCGACAGCGAAGGTCGGATCATCCTCGCCACCGAACCACGCTGGCGCGGGCTGACCGAGGCCGAGGCGATGGAGGTCTCCGACCCGCCGTCGGCGATCCAGCGCGCGCTCGACGCGACCGGGGCCTGGGGTTTCGGAGACGACGGGCCGTATTTCCTGGAGGACGCGATGCTGCGGCAGGAGACGCGGATCCCGTTCCGCGGCTGGCGGCTCGTGTCCTTCACCGCCTATTCCAGCGTGCGCGAACGGGTGAACGGCGTTCTCGCGCTGGAGATCATGGGCTTCGCGCTGCTGCTGGCGGGCGGGTTCTACTGGATGAGCCGTAGGGCGCGCCGGCAAAGCCGGGCCTTCCAGCGAGAATCGGTGGAACTTCGCCGTCTAAACGACCGGTTGCAAAGGGAAATCGCGGAGCGTCAGCGCGTCGAGAAAAACCTCGAGGAAGCCGAGCAGAGCCTTCAGCAGAGCCAGAAGCTCGCAGCACTCGGGGAGATGTCGGCAGCGGTCAGTCACGAGCTCAACCAGCCGCTCGCGGCGATGAAGACCTACCTCGCGGGCGCGAAGCTGTTGCTGCAGCGGCGGCGGCCGGACGAGGCGCTGTCCTCGTTCCAGCGCATCGACGACCTGATCGAGCGCATGGGCGCGATTACCCGGCAGCTGAAGAGCTACGCGCGCAAAGGCAGCCAGGCGTTCGAGCCCGTGGACCTGCGCGCCGCGCTGCAATCGGCCCTGACCATGATGGAGCCGCAGCTGCGGACCCAGACCGTGCATATCAGCCAGACCCTGCCGCGACGTCCGGTCATGGTGCTGGCCGACCGGCTCAGGCTGGAGCAGGTCATCATCAACCTCCTGCGCAACGCGCTCGATGCGATGCGGGAGGAGGACGAACGCGAACTGGACCTTCTGATCGCCGAGGGCGACGAGGCGATCCTGACCGTTCGCGACTCGGGGCGCGGCATCGAGGATCTCGATGCCCTGTTCGAGCCCTTCTACACCACCAAGGCCCCCGGCGACGGCGTCGGGCTCGGCCTTGCGATTTCGTCGGGCATCGTGGCGGACCTCGGGGGCCGCCTGACCGCCCGGAATGGAGAGAACCGCGGCGCGGTCTTCCAGCTCCGCCTGCCGATCTACGGCGAGGGCGGGTCCGAGGCCGCGGAATGAAAGACAGAGGTTGAGCATGAAGATCGCGATCGTCGACGACGAGCAGGACATGCGGCAGTCGATCAGCCAGTGGCTGGCGCTGTCGGGGTTCGAGACCGAGACCTTCGCCAGCGCCGAGGACGCGCTGAAGGGGATCGGCGCGGATTATCCCGGCGTGGTCGTGTCCGACATCAAGATGCCGGGCATGGACGGGATGGCCTTCCTGAAACGCCTGATGGGCATGGATTCGGGCCTGCCCGTCATCATGATCACCGGCCACGGCGACGTGCCGATGGCGGTGGAGGCGATGCGGATCGGGGCCTACGATTTTCTCGAAAAGCCGTTCAACCCCGACCGGATGACCGAACTGGCCAAGCGCGCGACGCAGACCCGCCGCCTGACGCTCGACAACCGCGCCCTGCGGCGCGAACTGAGCGACGGCACGGTGCTGATGCGCAAGCTGATCGGGTCGTCGCCGGTGATGGAACGCCTGCGCGAGGACATCCTCGATCTCGGCCAGGCCGACGGGCACGTGCTCATCACCGGTGAGACCGGCACCGGCAAGACGCTGGTCGCCCATGCGCTTCATGCGGTCGGTCCGCGCGCCGGCAAGAGCTTCGTGTCGCTGTCCTGCGCCGCCCACCCCGAGGAGGAGATCACCAAGATCCTGTTCGGGCCGGTGGACGAGAACCAGGACCTGCCGCTGATGGAGCAGGCGCGCGGCGGGTCGCTGGTGCTGGAGGACGTGGAGGCGCTGAGCCACGCGCTCCAGGCCCGCCTCCTGACTGCGATCAACGACCAGGGCACCCCGGCGGAAACCCGGATCGTGGCGATCTGCAACGCGATCGAGCCAGAGGGCTGCGAGGCCGCCCTGCGGCCGGACCTGTTCTACCGGCTTGCCGCGATGCGGATCGACCTGCCGCCGCTGCGACAGCGCGGCGAGGACATCCTGACGCTGTTCAACCGTTTCGGAGAGCAGTTCGCGGACGAGTACGGCACCGACGCGCCCGAGGTGACGGCGCAGGAGGCCGCGCAGCTTCTGCAGGCACCCTGGCCCGGTAACGTCCGCCAGCTCATCAACATCGCCGAACGCGCGATCCTGCAGCAGCGCCGGGGCTCCGGCTCCATCGCGTCGCTCCTGATGAACGACAATACCGAGATCGCGCCGCAGGCCGTGGGCGAGGGCAAGCCGCTGAAGGAATACGTCGAGGCGTTCGAGCGGATGCTGATCGACAACACCATGCGCCGGCACCGGGGCTCCATCGCGGCGGTGATGGACGAGTTGTGCCTGCCGCGCCGGACGCTGAACGAGAAGATGGCGAAGTACGGGCTGAGCCGGTCCGACTATCTCTGATCCCTTGCGCATCGTCAGTCTGAACGCCTGGGGCGGCAAGGTCTGGCCCGCGCTGCCGGACTGGATCGCCGCCGAGGTGCCGGACATCCTGTGCCTGCAGGAGGTTACGCGCGCCCCGGTGCCCTCGCCGGACTGGCTGGTATACGAGGATGATTTCCGGCGGCTCGACCAGCGCGCGGACCTGTTCGCGGACGTGTCGAAATGCCTGCCGCGCCACCAGGGGCTGTTCGCGCCCGCCGCGCGCGGGGTGATGCGGGACGGGCAGGGGCGGGAGGTGGCGTCGGAGCACGGCATCGCGGCGTGGATCGCGCCGCACCTCGCGGTGACCGAGTACCGCAGCGTCTTCGTCCACGGCGGCTTCCGCGCCGACGGTTGGGGCCCCGAGCCCGTACCGCGCACGATGCAGGTCCTGCGGATCGCAGATCCCGCCGCGCCGGGCACGCTGGTCGTCGCGCACCTGCACGGTCTGCGCGATCCCGCCGGCAAGGGCGACACCCCGGCCCGCGAGGCGCAGGCGAGAGCGATCCGCGCGGCGCTGGAGGATTTCGCCCGTCCGGGCGAGCCCCTCGTCCTCGCGGGCGACCTGAACATCCTGCCGGGATCGGCGACCTTCGCGTTCCTCGCCGGGATCGGCCTGTCCGACCTCGTGACCGGGCGCGGCCATGACGACACGCGGACGGTGCTCTACGACAAGCCGGTGCGGTTCGCCGATTACATGCTGGTCACGCCGGGCGTGCCGGTCGCGCGGTTCGACCTACCGGCCGAACCGGTCCTGTCCGACCACCGGGCGATGGTGCTTTCGCTGGATTGGCCCTTGGGGCGGTCTTAACACGGCAAATCAAGAACTTCCCCCGGCCGGATGCGCCCCGGAACGGGCGCCCGCGACAAAATCGTGATTGTAATTTGCGCATGTCACACATTAATGTCGTGCAAGTCGGCCTGCCGAGGAGGTCTGGCCGACGTTCTGGTTTCTCTGCCGACCCCGGACATGCGTCCGAAAGCCCGCAGCGGGGTGTGGTCAGGAATAGCGTGCGGTTCGCATGACGCGAACCGGACCGAACGAACGGCCCTCCCCAGGGGCCCGAATTGGTGGCGCGCCCGAGGGCTGTCGTCATCGGAGACAAACCGCGATGCAACGCGTGTGGACATCGGCGACAGTGACAGGCAGGGCAACGGCCCGGCCCCTGTCGACGCGCCTGCGCGACGCTTCTCTTACAGGACACCATGACCGCTCCGCCGCGCCCCCCGGGCGACCGGCGCCCCGGTCATGTGCAAGGATTTCATGGCAAAGAAGATGCTCATCGACGCCACCCACGCGGAAGAGACCCGCGTTGTCGTGGCTGACGGAAACAAGGTCGAGGAATTCGATTTCGAGTCGCTGAACAAGCGGCAACTCGCAGGCAACATCTACCTGGCAAAGGTCACGCGGGTCGAACCCTCGCTGCAGGCCGCCTTCGTGGATTACGGCGGCAACCGGCACGGTTTCCTCGCCTTCTCGGAAATTCACCCCGACTACTACCAGATTCCCGTCGCGGACCGCGAGGCGCTGCTGGCGGAGGAACGGGAATACGCCGAGGCGATGGCCCGCGAGGAGGCCGAGGCCGCCGCGAAGCCCAAGCGCCGCAGCCGCCGCCGCCGCAAGGGCTCCGACAGCAAGGCCGAGGACAGCGCGGCCGACGCGGTGACCCGCGGCGAGGCGCAGCCGTCTGGCATGGATGTGGTCGACCTGGGCGAGGACCAGGACGACGTCGACACCCCCGAGGACGAGACCGCGACCGCCGTTGAGACCGTCGAGGACGCCGCGCAGGAAGCCGACGAGGCCGAGGCCGCGGTGGCCGGGGATACCGCCGCCGCCGACGACGTGGCCGGGGACGACTCCGATGACGGGGACGATGCCGAGAACGACGGCGACGACGAGGACGGTGACGATGACGCCGAGCCCGCCGTCGACACCGTCGCCGACGACGACGCGCAGGAAGACATCCGCCCGGCACGCAAGCCGCGCCCGCGCAAGTACAAGATCCAGGAGGTCGTGAAGGTCCGGCAGATCATGCTGGTCCAGGTCGTCAAGGAAGAGCGTGGCAACAAGGGCGCGGCGCTGACCACCTACCTCTCGCTTGCCGGCCGCTATTGCGTGCTGATGCCGAACACCGCCCGTGGCGGCGGCATCTCGCGCAAGATCACCAACGCCGCCGACCGCAAGAAGCTGAAGGAAATCGCCGTCTCGCTCGACGTGCCGCAGGGCGCGGGCCTGATCGTCCGCACCGCCGGCTCGCAGCGGACCAAGACCGAGATCAAGCGCGACTACGAATACCTCCAGCGCCAGTGGGAGCAGATCCGCGAACTGACGCTGAAGTCGATCGCGCCCGCGCCGATCTACGAGGAAGGCAACCTGATCCACCGCTCGATCCGCGACCTCTACAGCCGCGAGATCGACGAGGTGCTGGTGGAGGGCGAGGCCGGCTACCGGCAGGCCAAGGACTTCATGAAGATGATCATGCCGTCCCACGCCAAGAACGTGAAGCACTACGGCGAGGGCCTGCCGCTCTTCGCCCGCTACCAGGTCGAGGGCTACCTCGCCGACATGTTCAACCCGGTCGTGCAGCTGAAATCCGGCGGCTACATCGTGATCGGCGTGACCGAGGCGCTCGTCGCCATCGACGTGAACTCGGGCAAGGCGACCAAGGAAGGCTCGATCGAGGAAACCGCCCTCAAGACCAACCTCGAAGCCGCCGAGGAAGTCGCGCGGCAACTGCGCCTGCGTGACCTCGCCGGCCTGATCGTCATCGACTTCATCGACATGGACGAACGCCGCAACAACAACGCGGTCGAGAAGCGTCTGAAGGACAAGCTGAAGAACGACAGGGCGCGGATCCAGGTCGGCCGGATCTCGGCCTTCGGTCTGCTGGAGATGTCGCGTCAGCGGCTGCGGCCCGGGATGCTGGAGGCCACGACGCAGGCCTGCTCGCATTGCCACGGCACCGGGCTCGTGCGGTCCGACGACAGCCTCGCGCTGTCGATCATCCGCCAGCTCGAGGAGGAAGGCACCCGCCGCCGCTCGCGCGAGGTGCTTCTGACCGCGCCCGTGGGCATCGTGAACTTCATCATGAACCAGAAGCGGGAATACCTCGCCGCGCTGGAGGCCCGCTACGGCCTGTCGATCCGGGTCGAGGCCGATCCCTCGCTGATCGCGCCCGACTACAAGATCGAGAAGTTCAAGACCGCGACCCGCCGCGTGCCCGAGGCCGCGCCGATCCTGTCGATGGACACCGCTCTGATGGATTCTATCGAGGAGCTCGAGGTCGAGGAGGCGGAGACCGAAGAGGTCGAAGTGGCCGAGGCGCAGGTTTCCGAAGAGGCCGACGCGAACGGTGACGGCAACGGGGATGGCAACAAGAAGCGCCGCCGCCGCCGTCGCGGTGGCCGTGGCCGCCGCAAGGGCGGTGCGGAGGATCGCGGCCAGGACGGCGACGAGAACGGCGAGACCGAGTCCGACGACACCGGCGAGGCAAAGGCGGACACCGAGGCCGAGCCCACGCCCGAGGCCGAGGCCCAGTCGGATGAAACGCCCGCGGAAGACGCTGCCGAAGAGGTGGCGGAAAAGCCCGCGAAGTCGCGGTCCCGAGGTGGCCGGTCGCGGCGCAAGAAGACGCCGGAACCCGTGGCAGAGGAAACCGCCGATGCCGAGGCGGAGCCCGTGACCGAGGTGGCAGAGGCCGAATCGCAGCCCGTCGAGGCGGCGGAGCCGGAGCCGGAACCCGCGCCCGAACCGGTCGCCGAGACCGCGGAGGAGCCGGAAGCGGCACCCGAGCCGGAGCCGGAACCGGAGCGCGTTCCCGAGGCCGCCGAGGCCCCGGAACCCGCGCCGGAGACCAAGTCCGACACGCCGGAGCCGGAGCCCGTGGGCGCCGATGCCGACGGTGCGGAGGACGATGACAAGCCCAAGCGCCGTGGTTGGTGGTCCTTCGGCAACTGACCGGAACGAAACGGAATATCGGGAACGGCGGCGCCGCAGGGCGCCGCCGTTTTCCGTTCTGGCGCAGCGTCGGGCCGGGATGGGACCGCCCCGCGCGGCACAGTCACGACGGTGCCCGGTGCACATAGGCCGCGCGGTTCCGTTTCCGAATACGGACCGGTGTGTTGCCACCGGTTCCGCGCGCGGCTACGCAGGTGTCATGCTAGGGTCGAAGCCGTTTTCGTACCCGGTGATCGAGTGAGCCCATGTGCAATGCTGAGGTAGACGGCGCCCCGCAGGCGCAGGTGCAGGCGCGAACCGTCCGATCCCCGACCCCCGCCATTCTCGTGACAGGAACGACCGTCACCATCGCCGCGCTATATGCGGCGGGGATGAACGCGGTCGCGCTGCCGCTTCTCGTCGTGCTGATCGTGGGATCCGCGGTGCTGTCGCGCCGCCGTCACTGAAGCGCGCTGCGCTCCTCGGCGACGATGGCCTCCATCTGCGCGCCGGGAATGTAGCCCCTAACAAGCTGGCGGCCGAAGACGAAGGTCGGCGTGCCCGAGATCCCCATCGTCTGCGCGAGCGCGTAGTTGGCATTCAGGATCTCGTCGATCCGGGGGTCGTCCATCCCGGCGAGGATCGCGGTGCCGTCGTAGCCGAGGTCGTCGGCGAGGGAGGCGAGAGACATCTCGGTCATGTCGCCGCGCATCTCGATCAGGGCGTAGTGCAGGTCCTCGTAGGCCGTGTCGCCGGCGACGTAGCGGGCCGCGAGCGCGAAGCGCGAGGCCAGCACCGACTGTTCGCCCAGGATCGGGAATTCCTTCACGATCAGGCGGATGTTGCCGTCGCTTTCCAACAGTTCGGTCACCTCGGGCGCGGCCCGGCGGCAATAGCCGCAGCGGTAGTCCTGGAACTCGACCACGGTGATGTCGCCGTCGGGGTTGCCGAGAACGTAGTCGCCCTCCATGCCGAACAGCGCCGGGGCATTGGCGGCGACGAGTTGCAGGTCGCGTTCGGCCTCGGCATTGGCCTGCCGTTCCTCCAGCACCGAGATCGCCTCCATCAGAACCTCGGGGTTCTCGAGGAGATAGGCGCGGACCTCGGTCCGGAACGCCTCGCGCTCGGCCTCTGTCATGTTGTCGATGTCGGTGGCCAGCGCCGGGGTGGCGAGGCAGGCGGCGGCCAGGCAGAGCGCGGGGGCGATGCGGCGGAGGGACATGGCGGTTCCTCTGAGTTGTCAGGTCGGGCAGCGGCGGCGGTGTCGCCGCGTGCGGAAATCGGCTCGCAGGATGCGCATTGACCCGTCCGGCCCCGGCTGCTTGAACCTGCGGGCGCAGAATACGGAGCAAGTGATGCGACATTCAACCCGCGGCGAGGTCGATCCCTTCATCGTGATGGACGTGATGGAGGCCGCGCGGCGGGCTGAGGCGGCGGGTCGGCACGTCATCCACATGGAAGTCGGCCAGCCCGGCACCGGCGCGCCGAAGGCCGCGCGGGACCGGCTCGCGGCTGCGATGGAGGCCGGGCCGCTCGGCTACACCGTCGCGCTCGGCCTGCCGGACCTGCGGACCGCCATCGCGGCGCTCTACGCGGAATGGTACGGGCTGGACCTCGACCCCGCCCGCGTGATCGTCACCGCCGGCGCGTCGGGGGCGTTCCTCCTGGCCTTCTCGGCGCTCTGGGACGCGGGCGAGAAGGTCGGGCTCGGCGAACCCGGCTACCCGTCCTACCGGCAGATCCTCCGGGCGATGTCGCTGGAGCCGGTGGCCCTGCCCACCTCGCCCGAAAGCCGGTTCCAGCCGCGGCCGGAGGACGTGACGGAGGACCTGTCCGGCCTCATCGTCGCCTCGCCCGCGAACCCGACCGGCACCATGCTCGGCCGCGACGCGCTCCGGGCGCTGGCCACGGCCTGCGGCGACGCCGGGGCGGCGATGGTGTCGGACGAGATCTACCACGGGTTGCAATACGAGGGCCGCGCGATCAGCGCGCTCGAAGTCACGGACGAGGTCTACGTCGTCAATTCCTTCTCGAAGTACTTCTCGATGACCGGCTGGCGGCTCGGCTGGCTGGTCGTTCCGGTGGCTCACGTGCGGCTGGTGGAGCGGCTGGCGCAGAACATGTTCATCTGCGCCCCGCACGCGAGCCAGGTCGCCGCGCTCGGCGCGCTGTCGCCCGAGGGCCGGGCGGAGCTCGACGGCCATGTCCGGGTCTACGCCCGCAACCGGCAGGTCCTGATCGACGGGCTCGCGGCAGCCGGCATTACGCGGATCGCCCCGGCGGATGGGGCCTTCTACGTCTACGCCGACGTGTCCGACTTCACCGATGACAGCCCCGCCTTCGCCGCCGAGGTCCTCGACGAGGCGGGCGTCGCGGTCACGCCGGGGCTCGACTTCGACAAGGCGCGGGGGGCGGTCTGGCTGCGGTTTAGCTACGCGGGCGCGACGGACGAGATCGTGGAAGGTGTCGCGCGGGTGCAGGACTTCATGCGTCGGAGGGCTTCGCCTTCGGCCGCGGCAGGCGGGTGAACCGGGCGACCGTCGCCGCGAACGACCGGTGCGGCAGGTTCCGGATCGCAGGCGTCGGTCGGCCGCGGGCCAGATCGGTGTGAGACCGCAGGAGGTCCGGCCCCGCGCGCATCAGGTGCAGGTCCAGCCATGTCAGCAGATCGGGAAGCGGGCAGTCCTCCTCGACCTCGATCCGGGTGCCCCGGCCCGCGGACCGGATACGCCGCCGCATCGTGTAGGGTGCGCCGCCGCCGGAGGGGCGCACCTCCAGCACCTCGGTCTCGCCGTCGTCGCTGACCGCGCGGATCGCGTAGCGGAACTCGGATTCGGTCATCGCGTAGGTAAGCGGGTCGTGGATCTGCACGCTGGTCCGAACCGGGACGAACCCGTCCCATTCCAGCGCCCCGTAGCTGAGCCCGCCCGAAGTTTCGCCCGGGCGAAGGGCGAAGGCGGCGCGGATGTCCCGTGGCGCGGCGCGGCCGAGGGTGAGCCGGTAGCGGTAGCCGCGAACCGGCGCGGGAACAAGCTGGCAGAGCTTCACGATCCCGGCCAGCACCAGCGACCAGAGCATGAAGGCGGCGCCGCCGATCTGCGCCGCCCGCACCCAGTGCGGGGTGAACGCGCCGCCCTTGAACTCTGGCTGGAATAGGTCGCCGAGCCAGGGCTCCGCCCCCACGATGACGCCCGCGACGATCCCGGCCGCGACATGCTCGAACGGGCAGGCGGGCAGGAGCAACGTGGCCACCGTGGCCAGAATGGTCGCGATGGCGACCGTGCGCAGGATCTCCTCCGGCGCGTAGTAGGCGCTGAAAACGCCCCCGACCGCACCCGCGAAGACGGCCCCGGCGAGGACCGGAAGGACGGTCAGGGCGACGACGTGCCAGCGCATCTTCAGGCGGTAGGCGGCGTGGCGGAGCGGCGAAACGCGGTCGGTCATGTTCCGGTCGTGGCATCCCAATCCGGCAGGATTCAGGCGGGACCGGGACGGGGCATGGACCCGTGGCCAAGCCGGGGGGCACATGAAAAGACCCGGCGTCGGTAAGACGCTGGGTCGTATCATTGTAGCCGTGCCGTGGATCGGGGCGGGTCGCCCGCCCGACGCGTCAGGGGCGCGCGGCCTCGACCTCGGACTGGCCGCGGCGGCGGATCATCCGGGCCACGGTGCAGAGCAGGGAGCGCTGCGGCAGCCGCACGATGGCGGGGCAGGGCAGGCGCAGGGCCTCGTCGATCCGCTCGCGCAGGGCATCGCGGCCGCAGTCGCCGAGCCAGAAGTGCAGCGCCGAGAACGGGTCGAGCATGCCCGCATCCTCGTAAACGTCGATCCGGGTGCCGTCGCGGGCCGGGGCGTATTCCATCCGCACCAGCGCTTCGCCGGTCTGGTCGGAGCGGGTTTCGTAGACGTCGGAATTCCAGGTCTTCGACACCGTGCGGCTCTGGTAGCTGACCGCGGTATCGACGAGGTCGAGCGTCTCGGGATCGTGGATCCGCATGTGGCGGGTCACGGTCGAGAAACCGTCGCGGTCGGGCAGGCCCACGGCGATCAGGCCGCGGCGGGTGCCCGGCGGAATGTCCAGCGCCTTGCGCAGGCCCGAAGGCTCGAACCCGGCCACGGTCAGGCCGTAGTGCATCAGGCGGCGCGAGGGCGGCAGCGACATCGACACCGCGGTGACGACGGAGACGAGCGCGATCCAGGACGCGAGCGCGACCACCGCGCCGAGCGCCACGCGAAGCCACATCGGTTCGAACGGGCCGACCTGCGCGCCTTCGGACATGAGCGGCCCAATCCAGGGTTCGGCGGCGGTGAAGGCCGCGGCGACGAGCCCGGCGGCGAGAATTTCGAACGGCGCCGTCGGCAGGAGCACCACCGCCACGGTGGTGATCGCGGCCGCAGCGGCGATGTAGCGCGCGATCACGGCGGGATCGTGGAAGGCGCTGGCCGTGCCTCCGACCGTGCCCGCGATGAGCGCGGCGGCAAGGACCAGGGCGGGGACGAGTACCAGCACGCGGCGAAGCCGCCAGAGCCGGTAGACGATGTGCTGCGCGAGGGAGGGATGGTCGAGGATCATGGGGCGTCGATCTGGCATGGCGAGTTCCGGGGTATGGTTAACCTTCGAGGGGAACTAAGGCATAATTACGATCAAAGCGGGGCCTTGGTCCGGCAGCGTGTCCCTGCTAGAAGTATTTCACAACATTTCGGCGGCAAGACCGATGAGACGAGCAGAATTCCTCCTATTTTTCGCGCTGCTTGTGGTTTTTGCGCCAGCTTCCGCCACTGCACAGGAATTCCGCGCCTTGGCGAGGGTCGAAAACGGCGCAATGACCGATAACCCTCGGCGTGGCACGGAAATTTTCCTCGACCTCAGCCAGGCGGTGCCGTTCCGCGTTTACACCATCGACGGGCCTCCGCGGCTCGTGATCGACCTCAGCGAAGTCACCTGGGAAGGGCTGCCGGAGGATTTCGACGACGCCGCGTCGGTAACGGCGGTGGCGACCGGGGCCGCGGGCGAGAGGGCCGGGTGGTCGCGCATGGTGCTGACGCTCGATGGCTATCACGAGGTTAACGCCGCGGCGATGGAAACGAACCCCGAGGACGGCAGCGCCCGCATCCTCGTGCAGCTGTTCCCGACCGACGCCGAGGGGTTCGCCGCCGCAGCCGAACCCGCGCCGGCGGTCACCGCCGCCGCGCCGGGGATCGTGGAACGCGACGGGCCGCTGGTGATCGTGCTCGACCCGGGACACGGCGGGGTCGATCCGGGCGCTGAGGCGGGGGGCGAGCGCGAGGCCGACCTGATGCTCCTCTTCGCGCGCGAGTTGCGCGATCTCCTGCGCCGCAGCGGCCGGGTCGAGGTCGTCCTGACGCGCGAGGGCGACGATTTCGTGCCGCTTCCGGAACGCGTGTCGATCGCCCGCGCCGCCGGGGCCGACGCCTTCATCTCGCTCCATGCCGACGCGCTGGCGGAGGGGCGGGCGACCGGCGCGACCGTCTATACCCTGTCGGCCGACGCCTCCGACGCGGCCTCGGCGGCGCTGGCCGAACGCTTCGACCGGGCCGACCTGTTGCAGGGCGTCGACCTGTCGGGGTCGGACGACGCGGTGGCGGGCGTGCTGATGGACCTCGCGCGGCTCGAAACCGACCCCCGGTCGGACGCGCTCGCAGACCGGATGGTGGAGGGGATCGCGGCGGCGACGGGCAACCTCCACCGCCATCCCCGGCTGGAGGCCGGGTTCACCGTGCTGAAGGCCGCCGACATCCCATCCGTCCTGGTCGAGGTCGGTTTCCTGTCCGATCCCGACGACCGCGACCGCCTGCTCGATCCCGCGTGGCGGGCGGAGATGCAGGCGGCCCTGCGCGACGCGATCCTCGACTGGGCGGAGACCGACGCCACCCGCGCGACGCTCCTGCGCCAGTAGTCCGCCCGTCAGCGCGCGCGAGCGAGCCAGACGGAATGCCGCGCGAGGTCCGGGTCCTCGGGACGGAACCAGGTGACGTCGAAGCCGTGAACATCGAACAGCGCCCGGTAGCTGTCCGGCGCGAGGCTGTCGTGCCAGACATCGGATGCCCCGACGCGGCCCCAGGCGTCGCCTTCGGCGGGGCCGGTCGTCAGCAGGAGCCGGGCGCCGGGGGCGGCATGGGCGGCGAAGACCGGGATCATCGCGCGCTGGTCCGCGGCGGGCAGGTGGAAAAAGCTGTTCCAGCCGAGAATCACGTCGAAGCGGCGCCCGAGCGCAAGCCCGCGCATGTCGGCCTCGATCGCCTCGGCGTGGGGCAGGAAAGCGCGGAACCGGTCGATCATCGCCCGCGCGCCGTCGACGCCGGTGACCGCCGCCCCATGCGCCACGAACCATTCCGCTACCGGCCGCCCGCTGCCGCAGCCGAGATCGAGCACGCGCGCGCCGACCTGCCCGGCCAGCGCCTCGGCGAAGACCGGCACCTGCCAGTCCGCCGGGCGCTGCGCGGCGGTCCAGGTCGCGGCCTCGGCTTCGTAGATCGCAAGGGTGTCCTCGGGGCGCATGGCGCGGAGCCTGCCCGAAAATCGTGATCGCCGGAAGCGCACCGCGCCTTTTGACCCCCCGGCCGTCCCCGCGTATAAGCCATGCACCCGTTCCCATGAGGCAGGCCCCCGGAATGTTGCGGTTCGTGATCGGTATCTTCGGCGCGCTGTTCAGCCTCGTGTTCAACGGGCTGGTCATGGCCGCCATCGGTATCGGCGGCATCATCTTCATGTATTCCCGCGACCTGCCGGACCACCAGACACTGGCCCAGTACAACCCCGCCACGATCAGCCGGATCTACTCGGGCGAGGGGCAGATCATGGACGAGTTCAGCCGCGAGGGCGAGGTCCGCATCTACGTCTCGGCCGAGGACATTCCCGACCTCGTGATGGAGGCGGTGATCTCGGCCGAGGACCGCAACTTCTTCGAGCACGGCGGCTTCGACGCGCGCCAGATGGTCGCCGCGGTGATCGACGCTGTGGTGACGCGGGGCGAGACCCTGCGCGGCGCCTCCACCATCACGCAGCAGGTGGCGAAGAACCTGCTCCTGTCCTCGGACCGGACCATCGAGCGCAAGATCCGGGAGATCATCCTTGCCGTCCGCATGGAGCAATCCATGTCGAAGGAACAGATCATCGAGGTCTACCTCAACGAGATCGAGTTCGGCCTGAACGCCCACGGCATCGCTGCCGCGGCGCGCACCTATTTCGACGCCGCGCTGTCGGAACTGACACCGGCGCAGGCGGCCTACCTCGCCGGCCTGCCGCAGAACCCCGCCCGCTTCCACCCCGTCCGCTACACCGAGCGCGCCGTTGCGCGGCGCGACTTCGTGCTGCGCGAGATGTGGGAGAACGGATACCTGACCGACGCGGAGTACGAGACAGCCATCGCCACGCCGCTCGAGACCGTCCAGAGCGGCGCCATCGACCCGTTCCAGCGCTCCATTCCGCCGCGGAGCTACTTCACCGACGAGATCCGGCGGCAGCTGTCCGAGGATTTCGGCTCGGACCGGTTCTTGTCGGCGGGCTATTCGGTGCGCGCGACGATGGACGAAAGCCTGCAACGCGCGGCCGAGGTGGCGCTGCGCCGCGCGCTCGAGGATTTCGACCGCAACCTCGGCGTCTACCGCGGGCCGGAGGACCAAGTCGAACCGGATCTCCTGGGCACCGAGGCCGACTGGCGCGCCGCGCTGGCCGCCGCCGACGTGCCCCGCGATGTCGAGGGATGGCATCCCGCGGTGGTCCTGTCGGTCGGCGACAGCGCCGCCCGGATCGGGATCGAGGGTGTCGCCGAGGACGAGGACGGCCATTTCATCCCCGCCGAGGACGTGACCTGGGCCCGGCCCGTGGACGCGGACGGCAACCGCGGCAACCGCGCGCGGGTGGCGGGCGACCTGCTCGACGTGGGCGACGTGGTGCTGGTGCGCCGGCTTAACAACGGCGACGGCAGCTTCCGCCGCTGGTCGCTCCGCCAGATCCCCGAGGTGCAGGGCGGGTTCATGGCGATGGACGTGAACACCGGCCGCGTGCTGGCGATGCAGGGCGGGTTTTCCTATCAGGCGTCCGAGTTCAACCGCGCCACGCTCGCGACCCGGCAACCGGGATCGAGCTTCAAGCCCTTCGTCTACGCCGCCGCGCTGGATTCCGGCTACAGCCCGAACACCATCGTCATCGACGCGCCGATCGAGGTGGAGACCGAGGAAGGCATCTGGCGGCCGACCAACGCCAGCCACGAGTTCTACGGCCCCGCGCCGCTTCGCACCGGGATCGAGCGGTCGCGGAACCTGATGACCGTGCGGCTGGCTCAGGAAATCGGCATGGACCGGGTCGCGGCCTATGCCGAACGCTTCGGCGTCTACGACGATCTCGCGCCGTACCTCGCCAACTCCCTCGGGTCGCAGGAAACCACGCTGTTCCGCATGGTCGCGGCCTACGCGATGTTCGCCAACGGCGGCGAGCGGGTGGAACCCACGCTGGTCGACCGGGTGCAGGACCGGTTCGGCACCACCGTCTACAGCCACGATCAGCGGCTCTGCACCGATTGCGAACTGCCCGACCTGCCCGAAGGCTTCGGCCCGCGTATCGTCTCGAACCGCGAGCGGGTGATGGACCCGATCACCGCCTACCAGCTCACCTCCATGATGCAGGGCGTCGTCCAGCGCGGCACGGCGTCCGGCACGGTCAACCTGCCGGTACCGATCGCGGGCAAGACCGGCACCACGAACGAGGCCCGCGACGTGTGGTTCGTCGGCTTTTCCTCGACCATCGTGGCGGGCTGCTACATCGGCTACGACCAGCCGCGAAGCCTCGGTCGCGCGGCCTCGGGCGGCGGCATCTGCGGGCCGGTCTTCAACGAGTTCATGCAGACCGCGATCGAGGAATACGGCGGCGGCCCGTTCGAGGTGCCGCCGGGCGGCCGCTTCTTCCCCATCGACCGCTACACGGGCCAGCGCCTGCCCGACGGGTCCTGGGGCGAGTACGTGGTGCAGGAATACTTCCGCACCGGCGAGGAACCCGGCTTCGGCCTGCTCGGCTACATCGACGGCGGGTTCGCGATGGGATCGAACCTGCCGATGTTCGGCCGCGGCGAGGACGCGAGCGACGAGACCGTGATCGCGCCCGACCGCCAGACCGTGACCACCGCCACCGGCGAAAACGCCGAGGTCCCGACCGGCACCGACTTCGGAACGCTGAGTTCGGGCGGGCTCTACTAGGCCGGGCCGCGCTTGCAGCGGCCCCGCCGGGCGGCTAGATCACACCCCTGAGTTACGAAGAGGAACGTCATGCGGGCCGAGACCCAGGGCCATGTCGAGAAGGTGCAGAATTCGCTGAAGCTCCTGGCGCAGCGGATGGACCGCGAGACCGCGCCGCACCGGCTCGAGGAATTCAACGCCATGATCGAGGATCCCGATCTCTGGAACGACCAGGCCAAGGCGCAGAAGCTGATGCGCGACCGGCAGACGCTGATCGACCAGATGGGCACCTACGACACGATCGCGGGCGCGCTTACCGACAACGTGGAACTGATCGAGCTCGGCGAGGCCGAGGGCGACGAGGAAGTCGTGGCCGATGCCGAGGCGGCGCTGGCGAAGCTGGTCGAGACCGCCGCGCAGAAGGAGCTGGAGGCGCTCCTAAACGGCGAGAGCGACCCGAACGACAGCTTCCTGGAGATCAAGGCCGGCGCGGGCGGGACCGAGGCCTGCGACTGGGCGGCGATGCTGGCGCGGATGTATGTCCGGTGGGCCGAAAGCCGCGGCTTCGAGGTCGAGTTGCAGGAAGAGCAGCCCGGCGCCGAGGCCGGGATCAAGTCCGTCACCTACCAGATCAAGGGCCACAACGCCTATGGCTGGCTGAAGTCCGAGAGCGGCACGCACCGGCTGGTGCGGATCTCGCCCTTCGGCAAGGGCACGCGCGAGACCTCCTTCGCGGCCGTCGGCGCCTACCCGGTGATCGACGACAACATCGAGATCGAGGTGAACCCCGCCGACATCCGGATCGACACGTTCCGGTCCTCGGGCGCGGGCGGCCAGCACGTCAACACGACGGACTCCGCCGTGCGGATCACGCACCACCCGACCGGAATCGTCGTCACCAGTTCCGAGAAGTCGCAGCACCAGAACCGCGACATCGCCATGAAGGCGCTGAAATCGCGGCTCTACCAGATGGAACTCGACCGGCGGAACGCCGAGGTCAATGCGCTGCACGAAGCGAAGGGCGATGCCGGGTGGGGCAACCAGATCCGGTCCTACGTCCTGCAACCCTACCAGATGGTGAAGGACCTGCGGACGGGCTACGAGACCTCCGACACGCAGAGCGTTCTCGACGGCGATCTCGACGGGCTCATGGCCTCGACGCTGGCGATGGATGCCAGCGGCAAGAGCCGCGCCGACGCCCGCGCCGACTGACCCCGCGCCGCGCCGCGAGACCCGCGCGCTTGTCCGCCCGATCCGCGCTCCGCTATAGTCCGGGGCGGAGGAGGACGCATGGGGGCACGCCCCCCGCGCGGCGGTGACAGGGGGGATACCGATGACGGATGCAAGCGGGCATATCGCGCCCTCGGCGGTTCCGGCGGTGGCCGAGATGCACCTGTCGGACTTGCGCGCGGCGCTGGCCTCCGGTTGGCGGGACTTTCGCCGCGCCCCCGCGATGGGGCTGTTCTTCGGCGTGTTCTACGCGCTTGGCGGGTTGCTCATCTACTGGCTCATGTTCCGCGCGGGAGAGATCTGGTGGGCGCTGCCGGTGACGGTCGGTTTCCCGCTGCTCGGCCCGTTCGCGGCGGCGGGGCTCTACGAGATCTCACACCGCCTGGAACAGGGGCAGGGCTGGACCATCCGCGAGATCCTCGGCGTGATCTGGCGCCAGCGCAACCGGCAGCTTCCGTCGATGGCGTGGGTCATCATCGTCTACTTCCTGTTCTGGTCGTTCTTCGCCCACATGCTCTTCGCCCTGTTCCTCGGGCGCATGACGCTGGTGAACGTCTCGACCTCCTACGCCTTCCTGCTGGAACCCCAGGGTCTCCTGATGCTGGCCGTGGGGTCCGCCTTCGGCGCGATCTTCGCGACGATCCTGTTCGCGATCACGGTGGTGTCGCTGCCGCTGCTGCTCGACAAGGAACTGGACTACGTCACCGCGATGATCACCAGCTTCTCGGTGGTGCTCCGCAATCCGGGCGTGATGCTGTCATGGGGCGTCATCATCGCGGTGCTGACCTTCGCGGCGATGATCCCGGCCTTCCTGGGGCTGATCGTGGTGTTCCCGATGCTCGGCCACGCGACCTGGCACATCTACCGCCGCGCCCTTGTTCCCGCCGACGCCTAGCTGCGCTGCCGCGGGATGAAGACGAGCGCGAGGATCGCGCCGAACGCCGCCGCGGCGCCCGCCGACAGCGCCACCGCCTGGAACGCGCGGTCCATCGCCGCGACGTGCCCGGCGGCGTCCGAGAACGCGCCGTAGCTGCCGGTGCCGCCCGCCGCGCCGTAGACCGCGGCCGCCAGCGTGCCGAGCACCGCAACCGCGATCATGCCTGCCATCCGCGCGACCGCGTTGTTGATGCCCGACGCGGTGCCCGAGCGATCCTCGGGCACGGCGGCCATGATCGCGGTCGACAGCGGCGCGACGACGAGGCCCATGCCGACCCCCATCAGCGTCGTCGCGGGAAGGACGCGGGTCCACATCTCGTGGCTCGGGACGACCAGGGCCAGCGCGGTGAATCCCGCCGCGACAAGCAGCCCGCCGACGCCGATCAGCGGGCCGGGGCCGTGCCGGGTTGCGAGCGCGCCGGCGCGGGCAGACAGGGCGGGGATCATGACCGACAGCGGCGCGAAGGCGGCCGAGGCGCTGATCTCCGGTTCCCGCCAGCCCGCCACCAGCAGCATTGGCAGGTAGAACATGACCGCGGACAGCGCGAAGTAGAGCAGGAGGGTCGACGCGTTCGCGGCGGCGAAGCCGCGGTCGCGGAACAGCGACAGCGGGATCATCGGTGCAGGCGCACGTGCCTCCCAGGCAACGAAGGCGGCCATGAGCCCGATCCCGATGGCGGCGAGCGTGGCATGGCCGCCCTCGGTCAGGCCCGCGGCGAGCAGTCCGAGCGCTGCCGTGGCCAGGGCCGCGCCCGGCAGGTCGAGCGGGCGGTCGGGCCGCGCGGGGTCGCGGGCCACGCGGGTCACGACGAGCCAGAGAGCGATAGCGCCGAACGGCAGGTTGATCGCGAACAGGAACCGCCAGATGCCCGGCCCGCCGAAGCTGAGCGCGAGGCCGGCGAGGATCGGGCCGATCGCCGTGGTGAGCGCGGAGGCCGCGGCCCAGATCCCGATCGCGCGGCCCCGCTCCTCGCGCGGGTAGGCGCGCGCGATGAGTGCGAGCGACCCCGGCACCATCATCGCCGCGCCGATCCCCTGGACCACGCGCGCCGCGATCAGGATGCCGGGCGTAGGCGCGGCCGCGCAGAGCAGCGAGGCCGCGACGAAGACGCCGATCCCGAGAGAGAACACCCGCGCGAGCCCGAACCGGTCGCCGAGCGCGCCGCCGAGCAGGATCAGTGCCGAAAGGGGCAGGAGATAGCCGTTCTGGATCCACTGCGCCTCGGCCAGCGAGGCGCCGAGCCCCTCGCGCATCACCGGCAGGGCCAGCGCGACGAGCGTGCCGTCGATGAAACCGAGCGCGGACGCGAGGATCGCCGCGATCAGGACGAAACGCCGGTCCCCGGGCGCGCAAAAGCCGGGCACGGGGCCCGGCTTTCGGTCGATCTGTCCGGTGTCTTCCGCGTGGGTCACGCGGGCGGCCGGGTCAGGCCTTGGTCTCGGCCGGCTTCGGCGTCGGCGCGGAGGGCGCGGCCGGTTTCGGCGCGGCGGAGGCGGCCTGTGCCGCGCTCGGCTTCGGGGCGCCGGGGCCGCCGGCGAGCGGGTCTTCCTGCCGCTGCACCGAGCCTTCGAAATGCGCACCGCTCTCGATGGCGATGGTCTTGTGGATGATGTCGCCCTCGACCACCGCGCTGGAAGTCAGCCGGACCTTCAGACCGCGCACCTTGCCGGTCACCCGGCCGGTCACGACGATGTCGTCGGCCACGATCTCGCCCTCGACGGTCGCGCCTTCGCCAACGGTCAGCAGGTGGGCGCGGATATCGCCCTGCACGGTGCCTTCGACGAGGATGTCACCGGTGCTGCGGATGTTCCCCACGATGGTGAGGTCGGCGGAAAGCGTCGATGCGGGCGGTTTGGCCTTGGGTGCCTGATTCATGGAGGGTGCGGGGCTCGTTCCGGTTGTGGGGGCGGGGGAGGAGGCGTGGGACTGGTCGGACGCGCTCGTGTCGCCCTGTTTCGGCCCAGGCTCGTTGATCTTGGATTTAGAAAACATCTTGTCCTGCCCTGATGAAGGTCATGGGATTGACCGGTTCGTCATCGACATGCACCTCGTAGTGCAGATGTGTACCGGTCGATCGTCCGGTGCTCCCCATATCACCGATCCTCTCCCCGCGCGAGACCCTTTCCCCCTCGCTCACCCGGATGCGCGAGAGATGGGCGTAGCGGGTCATGACGCCGAAGGCGTGACGGATCTCGATCACGTTGCCGTAGCCGGATTGACGGCCGGCGAAGACAACGGTGCCCTCGGCGGTGGCGACGATCGGGGTGCCGGAGGAGCCGGCGAAATCGGTGCCGGAGTGCATCCGGCGGCCGCCGTTGATCGGGTCGGTGCGGTAGCCGAAGCCCGAGGTGTAGCGGAACCCGCCATTGACCGGGATCGACAGCGGGATCTGCTGCGCGGCCATGCGGTAGACGTTCAGTTCGTCAAGCGCGCCAAGCACTTCGTTCGCGCGGACCGAGATCTCGTCCGGAGCCTCGCCGCGGGTCGACATGGTGATCGGCATCAGCGGGCCGCCCTGGCCGGAATATCCCTCGCGAACCTGGCGCAGGATCTGGTCGGTCGGCAGGCCGGTGGCGTCGAACATGTCCTGCAGCGGCTCCATCGACATGGCCACCGCATCCTCGATCTGACTGAAGATCCGCTGGTTGCGCTCGCGTGCGAGGTCGGCTTCGAACTGGAGCTGGTCGACCATCGCGTAGGCCTCGTGCTCGGCCGCGGAGGCGCCGTCGCGTTCGAGCGCGGCATCGCTCAGCGCGGCGGTCAGCATCTCCAGCGTGGCTTCCAGGTCGCGCTGGCGGCTGGCGGCGGAGAAGCTCTCGCCGGTCTCGCTCTCGATCTCGGCGCGGTACTGCTCGGCTTCCTCGCGCGCGGCATCGCGTTCGCTCATGGTCCGGCGCAGGGTGGTCTGGATCACGTCGACCGCGGTCTCAAGCTCGCGCCTGCGCTCCTCGGACGCCAGCAGGCGGGACTGCATGTCGGACACTTCCTGCATCGCGACGGCGAAGCGGGACTGGGCCTGGTGCGCGGCGGCGAGGTTCGCGTCGCGCTGTTCGGACATCTGGTTGAGCCGGGTGCGGTAGGCGAGCTGTTCGCGCTCGGCCTGGTCGCGGGCGGAGCCTGCGGAAATGGTATCGATCAGGAAAATCGAGGTGACGATGGCGGTCCAGCCCACGAAGAGCGCTCCGCCGAGGATGATGGTGGCCTGTGTGCCGGGCTTCAGGCGGACGAACCGCATGCCCTGGTCTGACTTGAGGAACAGACGCTGTTCCGGAAGATGCCGTTCGAGTGCCGCGTTGATGCGGTCTGTTAGCCGTGAGAACACGTCACGCTCGCCTCGTATTGTTACGCTGGTCGTGTGGCGCCCCAGGCGCCGTGTCGTCCCTTCAGATCCTTCCCGGTCGGGGTAGCCCATCGGGCGGATCCGGACAATGATTTATCGCAACTCCGGGGGGTTACGCCGTGTCAGGCCCCGGTTCCGGCAATAATCCGCCGATCTGGCGGGTCAGGATTCCGCCTCTGCCAGCGGCCAGTAGAAATCGGGCGGAATCCCGGCCTCGGCGCGCTTTTCCTCGTTGAAGGGGGGCTTGAGGTTGCCGTGGAAGTGCCGCCGGACGAGATCGTGGAAGACCACGACCGGGTCCGCGTCGGCCCGCCCGCAGAGGAAATGGAACCACTTGGAGCCGTAGGCGACGTGGTGGACCTCCTCGGCGTAGATCGTCTCCAGCGCAGCGACCGCATCGGCGGCCCCGGCCTTGCGGAACACCTCGATCATGCCCGGTGTCACGTCGAGCCCGCGCGCCTCCAGCACCATCGGCACGACGGCGAGACGCGCCAGGAGGTCGTCGCGGGTGTCCTCCGCCGCGCGCCACATCCCCGCGTGGGCGGGCAGGGCGCCGTAATGGCTGCCCATCGCTTCAAGGCAGTCGCACATCAGGTTGAAATGCTTGGATTCCTCGTCCGCGGCCTTCACCCAGTCGTCGTAGAAACCGGCGGGCATCGGGGTATCCGTGAAGCGCGCGATGATGTCCCAGTGCAGGTCCACGGCGTTCAGCTCGATATGCGCGACGGCATGGAGAAGGGCGATGCGCCCGGCCTCCGTCCCCGGCCTGCGCCGGGGCACGTCGCGGGGATCGAGGAGTTCGGGACGGTCCGGCCGCGCAGGGCGGTCCGGCGGCGCGAACGACCCGATGGGCAGCCTTTCGCCCTCTTCGCGCGCCCGGGTCCACTCGGCCGCGCACCACCGCGACAGCGCGGTCTTGGCGCGGCCGTCGGCGGTGGACAGGACCGCCACCGACATCTCCGCGAGGCTGCCGGGCAGGTTGCTCAACCCGCCTTCACCGCCTCCAGCACGGCCTCCGCGTGGCCCGGCACCTTCACCTTGCGCCAGGCCTGTTTCACCTTGCCGTCACCGTCGATCAGGAAGGTCGCGCGCTCGATGCCCATGTACTTGCGGCCGTACATGCTTTTCTCGACCCAGGTGCCGTAGCGCTCGCAGACATCGCTGTTCTCGTCCGACACCAGCGCGACGCCGAGTTCGTGCTTGGCGATGAACTTGTCGTGCTTGGCAACGCTGTCCTTCGAGATCCCGATGACGACAGCGCCCGCGGCCTCGAACTCGGATCCGAGCCCGGTGAAGGCGATGGCCTCCTTGGTGCAGCCCGAGGTGTCGTCCTTGGGGTAGAAATACAGCACCACCTGTTTCGGGCGCAGCTCCGACAGGGTGATCTCGCCGCCGCCGTCGCGGGGCAGGGTGAAGTCGGGCGCGGTTTCGCCGATCTCGGGCATGGTCTGGTTTCTCCCACTGGTCTCGCGGTTTGCAAGCTAGCCGAGTTTCGGCGAAGTTAAAGGGGCCGGCGGGGCACCGGCTGGAACAGGACGGGCATGACCGACAGCGACGCCGCGACAGTGCCGCAGGAGGCCGAGGCGACACCCAGGAAACCGCCGCGCCGGCGCGGGCGCAAGCGGCGTATCCTCCTGCGCGTCGTCGAGGTGGCGGGGCTGCTGATCCTCGCGCCGGTCCTGTTCGGCCTGATCGCGATCTGGGCGGCCACCGACAACCGCATCCGGCTGCCCGAGGCGGTCGAGACCCGCATCGCGACCCGGCTCGACGCCGCGATGGAGGCCAACGACGTCAGCGTCGACGAGATCGGCATCGCGTTGCCCGAGGGCCGGTTCACGCCCGAGATCGTGCTGAGCGGCGTGTCGCTCCGCGACGGTGACGGGCTTCGCGCGTATTTTCCCGAGGTTTCGGTGCTGCTCGACGGCGGCGCGCTCCTGACCGGGCAGATCCGGCCGAAACGGGTGCGGCTCGACGGGGCGGGGATGCGGCTGTCGCGGGATGTCGACGGGGTGATCGACGTGGCGCTGTCGGCCTCTGGCGCGGCGGCGGAACGCGGCATCACCGAAACGCTCGCCCGGATCGACGCGATGTTCGCCGAACCCGCCTTCTCGGAACTGGAGGAGGTATCGGGCCAGGGGCTGGTGCTGCTGATGGCCGACGCGGTGACCGGGCAGATCATCCAATCGCAGGACGCGGCGCTCAGGCTCGAACGCAAGGGGGCGGCGCTGACGCTGCTGATCTCGGGCTCGGTCGACGCGACCCGCGCGGCCAGCATCGAGATCGCGGTGACCCGCAACCCCGCCCTCGGCCGCAACGACATGCTGTTTGCGTTCGAGAACCTAGCCGCGCGCGACCTCGCCACCGCGAGCCCCGCGCTTGCCTGGCTCGACCTGATGCGGGCGCCGATCGACGGGCGGCTCGTCGGCCAGGTCAGCGATTCCGGCGTGGTCGGGGACGTACAGGGCTCGCTCACGATCGGGGCCGGGCAGATCCAGCCGGGCTCGGGCGCCGACGCCATCGCGGTGGAGCGCATCGCCGCCGAGATCGACTTCGACGCCGATACCGGGATGCTGCGGTTCGACGCGCTCGACCTCGCCACCGATCCGCTGTCGTTCACCGCGACCGGGCAGGCCGAGATCGACGAGGACGGCGGCACCATGACCGGTCAGTTCCGGTTCGCGGGGCTGAACGCCGATCCCGAGGGCCTGTTCGGCGAACCGCTCGCCTTCGACGGCGGCGCGCTCGACCTGCGCCTGCGCCTGCGGCCGACGCTCGACCTGACCATCGGGCAGGCGGTGCTGTATGACGGGCCGATGCGCGTGCAGGTCTGGGGCGGGGCCAGCGTCGGGGACGAGGGCCTGACCACACGGCTCGATGCGCGCATCCCCGAGATGACCGCGCGCGACATCCTGCCCTACTGGCCCGAGACCGCTATCCCCGGCACGCGGGACTGGATCGCGCGTAACCTGCTCGACGGCGAGATCAGCGGCTTCGCGGCGTCGGTCCGGACCGGCCCGGACGGCGCGGCGCACGCGATCCGGTTCGACTTCGACGGGCTGGAACTGGCCGCCCTGCCGGGGATGCCGCCGATCGAGGACGGGTCGGGCTGGCTTTCGGTGATCGGCGACGCGCTGACCCTGCGCCTGTCGCGCGCGGAGGTCGCAGCGCCGACCGGCGGCACGCTCGACCTGTCGGGCTCCACCATGTCGATCCCGACCCTCGCAACCCGCAATCCCGACGCGCATTTCGAATTGTCGGTCTCCGGCCCGGTGGAGGCCGCGGGGTCGCTCCTGTCGCTGCCCCCCGTCAACCTCCTGGCCGACAGCGAACTGGACCCCGCCGCGCTCGCCTCGGGCCACGCGGAGGTCGACGTCGGGCTCGACCTGACCTTCCGCCGGGTGATCCCGCGGGACGAGATATCCTTCGATGCCGCGGGCAGGCTGACCGGGCTGCGGTCCGACACGCTGGTGCCGGGCCGGGTACTGACCGCGTCCTCGCTCGACCTGGAGGTGACGCCCGAGGTGGTGGCGCTGAACGGCCGTGCCGAACTCGACGGCGTTCCGCTGACCGGGCGGTGGAGCCAGGTGCTCGGCACCGGGGAGGGCAGCCGGGCGGAAGGCCGCATCGGGATCACCCCCGACGCGCTTTCGGCGTTCGGGATCGGGCTGCCGCCGGGGCTGGTCAGCGGCGCGGGCGGGGCGGACTTCACGCTGGAGATCCCGCGGGAGGAACCGCCGCGCCTGTCGCTGGCGTCGGACCTGTCGGGGATCGGGCTGGCGCCGCCGGGCCTTGGTTGGCGGCTCGGCACCGAGGCGACCGGCGCGTTCGAGGCGGATGTCGTGCTCGGCGCGGCGCCGGACGTGCCGCGGCTCGCGCTGACCGCGCCGGGGTTCGCGCTGGAAGGCTCCGTCGCGCTCGCCGAGGGCGGCGGGCTGCGATCGCTCGATTTCTCGCGGCTGGAGATCGGCGCGTGGGCCGACCTGCGCGGCGCGCTGGTCGGGCAGGGGGCTGGCGTTGCGCCGCGTGTGCGGATCGACGGCGGCACCATCGACCTTCGCCGCCTGCCCGCGCAATCCGGCGGCAGCGGCGGCAGCGCCATCGCCGCCCGGCTCGACCGGTTGCAGATCGCCGACAACATCGCCCTGACTGGGCTGACCGCCGACCTCGCCCCTGGCCTGTCCGGCCCGTTCCGCGGCCAGGTCAACGGCGGCGCGTCGCTGAGCGGCTCGCTCGCCCGCACCCAGGCGGGGCTCGCGGTCCGGGCCGAGGCGCCGGACGCGGGCGCGGTGCTGCGGTCGGCGGGGCTGTTCCAGAACGGATACGGCGGCGCGCTCGACCTGCGCCTGCAACCGACGGGGGAGACCGGGTCGTATCTCGGCCAGCTCTCGGTCGACGGCGCGCGGCTCCGGAACGCGCCCGCGATGGCGGAGCTTCTGAACGCGATCTCGGTCGTCGGCCTGCTGGAACAGCTCGGCAACGAGGGGATCGCGCTCGGCGAGATCGACGCGCGGTTCCGGATCACGCCGCGCGCGATCTACCTCGACGAAGGCACCGCCGTGGGGCCGTCTATGGGCATCTCGATGGACGGGGTCTACGATGTCGCCTCGCGGCGCTACGACATGCAGGGCGTGGTGTCGCCGTTCTACATGATCAACGGCCTCGTCGGCGCGTTGTTCGCGCCCCGGCGCGAGGGGTTGATCGGCGTCACCTACCGCCTGACCGGCGGGCCGGAGGGATCGAACGTCTCGGTCAACCCGCTGTCGATCTTGACCCCCGGCATCTTCCGCGACATTTTCCGCCGCCCGCCACCGGACGCCGCGCAGACCCGATGAAGCTTTCCGATTTCGATTTCGACCTGCCCGAGGCGCTGATCGCCACGCGGCCCGCGAGACCGCGATCGAGCGCGCGGCTTCTGGTGGCCGAGGGCGACGCGATCACCGATGCGCGGGTGAGCGACCTGCCGGGGTTCCTTCGGCCCGGTGACCGGCTGGTGCTGAACGACACCAGGGTCATCCCGGCGCGGCTGACCGGGCAGCGGCACCGGCAATCGGCCCAGGGGCCGGTCTCGGCGAAGATCGAGGTCACGCTGCTGGAACCGCAGGCCGACGGCTGCTGGACGGCGCTCGCGAAACCGATGCGGAAACTCGCTGTCGGCGAGAGCATCGATTTCGGCGAAGGGTTTTCGGCCCGGGTCGAGGCGCTGGCCCCCGACCTGCGCCTGCGCTTCGACCGCGACGGCGAGGCGTTTTCCGCCGCGCTCGACCGGCAGGGCGCGATGCCGTTGCCGCCCTACATCGCCGCCCGCCGCAAGGCCGACGCGCAGGACCGCGAGGATTACCAGACCGTCTGGGCGCGGAACACGGGCGCGGTCGCGGCCCCCACGGCGTCGCTGCACTTCGACGAAACGCTCCTGTCCGCGCTGCGCGAGCGCGGGGTGGAGATGTCTTTCGTCACGCTTCATGTCGGCGCGGGGACGTTCCTGCCGGTGACGGTCGACGACGTGAGCCAGCACCGGATGCACGCCGAGACCGGCGAGATCACGGCCAACGCCGCCGCCGAGATCAACGCGACCCGCGCGGCCGGCGGGCGCATCATTCCCGTCGGCACCACCGCGATGCGCCTGATCGAGACCGCCGCCGCGCCTGACGGCACCCTGCCCGAATGGCGCGGCGCGACCGACATCTTCATCACGCCGGGTTACGCGATGAAGATTACCGACGCGCTGATGACCAATTTCCACCTGCCGAAATCGACGTTGATGATGCTGGTTTCCGCGCTCATGGGCACGGACCGTATCCGGGCGATCTACACCCATGCCATCGCGTCGCGGTACCGATTCTTTTCCTATGGCGACGCTTCGCTCTTGATCCCGTCGCGGAGGGACTAGAGAGAGCGCCCGGGGACCGCGAGAGTCGGACCCGTAAACTGGTCGAGGCGGGTCCGATGTTCGAAGTCTTGCGCAATTCATGGGCGCTGTTGTTCGGGATCCTCCTCCTGATGGTGGGGAACGGGTTGCAGGGCACGCTTCTGGGCGTGCGCGGCGATCTCGAAGGCTTCTCGACGACCGAGATCTCCATCGTCATGTCGGCCTATTTCGCGGGCTTCCTCGGCGGCAGCCGCGCCGCGCCCGAGATGATCCGCCGCGTCGGGCACATCCGCAGCTTCGCCGCGCTCGGCTCGCTTATCTCGGCGGCGCTCATCATCTTTCCGCTGATGACCGACTGGATCTCCTGGACGATCCTGCGCGTCATCATCGGCTTCTGCTTCTCCGCGGTCTACGTCACCGCGGAAAGTTGGCTCAACAACGCCGCGACGAACGAGAACCGGGGCAAGACGCTCGCGATCTACATGGTCGTCCAGCTGACCGGGATCGTGTCGGCGCAGGGGCTCTTGCTTCTCGGCGATCCCGGCGGCTTCTCGCTCTTCATCGTGCTGTCGGTGCTGGTCTCGCTCAGCTTCGCGCCGATCCTGCTGTCGGTCACGCCGATCCCGCCGTTCGAGGCCACGAAACCGATGGGCCTGATGGAGGTTTTCCACGTCTCGCCATTGGGTTGCGCGGGGATCTTCGCGTTGGGTGGGGTCTATTCCGCGATGTTCGGCATGGCCGCGGTCTACGGCACGGCGACGGGGATGACTCTGCCGCAGATCTCGCTCTTCGCGGCGATCTTCTACGTCGGCGGGCTGATCTTCCAGTACCCGCTCGGATGGGTGTCGGACCGGATGGACCGGCGGCTGCTGATCCTCATCGTCTGCGTTGCGGCGACCGTGGCCGGGGTGCTCGGCTGGCTGCTCGGCGGGGTCTACTGGCTCGCCATCGCGGCGGCCTTCGTCTACGGCGGCCTCGCCAACCCGCTCTACGCGCTGCTCGTGGCCTACACCAACGACTTCCTCGAACCCGAGCAGATGGCGGCGGCGGGCGGCCGGCTGATCTTCATCAACGGGGTCGGCGCCGTGGCGGGGCCGATCCTCGTCGGCGCGGTCATGGGATGGATCGGGCCGGGCGGTTACTTCCTGTTCCTCGCGATCCTGATGGCCGGGCTCGGCGCCTATGCCGCCTACCGGATGACGGTACGCCCGGCGCCCGCGGCGACGACCACCGAAAGCTACGCCCCGATCCTCGCGGGCGCCTCGCCGGTGGCGGTCGAGGCGGCGCAGGACTACTATGCCGAGGCGAGCGCCGAGGATGACGACGCCGCCTGACACCGGGGGGAGAACCGCATGACGACGACACCGTGCGAGGTCGTGGATTTTTGGTGCAAGGAGGTCTCGCGCGAGGCGTGGTACCGGCAGGACGACGCGCTCGACGCGCAGATCCGCGACCGGTTCGGCCCCGCCGTGGCAATGGCGCAGGACGGCGGCTTCGCAGACTGGGCCGAGACGGCGGAAGGCTCGCTCGCGCTCCTGATCCTGATCGACCAATTTTCCCGCAACATCTACCGTGGCTCGGCGCTGTCCTTCGCCGGCGACGCCCGCGCACGTGACATCGCGCGCGCCGCCATCGCGGCGGGGCAGGACCGCGAGGTTCCGCTGCCCGAGCGCCAGTTCGTCTACATGCCCTTCGTCCATTCGGAGGATCTCGCCGACCAGGACGAGGGGATCCGGCTGATGGAGGCGGGCCTGGGCGAGGACGGGGATGACAACGTCCTCCACGCCCGCGCGCACCGGGAGGTGATCCGCCGCTTCGGACGGTTCCCGTTCCGGAACGAGGCGCTCGGGCGGGAAACCACCCCCGAGGAACGCGCGTTCCTGGATGGTGGCGGCTACGGCGCGGTCGTGCGCGAACTCGAAGGCAGCTAGTCGTCCCGCCGCGTTGCGGACCCGGCGGCGAATGTTTAACGTTGAACGAAATTCCCCACGCAGGAGGATCCAACGTGGCCGACCAGAATTTCGACGTCATCGTCATCGGTGCGGGGCCGGGGGGCTACGTCGCCGCGATCCGGGCCAGCCAGCTCGGTCTGAAGGTCGCCATCGTCGAGCGCGAGCACATGGGCGGGATCTGCCTCAACTGGGGCTGCATCCCGACCAAGGCGCTGCTGCGTTCGTCCGAGGTGTTCCACCTGATGCACCGGGCGAAGGAGTTCGGGCTGAAGGCCGACGGCATCGACTACGACATCGACGCGGTCGTGAAACGCAGCCGCGGCGTGGCCAAGCAGCTTTCGTCGGGCGTCAGCCACCTGATGAAGAAGAACAAGATCACGGTCGTGATGGGGGCGGCCACGATCCCCGCCAAGGGCAAGGTCTCGGTCAAGACCGACAAGGGCGAGGAGACGCTGACCGCCAAGAACATCATCCTCGCCACCGGCGCGCGGGCGCGTGAATTGCCGGGGCTGGAGGCCGACGGCGAGCGGGTCTGGACCTACAAGCACGCCCTGCAACCGCCGCACATGCCGAAGAAGCTGCTGGTGATCGGCTCCGGCGCGATCGGGATCGAGTTCGCGAGTTTCTACAACACGCTCGGCGCCGAAACGACGGTTGTCGAGGTGATGGACCGGATCCTGCCGGTCGAGGACGCGGAGATTTCCGCCTTCGCCAAGAAGCAGTTCGAGAAGCAGAAGATGAAGATCATCCAGAAGGGGATGGTCAAGCAGCTCGACCGCGCCAAGGACAAGGTGACCGCGCATATCGAGGTCGACGGCAAGGTCGAGAAGATGGACTTCGACACCGTGATCTCGGCTGTCGGCATCGTCGGCAACGTCGAGGGCCTCGGGCTCGAGGCGCTCGGCGTGAAGATCGACCGCACCCATGTCGTGGTCGACGAGTTCTGCCGTACCGGCGTCGACGGGCTCTATGCCATCGGCGACATCGCGGGCGCGCCGTGGCTTGCGCACAAGGCCAGCCACGAGGGCGTCGTCGTCGCCGAGCTGATCGCGGGCAAGAACAACGTCCACCCGGTGAAGCCGGAAGCCATCGCCGGCTGCACCTACTGCCAGCCGCAGGTCGCGAGCGTCGGGTATTCCGAGGCCAAGGCCAAGGAACTCGGATACGAGGTGAAGGTCGGCAAGTTCCCGTTCATCGGGAACGGCAAGGCCATCGCGCTCGGAGAGCCCGAGGGGATGATCAAGACCGTCTTCGACGCCAAGACCGGCGAGCTCCTGGGCGCGCACATGGTGGGGGCCGAGGTCACCGAGCTGATCCAGGGCTATGTCGTCGGCCGCACGCTCGAAACAACCGAGGCGGAGTTGATGGAGACCGTCTTCCCGCACCCGACGCTGAGCGAGATGATGCACGAAAGCGTGCTCGACGCCTACGGGCGGGCGCTGCACTTCTGACCTGCCGCGTGGCGGCCCCCGGTCATGGGGGCCGCGCACCTTCGCTTCGGCAACCCGGCCGCGGGCGGTCGACCTATTCCAGCGTGATCGGCCGGCTCGCCAGCACCGTGCGGTCCTGGTCGATGAAGTAGCGGATCACGTATGCGCCGGGGTCCTCGGGCAGGTCGATCCGGGCCGGGTTGCCCCGGTCGGTGAAGACGCTGCGCCGCCACTGGTGGCCGCCCTCGGCATCGGCGGGGGCGATGGCGATCAGGTCGTTGGGATAGTTCGGTCCCGTCCACCCGATCTCCAGCGTCGATCCGGCGGGCGCGGTGTCGGGCGCGGTCAGGCTGGCTTCGGGCATGGTCAGCGTGATCGGCACGGTGACGAGCTCGCGCCGGTCCTGGCTGGTGAAGTAGCTGATCTCGTAGTCCCCGGCGCGCGGCGGCAGCAGCAGCCGCAGGGGTGCGCCGTCGCGGGTATAGGTGAAGTTCTCCCACCTGTCGCCGCCCTCGGCCCCGGCTTCCCCGATGCCGATGTAGTCGTCCCGGTAATCCGGGCCGGTCCAGCCGATTTCCAGCCTCTCGCCCGCGATGGCCTGCGCCGGGGCCGTCAGGGTGGCGGTGACCTCGGTGACGGTCAGCGGCACGGTGACGAGTTCGCGGCGGTCCTGGTTGGTGAAGTAGCTGATCTCGTAGTTGCCCGGCCGCACCGGGACCAGCAGGCTCAGCGGGTTGCCCTCGCGGGTGTAGGTGAAATTCTCCCACCTGTCGCCGCCGTCTGCGCCCGATACGCCAATGCCGATGTAGTCGTCGCGGTAATCGGGGCCGGTCCATCCGAGTTCGATGGTCGATCCGGCGACCGCCTCGGCCGGGGCCGTGATCGTCGCCTCGACATCCGAGACGGTGATCTCATGGGTCGCCAGCGCCACCCGGTCCTGCTGCGTGAAGTAGGTGATCGTGTAGGTTCCGGACCGGCTCGGAACCAGGAGGTCGAGCGGGCTGCCCTCGCGCGTGTAGGTAAAGTTTTCCCACCGGTCCCCGCCCTGCGCGTGGCTGCGCCCGATGCCGATGAAATCGTCACGGTAGTCGGGGCCCGTCCAGCCGATCTCGATGGTCGACCCGGCGATGGCCTCGGCCGGGGCGGTGAGGCTCGCGGCGACGGGCAGGACCTCGATCGGGACGGTCGTCAGCACGGTCCGGTCGGATTGCAGGAAGTAGCTGATCTCGTAGCTGCCCGGCCGCACGGGGACGAGCAGGCTCAGCGGGTCGCCTTCGCGGGTATAGGTGAAGTTCTCCCACCTTGCGCCACCTTCGGCGCCGGTCTCCCCGATGCCGATGTAGTCGTTGTGGAAGTCCGGGCCGGTCCAGCCTATCTCGATCGTCGCGCCTGCCTCGGCGGTCTGCGGCGCGGTGATCGTCGCGCCGACCTCGGTCAGCGTGATCGGCGCGGAGCCGAGCGGGGTGCGGCCCTGTTCTGAGAAGTAGGTGATCTCGTACGCGCCGGGATCGGTCGGGGTGCGCAGGCTCAGCGGGTTGCCGTCGCGGACATAGGTGAATTCCTCGTAACGGTCTCCGCCCTCGGCACCGGTCCGGCCGATCCCGATGTAGTCGTTGCGCGCGGCGGGGCCGGTCCAGCCGACCTCGATGGTCGACCCGGCGACGGCTTCGGCGGGGGCCGTGATCACGGCGCGGGTCTCGGTCACCGTCAGGGTCGCGCTGGCCAGGACGACGCGATCCTGCGCGAGAACGTAGATCACCTCGTACTGGCCCGGTTCCGGCGGCACCTGGAGCCGAAGCGGATTGCCGTTGCGGGTGTAGTTCTGGTTCTGCCAGCGGTCGCCGTCCTCGGCCCCCGCGGGGCCGATGCCGATGTAGTCGTTGCGGTAGTCGGGGCCGGTCCAGCCCACGTCGATCACCGACCCGGCCTCGGCCTCGGCCGGGATGGTGAGGCTCGCCTCGACCGGCGTGACCTCGATCCGGGCGGAGCCGAGCGGGATGCGGCCCTCGGCGCGGAAATAGGTGATCTCGTAGCTGCCGGGGTCCGGCGGCATCACCAGTTGCAGGGGGCTGCCGTCGCGGGTGTAGCTGCTGTTGATCCAGCGATCCGACCCCTCGGCGCCGACCGGGCCGATGCCGATGTAGTCGTTGCGCTCGTCCGGGCCGGTCCAGCCGACCTCGATGGTGGACCCCGCGATAGCCGTGGCCGGCGCGGTGATCGTCGCCGCGGGCAGCGGTTCGGGGAACACGACCGCGATGGTGCGCGGATCGGCGGTGACGACGAACTGCACGCTCTCGGTGATCTCCTGCGCGGTCCATGTCGCGGTGACGGTGAAGGCCGCGCGGGGCAGGGTGGCGACCAGCGGGTTCGCCATGTCCTCGCCGTTCACGGCTTCGTCGGCGGGCGACAGTTCCCAGATCACCGGATCGGTGATGACGGGGCCTTCGGGGCCGCCGATACGGGCCTCGAACGTGACCTCGGTCAGCGGCGGGGGCAGGGCGGGCAGGGTCACGACGACGGTCTGGTCCTCGCCCGCGACCACGGTGAAGTCGGCGCCGTGGGCCGTGCCCTGGTTCACGCGCAGGACCTCGGCGCGGTAGTCGCCGGCCGGCAGCGCGACCTCGAACCCGGGGGCCGTCACCGGATCGAACACCACGTTGCCCGCGCCGTCCCGCACCGACCAGAACAGCGGCGAGACCGGCGCGGTGCCGTCCTCCACCCGGGCGGCGAAGGTGATCGTCGCGGGCGGGGGCGGCGGCGGGGCGGCGGCGACACGGGTCAGCGCCGCGGTCAACTCCTCGGCGTTGTCGGCGGTCAGGAACTCGCCGCCGGTGGTCTCGGCCAGGCACTGCATCTGCGCCCGTGCCTCCGGTTCCCCGGCGACGTCGAAGCCGATGACATGGGCGGTGAAATCGACGCCGGTTTCCTCCAGCGTGCGGGCGATGGCGCAGGGATCGGCCGCGCAGGTCTCGATCCCGTCGGACACGAGGATCACGGTCGCGGCGTTCTCGGTGAAGTGCAGCGCCTCGGCGGCGGCGACCACGGCGTCGGACATCGGCGTGCGGCCCCTCGGGTTGATGCCGTTGATCGCCTCCACGATGTCGAGCCGGGTGCCCGGGCCGGGCTGGATCAGCATCTCGATGTCCGAGCAGTCGCCGCGCCGGTTGTGCCCGTAGGCCATGAGCCCGAGGTTCATGTCCTCCGGCACCTCGCCTAGCACGCGGCCGAGCACGTCGCGCGCGATGACGATCTTGTTCACGCCGTCGATCTGGCCCCACATCGAGCCCGAGGCGTCGAGCACGAGGATGGTGTCGGGACGCCCGCCCGCGTCCTGTGCGGACACCTGCAGCGCGGCAAGGATCAGCGCGAAAAGCGCGGCGAGAATGCGGACCATCATGAAACCTCCGTGTTGTCAGACATCGTCGGCCAGCGGCCCGTCCCGGTTCAAAATTCCTTGTCGCGGAGGCTAGGACGCGGATCGAGGTTTGTGAACCCGCGCCGGGCCCGCTTGACGCCCCCTCCCGCCGGTGCCAAGCCCGTGGCCATGACCGAGCCCGACCGCACAGACTGGCCGCTCGTGCTGCTGCTCTGGGGTGCGGGGCTCGGCGCCGCGGCGCAGTACGGCAAGGTCAGCGTCGTGTTCGACCGCCTGCCCGCGATCTGGCCCGAGGCCGGGGCGGCGGTCGGCTTCGCGGTGTCGCTCGTCGGCGCGGTCGGGATCCTGCTCGGCGTGGCGGCAGGGGTGCTGGTGGCGCACCTGGGCTACCGCCGGGCGATCCTCACGGCGCTCGTCGCCGGTGCCGCGATTTCCGTGTTCGAGGCGCTGACCCCGCCGCTCTGGCTGTTCCTCCTGGCCCGCTGCGTAGAGGGCGCGGCGCACCTCGCGCTGGTGGTCGCCATTCCGACCATGATCGCCGAGGTCACGGCACCGCGCGACCGGGGCCTCGCCCTGACGCTCTGGGGCACTTTCTTCGGCGTCGCCTTCGCGGTGCTGGCCTGGTGCGGTCTGCCGCTGGTGCCGTGGATCGGGGTGCCGGGGTTGTGGCTGCTTCACGCGGTCTACATGGCGGTGATGGCGGCGTTCCTCGCGCCGCTCCTGCCGCGCATCCGAACCGCCCCGCCGGAGCCGGTGCGGATCTCGGAACTCGTCCTCGCGCACGGGCGCATCTATTCCTCGCCGTTCCTGTCCGCGCCCGCGGCCGGGTGGCTCTGCTACACGCTGTCCTATGTCAGCCTGCTGACGGTGCTGCCACCGGCCCTGCCGGAAGGCACGCGGGCGCTGACGATGGGGCTCCTGCCGCTCCTGTCGATCCTGTCGTCGATGACGCTCGGCGTCTGGCTCCTGCGTGTGATGAGCGCGGTGTCGGTGTCCATCGCCGGCTTCGCGGCCTCCTGCGCGGTGGCGTTGGCGATGGCGGCGTTCGGCATCTCGCCCGCGCTGGCGCTGCTTCTCGGCGGGACGCTCGGGCTGGTGCAGGGCTCGGGCTTCGCGGCGGTGCCGCAACTGAACGGGGCCGTGGCCGACCGGGCGCTGGCCAATGGCGGCCTGGCGCAGATGGGCAACCTCGGCAACACGCTCGGTACGCCGATCCTCGTCGCGGTGATCGCCGTCGGCGGCTACGAGGGCGTGACATGGCTGCTCGCCACGATCTTCGCGGCCGGGGCGGGGGTCCACCTCGCGCTGGCCGCCGTCAGGAAAGGGACACCCGCATGACCACCACCACGGCAGACCGCCAGGACCTCGCCGCCGCCTTCCGCTGGTGCGCGCGCCTGGGGCTGAACGAGGGCATCGCCAATCATTTCAGCCTCGCCGTGAACCCCGAGGGCACGCGCTTTCTCGTGAACCCGGAGGGCAAGCACTGGCGCTACATGAAGGCCTCGGACCTGGTGGAGGTCGACGCGAACGATCCCGAGAGCGCCGAGGGGGTGGAGATCACCGCGCTCGACATCCACGGCGCGCTGCACCGGCAACTGCCCCGCGCCCGCTGCGTGATGCACCTGCATTCGAAGTACGCCACCGCGCTGTCGACGCTGAAGGACCCGGTGATCCCGCCGATCGACCAGACCACGATGCGGTTCTACAACCGCGTCGCCGTCGACGACGGTTTCGACGGCATGGGCGTTGCGGAGGAGGCGGAGCGGCTGGCGGGTTCGCTCGGCAATCACAACGTCCAGATCATGGGCCAGCATGGCGTCCTGGCGATCGGCGCGAACGTCGCCCGCTGCTTCGACGAGATCTACTACTTCGAACGCGCGGCCGAGACCTACCTCACCGCGCTCGCCACCGGGCGGGACCTGAACGTCGCCTCCCCCGAAGTGGCCGAGAAGACCGCGCGCCAGTGGGAGGAGGTCGACACCAGCGGCGACCTGCACCTGGCCGCGATCCGCGAGGTGCTGGACCGGGAGGAACCGGACTACCGCGACTGACCCCGGGGCAGGCACACGCCGGTCGCGGGTGCGCCCGCCCTCGTCCTGCCCGAAGGCATCCACAGGAAATCCCGCCCATCCCGGCGCCGCCTTGCTAATGTTCCCTTAATGTTCCATGTTGCGCGCGCGGCGGGGATTGAGTCTCGCCGACTTGTCGCTACCTGTTGGCCCTGGATCCCCCGGTTGGTGAACTCATGCCCGAGCTGAAGAAGATCGAGGTGCGCGGCGCGCGCGAGCACAACCTCAAGTCGATCGACGTGGACATTCCCCGCGACGAGTTGGTGGTGATCACCGGCCTGTCGGGTTCGGGCAAGTCGTCGCTCGCCTTCGACACGATCTACGCCGAAGGGCAGCGGCGCTACGTGGAATCGCTCAGCGCCTATGCCCGGCAGTTCCTCGACATGATGGAAAAGCCGGACGTGGACCACATCAGCGGCCTGTCGCCCGCGATCTCCATCGAGCAGAAGACCACGTCGAAGAACCCGCGTTCCACCGTCGGCACGGTGACCGAGATCTACGACTACATGCGGCTTCTCTTCGCCCGCGCCGGCACGCCCTATTCCCCCGCCACCGGACAGCCGATCGAGGCGCAGCAGGTGCAGGACATGGTCGATCGGGTCATGGCGATGGAGGAGGGGACGCGCGCCTACCTGCTCGCGCCCATCGTCCGGGACCGCAAGGGCGAGTACCGCAAGGAATTCCTGGACCTGCGCAAGCAGGGCTTCCAGCGCGTGAAGGTCGACGGGGAGTTCCACGACCTCGACGCGCCGCCGACGCTCGACAAGAAGTTCCGGCATGACATCGACGTGGTGGTGGACCGTATCGTGGTGCGCGAGGGCGCGGAGACGCGGCTGGCAGACAGCTTCCGCACCGCGCTGGACCTCGCGGACGGGATCGCGATCCTGGAAACGGCCCCGGCCGAAGGCGACCCGGAGCGGATCACCTTCTCCGAGAATTTCGCCTGCCCCGTCAGCGGCTTCACCATCCCCGAGATCGAGCCGCGCCTGTTCTCGTTCAACGCGCCGTTCGGGGCCTGCCCGTCCTGCGACGGGCTCGGGGTCGAACTGTTCTTCGACGAACGCCTCGTGGTGCCGGACGTGACGCTGAAGCTGATGGACCTCAGCGAACAGCACTGGCCCGAAGGCGGGACGCCCTACCACAAGCAGGCCATCGCGGCGATCGCGAAGCACTACGACTTCGACAAGAACGCGCGCTGGAAGGACCTGCCGGACTTCGCGCACCAGGTGCTGCTGTATGGATCCGGAGACGAGGAGATCAAGTTCCGCTTCGACGACGGCGGCCGCGTCTACGAGGTCAAGCGCAGCTACGAGGGCGTGATCCCGAACATCGAGCGGCGCTACAAGCAGACGGACAGCGAATGGATGCGCGAGAAGTTCGAGCGCTACCAGAACAACCGCGCCTGCGGCACCTGCCACGGCTACCGCCTGCGGGAGGAGGCGCTGGCGGTGAAGATCGGCCCCGCCGCCGGTCCCGCCGAGGAGCGGCTGCATATCGGCCAGGTCGTGCAGATGTCGATCCGCGAGGCCGCCGACTGGTGCGCCACGGTGCCCGAGAACCTGTCCGCGCAGAAGAACGAGATCGCGCGGGCGATCCTGAAGGAAATCCGCGAGCGGCTCGGCTTCCTGAACAACGTGGGCCTCGAGTACCTGACGCTCTCCCGCGCCTCCGGCACGCTGTCGGGCGGGGAATCGCAGCGGATCCGGCTTGCCTCCCAGATCGGGTCGGGCCTGACCGGCGTGCTCTACGTCCTCGACGAGCCGTCCATCGGCCTGCACCAACGCGACAACGGGCGGCTTCTCCAGACGCTCAAGAACCTGCGCGACCAGGGCAATACCGTGATCGTGGTCGAACACGACGAGGAAGCCATCCGCGAGGCCGATTACGTCTTCGACATCGGCCCCGGCGCGGGTGTCCACGGCGGCGAGGTGATCGCGCACGGCACGCCGGCGGAGATCATGGATGCGCCGAAGTCGATCACCGGCGACTACCTCGCCGGGCGGCGGGAGATCGCGGTGCCGACGGAACGCCGCAAGGGCAACGGCAAGAAGGTGACGGTGGTCAAGGCCACCGGCAACAACCTGCACGAGGTCACGGCCGATTTCCCGCTCGGCAAGTTCGTCTGCGTCACCGGCGTGTCGGGCGGCGGCAAGTCCACGCTGACCATCGAGACGCTGTTCAAGACGGCATCAATGAAGCTGAACGGCGCGCGGCAGACCCCCGCGCCCTGCGAGACGATCAAGGGGCTTGAACACCTCGACAAGGTCATCGACATCGACCAGCGCCCCATCGGCCGCACCCCGCGATCCAACCCCGCGACCTATACCGGCGCCTTCACCCCGATCCGGGACTGGTTCGCCGGTCTGCCCGAGGCCAAGGCGCGCGGCTACAAGCCCGGGCGGTTCAGCTTCAACGTCAAGGGCGGCCGCTGTGAGGCCTGCCAGGGCGACGGCGTCATCAAGATCGAGATGCACTTCCTGCCCGATGTCTACGTCACCTGCGAGACCTGCAAGGGCGCGCGCTACAACCGCGAGACACTGGAAATTCGCTTCAAGGGCAAGAGCATAGCGGACGTTCTTGATATGACGGTCGAGGACGCGCAGGAGTTCTTCAAGGCGGTCCCATCGATCCGCGAGAAGATGGACGCGCTGGTGCGCGTAGGCCTCGGCTACATCAAGGTCGGCCAGCAGGCGACGACGCTCAGTGGCGGCGAGGCGCAGCGGGTCAAGCTGTCGAAGGAGCTGTCGAAACGGTCCACGGGCCGCACGCTCTACATCCTCGACGAGCCGACAACGGGCCTGCATTTCGAGGACGTGAAGAAGCTCCTGGAAGTGCTGCACGAGCTGGTCGACCAGGGCAATTCGGTCGTGGTGATCGAGCACAACCTCGACGTGGTGAAGACCGCCGACCACATCATCGACATCGGCCCCGAGGGCGGCGATGGCGGCGGGCGGATCGTGGCGACGGGAACGCCTGAACAGGTCGCCGACGTGGCCGAGAGCCATACGGGGCTCTACCTCAAACCGATGCTCCAACCGAGGAAACACGCCGCGGAGTAGGCTGGCTGTTCGCCTGCAATGCGGCCGCCCGGTTGGACGACCGCGGCTGGCCGGTGCGGCACTACCGTTTGCGCCAATGGCCGATCCGCGTCCCGCCTGACGCAAGGGACGCCGCCGCGCCGCTGGAACGGTCGCCCGCTTCGTATTACCTCGGATCCGTAACCAGGACGGAGGTTCGCCCGTGGCGCAACGAAAGGTCGGACTGGCGCTCGGCTATGGCGGGGCGCGGGGATGGGCGCATATCGGCGTGATCGAGGCGCTGTCGGAAATCGGCGTGGAGGTGGAGATCATCTCCGGCACCTCCATCGGCGCCATCGTCGGGGCGGCTCACGCGGGCGGAAAGCTCGCCGACCTGCGCGATTGGGCCGTGGCGCTGACCCAGACCGGCTTCGTGTCGCTGGTCGATCTCAGGCCGTTTTCCAGCGGTTTCGTCGGCGGCGCGGGAATCCTGAAGGTCCTGACCCAGATCGGCCTCGACGGGAATATCGAGGATCTTGCCCTGCGCTTTGCGGCCGTCGCGACCGACCTGGAATTCGGGCGGGAAATCTGGATCGACAAGGGCCCGATCCCGCCAGCCCTGCGCGCGTCCTCGGCCATTCCTGGCCTGATCGCGCCGCAGCAGATCGACGATCGCTGGCTGGTCGATGGTGCGCTGATGAACCCGATCCCGGTCACGACGGCGCGGGCGATGGGCGCGGACGTTGTGATCTCCGTCAACCCGAACGCCCGCCGCCGCGCCATGCACTGGGAGCCGGTGGAAGCGGTCAGCATGTGGCAGCAGCTTGCGTCGTTCCTGCCCGCGCCGCTGCGCCCGGAGCCTCAGAAGCGCATGACCGCGCCCTGGGGCGTGGAAGTCGCGAGCGCGGCCATCGACATCCAGACGGAATACATCCGCCGCACCCGCATGGCGGCCGACCCGGCCGACGTGGAGCTGGAGATCATGCTGTTCGACATGAACTTCCTCGAATTCCACCGCGCCAGCCACGCGATAGAGGAAGGCCGCAAGGCGACGCTCGCCAAGGCGGACATCATCCGCGAAATCTGCCTGTCCTAGCCGCCGATGAGCAGGTCGAGCACCTGCTGGATCAGGAGCGTTTCGGCGTCCACGACGTAAATCCTGTCGCCAACCTGCGCGTATCGCTGGCCGGGGCCGAGGGGCCGCAGGTCGTAGTCCCGTGCGTCGAGGAAGATCACCGCGTCGCGGTCGATGCGGTCACCGCGCAGGTAGTGCGGATGCCGCTCCGGATCGGGGCCGCGGCCGGGGTTGTTGAATGGGCCGAGGCCGTTGGAATGCGCCGCGTTGCCGTTGCCGTGGCCGCCGTTGTGCCAGGGCCGGTGATGGGCGAGGGCCGGCGCGGCAAGGGCCGCGGCGGCGGCGATGGCGAGGGTTGCGTGCCTGAGGGTCATGTCTCTGCTCCCGTTGTCGGGTGGATGAATGTCCCGACCCAACCCGGATGTCACGGTATCGGCTCCGCCTGATCCCCATGCCTGCGCGGGATGTTGCCGGTTCGCCTGCCGGCTCAGCGTCGCACGGACAGCCGTTCGAGCCCGTGGAAATGGTAGATGTCGGCGTAGCGCGGGGGCTCTATCGCGCGCAGGTCGGGGCAGCGTTCGAACAGGCGCGGCAGGGCGATCTGAAGTTCGAGCCGGGCCAGCGGCGCGCCGACGCAGAAATGCAGGCCCGCGCCGAAGGCGAGGTTCGCGGGTCCCCCGCGCGCGGGATCGAACCGGTCGGGGTCGGGATATGCGCCGGCGTCCCGCCCCGCCGAGGCCAGGAGCAGCCCGACCTCGTCGCCACGGCCGAAGCGGTGGCCGAACACCTCGACCTCCTCGTAGACGGTGCGGGTGAACAGGTGCAGCGGCGGATCGAAGCGCAGCACCTCCTCCACGAAGGCGGCGGGGTCGCCGCCCGGCCGCGCGCCGGTCTCCAGCATCAGCTTCGCCCCGTTGCCGATGGTATGCACCGTGGCCTCGTGGCCCGCGTTCAGAAGCAGGATGCAGGTCGTGATGAGTTCGTCGGTCGAGAGTTTCTCGCCTGCTTCCTCCGCCGCGATCAGGCACGAGATCAGGTCGTCGCGCGGGTCACTGCGGCGGCGGTCGACATAGCCCCGCAGGAAGTCGGAGAACTCGGTCGCAGCCCGCGCCGCGCCGTCCTCGTCCGCGCGCGTCCGGCCCGCCATGTACATCCGCACCATCGCGTTCGACCAGGCCAGCAGTTGCGGCGCCATCTCGTCCGGCACGCCGAGCAGGCGGGCGATGACGATGACGGGCAGGGGCCGCGCGAAGGCGTCGAGCAGGTCGAACTCCCCGTCCGGGAAGGCGTCGATCAGGTCGTCGGTCAGCGCCGCGATCCCGGGGCCGAGCGCCGCGATCCGGCGCGAGGTGAAGGCCCGCAGCACGAGCGAACGCAGGCGGGTATGTCGCGGCGGTTCCAGCTCCAGCATGGAATGCGCCTCGACGGCGTAGAACGGCGCGAGCCGGTCGGGGTAGCGCAGGGGCTCCACCGGCTCCCGCCCGAAGCGTCGGTCGCGCAGGATCGCGTTGACGGCCGCGTGGGTGGTGGCCACCGGCATCCCGTAGTCGTCCCAGACCACAAGCGGCCCGGCGGCGCGGCCGGCGGCGTAGAACGGGTAGGGATCCTGGACGAAATCCGGGTCGGTCGGGGACTGGGAGAGGTGGCGCATGGCCCGGGCTTAGCGCGCCCGGGCCACGGCGGAAAGGGGCCTCAGTCGGCGCCGCGCACGGGGATGGTGGCGTTGGCCGTGGGCCTGATCGTGCGCTGGATGATCCACGCCACGGCGGCGATCACGACACCGGCGAGGTCGGTCATCCAGCCGCCCTCGATCATGCAGAGCGCGGCGATCAGCAGGGCGACGCGGAGGTACCAGACCGCGCGGCCGCCCATGAACCAGCCCTGGATGCCCGAGGACAACAGGAACACCCCGAAGAGCGCGGTGACGCCCGCCCGCACGAGGTTGTACCAGTGCGGCGCGGTGTGGACGAGCTCGCGACCCTGTTCCACCACCTCGGCGCCCTGCATCAGCAGGTTGCCGTTGTAGAAGAACATGAACGGCACGATGAACGCGGCCAGGCCGATGCGGAAGCTGTCGACCGAGGTTTCCATCGCGTTCGCCCCCGAGATCCCCGCCGCCGCGTAGCTCGCCAGCGCCACGGGGGGCGTGATGGCCGAGACAACGGCGAAGTAGAACACGAAGAAATGCGCCGTGAGCTGCGGGATGCCGAGGTTCACGAGTCCCGGTGCCACGACCGAGGCCGCGACGGCGTAGGCCGCCGTGGTCGGCATCCCCATGCCCAGGAGGATCGCGATGCACATGGCGAAGAACAGCGCCAGCAGTTGCGACGCGTCGGCCACATCCAGCAGAAGCGCCGAGAAACGGGCCCCCACGCCGGTCAGGCTGATGACGCCCACGATGATGCCCGCGCAGGCGCAGACCGCGATGATCTGGATCGACATCACGCCGGCGAGTTCGAACGCCTTGAGGATCGAGCGGATGCCCATCCGGTGCGGTGTCAGCCAGCTGACGACCGCCGCCGAGATCGTGGCCAGGGTGCCCGCCCGGATCACCGAGTAGCCCATGAAGAGCGCCGCGATGAGGATGACGATCGGCACGAACAGGTAGACCCGCTTGGCCATGTCGCGGAACTTCGGCAGCTCGTCGTCGCGCATCCCGCGCATGCCGAGCTTGGCAGCCTCGAAATCGACCATGAAGTAGATCGACGCGAAGTAGAGGATCGCCGGGATGATCGCCGCGACGGCGATCTCGGTGTAGGGGATGCCGGTGATCTCGGCCATGATGAAGGCGCCGGCACCCATGATCGGTGGCATGATCTGCCCGCCGGTGGATGCCGCGGCCTCGACCGCGCCGGCGGTCTTCTTGTGATAGCCGACCTTCTTCATCAGCGGGATGGTGAGCGAGCCGGTCGCCACCACGTTGCCCGCGGAGGTGCCGTTGATCATCCCCATCAGGCCGGAAGCGAAGATCGCCACCTTTGCCGGGCCGCCGCGCGCGCGGCCTGCGGCGGCGAAGGCAAAATTGACGAAGTAGTCGCCGACCTTCGACGCCTGCAGGAACGCCGCGAAGATGATGAACAGGATGATGTAGGTGGAGGACACCGCCGTGGTCGGCCCGAGGATACCGGCATCGGTGTAGACGAAGCCGAAGAACCGCTGCCAGTTGTACGGCGTCTGCACGGCGAGGATGCCGGGCAGAAGATGCGCGGTGAAGGTGTAGACGAGGAAAACCGCCGTGATGATGACGAGCGCGAGGCCCGCCACGCGGCGGGTGAGCTCCAGGATCATCGCCGCGCCTGCGGTGGCCGCGAAGGCGATGCCGATCGGCACGAACGGCGTGCCGACGGAGTTCCGCGCGGCGGTGCCGTAGACCGTGATGAGATAGACCGCGACGACGATGGCGCAGAGCGCAAGCACGATGTCGGCGGCCGCGAAATGATTTCGGTCGCGGGCCTCGAACCAGCCCGCGACGATGGCGCCGAACGTGGCGATCAATAGCGGGATGCCGAACCACCGGACCTCGGTCGCGTAGATCTCCGTTCCGGGGAAGGCGGCCCAGGTGGTCAGCCCGCCCATCTGCGGCAGTTCGCCGGAGTTGATCTGCGAGATGAAGCCGAAGCAGGTCACGAGCGCGACGATGGCCGGAATGGCCAGGAGCAGCGTCCCGAGCGACAGGGCGCGGCTCTCCTTCGCGTCCTCGCCCGAGAAGGTGCGCGCCGCGAACAGGATGAAGCCCAGGGCCAGCGCGCCCGAGATGTGGACGATGCGGAAGTTCCAGGTCTCCATCGGGAACTGCGGCAGGAAACCGATGTCGATGCCGGTCATGTTCCGGATCGACAGGCCGTTCAGCGCCGCCATGTGGAACGCGGCATAGACCGTCGCCAGCATCGCGACGGTGATGTAGGCCGGTCCCTCGAACAGGCGGCGGTTGGATTCGATCGGGTCTTCGTCGACCCCCTCGGCCAGGACCGGGCCCTCGGGGGCCTCGGTGTCGGCGCGGTCGCGCTCGTCTGTCGCTGTCATGGTCTCCATCCCTCTTCGTCGTGGTTCCGTGGCGCCGCGTGCCCCCGCCGCGCCGCCCGCCCGGGCGCGGTCTCTCGCACGCTCCGGTCACGGGGGTTCAAGTTTCGGTATTCCCCTATGCGCGGGGCGGATTTCGATTGTAGGGTGCCGGCGACGGGCCACCGCGCCCCGTTTGATTTGGAGGATCCAAGATGAGTTTCAGAACCGGCAGCCTCGCCTGCGCGCTTTCGGCCGCCCTCTGTGCCTGGCCCGCGCTGGCGCAGGACACCGAGACGCCCGAGGTCGAGACGCCCGACGCCGACACGCCCGAAGTCGTGCTGCCGAACGTCGCGCTGCCGGCCGAACCCGAGGAGATCTGCTACGGTCTCGGCACCTCTGTCGAATGGATCGCGGGCGACGAGGCCGGGTCCGACATCTCCACCGCCGAGGCGTTCCTGCAACTCGACGCGGTGGAGGTCGCCCCGAACGGCAATTTCGTCACCGCGTTCTCCGTGACCGAGGCCGGCGATTACCGGGTCGAGGCCGCGGCGACCGAGTTCGGCGACACCGTGATCGAGCTCTTCGCCGCCGACGGGACGCTGGTTCTGACCGACGACGACAGCGGCGGCTCGCTCGCCTCGCGCGCCGAGACGCAGCTTCAGCCCGGCAGCTACTGTCTCCTGACCCGCGGCTATGCCGGCGGGGCGGTGGTCGCGGATGTCCGCGTCGGCACCGTGGAGATGGAGCCGCTGACCCAGGGGCTCGCCGATCCCTCCGGGTTCTTCGCGGGCGTCCAGACCTGCACCCCGGACACGCCGGCCACGCCGCTCGGCTCGGGCGCGCTCGACACGATGCTGGAACAGGGCGTGACGGTGACCAACTCGGTCAGCCAGACGCCCTACTACCGCTTCACGCTGGCGGAGCCGCAGGCGGTCACCATCCGGGCGGAGAACGAATGGGCCGATCCCTACATCTACATCTTCGACGGCGACGGCACGCTGATCGCCGAGAACGACGACTACGACAGCCTGAACAGCCGGATCGACTTCACCTCGCCGCTGGCCGCGGGCGACTACTGCATCGCGATGCGGGCGCTCTCGGACCAGAACCAGCCGGTCACGGTCACCGTGCGCGGCTACGACCCGCGCGCGGCGATGTTCGACCTCTACTCGCAGGGCAACGCCAGCCCGCCGGATGGCTCGGGCTACCCGATCACCGAGCTCGGCGTGCTCAGCTCGCGGCTCGTCTACGACCAGCCGGTCGGCCATGACGCGGTATTCTACGGCTTCTCCGTGCCGCAGGGCGGACTCCTGGTGATCGACGCGATCGAGATCACCGACAGCGACCCGGTCATCCGCCTGTTCGACGGCTCGGGGCGCGAGATCGCGTTCAACGACGATTCCAACGGCACGCTCGACAGCCAGATCACCGCCCGCGTGGGGCCGGGGAACTACATGCTCGGCGTGACCCAGTACTCGTCCGGCTACACCGGCGTGATCCGGGTGACGATCGAACGCTTCGTGCCGGCGCAGTAAGCTCGGGCCCGTATGGACCCGGAGGGGGCCGCCCGGTTGCCGGGCGGCCCTTTCTTCGTATGGCGGGACCATGCCGCGCGTTCCGTGAACCGGGGACCGGTCAGCCGCCGTAGATCATGTCGGCCGCGATTTCCGCGCCGGCATTCTCGGTGAACCACCGGGCCGCGCCCGGGTGCCACATCATGACGGTGTTCTTGTCCCAGTTCTCGGGCAGGGTCTCGGTCGCGGCGCGGTGGATGTTCACCATCCGCTCGTTGTCCGACATGACCACGTCGGTCACGGCGTAGACGAAGCTTTCCGGCAGGTCGCAGTTGGCGACCGCGAAGTTCCACATCGCCACCGAGCGGGCCGGGGCCTCCAGCGTGCTGTAGGTATCCGCCGGGATCTCGAAGGCCGCGACGGGGAACGCCTCGATGATGGCGGCCTGCTCTTCCTCGGTGAACTCGATGATGTTGATGTCGGTCTGCACCTCGAGCTGGCTCACCGCCGGGACCGGAACGCCCGCGGCGAAGGCGATCACGTCGAGAAGCCCGTCCTGGAGCTGCCCGCCGAGGTCGTCCCAACCGCCGTTGCGGCGGTCGAAGTTGACGCCGAGCGCTTCCATCATCTGCGGGAAGTAGGTGTCCGAGGTCGAACCGGCGGGGCCGTAGCCGATGCGCGCGCCGTCCGGGATCTCGGAGACCGAGGTGATGCCCGAGGAGGCCAGCGTCGTCACCGAGAACGGCGTCTGGTACATCGGGAACATCGCGCAGGCGCCGGTCATCTGAAGGCCGGGCGCGATCGGGTTGGTGCCTTCGATCGATTCACGGGCCGGGCCCATGGTGACCATGCCGAACTGGGCCTCGCCGGTGTGGACGAGCGCCATGTTCTGCATCGGGCCGCCGGTGACTTCGGCGCCGCCGGACAGGCCGAGTTCCTCGGCGACGAGGTTGGCCCAGCCCGAGCCGTAGGCGAAGTAGGTGCCGCCCTGCGAGGCGGTGCCGACGGTGAAGCTGTCCGGCCAGCCGGTCCGGTCCTCCTGGGCGAAGGCAGCGCCGGCGGTGATCGCGACGACCGAAGCGGTCGCGGCGAGGGTCTTGAGGGTCATGTCATGCCTCCCGTGCATGTAGGCCACCCGGAGGACGCCAGCGTCCGTCCGCTCCTCCCCCGGTGGCGTGTTCCGAACGCGGCTCCCTCCGCGAACGGCCATCGCTTTCCCGCGATGTCGGGCCCACGTCTCCGGTCCGGATCGGCTCCGCGCAACCGGGTGCGAGCGGTAACAGCCTGCGCCCGCGCGGGTTTCTTGGCAAGGCGTGTCGAAACCCGCCCATCGGCGCGCGCCGGTGTACCCGAACCGACCCATCGTGGCGCGGGCCAGTTAGTCCTCGGCGTAGGCGCCGCGGCTCAGACCGTATTTCTGCATCTTCTCGTAGAGCGCCTTGCGGCTGATTCTGAGCGCCTCGTAGGTGTCCTTCAGGCTGCCGCCGTGGGCCGCGAGGCTGGCCGCGATCAGCGCTTTCTCGTGTTCCGCCACCGCCTCGGCCAGCCCGCCCTCGGGGGTGTCGGCAGCACCGGCGCCCAGCCCGAGGTCGAGCCCCAGGGCATGGCGTTCGGCGACGTTGCGGAGTTCACGCACGTTGCCGGGCCAGTCGCGGGCGGCGAGGATCGTGGTCAGCGCGCCGGGCACCTCCGGCACGGGCCGCTTGTAGCGCGCCGCGGCCTCGTTCAGCAGCTGCGCATAGAGCGCCGGCACGTCCTCGCGCCGTTCCGCCAGCGTCGGCAGGGTCAGCGTGACGACGTTCAGCCGGTAGAGCAGGTCGGGCCGGAACCGACCCGCCGCCGCTTCGCGTTCCAGGTCGGTCTTGGAAGCCGCGACGATCCGCAGGTCCAGCGCCACCGGGTCGTTGGAACCGAGCCGCACGATTTCCCGCGTCTCGACCGCGTGGAGGAGCTTGCCCTGCAGGGGCATCGGCAGGCTGTCGATCTCGTCGAGGAACAGGATGCCCCCGCGCGCGTGCTCGAACTTGCCGTAGCGCGGCCGGGTCGCGCCGGGGAAGGCACCGGCCTCGTGTCCGAACAGCTCGCTCTCGATCAGGTCGGCGGGCAGGGCGGCGCAATTGACGTGGACGAACGGCCCGTTCTCCCGCGCGGAAACCCGGTGCAGCGCCCGCGCGGCGACCTCCTTGCCGGTGCCGGTCGCGCCCTGGATCAGCACGTCGGCCTCGGTCGCGGCGACGGCGCGGAGCTGCTGGCGGAAGGCGATCATCGCCGCCGACCGCCCGGTAAGCCGCACCTCGATCGCGTCGCGTCGGCCGACCTCGCGCCGGAGCGCCCGGTTCTCGAGCGTCAGCCGCCGCTTGTCGAGCGCACGCCGCACGCTGTCGACCAGCCGCGCCGGGGCCCAGGGTTTTTCCAGGAAGTCGTAGGCGCCGTCGCGCATCGCGCGGACGGCGAGATCGACGTCGCCGTGCCCAGTCACGAGGATCACGGGAAGCTCCGCGTCGATCTCCAGCGCGCGCGACATCAGCGTCATGCCGTCGAGTCCCGGCATCCGTATGTCGCTGACCAGCACACCCGGGAACTGCCGCCCGAGCCGGGCGAGCGCGGCCTCGGCTTCGGAAAACCCCTCGGCGGGCAGGTCGGCCAGCATCAGGGTCTGGCGCGCGGCCTCGCGCAGGTCGGCCTCGTCGTCGACGAACAGCACCAGCGGCGTGTCGGTCATTCCGCCGCGACCTCCTGCGCCGGCGCCGCCACGAGGTCGGCGGCGAAGACGGCGCCGCCCGCGGGGTGGGTCCAGGCCGACAGGCGGCCGCCGAAGTCGCGCAAGATGTTGTAGGAGATCGACAGCCCGAGCCCCATGCCCTTGCCCGGCCCCTTGGTGGAGAAGAACGGGTCGAAGATGCGGTCCTCGACGCCGCGCCCGATGCCGGGGCCGTGGTCGCGCAGCGCCACCCGCCAGCCGTCGCCAGAGGGCTCCACGCTCAGCTCCATCGCCGGGTCGGCCACCCGTTCCATCGCGTCGAGCGCGTTCGACATCAGGTTGACCAGGACCTGCTGAAGCCGCACCCGGCCGCCGATCACCTCGATCTCTCCCTCGGGCCGGTCGTAGCGGAGTTGAGCGCCAGCGGCCTCGATCCGGGGCCGCATCAGCGCGATCGCCTCGTCGATGGTCGCCAGCAGCGCGATCGGCCCGGTCTTGTCCTGCGGTCGGCGGGCGAAGTTGCGCAGGTGGCGCGAGATCGAGGCCATGCGGTCGGCCATCTGGCTGATGAGCCCGATGTTGCGCCGCGCTTCCTCGGCCTGGTCGCGGTCGAGGAAGGTCGCGGCGTTGTCGGCATAGGCCTTCACCGCGGCGAGCGGCTGGTTGAACTCGTGGCTCAGCGCCGCCGACATCTGGCCGAGCGCTGCGAGCTTTCCGGCCTGCACCAGCTCCTTCTGGGTGGCGCGCAGGCGTTCCTCGGCGGCGGTGCGCTCCGCCACCTCCTGCCGCAGCGCGATGGTGCGCTCCGCGACCCGCGCCTCCAGCATCGCCTGGGCCTGGGCCTGCACTTCCAGCCGTTCCAGGAGCCGCGCGCGGCGTTCCAGCATCGCCATCGCCACCAGCCCGAGCGACAGGATCAGGAGCGCGATCATCGCCGCGGTCAGCCGGGCCTGGGTCAGCGCCGGGCCGGTCGGGGTCAGGATCGTCACCCGCCATCCCGCCCGCGCCAGGAGGCCGGTGACCGCGACGTAGGCCTCGGGCGCGTCGCCGCCGACGGTCAGGATATCGGAATCGCGGCCGAGCGTGCGGCGCTCCGCGCCGAGGGGCCGCAGCCGGTCGAGCGGGTATTGCCGCGTCTCGACGATCCGCTCGATGGATGCGCCGGTGATGCCGCCGAGCGTCCGGAAGCGCCAGTCCTCGCGGTCGGACAGGAAGATCACGCCGGACCCGTCGACGACCACGACGCTGGCCCCGGTCCAGGTCGCCTCCAGCCGGTCGAGCGTGACCTTGACCACCATCACCCCGACGATCCGCCCGTCCGCCTCGACCGGGGCGGAAAAGAAGTAGCCGCGCTGCCCGGACGTGGTGCCGAGCGCGTGGAACCGTCCCGATCCGCCGTTGAGCGCGGAGGTGAAATAGGGCCGGTAGGCGAAGTTCTGGCCGACGAAGCTGTCAGCGCGCCGGTAGTTCGACGCCGCGACGGTCAGCCCTTCGCGGTCCATCAGGTAGATGTCCGAAACGCCGAGCCCGAGCGCCGCGTGATGAAGCTGTTCGTTCACCCGCGTAGCCAGCGCCTCATCCGAGGGATCGGCGAGCAGGCGGGCGTGGTCCGGGCGTTCGGCCAGGAGCGCGGGCAGGGGCTCCGCCCGGTCGAGTTCGGACCTCAGCGCCTCTAGCGTCAGCGCCAGCGTGGCCTGGCTTTCCTCGCCCGCGCGGATCAGGAACAGCCGTTCCAGCCGCGGCAGCGCCACGGTCACGACCAGCGCCAGCGCCGCCGCGACCGCGGCCAGCGTGGCCAGCGCCGGGCGGCGCAGGAAGGGCAGGTTGGCGCTCATCGGGCGGAGTATGCCCGGCGGACGGGCGCTTTTCTAGGCGGCCGAGGCCGCGGCGACGATCGGCCCGAAATCGGCGGCCTTCAGCGAGGCCCCGCCCACGAGCGCGCCGTCCACGTTCGCGACCGCGAAGATCTCGGCCGCGTTGCCGGGTTTCACCGAGCCGCCGTAGAGGATGCGGGTGCCGTCGGCCATGTCCGCGCCGAACCGGTCCGAGAGCGCGGCGCGGATCGCGCCGTGGACCGAGGCGATCTCGTCCATCTGCGGGACCAGCCCGGTGCCGATGGCCCAGACGGGTTCGTAGGCGATCACCGTGTTCGCGGCGGTGGTGCCGCCGGGCAGCGATCCCGCGAGCTGGCTGCGGATCACCGCCAGCGTCTCGCCGGCGCGGTACTGCGCCTCGGTCTCGCCGACGCAGACGACGGCGGTCAGGCCAGCCTTCCACGCGGCCTCTGTCTTGGCGGCGACGTCGGCGTCGGTTTCGCCGTGATCGGCCCGGCGCTCGGAATGGCCGAGGATGACGTGGCTGGCGCCGGCATCGGCCAGCATCGCGGCCGAGATGTCGCCGGTATGCGCGCCGCTTTCGGCTGCGTGGCAATCCTGCCCGCCGACCGCGATCCCGGTGCCGTGTACCGCCCCCGCCATCGCCGCGATCAGGGTCGCGGGCGGGCAGATCAGCACCTCGCAGGGGGTCTCCGGCAGGTCGCCTGCGAGGGTTCCGATCTCGGACAGGCTGGCGGTCAGGCCGTTCATCTTCCAGTTCCCGGCGGCGAGTTTCCGGCGCATCGATGTCTCCCAGGTGGTCGCGTTCCGGCCTCTGGTAGCATATGTGGCGCGCAAGGACAGCGGAGAGGTCGGCGATGATCCCGAGGATAGACGCGAGGCTCTTGGCGGCGGGAGATGCCGCGACGGTGGCGGCGCTCAGCGCCGGCGCGACGGAGACCGGGTTCCTGACCGTCCATTCCACCGCGATCCCGCGCGCGCGGGTCGAGGAGGTGCTCGCCGCCTACCGGGATTTCTTCCATCAGCCGGCAGAGGCCAAGGCCAGGGTCGACATGGCGCGGACCGGGTCCAACCGGGGATGGGGCGGGCCGGGGTCGGAACAGGTCGATCCGATGGCGAACCCCGATTACAAGGAGGTCTTCGACTGCGGGCTGGAGCTGCCGCCGGACGACCCGGTCGCCGCGCTCGGCCTGCCGTCCTACGCGCCGAACCTCTGGCCCGATGCGCCAGAGGGCTTCGCGGCGACTCTGCGGGGCTACTACCGCGACGCCTGCGCCGTGGCGCTGGACCTGCTCGGTGGGATCGCGGGCGCGATCGGGGAGGACGCGGGGTTCTTCGCCGACAAGTTCACCCGGCCGATGGCGCTCCTGCGTGGCAACTGGTACCCGCCGCGGCCGGACTGGGCCGGGGCCAAGGATTTCGGCATCGCCGCGCATACCGACTACGGCTGCCTGACGCTGCTCGCGACCGACGGCGCGCCGGGTCTGGAAGTGCTCGACCGGTCGGGCGCATGGATCCCGGTGCAGGCGCCGCCGGGGGAATTCGTCATCAACTTCGGAGAGATGCTGGAGATCTGGACGAACGGGCGGGTGAAGGCGACCCTTCACCGCGTCGTCGGCGGGCCGGAGGAGCGGATCTCGGTGCCGCTGTTCTTCAACCCGGACTTCGACACCAACGTCGCGCCGATCGGGTCAGGGCGTGTCGTGCAGGCCGTGGATCACCTGCAGAAACGGTTCGACGAGACGTATCTGCATTTGCAGAAGAAAGCGTGACGGGGCAGGGGGGTGCGGGGCGAGGTTGATGTCGTCGCAAGGTGTCGAGCGGCGCATTGACGGGCCGCGGTGCGGCGAACCATCGGTCCGGCTGCTCGTTTTATCTCGCGAGGTCAGGAGAAGCTTTGAGCGGGGTTCTTCCTTCACCAGATCGCCGTGCCGGGGGGCGGCCCGGCGATGCGCGGCGGCCTGACGGCCTTGATTCCGCGCGGGTGCTTCAGCGAGGGCTCGGACGCAGCTTGCGGGCCAGGTCAAAGTGCAGGACCCCTTAAAGCTCCCGCAGCGCCTCCGCCGCCAGCACGCTTGCCACCTCCGGGTCGTCCAGCGCCGCGCCGGGCAGTTCCCAGTACGGCATCGAGGTCTCCACGCCGTTCTTGCGGACGTGGTGCCACGGCGTCCAGCCCTCGGCCTCCACCCGGTCCTTGAACGCGCCGCGCGCCTTCAGCATCACCGTGCCGTCGGAACGCACCAGCGCGAAGACGATGCCGTCGCGGTAGAGGCACATGCCCCCGAACATGCGTTTCGTGGTCAGCGGGCCGACCCCATCGAACAGCTCCAGCGCGTATTCGATCTGGTCGGGCGACAGCGCCATGTCAGGCGTCGCGGGTCAGCGTCTCGTCGAACTTGATCGACTCTCCGCAGCCGCAGGCATCGACGACATTGGGATTGTTGAAGCGGAACCCGCTGTCCAGAAGCGTGGTCTGGTAGTCGATCTCGGTGCCGAACAGGAACATCTGCGCCATCGGCGCGATCATCACCCGCGCGCCGTCCTGTTCCACGACCTCGTCGTGGGGATCGACGGCATCGGCGAAGTCCATCGTGTATTCCATGCCGGCGCAGCCGCCCTTCTTGACGCCGATCCGAAGGCCCTTGTGGCCGTCCTTCGCCATCAGCTTCGCGATCTGGCGCGCTGCGGCGTCGGTGATGGTGACGGGCGGGTTGCCGGGGATACCGAACATGAGTTCCTTGCTCCGGGTCTTGGTGCAGTCCCCAATCTAGGGGGTCGCGGGCGGGATTCCAATCGGGGTCAGGGCCGACATGAGCCACAGCGTGGCGAAGGCGACCGCGATCGCCCACCCGAACGATGCCAGCGTGCCGATGATGATGTATTCCGAGGCGCGGCGGTCGCCGTCGCGGCTGGCCTCGAAGCGGAGCACCGACTTGGCCGCGATCAGGAAGCCGATGCCGCCGGGCTGGCCGGCCATGACCATGACGAAGATCAGGCCCCGTTCGAGCCGCCCGATCAGCTTGCCGCCGTTCGGCAGGCTGGCGTCGGTTTCCGCGTCGCCGAACGGCGCGAGCAGGAAGCCCACGGCATAGCCCCCGGCCTCCGTCGCCGCGATCGCCCCCGCGGCCAGCGCCATCGCCGCGGCGAGCCAGTCATGCCCGCCCCAGAGCCCGTCTTCCCAGATCCCGGGCGCGAGCGCCGCGACCGCGACAAGGCTCACGAGGTGCAGGCCCTGGTCGGCCATGAACGGCCAGAGCCGCCCGCGCGGCAGGAAGGATTTCAGGACGTCGATGGCCAGGTGGGCGATGACCAGCGCCAGCAGCGCCGGGTGCCAGAGCGTGCCCGTGGCGGCCAGCGCGGTGATCGCGACGCAGGCGATGTGGGTTGCCAGCGCGCCCGGGTGCCGGTTTTCCTTCTCGGCCGCCATCCAGTTGGTCTGCAACAGGAAATCCGCGGCGACATGGGCGAGGAGCAGCGCGGCGAAGGTTTCTGTCATGCCCCTGCCTCCAGGAATGCGATGGCGTCGGACAGGGCGCGGAAGCCCGCGGCGGCGAGCGCCTGGGTGACGGCGGTGCGGGTCACGCCGAGCCGTTCGGCGGCGTCGGCCTGGGTGCCGGGGCCGGGCGGCAGCATCTCGGCCACCGCGCGGGCCTGGGCGCGGGTCCATCCGGCCA
>WVSL01000018.1 GCA_015689685.1 Rhodobacterales bacterium HKCCE2091 | reverse complement strand
TGGCTGTAGGATAGGTCCGTCCGGGGAAAGGGGAACCGCGCTCAGGCCCTGATTTTTTGCAACAGCGCCCTTGGCAAGGGCCACCTTCTCCCGGAGCTTGAACGCATGATAATTCGTGATGACGATCTTCGCGGTCTGCATGTCCGTCATCAGATCGGACGGAACCAAATTCAGGCGACTTTAGTAATTATCCGGTTCCGAAGGCTTGAGAACACGCAGGCGATCACGGATCGTTATTCCCGGCGCGACAATCAGGAAGCCCTTCCCGAAGCTCTTCGACGACGGTGAGAGCGCGGCATTGAGAACCTGCCAAGCCATCAGCATGGTCATGACCGTGGTTTTGCCTGCCCCGGTTGCGAGTTTGAGCGCGATACGGAACAGGTCCGGATTGGCCGCCGCATTCGACGCTTTCAGCCATTCGAGGAAGCGCTTACCGCGCTTGCCGTCCTTCGGGGCCACCTCGGATAGCCAGATCGCGACCTCTACTGCTTCAAGCTGACAGAAAAAGGGCCGGATCGGTACCGTCTCATCTGCCTGAATCGCCCGCCAATGCTGCAAGAGCCTCTGGGTGACGGGAGAAACGCGCCATTGCGCCGGGTTCGGCAGGTTACGCCACGTGTCGACGGCATCCCGCAATTCGTTGATGTAGGGTGTCGGGTTGTAATCCACGTCCTCTGTCGACAGGTCATCGAACGTCAGGCTCGCCTGTTTACCGACCTTCGCCTTCGCTCCCGGCATGGCCGAAATCAGATCTGACTTTCTTCGCCGCTCGATGATGTGGTCGGTCGGACGACCATCCTTGTCCAATTCCCAATTCCGCTCTGGAACACGGTAGGGCGAATTCAAAATTGGGGCGTCGAAAAAGCTCTGCGACATCCAAAGACTCCTGTTCTGAATCGCACACTACCAGCGTAGCCAGACGGGGGAAGGGAAACGTCCGCCGTCCTGCAAGGCCACATCGAACCGCAAGTCCCGAAGCGCGCGGGCCTGCGCATCGGGGGTGAGATCATGAGCGAACCGTGAAGTCCGGTGCGAGGCTTCGCGCCAGGCTCCGAACCCTTGGTCCAGAAACAGGGAAGTCTCCGATCCGTCTTCGAAGCGGAAACGGAAGAAACGCGCATGGGCGCAATCGGATTTTGTTCCGAGTATTACCGAAGCGCCAGGGAGGAGCGCCGACAGGACCTCCCGACGGAGCATATCCGTTTCCCAATTGTGCCAGAGTAGGAACCCTGGTCGTTCGGGCGAGCCAAGCGCCTCTGTCACGATCTCCAGCCGCGTGTCCGCGTTCTTCAATGGAAGCGAGCGCCATGCCTCGAAGAGGAGGCGCGCAGTGAGCGGACTGCGCAGGTATCGATCATTGTAAGTAACCTGCACGAGACGGGCCGGGCCGGTGAAAACCTGAGGGCGCAGCCCCTTCGCGATACCCCAGAGCCGCTGGCCGAACTGCCCGACCGGACCATCCAGTTCGGTGGTCACGTCCCTTTGTGCGGAGTTGCCCTCGCCATAGGCCGTGACCTTGTCCAACGAGAGCGCCGCGCTGACCGCCAACGGCACACGAGGGCCGCGCACAGCCAGCGTCCGCGAGACGTCCCCCCAGTGACGGTTCACATGGCCGGCATCCTTGTCTGGTGCAGCAATGGCAATTTCCTGCCCATCGAGACGGGTCTCAGCGAGGATTGGCGCATCGCCTGCCGCGGGCAGATCGTCTGCCAAGTGCAAGGTTGCGCGTGCACGGGTGACGAGGCGAACCAGGTCCAGCTTCTGCGACATCTCCAAGCGGTGGACATCAGATGACCGCATCACGATCGTGACCGGGACACCGGTACGGCCGGCATCTTCGGCAATGCGCGTTCCGGGCCATTCGGCCACGTCCCAGCCGGACGGCGGGTCGGTCAGGAAGAGCGCCAGGCGCTCAATAGCGCTGTGTGCCAATTGCCGACCAATCCAATCGGCAAGCGGGCGCGTGACTGCCTGCGTTGATGGGGCGAAAAGCTGCAATGCTTCCGGAAGGTCAAGGCGCGGCAAGATCTCCTTCTCCAGCAGCTCCAGCGCGCCGGGTCGATCCATCACCGTGCCGAATTGCAGATCGCGCCGCAACACGCATTCCGGGCATCCCGTGGCGCAATTGGCCGGGCAGCTAAGGCGCAACGCGGCCTCGCGCAGGAGGCTTGGCAGGTCACGATCCGCAGCAGAGGCAAACCCAGATCCCCCCGAAGCCTTGTCGTAAAGGAATATTGCGCTCCGCCGGGCCTCGTCAGGCCGCAGGCTGGGCGCGACGGCGAGGCCCATGGTTTCGGCATCCACGCCAAGCCGTGCGCCGAGCGCCTCCCGCAGCGCGGCGCCGATGGCTGCGGCCTGACCTTTGCCCGCTTCAGTGCTTGGCAGTGCATCGAGCTGAAGCTCGAACACGTCGGTCACCATCTCGGTTCCGAGTTTGACATGCCGTCGGATCTTGCGGGAGGCGTCGTCGTTCGCTGGGCAAAGACCGTCGTGGCGTGGGTTGTCGCGCAGCTTTTGAAGGGGCCGGTGTCGGACCATCCCGGCGGGCAGGGGCGAGTCGTGTTCTCCGATCTCTGCCTCTGCGCGACCGCAGGCGATGCAGACCGCGTAGCCGTCACCGTGATCGCCCGAAGCGGTGACCAGGACCCGCCCTTCGCGCGCAGTGCGATGGCGGCCGACCTCGGGATCGGGAAGCGAAACCCAGTTCTCCGGCTCGGCCGAGACACGGGGCGGGTCGGGCGGCACGTAGGCCAGTTGCTCATACGCGCTGTGTGGACGGCGGGTCCCGAGGAAGCCCGCAGGGCGCAAAAGCTCTGTCCGTTCGAGTGGTTTGCCGCACCGCGGGCAGTCGGCTGCCTCGTGCCGCGTGGTGCCGAACAGATTACACGACCGGCAGGTGAACAGTGTCCTGAGATCCTCGACTGAGCCAGGATCGTTACGGTTGCCCCAGGTCGGCAGCACGCCATCGGACCGATGCACCAGCCCGTCAATCACCACTTCACATCCCGGCGAATACTCCCTGATTGCCATGTCCAGCGGGCGCGAGGGCCCGGGCTCGCCCCCCCCTTTCCCGGCATGGTCAAAGGAAACCACATCAACCGGGAAGCCATAGGAAGGCGTGAAGCCGCGTCGGGCGAGTTCGGTCATCATGAACTCCTCCCGCATGCGCTTCGCGCGCTTGCGGTAGAGCCAATGCGCCGGGTCAGTATCAGCATAGGCCGACTGCGCTTCGACGAGTTGTTCGTATTCGTCGCGCCAGCGATTTCGCATGGCGCCAAAATCGCCCTCTGCGCGCGACACCAGCCCAGTGTGGCCTGCAAGACAGGTCCCCCTTACCAGCCTGTCCAGCGCCTGGGAGACAATGTCCTGAGCTCCCCAATCGCCCTTGAGTGAAGCGAGGAAATCATCGGCGACACTGTCGGGCAGGAAGGGCGCGTCCATCGCCTCCGTTGCGCCCATGAACGACGCCATGTTGGTCCGAATGCTCATCCCGCCACCCTCGCGCAGGAAGAGCCCCAACAGCGTCGCATTCACATGGCGCTGCACAAGGATCGCGGAATCGAGCCGGACCTGCGGCGCCGCGACCTGCGCGCCGAGCAATCTATCCGGCTCGCGGAAGATCATATTGTCGAGCGGCAAGTCCTTGCAGAAGGTGAACGCCATGGCCCATGGCTCACCCCGTCGACCGGCACGACCGATACGCTGCCGGTAGTTGGCAGGAGACGGCGGGACGTTGGTGTTTACCACCAGACCAACGTCAGGGATGTCGACGCCCATCTCCATCGTTGTCGAGCAGTTCAAGACGTTGATTCTGCCTTCTCTGAATGCCTTCTCGTAGGTCTGCAGACTGGGGCGATCGATCTGCGCGGAATGTTCCTGCGCGCGGAGGAACGGCGTGAACTCGACGGTCCGATCATGCAAATCCGTCCAGTGTCCGCCAAGGCGCAAGGCGGCGACGTCCAGGTCGCTTTCGAGCCAAGCTCGGAGTTCGCATCGCTGTGCAACCGACGTGCCCATGGGGGCCGCCTCGGGCAAGGTCGGCATGGTGATCGCACGGGTGATCCCAGTTGCGGTTACGGCGTTCAACGACACGGAGCCCGGCGCGAAAGGCAGGAGACGGCGGGTAACCGGGCACTCGAAGGCCGTGTCGACCGGTGCGATAGCGACTTTCTTGAAGTCGAGTCGCCAGGCGCTGGGCGCGACCTGAACGATAACGCCCGACTTTCGCAGCCGGTCCCAAATCGCGGTGAGCGTGCTCGCGGCCCTTTCCACGTCTGTGGCGCTGTCCACGCTGCCGTCAATCAGGCGGTAAATAAGTCGGACAAGGTTCGAGCGATCCGAATGCGCCGTCGGAAAAAATCGAGGGTTCTCAACTCCGGGTACGTCGTCCTTGGAGAGACCAGGTTCCACGACCACAGCCAGAACACTTCTCGGTGAAATCCAGTGCCGAACGTCCGCAGGCTCTTCGGGCAGACGGATAGCCAGGTTGGTTCTGAAGACGAGGTCAACGGCCGCATGCAACAGATCAGCCCAGACTGTTTCACCATGCAAAGCTTCGCGCAGGGGGGCGGGAATGGACAAGCGCGCCTGTGCGACAAGCTCCGGGAACAGTAGCCGGGCGAGTCCCATCGTCTCAGCATTGTTCTGCAGCCGCGGACGGCGGAACATTTCCCGGTAGAGGAAGAGCTCCGCCAGGGCCGTGGGATGCGTGGCCAACGCATCGTCGCCCTTCGAAGGTCGATCCCGCCAGACGGGGCGCGCGAAATTGCGGAACTCTTCGTTCTGCGCGATGCGCTGCACCATGTCAGACCATGGCACAGGCTTAGGGGTGCCCTCCGCCTCATCCAGCGCGCCCCGCTTTTCCTCGAGCGTCCCGGCCAGACTCGGCATGGTGGCAACCACCTGCTCAAGGTCCGAAATCTCCTTGCGCAATGCGGCGGCTTTTTCCGGATTCCCCTCTCGGTTCTGTACCGAGTGGTACATGATGGCCCGCGTCAGCGTGCGCTCCGCATCCTGCTGGAGCTTCGCAGAGAAACGCGCGGTGCCCTGACGCGAGTCGGTGAAGGACAGTAGGCGCCGCCCCCCGAACGGCACCGGATGGTCATGGCAACTGGGCTTGGCCGCCTCGATGAGAAGCGGCATCGCGTTGCCCATGAGGAAGGGCGCACCAAAACGTTGCGGACGCACGGTAACGCCCTTGTGCCCGGCGCGCTCGCAACACCCGCGGTCCTGTTCCGTGAGGATGGTCAGCGCCAGAACCCGATCCCCCTCTTTTGGAAGCTCGAACAGGTGCGCGTCGGACACCCGAAGGAATTCCTCGCCAGTGCCTTGTCCCGGTCCTACGATCACGCTTTCAGACAGGAGCGGTGCGGCAGGTTCGCCGTTATCGTCCTCGGGTTCCACATCCAGGATGTAGTCATCATCGATCCCCGTCCCGCGAGCCGGGCGCAATATGCGATGTGGGCCTTCATTGGCGACCTCGGCGCACAACCATGGGGTGCCGCATTCATCGCAGGCTGCGATCTCCAACACCGGTGCTCCGCACTCGCACCTGTCCCTCTCGGCGAAGTGGATGCGGCCGAATGGCCAGTCTCCGTCCTCATGCAGCAGGGCCTCGTCGCGCTTGGAACACTCGGGATCGACACAGGCCCAGAGCCCGCCTTGCGCCCGATGGAACACGTGCAGTCGCCATGGGGCAAGCGCGACGCCTGTGTCCGGATCAATCGCCTGCGCCGCCGCTTCGAGAAGGCGCAGCGTGCCTTCCGCATCGCCCTCGCGCCCAATCAATGCTGCCGCCGCTCGAAGGCCGATACCGCGATCACGCATCTCGGTGCGCACCTTTCGCAATCCAGGGTTCGGAGCCAGCTTGCGCCACAGCGCATCGGGCGCAGACGGAATTGCATCCGGTTCCAGCGTTGCGTCCGATCCTTCTGGCGGCAGACGAGGCGCCCGTTCCTGCCCTTCGATCACATCGACCTGAGCGGGACTCAGGCCCGCGAGGTCGGCCAGGAACTGTCGCAAGGTTTCCCGGTTCTCGTCGCCCTCGCCGATGGTTGCAGACGTCGCGGCAAGCCGGACATCTTCCGGAGCCACCCCGAATGCATCGCGAACGCGGCGCAGCAGAAGAGCCATCTCTGCCGCCTGTGCGCCGACGTAGCTGTGGGCCTCGTCCAGCACGATCCACCGCAGGGTACCCTGCGACTTCTCGATGATCGGCCGGTCCTGCGCACGTATCAGCATGTATTCCAACATGGTAACGTTGGTCACCATGAGTGAGGGTGGTGCCTGGCGCATCGCCCGACGTTCCATCACCTGAGCGCCGCGTCTCTTCGGTCCCGGCACAGTATCGGGCATGTGGCGATTGTAGAGCGCATATGACAAACGGTTCGCCAGCGGGTCCATCCATGCACCCAGGCGCTCTTTCTGACTGTCGATCAGAGCATTCAGCGGATAGAGCACGATGCCCCGCACGCCCGTGTCGCCGGGCTTGTGGCTGCGTAGAAGGTCGTTCAGCATCGGTATCATGAAGCACTCGGTCTTGCCTGACCCGGTCCCGCTGGTGACCATGAAACTGCGCCCGGCCTCGGCCGCTTCCCAAGCGCGCAGCTGGTGCAGGTATGGCGCGACATCGTCGCCGCGCCGGGGCCAGCGTCGGTCATTCGGTGTGCCGTCCAGCAGGGTCCCGCGATCCAATGCCGCGACGAGATCTTCGTCGAGCATCCCTCCGGCCAAGTCGTCGAGGCATATGTCAGCCCGTTCCCAAACGCGCGCCGCCTCGAAGACCGGGTCAGCCACAAAAGCGTCGGGTCCGCCGGCATGCCCATGCAGCCGTGCAGACAAATTGGCGCGCAAGCTGCGCGACTGCACGCGGCCCTTACCGATGACAGCGTCAGCAGCCCGGTCGTTCACGCGCGCCAGAATCGCGTCGTATCCAGAACTCGGCAATGCGCTCTGGTCTTTCATGGTTCGCCCTCTCAGGTTCTCTGTTGCGCCAGCCAGGCGATTGCTGCCGGTTGCGCGGTCTCGTAGGCGGCCTGGTCTGCCTGCACAGCAAGCAGCAGCTCGATACGTTCCTTGGTGGTCGGCGGTGGCCGCAGGCCGAAGGCAATCTCGGCCACGACGAGAGGAGCCTCAATCAGGCCTCTCAAGTCGGGGTGGAAGACATCGAAGCCGGCGGGACGTCTTCGCGCAGCCAAGGTGTGCAATGAATGCGAATTCTCGGCTTGGCGGCTAATGATGGCTCGCGCGTTTGCCAGCAGCGTGCCCTCAGGATTCTGTAGCCCCCGTGACAGGCCGCCAAGGCGCTGTGCAAGGGCGGCGATTGCCATCGGATCCAATTGCTGAAGCGCGAGGGCGACATGTCCCTCCAGTGCCGGACGCAAGCGCAGGATGTCCGCCGCACGCGCGGTCACAGCGTCGCGGGCATGCTCGTCTGCCCTATCGGCAAGAGCAGGCAGCGCTGCCAAAGTCGCGTGCACGGCCGCCGCCTCGTCCGCGAAGCCTTTCGCCCAATCCACAGGGCCGACGAAGGACCATACCGGGCCGCCGTGCAAATCCAGAGACAGGGCGTCCTCGAGGTCGGACGGCGCCACGCGAAACAGCAGTCGTATGGCAGCCGAGGGCACTCTTGCCAGTGCGTGCACCTCGTCCAGCGCAGATGGCGAGACGCCGTTTGCAAAGAGCATCTCGCACAGGACAGCCAGGCGAGCGAGGTCATTTTCGATGTTCGTTTCTGAAAAGCGGCGGGCGTAGTGCGCAATACGGTCAGCCCGTCTTGGCGCATCCTGTCCCGTAGCCCCGGCAGGCTCGGGACGAACGTAGGGGCGTGGCGGGCGCATTGGCACGCCGCCTTTACGCGGCAACAGGAACCAGCGCCCGCTTCCCAGGTGCGAAAGGCCCCGGGCTCCGGTCTCCACTACACGCTCCGGGTCGCTCAGATCTACGGCGGTGATGGCGAGCGCGGGCTCGTGCACCGGCGTCTGGTCATTGAGCACCAACACGTCCTCGCCCAAAAGCTGCGTTTCCCCCAGTGCGTGACGCACTATGAGTCGCGGCGATTGGTCTGCGCCGGTGATTACCCTCAGCCGGAGCTCGGCATCGGCACCGCCTGTCACGAGCATCTCTTCCAAGAGCGACCTAAAAGCCGACAGTGGCTGCTCGACCGTTACCCGCCTGCCGACGATCGGCGCACCTCCAGCTGAGGGACTGTGCAGACGGATCCGCAACTCTGTCCGCCGATCTTCCGCCGGGACGATCCGCCAGTCCTTCAGAGTCTGCATCGAGATGTCTTGGTTTGACGCCAGTGTCTCACCCGCGACTGTCTGGAACTCGCCTCGAGGACGCGGCAGATTCAGGACCCAGGACATGGGCGGTGCCCCATTGGGACCGGCCAACGTCAGTGGCAATCGCGCCTGGCTCCCCGTAGGAACGTCAAGCTGCACCTCGACAACGCCATCGGCGTCGGGTTGCTGTGGTTTTCCGGATGCTACCCTCAACAACCATCCTTGCGGCACGCCGTCAAAACGGATCCGCCTGCGTGGATCGTCCCCATGCGTCACCTCTCGCGCCGAGAACTTTAGAGGGACCAGGTTCACCATGACCCGGGCACCAACCCCGGCACCCTGGCGGACGGCGAAAGAAACGCGACCCATCGTTGTATCCGAGGGGGATCCGCCATGCCATATAGTGCTCCCCGCTATCTGATGGCGCAGTTCCGCTCCGAGCAATTGCCGGAAGCCACGTCCGGGATGCCGATGAAGGATCGCCGGCACTCCGCGATGCACCGGCGTGCCGCGCGCATCGAGCAAGCGATACTCCAACGGGCCGCTTGCGTGGATCTCTTCGCGGGAATCTTCATCAGCTCCTGTTTCGATCCGGGCATTGCCACCGGCGACAAGGACACGCCCGCTCCCGGACAGTCGCCAGATCGTCCCGCCAGGCACCGAACCGTCAGGTTCGGCAACAAGGGAGTCAGTGCAGTGGGGAACCTTGCCTGCTTCAGCCAGCATCCAGACATGCGGGTCGTGCGTCCGCAAGGCCGCGTTTCCAGCATAAGCCAGCGCCTCGGCCCTGGCTTCACCCATTTCCGCCAGCCGCCAGAACGTCGGCCCGGCATCGATTTCGATCGCCTCGCCACCGGCGAGCCTCACCCGGCCGAGGAATGCTCCATCGGCCATGGCCATCAGTTCGGCCCCAGTATTCAGCGGGAAATGAAAGCGCGCCGTTCGGCGCCCGCTGATCCGGCGGCTGTCCCATGGCCTGTCGAGCGCCTCGCGATCCAGAGAGAAGAGCAGGTCCGGCACGGCTGATGCAAGCGCACCGACCGGTGCCAGACGCAACCGTCGTCGATCCGGCTCGACGCCCTGAACCAGTTGCGGCGCAATTTCTGCAGCCTCCTCGACTTCGATCCATGCTGACCAATCACCGTCTTCGCAGCGTCGCAGCACCCGGGTCATCGGGTCTGTAACCAAACCATGACGAGCGGAGACGAGGACAGCGTCCGATAACAGGCTTCGCGCTGCGTCACCATCGAGCCGCAAAGAAAGGGCGTCCCTCCAGCCCGGCTTGACCCGGTCAAGAAACGGCTCGACCTCCTGCGCCGACATGCCTTCGGGCGCGAGCTCCCTCAACTCGAGAACCTCGAACGCAAAATCCACGAAGAGCGCGTGATATTCGCTCGTTCGGTAGCCGACGGGAAGGCGGCGCGTCCGCCGGGCCGCGAAACCGAGTGCAACATCCCGCGGGCAACCCAGTCCGATGCGGGAAAGATCGGCCACCAATCCGACCAGCGCGGCGCGATAGCCGCCCCGCTGGTCGCTGAGAAGTCTGACCGGGATCCCGCCTTCCGCGGCGATAGCGCGCAGATATTGCACGCCGCTGTCCAGCCGGCGAACGGAGCGCCCCATGCGCGCCATGCCCACGCCCGTGATTTCACGCAACTGCTGCTGGGCAATAGCAATGCCGAGGGGCTCCGTCAGGAATTCCCACGACAGTCCGCCGCCATCATACTCTTTCCGATATCTTTCCGCCGCCCAAAGAACAAAAGGTGCCGCCGCAGATTTGAAACGGCCGAGCTTCAGATTCTGCCCAAGGATCTTTTCAAGATGAGAGTAGTGTTCTTCATCAAGACGGTATGCGTGTAGAGGTCGACCATCCGGCTCAATGCCGCGAAGGTCCGCCAACTCGTAAATAACAGTCATTCTTATCTTCCTGCCCCTGCGCTCGATCCTGTCTTCGGTGCCGAGAAGACGCAAGAAGCATTTTCACTCACGTCGCACTCCGTGGCCATCAAGACCGCAACGATGAATTTCCAAATGCAGGGCTTCCATATCTCTTGCACATTCCCGATTGTGCGCGTCTGTTTGGACGCGAACCATGACTGGAGAAGGCTATCCTGCGACGGGTGCATGACTGTCGGGACGATGCCGAAGCAGACCGTCGATGACTGATCGGCGTCGCGCGCGTCCGAGGCGCACCTTTCATCGCGACGATCTCGAACTCTTGGCAAGCCGACCGATCGGGCCTCCTCCCGGAAGCAGACGCCCATGTGTTCGCAGGGGCGACATTCAAGATCTCTCGGCGGACGAAGCGGGCCTTGCCAATAGACTTGCAACGTCACATTCGTTGACGCAACGACACGCAAGAAAGAGGAGATGTGCGGTTGGATACTGATGCCGGCTCGACCCGAAGTGAGGACTCCGCAGCTGAGTTCGTTGAAGCCTTGCAGAAAGGCCTCAAGAAGCGCGCCTTGCAGGTATCGGAACACCCGGATTTGGATCCGGACGCCAGGGACGGCCTACCTCTCAGGGTCTCGATAGAACTCGGCTACACCGACATCGCTGCGCGCCTTCTCGACGCAGGTGCGGATCCGAATGCAGCCGCGGGAAAAAGCAAAAGCCCGATCGTCCTGGCGTTAGAAAATGAGTATTCCGACTTGGCCGAGCACATGTTGAGCAATGGCGCCGAGATTTCCATTCGGGATCAGAATGGCTGGACGCCACTCATCTGGGCCGCAATCAAAGGGCGCGAGAACGTCGTCGAGTTCCTGATCGACAAGGGCGCCGATATTCACGTTTGCAGCAATGACGGCTGGAACGCGATTACCGGAGCGTTCTTCAAGAACCATGTCAAAATCGTACAGCTTCTGACTGCGAATGGCGCGAAGTTCGGTGAGAAATACCGCGAGGCCGCCCTTTTGTCTGCCTACGAACACGGCTCCACGGATGTCGTCGCGTCCCTGATTTCAGACGGCGTCAGTGTAAATATCGGAACAGGCGATGGGGAACCGCTCCTCATTCTGGCCATCGCGCGTGGCGACCTCGCCATCCTCGATCTGATCCTGAACGCTGGCGCGGACGTGAACATCCGCGACACCAAGGGTAACCCGGCCCTGGTGAGCGCGATCATGAATGCGCAATATGCTGCGGCGGTCCAGCTTGTCGAACGCGGTGCTTCCGTGAATGTCAAAGGGCCGAAATGGGCCGCACTTCATGTCGCTGCGTTGTATGGTCGCTCGGACCTGTGCAAGGTCCTGCTTGAGGCGGGTGCATCAGTCGATCAGCTGGGAGACGCATCGCACACGGCATTGATGCTCGCCAGCCAAGAGCACCACGTGGAAACGGTCAGACTGCTGCTCGAGTATGGCGCAGACCCCAATCGCAAGAATGCAAGAGGTTTTATGCCTTATCTCATCGCGCCTTCCTTTTCTGGCCCGGCGTCGCCCACTAAGACCGTTCTGAAGGAATTCGGTGGTCAGTAATGGAAATCGTCCCTGATGATGTTTTCGATGCTGTCCGGCGTGGTTACAGGGAGCTGGAGTTTGCATCAGGTGATGAAATCACGGCTTATTTCGACGCCATCGAGACAACAGACATCCTGGGACATTCGAACCATATCAAGGGAATTCTTTTCGAGCAGGAATAAGTGGACGCTCTCGAAATGAGCGGGATCACCACCAGCCTTTTCGAAGCCACCAACCACCCCGGCACGGATGTCATGCTGTTCGGGGGGGTCGATGGCACGACGGAGATACAGCTGAAGGCCACAGATTCCGTGAGCTACGTGACCGGTGCGATGGAGGAGGATCCGGAGATCGCCTTCGCGGTAACCTCCGAGGTTGCCGCCCAGATGGGTTCAGACCTCGTCATCGATGCCGGGATCGAGAACGCCGCCTTGGAGAGCGCCGTAACAGACACGCTTTTCGAGGAAGCCGTCTCGCCGCTCGGCGCACTCTCCCTGGTCCGGATCCTGATCGGGTTGCCGTTTTAGTCGCCCTCCGGACAGGCATATAGGGACCAGATCAGACGTCACATGGCGGCCCAAAGGGCTGCATCGCAACAAACAGCCCCTTCGCGTCGCTGCTCGAAATGCTGGTCCGGGACGCGGTGCCTGCATGGAGCCGCGACCATCTCGGCGTGCATCGGCAAGGCGACCTCCGCCGTCCGTTCCACGGCTTGCCGCGCGAGGCTGCTGATGGTGCTTGATCTGGTGCCCGAAGTACGACACGACTCCGGGCACTTCTCGGAGTCTTTCCGGAGCCGGTGCACGGTCGCGTCGGAAATTCCTTTGGAATCAACGGGACTTGGCTGCGCGGAGGGGCCCCTACCGCCGGAGCCAATCAAATCCAAAAGACCAAGCAACTAGGCTAGGCCCTCTCGGCCTGTCGTGTCGGCGCGGCTTCCCGTGTAGCCAGACTGTAGCCACTGGCCCTTGTGGGGCGAGTCAGGTTGTCGCAGGTTGACGACCTGAACGTCTGCTAGGCGGACAATTCTGCCTGTCGATCGGACCGACTCTAAGACAGTTGCGCCTCTATCGTATCACCGGGGCATCTCGGATATCGACAATGATGAGTCGGCGATCATCTGAAAATACCCATGGCGGGACGAAAAGATCAGTCTCCGATGGCCCTCGCCGAACTCGGCCCCACAGATCGAAATGAACGGATTCGCATGGGTCGAAGAAGCCATCAACGGCCCCGCTTTCCGGCATTACCAGGCAGCCGCTGCCTCCGGTGTTCACCGGGCTCGCGACGAACCACTCGAATTGCACCACTTGTCCCGGTTCGATCTCGAATTCTTCCCTATCTCTGATCTCTCCCAAAATCCTCTCGTGCAACTCGGTCGTAAGGCCGAGCTGTTCGAGCGACCGTACCTTCTGATCGAAGTCCCTTCGCCAGACGGTGATCGGACGTTCGTCCAACCAGATCGTGCTCACCCGCCCAGGCTCGAAATGCTCCGCAAACACACTCAGAAAGATGGGGTCGGACACGTGGACCGCATCTGCGTTGGGAAGCGTGGATCTGAACAGAAAGTAGGCTCCTGAAAAGACTGTCACCAGCAGCCATATAGATGTGCTGTAGAAAATGAGGTTTCGCTGCTTCAAGTTCTTATCTTGCCTCTGTGCTCACCGAGACTGAACGAGTTATCCTCCGCCCAATAATGAGCACAAGTATGGGCTCATAGCAGGGCTTCGCTGCACTGGCCAACACTGGATCGCCTAGCCCCTTAGACGCTCCACCATCCGTTCTATCCTGTCGAGCACGTCGCGGTCCCAACGGCCGTAGCGCACGTCCCGAGCAAGGGTGCGCACCCATTTTAGGGCGTCGGCCAGATTATCGACGGCGCTTGCTTGGGGGCGTCATCGGGCGGGAATGGGAACGGCACGGCCATCACGGGCTGTAGTTCTCCACGGGCTTAACAGCGGGAGGCGGGACCGCGCGATATTTCACGACACTCCGCTTGTATCGACCGCCTGGGTCCAGGCCTGTCCCGTGCAGCTTGAATCCACTCCGGGCGCTCCCCCATCCGGACCAGGGCCACGATAGCGAACCCTGCCCCTAAGAATGTCCCGGGAGATCATCGGCGCAGCGCCGAAGACCCGCCGCTTCAAGCCATTGGTCGCGCCGCTGTCGGACCATGGGCGGAACCATCGCCGGGCCGCGGTCCGGTCCGGCGGGCGCTCTGCGGGTGCAGGATCGGGGCATCTTCAACGTCCAACCCCGGAGACACGACATGACCTTCCACACCCTGACCGCCGCCGCCGCGCTCGCGATTGCGCTCGGCACGCTCGCCCCCGCTGCCGCGATTTCCGCGCCCGGCCCCGATCGCCTCCAGGCCGGCCACCACGACAAGGCCGTTCACCTTCGCCGCGGCGGGGATGACGACGATGACCACGAGTCCGACGACGATCACGGTGGCCGTGGGCGCGACGACGACCACGACGACGACAGCCGAGGCCGCGGGGGGCGCGACGACGACAGGGACAGCAATTCGGGCCGCGACCGGCCGCGCATCCCCGGCGGATCCGGCTGCGACGACGCCGGCGACATCGCCGAGCACGCGGAATGCTCCCTCTGATGCCAAGGTTCGGCGCGCCGGCGGACTGCCCGGCGCGCCACGCGAGCCCGTGCGACCCGCGCCCGGTGTTCCCGGGCCTTTCGGATGTGACAATGCCCCCCACGACGACCGCGTACCCCGCCCCTCGCCGCCTCCCGCGCCCGTCCCGCTCGGTGCGCTTCGCGCTTGCCGCGATCCTTTTCGCGTTGGCCCTGTCCGCCCCCGTCCGCTTCGCGACGGGTTTTGCCGGCCTCGCCGCCGCGCAGGCGGAAAGCGGGTCCGGGCATGACGGGTCCGGCGACCGCGACGACGACGACGAGGATGAGGACGAGGACGAGGACGACCGTAGCGGCCACGGATCGGGGGACGACAACAGCGGGCCGGGGTCCGGCGGCGACAGGTCGGGATCGGGGACCGGCGGCGGATCGGGTGGCGGAAGTGGCGGTGCCGCGGGAACCGGCCGCGACGACGCGGTGACGGCGGAGGTTTCCGCCTCCGGCATCGAGGTGACCTACCGCGACGGCTCGCGCGAGCAGGTCCGAGACGGGATGCTGATCCGGCGATCCGCGGACGGCACCGTCACCGGAACCCGCCGCGCCCACGGCGCCGATCTCGTCCGTCTCCGCGCCATTGCCTCGGCGTTCGCGTTGCACCTCGACGGTTCCAGCGGCGGCAGGGTGCGCCCGGTCAGGATCGAGATCCGCGGCCGCGATGTCACGGTCACCTATTCCAACGGATGGATGGAAGCGGTGACGGGCGGGCGCTACGTCTCGACGGACCGCTACGGCAACCCGGTCGTGTCGCGACCGGCCACCGATGCCGACCGCGACCGGCTCGGTGCGTTGGCGGAATAGGCCCGGTCAGTCCCCCTGCCAGGCCTTGTGCGCGATGATCGCGGCCTCGACCCGGTTGCGGGCGTGCAGCTTGTCGAGGATCTCGGTCATGTAATGCTTGATCGTCTTCTCCCGCAGCGACAGCTCGTCCGCGATCTCGCGGTTGGACAGGCCGCGCGCGACGCGGCGCAGGATCTCCTCCTCGCGCTTCGTGAGGGTTTCGATCGGGTCCTTCTCGCGCGGTTTCGGCGCGTTCATCACCCGAAGGATCCGCGCCGCGAGCGCGGGCGTCACGTGGGCCTCCCCGCGCGCGATCCGCCCGAGGATGCGGCGCAGCTCCCCCGCCGAAACGCCCTTGAGGACATAGCCGATCGCGCCCGCATCGAGCGCGGCTGCAACATCCCGGTCATCCTCCGAGACGGTGAGCATGGCGATGTGCCGCGCCGTGCCCGCGCGCGAGATCGCCTGCGCCGCCGCCACGCCGCCGCCGGGCATCGACATGTCCAGAAGCGCCACGTCCGGGCGGTGCGTCTCGGCCAGGAGCACGGCGTCCTCGGCCGAGGCGCCGACGCCCGCGACCTCGAACTCGCCCGTCTCGGTGATCGAATGCACCAGCCCGTCGCGGAAGATCGGGTGGTCGTCGGCGAGCACGATGCGGATTGCCATGGCCTAGAGATCTCCCAGTGGCAGGATGAGGGTGATGCGCGTGCCGGCGCCGGGCGCGCTGTCGATGGTGAGCGACCCGCCGATGCTGATGGCCCGGTCGCTGAGACCTTGCAGCCCCTGCCCGCCATCCTCGCGCAGGCGCAGCGCGCTGGCGGCATCGAACCCGGTGCCATCGTCGTTCACGGCGATTTCGAGACCCTGCGCGGTGCCCGCGACCGCCACCTCGACCCCGCCGACCCCGGCATGACGCGCCGCGTTCGACAGTGCCTCCTGCAGGAAGCGGTAGGCGCAGAGCTTGCGGGCGTAGTCGAGCCGCGCGCCCGGCGGCGCGGAACCGGTGAGCGCGACCGCCATGTCGGACCGGTTGCGGTGTTCCTGTACCGCCCTCGCGATCACCGCGTCGATGTCGAGCCCATCGAGTTCGGGCAGGGTCAGGCCGCGCGATACCGCCCGGATCTCGGCCAGGGCCTGGTCGAGCGCCCCGCGCACGGCGCGTTCGTCCTCTCCGCTGCCGCCCGCGCGACCGATCAGCCCTTCGAGCCGCAGGGCGGCCAGCGCGAGGTGTTGTGCCGGACCGTCGTGCAGGTCGCTGCCGACGCGGCGCAGCGTCCGCTCGGCCTGGGCCGAGGCGCGGGCCGCGGCCGAAACCACCCGCTGCCGCAGCTCCGCGTTCAGTTCGGTCATGCGCTTGCTGTCATGCAGCTGGCGTTCGAGGAGACGCCGCTGGCGGTCGATCGTGCGCCCCCCCGCCGCGACGACGCCGTAGAGCAGAAGCCCACTGGCGAAGAAGGCCGAACCGACGACAAGCCAGCTCGTGAGCCGGGCGCGGGCGAGATCGTGGGCCAGCGCGGTGCCGTTCTCGTAGAACTCCACCACCGCGACCACTTCGCCGGAGTAGTAGGCATGGACCGGGCTGTAGACCTCCAGGAGCGGGATGCCGAGCGAGGCCTCGTTCGCATCCTCCTCGTCCCCGAAATCCTCGAACGAGGCCGCGACCGTGCCGCTCCAGGCGGTCACGAGATCGTCGCCCTCGGGGAACGTTCGGCCGATGATCGCGGGGTCGGACGCCATCAGGATCCGCCCGCCGGGCCGCCAGATCTTGTAGGACACCACGCGTTCGGCGACGGCGGGGGCGGCGAACAGCTCCTCCAGCGCCCGCCGCACCGGGTCCGATAGCTCCGCGTCGGTCTGGAAATCCTCGGCCAGCGGCGCGACGAAGGTCTCGACGTAGTCCGCTGCTGCCGAGGCCGAGCTGTTCACCACCCCCTGCTCGATCCGCGACGACACCCAGGAGCCGACAGCGAAGGCCGCGGCCGACATGACGACGATACCGGACGCGAGGAACCGGAGCGGCAGCGACCATCCGGTCCCGACCGATGCCAGGGAAGCGGTCAGAGTCATGGCGCGATCCTACCACCTGCCCCTGACCGCACCACCGACTTTGGTCCGGACCGGCCGCTCATGCCGTCGTGCAGCAGGTCTGAACGGCGACGCGGAAAGCGCGACGCCGAGCGAGCGGTGAAACCGCGCCTTGAGCAGGAGCCGCGGACGTCCGACGCTCGGTGCGGCCGTGCCCGACACCTGGCCGTGTCAGTCGACCGAAGCGGGCTTGCGGGGTGCCCGCGACTTTTCTTTCAGGGACTGTTCGAGCATCTGCAGGCCCTTTGGCCGCTTCTCGCGATAGCGGATGATCTTCTTGAGTTCCGGGTAGAACCGCCAGTCCCAGGACGAGTACGACCCGCCCATCACCACCGCGATGCTGGACATGGCGAAGCCGAAACCGTCTTCGCTGACCACCTCGGCGATCGTTCCGGGCCTGAGGGGACAGCCCTTGCCATCGTGAAGGATCCAAGGGCCCCACTCTTCCCCCGCGCTTCGTGAACTCGACTGTACCATCACCCACCTGCCTCGGTTACCCGGGGTAGGCTATTGCGGCAGGCACGGCTCATCAAGTTGAGCGGCTCGAACAGTCTGGTACCGGCTTCGATACGAACCGGTCGCGTGGCGAGGGATCACGCGGACTTCTGACAGATCATGTTGAACCTGTTGTGGGCCGATCCGTAGTTCAGCTTCGAAAGGTCTGCGAGCATGAAGTAGGTCGAGGCATCGGGTGCCGCGTGCATGTGGATGCTGTGGGTGTCGGTGCGGATCGCCACCGTGAAGGCGTCTGAGATCGCGTCGGTCGCCTGGTAGGTTTCAAGCCACCGTGCGCGCAGGACCCGGCAGGTTTCGCCGAGCTTCTGGCACGCCTCCGTTTCCCCCAGGAGCGGCGTGCAGTCCGGCGACGCGTCGCTTTCGAACATGCCGAGTACAACACCCTCCCCCATCAGGTCGGCGAAATCCGGGGCGGACGCCGCACTGACCGTCCCGACGACCGGGGTGCTGGCCGGTTCGGCGGGGTCTTCCGCGTTCGCCGCGACAGCCGTCCGGGGTGTTTCGGACGTCTCGGGGGACGGAGCGGAACTTCTGTCCTGGTCCTGCCCCGCGGTGTCTGCCGCGGCGCGGTTCGCGACGACCTGGCGACCTGCCGCCCCGGTCAGTTCCGCCAGGATCACGTCGGCGGCAGTGTCCACCATGACATCCGCCTTCGGCCCCTTGCCGTCTATCCGGCGGCGGGAATTCGACATGAACACGATGCCCTGGAAATAGGCGCCGGTCTCCCGCGCGATCCGGTCCCGGACCTTGTCCCTGTCGGCCTGCCGGCGCAGCTTGTCGGCGCGGGACACGGCGATGATGCAGTTCGCCGGACGGATATCCGCCAGCGCGTCGAAGATCGACTTCTCGGTCAGGCGCCACGCCTGGGATCCGATCGTGACCCAGATCAGAATATCCGACGAGCGCACGAGATCCGCCTGGTGAGACGTGATGTTCTCGGCATTGGAGAACGGGATCTCGAAGAACTCGAACTTCGAGAACGCGGGGTTGTCGAACATCACCTGGACGGTCTGGATGTCGCACGCCCGGTTGGGGTCCTTCGCGTCGGCCGTCGCGATGGTCTGGCCGGAGACGTCGAAATACTCCACCTCGGTCCGCTCGCCCCACTCCGCGAAGACCGTGGGCCGGTTGTCCTTTCCGACGTTGTCCCGCAGCAGGTTCGAGCCGAACAATGCGTTCAGAAGCGCCGACTTGCCCGAGCGGAACTCGCCGCAGATCGCGACCCGCAGGTTCGGCTGCGCTGACGGGGTGGTGTTGTCCGTTACATCCAACATGTGCGTCTCATCCGCTTACTGTCATGCCGCGTCCTGGAGCCCGGGCTTCTTCATTGCCGCCTCCAGCGCCGAGAGGTTGATGAGGCGGCGGTCGAGCACCTCGAGCTTGCTCTGCAAAGCGGTGCGCCATCGCCGCTCGCTCCGCCGGGTCGCGGGCAAGCTTCTCCATGTCGACCATTTCCCGCTTCAGGCGATGGGCGTGCTCGTCGAGCGTGACCTCCATCATCCTGAGGAGGACGCGGATGCGCGACATGCCCGCGGTGGCCCGTTCGACCTGTGCCTCGTTGAATGCGGCAAGGACCTTCTCGATCGGCGGGCGCATCTCCTCGGTGGCGATCGCGCGCAGGGCGGCCAGCGTCTTCGGGACGTTGAGCGAGGGTTTCGTCCAGAACTTCCAGCCGCGGTCCGAGCTCACCTCGATGTTGAGCGTCTTCTTCGCCAGAAGCACCGTGGAGGCGAACTCCTCGTAGGGAAGGTCATCGAGACCGATGTTCTCGGTCGTGTCCCGGAACCTGTCGCGGATCAGCTGGCGGCAGGCGGTCAGGCAGTTGTTCAGGGCGACGTCGGTCCCGGACCGCGACTTGCCGAAGAACTCGCGGACCTCGGTCTCGATCGTCTGCTGAAGGGGCACGAGGTCGATGACCAGCGACTTCGTCCCGCCGCCGACGATGTTCTCGCGGAAGGACCGGGCCTCCACCAGTTCCTCCTGGCTCTCGACGAATGCCTGGACCTGGCTGACCAGCTTCGCCTCCAGCTTCGACCAGAACTTGGCGATCACGGTCTCGATCTGCTGGTCCGCCGTTTCGACGAAGCTTTCGAGCTGCTCGTGAACCCTGGTGATGCCCTTGATCTCCTCGGCGAGTTCCTGCGCGGCGCCCTCGGCCACGGCGGCCTGAACGCTCTCCACCTGGCCGTGAACCGATTGGCGTTCCTGCCGGGTGACGAACTGCGTGGCGTTGATCTCGGCGCGGATGTCGCCCATCAACTGGGCAAGCTGGCCGCGTCCGACACCGTTGTCGATGACATCGGAGAGCGCCTTGCGCACGTTGTCGAGCCCGGAGGCGAGCAGCAGCCGGTCGATCTGGTCCTCGGGTACCCGGTTGTATTCCTTGCGCAGGTAATCGGCCAGTTCGGGCGTGTCGAGAGCCTCCCTGACCTCGGCCGCCTCCTCGTCGGTCCGCAAGGCGACGTTCGCCATGTAGGCGCTGCCCGCGACCATCGTGAAATCGATGTCCGGGATCGCCTGCTTCAGGCGGCGTTCGACATCGGCCATGACGCGGGGGAGTTCCACGCTGTAATCGTCGAGCTCGTCGATCCGGTTGACGTAGATGAGCACGTCCTTGTTGTCCTGCTTGGCGAGGATCCGGATCAGCGCGATGTCGACCTCGGTCAGCGGCTGGTGGGCCGAAAGCGCGACGATGAAGACATCGGACTTGTCGAGGCTGCGGCAGGTGAATTCGTCCCGAACCAGGAACGGGTCGTTCACGCCCGGGGTATCGGTGACGATGGTCGGCACCTGGAACTCGGGCATCCGCATGTAGGCGTTGGCGACCTTGGTCAGCGCGGCATAGCGGCCGAGCGACTCGCGGGCGAGACCGTCATCGGAGCCGGGACCGGCGCAGACGTACCGCTTCAGAAGGTCGTGGCTGGTGCCCAGGAGCGTCCCGTAATGCTTCCCGAGCCTGCGCTGCGCGCGGTTCTTCATCTCCTCGGACTGGCGGCGGAGCACGTCCGTGTCGAAGCCGGGAAGAAGCTGTTCGGTCAGCTTGCGGATGCGCGAACCGCCGTCGATGATCTCCTGCCAGTCGGCCTCGTCGAAGAAGTCGAACTTCGCGCCGGAGATCGGGTCGCCCGGCACGTTGATCCGGATGTTGGTGACCACCGAGGTCCACGGGTTCACGTCGGACGGCAGGAAATCGTCCTGGCGGAGGAACGCGTTGAGGAAGGTCGACTTGCCCGCCTTGACCTGGCCGATCACGGCGACCTTGGCGGCCCAGTTGTTCAGACGTTCGTGCAGTTCCTTGAAGCGCGCCCGGTTCTTTCGGTCCACGGTCGTGTCGATCCGGCCAAGAACATCATGGAGATGGTCGAGCTCACCCTTGAGATACGGTGCGATTTTCATTTCTTACTCCAGAAAGCACTAGTTACCGTTGGCCGTCAGTTCCGCAGCACCGCCGTTCCTGCCGGCGGAGGCAATCTCGAGAAGCTCGTCGTCGGTCGCCTGTTCGAGCCTGCCCACGAAGTCCTCGATGCAATCGATCACCGCCGCGGAGTCGTCGAAGTCGACGTTCCGGCTGAGAAGGTCCCAGAACTTCCGGAACCCTTCCGGGGCCTTCGACTCCTCGCGCGCGCGCGGCGGAAGCTCGAAAACCTCGGCGGCTCCGGAAAGCTCGCCGGTGTCCCCGGGGACGATCTCCGCTGCGTCGTCTTCCTCCAGCCGGGCTACGCCATCCTGGTCGATGAAGTGATCCCCGATCCCGGTCGCCCCGTCGGCAAGTGCCCGGCGCGGCGTGATCGAGACCCCTGCCGGTTCCGCGGTCGCGGCAAGGGCCTTCTCCTGCTCGCGGGCGAAGCTCGCCACCTTGCTGTTGTTCTCTCCGACCAGCTCGGTCTGCCCGAGGATGACGGACAGGATGTGGTCCGCGATGCCCGCGACATCGTCCTCGCTGACGAGCGAAGCCATCCTGAAATGGCGGAAGAAGTCCCGCGCCTCGCGCCGGACACGGCGCATGACACGGTCTGCCGTCTCGGCACTGGCCATCCGGTCGGCATGGGTCACAACCAGCGTCGCGTCCCCGACGAGGTGTTCGGGCAGTTCCTTCCAGACCGACTTCTCGCTCTGGCGCCATGCCTGGGTGGCGTTGGTGCACCAGATCGCGGTGTCGGCGTAACCGAGCATCTTTTCCCAGCTTTCGATCGGGATGTTCGGGTCCGAGCTGCCGGGCGTGTCGATGATCTCGACGTGTTTCAGGATCTCGGCGGGGTGAGAGATGACGCAGTACTGCGTGTTCTCGACGGTCACCGCGTCCAGGCTCTCCACCGGCGACATGATCCCGGACATGTCCACCGCCGCGATCCCGGGCGCGCCGCTGACCAGCCAGACCGGCGGCAGCGCCGTCGCGGTCACGTTCGACGGAAGGACGTCGTCCTTTAGAAGCCCGGTGATGAGCCGGGTCTTGCCCGCGCTGAATTCCCCTGCGACCAGGAGGCGGGGCTTGCGGTCCTTCGAGCCGAGGCCCGGAACCGATGTCTCCGCCGCCACGGGTGCCGGGGCATTGGGCGCGGCGTTGCGCCGGTCTCGCCTTGACCGTCTCATGCCGACATCCTCTGTTCGACGTATTGTGCCTCGCGCTCGTTGCCGAAGCGCTCGAAGTGCTCGATGATCGCGTTGCAGAACGCGCCTTGGTCGCGGGCGAAGACCTCGACGATCAGCCGCGTGCGGTCCACGGCCGGCTCGAAGTAGTCCCGGATCAGGTCCTCGATCAGCGGCTGAGCCTCCGCCTCTATCACGGCCTGGTACCGGGCGGCGGCGGAAGTCTTGCGGCCGAACCGCCAGTATTTCCGCCACCACGACCCCTGCAGATCCAGCGTCATCGTCCGCGCGAGCACCGTCGGTGCCTTGTGCTGCGCCTGTTCGGGGAACTCGATGGAGCTGCCTTCGCGGAAGACGCCCATGTCGTCCTCCAGGATCTGCTGGATGCCGTCGAGCACGTCGTCGAACGCCGTCTCGCCCTCGCGGCGCAGCTTGGCGCAGGCGGAGGTGAACGCGGTCTTCATCATCATCCGCAAGGTGACCGGATCGTGCGACCAGGACCCCATCTCGTTCGACAGCTCGATATGGGACTCCAGCGCGGTAAGCGCGGACTGCACGAAGACATCGCGGGCCCGTTCGAGCCTCTCGCGGAAGCCATCGCGCAATTCGCCGACCCGATCGTCGAACGACTTCAGCGCATCGTCCCTCACGTCCGCGAGCTTGACCGCCAGTTCCGCCGAGGTGATCCGGACGCTCGCGAGTCCCTTGCGACTGGTTTCGCTGATGTCCTCGATGGTCTCGCTCATCTCGACGATGGCCTGGACCTCGTTGCGGATGTCGGTGAGGAACGCCTCGCCCGGACCATCGACCACGCGGTACGAGATCGCCTTGAGCAGCGCGTAGATGCCCGAGGACTGCATGGCACGTTCGCGCAGCACACCGAGATCGTCCGTGTCGCCGCCATGCAGCTTCGCGAGCGCCGCGCGGCTGGCCGGAAGCATCTGGTCCGTGTCGGAAATCGCGAAGTTGGCCCAGTAGCCGGACCCGTAGAGGATATCGATGCCCTCGCCCACGCCGAGCCGGCGCAGCGTGTTCCGGATCGACTTGGTGATGTTCTTCTGCTCGGCGACCGGATCGTCCAGTTCGTCGATCCGGTTGACGAAGATCAGGACTTCGCGGGCATCGACGCTGCAGATTATCCGCAGCAGTGCGAGGTCCATCGTCGACAACGCCTGGTGCGCGGATAGGACCACGACGCAGACGCGGCTGTCGGAAATCGCGTTCAGGGTGATCTGCTCGCGCATCATGAAGGTGTCGTTGACGCCCGGGGTGTCGCGCAGGCACAGGCCCTTCGGCAGGTGCGGCAGGTCGATGAAGAGATCTGCGGTCTTGGTGATGTCGGCGTAGACCCCGTCGGTCGAGCCGTCTTCGAGATCGTCGGGATCGCCGTAGCAGATGTATCGGTCGATCGTGTCCTTATCGAGCGTCGGGTAGGCATGCGAGTTGCCCAGGAGCGCGTGGAATTCGTCGCCCAGCCGCTCTTCGGTGGTCTGGCGCATCTCGGCGATCTGCGCGCGGACCTCGGCGGCCTCGTGTTCGAAGCCGGCACGGTCGGCCATCTCGCCCAGTCGGCCGCCCGTCGCGACCAGCCGGTCCCATTCGCTCTGGTCGAAGAACCGGAACACCGCGCGGGTGTCGTAGGGCCGGTGACGGTTGTTGAGGTGCAGCGCCGTGATGACCGAGGTCCACGGGTTCACATCCGACGGAAGCAGGTCCGTCTGGCCGATGATCGCGTTCAGCAGCGTGCTCTTGCCGGCCTTGACCTGGCCGATGATGCTGACGGAGGGCTCGAACGCCCTGATCTTCTCGAGCGCCTGTTCAAGTGGTTCTTCCGCGAATGAAAGGGCGTGTTCCGAAACGTCGATGATCGATTTTTCGATGTTGTCGACATCGTCCCAGAACTCGTTCAGTTCCCGGAACCCGTCCCGGTACTGATCCAGAAGGTTCACGCCTTTCGACATCATTCACGTCCTCACTCGTAAGCGGTAAACACACGTCTTTCGCGGGGATCGGTCCGATCCCACCCACGCCCCGGCATCGGGCCGGGGCGCGGGTTTCGTCAGGAGGTCCGATCAGACCTTCAGCGTGCCTTCGACCTTCTTCACGGTCATGCGCGCCATGCCGAGGTTCGCCTTCGAACGGTCGAGCGCGACGTAGACGAAGACCAGCGGGTTGGATTCGAGCGGACGGATCAGGTGCAGCTGCGTGCCGAGCGAGATCAGGATGTCCTCGATCGCATCGTCGAGACCAAGGGCCTTCATCGCTTCGTTCTTGGCGCGGACGACCTCGGTGTTGGCGGCGCCGGCCGCTTCGATGTCGAATTTCACGCCCGAGGTTTCCTGCGAGAGCATCAGGCCGGATTCGCCATCCACGAGGCAGGCGGCGATGAAGCCGTTGATGTCGGTGAGCGGGGAAAGATCGGTGTTGGAAGTGTTGGCCACGGTAGTCTCCATAGTAACTTGTTTACGTTGACACGGGCCAAACTCATTAAGCTGCATGTTCAAAATTTTTCAGGAATTGGAAATCTTCACACTTCCGAATAAAATAGTCTCTTGCGACTCAAAACGACTTCCCGGGTCGACCTCCGATGTCGTTTAAATTGCTGATATAGCTACAAAACTTTAGGGCAAGGCACCCCTCCTCAGGGATGGGAAATTCCATACGACACTGTTGTCCCACTGACCTCCGCCCGACGTTCGGTAGTCGATGTGGCGTTGCCCCATTTTCGAACGGCCATCGCCAGATTTCGGTTTCCCGCTCAAATCCCGGCAGACGCCCGACGAGCACCCCGCGCTGATGTCACGGACCCGATCTCCTTCGGAATGGACTTCGACACAGGGACCTCGCACCGGCACCGCTCGGTCATCCGGGAGATTCGCGGGGCTCGGGATCAGATGTGGACCCGGATTACCGGACCAGACCGCGGCTTGGTCAGCACGACCAGCGGCCTCGGCCGGATGACGGCGAAAGGGGAGATCCCGCCCTCTCGCGCCTCACCCGTTCCCTCGGCCCCGCGGTCGGCGCGAACCGCCCGCCTACGTCACCCTGCGATCGCGTCCAGCACCGCCCCCATGACGGACGCCGTGTCCGTCCAGCGCGGCAGTTCGCGTACCCGGTCCAGCGAGTGCCTGGCGAGATCGGCGCGCTTGCCGGGCGACAGCAGAAGATCCCGCAGGGCACCGGCGAAGCCTTCGGGATCGTCCGCCGGCACCAGGATGGCCCCGTCCCTGACCGTGTCGACCACTGCCCCGGTCGGGCAGGTCACGATCGGCAACCCGTGCGCCATCGCCTCCACCAGCGCCATTCCGTAGCCTTCGTACCGGGTCGCGAGCGCGAAGATCGTGGCGTCCTGGTAGGCCCGGGCGAGGTCCTCGTCCGAAAGCTCGCCATCGAGGACAACGCGGCCCGACAGGCCGAGGCGCTCAATGAGACCCGCGAGGTCCTTTGCGAGAGCCGCATCGTATGTCTTGCCGATGATACGGGCGTGCCAGTCGAGGGCGGCGATTTCACCGAGCGCCCGGATCAGGATGTCGTGGCCCTTGCGCGGGGCGAGGAGGCCCACCGAGAGAATGAGCGGCCGGCCGGTCCGGCACGGCGCCGGCTCGGACAGGTCGAGACCCGGCAGGGCCACGGTGATCCGTGCCGGATCGGCGCCGAGGCCGATATAGGTCTCGCGGGTGTGGGGGCTCGTCACCACGACGTGGGCGGCATGGGAGAGGTTCGCGGTCTCCTGCGCGATCAACCGGTCCGCGATGTCGGGGTCGAGGCCCTCCTCCATCCCCATCGGATGGTGCAGCATCGCGACGACCGGGCACCGCAGGCGCGCGAGATCCGTGGTCCGCATCGCGGCGAAGGCGAGGCCATCGAGGATGAGCGGCAGGTCCGCGGGCAGCGCTTCGAGGATCTCCGCCACCTCGGCCCGGACCGTCTCGCCGGGCTCGGCCGCCGCGGCGGCGTCGGGAAGCTCGATCTGCCGGACATCGCGCCCTGCGGCACGCAGCTCGTCCAGAAGCCGCGCCTCGTAGATGTAGCCGCCCGTTTTCTGACGCGGGTCGCCCGGTATGGCAAAGGCGCAGGCCCTCATCGCGCAAGCTGCTCGGCGCTGGTGCGGACGAGGACCGCGCGTTCCACGGCGGCGACCGCACCGTGGGCGACCAGCGCGGCAAGCCCGATCAGGGCGATGGAGCTCCACAACATCCCGTAGTTCGAGGTCGAGGCCGTGGTCGCCATCAGCGCGCCGATGCCGCGCCCGGTGGCGAGCCATTCGGCGGTGGTGACCGCGAGGATCGCGGCCGGGATCGCCATCCGGGCGGAGGCGAAGAACGCCGGCAGCATCGCGGGCAGTTGCGCGTCGACCAGCCTGCGGAACGGGCCGGCGTCGTAGCTTGCGAAGACGTCGTGCACCGAGCGCGGCGTGCGCATCACGCCATGCAGGCAGGCCACGAGCGTCGGGAAGAAGATCATCACCGCGACGACGGCGATGGTGCCCGTCGCCCCGCGGCCGAGTGCCCAGATGATCACGGGTGCGGTGGCGATGATCGGGATGGACCGGAGCGCCACGGAGACCGGAAGCGTGACCGCGGCGAGGCGCGGCGCGAGCGTCAACGCGGCGGTCAGGCCCACGCCGAGCGCGAGGCCCGCGAGGTAGCCGGGGACGGCGTAGGCCAGAGTTTCCCCCATCGCGGACAACAGGACCGCCCGATGCTCCGCCGCCGCGGGCCCGGTGAGGACGAATGCAAGCACGTCCCCCGGCCGCTTGGCGAAGAACGGTGACAGCGCGAAGAGGTCCATGAGGACCTGCCAGAGCGCCACGGCGACGAGAAGCGCGAGGATCGGTGCGGCCACGACGCCGAGGGGATGGCGGCGGTGGTCGACCGGCGGGGCGAGCAGGATCTGCGGCGGCGCGAGGTCGAGCCTTCGCCCGATCGCACCGACCGCCCAGAAGGCCAGCATCGAAACGCCTGCGGCGATCACCGCGATGCTCCATGTCGCCGGCAGGTCGAGGGCGCGGAGCGCGCGCACGGTCAGCACGCCGAGGCCACGCTCGGCCCCGGTGAACTCGCCCACCATCGCCCCGAGAAACGCGGCCGGCGCGGCGATCTGCAACCCCGCCGTCAGGTAGGGCAGCGATGCCGGCAGACGGACGAGGCCGAGAAGCGTCAGCCGCCCGTGGCCGTAACTGCGCACGAGGTCGAGCCAGTCGCGTGGCGCCGCGCGGAGGCCGACGAGGACCGGCAGGAACGTGGTGTAGTAGACCGCGAGCGCGGCGAGGGTGATCTGCGGGCCGGTGCCGGGGCCGTAGAGCACGCGAAGGATCGGCCCGGTCGCGACGAGCGGCAGGCAGAAGACGAGAAGCGCGAGGGTGGACAGGACGCGCTCCGAGCGCGGGACGAGGACGGCGACGAGCGCCAGCGCGATCCCCGCCAGGTTACCCCAGACGAAGCCCTGCGCCGCGGCCGACGAGGTAGCGAGAAGCGCGCGCCACAGTAGGCCCGCGTTCTCTGCGATATGGGCGACGATGGCGCTTGGCGCGGCGATGACGAAACTGCCCGCGGTAAGCCGGGCGCCAGCCTCCCACAGCACGATCAGGACAAGGACGTTCGCGGCCCGCACCACCGGCTCCGCCAGCCGGACACGGCGACCCGGCATGGCGCCGTCCGCGCTGCTCATTCGGCGGCGAGGTTGTCGGGCACGACGTTCGCCCGAAGCGCCGCGGTGACGTCGGAGCAGATGTCCCGGAACGCCGCGGAGTCCGAGATCGCGAGGTCGCGCGGCCGGGGCAGCCCGACCGCGATGTCGGCGGCGATCCCGGCGGGACGTGCCGTCAGGACCAGCACGCGGTCGGACAGCCGCACGGCCTCGGCGACCGAGTGGGTGACGAGGATCACGGTCGCCCCCCGTTCTTCCCAAAGCGGCGCGAGCTCGACGTTCAGCCGTTCGCGGGTCAGTTCGTCTACGGCGCCGAAGGGCTCGTCGAGCAGCAGGAGTTCCGGCCCCCCGGCCAGGGCCCGGGCGATGGCGGCCCGCTGCCGCATCCCACCGGACAATTCGCCCGGCCGCCGACGCTCGAACCCGGCGAGCCCCACCAGTCGGATCAGGTCGGCATCGGCCTCGGTGTCGGGCTTGTGGCGCGACAGTTTCCTGCCGAGCGCCACGTTGCCCTTCACCGTGCGCCACGGCAGCAGCGCGGCATCCTGGAAGGCGACCGCGAGCCCGGCGCGGCTGCGGATGTCGTCCGGTGTCTCCTCACCGATCGCGATGCTGCCCGCGTTCGGCCGTTCCAGCCCGGCGATCAGGCGCAGGAGCGTCGACTTTCCGCAACCCGAGGGCCCGACCAGCGCCGTCACCTCGCCGCCCGCGAGCACGAGGTCGAGCGGCGCCACCGCCTCGACGCCGTCGAAGGACTTGGACACCCCGTCGATGCGGATATCGGGCCGCTTCGGCATCGCCTTCCTATCCGTGCGCCTCTTCGAGGATCGACAGGTCCCAGAGGTCCGGGCTGACCGGGTTGCCGAGAAGCTCCAGCGTCTCGACGTTCGCGGCGACCGTCTCGTCGGTGAACCATCCGAAACCCCGGTCCTCGGTCAGATCCGAGAACATGAGCGGCACCTGCCGCGCAGCCTGGAGTTTCTGTGTCTCGAGGTCGAGGCCGGCGTCGGGGAACATCTCCACCGTCAGCTCCGCCGCGGCATCGGTGTCGGCGAGGTAGTCCTCCCACCCGCGCACCTCGCCGCGCATGAGGCCCACGAGGTCCTCCCGGCGGTTGGCGAGCGTGTCTTCCGTCGCGATGTAGGTCTGCGAATGTACCGCGTAGCCGAAATCGGCGAGCAGCATGGTCACCGGCTCCAGCCCCTGGATCTCCATCGCGACCGGCAGGTCGGTCAGCCAGCAGAGCAGGCAGTCGACCTGACCCTGCACCAGCGGCGCGGGATCGTACTGCGTCGGCACGACCTCGATTTCGCCCACGTCCACGCCGTTGATCGAACACAGCGCCTCCAGCACAGGCATGTTGGCGAGTGCCATGCCGATCCGCTTGCCGACGAGATCGGCGGGCTCGTTGACCGGGTTTTCCGGCAGCGAGGCGATAGTGAACGGGTTCTTCTGCATCGCCACGCCGATGATCCTGAACGGCGCGCCCTGGTTCACCGCGGCCGCGGTGTAATCCGCCGCCGAGATGCCGACGAGCGCGGTTCCGGCGACGACCGGCGGCTCCACCGGTGCGTTCGGGCCGCCGGGCAGCAGGGTGACCGCGAGGTCCTCCTCGGCCCAGTAGCCCTTGTCGAGCGCGATGTAGCTGCCGCCGAACTGCACCGAGTGCAGCCAGGACAGCTGGAAGTTCACCGCCTCCTGTGCGCGGGCGCGGGCGGACAGCATGGCCGAGGCGCCGAGTGCCGCGGCACCGCCGAGGAACAGGCGGCGGTTGGGTTGGATGAGTTTCATGTCGACGATCTCCAGTTCAGCCACAGCTAGGCTATTCACGGGCACAGGCAACGGGCGGGAGCTTCCGCGGCGGCGGGTAGAGCACGAAGAACGCCCCGGGGAGCGTGGAGGCCAGCACGGCGACACCGAAGGCGATACTGGCGGCAATCCCCGCCTCGGGTGCAAGCCCGGCAAGCGGGAACAGGGCCGCGGCGGCGCCTTCCCGCCAGCCCCAACCGGCGACCGAGGCCGGCAGCAGCATCGCGGTCAGGACCGGCGGCACGATCAGCGCGGCGGCCAGCGGTTCGAGCGGCGTGCCGGTGGCCCGCGCGGACGTGGCGAAGGCGGCGACGGTCAGCGCCGCGATGGCGAGAGACAGGGCGACCTGCACCGGCCACCGCGCGACTAGGGCCGTGCGCACGGCGGCGCCCCAGCTTCCGGACACCCGCGTCATGGCCAGCGCGGCCAGCACGGCAGCCATGCCGACGAGGACCGCCGCGGGGAGCCAGAAGGCGACATCGAGGCGGATCGGCGCGCGCGGATGAACCATCGCGCCGAGAACGCCGACGCCGAGGACGAGCGCCATGCCGACCTGCCCCGACGCCCGCTCCAGCACCACCGACTGCGCGGCGGGGGTCACCGGCCCGCCCTGCCGGGACCGGACCGCGCGCGACGCGTCGCCGAGGACACCGCCCGGCAGCGTCTGGTTCACGAATTGCGCGAGATAGTATTCCCGGAGCGCGTCGACCCCGGTCATCGGCAGGCCGAGGGAGTCGGCGGTCAGGCGCCAGCGAAGGGCCGACAGGGCGATCACCGCCGTCAGGATCAGCACGCTCGCGGCGATCCAGCCCGGATGCACCCCGGCCAGGCGGTCGAGCACGCCCTGCCCCTCCGCCAGCACGAGGCAGAGCGCGACCAGCGCCAGCGGGACGAGAAAGCGGAGCAGCTTCACGATCGATCCTCCCCCGGCCCGCTCGTCGCGGCGAGAAAGCGGTCGCGGAAGGCGCTCATCGGCCAGACCGGAAGCTCCCCCGCCGGTGTCAGGCCCTCGGACCAGTTCCAGCCGTCGAAGAAGGCCAGCACCTCGGGCGGGCCGATCAGGTGGACAGGCACGTCCATCCCGCCGTCCTGCGAGATCGTGGCCGCCGCCTGGTGGTCGCCGAGCACGACGATCAGCGGCGCAGACTCGCGCGAGAGCGCCGCCCAGGACAGCACGGCCTGCAACGAATAGTCGAGGGACCGGCCGTAATGGTCGCGGATGCTGTCGCGGTCGGACCAGACCTCGCGCGGGGTCGGCCCCGCGGTGGCCATCTCGTCGAAGATGCTGCCGTCGCCGACGTCGTCCCAGGGCACCATCTCGGCCACGGGCGTCCAGGGCGCGTGGCTGGAAATCAGGGCGATCTCGGCGAGAAGAGGCGCGTCCCGCGGCGCGAGGCGTTCGAAGGCGGCAAGCGTGTACTGGTCCGGCATCGTGACCCAGTTGAACGGCAACCCGGCATAGCCGAGGTCGTCGGCGTCGAGTATTTCGCGGAACCCGAACTGCGGTCCCTCGGGCCAGGGCAGGACGATGGCCGGGGCCACCGCCAGCGTGTGGTACCCCGCGTCGTTGGCGATATCGAACAGCGTCCGGCGCGGGCTCGTCAGCATCGCACCGTACCGGCGCTGGTCGCCGAGTTCGAGGCCCGAGGCCAGGGTGCCGTGGGCAAGCCAGCTTCGCCCGCCGATGACCGGCGATGTCAGCCAGCCGGATCGCGCAGCCAGGCCGGTGCGGGCCAGGGCGATCTCTCCCTGCTGCACGGTTTCGCCATGCCGGGGGGCATAGAGCGGGTTGTCATAGGCGGCGCGGCCGTAGCTTTCGATGAACACGATCACGATGTCGCGGCCATCGAGGCGGGCAAACCCGCCCTCCCGCTCCTGCCAGGGATCCGCCTCCGCAGCGGCGTGGAACTCCTCCAGGGCCGCCTGCGACCTGAGAATCCCCCGCCCCTCCAGGATCGCCGTGCGGGCCGAGAAGGCGGTTCCGGGCGGGTTCCATTGCACGCCTTCCTGCAGGGCGGCCCGGACATCGGCGGCGGACAGGGCGACGAAGGCGGCGGAGAGCGTGGCGGCGGCATACCTGCCGCCCGAGGGAAGGCGCGCACCGGCCCGACCCCAGGACCGGAGCCCGGCGAAGACGAGCCAGCCCAGAAGCACCAGCGCGATTACGACGAACGCTGCCGCCGCGGCGGTCGCCGGCACGCCGATGCTACCGGACAGAAGCCGGAAACCGGCGGGAACGAGGTTCATGTCGACCACCGGGTCGAAGCTCCGCCCGAAGGCCTCGTAGGCGGCGAGGTCCGCGAATTTCAGCGTCGAGAGGAGGATCAGGACCGTCGCCACGACCGCCGCCGGCACCGTGATCCACCGGCCGAGGGCGAGCGCGCCGAACAGTAGTACCGGCAGTTCCAGCGGCTTCATCGTCAACGCCTGCCAGGTGACGGCCGACGGCCTGTTCGGCTGGATCAGGAGCAGACCGACGAGCACGGCCGACAGGAACAGCCCCGCGGTGAGGCGGACCCTCGCCATCACCGCCGCTTGGCCAGGTCGACCACGTCCACGGCGAAGGACCAGACCAGCAGCAGGAGTGCCGCGACGGCGGCCAGCGAGGACAACGGGGGGCCGACCACCGGGGCGAGCAGCGCAACGAGCGTCCCGATCTGGATCACGCAGACCAGCTTGCGCCGGAACCTGTCCGGCAGCGGGGCGGCGAGCCACGGGATGACCAGCGTCGCGAGGACGAACAGGTAGCGCATCCCGCCAAGCAACAGGATCCACGCCCCGGCTGTGCCCGACCGCCACGCCACCACCGCGAGAAGCAGCGCGAAGACCGCGTCGACCTCCATGTCGAAACGCGCGCCCCAGCGCCCCGCCAGCCCGGTCCGGCGCGCGAGCGGCCCGTCAACCCCGTCGAGCGCGAGGGTGACGAGCGCGAGCGCGAAGATCGCCCAGCCGGTCGTCCCCGCCAGGAGATCGGGCCGGGCGCATGGCGCGAGCAGCAGGCTGGCGAGCGCGAGCCGGACGAAAGTGAGCGCGTTGGCGGGCCCGAGCCGCTCGGCGGTCCAGCCGAGCCGCAGAGCCCCGACCGACACGCCGGCCGCCAGCGCGAAGCCCGCGGCGGGAAGCAGGAGCCAGTCGCCGGACAGAAGCCGGGCCGCGACCGAAACCGCGAGGCCGAGAAACAGGCAAAGCAACAGCGCGGCCAGCACGGCTCCGCCATTCCCGCGATCATCGACGGCCACAGCGCCCATCTTTACGCCGGAGAGTTGCATCGATGACAAAGTGATTGCGGCGGAGGAACTGTCAAGCTTGTGATGCCGGCGCGGCTTGTTCACGGTGCGGCGAGGACGGGTCTGCACTTCCAGGAGGCACATCGTGACCACGAATTCGTCTTTCGACGCGCCTTCCACCCGCTACGTGCGGGCGGCGCGGCTCGCTCACTGGCTGACGGCCATCCTCGTCCTGACCACGATCCCCGCGGGGCTGGTGATGGTGCAGGAGGGCATCTCGCGCCCGCTTCAGGACACGCTGTTCCTCTACCACAAGAACATCGGCCCGGTGATCCTGATCCTCGTCGTCCTGCGTATCGTCCTGCGCGCGATGAACCCGCCGCCGCCGCTGCCGGACAGCGTGCCCCGCGGACAGGCGATCATCGCCGAAACCGTCCACTGGCTGTTGTATCTCTGCCTGATCGTGATGGCGGTTTCCGGGTTCGTGCGGGTGCAGGCCGGCGGCTTCCCGATGGAGATCTGGGATCCGCTGACCGGCGGGTTGATCGACCGCAACGACACGCTCGAAGACGCCGCGAAGGCGGTCCATTACGTCGTCCACTTCGCCATCATCCTGCTTGTCTGCGCCCATGTCGGCGCCGCGGCCCTTCATGGTCTCGTCAAGAAGGACGGCGTGTTCAGCCGGATGTGGCCCCCCGCCTGAGGCGCAGCCTGCCCGCCAGCGGCAGGTGATCCGAAGCGGCGCGGAGCGCAGGGGTATCCAGCGCCCGCGCCTCCGTCACCTCCACCCCGTCTCCGCCCAGGATCCGGTCCAGCGGCAGCGTCGGCCCGGACGAGGGAAACGTGCGACGGACCGGGCCGCGTAGCCTTTGCCCGGTAACCTTTCTCGACAACGCGACCGACCCCCACGGCATCCATTCGTTCAGGTCCCCCGCCACGACGAGCGGCAGGGGCGGCCGGCGGGCGAGGTACTGGCCGATGGTGCGCATCTGCGCGGCGCGGAGCGCGAGCGACAGGGACAGGTGAGTCGCGACCAGTCGCAGGGCCGGCTCCGCGAGGTCCAGCACGACGGCCCCCCTCGGCCAGACACCGGGAAGGTCGAGCACGTCGGCATGCGCGATTTCGAGCTCCGGCGCCAGGAACAGGACGGAGCCCTGGAAGCCGTGGCTGTCCGGCCCCCACCGAAGTCCGGGAACGTATCGGAGCCCCGTCGCGCTTTCGACCTCCGACAGGTCGAGCAGGCCCACCTGGTCCGACCCCTCGTCGTCGGCTTCCTGCAGTGCCAGCACCTGCGGGCCGACGGTCGCCACGTCCTCCTTCAGCGCCTTCGCGATCCGGCTTGGGTCGCACCTCCCGTCCCGGCCCTTGCAGCGATGCACATTCCAGGTGACGAGGTTCAGCGTGGACATGGGGTCGACCATGCACGGGTTCGGATGATCGCGGAAGATCGGAAGTCGGCGGAGATACCCGGACACGATCCCGCGCAGGTAGCTGCGCCCCCCCCGCCCCGTCCCCGTCCGTCGTTGACCCCGGCGGGCCCATGCGCGAGCATCTACGCGGGATGGAGGGAGGACGCCATGCCGAAGTCTCCGGCGGGGTTGCGGAGCGCGCGCTGGTTCGCGCCCGACGACCTGCGCAGTTTCGGCCACCGTTCGCGGATGATGCAGCTCGGCTACGCGGAGGAGGAGTTCCGCGACCGGCCCGTCATCGGCATCCTCAACACCTGGTCCGAGATCAACTCCTGCCACGGGCACTTCCCCGAACGCGCGAAGGAGGTGAAGCGCGGGGTAAACCAGGCCGGGGGGTTCCCGATCGAGGTCCCGGTCATGTCGCTCGACGAGCAGTTCATCAAGCCGACCTCGATGCTCTACCGCAACATGCTGGCGATGGAGGCGGAGGAGGTGATCCGGTCGCACCCGTTCGACGGCGTGGTGCTGATGGGCGGCTGCGACAAGACCACGCCGGGGCTGGTGATGGGCGCGATCAGCGCGGGCGTGCCGTTCATCTACCTTCCCGCGGGGCCCATGCTGCGCGGCAACTACGCGGGCCAGGTGCTCGGCTCCGGATCCGACACCTGGAAATACTGGGACGAACGCCGCGCCGGCAACGTCACGGACGCCGAGTGGCGCGGTATCCAGGGCGGCATCGCGCGGTCCCACGGCACCTGCATGACGATGGGAACGGCGGCCACGATGATGTCGATCGCGGACGCGCTCGGCCTGACCCTGCCCGGCGCCTCCTCGATCCCCGCCGTGGATTCGAACCATTCGCGCATGGCGTCCGGCTGCGGCCGCCGGATCGTCGAGATGGTATGGGAGGACCTGACGCCGGACCGCATCGTCACCCCGGGCAGCGTCCGCAACGCGACCGCGGTCGCGATGGCGACGGGCTGTTCGACCAACGCCGTGATCCACCTGATCGCCATCGCCCGGCGCGCGGGCGTCGACCTGACGCTCGACGATCTCGACGCGCTCGGGCGGGACACCCCGCTTCTCGCGAACATCCGGCCGGCCGGCAGCGACTACCTGATGGAGGATTTCTACTACGCCGGCGGGCTCCTGGGGTTGATGAAGCGGATGGAGGACCGGCTGGACACCGGCTGCATGACCGTCGCCGGCACGACGGTCGGCCAGAACATCGCCGGGGCGAAGATCTGGAACGACGACGTGATCCGGCCGCTGGCGAACCCGGTCTACCACGAAGGCTCCCTCGCCGTGCTGCGGGGCAACCTCGCGCCCTCGGGGGCCGTCATCAAGCCCGCAGCCTGCGACCCGCGGTTCCACGTCCACGAGGGCCCGGCGCTGGTGTTCGACAGCTACCCCGAGATGAAGGCGGCGGTCGACGACGAGACGCTGGAGGTCACGCCCGACCACGTTCTCGTCCTGCGCAACGCGGGGCCGCAGGGCGGGCCGGGAATGCCGGAATGGGGGATGCTGCCGATCCCGAAGGCGCTGATCCTGCAGGGGCACCGCGACATGCTGCGGATCTCCGACGCGCGCATGTCCGGCACCTCCTACGGCGCCTGCGTGCTGCAAGTCGCGCCCGAAAGCTTCATCGGCGGCCCGCTCGCGCTGCTCCGGACCGGGGACATCGTGCGGATGGACCTGCCGAACCGGCGGCTGGACATGCTGGTGGACGAGGCCGAGCTTCGCGCGCGCCGCGCCGCGTGGAAACCGCCGGAGCCCCGGTTCGGGCGCGGATGGGGCTGGATGTTCTCCCGCCATGTCGGCCAGGCCGATACCGGCTGCGACTTCGACTACCTCGCCCGCGACCACGGCCCCGCGCCCGGGGAGCCGGACATCTTCTAGAAGAGCGCCCTGCCCCGCCTCAGCGCCCCTCGGCTGCCCGGTTGTGGCGCAGCGAGGACACCAGCGCGAGACCGATCAGCCCGGCGCCGACGAGGCCGGTCACCATCTCGTGGATGTGCCAGATCGAGTTGCCGAACATGATGAGCGACAGCGCGAGGATCGAGTAGAACGCGCCGTGTTCGAGGTAGCGGAACTGCGTCAGCGTCTTCTTCCGCACCAGCATGATCGTCATGGCGCGGACGTAGAACGCGCCGATGCCGAGGCCGATCGCGATCAGGAACAGGTTCTGGGTCAGCGCGAAGGCGCCGATCACCCCGTCGAAGGAAAAGCTCGCATCAAGAACCTCAAGGTACAGGAACGCGCCAAGACCGCCGCTCGCCGCCGCCTTCTGCGCCTCGCCGGTGGAATCGAGGATGTGCCCGAGCACCTCCACGAGCAGGAAGGTCAGCAGACCGCAGACAGCGGCGAACAGGAATTCGGGGCCCTCCCCGCCTGGCAGCGAGACCGCGAACGCGAGCGCGAGGCCGAGGACGAGGACGATCTCGAGCCCCCGGATCGTCGCCCAGGACCGCAGGCGGGATTCGACCGCGCAGACCCAGTCGATCTCCTTGTCCTCGTCGATGAAGTAGCTGAGCGCGACCATCATCAGGAAGGTGCCACCGAAGGCCGCGATGGAAACATGCGCGTCCCCCATGATGCGGGCGTAGTCCTGCGGGTGCCGCGCGGCCATCACGATCGCCTCGAGCGGGCCGACCTGCGCGGCGATGACGACGACGGCGAGCGGGAACACGATCCGCATCCCGAAGACCGCGATCAGGATCCCCCAGGTCAGGAACCGCTGCTGCCATTCCGGCGTCATGTCCTTCAGCTTGTTGGCGTTGACGATGGCGTTGTCGAAGCTGAGCGAGATCTCGAGGATCGCCAGCACCGTTCCGATCAGCAGGAACGACAGCGCCCCGCCCCATGTCCCGGTCGACCAGAAGCCGAGGAAGAAGGCGAGCACCAGCCCGAGGATCGTGAACGCGACCGGCCAGAAGAAATAACGGGCCATCGCGCTCAGGCCGTCCGGGTCCGCGCCGCCGGCAGGTCGTAGACCGGCGACAGGAGCGGCCGGCCCGCGAAATGCGCGTCGAGGTTGTCGACCACGAGGTCCGACATCGCCTCCCGCGTTTCGACCGTTCCGCTGGCGTGGTGCGGGTAGAGCGTGACGTTCGGCAGCGCGGTCAGTCGCGGGTCAGGATCGGGTTCGCTTCGGAACACGTCGAGCGCGGCGTGGCCGAGCCGCCCGTCGGCCAGAGCGGCGATCAGCGCCTCCTCGTCCACCACAGACCCGCGCGCGATGTTGACCAGCGTGCCCTGCGGGCCGAGCGCGTCGAGAACCGCGCGGCCGATCAAGCCGTCGGTTTCCGCCCCGCCGGGCAGCGCGAGCACGAGGATGTCGGACCACGCCGCCAGCGCGGTCGCGTCCTCGAACCATTCGTAGGGGCTGTCCTTGCGGCTGCGCGAGGTATAGCCGAGCTGGAGCTCCAGCGGCTCGAACCGCGCCGCGATGGCGGATCCAATCTGGCCGAGCCCGACGATCCCCGCCCGCTTGCCCCGCGTCGACGACAGGAGCGGGTAGGCCCCCTTCCGCGCCCAGTCGCCCGACCGGACGTAGTCGTGCCCCGCCACGAGATGCCGCCGCCCGGCCAGCATCAGCATCAGCGCGGTATCGGCGACGTCGTCGGCCAGCGCGGCCGAGGTGTTGGTGAAGGCGATGCCCCGCGCCTTCAGGGCCTCCACGTCGATCTGGTCGAACCCGGCGGACCCGCAGGCCACGATTTCCAGGTTCGGCAGGTGGTTCAGCATCTCCGCCGTCAGGTCGGCATGGCCGTTGGTGACGACCGCGCGGCAACGCGGGCCGCGCTCGGCGAGGAACGCCGCCTTGTCCGAGGCCTCGTCGTAACGGTGCAGGGTGTAGGCCGCGCCGAGACGGTCCATCCCGCCGGGCCGCACCGGCAGGATCACGAGAACGTCGGGCTTGGTCATGGGCCGTGCTCCTGCCTGTCCGTCCGGGCCAAGCGCCGCTCGGCCGGGATACTGGGTCGGGGTCTCGTCCCGGCGGGGGTCGGGTCCGGACCGGCCGGGCGCGCGGGTGACGCCAGATGTGGGGGACCGGGCGCGGTTCTGCAATGCTTCCGCAGGGATAGGTTCGCGCCTGTGTGCGAAATCCCGCACTTCGCGGGAGACAGCGGCGCCGGAGACCGGGCGCGGGATGGCGGCCGTCAGAGCATCCCCGATGCGCGGATGTCCTCCGCCGCGAAGTCGATCAGCGCGCGCACCTTGCGCGGCAGGGTGCGGCCTTCGAGGTAGACGGCGGCGACCGGCACGGGCTCGCTCTCGTAGTCCTCCAGCACCGGAACAAGCGTCCCGGCCGCCAGCGCCTCGCCGAGCGCGAAGCGCGGCGCGTAGGCGATGCCCAGCCCCGCCTCGGCCAGCGCGGCGGCGGCGCGGGCGGAATTGACCTGGAAGCGCCCCTCGATCGCCGCGACGTGCTCCGCCCCGTCGCGGCGGAAGGTCCAGCGCCGGGGGGCGCGGCGGTTGGTGTCGACGATGCAGGCGCGTCCGGCCAGCGCCTCGGGGGTTTCGGGCGCGCCGTGCTGCGCGATGTAGCCCGGGCTCGCCACCACCAGCGAGCGGAACGCGCCGAGCTTGCGCGACTTCACCGACAGCATGTCGGACCGCCCGATCCGGATCGCGAGGTCGATGCCCTCGCCGGCGAGGTCGGCGTAGCGGTCGGACAGCCGCAGGTCGATGACGAGGTCGGGGTTCGCCGCCGCGAACCGGCCGAGCATCCCGGCGACGTGGATCTCGCCGAAGGTCACCGGCGCGGAGACCCGGATGGTGCCGCCGAACCCGCGCGAGCCCTCTGACACCTCGGCGAGCAGGTCGTCGAGATCGTCGAGCAGCGCGGGCGCGCGCGCCAGCAGGTCCTCCCCCGCCGCGGTCAGGCCCACCCGCCGCGTGGTGCGCTGGAACAGCCTTACGCCGAGCCGCGCCTCCAGCTCCGCCACGTATTTCGAGGTCAGCCGGTTCGACACGCCGAGCTGGTCGGCCGCGGCGGTGAAGGATCCGGTCTGCGCGGTCGCCACGAAGGCGCGAAGTTCGTCGGTCACGTCCATCCCGCGATATTCGGAACAAATCACGGATAGTCAATCAACAAAGTCGCCATTTCGTTGAAGGTAACCCTCGCCTACCTTCCCGTCATCACGAGGCCGCCCGGTGCGGCCGGCACGGAGGACTGAGACATGAAGATCGCAATCATCGGAAACGGGAACGTGGGTAGCGGGCTCGCTGCCGCCTTCGCCCGCACGGACCACGACGTGACCACGCTCGGTCACGACGACGACCTCGCCCCCGCCGTCGCGGCAGCCGACGCGGTGATCCTGGCGACCCCGTTCGGCGCGGCCGCGGACATCGCGGGGCGGGCCGATTTCACCGGCAAGCTCGTCATCGACGTGTCGAACCCGGTCAACGCCGACTTCTCCGGCCTCTCGGTCGGGCACGACACCTCGGCCGCCGAGGAGATCGCCGCGCTCCTGCCCGGCGCGACGGTGGTCAAGGCGTTCAACACCATCTTCGCGCAGCACTACGCCGCCGGTCTCCGGATCGCGGGCAACCCGCTGCAGACCTTCGTCGCCGCGGATGACGAACTGGCGCGCGAGCGGGTGAAACGGCTGGCCGCCGACCTCGGCCTCGCGCCGGTCGACGCCGGGCCGCTGAAGAACGCCCGCTACCTGGAGCCGCTCGGCTTCCTCAACATCCAGTTCGGCTACGTGCTCGGCCGCGGCGTCGAGATCGCACCGCAGTGGCTCGCCGCCTGACCCGACCGTCCTGACCCGACCGCAAGGAGACACGACATGACCCGCCAATCCAACGCAGACATCGCCGCCGCCCTTCTTCGCATCTCGGCCGGCGCGCTGTTCCTCGCCCACGGGCTTCTGAAGGTGAACGTCTTCACCATTCCCGGCACCGTCGGCTACTTCGAGAGCCTCGGCCTGCCCGGCGCCCTCGCCTACCTGACCATCCTGGCCGAGATCGCCGGCGGCCTCGCCCTGATCGCCGGTGTCGCCACGCGCATCGTGGCGGTGGCGCTGATCCCGGTGCTGATCGGCGCGACCTGGGTCCATGCCGGCAACGGCTGGCTGTTCTCGGCCGAAGGCGGCGGATGGGAATTCACGGTGTTCTGGATCGTCGTCCAGGTCGCCATCGCCTTCCTCGGCGCCGGGGCCTACGCGCTCCGGATCCCCGGTCTGGACCGGCTGCTCGGCCAGTTCGCCTGAACGCCCGCGAAACCGACGCGGGGCGGCCCGGGCGCCGCCCCGAACCTGATCCAAGGAGAGACCCGATGTCGACCGCACAGGCCCTTGCCCGGCTCCGCGACAGCCTCGCGCCGACCGACCGGATGCCGCTCGTGTTCCTCGGCCACGGCAGCCCGATGAACGCGATCGAGGATACCGAATACAGCCGCGCCTGGACCGCGCTAGGCCAGACGCTGCCGCGCCCCGCGGCGATCCTGGTGGTCTCCGCGCACTGGATGACCCGCGGCACAACGCTCGTCGACGTGTCGGCCATGCCGAAGACGATCCATGACTTCTACGGCTTCCCCGAGGCGCTCTACCGCGAAACCTACCCCGCCCCCGGCGACCCGGCGCTGGCCCGCGAAGTGGCGACGCTGCTCGCCAGCCACCACGGCGCGGAGGACGACACCTGGGGCCTCGATCACGGCGCCTGGGCGGTGCTGAAGTTCCTCTATCCCGGTGCCGACGTGCCGGTGTTCCAGGTCTCCATCGACATGACCCGCGGGCTCGACTACCAGCTCGAGATCGGGCGCACCCTGTCGCAGCTTCGCGATCGCGGCGTGCTGATCCTCGGCTCCGGCAACGTGGTCCACAACCTGCGCGCGATGCGCCCCGGCGGCCGGCCGCAGGATTTCGCGCTGGCCTTCGACACGCTGTTCGCCGACCGGCTCACCGACCGCGACTTCGCCGCGCTGGCCGACAGCGACGGGCTCGGCACGCTCCTGCGCATGGCCCATCCGACGGTCGACCACTACCTGCCCGCGCTGACCATCGCCGGGGCGTCCGACGACCGCGACGAGCTGACCTTCATGACGGACGCGATCGACCTCGGCTCGGTCTCGATGCGGTCCTTCGTGTTCCACGACGCGGCCTGAGGAGGAACGGACATGCTCGTAGACGGCAAATGGGTCGAGAACTGGCAGCCGGTGCAGAAGGCCGACGAGAAGGGCCGCTTCGTGCGGCAGGTGTCGAGCTTCCGCAACTGGATCACCCCCGATGGCCGCCCCGGCCCCACCGGCGACGGCGGGTTCGAGGCCGAGGCCGGGCGCTACCGGCTCTACGCCGCGCTGATCTGCCCCTGGGCCTCGCGCACGCTGATCGCCCGGAGCCTCAAGGGGCTTGAGGACATGATCCCGGTGACCGTGGTGAACCCGGTCCTGACCGACCAGGGCTGGCGCTTCGGCGGGGCCGAGGGTGCGGACGCGGATCCGCTGTTCGGCGCGGGCTACATGCACGAGATCTACACCCGCGCCGACCCGCATTTCACCGGCCGTGCGACGGTTCCGGTGCTCTGGGACATGAAGCAGAACGTGATGGTGAACAACGAAAGCGCCGACATCCTGCGCATGTTCGACACCGCCTTCGACGGGATCGGCGCGACCGGCCCGCGGCTCTGCCCGCCGGACCTGGAAGCGGAGATCGACGCGCTCAACGCCGAGATCTACGACCGGCTCAACAACGGGGTCTACAAGGCCGGGTTCGCAAGCTCGCAGGAGGCCTACGACGAGGCGGTGGAGGGCGTCTTTGCCATGCTCGACACGCTGGAGGCGCGGCTGACCGGCGACTACCTCTTCGGCGACCGGCTGACCGAGACCGACATCCGCACCTTCGTCACCCTTGTCCGGTTCGACGCCGCCTACCACGGCATCTTCAAGACCAACCGCAAGCGGATCGCCGATTACCCGCGCCTGTCGGCCTACCTGGAGCGGATGCTGGCCCTGCCCGGCGTGCGCGAAACGGTGGACATGGACCACATCATCGCGGGCTACTACTCGATCAAGGCGCTGAACCCGCTCCGGATCAGGCCGAACGCGCCCGAGCATATTCAGGCGCTGCTCGACCGCACGGCCGCGATGGCCCGGAAAGCGGCGTGACGCGCGGGCGGCGGGGCGTCACGCCCCGCCGTAGCCGCCCGCGGTCGGCGTGACGACCGTCACCGCCTCGCCCTCTTCGATCACGGTCTGGTCACAGGCGCGCAGCACCTCCACCGTTCCGTCCGACCGCCGCACCTCGGTCCGCCCGACCTGCCCGTCGCCGCCGCCCGCGATGCCCCGCGGCGGCGTCGCCCGGTGCGAGGACAGGATCGCGCAGTCCATCCGTTCGAGGAACCGCAGCCGACGTTCCGTCCCGTCGCCCGCAGGACAGGCCCCCTGCCCGCCCGAGCCTTCGCGCAGGCCGAAATGCTCCAGCAGCACCGGGAACCGCATTTCCAGCACCTCGGGGTCGGTCAGGCGCGAGTTGGTCATGTGGACATGCACGCCCGAAGTCCCGGCGAAGGCCCGGCCCGAGTTCATCACGCCCGCGGGCGAGCCCGAGCAGATTGTCTCGTAGTACTGGTAGGTATCGTTGCCGAAGGTCAGGTTGTTCATCGTCCCCTGGCTGTTGGCGATCGCGCCGAGCGCGCCGAAGATCGCGTTGGTGACGTGCTGCGAGGTCTCGACGTTGCCGGCCACCACCGCGCGCGGATAGGACGGCTTCAGCATGCATCCGTCGGGGATAACGATGCGGATCGGCCTCAAACACCCCGCGTTCATCGGGATCGGAGCCTCCACCATCACGCGGAAACAGTAGAGCACGGCCGCCCGCGTCACCGGCTCCGGCGCGTTGAAGTTGTTCTCGGCCGCGTCGGAGGTGCCGGTGAAATCCACCACCGCCTCGCGCGCGTCGCGGTCCACGGTGATCTTCACCCGGATCACCTGCCCGGTATCGGTCGGGTACTCGTAGCTGCAATCCTCTAGCCGCCCGAGCAGGCGCCGGACCTCCTCCGCCGCGTTGTCCTGGACGTGACCCATGTAGGCCTGCACGGTGTCCAGCCCGAACTCCGACACCATCCGCCGAAGCTCCGCCGCGCCGCGTTCGTTGGCGGCGACCTGCGCCTTCAGGTCGGCGATGTTCTGGGCCGGGTTGCGGGCGGGATACGGGTGGTCGGTCAGAAGATGATGCAGCGCCTCCTCGCGGAAGGTCCCCTCCTCGACCATGACGAAGTTGTCGAACAGCACCCCTTCCTCGTCCACGGTCGTCGCCAGCGGCGTCATCGACCCCGGCGCCGTGCCGCCGACATCGGCGTGGTGCCCGCGCGAGGCGACCCAGAACAGGATCTCCGCGCCGGCGTCGTCGAAGACCGGCGAGACCACGGTGATGTCGGGCAGGTGCGTGCCGCCGTTGTAAGGCGCGTTCAGCGCGAAGACGTCGCCGGGCCGGATGGCCCCCGCGTTCAGCCGGATCACGGTCTCAACGCTCCGGTCCATCGAACCCAGGTGAACCGGCATGTGCGGCGCGTTGGCCACCAGCGCGCCGTCGCGGTCGAAGACGGCGCAGGAGAAATCCAGCCGTTCCTTGATGTTGACCGAATGCGCGGTGTTCTGAAGCGCCACGCCCATCTGCTCGGCGATGTTCATGAACAGGTTGTTGAAGACCTCCAGCAGGATCGGGTCGGCCTCTGTCGTGCCGGCGGCGCTGGTCCGGGCGAGCGGCTCGTGGCGGCGCACGAGGATCTCGTCGCGCGCGGTCAGCGCGGCGGTCCAGCCCGGTTCGACGACGACGGTCTGGTTCGGCTCGATGATGAGCGTGGGGCCCGGCACCCGGTCGCCGGGGGCCAGCGCCTCGCGCAGGAACACCGCGGCATCGACCCGCCGGCCCCCGGTATGGACCGGCACCGTGCGGTCCGACGCCGCGTCGCGGCCCGCGCCATCGGCGGTGCGGGTGGCGGCGCGATCCGTCGCGGCCTCGGTCATCTCGATCTCCACCGCCTCGATCGTCACCGGCTTGCCCGGCGACACGAAGCCGAACTGCGCCTTGTGCGCGGCCTCGAACGCCGCCCGCGCGGCCTCCGGGTCGCCGTCCCAGGAGACCGGCAGCGCGGTGTCGGTGCCCTGGTAGCGCAGTTGCAGCCGGGTGACGAATGCGGCGGCGTTGGGATCGACGCCCTGCGCGGAGAGATCCGCGCGCACCGCGGCGGACAGGTCCGCCACCAGCGCCGCGACGGCGTCGAGGCTTTCGCGCCCGAGCGGTTCCACCAGCGCCTTCTGGCGGCTCGCGGAAACGGTGGCGCGACCGATGCCGTAGGCCGACAGGAGGCCCGACAGCGGATGGATCAGCACCGCCTCCATTCCCAGAGCATCGGCCACTAGGCACGCGTGCTGGCCCGCCGCGCCGCCGAAGGCGTTCAGCAGGTACTTCGTCACGTCGTAGCCCCGCTGCACGCTGATCTTCTTGATCGCGTTGGCCATGTTCTCGATCGCGATGGTCAGGAAGCCCTCGGCGATCTCCTCCGCCGGGCGGCCCTCTTCCTCGGCGATCTCCGCGAACTTCGCCGCCACCGCGTCGGCGTCGAGCGCCGCGTCCTGGTCGGGGCCGAACACGCGGGGGAAGAACTCGGGGCGCAGCTTGCCGAGCATGACGTTGGCATCGGTCACCGTCAGCGGCCCGCCGCGGCGGTAGCAGGCGGGGCCGGGATTGGCGCCGGCGCTGTCCGGCCCGACCCGGAACCGGCCGGGATCGGCGTGCAGGATCGACCCGCCCCCCGCCGCGACCGTGTGGATCCGCATCATCGGCGCGCGGATGCGGACGCCCGCGACCTCGGTGTCGAAGGCGCGTTCGTAGTCGCCCGCATAATGCGCCACGTCGGTCGAGGTGCCGCCCATGTCGAAGCCGATCACCCTGTTGAAGCCTGCGTCCACGGCGGTTTCCACCATGCCGACGACGCCGCCTGCGGGGCCCGACAGGATCGCGTCCTTGCCCTGGAAGGCCTCGGCCGCCGTCATGCCCCCGGACGACATCATGAATTGCAGCGTCGGCCCGGCCTCGCCCGCCGGCGTCGCGCCGAGCACGCCCGCGACCCGGGCGACGTAGCGGCGCAGAATCGGCGACAGGTAGGCGTCGACCACCGTGGTATCGCCCCGGCCCACGAGCTTGACCAGCGGGCTGACCTCGTGGCTGACCGAGACCTGGCCGAACCCGGTCTCGCGCACCAGCGCCGCGACCTCGGCCTCGTGGGCGGGGTTCTTCCAGGCGTGCATCAGCACCACCGCGACCGCGTCGATCCCGTCCGCGCGCGCGGCCTCCAGCGCCGGGCGCAAGCTCCCGGCGTCGAGCGCGCGCTCCACCGCGCCGTCCGCGCGCAGGCGTTCCGGCACCTCGATGACCCGATCGTAGAGCTGTTCGGGCAGCAGGATCTCCTTGGCGAAGATGTCGGGCCGGGCCTGGTAGGCGATCCGAAGCGCGTCGCGGAAGCCCTCGGTGATGACGAGTAGCGTGCGGTCGCCCTTGCGCTCCAGGAGCGCGTTGGTCGCGACGGTGGTGCCCATCTTGACGGTACCGATCCGCGCCGGGTCGATCTCCCCGTCCAGCAGGCGGCGGATGCCCTCGATCGCGGCATCCTCGTAGGCCTCGGGGTTCTCCGACAGGAGCTTCAGCGGATGCAGGCTGCCATCGGGCGCGCGGCCGACGACGTCGGTGAAGGTGCCGCCGCGGTCGACCCAGAAATCCCACCGCCCGGTCGTCGTCGTATCGGTCATCCTGGTCTCCCCGAGGCTGGTCTTTGCCCGATTTGCGGGCATGTGGCGGGATCGCGGCCCGCCGCGCCCCGCGCTTCAATGGCATTTTGTTGACAAATTGCCAACGACTGATCAAGCTCCGAATTGCACCGGGCCGGTCAGAGCCCGGACGACACGACCGACCGGCGCCACGACGGCGCATGGCACGCCACCAGCATGGGAGTTTTTCCGATGACCCTTTCGATCCGCAGCCTCGGTCTCGCGGCGATCCTCGGCGCCGCGGCGCTGCCGGCCGCCGCCCAGACCGCCTGGGACATGCCGACGCCCTACGGCGACACCGTGTTCCACACCCAGAACATCATCCAGTTCGCCGACGACGTGCGCGAGGCCACCGGCGGCGAGCTCGACATCACGGTCCATTCCGCCGGGTCGCTGTTCGGCCACGCCGAGATCAAGGACGCGGTGCGCCGCGGCCTCGCCCCGATCGGGGAAATCCTGCTGTCGCGCCTGTCGAACGAGAACCCGGTCTTCGAGGTCGACTCGATCCCCTTCCTTGCCGACAGCTACGCCGATGCCGGCGCGCTCTGGGAAGCCTCCCGCCCGGCGGTCGAGGAGCTTCTGGCCGAACAGGGGCTGACCCTGCTCTACGCCGTGCCGTGGCCGGGCCAGTCGCTCTACCTGACCGAGGAGGTCACCGACCCCGCCGCGCTCCAGGGCGTCAGCTTCCGCGCCTACAACACCGCGACGGAACAGCTCGCCACCCTGCTCGGCATGATCCCGACGCAGGTGGAAGCCGGTGACATCCCGACCGCCTTCGCCACCGGCCGCGTCTCCGCGATGATGACCTCGCCCTCGACCGGCGTGTCGTCGCAGGCCTGGGACTACACCTCCGTCTACGTCGACGTGCAGGCTTGGCTGCCGAAGAACGTGGTGTTCGTGAACACCGAGGCGTTCGAAGCCCTGACCGAAGACCAGCAGGCCGCCGTTATGGAGGCCGCCGCTGCCGCCGAGGCCCGCGGCTGGGAAATGTCCGAGGCCGAGACCGAGACCCAGATCGCGGCGCTGACCGAGAACGGCATGACCGTGACCAAGCCGTCCGAGGCCCTGTCCGCGGCACTGGCCGAGGCCGGGGCCGTCATGGCCGAGGAATGGCTCGGCCGCGCGGGCGATGCCGGCGCCGCCATCCTCGAAGCCTACGAGGCCGACTGATCCGGCCCGCGACCGGGGGCGCGACCGCGCCCCCGGTTCCCGTCCCAGGCCCAGGGGGAGACACCATGCGCGCCGTGCTCGACCGGATCTATTCCGCGGCCCTCGCCGTATCCGCGCTCGCCCTCGTGCTGATCGCCGTGCTCGTCTTTCTCCAAATCGGCGGGCGCGTGTTCGACCGGGTGGTGACATGGGCCGGCGGGTCCGCCGTCGGGTTCTCGATCCCTTCGCTCGCCGAGATCGGCGGGTTCCTCTTCGCCGCCGCCGCCTTCCTCGCCCTGCCCGCCACGCTTCGCGCCGCGGGCCATGTCCGCGTCGCGATGCTGCGCAAGGCGCTGCCCGCGCCGCTGGCCCACGGGGTCACGATCCTCGTGCTCTTCGCCGCCTTCGGCCTCGCCTGCTTCGCGGCCTGGCATGCCTGGCTCCAGACGCTCGACAGCTGGCAGTTCAACTCCCAGTCCTTCGGCATGATCGCGATCCCGCTCTGGATCCCGCAGGGCGCGATGACGCTCGGCCTGGCGATCTTCGCCGTCGCGATCCTCGACGAGATCGCCGCCGCGCTCCGCGGCACCGACCCCGCCTTCATCCGGGCCGAGGCCGAACGGTCCATCGAGGACGGGGGACACTGAGATGGACCTCCTGCCGCTCTCGCTTATCCTCGTCGCCACGCTCTTCACCTGCCTCGCGCTCGGGCTCTGGGTCGGCTTCTCGCTGATCGCCGTCGGCATCGTCGCGATGGTGCTGGCCACCCCCGCCCCGGTCGGCGCGGTGTTCGCCACCAAGGCCTGGGCGGCGCTCAACATCTGGGACCTGACGGCGCTGCCGATGTTCATCTGGATGGGCGAGATCCTCGCGCGATCCCGGCTGTCGTCGGACATGTTCCGCGGCCTCGCCCCGTTCACCCGCCGCCTTCCCGGCGGTCTCCTGCACGTCAACATCATCGGCTGCGCGCTCTTCGCGGCCGTTTCCGGCTCCTCCGCCGCGACGACGGCCACCGTGGGGCGCATCTCGCTGCCGGAACTGCGCCAGCGCGGCTACGACGACCGCATGGCCATCGGCACGCTGGCCGGGTCCGGCACCTTCGGCTTCCTGATCCCGCCCTCGATCATCCTGATCGTCTACGGCGCGGCGACCGAGCAGTCCATCGCGCGGCTGTTCCTCGCCGGTGTCCTGCCGGGCCTGCTGCTCGCCGCGCTCTTCGGCGGCTACACGATGGTCTGGAGCCTTCTGAACCGCGACCGGATGCCCCCGCCCGAGCCGAAATCGAGCCTTGGCGAAAAGCTCCGCGCGGCCATGCTGCTCCTGCCGACGGTCCTGCTGATCGTGGCCGTGATCGGGTCGATCTACGCGGGCCTCGCCTCCCCGACCGAGGCCGCCGTGGTGGGCGTCGTCGGCGCGCTCCTGATCTCGGGCCTGTCCGGCGGGATCGACCGCAAGGGCGCGTGGGACAGCCTGAGGGGCGCCACCATCACCACCTGCATGATCGCCTTCATCCTCGTCGGCGCGGCCTTCCTGACCGGCGCGATGGGCTATACCGGCATCCCGCGCAGCCTCGCGGCCTGGATCGGCGCGCAGGACCTGTCGCCCTACGCGCTGCTGGCCGCGCTGCTCGTGTTCTTCGTCGTCATGGGCTTCTTCCTCGACGGGATCTCCATCGTCGTCCTCACCGTCTCGATCATCCTGCCGATGGTGCTGGCCGCCGGGATCGACCCGATCTGGTTCGGCGTCTTCCTCGTGCTCGTGGTCGAGATGAGCCAGATCACCCCGCCCGTGGGCTTCAACCTCTTCGTCCTGCAATCGATCACCGGGCGCGGCATGTTCGCGGTCGCGCGCTACGCCCTGCCCTTCTTCCTGCTGCTCGTCTTCGCCGCCGCCGTGCTGACCGTGTTCCCGGACATCGCGCTCTGGCTGCCCTCGACGATGAACGCCCGATGACCGACACGCCGCGCCCGCCCCTGCCCGATATCGGGCCCGTCGTCTCCTCGGCGCACCTGGCCGAAAGCGCGCTGCCCGCGCTGTCGGAGCTCGAATTCGCCGTCACCATGATCAACAACGCCTACCAGCGCTGGATGGTGCGCTGCATGACCGCGGCGGGCGGTCCGGCGATGGCCCCGCTGGAGGTGCTGATCCTGCACCTCGTCCACCACCGCGGCCGGCCCAAGACGCTGGCCGAGGTCTGCCTGATCCTGAACATCGAGGATACCCACCTCGCCAATTACGCGATCCGCAAGCTGACCCAGGCGGGGCTTCTGAAGGCCGGGCGCAAGGGCAAGGAAAAGACGGTCGAGATCACCGACGAGGGCGCGAAGCTCTGCACCCGCTACCGCGAGGTGCGCGAGGCGCTGCTGGTGCGCGCGGCCCGCCAGCTCGGGCACGACCCGAAGGACATCAGCCGCGTGGCCTCCCTGCTCCGGGCGATGTCCGGCAGCTACGATCAGGCCGCGCGGGCCGCGGCGGCGCTGTGATCCCGCGCCTTGCCGCCGCGCTGGCGGCGCGGGGGCGCTGGTGCCTCGTCGCGGGGCTGCTCGTCGGGGTCGGCTCGCCCGCCGCGGCCGAGGCCGTCCGCCCCGCCGTTGGCACGCTCGTCGCCGTGCTCCTGTTCCTCGCCATGCTGCGGATCGGGCCGGGCGGCTGGCGCATCGGCCTTCGCGGGTTCGGGCGCGGCGCGGCCATTGCGGCGATGCTCCAGGTCGCGCTTCCGCTCGCCGCCTTCGCGGTGTTCGCGGCGTCGGGGCTCGCCGACCGGCCGCTCGCCCAGGGCGTCGTCCTGATCCTCGCGGCGGCGCCGATCACCGGGGCCGCACACATCGCCGCGATGGCGGGCGGCGACCCCGCGCCCGCGCTCGTTTCCACCGTCATCGGCACCGCGCTCCTGCCGCTGACCGTTCTGCCGGTCTTCGCGCTGGCCGGGGTCTTCGGCGGCACGGCGAATGTCGCCGCCGCGGCCCTGCGCCTCCTGGCCATCGTCGCCGCCGCGGGCGGGCTCGCCGCGCTCGCCCGCGCGACCGGCGCGGTGAAGGACACGGCGGCGGCGCGCACCGCCATCGACGCGACCGCGGCCGTCCTGCTCGGCGTCGTCGTGGTCGGCATCATGGCCGGCGCCGCCAGGGCGCTCCGCAGCGATCCCGCCGCGCTCTTGCTGACGCTCGCCGCCGTCACCCTGCTCGTCGTCGCGCTCCAGGCCGCGACCCTCGAGGTCCGGCCCGGCCGGCAGGAGGCGCTTCCGCTCGCGGTGGTGGTGGCCAACCGCAACGTCGCCCTGTTCCTCGGCGCCCTGCCCGAGCCCGCCGTCGCCCCGCTCCTGCTGGTGATCGGCTGCTACCAGGTGCCGATGTACCTGACGCCGCTGATCCTGCCGCGTCTCGCCACGGCCTTGTCCGCGGTCCGATAGCCCGCTATCGGGGGCCGCGTGTTATCCGCCGCCGACCGAGGAGACGAGGCATGACGTTCGACCGCCGGGTGAAGATCGCGCCGTCGATCCTGTCCGCCGACTTCGCCGATTTCGGCCGCGAGATCCGCGCGATCGAAGACCAAGGCGCGGATTGGGTCCATGTCGACGTGATGGACAACCACTTCGTCCCCAACCTCACCTTCGGCCCACCGGCGGTGAAGGCGTTCCGCCGCCACGTGACGACGGTGATGGACGTCCACCTGATGATCGCACCGGTCGACCCCTCGATCGACGCCTATGCCGAGGCCGGGGCCGACATCCTGACCGCCCATGTCGAGGCCGGACCGCACATCCACCGCACGCTCCAGGCGATCCGCGGGGCGGGGATGAAGGCGGGCGTCGCGCTCAACCCCGGCACCCCGGCCGAGGCGGTCGCGCATCTCCTGGACCTCGCCGACCTGGTCTGCGTGATGACCGTGAACCCCGGCTTCGGCGGGCAGAAGTTCATCGACATGACCGGCAAGATCCGCGCGCTCCGCGAGATGATCGGCGACCGCGAGGTTCATATCGAGGTCGATGGCGGCGTCGACCCCGACACCGCGCCGCGCGTCGTCGCCGCGGGCGCGGACGTGCTGGTGGCCGGATCGGCGGTGTTCCGGGGCGGCTCGGTCGACGTGCCCGAGGTCTACGGGAGCAACATCGCCGCCATCCGCGCCGCCACCGACGCCGCCTGAGCCTTGGCGCGGATCGTCTTCGACCTCGACGGCACGCTGATCGACAGCGCGCCGGACATCCGCGTGGTCGCCAACGCGGTTCTGGCGGCGGAAGGCGCGGCGCCGATCTCGCTGGACGAAACCCGCGCCTTCGTCGGAAACGGCTCGGCCGTCTTCGTTACCCGCATGTCCCGCGCCCGCGACCTGCCCGAAGCCGTTCACGCCCGCCTGCTCGACGCCTTCCTGTCCCGCTACGACAGCGCGGTGGACCTGACCCGGCCCTATCCCGGTGTCGTCGCGGCGCTGGAGCACCTCGCCCGGCGCGGCCACATCCTCGGGGTCTGCACCAACAAGCCGATCGCCCCCTGCCGCGCGGTACTGACCCATCTCGGGCTCGACCGGTTCTTCGCGGCGGTCCTCGGCGGCGACAGCCTGCCGGTGCGAAAGCCCGACCCCACCCCGCTCGACGCCGTTTTCGATGCTCTCGGGACGGGACCGATGCTTTATGTCGGCGACAGCGAAGTGGACGCGGAGACCGCGGTTCGCGCGGACGTGCCGTTCCTCCTGTTCACCGAGGGCTACCGCAAGTCCCCACCGGACCGGATCCCGCACGCCGCCGCCTTCGACCGTTTCGACGACCTCCCTGCCCTCGTCGAGCGCCAGTTGATCGGGCAACCCTAGGACGCGTTGCGCCTAGGCCGCCCGAGGCCAGACCAGGCCCGCAGCTTCACCACGGTCACGACCATCGCGCCCGAGACCGCCAGGCAGAGCGCAACCTTCGACCACGGCTCCATCGTTCCCTCGATCAGCAGCGCGTGGATCACGCTTCCGCCCACGACCACCACCGCGAGCGCGGTGTGGGCCAACCGCCAGGTCCGGGGGCGAAGGGCCATCCGCCGCCGCAGCCCGGCGACCGCCGCCGCCGCGACCAGCGCCCACATCGCGACCACCCCGAAGACGGAGAAGGCCGTGGGCGCGGTGAAGGTCAGCGCATCGACCATGTCGGGCGGGCTGGTGAGCCAGAGCCCCGCGACGTGGAGCGCGACCGCCAGCAGAAGCGCCGCGCCGGTCCAGCGGTGAAGCCGCCGCCCGCGCCGCGCCGGCACACCCGGCAGCACGCCAGCGGCCAGCAGCGGTTGCACCAGCAGAAGCGCCATCGCCGCGATCCCGGCGAAACCCGAGGCAACGTAGACGGCATTCCGGTATTGAAGGAACTCGCTCTGCGCCGCCAGCGCCATCGGCACGGCGACGACCGCGGCGACCGCCGCCCAGACGGCGAAGGCCCGCGCGGCGGCCAAGCTCAGGCCGGCTGCAGCACGAAATCCGCGCTCAGGCTGGTGTCGCGCGAACTGGCCATCACCGGGCGCAGGAACACCGTACGGTACGCGCCGCTGTCATAGGCGAGATGGCCGTGGGGCTGGCCGAAGGCAGGCACGATCTGCGGCATTTCCAGCCGGAAGACCCCGGCGGCATCGGTCAGCGTCGCGCCGTGGCTCCAGGGGTCGCGTTCGTGGCCCTCGGTCGTGTGCGCCCAGATCTGGATGCGGATGCCGTCGAGCGGCGCGCCGTCCCCGGACCGGCGAACGGTGCCCGACATCACGAACCCGCCGCCGCCGATCCGGTCCACGATGGGCGCGCCCGGACGGTAGTTGTTGGCACCGCCGCGCATGGTCTCTGTCGGTGCGAGGCCCTGCGCCCGCGCGGGAACGGAAAGGCCCGCGCCCGCCGAAACGAGCGCCGCGGCGCCGGTCAGCATCATCGTGCGACGGTCTGTCAGGTGGCTGGTCATGGGCAGGTCCCCCCGTGCGGTTTGCGGCGATCGGTCGTGAGCGATCATAGCGCGATCCGGCGCGGTTTCACCGCCGCCGCGCACCGCCGCACGCGCTTGTGATGACTGCGCCCCGCGCGCCTAGTCCAGCGCCTCCGCCACCGGCGACACCCAGGCCACCGCGTCCCGGACATCGGCGGCGGTCCACCCGACGGACTGAAGCGCGGCCAGCAGGATGCCGACCGCGAACAGGTGGATACAGATATCCGACGGATGATCCGTGACGAACTTCATACCATTTACTCTCGATACAGGCGGTCCCGGGCGACCGGGTGAACGGTGTCGGGCCGGGATCGAAGTTAACACGGCGCGCCCTGCCCCCATACCTGTCTTTCCGTTGGGATTCTGGCGATCCCGCCCATTTCGCGACACGCCCGATGCACATTGCGAAGCGATCCGCCTCATGCTGGACAAGATGCGCGGCACCGGCGACCACCACCCGGCAGGAACCTTGGCGGGGCGTTCGGCGTTTGTCGTCCCGAGAACCGGAGGTTTCATGGCATCCCGCGCAATCTGGAAAGGACAGCTTCGCCTGTCGCTCGTCGCCATCCCGGTCGAGGTGCACTCGGCCAAGGACTCCGGCGCGCGCGTTTCATTCCGGCAGATCCACGGACCGTCCGGCAAGAAGGTGCGGTACGAAAAAACCGTCCCCGGCATCGGCCCGGTGAAGCAGGAGGACATCCTGAAGGGCTACGAGGTCGACGACGACGAGTACCTTCTGCTCGAACCGGACGAGATCGACGCGATCCGGCTTGAGACCAGGAAGACCCTGGAACTGGTTCAGTTCGTCGGCGCCTGCGAGATCTCGCCGCTCTACTACGACCGGCCCTACTACGTCGTGCCCACCGACGACCTCGCCGAGGATGCCTACCGCGTCATCCGCGACGCCCTGCGCCAGACCGACAAGGTCGGGCTCGGCCAGTTGACCATGCGCGGCAAGGAATACCTCTGCGCGGTGCGGCCCTGCGGCGACGGGCTCCTGATGGAGACCCTGCATTACGCCGACGAGATCCGCAGCGCCGAGCCGTTGTTCTCGTCCATCGAGGACGACCCGGCGGAAGAGGATCTCTTGTCCGTCGCGACCGAGCTGATCGACCGCAAGACGAAACCCTTCGACGCCTCGGCGTTCGAGGACAACTACGCTGCCGCCCTGCGCGACCTGATCGAGCGCAAGCGCAAGAACCGCAAGACGCCCCGCGCCTCCACCACCGAGGATGGCGGCGGCAAGGGCGGCGACAACGTGGTCGACCTGATGTCGGCGCTGAAGGAAAGCCTGAAGAAGGACGGCGGGGCCAAGCGCGGGCGCGGCTCGGCCCGGAAGAAGTCGGCCTGAGCCCGTGGGGCGGCTCGACCGATACCTCGAACGGCGCGACTTCGACGCCACGCCTGAGCCGCGCGACACCGGGCGGCCCTCCGACCTCGCCCTGCGCTACTCGGTGCAGAAGCACGACGCGACCCGGACCCATTTCGACCTGCGGCTGGAATGGGATGGCGTGCTGCTGAGTTGGGCCGTGACCCGCGGCCCGTCCCTCCGGCCCGACGACAAGCGCCTCGCGGTCCGGACAGAGGACCACCCGCTGAGCTACCTCGGCTTCGAGGGCACGATCCCCGAAGGCAATTACGGCGCCGGGACCGTGATGCTGTTCGACATCGGCCACTGGCAGCCTGTCGACCCGGTCGAAAAGGGGCTGAAGAAGGGTCACCTGCTCTTCCGCCTGCATGGCCAGCGGCTGACCGGCGGCTGGCACCTGGTGCGGATGCAGGGGCGCAAGCCGGGCGACAAGGGCCGGGAAAACTGGCTTCTGATGAAGGAGGAGGACGAGGCCGCGGGCCGCCGCGACCCGGTCGCGCGCTATACCCGCAGCGCCGCGACGAACCGCACGCTGGCCGAGATCGGGAAGGACGCCGCGCCGGTGCCGTCGGACCACGACGGATCCCGGCCGAAGTTCCGCGCCGCGCAGCTCGCGACGCTGGAGGACGAGGTCCCGGAGGGCGATGGCTGGTGGCACGAGGTCAAGTTCGACGGCTACCGGGGGCTCGTCGCGCTCGGCAAGGGCGGGCCGCGGATCTTCACCCGCAACGGCCACGACTGGACCGACCGATTCGAAACGCTCCTGCCCGGCTTCGCCCCGCTCGACTGCAACTCCGCGCTGATCGACGGGGAGATCGTGGCCGGGGCTGGGTTGCAGGGCTTTTCCGACCTGCAGAAGGCGATCAAGGCGGGCGGGCCGTTCCGATACTACGCCTTCGACCTCCTGAACCTCGACGGCACGGACCTGACCGCGAAACCGCTGTCGGAGCGGCGGGAGGTCCTCGAAAGCGTGCTCCGCCCCGCCCCGCCGCTCGGGCTGGTGGAGCTTTCGCCGGTCATCCCCGGCGACGCCGGCGTGGCGCTCGGCACGATCTGCGGCGCCGGGGGCGAAGGCATCATCTCCAAGCGCATCGACGCGCCCTATCGCGGCCGCCGCAGCCGGGCCTGGCTGAAGGTGAAGTGCGAACGGCGGGACGAGTTCGTGATCCTCGGCTGGCAGAAGAGTGACAAGCGCGGCCGCCCCTTCGCCTCCCTCGCGCTCGGCGCGGAGGGCGCGGACGGGATGGTCTATGTCGGCAAGATCGGCACCGGCTTCGACGGCGAGACGATGGAGGAGTTGCGCGCGGCGATGGCGCCCCTGTCCCGCAAGACCCCGCCCGCCGAAGTGCCGGATGACGAGGCGCGCGGCGTGAAATGGATCACCCCGAAGCTCGTGGCCGAGATACGCTACGCGGAGATGACCGCCGACGGCCGGCTGCGCCACGCCGTCTTCGTCGGCCTGCGGGAGGACAAGCCCGCCCGCACCGTCAGGATCGAGGGGGACAGGATGGCGGACGACCGTATCGAGATCGCCGGTATCGGCGTCAGCCACCCCGGCCGCATGGTCTATCCCGACGCGAAGATCACCAAGCGTCAGGTGGCGGAATACTACGAGGCGATGGCCGACCGCATTCTTCAGACCGCCGCCGACCGGCCGGTGTCGCTCCTGCGGCTGCCCGAGGGGCTGGAGGGCGAGCGGTTCTTCCAGAAGCACGCGGGCAAGGGATTCCCCGACGCGGTCAAGACGGTCGGGATCACCGAATCCGATGGCGACACCGCCGACTACATGACGATCGACAGCGCCGCCGGTCTCGTCGGCGCGGCCCAGATGGGAACGCTGGAGTTCCACATCTGGGGGTCGCGGACGGACCGCCTGGAGCGCCCCGACCGGATGGTGTTCGACCTCGACCCCGACGAGGATCTCGGCTTCGACGCCGTCGTGTCCGCAGCGGTGGACATCCGCGACCGGCTGGCGGCGCTCGACCTGCCGTCGTGGCCGCTGGTGACGGGCGGCAAGGGCGTCCACGTCGTCGTCCCGCTGCGGCGGACGGCGGGGTGGGACACGGTGAAGCTCTATGCCCGCGTCTTCGCGACCCACCTCGCCGACACGGAGCCGGAACGGTTCACCGCCACCATGTCGAAGAAGAAGCGAACCGGCCGGATCTTCGTCGACTGGCTGAGGAACGAACGCGGCGCGACGGCCATCGCCCCCTTCTCCCTCCGCGCCCGCCCCGGCGCACCGGTGGCGGTGCCGGTCGGTTGGTCGGAACTCGGCGGGCTGAAAGGCGCCAACGCGTTCCCGCTCGACGCGGCGCTGGAACGGGACTGGTCCGACACCGACGTCCCGAACGCGGTCGGCATCACCGAGGCGCGGATCTCGAAGCTGGAAGCGACGGTCGCGGATGATAGCCCCCGGGAAGGGGACGAATAGGGATCGGGATCACCCGACGCACTGGGATCGGTGTGCCGGCGCTGCTCGCCCGTGGCGGCCTCGATCCCGGAAGTCATGCCGGTCCGCCGTGACGCGTCTATGCGACCTGTCCACCGCCCCGGAACGGTCGGCGTTTCAGACCCCCGCCTCGTCGAGCCGCTGCCGGATCGCCGCGATCTGGGCTTCCGGCAGGTCGGACATCTCGCCCGGCGCCGGAAAGCTCCGCGCCTCGACCTCGCCGCGGAACCGTCCGAGCGCCTCGCGGCGCATCGCGTCCATCTTCGCCTGCATCGCCGCGAGATCGGCCCAGGCGCGGGCATGGCGCGGCAGGCGGGCGCTTTCGCCGCAGATGTCCTCGGTGAACAGGAACTGCACCTCGGCCCCGGGCCCGGATCCGAGCGAGACGGTGACGAGTCCGCTGCGGCGGCTGATCTCCGTCATCAGTGGCGCGACGATCAGCTCGCATTCCACCGCGAAGGCGCCCGCGTCTTCCAGACGGCGGAAACGGTGCCAGAGCGCCTCGGCCTCGTCGGGGGTGCGCCCGACCGTGCGGACCCGGCCCACATGCGTCGACTTGCGCGGGACGAATCCGAGATGACCCATCACCGGAACCTCCTCGGCTGCCAGCATCTCCACCAGGTCGAGCCTGCGCGCGGTGATGACCGCGTCCGCGCCGTCGGTCAGAGCGGTCAGGGCGGTGCGGAGGACCTCGTCGGCGCTGATCGCCTCGGCGAAGCCGAGCGCCGCGGTGACGAAGACGTGGGACGACCCCTGCCGGACCGCCGTCACGTTCCGCGCGCGGCAGACCACCATCTCGACCCCCGCGGCCTCGGCGGCGGCGGCGGTTTCGGCCGTGTCGGCGGTGACCTGCGCGAAGGCCCCGTACCGCCCCTTCGCCGCCTTCAGCGAGGCGACGGTCGCCAGCCGCTCCGCCGGCCGCGCGCCCCAGTCGAAGATGCGGTCCGCCATCGGCTCAGAGCTTGTCGGCGTAGTAGTCGGGCGCCACGACACCCGGCTTGTCGAACCATTTCGGCACGTCGACACCGGACCAGAGCAGGATGTTGCCCCAGGGATCGAAGGCGCCGGTGCGCACGATCACCTTGGCCGAGGCCGCCATCTCGCCCAGGATCGTCTCGTGGGCGTGCATGCTGGCCTCCGCGTCCGGGAACAGGCCCTTCACGGTCTTCTCGAGCTCCGGGTTGTGGTTCGGAAGCGTGTCGGCATAGCCCACCTTCTCGGCGATGAAATCGCCCGCGATCAGGCCGAGCACGGTCTTGAGGTCCGGCAAGTCCTTCGTGATCGCGAGGTCGATCCGCCAGCAATCCGATGGGATCGGGAAGCCCGCGTCGCAGACGATCATCAGGTCGCCATGCCCCATCTCGGCAATGGCCTGGTTCAGCTCCGCGTTCAGGATTGCGCCGCGTTTCATGCATGTTCTCCGATGTTGCGGCCGGCGGCGAGCATCGCCTCGACCTCTTCCCTTGTTCCGAGCGACGGCACCACGCCGAGCCGGGTGCAGGCCTGCGCCCCCGCCGCTGCACCCCAGGCGACGGCATCCAGAAGCGGCTTGCCGTCGCCGAGCGCGACCGCGAAGCCCGCGTTGAAGGCATCCCCCGCTCCGGTCGTGTCGACGACGCCCACGCGCCGGGTCGGCACCACGGTGTCGTTGTCGTCGTTCAGCACCAGCGCCCCGTTCTCACCCATCGTGACGATCACGGTGCCCACGCCCCGCGTCCGGAGCGCGCGGGCGAGATCGCGGGTGCCGGAGGGATCGTCGGGCTTCAGGCCCAGCAGGATGCGCAGCTCGCTTTCGTTGGGCGTCAGGTAATCGACGTTCGCGAACAGGCTGTCGGGCACGGCGCGGGCCGGGGCCGGGTTCAGGATCGTCTGCGCGCCCGCCTGCCGGCCGAGCGTCATGGCGCGTTCCGCGGCCGCGGTCGGGATTTCCAGCACGGACATCACGATGTCGCTGGCGGCGATGCGGTCGGCGGCGGTGTCGACGAACGCCGCGTCCATCAGTTCGTTCGCGCCCATGTCGAGGATGATGAAGTTCTGCCCCTCGGCGTTCAGCACGATCAGGCCCGCGCCGGTCGCGCGCTCCGTGCGCTGGTGAACATGCGTCGTGTCGACGCCTTCCTCGGCGTAGAGGTCGATCGCCACCGACGCCAGCGCATCCTGGCCGAGGCAGGTCACCAGCGCGGAATCGGCACCGAGCCGCGCCACCGCGACCGCCTGGTTCGACCCCTTGCCGCCCGGCCCGAAGTCGAAGTCGCGGCCGAGGATGGTTTCGCCGAAGACCGGCATTGTGTCTGTGCGGATGGTCAGCCCCACGGCGAAGCTGCCGACCACTGTGATGCGGGTCATGTCCGTCTGTCCTCCCTCACGCGGCGCGCGGCTCGGCCCTGGTGGCGAGCGACATCACCGCCTCTTCGGTGATTTCCTCGCCCGACAGGGTACCCGTCACGACGCGGTTGGCCATCACCATCACGCGGCCCGCGTTCATCACCAGTTCCGGCAGTTCGGACGAGATCATCAGGATCGCCATGCCGTCGGCCGCCAGTTCCCGCAGGATCGCGTAGATCTCGGCCTTCGCGCCCACGTCGATGCCCCGAGTCGGCTCGTGCAGCATCAGCACGCGGGGGCCGGTCACGAGACCGCGGGCGAGGATGATCTTCTGCTGGTTGCCGCCCGACAGGGTCGCGATGGCCTGCCCGAGCCGGGCGATGCGGGCGTCGAGACGGCGGACGTAATCCTCGGCCGCGCTGCGGATGCGGCGGCGGCGCAGGAGCCCGCCGGGGGCGAAGCGCTTCAGGGCCGCGGCGACGACGTTCTGCTCGACGCTCATCGACAGGAGCGCGCCTGCCCCGCGCCGGTCGGCCGGGATGAAGGACATGCCGGCATTGATCGAATGGGTCGGGCGGCCGGGGGCCAGGCGGATGCCGCCGATCTCGACCGTGCCCTGGCGCGGCACGATGCCGAAGATCGCCTCGGCCAGGACGTCCTTGCCGCTGTCGGGCAGGCCCGCGACGCCGAGGATCTCGCCCGAATGGAGCGTGAAGGTCGCCTCGCGGATCGCGCCCGGAACCGACAGGACGCGCACCTCCAGCGCGGTTTCGCCCAGTTGCCGCCGGGCCTCGGCCGACAGCGCGTAGGGCGTCGCCGTGTCCATCGCCCGGCCGACCATCTTGGCGACCATCCAGTCGACGTCGAGACCCTCGCCCCGGTCGCGGGTCGCGACCAGCCGGCCGTCGCGCATCACGCTGACCCGGTCGGCGAGGTCCAGAACCTCGTCGAGGTGGTGGCTGACGTAGATCACCGTCACGCCCTCGCGCGACAGCTGGCGGACCACGTCGAACAGGCGCGCGCTTTCGCGGGGCGAGAGCGCGGAATTGGGCTCGTCGAGGACGAGGATGCGCACGTCGCGGCTGATCGCGCGGGCGATCTCTACCAGCTGCTGCTGCGCCACCGACAGGCGCGCGACCGGCGTTTCGGGGTCGAGGTCGGACATGCCGAGTCGCGCCAGCGCGGGCGCCGCGGCACGCCCCGCGCGTTTCGAGGCAAGGTAGGACACCGGCGGGCGCCGGCCGAGCGCGGGCAGGAGCACGTTCTCCCCCACGGTCAGGTTCGGGCAGAGCGACAGTTCCTGGAACACGATCCCGATCCCGGCCGCCTGGCTCGCCAAAGGGCTCGGAAACCGGACCGTGGCCCCGTCCATCTCGATCGTGCCCGCGTCGGCCTGCAACACGCCCGCCAGCACGTTCATCATCGTGCTCTTGCCGGCGCCGTTCTCGCCGATGACCGCGTGGACCTCGCCGGGGCGGAAATCGATCGACACGTCGTCCATCGCCACGACGCCGGGAAAGCGCTTGGTGACGTTGCGCAGCGTCAGCACGGTGGCCGCGGGGGTGTCCCCCCGCGGCGTCGCTTCGGTCACTGCATGACCTCGCCGATGTTCTCGGGCGTGTAGATGCCGACCCCGGTGTCGAGATCGTCGATGGTCTCGCCGTTCAGGAACTGCACCAGGAGGTTCACCGCCTCGAAGCCCTGGCGCGACGGCGCCTGGTCGATGGTGGCCTGGATCACGCCCTCGGACACGAGATCGACGGTGGTGTCGAGCAGGTCGAAGCCCACGATCTTCACCTCGCCCGCGCGGCCGTTGCGATCGACCCATTCGCCCGCCGCCGGGGTCGAGCAGCATTCGAGCGACAGGATGCCGGTGATGCCGGGATCGGCCAGCATCGCGTTCTCGATCGCGGCGTAGATCTCCTGCGGGTCGGTGCCGGTGTTCAGCGTGCGGACGACCTCGATGCCCGGGAAGGCTTCCAGCGCCTCGCGCGCGCCGCTCTCGCGGTCGAGCGACCACTGGGCGGCGGCGTCGAGCGTGGTGATGATGACCCGGCCCTCGCCGCCGAGCACGTCGCCCATCAGCTGCCCGGCCTCGCGTCCCGACTGGACGAGATCCTGCCCCGCGAACACGAGCCGCGCGCTGTCGGGGTTGTCGGTGTTGTAGCTGATGACCGGGATCCCGGCCTCGATCACGCGGTCGATCAGCGGCGACAGCGCGTCGGTGGAGACCGAGGAAATCGCGAGCCCGTCCATCTGGTCGATCAGCGTCTCGATCTCGGAGATCTGCGCGTCGGCATCGGCGCCCACGGGGCCGATGAATCGCGCATCCACGTTCAGCTCCTCGTCGGCGCGTTCGACGCCCGCGCGGACGAAGGGCGCGAACTCGTTCGACACGTCGTGGTAGCTGACCACGATGTTGAGCGGCTCGCCCGAGGCGACCCGGTCCGCGATGCGCGGCGCGAGCTCGAAATCCGAGACCGAATGCGGTTCGGCCCCGGCCGCGAAGGGCGCGAGGGCCAGTGCGGCGATGGCCGCGGTCTGCGTTACGAAGTTCATCTATGTTTCCTCCCTGGGTGTTGGTTGCCCGGCCTCCTCAAGCCGGTTGGTTCGTCAGTGGGTTCTTCGTCGCGTGCTCCACTTGTCGATCGCCACCGCCACGATGATGACGAGGCCGATCATCACTTCCTGCATGAACGGGGACACGCCCATCAGCACGAGCCCGTTGCGCAGGACGCCGATGATGAGCACGCCGAGCACGGTCCCGAGCACCGTCCCGACCCCGCCAGACAGCGAAGCGCCGCCGACCACGACCGCCGCGATCACGTCGAGTTCCAGCCCGAGACCCGTGCGCCCCGCCTGCCCGCTCGGCAGGAAGGCCATCGACAGGATGCCCGCGAGAGCCGCCAGCACGCCCATGATGACGAAGGCGGTGATCTTGACGGTCTCGGCGTGGATGCCCGAGACCTGCGCCGCCCTCGCGCTTCCGCCGACCGCGAAGGCGCGGAAGCCGAAGGCGGTGCGCGACAGGACGAACCAGCCGACAGCGGCGACCAGCACGAAGAACACCAGTTGCATCGGAACGATGTCGAAGAGCCGAGCCTGCCCCATCGCCTCGAACCATTCGAGCGTGACCGGGTCGGCGCCGTTGCGCTCGTTCACCGTCACCGGCTGGCCGTCGGTCACCAGCAGCGCCGTGCCGCGCACGATCGACAGCATCCCGAGCGTGGCGATCAGTGACGGCAGCCGCCCGTAGGTCGACAGGAGCCCGTTGATGACGCCGATCCCGGCACCGATCAGCAGCCCCGCCACCAGCGCGACCGGCAGGCCGTAGCCCATCACGATCAGCATCCCGGTGCCGAGCCCCGCAAGCGCGTAGGTCGATCCCACGGACAGGTCGATCTCGCCCGAGATCAGCACGAAGGTCATCCCCACGGCCATGATCCCGAGCAGCGAGACCTGCCGCCCCACGTTCAGCAGGTTGCCGGTGGTCAGGAAGCTTTCGGTCGCAAAGGCAAGAAACGCGCACATCACGACCAGCGCGAGGAACACGCCGGTCTCGGTCGCGCCGAACAGCCGTCGAACCATCGGAACGCTCGTGCGCCCGACGGGTCGGGCGGCCACGCCGCCCGGTTCCGTCCTGTCGCTCATTCGGCCGCCGACATGAAGCTTCCGGCCGGCACGGTTCGCAGTTCCTCGTAGTTGCCGTAGTCCCGCGTCCGCTTGAACGGCGCGTTCGCCACGGTGTTGTAGGAACAGATGTAGCCCCACCGGTAGCTGTCGGAGTTGTTCGCGTCCGACCGGTGCAGGAGGTTGCCGTGGAACACCAGCGCGTCGCCCGGCGCCATCTCGACGTAGACGTGTTCGAACCGCTTCTCGGCCTCGGCGAGGTATTCCATGTTCACGTTGGTCTGGCCGTCCTCGCGCACGTGGTCGATCCGGCCGAGCGCGTGGCTGCCCTTCAGCACCTGGAGGCAGCCGTTGGCCTTCGTCGACGCGTCGAGCGAGATGAAGATCGACAGCATGTCCGGCGACAGGCAGCCGTTGTTGTACCAGTAGGCGAAGTCCTGGTGCCATTCCCAGGCGCCGCCCTCGCGCGGCTGCTTCATCGTCATCTTGTGGCTGTAGAGGTAGATGTCCTCGCCCAGAAGCGCCTCGGACATCCGCACCATGCGCTCGTCGCGCGCCAGCATGCCGAACTTGTCGTCGCCGGCGGTGTTCCACATCTTCAGGAGCGTCTTGTTGCCGGACTTGTCGCCCTTCTCCATCACCTCGCCGGCGGCGCTTTCGGCCTCGAGCTTGCGCCGCGCGTTGCCGCGGAAGTCCTCGACCTCCGACGGCGACAGGAAGCCCTCGCGGACGAAGTACCCGTCGACCTCGTAGGCGCGCATCTCGGATTTCGTCGGAATCAGCATTCCGTTCGCTCCTCCCTCAGTTGGTCCCGGTCGGCGGGATGCCGTGCCCAGTCCCTCTCCTCGGGAACGAGGATGCGCCGTGGCCGCGCCGGATTGAATGGACAATTTCGGGGAATTCATGGACAAAACGCGCATGAAGCAGATCCGCATCGGCGCCCGCATCCACGTCAGCGAAACCCATGTCCCCGACCGGGGCGGCATCGGGCTCTACACGGTGCTGCGCGCGGGCTGGATGGATTGCGTCGGCAAGGACGGGATCGAGCGGACGTCCTGCCCCGGCGACGACATCCTGTATTGCCTCTCGGGTCGCGGGACCATCCGCATCGGCGGGACGACCCATGTCGTGGGTCCGGGGGAACTCGCCTGGCTCCCGGGCGCCGGGCCGCATGGCCACCGCGCCGACGCCAGCGATCCCTGGTCGCTGATGTGGGCCCGGATCGAGGCGCCGGATCTCGCCGGGCTGCGGCGGCGCATCTTCCTGCGGGGACGGCCCGTGATGCAGGTGGCGACCGGCGACAGGCTGGTGGACTGGTTCCACGCGCTGTTCGAGATCATGCGCCTCCGCCCCGCCGACCTGGATCTCAGGCTCAACGCCAAGGTCGCGACGCTGCTGCCGCTCCTGGCCGAGCAGCGGGCGACCGGACCGGCCCGCATGTCGCCAGCACTCGGGCGCTTGCGCGCCGCCCTCGCCGCCCACCCGGAACGGCGCTGGACCTCCGAGGACATGGAGGCGGTGTCGCGGGTCAGCGGATCGCAGCTGCGCCGCCTGTTCCGCCAGCAGCTCGGCACCACGCCGCGCGCCTTCCTGCGCCGCGAGCGCCTGAACATGGCGCAACGCATGATGCTGGAAACCACGCTGCCGCTCGGCGACATCGCGCAATCCTGCGGTTTCTTCGACGCCTACCACCTCAGCCGCGACTTCCGCGCCGTGACCGGGCGAACCCCGTCGGCCTGGCGCCGCGCCGAACTCGGCACCATCCTTGCGCTTCCGCCGCAGGACTGACCGCACGCGCGCGTCGCTCGCTGGCGGCCAAGGACCTCGTGGAGCGAATGGAGAACGGGCCGGACAAGGCCCGCCCCGGCTGTCTTGAGGGCGACGAAACCTGCGCGGGATCGCCTGCACGGCAAGCGCATCATCCGGCTGATTACACGGGGGTATTGGCGCACCCGAGATGCGCCGAACATGGTTCCGGTGTGGTCCACGAAGGTCTACCTTGAGGCTTATTTACTTGATCGTAGACAGCAAGCGCGTCCAGTACGAGCTTGCAGTTTCCAACATGTTCCACCATTGTTCGGGGGAATAAATGGGGGAACTAGCTTGGCTCCTCGCAATCTCACTGCCGCTTTCGTGAACACGGTCAGGGATGCGGGAAAATACCATGACGGACGCGGTACCGGTCTCTTTCTTTTGGTCAAGGACAGCGGGTCAAAATCGTGGGTCCAACGCCTCATGGTTCGCGGTCGCCGGCGGGAGATCGGACTCGGAAGTCCGCCGATCGTGTCACTCGCGCAAGCGCGGGAGGCCGCAGTCGACAACAAGCGCATCGCTTACGCCGGCGAAGACCCCCTGTTGGAGAAGCGACGGAGAACCCGCGCTCTCAGTTTTGAAGAGGCCGCGCGCTTGGCACATGCTGAAGTTGCGCAAACTTTGAAGAATCCAAAGGATCAGGCGGCGTTTCACGCAACGCTTGAGACCTATGTGTTTCCACGCTTCGGATCAGTGCCGCTGGAGGATGTGACGAGCGCGGACATCCGGCGGGCGATACTTGCTGCGCGGGAACGCGCGCCCGGCGTGGCGAGGAAGTTGGTCTATCGAGTATCTTCCGTTTTCAAATGGGGCATCGCCGAAGGAAGATGCACCAGCAATCCGTCAACGACCGAGGCGCTTGCGTTGCCTCGGGACACTCACAAGCATCTCCTCGATATGTCGCGCCAGCACCGCGTCCGGAGAGACTTCGCCCTCGCGCGTCAGCGCACGGGCGGCATAGTCGAGCAGCGCGGGCCATGCCGTATTCGGGCCTCCGATCTTGACGCGGCTCGTCCACAAGCGGTCATCCGGCACGAAACCGAACCACCGCTCGGCCGTATCTGCCATCGCCTGATGCGGGATGGTGAGGTTCAGCTGCATGTGGTCGGAATCACCCTCGAGCCAGTATTCAGCTCGGGAACAATCTACGACAAAGCTCTCCCCGGCACCGGTGGCAACAGAGCCGCGATCGGTTTGATGATCTAATGCCCCGCGCACCGTGTTGAGAACGAGGATGTTTCCGGCATCTGGATCGAACCGGTCAAGGTGAATACCCGTGCCGTAGGCAAATCGGGTCAAGGTCACGCAGCCCGCCTTCGCCGAAATCATGGTCGCGTCCGGCCGGGACAGACGATCAAGAGGCCGTACCCGATACCGCATATAGACCGACCGGCAGAAATCCTCTACCTCGTCCCAATCAGCTGAATGGGTCTTCTGTTGATGCCAGATCGGCGCTCCCAACGAATCTAGAACAAGGGCATGTTCCAGCAAAAACTCTGCTCCTCCTCTTAGCCGCCTGCCCAACGTAGCACGATTTTGACAAGGCAGAAGTCAGGCATTGGTCGCACTGGATAGGCGTGGTTGAGGATAGGCGCCCTTGCTGTCGCGTCGCCGCCTCGAACGAGATCTCGCAAAGTGGCTCCCACCGTGAAAGCGATCGGCCCACTGCCGACCGTGACCGCCTAGTGCAGCCAAGTCAGCTTCCAACCCAAGAGGAAGACCCTCTGCATAGCGTTTACACGCTAAGGCCAGAACGGAAGTCGGCACCAACCAGCTACGAACTGAATGGCACAGGACTGCAAGAACGCTTCACGCCCGCAACCACCTAAAATCCACGTCTTTCGCTGGAAAGCGATAGCAACAGCGCTTTACCTGAGATGATCTAGGTTGCAGGGGGAGGCGTCGCTGCCGGCGCCCCGATGTGCATCGCCTTATTGCGTCCACCGTAGCTTTCAATCAGTCGGTCCTGGTCGGCGAAGGCAAGTTCATTGGTGATAGCGGGATCGCAAATCGCCTCCAGCTCCGCGCATAGGTCGGCGAGCACCTCCTTGAGCTCGACATCGCCGGCGCGGTTTTTCGTCTCCTCAGGGTCGGACTCGAGGTCGAAGAGCTCAGGCGGAAACCCGACGTAGTGGATCAGTTTCCACCGCCCCTTCCTCAGCATGTAGCAGCCCGACACCGCGCCCACGGCGTGATACTCGCTGAACACGACGCGATCCAGATCATCTGGCGCTTGGGCGATGTCGTAGAGCGATTTGCCCGGGCGGTCGCCTTCGAGCGTCGCACCGAAATGGTCGATGATCGTCTCGGACACGTCGAGCAGGCTGACGGGCGTGGCGCAGGTCTGCTGGGCACCGCCTGGCTCTGCCACGATCATGGGGACGGCAACGGACTCCTGGTACATGTTCGACTTTCCCCAGAGCCCCCGCGCCCCGATGTTGTCGCCGTGATCGGAGGTGTAGATCACGGTGGTGGCATCGGCCAAACCCTGCGACTCGAGCGCCGCCAGCACCCTCCCGACGTTGTGGTCGAGCCAGGTGCAGAGCGCGTAGTAGCAGGAGCGGGCGAGTTGCCGCTCGTCCTCGTCCTTCATTGCCTCGTCCCCGGCGAGCGCAAAGGACTGCTTTCCGACCCAAGGGTGGTGCACATAGCCGTCACGCGGGTGCAACTTGATCGGGGGAAGCCTCTCGGGCGGGTACAGGTCGAGGTATTCCTGCGGCACGATGAGCGGGAAGTGCGGCGCAACAAAGCCTACGTACAGACACCACGGCTCGTCTCGTCTCGCGGCATCCTCCAGCCAAGCCTCGGTCGTTTTCGCGACACTGTCATCATAGCGGGTGTAGGGGCTCTCGCCCGCCCCTATGTATGGCCCGAGCATCCGGCCGTCCTTGCGAACCCGTTCGTCCTCGCGCCGGATGGATCCCCAGACCATGCCGGTGCCGTTCACGACCTGCATCGGGATGTGTTCGACGTCGAACCCGGCGGGGTCCGCCGCGTCGCGATAGTGTAGCTTGCCAATGGACTCAACGCGCGTGCCCTGGTCCTGAAGCGCGTGCCCCCACCCGCGAGGCTCGCCGATATACGGCATCGCATTGTCCCAAAGCCGGATATCATGGACGTAACGCCCGGTAGCAAAGGCCGCCCGCGCAGGTACGCAGATCGGTGACGGCGTGTAGGCATTGGTGAAGCGCGTGCCCCGCCCTGCAAGCCGATCGAGATTTGGCGTCTCAACGAGGGAGTCACCCGCGCATCCCATAAGGGCGGCTTGGTGCTCGTCCGACATGATGACAAGCAGGTTCTTCGATCGAGACATTGGTCCACCCCTCACCGGTTAGAGCGCGCTGCATCGAGAAACTCGAGATCCGCGGCGGACTCGCTGAGTTTCTCGAGCACAATAAAAAGGGTGCGGACCTGCGCCGGGGAAAGTCCCTTGAGCAGGTGATTGTGACGAGCTTGCAAGTCAGGCGCTATCTCGTCGTGCAGGGCACGGCCTTCCGCCGTCAGATGGATCGCGAACGTCCTCCGATCGGAGGCAAGCGGCTCGGTCCGCACCAACCCGGCGTCGATCAGGGTTTCGAGCGTTCGGCTGAACTGCCCCTTGTCGATCCCTGCCGCGATGCGAACCTCGTTCGATGCGTTGTCGACACCCATGCCCAGCACACGGATAATCCGCCATTGCGGGAGGTTTATGGAGCCGTGCCGCGCGAGTACCGCCCGCCCCTGGGCAGCAAGCTTGGAGCTGAGTTGGTAGATCTGAAACGCAAGTAGCGTCCGCAGGTCCGACCCGTCATAGGCACCTTCTTTCAGCGCACAATCAAGAACTTGCGGTTGTTTTCCCATGACTTCCTCCAAGGCTATCCTCCCGTAGACTCGTGGACAAGTCAACAATCATTTGTTGACTTGTCCACGAACTATGACATGCTTCCTCGAAGTGGAGGAGGAACCCATGCACAAGATACTGACAAGCGCCGTGGCCGCAGCCATGGTGATTTCCGCACCGTTCGCCGCGTCCGCACAAGACTGGACCCCGCCGGGACCGATCACCATGATGATCGGCTTCGCTGCGGGTGGTGGTGCCGACACGCAGGCGCGGCTCGTCGCTTCTGCGATCGAGGATGCCACGGGCTGGACGATCCTGCCCGAACAAGTGCCAGGGAACAGCGGCTTGAACCTCGCCGCCGCCCTGCGCGACGCCCCTGCCGATGGCACCGCGATCGGCATGGTCGTCACCGAAACCCTTGCCTACAACGCCGTGCGCGAAGGCAATTCCGATCTCCAGTTCGATCAGTTCACCATGCTGGCCACCACCGCAGCGTTCCAGCTCGGTCTGGTCGCAATGGCCGAGGGCGACTTTGCCAGCTGGGACGACGTCGAGGCCGCGGCGGCCGCCGGTACGCCAATCCGGTTCGGCACCGCGACCGAGCGTCAGGCCGACATGGCCTATCACATGAGCCAGGGCTCGGGCATTGACTTCAATATCGTGCAAGTCGCGGGCGGCTCCGAAATCATGAACGGCCTGCGCGCAGGCGATCTTGATATCGGCTGGGTCGCCGGGGCCCAGGCCGGGCCGGTGCAGAGCGGCGAAATGGTCAACATTGCGACCGCCATCCCGACGCCGCTCGCCGAAAGCCCGGACGCGCCGTCCATTACTGACCTCGGCAGCGAGTTCTATCTCGACGGCTACTTCATGTTCATCGCACCTGGCGGATTGCCGGACGATGCGCGCCAGGCATTGGCCCAGGCCATCTCCGATGCCTTGACCACCCCGGAAACCGAGGCCAACACGCTGGTCAACCGCGCATTCGGCGGGCCGGCGATCCTGACCGGAGCGGAACTGGACGGCTACATGCAGTCGGCTGTCGAAGCTGCGTCCAACCTGATGGAAGCGGTCAACTGACTTAGCCTAGCTGGCAAGACCGGGGGAGAGTCACGTGCAACGCATCAACGTAGACGTCGTCCTCGGTCTTGTCGTGCTGGCCTGCGCCCTCGTCGCTGTCGTGATCTGGATACCGAACGATACCGGCAGCGGCATCGTGGAATCCGTCCGCGGACGGTATTCGATCGGCGATGCTCTCGCCCCGACCGTCGCTTTCGCCATCCTCGGCCTCGCCGGAGCCGCTCTCCTGATCGAGTCCCGTCGCAAGAAGCCGACGGGGCAGCTCTCATCGCGGAACCTGGCCTTCATCGGCTTCATGCTCCTGATCTACCTCGCTGCGATCCTTGTGATGCGATGGACCGGCCCGGCCCTCGCCTCCATCGCAGCCGAGGGAAGCTACCGGGAACTCAGGGATACCCTGCCCTGGAAATACCTGGGCTACGTCGCTGGAGGCACCCTGATGGTCTCAGTCATGGTTTCCCTCGTCGAACGCCAATTCACCGGGAAGGCGCTCTTGATCGGTGTCTTGGCGTCGCTGCTCATGGCGATGTTCTACGATCTCCCGTTCGATGATCTCCTGCTGCCACCGAACGGAGACGTGTGATGGACTACGTCCTCCTTGGTATTCAGGCCGTCTTCAATGGCCCTCCCATGTTCTCGATCCTTGGTGTCGGAGTCCCTGCCGCGCTGGTCATGCTCTTCCTGGGACTGCTGACCGGGATCGCGGTCGGCGCCACCCCCGGACTGGCCGGACCCATGGCCATGGCCGTGTCGCTGCCGATCCTGATTTCGATCTTTGGTGTCCGACCCGAGGCGCTGCTCCCGGTCTTCGGCTTTCTCATCGGCATCATGAAGGGCGCGACGGTCGGCGGCGCAGTACCCGCGATCCTGTTCAACACGCCGGGGACCCCGGACGCGTTCATGACCACGCTCGACGGCTACCCGATGACCCGGCGCGGGATGCCGATGCGCGCGCTCAAGGTCGCGCATATCTCATCGGTTTCCGGTGACACCGTCTCGGACATCGTCCTGTTCGTCTGCGCACCCTTTCTCGCGGTATTGGTCGAGCGCTTCCTCGACCTGCCCGAGAAGACATCGCTGATCATCCTTTCGCTCAGCTTCATCGCCGCCGTCATGGGCTCGTCGGTCGGCAAGGGGCTGATCTCGATCTCTCTCGGAATGATCGCCGCCCTGGTCGCCACCGGCGAAGAGTTTCATCCGCGGCTGACCCTTGGAGTAGACGAGATAAGCCGCGGCTTCCCGTTGGTCGCCGCCGTTTTGGGCGTCCTCATTCTCGGCGAAATCTTCAAGAGCTTCGAGGACCTGTGGCGCGGTCCGGCCGTGGAAGTCGACACGATCGAACCGGAGCACCGTGACAAGGACGGCCTCATGCGCGGCGACATTCGCCGCATTGCACCCCACATCGCGAGATCGTCCGCCATCGGAACAGTGATCGGTGCCTTGCCCGGTGTCGGCTCGACGCTCGCGGCCACGCTCGGCTACACGTTCGGGGCGTCCGCCCACCGGCGTCGCAAGACTTCGGAGCAGAAGGATTTCGGCGAAGGCGCCCCAGAAGGAATTGCTGCCACCGAGGCCGCGAACTCCGCGGTATCCGGCGCCAATCTGATCCCGGTGCTCTCGCTCGGCATCCCCGGCAACGCCGCAGCCGTATTCCTGATACTCGCCGCCGACAGTATCGGGGGCTTCAACCCGGGTCCGGCCGTGTTCAATTTCACCCGCCCCGCGGTCAACCCCGAGCTTGTCGTCGCGTTCGGCATCTTCACGTTGATGGCGGTGGGCAACTTCCTCAACTGGACCATCGGCGGCGTCTTCATGCGCTCCATGGGGATCATGGCCCGGGTCCCGATCCGCTACCTGCTTCCGGTCGTGCTGCTCGTTACGATGACGGCGATCTACGTGCAGGAGACGAGTTTCGTTTCGCTCTGGATCGCGTTCGGCTTCGGCATCCTCGGATATCTGTTCCGTCGCCTGGACATTTCTGTCCTGCCATTCGTGATCGCCTTCATCCTGACCGGCAGCCTCGAGCGAACGGCGCGACAGGCCTTTTCGGCATCGGGCGGCGACCCGCTATTCCTGTTTCAGTCCTGGACTTCGATCACGTTTCTCGCGCTCGCCGTCGTGTCCGTGGCGGTGCTCGGCCGACGCGACGGGCCTGGCGCCTCGAAGAAGGCGCGGGTGGAGAAGTCATGACTACCGGGACCATCACAGAGCCGGCCGACGTTCTCGCGAAGCTGCTGGACGTTGTCGGCGAACATGGCCTCCACACCGGATCAGCCGGCACCGAGGCCTACCTGACGGACTGGAGCGGGGAGTTTTCCGGCTCGGCCATTGCGATCGTGCGACCGTCTACGACCGAGGAGGTTTCCCGCGTCGTGTCGATCTGTGCCGCGTCACGGATCGCGATCACGGCACAGGGCGGGAATACGGGCCTCGCCGGAGGGTCCGTCCCGGCCGGAAACCGACCTCACGTCTTGCTGTCGCTGAACCGGATGAAGACCATCCGGTCTATCGACACCGTGGCCCGATGCGCCACCGTGGATGCCGGCGTGGTCCTGCAAACACTGCAGGAACGCGTGGCCGAGGACGGACTGATCTTCCCGCTGATGTTTGGCGCGCGCGGCAGTTGCACCATCGGCGGCAACCTGGCCACGAACGCCGGTGGGTCCAATGTCCTGCGCTACGGGAACGCGCGCGCGCAATGCCTGGGCATCGAGGCGGTGCTTGCTGATGGAAGCGTCGTGAGCGACCTGTCGGGCGTCCGCAAGGACAACACCGGTTATGACCTTCGCGATCTCCTGATCGGCTCGGAGGGAACCCTCGGCATCATTACCGGTGCGACGGTCAGGCTTTGCCCCGCCCCGGTCGCCACGGCGACGGCGTTTCTTTCGCTCCGTGACGTGGAGGCATCGTTCGAGGTGTTGAACCGGTTGCAGGACGTGTCGGGCGGCCTTGTAGAAGCGTTCGAATACATGCCAGGGCCGCTTGTCGACCTGGTTTGCGAGCACATCGGCTGTCGCCAACCCCTGGAGGTCCCCGCAGAGACCGGCATACTTCTCGAGATCGCGTCGAGCCGGCCGGCTGATGCGGAGGTGAATGATGACGGGGAAGCTTGCCTGGATGCCCTGCTCACCGAAGCGTTGGCCGACCTGATGGAAGATGGCGCGGTTCAGGACGCGGTGATCGCAGGGTCGGGACAACACCGCGCCGAGCTTTGGAAGATGCGCGAAGCCGTCGCGGAGTCGCTGTTTTCACTCGATCACTGCTACATCTTTGACATCGCACTGCCCCTCTCGGAGGTTTCTCAGTTCATCCGGGACTCCGATACCTCGGTAAGTGATGCCGGTTTTCAGCCGCTGACCGTTGCGCACATGGGAGACGGCAATCTCCACTATGCCCTTGTGCCGGCCCGGGGAGCCGACTGGTCGACGCTGCCGTTGGAGGATACGAAGACCGCGATCCTCGAAAACGTAAGTCGCAGGGGCGGTTCGTTCAGCGCGGAACACGGTATCGGCGCGTCGAAACTTTCATTCATGCGGCGCTACCGAAGCCAAGAGAGGCTGGATGCCATGCGAAAGATCAAGCATGCGCTCGATCCTCAGGACATCCTGAATCCGGGAAAGACTATTCCTCAACGGGGGTGATGCAGAGAGGTACAGTATAACAACCGAACACAACGAGAAATTCCAGTTGACTCCGCACACGTAGAAACAGTTTCCGAGGCCAAGTGGTGAAGGAAGCGGGTCCGAAGGCGAAGGTTCTCCGTCAACTAAGTCGTCCTATACCATGGCCGATCTGGAGATGCAGTTAACCGTTTGACAAGATCCCAAGGGGCCGACCCACCGCCTGCGTGCCTGCAACGCGCCTTCAGGCTAAATGTTTTCCGAAGTGTAGATCTCGAAATCGAGAAGCAGACGCTGACTTCCGCCGCTCGGCCCCGAGACCTTGCTCCGCACCAACCCTGCGATCGTCTCTTCGGCCAGTCGCTTCAGCGGGTGGGAGATGAGTAGCGTGAGCGTTCCGTCAATCAGGGCCGCGCGGGTGATGTCGAACAGCTCGTACCCAACCGCAACCAGTTCGCCCGACCGACCGGAGTCGCGAAGAGCGGAGATTGCACCGGTAATCCCACCGCCGGAAATGTAGAGCCCAACGAGGTCCGGATGCTCGGCTAGCAGCCGTTCGGTCATCTCGCGCGCCACCGCGCTCGACTCATAGGTCAGGAGCGGCTCAAGGAGCGTGAAATCCCGTCCATGCTCGCGGAAATAGGACCGGAATCCGCTCTCGTTCAGGTCCTGGTTCCGGTAACGATGGTTTCCCACGAGGATACCGATCTTTCCCGGAGTCCGGCACAGGTGGTTGAAGGCCCATGCGGCGGTGCGCCCCACCTTCCAGTTGTCGAGGCCGACGAACCCCACGTTCGCGCTCGCATTCAGAGGCGCGATGACGCCTATGACCGGGACCCCCTTGCTCGATAGACGGTCGATCGCTTCGCGGATCAGCGGATGTTCGGCGGTGACAATGGCGATCCCGTCTGCTTCGGCACCGAGTTCCAACATTTCCGCGGCGATGCGGTCAGACGACAGGTCCTCCATGTAGACGACGTCGAGCCGGATATCCCGCCCCTCGAACGACTGAGCCGCCAGCTCGAGGTTGCGTCCGAGTTCCTGGTAAAAGTGCCGGCCGGGCTGTTGCAGGATGACGACAAAGCGATCCTTGGGCCGGGCGGACTGTACCCGGCTCTGAATCGTGCCGACCCCATAGAACCCGATTTCCTCGGCCGCATCGAGCACGCGCCGGACGGTCGGAGCGCGGACGTTCTCGGCCCCCCCGAGTACGCGATTGACTGTCGATACCGAAACGCCAGCCGCTTCGGCCAGATCGCGAATTGTTGGTCGTGCCATGACCCCTCCTCGTCTCATTTTGTATCATTCTCGCCGACCTGGGATCACCGAATGAGACGTAGTGAGACTAAATATATGATGCTTAATGAAGCAAGTTGATTTGATCCATGTCAATGAGTCATCCCCAAGAGGTGCCGCGAACGAGATTCGAACGCCGGTACGGGGGAGGACACCATGGACGACCTGCTTTACGGCACGCGCGACAAGCGTGGTGACTGGAAGCCGAACGCGCCGCTCGAAGTCGCGCCGTTCTGGCGCCGGGCCTTCGACGCCAGAACCCTCGGGCATTGGTTCATCGGCTATCTCTGGCCGTGGAACGCCTTTCACATGGCGACCGCGCTGCTCTACTGGTTCTTCATCATCCCCGACGTCGAGACGCTCCGGAGCCTGTCCTGGGGATGGGGCCTCTGGCTCCTGCTCGTGAACTCCGCCGGCATCTTCGCGATGTATGGCGCGGTGGAGCTGTTCTACTACGTCAAGCGCCGGCAGGAGACGCGGTTCAAGTTCAACCACCGCTTCCCGGCCGAGAACCCCTCCGACGTGTTCTGGTTCAAGTCCCAGAACCTCGACAATTTCCTGCGCTCGTTCCTGATCGGTATCCCGATCTGGACCCTGACCGAAGTGCTCATGCTCTGGGCCTGGGCGAACACCTGGGGCAACTGGGTCGACTGGTCGACGCACTGGCCGTGGCTCGTCGCGCTGACGCTCCTCGTGCCGGCGATCCACGAGCTTCACTTCTTCGCAATCCACCGGCTGATCCACACGCCGACGCTCTACAAGTGGATCCACTCGGTGCATCACAACTCGATCAACCCGAGCCCGTGGTCGTCGCTGTCCATGCACCCGGTGGAGCACGTGCTCTATTTCGCCGAGATCGTCTGGCACCTGCTGATCCCGTCGCACCCGGTGGTGATGCTGTTCAACAGCCACGCGGTCGGCTACGGCGCGATTAACGGGCATATCGGCTTCGACAAGCTCGAAGTGTCGGATGACGCGGCGATCGACAGCCACGCCTATGCCCACTACCTGCATCACAAGTACTTCGAGGTGAATTACGGCGCCGATGGCCTCGTGCCGCTCGACAAGTGGTTTGGCACCTGGCACGACGGCACCAAGGACGCCGACGAGCAGATGAAGGCGCGGTTCCGCGCCAAGAAGGAACGCGCACGGGCCCGCAAGGCCGGCGCGGCTCCGGCGGAGTGAGATCCATGGATGATCTCGCCCACGGCACCCGCGACAAGCGCGGCAACTGGCGCCCCAACGACGCCCTCGGCCTGCCGCCCTTCGGTGGCTCGGACTTCCGCCCCGGCGCGGTGGCGAAATGGCTGCTCGGTTACCTGACCGGATGGAATCTCGTCTTCCTTGCGATCACGCTGGTCTGGTGGTTCGTGCTGCTGCCGCCGATGGAGGTCATGTCGAACCTGTCCTGGGGCTGGCCGCTTCGCCTTCTGGCGATCAACTTCGCCGGGATCTTCCTGTTCTACGGCGCGTTCGAGCTGCGGTTCTACGCGATGCGGCGACAGGAGCGGCGCTTCAAGTACAACGGCAAGTTCCCGGCCGAGCAACCGTCGGACGTGTTCTGGTTCCGCTCGCAGAACCTCGACAACTTCCTGCGCTCGATGTTCGTGACGCTGCCGATCGGCACCGTGATCGAGGTCCTGATGCTCTGGGCCTTCGCGGCCGGCTACCTGCCAATGACCACGAACCCGGTCTGGATCGCGGTGCTGATCTTCGCGGCCCCCATCCTGCACGAGGCGCATTTCTTCTTCGCCCACCGCGCGATGCATCTGCCGGGGTTCTACAAGTGGTGCCATTCGGTTCACCACAACTCGATCAACCCGTCGCCGTGGTCGTCGATGTCGATGCACCCGGTGGAGGCCTTCCTCTACTTCGCATCGCTCTTCTGGCACGCGATGCTGTGGTCGAACCCCTTCGTCGTGGTCTGGCAGTGGAACATCGCCGCCTTCGGCGCCGTCGTCGGCCATATCGGCTTCGACCGGATGGAAGTGACCGAGGACCGCGCGGTGCAGAGCCACGCCTATGCCCACTACCTGCACCACAAGTATTTCGAGGTGAACTACTGCGACGACGGGATGCTGCCCTGGGACAAGTGGTTCGGCACCTGGCATGACGGCACGCCCGAAGGCGATCGGCTCATGAAGGAACGGTTCCAGAAGAAGAAGGCACGCAGTCGCGTCGCACAGAACAACGCGGAGGTCCCTGCGGAGTAGGGCCACCGGTTGTAGCCATGCGGAGGAGCGAGGAGGCACCTCCGTTACATCAACGCCGCCACACAGATAGCGGCAAACCACTTTCGGGAGGAGACCGAGATGAAATTCAGCAAGTTCCTTGCGGCCACGGCCGTTGCGGCAGTCACGGCAAGCGCGGCGTCCGCACAGGATATCGCCGTGATCGCAGGGTCGATCGAGGACGGGTTCTTCAATATCATCCAGCAGGGCGTGAACGACGCCGCGCTGGTGGTCGAGGCCCGCGGCGGCACGGTGAACTACCTGCGCGTTCCGAACTACGACAACTTCGGCCCCGACCTCGTCACGCTGATCAACCAGGCCGTCGCCCAAGGCGTCGACGGAATCGCGATCCCGGTCTGGGTTCCCGAAGCACAGGTCCCCGCGCTCCAGGCGGCGGCCGAGCAGGGCATCACCATCATGATGTACAACTCGGGCCAGCCCTTCGCCGAGGAACTGGGCGCCGTGAACTACTTCGGTTCGGACGAGTTCACCGCAGGTGAAGCCGGTGGCCGCTACCTGGCCGAGCAAGGCGCGACCCACATCCTGTGCCACATCCAGGTGCCCGGCGCGGTCAACCTCGAAACCCGCTGCGAAGGCGTGGTCGCCGGTGCGGAAGCCGCCGGCGCGCAGGTCACCGTCCTGCGCGTGCCCGCGAACCTTGACGGGGACGTGACCGGTACCGCCTCGACCATCCTGGCCGAGCTTTCGGGCGACGAGTCCATCGATGCCGTCATCAACCTGGCCGCCTGGGCCTCGGACGCATCGGCCAACGCCGTCGAGCAACTGGGCCGCGACGTGATGATCGGCACCTTCGACATGAGCCCGGCCGTGCTCGACCGCATCGCCGCCGGTACCCAGACCATGGCGATCGACCAGCAGCCCTATCTTCAGGGCTTCCTCGGCACCTCGATGCTGTTCGCGCACCTGGCCTTCGGCACCGAACTGGCGACTGACCCGGTCCTGACCGGCCCCGCCATCGTCGACGCGTCCAACATCGACCTGGCCCTGGCCGGCGTCGAGATGGGCGTTCGCTGACAGTCGCTCTCGCCCCGGCCGGCGATGCTGGCCGGGGCGGTCACGTGCGAGTCTGCCGGCCACGGTAGCCACGACATCATCCTTGGGAGGAGGACGACGATGACTGAAGCCACCACGACCACCGCGACCACATCCGGCAGGCCCGGCCTCGACGTACTTGGACTCTTCCGCAGGCCGGAAATCGGGGCATTCGCCGGCCTTGTGCTGGTCTTCTGCTTCTTCACCTATTTCGGTTGGGACAGGAACTTCCTGAGCCCGCTCGCCGCTGCAAGCTGGCTCAACTTCGCTTCGACCATCGGCATCATCGCGATCCCGATCGGCTTCCTGATGATCGCGGGCGAGCTCGACATCTCGGTCGGCGCTATGGTGCCGGCGGCCAAGATCATCCTTGCCACCGCGACGGGCTTCTACGGGCTCGATATCTGGCTCGGCATCCTCATCACCTTCAGCCTCGCGGCGCTGGTCGGCTGGATCAACGGAATGCTCGTCGTCCGGACCCAGGTGCCGTCGCTGATCGTGACGCTGGCCACGCTGTTCTCGGTTGCAGGACTGACGCTGTTCCTGTCGCTCTACCTGACCGACACGACGCAGCTCGCGCTTCGCGACGATGACACCCGGCCCGTGGTCGAGTGGCTGATGGGCAGCTACCACACCCTGCAACTGGGCGAGAACGGCCCGACGATCTGGCGCGGCATCCAGAGCTCCGTGTTCATCTGGATCGCGATGGCGGTGGCCTGCTACTACTTTCTGCACCACTCGCCCTGGGGCAACTGGATCTTCGCCCTCGGCGGCGACCAGGAAAGCGCGCGCAACGCCGGCATCCCGATCAACCGGCTGAAGATCGGGCTGTTCATGCTGACTGCGATGGCGGCCGCGCTGACCGGCATGTGCGAAACGATCCTGTCGAACTCGGCCTCCACCACGACCCAGTTCACGCTGATCTTCAACACGATCATCGCGGTCGTCGTCGGCGGCGTGCTTCTGACCGGGGGCTTCGGCACCGTGGCCGGGATCTTCTTCGGCACCGCGACGCTCGCGATCGTCCAGCAGGGGATCAACTACACCCAGTTCGACCGCAACCTCTCGAACCTCATCATCGGCATCATGCTTCTGATCGCGGTTCTGATGAACGACACGTTCCGCAAGATGGCGACCAACTGGTCGACCGGGAAGAAGAAGTGAGGGAGGAAACCATGTCCGACAGAACCCCAGTCATCGAACTTCGCAAGGTCGACAAGTCGTTCGGTCCGATCGACGTCCTGCACGAGATCAGCCTGAAGGTCCACAAGGGCGAGGTGCTGTGCCTGCTTGGCGACAACGGTGCCGGCAAGTCGACGCTGATCAAGACGCTCGCGGGCGTCCACCAGCCGACCCGCGGCGAGATCCTGCTCGACGGAAAGCCCGTGACCTTCACACGGCCCAAGCAGGCGCAGGAAAGCGGCATCGCAACGGTGCACCAGTTCGGCGGGACCTTTCCGCTGATGACCATCGGGCGGTCCTTCTTCGCGGGGGTGGAGCCGACGAAAGGCTTCGGTCCGTTCAAGGTGTTCGACCGCAAGAAGGCCAACGCCATCGCGGTCGAGGCGGTGCAGAACTTCGGCATCACCCGGATCGACGACGGTGACCGGCTTGTGGGCGGCCTTTCCGGCGGTGAGCGCCAGTCGCTCGCGATCGCCCGGGCGGTCCATTTCGGGGCGCGCGTCTTGATCCTCGACGAGCCCACGGCGGCGCTCGGGGTGAAGCAGGCGGCGCACGTGCTCCGGATCGTGAACGAGGCCAAGCGGCGCGGGCTCGCGGTGATCTTCATCACCCATCAGGTCATGCACGCCATGGCCGTGGGCGATCACTTCGCGGTCCTGATCCGCGGCGCCATCGCCGCCGATTTCCGAAAGGGCGAGAAGACCCGCGAGGAGATCACCGATCTCATGGCCGGTGGCCAGAACATGGCCGACCTGGAGGCCGAGATCGAAGGCTACATGGAAACACACGAAGGTCACCCGCCGCCGATCGCTCAACCGGCCGAGTGACCCCTCCCGCCGGCAGGCGGTCCTCTACCCCGCCTGCCGGTCCCACGCGACACCCTCATCAAGCGAGCACGAACGTGACCACACGACTTGCCATCATCGGCGCCGGTCTCATGGGGGCCGACCACGCCCGTATCTTCGCCGAGGAGCTGTCCGGCGCCTCGCTCCAGGTCGTCGTCGACGCCGACGAGGCGCGCGCACGACGGGTCGCGGACCAGTGCGGTGCCGCCGACGCGGGCATCGATCCCGAAGCTGCGATCTTGCGCGGCGACGTGGACGCCGTGGTGATCGCCAGCCCCGATTTCACCCACGCACCGCTTTCGAAGGCCTGCATCGCCGCCGGCAAACCGGTTCTATGCGAGAAGCCGCTGTCGCAAAGCTCGGCCGAATGCCTCGAAGTGCTGGAGGCCGAGATGGCCGCCGGTCGGCCCTTCGTGCAGCTCGGCTTCATGCGCCGCTATGACCAGTCCTATGTCGAGATGCGCGAGGCGCTGACCTCGGGCCGCATCGGCCGGCCGCTGATGATGCACAACTTCCACCGCAACGTGGAAACGCCCGCCGCCGACTTCACCGGCACGATGGCGATCACCAACTCCGCCCCGCACGAGTTCGACGTGGTCCGCCACGTGCTCGGCTGTGAATACGCCAGTATCTCGGCCTGGCAACCGCGCCGGTCCGACACGCGTGTCGCGCCTGTCGTGATGGTGCTCGAAACCCTCGACGGCCAGCTCGTGACCATCGAGGTGAACAACAACGCCGCCTACGGTTACGATGTGCGGGCCGAGCTGGTGGGCGAGGCCGGATCGGTCGCGATGAACCACGTCGCCTATACCCGGACCGACGCGGACCTGTCTTCGGGCACCGCCTACGAGCCCGACTGGCGCGGCCGCTACGCCGAAGCCTACCGCCGCCAGAACCGGGACTTCCTGCGCTTCGTCGCAACCGGCGATTTCCCTGCGACCGCGTCGAGTTCCTGGGACGGCTACGCTGCCGCCATCGTTGCCGAAGCCGGCGCTCGGGCACTGTCGAATGGCACGCGAGAGCCGGTGCAGATGATCGGCCGACCCGACTTCTACCGGAGGGCGGCGGCATGAAACTCGGCTTCGTATCCGACAGCCTTGGCGGCCTGCCGCTCGACGAGATGCTCGGCCATGCCGAACGCATGGGCGTCTCCGGCATCGAGGTGAATACCTGCGGCTGGTCCACCGCGCCGCATTTCGACCTGGGAATGATGCTCGGCAACGCCTCCGCGCAGGCGGAGTTCAAGGCGAAGTTCGCGGATCGGGGGCTGGAGATCATCAGCCTGAACGCGAACGGCAACCCGCTTCATCCGACCGACCCCGCGCAGGGCGTGGGCCTGAAGGATACGATCCGGGTCGCGGGCGAGATGGGGATCACCACCGTCTGCACCATGTCCGGACTGCCCGCGGGCAGCGCGACCGACACGATGCCGAATTGGGTCGTGTCGTCCTGGCCGCCGGAGACGCAGGCGATCCTGCGCTACCAGTGGGAAGACAGGCTGATCCCGTTCTGGACCGAGATCGCCGCTCTTGCGCGGGACAACGGCGTCGAGCGGATCGCGCTCGAACTGCACGGCAACCAGTGCGTCTACAATGTCCCGTCGCTCCTGAAGCTGCGCAACGCCATCGGGCCGGTGGTCGGCGCGAACCTCGACCCGTCGCACCTGATGTGGATGGGGGCCGACCCGCTTATCGCCGCCGAGGCGCTCGGCGACGCGATCTACCATGTCCACGCGAAGGACACCTTCCTGAACGCGCCGGTGCAGGCGGTCACGAGCCTTCTGGAGAACGGCACGCTCATGGACATCCCGGCGCGGAGCTGGAGCTACATCACGCTCGGCTTCGGCCATGGCGAGGAATGGTGGCGGCAGTTCTGCTACCGGCTGAAGATGGCCGGCTACGACGGCTGGCTTTCGATCGAGCACGAGGACGTTCTGCTCAACTCGCTGGAAGGGCTGGAGAAATCCGTAGCGCTTCTGCAGGGCGTGATGCCGGTCGCCGCGTCCGACTTTAAACCGCAAGCCATCTGAGGGAGAGGGACATGGCCGACTGGATCGACGCCTGCGCCACAGAAGACATCGACGCCGAGGACGTGATCCGTTTCGATCACGGCGGGCGAACCTTCATCATCGTCCGAGACCACGAGGACAACTACTACTGCACCGACGGGCTCTGCACCCACGAGGAAATCCACCTCGCGGACGGACTGGTGGTCGAGGCGACGATCGAATGCCCGAAGCATTCGTCGATCTTCGATGTCACCACGGGCGAGGTCGAGACCCCGCCTGCCTGCGAGAACCTGCACACATATGTCACGAAGGTCGAGAATGGCCGCGTCTTCGTCCAGCTCTGAGACCGGCCAGCCGTTCCAGCTCGCCGCCTGCGCGGAGATGCTGTGGCAGGACAGGCCGATCCACTGGCGGGCCAACCGCCTTAAGGAGATGGGCTTCGGCGTCGGTCTCTGGAACTGGCCCGCATGGGACCTGGACGCGCTGGAGAAGACGGGCGCGACCTTCACCATCATGAATGGCTACCTGGAAGGCCGGCTCGCCGACGACGATGGCGCGGACACGCTGCTGGCCTCGGCGCGGGAAACAGCGGAGGTCGGCAAGCGGCTCGGCGTCGCACGGCTGAACCTGCACGGCACGGGTCTCGGGGACATGGGCATCCCGATCCCCCAGATGGCGCATGTGGCGCCGGGAATGTGGCTGAAGGCGCGGGATACGCTCAACCGCATTTGCGATCTTGCAGAAGAACTCGGCGTGACCTTCACGCTCGAAAACCTGAACCTGCGCGAGCATCCCGGTTGCCCGTTCAATTCCACCGAAGACGTGCTGTCGCTGGTCTCGGCGGTCGACAGGCCGCAGCTGCGGATCAACCTCGACCTCTATCACACCCAGATCGGCGAGGGCGACGTGATCCGGTGGGCCGGGGCCTGCCTGCCCTGGATCGGCGAGGTGCAGGTGGCCGACAACCCCGGCCGCTGCGAACCCGGCACCGGTGAGATGAACTGGAACAACATCGCGCGGGCGCTCCACGCGATGGGCTACGACGGCCCCGTGGGCATGGAAGCCTTCGCGGCGGGCGATCCGGAAGCCGCGCTTATGGCATTCCGCGACGCATTCACGATCTGAGGGAGAGAACGATGGGCATGTATCACAACCGGCCGCACGTGGAGGACATCCGCGCGATGAAGAAGCGCGGCGAGAAGATCTCCATGCTCTACGTCAGCACCCATGACGAGGCCGCGGCAGCCGCCGCCGCCGGCATCCACATGCTGTCGATCGAGGGCAAGGTTTTCGACGCCGAGATGCGCGAGGCCGCGGGCGACTGTTTCGTGCAGGTCGGGCTTCCCTATGGCGGATGGGGCCGGTTCGAGGGCCGCCCGCTCGCCACCGCCGAGGACTACCTGCGCGCTGCTTTCCACTTCTCCGGCCTTGGCGGGGACTGCTTCTACTGCGCCGCGTCCTACGACATCCAGAAGGTGCTCTGCGACAACCACGTCGCCGTCGTCGGTCATATCGGCCTGATCCCGTCCTACATCACCTGGACGGGCTGGCGCGCCGTGGGCAAGACCGCCGATGAGGCCATGAAGCTCTGGTCCCACGCCAGACGGATGGAGGAGATCGGTGTCTTTGGCGCGGAACTGGAGGTCGTGCCCGACCGGGTGGCCAAGTACCTGACCGAGAACACCTCGCTCATCATGCTCGGCATGGGTGCCGGTAGGTACGCAGATGCGCAGTATCTATTCACCGAGGATGTCTGCGGCTACGGCGTCAACCACAAGCCGCGCCACGGCAAGGTCTACCGCGATCTCGGGCCGGAGCTAACCCGGATCCAGCAATTGCGGATCGCAGCGTTCAAGGATTTCCGTGCCGACGTGGACAACGGCGGATATCCTGCGGCGGAGCACACGGTGCCGATCAAGGATGACGAGTTCGACGCCTTCCTGAAGGCAGCGGGCGAATGAAGCCAGTCCACTTCGGCGTTGTCGGCTACGGTACCGGCGGCCAGCACTTCCACACCCCCTTCATCGCCGCCGCCGGAGGCTGCGAGCTGACGGGCGTGGTGGCGCGCGCGCCTGCCACCGTCGCGAAGGTCCGCGCCGACTGGCCCGACGTGCCAGTCTTTGCCAGCCTCTCCGAGATGATCGAGGCCGGCGTCTGCGATGTGGTCACGATCACGACCCCGCCTCAGACCCGGCGCGAGCTGGTGCTGGAAGCCATCGGCGCGGGACTGCACGTGATTGCCGACAAGCCCTTCGCGCCGAACGCCGAAGGCGCGCGCGAGCTCGACGCCGCTGCGAATGCCGCCGGCGTGATCCTCGGCGTCTACCACAACCGCCGCTTCGACGCGGACATGCAGACGCTTCTGAAGGTCGTCCGCGATGGCCGCATCGGCAAGGTCTGGCGCGTGGAATCCCGCATGGACCAGGACAGCCCGCAGACGCTGGAGGCCGGGCCGACGGGCGGACTCCTCCGCGATCTCGGCAGCCATATCGTCGACCAGATGATGCACCTTCTCGGCCCGGTCACGGCTGTCGATGCCCAGTTCGATCTCGTGGACCTGCCCGAAGGGACCACCGACGCCTGTTTCACCATCACGCTCCGGCACGAAAGCGGCGCGCATTCGCACCTGTCGGCCAGCAAGCTCAACTACCTCGACTGCCGGGAATTCCGCGCCTACGGCGACAAGGGCGCCTACGTCTCGTCGACCATCGACATCCAGGCGCAGGACATCTTCGCGGGCAAGCGCCCGGCAGATGACCCCGCGGCCTGGGGCTACGAGCCGGAAGCGAACTGGGGCACGCTCCATACGGCCGCGGGGCCCGAGCGCGTGCCTTCCGAACAGGGCCGCTACCACGACTACTACGAAGCCTTCGCGACCGCCGTCCGGACGGGAGGCGAACCGCCTGCCACGGCCACGGAAGGTGCCGCCGTTCTGGCCGTCCTCGACGCCGCGCGGGAAAGCGCGGAAACCGGGCGGTCGGTCACACTCCAGGGATAGGACAGGAAGATGCTCAAGGTCGGACTACTCGGGGCGGGCCGGATCGGCCAGGTCCATGCCGTCAACATCGCGGGCAACCCCGGCAGCACGCTCGCGGCGGTGTCGGACGTGAACGCGCCCGCCGCCGAGACGCTGGCAGCGACATACGGTGCCGCAGCGCGGAGTTCCGAAGAGATCATCGCCGATCCCGGCATCGACGCGGTCCTGATCGCTACTTCGACCGACACCCATTCCGACCTGATCGAGGCGGCAACGGCGGCAGGCAAGGCGGTTCTCTGCGAGAAGCCGGTGGACCTGAGCCTCGAGCGCGCTCGCGCATGCCAGAAGGCCGCAGCCGCCACCGGCAAGCCTGTCATGATCGGGTTCAACCGTCGTTTCGACCCGAACTTCGCAGCGCTCAAAGGTGCGCTCGACGCGGGCGAGATCGGGCGGGGTGAGCTTCTGTCCATCGCCTCCTTCGATCCGGCCCCGCCGCCCGTCGCCTATATCAAGGTGTCGGGCGGGTTGTTCCGGGACATGATGATCCACGATTTCGACATGGCGAATTTCATCATGGGGGCGGCCCCGGTCTCGGTTTCGGCCATCGGCAGTTCCATCGTCGACCCCGCCATCGGCGAGGCGGGCGACGTGGATACGGCCGTGGTGACGCTGACCTACGCGGATGGACGGATCGCGGTCATCCGGAACTCGCGCCGCGCGGTCTACGGCTACGACCAGCGGGTGGAAATCCTCGGATCCGAAGGGCTACTCCAGGCCGAGAACATGCTGGAGAACACCGTGGTGAAATCCACCACCGCGGGCGTCTCGCGGGCGAAACCGACGTATTTCTTCCTCGAACGCTATATGCCCGCCTATGCCGCCGAATGGTCGGCCTTCGTCTCGGCAGTGGCCGCCGGCAGCGCCCTTCCGGTCACGCTCGACGACGGTATCGCCGCGCTCGCCATGGCCGAGGCCGCGACCCGGTCCGCGACCTCGGGCACGCCGATCAGTCTTTCGGATATCTGAGGGAGGATACCCATGACCCGCGATCTTGATGTCATCACGATCGGTCGTTCGTCGGTTGACTTGTACGGCGGCCAGGTCGGGGGTCGGCTGGAGGACATGCGGTCGT
>WVSL01000017.1 GCA_015689685.1 Rhodobacterales bacterium HKCCE2091 | reverse complement strand
ATCGGAATCTCCCCAATCGCCTGGCAAAACGACGACCTCCCGGACATCACCGCGGGCTTCACCATGGAACAGGCCCTGCGCGAGGCGCGCGAGATCGGCTATACCGGGGTCGAACGGGGCCAGCGGATGCCGCAGGACACCGAGGGGCTGCGCCGTTATCTCGACGTCGCCGGTATCGCGCTGTGCGGCGGCTGGTGCTCCGGCAACCTCGTCGTCAACGACATCGCGACGGAAAAGGCCGCGGTGGCGGGGCAGGTGGCGCAGTTCGTGGCGCTCGGATCGCCCTGCATCGTCTATGCCGAGTGTTCCAACACGGTCCAGGGCGCACGGGACACGCCGGTCGAAGAGCGCCCCAAGTTCGATGCCGACGAGATCGTGGCCTACGGCGCGAAGCTCGGCGAGCTTGCGAAGTGGATGGCGGGCGAGGGGATGCCGCTGGCCTATCACCACCACATGGGCTCCATCATCGAGGACGAGGAGGACGTGAACCGCCTGATGGCCGCCACCCCGCCCGAGGTCCACTTGCTCTACGACACCGGCCACCTCGCCTTCGGCGGCGCCGACCCGCTCCGGGTGCTGGACCGGTGGGGCGACCGCATCCTGCACGTCCACTACAAGGACGTGCGGGTGCCCGTGACCCGCGACATCCGCGCCCGCCGGGGCAGCTTTCTCGACGCGGTGATCGCGGGGGCCTTCACCGTGCCGGGCGACCCCGAGGGCTCCATCGACTTCGCCGCCGTCACCGACCGGCTCGCGAGGATGGGATACGCGGGCTGGATCGTGGTGGAGGCCGAACAGGACCCGGCCAAGGCCCCGCCCTACGAGTATTCGAAGCTCGGCTACGACACGATCCTCGCGGTCTGCCGCGATGCCGGGCTCGAGGTCGTGTCCTGATGCTCGGCCTCGATCACCCGTTCTTCCGCCCGCTCTGGATCCGGATCGCGGTGGTCGCGGTGTGCTTCGGATGGGCGGCGGTGGAACTGTCCGGCGGCAACCCGGGATGGGCGATGATCTTCGCGGCCTTCGGCGCGGTCGCTGTGTGGAACTTCTTCGTCGTCCGCAAGGACCCCGGCGGGGACGACGGCACGGGGGAGGACGGCGAATGAAGGACCTTGCGTTCTACGATACCGGCGACTGCGCGCTCGACGACTTCGCGCGCGCCACCGGCCGGAGCACCGACCGAGCGGACGTGCCCCGCGCCGCGCGCATCGCGTCGGAGGTGCCGATCTACGCGGCCCGCGACCTGCCAATTGGCGACCCCGCCGGCCGCCGGGCGGTCCTGGCGGAATGGGCGCGGGTCCTGCGGAACGGCGCGGGCGTCCTGGTGATCGAGGGCGCGGTGCCGGATACCGGGGCGCTCGACGACGCCACCGCCGTCCACGAGGCGATCATCGCCGACGAGCGCGCGGCATCGGGCGCGAAGGCCGACCATTTCGCCGCCGCCGGGGCCAACGACCGGATCTGGAACGCGTTGCAGAAACTCTGCCTCCGCGCGCCCGCGACCTTCGCGCGCTACTTCGGCAGCCCCGCCATCGACGCGGTCTGCGAGGCCTGGCTCGGCCCCGGCTACCAGGTCACGGCGCAGGTCAATCTCGTGCGGCCCGGCGGCAAGGCGCAGACCGCGCACCGCGACTACCATCTCGGCTTCCAGACCGGGGAGGAAGCGACCCGCTTTCCCGCCCATGTGCACGAGCTGTCGCCGTTCCTGACGCTGCAGGGTGCTGTCGCCCATTGCGACATGCCGGTGGAAAGCGGGCCGACGAAACTCCTGCCGTTCAGCCAGGGCTACGGGCCGGGATACATGGCCTACCGCCGCCCGGACTTCGCGGAGTTCTTCGAGGCCCGTTGCATCCAGTTGCCCCTCGCCAGGGGCGACGCGGTGTTCTTCTCGCCCGCGCTGTTCCACGCCGCGGGCGAGAACCGCTCGGCCAGCATCCACCGGATGGCGAACCTGTTGCAGGTGTCCTCGGCGATGGGCCGGGCGATGGAAAGCGTCGACCGGCTCGCGATGTCGAAGGCGCTCTATCCCGCCCTCCAGTCGCTCGACCTGCCCGGCGACCGTGCCCGCGCCGCCATCGCCGCCTGCGCCGAGGGCTACAGCTTTCCCACCAACCTCGACACCGACCCGCCCGCGGGCGGGCTCGCGCCCGAAACCCAGGCCGCGCTGATGACCCGCGCGCTCGCGGCCGGGATGCCGGCGGCGGACCTGAACGCGGCGCTCGATGCACAGGCCGCCCGGCGCGCGCCCTGAGAAAGGACAGACGATGACCTCACCGCTCCTGCGCAAGCCCGTGGCCGACACGGGCCGGATCCATGCCATCACCGTCGACGGCGCGAGATCCGGGCTGTCGCCCGATTGGGGCTATGTCGGTTTCACCTGCTACCGCCTGGAACCCGGCGAGGCCGTGTCGGAGGCCACCGGCGACCGCGAGGCGATCCTGGTGATGGTCGAGGGCAAGGCGCGGATCGTGGCGGCGGGCCGGGATTTCGGCGAGCAGGGCGACCGGATGAACGTGTTCGACAAGACCCCGCCCCATTCCGTCTACGTGCCGAACGGCGCGGACTGGACCGCGACCGCGACGACCGGCTGCACCATCGGCGTCTGCACCGCGCCGGGCCACGGCGGTCACGCGGCCCGCGTTCTGCCGCGCCCCGGGATGGTCACCCGCGGCAAGGGCGCGAACACGCGCCACATCCACAACATCGCGATGGAGGATGCAGATGTCGCCGACAGCCTTCTCGTCACCGAGGTGTTCACCCCGCAGGGCAACTGGTCGTCCTACCCGCCGCATCGTCATGACGAGGACGACTTCCCGAACATGACCTACCTCGAAGAGACCTATTACCACCGGCTGAACCCGCCGCAGGGCTACGGCCACCAGCGCGTGTTCACCGAGGACGGGTCGCTGGACGAGACCATGAGCCCCGCGAACCACGATGTCGTCCTGGTGCCCAGGGGCCACCATCCCTGCGCCGCGCCCTACGGCTACGAGATGTACTACCTCAACGTGATGGCCGGGCCGCGGCGGAACTGGCGGTTCCGCAATCACCCGGACCACGACTGGATCTTCAAGCGGGATCAATGACATGACGATAGGTGTCGGCCTCATCGGATCGGGCTACATGGGCAAGACCCATGCGATGGCCTACCGCTCCGCGGGCGCGATCATGGGCGACGTTCCCGACGTGCGGCTGGTCGCGCTCGCGGATGCCACCGCCGAACAGGCGTCGGAGCAGGCGGCGCAGTTCGGTTTCGAACGCGGCACCGGGGACTGGCGCGACCTGTTGTCCGACCCCGCGATCGACCTCGTGTCGGTCGCCACGCCCAACAGCCTGCATCGCGACATGGCCGTGGCGGCGCTGGAGGCCGGAAAGCATGTCTGGTGCGAGAAGCCGATGGCGCTGACGCTCGCCGACGCCGAGGCGATGGAGGCCGCCGCTCGCGCCTCGGGCCGGATCACGATGATGGGCTACAACTACGTCCACAACCCGGCGGTGCAGCACGCGCGGCGCATCGTGGCCTCGGGGCGGATCGGCCGCGTCGTCCATGTCCGGGGCTGGTTCGACGAGGACTACCAGGCCGATCCCGACCTGCCCTGGACCTGGCGCGCGCGGATCGCCGATGCCGGGCTCGGCGTGCTTGGTGACATGGGCTGCCACATCGTCGCGCTGGTGGAGGCGGTGGCCGGGCCGATCGTCTCGGTCGTCGCCGAGACCCAGGTCATCCACGAAACCCGCCCGCTGCCCGACGGCACCGGCCTCGCCGCGGTCGAGAACGAGGACGTGGCGACCGCGCTCGTGACCTTCGACAACGGGGCGAAGGGCTCCATCTCCACCTCGCGCTCGGCCTGGGGGCGCAAGAACCGGCTCGACTTCGAGATCCACGGCACCCGCGGCATGATCCTTTTCGAACAGGAACGGATGAACGAGCTGCGGGTGTTCGTGAACGAGGGCAAGCGCGACGAACAGGGGTTCCGGACGATCCTGTCCGGCCCCGACCACCCGCCCTTCGGCCGCTTCGTGCCGGGGCAGGGCCACCAGATCGGCTTTCTCGACCTCAAGACGATCGAGGCCGCGGAGCTTCTGCGCGCGATTGCCTCGGGCAGCCGCCCGCGGCCGGATTTCACCGACGGGCTTCACATCGAACGGGTGATCCACGCCATCGCCGACAGCGCGAATGCCGGCGGCGCGCGGCGGGAGGTCGGCTAGGGCAGGGCGACTGCCTGCCCCGGCCAGTCACCACTCGGCGGAGATGTACTGCGTCTCCATGAACTCGAACATGCCCTCGTGTCCGCCCTCGCGGCCCAGACCCGACTGCTTGGTGCCGCCGAAGGGCGCGGCGGGGTCGCTGACGAGCCCGCGGTTCAGACCGACCATGCCGTAGTTCAGCGCCTCCGACACCCGCATCCCGCGCTCCATCGAGCCCGAGAAGACATAGGCGACCAGCCCGTACTCGGTCGCGTTCGCGCGCTTCACCACCTCGTCCTCGCTGGCGAAGGTCTGCAGCGCGGCGACCGGGCCGAAGATCTCGTCATGGACGCAGTCGGCGGTCTCCGGCACCTCGGTCATCACCGTCGGCGGGTAGAAGAATCCCTTTCCGTCAGGCATTTGCCCACCGATCTTCACCTTGGCCCCCTTGGCCTCGGCGTCCCGCACGAAGGCCTCCACCTTGTCGCGCGTGTCCGCGTCGACGAGCGAGCCGATATCGACCCCGTCCTCCAGCCCGTTGCCCATCTTCAGCGCGCCCATCGCCGCGACGAGCTTTTCCGTGAACGCCTCCGCGACGCCCTCCTGCACGTAGATCCGGTTCGCCGCCGTGCAGGCCTCGCCGATGTTGCGCATCTTGGCGACCATCGTGCCGGCGACGGCCTTGTCGAGATCGGCATCGTCGAACACGATCAGTGGCGCGTTGCCGCCAAGCTCCATCGCCGGTTTCAGCACCTGGTCGGCGGCGGATTTCAGCAGCGTCCGCCCGACCGATGTCGACCCGGTGAACGAGATCACCCGCACCCGCGGATCGTGCAGCATGTGATCGACGATCTTGCCGGTGCTGGTCGACGGCAGCACGTTCACCAGCCCCGCGGGCACCCCGGCTTCCTCCAGGATCGGCATCAGCGCCAGCATCGTCAGCGGCGTCGCCGAGGCCGGCTTGATGACCATCCCGCAGCCCGCCGCCAGCGCGGGCGCGATCTTTCGGGTGCCCATCGCGGCGGGGAAGTTCCAGGGCGTGACCATCACGGCAAGTCCCGCGGGCTTGTGCTGCACGACGATACGCGCGCCAGTGGACGGCCCGCGCGTGATCATCCCGTCCGCGCGCACGGCTTCCTCCGCGAACCAGCGGAAGAACTCCGCGGCATAGGCGGCCTCGCCGCGCGCATCGCCGAGCGCCTTGCCGTTTTCCATCGTGATGAGCCGCGCGACGTCCTCCTGCCGCGCGCTCATCAGTTCCCACGCCTTGCGCAGGACCTCCGACCGCTCGCGCGCCGGGCGCCTCGCCCAGTCGGCCATCGCCGCCTCTGCGGCATCCAGCGCGGCGTCGGCATCCGCGATCCCGGCCGACGCGACGGAGGCGATCACCTCCTCGGTGGCGGGGTTCAGGACGTCGAACCGCCCGCCTTCCTCGCCCTTGCGCCACTCGCCGCCGATATAGAGATCCGTGTTGGTCATCTGTCCTGCCTCCGCGTGTCCTCTCGTCGGGCAGAGATAAGAGCGCCCGGCACCGGTTTGTCGAGACCGGAGCGCGCGGAAACGCCCCGGCGCGGTCTCGCGGCCTCCGGTGCGAACGCCATTCCGCCCGCCGGTGCGATTGGCTAGAACGGGGCGACAGGCCCGAGGGGAGAGGAACCGGGACATGAGCGACACCCGCGCCCGCCGCCGCTATCGCAGCCAGGAATGGTTCGACAACCCGAACAACCCGGGCATGACCGCGCTTTATGTCGAGCGGTACCAGAACCAGGCCTTCACCCGCGACGAGCTGCAATCCGAACGCCCGGTGATCGGCGTAGCCCAGACCGGGTCCGACCTCGCGCCCTGCAACAAGATCCACGTCTTCCTCGCCGACCGGGTGAAGGCGGGCATCCGCGATGCGGGCGGCATCCCGATGGAATTCCCGGTCCACCCGATCCAGGAAACCGGCAAGCGCCCCACGGCGGCGCTCGACCGCAACCTCGCCTACCTCTCGCTGGTCGAGGTCCTGCACGGCTACCCGATCGACGGCGTGGTGCTGACCACGGGCTGCGACAAGACCACCCCCGCGATGCTGATGGGCGCGGCCACGGTCGACATCCCCGCCATCGCGCTGAACGGCGGCCCGATGCTCGACGGCTGGTGGAAGGGCCGGCGCGCGGGATCGGGCACGATCATCTGGGAAAGCCGCCGCCTGCTGGCCGAGGGGCTGATCGACTACCCCGAGTTCATGGACCGCGTCTGCGCCTCCGCCCCCTCGCTCGGCCACTGCAACACGATGGGCACGGCCAGCACGATGAACGCGCTGGCCGAGGCCGTCGGCATGACGCTCCCCGGTGCCTCCGCCATCCCCGCGCCGTTCCGCGAGCGGATGGAGATGGCCTATGCCACGGGCCGCCGCATCGTCGAGATGGTGGAGGCCGACCTGAAACCGTCGGACATCCTGACCCGCGCCGCGTTCGAGAACGCTATCCGCGTCAACACCGCGATCGGCGGGTCGACCAACGCGCCGCCGCATCTGCAGGCGATCGCGCGCCATGCCGGCGTGGACCTCGACGTGTCGGACTGGCAGACGGTCGGCCACGCCCTGCCGCTTCTGGTGAACATGCAGCCCGCGGGCGAATACCTCGGCGAGTCGTTCTTCCGCGCCGGCGGCGTGCCCGCGGTGATGGGTGAGCTTCTCGCCGCGGACCTCCTCGACGGCACGCCAATGACCGCCAGCGGCAAGCCCGTGGCCGAGGCGCTCGCCGGCGCCCGCAGCCAGGACCACGCCGTGATCCGCACCGCCGCCGATCCCCTGCGCGCCGACGCGGGCTTCGTCGTCCTGTCCGGCAACCTCTTCGACAGCGCGCTGATGAAGACCTCCGTCATCTCCGCCGATTTCCGCGCGCGCTTCCTGAAGGACGGCGTCTGCGAGGGCAGGGCGGTCGTGTTCGAGGGACCGGAAGACTACCACGACCGCATAAACGACCCCGCGCTCGAAATCGACGAACACACGTTCCTGTTCATCCGCAACGTCGGCTGCGTCGGCTACCCCGGCTCTGCCGAGGTGGTGAACATGCAGCCCCCCGACGCGCTCCTGAAACAGGGCATCAACCACCTGCCCACCATCGGGGACGGCCGCCAGTCCGGCACCTCCGAGTCCCCCTCGATCCTGAACGCGAGCCCCGAGGCCGTGGTCGGCGGCGGCCTCGCGCTCCTGCGAACGGGCGACCCCGTGCGCCTCGACCTCGCCGCCGGAACCCTCGACGCCACGGTGCCGGAGGCCGAGTGGCAGGCCCGCCGCGACGCCTGGACCCCGCCGGACCTGCACAACCAGACCCCGTGGCAGGAACTCTACCGCCGCAACGTGGGCCAGCTGGCGCAGGGCGGCTGCCTCGAACTCGCGACGGCCTACCGGCGTATCCGCGGCGACCTGCCGCGCGACAACCATTGATCCCGCCCCGGGTCTTTGCCTTTCAAATACCTCTGCCGGAGGCATCGGCGCCCTCCGCCCGCGCCACCCCTTGACCGGCCCGGCCCGCGCCCCACTTCCGGGCCATGAAACTCGCGCTCTGGATCCTCGCGGTCGTCGTCGTCGCGGTCGTCGCCGTCGCCATCCGCGTCCGCACCGCGCCGATGGACCCCGCCCGCTGGCACGCCGACCCGGCCACGGCGGAGCCGCCCGCAACCCCGAACTTCGCGCTCCTGCGCGGGTCCGAGGCACCGGTGATCGCCGCGGACGTGCCCGCGGTCGCCGCCCGTCTCGACGGCATCGCCCGGACCGAAGGGGCCGAGCGGCTCGCGGGGAATGCCGCGGACGGGCTCGTGACCTACGTCGTCCGCAGCCGCATCATGGGCTACCCCGACGCGGTGTCGGTGCGCCTGTCCCCGGTCGACGGCGGCACGCGGGTCGAGCTTTTCTCCCGCTCCCGCTTCGGCCGCTCCGACCTCGGCGTGAACGCGGCCCGGGTCCAGCGCTGGACCGACGCGCTTCGGGATCGCACGGGGCCTTGACCCCCCGCGCCGCCCGCGCCATCACCCGCGGATGCTGCCCGAGGACCGCCTGCGCCAGATCACCGACCGGTTCGAGTTCCTCGAGGCGAAGCTGTCCGCCGGCGCCGACCCGGCCCGGATCGCCGATCTCAGCCGCGAGTATTCCGAGCTTAGGCCCGTGGCCGAGCAGATCGCCGCCTGGCGCGCCCTGACCGCCGAGATCGCCGATGCCCGCGCAATGCTCGACGACCCCGAGATGTGCGATCTCGCGGAAGAGGAACTGCCTGCGCTGGAGGCCCGCCTGCCCGAGGCCGAGAAGGCCCTGCAACTCGCGCTCCTGCCCAGGGACGAGGCCGACGCCCGCCCCGCGATGATCGAGATCCGCCCCGGCACCGGCGGCGACGAAGCCGCGCTCTTCGCCGCCGATCTCCTGCGCATGTACGCCCGCTACGCCGAAGCCCGCGGCTGGCGGATGGAGATCGTAGACCAGCAGGACACCGAACTCGGCGGCATCAAGGAGGTCGTGGCACGGATCGAGGGCGAGAACGTCTTCGCCCGGCTCAAGTACGAAAGCGGCGTTCACCGTGTCCAGCGCGTGCCGGAAACCGAAAGCGGCGGCCGCATCCACACCTCCGCCGCCACCGTAGCCGTCCTGCCCGAGGCCGAGGCCGTCGACATCGACATCCCCGCGGGGGACATCCGCATCGACACCATGCGCGCCTCCGGGGCGGGCGGGCAGCACGTCAACACGACGGATTCCGCCGTCCGCATCACCCACATCCCCACCGGCATCGTCGTCACCAGCTCCGAGAAGTCGCAGCACCGCAACCGCGAGATCGCGATGGCCGTCCTGCGCGCGCGGCTCTACGACGCCGAGCGCAGCCGTGCCGACGCCGAACGCGCCTCCGACCGCCGCTCGCAGATCGGCACCGGCGACCGGTCCGAGCGCATCCGCACCTACAACTTCCCTCAGGGCCGCTTGACCGATCACCGCATCAACCTGACGCTCTACAAGCTCGACCAGGTGATGCAGGGCGATCTCGACGAGATCATCGACGCGCTCACCGCCGACGACCAGGCGCGGCGGCTGTCGGAGATGCAGGGGTGACAGGCCGCGCCGGCTCCGTCGGCGACGCGATCCGCATCGCGACCCGGATGCTCGGCGATGCCGGCGTCCCGGACCCGGCCACCGATGCCCGCACGCTCATGGCCGCGGCGCTCGGCATCCCCCGCGACCGGCTGCTCCTGCGGCTCCGGGACGGTATCGACGACGACACGCTCGACCTCTTCCACCTCCACGTCGCCGAACGCCGCCGCCGCCGCCCGGTCAGCCAGATCACCGGCCGCCGCGCCTTCTACGGGCGGGAGTTCCGGGTGACGCCCGACGTGCTCGACCCGCGGCCGGAAACCGAGACCCTCGTCACCGCGGCGCTGTCGGCGCCGTTCGACCGCGTTCTCGACCTCGGCACCGGCACCGGCTGCATCGCGATCACGCTCCTGGCCGAACGCGGCACCGCCACCGGCCTCGCCACCGACATCTCCGAACCCGCGCTCGCCGTGGCGCGCGCGAACGCCGCGGCGCTCGGCGTCGCGGACCGCCTCGATCTCCGCCTCTCGGATTGGTTCGACGCGGTCGGGGGGCGGTTCGATCTCGTCGTCTCCAACCCGCCCTACATCGACCGCGCGACGTGGGAGACGCTGGCCCCCGAGGTGCGCGATCACGAACCCCGCCTCGCGCTGACCCCCGGCGAGGACGGGCTCGCCCCCTACCGGGTGATCGCCGCCGCCGCGCCCCGGCACCTCGCACCGGGCGGCCGGCTCTTCGTGGAAACCGGCGCGGACCAGGGTCCGGCCGTCGCGGAGATGTTTCGCGCCGCCGGTCTTGACGCGGTCGCGATCCATCCCGACATGGATGGCAGGGACCGCGTCGTGAGCGCCTTGCGCTCGCCGGACTGAAAGACCGGCGGAATTCGGCGCGAAGATGCCCGAAAACCACGCTTTGTCTGCACTTTTACCTTGTTTCCGCCGGCATTGCGTGGTTACTCGTCATGAGCGGGCCGGCGTCGGACTACTCCGATCCCCCGCAGGTTTACCGAAAGAACCGGGTCGACCGAATTTCAGGGCAGAAGGCGAAGCGACCGCCATGCCCCAGACCCACCAGAAGCAACTGGAACAGACCAGAACCCATGAGATCATCGAAGAACCGCTCGCGGTCCAAAGGCAATCGTAACCGCTCGGTCGGAAACATCGTCAACCGCGTGTTCGACAGCTCCGGACCCGAAGGCAAGGTGCGCGGCACCCCGCAGCAGATCATCGACAAGTACAACCAGCTGGCCCGCGACGCGCAGCTCGGCAACGACCGGGTGGCGGCGGAGAACTTCCAGCAGCACGCGGAACACTACACGCGGATGCTGGGCGAGGCGCAGCGCGAGATGGATGCGCGCCGCGACAACAGCCAGGACCAGCAGGGTCAGCAAGGCCAGCAGGGCCAGAACAACAACGGCGGCAACAACAACGGCAACAACCAGCGCCGCGACCGCCGCGAGGACCAGGGCGGGCAGGACGGCGACCGGTCGAACGACACCCAGGACGCCGCGTCCTCCGACACCTCGGAAAAGACCGCGTTCGACGATGTCATCGACACCTCGGACAACCGCGACGACGCGATCGTCGACACGCCCGAGGAAAACCCCAAGCCGCGCCGCAACCGCCGCACCCGCCGCAACACCGGCGCCGAGGCCGAGGGCGGGCAGACCACCGAAAGCGCCGGGGCCGCGTCCGGCGAACCCGCCAGCCCGCCGCCCGAAGCGGCGGAGTGACCGCGCGCCCGGTCACGACCGGGCGACGTTCTTCCCCTCCGACCCTCGCACTCGGATCCGCCGAAGGGCGGTCCTCGCTGCGTGTCACGGCGGCTGCGATCAAGGCGAAAAGGCGATTCCGTCCCGGCTGCGGGCGGGCCGTTCCGCTGACCCCACACCGCCGCCCACGGCGCCAAGCGGTCGTAGGTTTCCGTGCCGGACAGTCCCGTCCGGCCGTCTTTCGTCAAGCTGAGGCGTTGAAGGTTACACCGATCACGGCAAGCGACCGGGACTCGAACCGCCGATCCCAATGGGTCCGGCCATCAGGACTCCGGCGGTGTGTTGCGACCAGAACACCCCACTGATTCCACTGAAGGAATCGCGAACTCAGCGACGGCAGGCGGCACCAGGCATCCCGAACCGGGTCCCCGGACTGCGCTCAGCGACCGCCCCGCCAACCCGCTCCTCCGCTCGCACGCCTCGCGTTCCGGTCTTCATCGGGCGGCCCGCCACGCTCACCCGTCCGCGATCCCCCGCGCCAAAGCGCAGAACTGCTCCAGCCCGACTTCCTCTGCCCGCTGCGTCGGCTCGATCCCCGCGGCCCTGAGCCGGTCCTCGATATCCGGCGCGAGCCCCTTCAGCCCCGCCCGCAGCATCTTGCGGCGCTGGTTGAACGCCGCCGCCACCACCCGCTCCAGCATCTTCGCATCGGCCGGGAAGCGCGGCTCCGCCAGCGCCTCGACATGCACCACGGCGGACCGGACCTTCGGCGGCGGCACGAAGGCCTCGGGCGGCAGGGTCATCGCGATCCGCGCCTCCGTGCGCCACGCCGCGAGGACCGCGAGCCGCCCGTAGGCCTTGTCCCCCGGTCTCGCCACGATCCGCTCGGCCACCTCGCGCTGGAACATCAGCGTCAGGCTCGACCAGATCGGCGGCCAGGCGGGCGGTGTCAGCCAGCGCACCAGCAGTTCCGTGCCGACGTTGTAGGGCAGGTTCGCCACGATCCTGACCGGCGGCGTCACCTCCGCCGCCCAGTCGACCTCCAGCGCGTCCCCCTCGATCACCTCGAGCCGACCGGGATAGGCCGCCGCCACCTCGGCCAGCGCGGGCAGGCAGCGCGCGTCCTTCTCCACCGCCACGACCCGCCGCGCGCCCTCGGCCAGGAGCCCCCGCGTCAGCCCGCCCGGCCCGGGCCCGACCTCCAGCACGTCGCAGGCGTTCAGGTCGCCGGCCGCCCGCGCGATCTTGGCGGTCAGGTTCAGGTCGAGGATGAAGTTCTGCCCCAACGCCTTCCGCGCGCTCAGGCCATGCGCCGCGATCACCTGGCGCAGCGGCGGCAGCCCGTCGATCGCGCTCATCGTCCGTCTTTGTCCCGGAAATATTCCGGGGGGGAGGCCGGAGGCCGGGGGGGCTGGCCCCCCATGCTCACGCTGCCACCCGCGACCGGGCGCGGGCCATCCGCGCCGCCATCTCCAGCGCGGCGATGAAGCTCGCCGGATCCGCACGGCCCTGCCCGGCGATGTCGAATCCGGTGCCGTGGTCGGGCGACGTGCGGATGAACGGCAGGCCGAGCGTCACGTTGACGCCGCCCGCGAAATCCAGCGTCTTGATCGGGATCAGCGCCTGGTCGTGGTACATCGCGATCGCCACGTCGTAGCCCGCCCGCGCGGCATCGTGGAACATCGTGTCGGCGGAGGCCGGGCCATCGACGGCCAGTCCCTCGGCCCGAAGCGCCTCCACCACCGGCCCGATCAGGTCGATCTCCTCGCGCCCGATGACCCCGCCTTCGCCCGCGTGCGGGTTCAGCCCGGCGACCCGTATCCGCGGGTTCTGGATGCCGAAATCGCGTTCCAGCCCGGCGGCGGTGATCCGGATCGTGTCCATCAGGAGCGGCCGCGTCAGTGCCCCCGGCACCTCGGCCAGAGGGATGTGGATCGTCGCGGGCACCACCCGCAGGCGGTCGCAGGCCAGCATCATCACCACCCGGTCGACCCCGCCGAGATGCTGGAGAAACTCGGTATGGCCGGGATAGGCGAAGCCCGCGCCCTCGATCAGCGCCCGCTTGTGGATCGGCAGCGTGCAGAGCGCCGCGGCATCCCCGCGCATCGCCATCGCGGCGCCGCGGGAAATCGCCTCGATCACGCCGTGGGCCTGGGCCGGGTCGGGCTCGCCGGGCACGGCGGGTCCGGGGATGTCGAGCGGCAGGACCGGCAACGCCTCGCCGGCCACCCGCGCGGCCTCGGCCGGGGCGCCGATCTCGACCACCCTCCGGCCGTTGCCGGTGAAGTGGTCGGGCGCGCCGATCACGAAGAAGGGCAACCGTGCGCCGAGCCGTTCGGACGCCTTCGCGGCGATCTCGGGCCCGATCCCCGCCGGTTCGCCGCAGGACACGGCGACCGGGCGTGCGGTCGGGGGCAGGGCGGTCATCCGCCCTCGCTGATGAAGGCCTCGGCCCTGAGCTCCGCGAGATAGCTTTCGGCGTAACCGGCGAGCCGCTGGTTCACCAGCTGCTGGCGGATCTCCTCGCGGTAGCCTTCGGGGATCTCGGCGGTGCGGCTGCACAGCATCACGAACATCAGCGCGCCCTCGGGCGTGGCCTGGTTCCAGGACGCCTCGCCCGCGTCGAGGTTGGCAAGCTCCGCGGCGATGTTGCCGGGCACCTGGCCCGGTGCGCGGGTCTCGATGGTGAAGCCGCCGGGCAGCGCGGCGTAGAGATCGTCGCAGGTGTCGACCGAGTTGGCCAGCGCCTGCGCCTCGGCCGCCCCGCCGGAGATCGCGGCGACGGCGTATTCGACCGCGTTCGCGCCCGGCCCGACCCGCTCGCTGGCAGCGTATTCGCGCAGCTGGAACAGGCCGATGGTCTCGGGCCCGATCGGCAGCGGCCGGGTGACGTCGCCCGGCTCCATCGCGCGCAGGATCGGCACCAGCGCCGGCGGCAGGGTGTCGAGCGCCCGCCACGCCAGTTCGCCGCCGTTGCGGGCGGTCTGGGCGACCGAATGCAGCCGCGCGGCCTCGGCGAAGGCCTCGGGATCGCCCTGCAGGTCGTCTGACATCTCCTGCGCGATCTCCTGAACGCGGTTGCGGCTGTCGGGCGGGGCGGGCAGCACGATCTCGGACAAAAGCACGCGGTCGCCGGTTTCGCCCTCGGCCTGGATCAGTGCGCGCTCGATCTCCTGCTCGGTGATCTGCACCTGCGGGCCGAACCGCGCGCGGACCACGTTCCGCCACGCCAGCCCGGCATAGACGAAGTCGCGGAAGGTCTGGCCGGCGACGCCGACGCCCTCGAGCTGGCCGATCAGTTCCTCGGCGCTCAGGTTGGCGCGTCCGGCGAACTCGTTCATGCCGCCGATCAGGTCCTCCTCGGACGGAAGCACCTCCATCCGCTCGGCCTCCTCGACCTGTAGCCGCTCGTCCACCAGCGTGTCCGGCACCTGCGCGATCACCTCCGGCGGCGCGTTCAGCAGTTGCAGGAACCGTTCCCGCTGCGAGATCTCGTAGTAGGTCACGGCGCGGTCGTTGACGGTGACCGCTGCGCTGAAGGCGCTGTCCTGCGCCCAGGCGGGCGCCGTCGGCAGCGTCAGGCAGATCAGGGCGGCAAATGCTCGTCTCATGTCGCGTCGTCCGTTGTTTCGTCCGTTCGTCCGGTCCCGCGCGGGACCGCCGTCAGTTGTGGCAGACCCGGTTCTGGCTCCGCCCCGAGCGGTTGGCGCCGAAGCCGTTCAGCGCCACCGTCAGGCCGAATTCCGTGGCCGGGGCCACGGTAGCCGAGGAGGTAAACCGACGCGAGAGCGAAAACTCCACGTCGATGCATTCGGTCTCGTAGCCGATCCCGAGCGCGCCGCGGGTCGTCTCGTCGGCGGCGAAGTCGTAGCGCCACGCGGCCTCGCCCGACCAGCCGCGGCCGAAATCGTAGCCGCCGGCGAGGTAGAACTCGGCGGTGTCCTCCGGCCGCCCCTCGGCGGCGTCGGCGGACAGGAAGGTGACAGAGGATTCGAGGTCGTGCCGGTCGCCGGTCCACAGCAGCGCGATCTCGTTCGAGGTGAAGGTGAAGCCGTCGTCGAACACCGCGCGGTTCATCAGGCTGAAATCCGATCCGAGCGTGAGGTTCAGCGCCCAGAGCCAGTCCGACCGCGTGCCGTCGAGCCCGGACCCGGCGGTGAACTGCATCGCGTCCTCGTCGCGCCAGATCCGCCCGACCGTGGTGCCGAGCGACCAGCCGAGCGGGTCTGTCCTTGTATAGCTGATCCCGAAGGCGAGCCGCCCGCCGGTTTCCCGCGCGTCCGAGCCCGGAAAGCGGTTCAGCGCGAACAGGTTGCCCTGGTCGAAGGACACGATCGCGCTGTCCTCGTTCGGCACGTTGGCGCCGCCGTCGTCGGACCACGCCAGTTGCGCGGTCGGCGCGATCATGTGGGTCACGCCGCGCGGGCTGACGCGGATGAACGGCCAGCTCAGCTCGATCGCGGCGAAGGGCGACACGCGGGCCTCGTTGGTGGGAAAGGTGGAATCCTGCGCCACCGCGTAGACATCCGCGAACACCTCGGTCTCGGCCGCGACCAGCAGGCCGCCGGGCAGGACCCAGTCCCGCCGCCACCCGGCCTCGGCACCGATCCGGGCGACGTCGCGCCCGGTGATGTCGTTGCCGTCGGCCCGGTAATGCGCGTGGCCGGTGAAGCTCAGCTCCGCGATGCCGCCGGCAAGGTCGTAGCGGCGGGTCCAGATCGCGTCGAGGATGTCGTTCGGCAGCACCCGGTTGTCGTCGCCCTCGCGCAGCGAGTTATAGCTGGTGAAGCCGAGTTCCACGTATTCGTCGCGCCGGGTCCGCGAGGCGATGGCGTAGCTTTCCAGCCGGTCGAGTTCGTCGATCCCGTAGGTCGAAATGTAGGCGCGGTCGGTCACGCCCTGGAGCTGGAGGTCGAGCACGAAGTCGCGCGGCAGGTAGAAGAAACCGTCGCCGAAGACGTAGCCGCGCATCTCGTCGCCGGTCAGGTCGTCGAACGAAAGCTGCCCCGTCGCCTCGATCCATCCGCGCCGGTACGCCTCGCGGTAGCGCAGGCCGAGCCCGCCGAACCCGTCCGTGGTGGCGTAGGGGGCGAAAGTCAGGTCGCGGTGATCCCCGAGCGTGACGAAGTAGGGCAGCGACAGACCGGTGCCGATGTTGTCGTTGCCGAACACCTCGGGCACCAGCAGGCCCGAGACGCGCCGCCGGGTCGGGTCCGGCAGGCGCAGGCGCGGGAACCAGGCGATCGGAACGCCGAGCGCGCGGAACTGCGCGTTCTCGAACCACAGCATCTGTTCCTCGCTGTCGTGGATGATCCGCCGGGCGCGGATTTCCCAGAGCGGGCGGGGGTTTGCAGCGCATACTTCACACGACGACGCGACCGTCTGGTAGGCCTGCGTGTAGCGCCCGTCGATGCGCTCGATCTCGGTCGAGGCGATCTGGAGCTCCCGGTCCAGCACCATCCGGGCCGACCGCAGGACGCCGTTCTGCATGTCCGCGTCCAGTTCCGCGAACTCCGCGAGGAACACCGCCCGCCCGCTTTCGTCGACCAGCGTCAGCGGCCCCTCGACGGTCAGTCGCTCGTCCTGCCCGCTGTAGCGGATCGAGGCCGCGCGCAGGGTCCAGGGGCCGTAGAACACCTCCACCGTGCCGGAGGCCACGATGGTCTCGGACGGGCCGTCGAAGCGGATCGCGTCGGCGATCAGGGTCGCCGGCACCGGCTCGCGCTCCTGCGCGGCGGCGGGCGCGGCGGCAAGCGCCAGCGCGAGACACAGGAGGAGGCGGCGGAACATCAGCCGTCCTCCCAGTGCAACAGGAGCGACAGCGCCAGGAGGATGGCCGCGGCCGGCGGCGCCCAGGCCACCAGCAGGACCGGAAGCTGCGCGGATTCGCCCAGGACCTCGGCGAAGTTGCGGATGAAGAACACCCCGAAGCCGAGCAGGATCGCCGACAAGACCATGACGCCCGTCCGCCCGAACCGCGTGTGGCGCATGGTGAAGCCCGCGCCGATCAGCACCATCGCCGCCAGCATCAGCGGGTTCGACAACTGCGTCTGCAGCCAGACCCGGTGTTTCAGCGCCGCGAACCCGGCCGCGTTCAGGTCCGCGATGAAGCCCGGCAACTCGTAGATCGACACCGTCTCGGGCCGGCCGAAACTGTCGCGGATCTGCTCGGCGGTCAGGGTCGAAGGCAGGGAATAGCTGTCGAACAGCTCCGCCTCTGCCTCCGGGTTCTCCGCGTCCGAGATCGGCCAGAGCTTCACGCCGGTCAGCTCCCACGCCCCCGCGGTCAGCGCCGCCGTCCGCGCGTCGATCCGGCTGACCACGCCGCCCTCGTCGTCGAACACGAAGAAGCTCGCGTCCGACAGCCGCGTGCCGTCGCCGTTGGCGCGGTCGGCGCGGATCACCGTCTGCCGCGCGCCGTTGCCCTGCCGGAGCCACAGCCCCTCGGCCGACACCGAGAGCGTGCGCGCCTCGCCGGTGCGGTAGCCCGAGATCGACAGTTCGTATTCGCGTTCCGTCGCGGCCACGATCGGATTCAGGACCGCGACCCCGGCGACGCCGATCAGCATCGCCACGACGACCGGCGACATTGCCTGCCGCAGCGCCGACCGGCCCGAAGACCGCACCACGACAAGCTCCGAGGTGCGGGCGAGGCCGAGGAACAGGAACAGCGTGGCGATCATCACGAACAGAGGCAACATCTCGTAGAGCATGCCCGGCAGGTTCAGCAGGCTCAACCGGAACGCGGCCGCGAAGGGGTTTTCCGCGTTGCCGACCCGCCGGATCTGTTCCGCCAGGTCGATCGGCAGCAGGATCGACACGAACACCGCCAGCACGATGAAGAAGGCGCGCAGGAACCGCCGGGCGATGTAGAGATGCAGGATCATGCCGCGACCGCCTGCGACCCGCCGCGCCGCATCCGCCGCTTGCGCCCCGCCGCGATCACCACCGCCACGGCGACGACCCCGGCGGCGACCGGCTGGACGTAGGCCAGCCACATCAGCGACAGGTCGCGCTCGGCATAGGTGCCGGTCACGTTCCAGATCATCTGCAACGGGATCACGAGGCAGACGGCCAGCAGGATCTGCGGCCAGACCCCGAACCGCGAGAAGGTGCCGGTCATCAGCGTCGCCGCGCCGATGACGGGGATGAAGAAGGCGAACAGCGCCTTCACGATCCGGTCATGGGCGACGAACCGCATCGCCAGCACGGTCGATCCGAAAAGGTCGGCCTCCTTGTCCGTCGCGCGCAGCAGGAACGGCGTCGGCATCTCGCGGATGTCGCGGGTGCGCTGCTCGGGCATGTCGATGAGTTGCGCGAGGTCGTAGGTGAAGTCGTCGAACTGCACCACCGCGAGCCGGTCGCCCTCGGCCATGCGGGTCTGGGCCATGCCGTCGAACATCACCAGCCGCGGCCCGTCCTCGGCCCGCACCAGCAGCGCGCGCTGCGCGGTGTAGGTGGTCTCGGCGCCGGGATCGGACCGGTCCTGGAGGAAGATGTCGCGGAACTCCCCGATCTCCGAGATCTCGCGGATGAACACCGTCAACCCGTCGGCGGGGTGGATGAACTCCCCCGCGCGCAGGAACCGCCCGGCGAGGTCCTGGCTGACCTCGACCGAGCGCGAGTTGAACTCGGTCCGCGCGGCGGGGGCGAGGATGTGCGCCGGCACCGCGATCAGCGTGGCGAGGATCAGCCCGAACACGATCACCGGCCGCAGGAGCCGCAGGGGCGACAGCCCGGCGGTCTGCAGCACCACGAGTTCGGATTCCGAGATCATGCGGTTGAAGATGTAGAGCACCGCGACGAAGGCCGAGACCGGCAACACGAGAAGCATGATCTGCGGCAGCGACAGCGCGGTGAACTCCAGGAACACCGCGACGTTCTGCCCGTCGGCCAGCAGGCTGTCGAACAGGTCGACGGCCTGGTTGATCCAGTAGACCGAGATCAGGACGAGGCTGAAGAAGCCGAACAGGACCAGAAGCTGCGACAGGATATAGCGGTCGTAGCGCCCCACCTTCTGCCCCTCGCTCCCGTCGTGTTCTGCTTTGCGCACCGCTTTACCCCATGTGCGGGGCCCGGAACAGGGGTTCTGGCCAATCCGTCGCGGCAGGCTTAGGGTCGCGCCGTTCCGCCATACCGACATGCCGAACCGGCATGCCAACCGACATGGGTGACCGATGACCACGCCAATCGACCTGTCCTTCGCAGAAACCGATCTCGACGCGCTCGCCGCGACGGAGGGACGGCTTGCCGTCATCGTGCCGGCGGAGGGCAAGCTCGACCCCGCCGCCCGCCGACTGAACCGGCTGACGAAGGGCGCGGTCGAACGCGCCGCGGCGGGCGACGGCTTCGCCAGGGCCGCCGAGGGCGACGTGATCGAACTGGCGTTCCCCGCCGGGCTCGCGGCCACCGCGCTCCTGGTCGTGAAGCTCGACCGCCGCCCGCAGCCCGCCGCCGCGCGCAAGGCCGGGGCGGAAATCGCCAAGCGGATGGAGGGCCAGGACCTGACGCTCTGCGCCGGCTCCACGACGCGCCTGCCGGAGCTCGCGCTCGGCATCCTGCTCCGGGCCTACGCCTACGAGGAGATGAAATCGGCCGAGCCGAAGCCGCGGGGTGCGGCCCGCATCCTCTGCACCAAGCCCGACGAGGTCGAGGCCGCGATGGCCCCGGTCCGGGCCCGCGCCGAGGGCGTGTTCTTCACCCGCGATCTCGTCTCCGCGCCGTCGAACGTGCTGACGACCGAGACCTTCGCGAAGAAGCTGGAAGGCCTGCAGGAGATCGGCGTCGAGGTCGAGATCCTCGAGGAGAAGGAGCTGGAGAAGCTCGGCATGCGGACCCTGCTCGCGGTCGGCATGGGCTCCGAAAGCCCGTCTAAGGTGGTGGTGATGCGCTGGCGCGGCGGCAAGGACGAGAAGCCGCTGGCGATCGTCGGCAAGGGCGTGGTGTTCGACACCGGCGGCATCAGCATCAAGCCCGCCGCGGGGATGGAGGACATGACGATGGACATGGGCGGTGCCGGCGTCGTCGCGGGCGTGATGAAGACGCTCGCGCTGCGCAAGGCGCACGCCAACGTGGTCGGGCTGGTCGGGCTGGTGGAGAACATGCCCGACGGCCGCGCGCAGCGGCCCGGCGACGTGGTCAAGTCGATGAAGGGCGACACCGTGGAGGTCATCAACACCGACGCCGAGGGCCGGCTCGTGCTCTGCGATGTGCTCTGGTACGCGCAGGAACGGTTCGAGCCGGTGGGCGTGGTCGATCTCGCGACGCTCACGGGCGCGATCATCATCGGCCTCGGCCACGAGAACGCGGGCGTGTTCTCCAACGACGACCCGTTCTGCAACGCCTTCCTCGAGGCGGCGGCCGAAGAGGGCGAGGGCGCCTGGCGGATGCCGCTCGGCGCGGCCTACGACAAGCAGCTGAAATCCGACATCGCTGATATGAAGAACGTGGGCGGCCGTCCGGCGGGCTCGATCACCGCGGCGCAGTTCCTGCAACGGTTCATCAAGGACGGGATGCCCTGGATCCACCTCGACATCGCGGGCGTGGCGCAGGTGAAGTCCGCGACCGACATGGCGCCGAAGGGCGCGACCGGCTGGGGCGTCCTGGCACTCGACCGGTTGGTGCGGGACGGCTACGAGCACTGAGGGCACGGCGGTGGCGGAGGTCTTTTTCTACCACCTGACCCGCTCCTCGCCCGAGGCGACGCTCCGGGTGCTGCTGGAAAAGTCGCTGGAACAGGGCTGGCGCGTGGCGGTGCGCGGCCGCACGCGCGAGACGCTGGCGCGGCTCGACGAACAGCTCTGGCTCCGGCCCGAGGACGGCTTCCTGCCCCACGGGCTCGCCGGCGGCGATCACGACGCGCAGCAGCCGGTGCTCCTGACCACCGGCCCCGCCGCCAACGGCGCCACCGCGCTTGTCTCGATCGAGGGCGCCGAGGTCGCGGCGGACGAGGCCGGCGGGTTCGAGCGGGTCTCGATCCTGTTCGACGGCGGCGACCCCGGCGCGGTGGAAACCGCCCGCGCGCAATGGCGCGGCCTGACCGGGGCCGGGCTGAAGGCGAAGTACTGGTCCGAGGAAAGCGGCCGCTGGCAGATGAAGGCCGAGGCCTAGGGACCGGCGGCGGCCGGGCCTCCTCAGGCCCGGGCAAGGCCCGAGCCATCGTCGGCCCGCGGGCGCCTTGCGCCCGGGCGTCGCCCGAACGGCGGGGCAGGGGCTCCGGGCCCACCAAAGCGAAACCCCTACCGCGTCTCTTTGCCTTCCAAATTACCTTCAGGGGGAGATCGAGGGGGCGCGAGCGCCCCTTCGAGCCCGTCCGGCGAGGACACGCGCTCCGGCGACGGCTCCGCAGGAGCCCGAGGCGGAGCGCCCCGCCGGTCAGCGCGTCAGGATCAGCTCGCCATCCGCGATCTCGAGCCGGGCGAAGCGGCCGAGGAACCCCATCCCGAGCAGGCTTTCCTGTAGCGGCGCGCCGTTCACCAGCGCCCGGACGCGGGTTTCCTCGAACGGTCCGAACGACACCCGGTCGAGCGTCACCGGCGCCGTCTCCACCACCCCGTTCGCCGTCACCGCGCGGCCCGAGAAGATCAGCGCACCCGGGTCGATGCCCGCGCGCTCGGCGTCCTCGGGGCGCAGCACGATCTCGGTCGCGCCGGTGTCGACCACGAACCGCACGTCCGCGCCGTTGACCTCCAGCGTCACGTAGAAATGCCCGTCCGGCGCCTGCGGCACCCGGATCGTGTCGCCGTCGCGGCTGACCGCGGCCTGCGGCGCGACGATGCCCGAGATCTCGTCCCAGGCCCCGACCGCGAGGATCGCGCCGAGGAAGATCAGCACCCAGATCCCCGCATATTGCAGCGTGCGGCCGATGTTCCGCCGCTGCGACAACAGGTAGGACCCGCCGATCACGGCGAGAAACAGGGACAGGTAGACAAGGTAGGGCAGGTCGAAATCCGGCATTGGCTCACCTCCGCCAACCGATATGGGGGTTCGGCACGCTCAGATCACCTGCAGGTCGCGCAGGCCGTCGATCACGAACTGGACCGACAGCGCCGCCAGCAGCATCCCGAGGATCCGCGTCACCACCACGATCCCGGTATCGCCGAGCAGCCGTTCCAGCGGCCCGGCGACGAAGAACAGCGCTAGCGCGCAGGCCAGGACCGCGACCATCACCGCGTGGATCAGCACCACATGGCCCCACCCCGCGCCGCCCCCGGTCAGGAGGATCATCGCCGCGATCGCCCCCGGGCCCGCCAGGAGCGGGATCGCCAGCGGGAACACCGACGGGTCGTGCCCGCCGCCATCGGACGCGCCCTCGGCCTTGCCCTGCCGCCGCTCTGTCCGCCGCTCGAACAGCATGTCGAGCGCGGTCAGGAACAGGAGCAGGCCGCCCGCGATGCGGAACGCGGCCATCGAGATGCCGAAGAATTCCAGCACCGCCTCGCCGAGCAGACCGAACAGAGTCAGCACCGCGAAGGCGACCAGCACCGCCCGAATCGCGATGGCGCGGCGGCGCGCCTCCGCCTCGCCCGCGGTCATCGCGACGAACAGCGGCGCGAGCCCGATCGGGTCGATCACCACGAACAGCGCGACGAAGGCGGGAATGGCGGCGGCGAAATCCATGACCCGCCCTTACAAGGTCCGGCCGCGGTTGACAATTTCGCGCCGGACCGGCCCTCTCGTCCGGTGTCGCTGACGGGAGGGCCGCGGATCATGACGGGTTTCAGGATGGCGCTGGCCGCCGCGGCCGTGGCCTTCGGCGGCGCGGCGGCGGCGCAGTCGGTCTCCGACGCAGACGCCGTGTCGTCCCCGGTGGGCGACGCGATCCGCTCCTGCCTGATCGGTGCCGCGGCACTCGACCTCAACTGCTTCAACCGCGACGGCGTGACCCCGAACGCGCGCTGGCTGTCCGAACAGATCGCCGCGCGGTCGGACGAGGCCGGCTACCTCGCAGGCGTGACCGAGACCGGGGCGGTCGACGTCGCCGACGTGTTCTTCCCGCTCCGCGCCAACACCAATTCCGAGCAGGTGATCGTCAACGGCAGCGACGGGCCGATCCGGGTGGCGGAGATCTTCTTTTCCCTGACCCCGCCCGCCAACGCGATCACCCGCGAGCTTCTGCGCGAATACCCGACCGCGTTCGAACCGGGGCGGGTCGGCATCGCGGCCCTGCGGATCCTGCCAGGCGGCGACCAGCGCTTCGTGCTGGTCGATGTCGTCACCGACGGCTGCCGCGCCTGCGCGCCGGTCGCCGAAAGCATCGTCTACATGGATTTCGACGGCGCCAGCCTGTCGGGGTTCCGCCATCTCGGATGGTTCCCCCACGACCTGTCAGACGGTGCCGAGGCCGACAGCCGGCGCATCGCGGACGGGGATATCCCGTTCCTGCAGACCTCGCTGGCGCGGCTCGGCTACGATCCGGGCCCGGTCAGCGACGGCATGACGCCCGAGACCGCCGCCGCCCTGTCGGAATTCCGGGTCGAGCACTGCATCGACCCCAACCGCGACATCGACGAGGTGCAGCTCGCGCTCCTGACCAACCCCGTCCGCGGCTTCGCCACCGCGCCCTGTCCGCGGAACTGACCGGGGCGGTCAGCCGCGCGCGGCCTCCGCGGCCTCCAGCTTCTCCTGCGCGCGGAGCCAGAGCGCCTCGGCCCGGTCGAGCCCGTCCATCGCCTCGGCGTACTTGCCCTGCCACGTGGCAAGCTCGCCCGCGCGGGCATCCTCGTAGAGCGCGGGGTCGGCCAGCTTGACGGCGAGCTTGTCGCGCATCTGGTCGATCTTCTCCATCCGCTGCTCGCATTTCTTCACCTCGGAGCGCAGCGCCTGGATCTCCTGCTGGGAATATTTCCTCTCGGCTTTCCTTGGCTTTGGCGCGCGTTCTTCACCCTTGAGCAGCAGCGCGCGGTAGGCTTCCAGGTCCTCGTCATAGGGGGCAACGGTGCCGTCCTTCACCAGCCACAGCCGGTCGGCCACGAGCCGCAGCAGGTGCATGTCGTGGCTGACGAGGATGACCGCGCCGGAATATTCCGTCAGCGCCTCCACCAGCGCCTCGCGGCTCTCGATGTCGAGGTGGTTGGTCGGTTCGTCGAGGATCAGCATGTGCGGCGCGTCGAGCGTGGCGAGCAGGAGCGACAGCCGCGCCTTCTGCCCGCCCGACAGCCGCGCGACCACGGTATCGGCCTGGTCCGCACCAAGGCCGAAGCCCGCCAGCCGCGCGCGGATGCGCGACGGCGCTTCGTCGGGCCGTTCCCGGCGCACGTGGTCGATCGGTGTCTCGTCGAGGTGCAACTCGTCCACCTGGTGCTGCGCGAAATACCCGATGCGAAGCTTCGAGGACCGCACGATCCTGCCGTCGCAGGCGTCGAGTTTCCCCGCCAGCAGCTTCGACAGCGTGGATTTCCCCTCGCCGTTCCGCCCCAGGAGCGCGATCCGGTCGTCCTGGTCGATGCGCAGGTCGAGCCGTTTCAGCACCGGCGGGCCGTCGTAGCCCACGGCGGCGCGGTCGAGCTGGATGATCGGCGGCGGCAGTTCCTCGGGGTTGGGGAAGGTGAAGACCGTCCGCGCCGCGTCCTCGGGCATGCGGATCGTTTCCATCTTCTCCAGCATCTTCACGCGGGACTGTGCCTGCTTGGCTTTCGACGCCTTGGCGCGGAAGCGGTCGACGAAGCTTTGCAGGTGCGCGCGGCGCAGGTCCTGCTTCTTCGCCTCCGCCGCCTGCACGGCGAGCCGTTCGGCACGGGTCTTGGCGAAGGTGTCGTAACCGCCGGTGTAGAGCGTCAGTTTCCTGTCGGCGAGGTGCAGGATGTGCCCGACGGCCCGGTTCAGGAGCCCGCGGTCGTGGCTGATGACGATGACCGTGTGCGGGTACCGCGCGAGGTACGATTCGAGCCACAGCGCGCCTTCGAGGTCGAGGTAGTTGGTCGGCTCGTCCAGGAGCAGCAGGTCGGGCTGCGCGAACAGGACGCCCGCCAGCGCCACGCGCATCCGCCAGCCGCCGGAAAACGCCGAACACGGCATTTGCTGCTCGGCCTCGGTGAAGCCTAGGCCCTTCAGGATCGTCGCCGCCCGCGCCTCTGCGGACCAGGCGTCGATGTCGGTCAGCCGCGCCTGGATCTCGGCGATCCGCGCGGGGTCGTCGGACTGCTCGGCCATCAGCGCGGCGCGCTCGGTATCGGCCTCCAGCACCGTGTCGATCAGCGAGGTTTCCGACGACGGCACCTCCTGGCTCACCCCGCCGATCCGCGCGCGCGGCGGCAGGGAAATCTCCCCGCCGTCGAGCGTCAGCTCGCCCCGGATCAGCCGGAACAGCGTGGTCTTGCCGGTGCCGTTCCGGCCCACGAGCCCCACCTTGTGCCCGCCCGGAATGGTGGCGGAGGCGCCCTCGATTAGGGGGCGCCCCTCGACGGAATAGGATATGTCGGAAATCCGCAGCATGGGAGCAGGAGCTATTCCAACAGAACCAGATTGCAAAGGCTGATGGGCTGACAAAATCCTACGAAATCCTTGCGACACGGCTCGAACGGCGCGGTAAACAACAGCATCAACGTCGACGGAGATTCTGATGTCGCTTTATCGGTTGGAAGATGGTTACAAGCGGCAGGCCGCGAAACGGAGCGGCAAGTTCGTTCTTGGCGATCCAAGTAAGGGCGCAACAAAACACTTGGCCGAGAACTACGTAATGGTCTCAGACGAGGCTGAGGCAGCGCGGCTCATCAAGGAGAAGGGGTTTTCGCTCTGGGTCGACCCGCTTCCGATCAAACGCCACAAGCGGCCCGGTCTCGTTCGCAACGGTCTTTACAGGGACGGCTTACGCCTGACCTAGGGGGGGCTCGAGTCCCCCCCCATGCAGACCGTCAGCCCCGCTTCATCACCGCCCGCAAGAGCGCCCGCGCCTCTTCCGGCGGGGCCTGTTCGATGCGGCGGTAATGGGTGCCGTCGCGGTGGCGCGAGACCAGCCCGTGGTCGATCAGCGACCGGCGCAGGATGACGTGGTCGCCGAAGTCCTGCGCATCGCGGAGGTAGCCGTTGATCTCGGGTTCGGTCATCTCGACCTGCGCCGGGAGGCGGTGCCAGACGACCCACATGCACAGCGCCTGCACCGCGGTCTGGGACGGCCAGCGGGTCATCCGGCCCGCGCCGTCAAAGACGCGGAGCGCGCGCGCCACCCGGTCCGATCCCTTCGGCGCCTCGGCGCCCAGGTCGGCCTTCAGCGCCTGGAAGTTCCGGTATCCCGCCGCCTTCGCGACGAGCCCGAGAAACGCCTGGTGAGAGGGCAGGGCGCCTGCCTCCGAAAGCTGTCCGCGAAGCGACTTCGCGAAGCCCGGCAGGTCGGCGATGTAAAGCGCAAGATCGTCACGTGCCATGACGGTATCCTTTCCGGTCGCGCGCCCGGCTTCGGGGGAGGGTCGCCCTTGTCCCACGGGCGCGTCGGAGAGGTCCGGCAAGCTCGTGATCGTCTTCATGGCAGGTTCAGCCTGGGGAAATCCCCGGCGACGCCTGGGTGAACTGCCGACCCGGCGCCCCAGATAGGGACCCCGCGGCATCCTGTAAAGCCCCACGCCTTCCCATCGGCAAACCCCCATGCTAGGGGCCACGCGAAATCGCCACCCCTGACGGACCGAGGACCAAGCATGGCCACCGAACGCACCCTGTCGATCATCAAGCCCGACGCCACCGCCCGCAACCTGACCGGCAAGATCAACGCCAAGTTCGAGGACGCGGGCCTGCGCATCGTCGCGCAGAAGCGCATCCAGCTCACCCCGGCCCAGGCCGGCGAGTTCTACGCCGTCCACAAGGACCGCCCGTTCTTCGGCGAGCTGACCGAGTTCATGGCCTCCGGCCCCGTCGTCGTGCAGGTGCTGGAAGGCGAGGGCGCCATCGCGAAGAACCGCGAAGTCATGGGCGCGACCAACCCCGCCGACGCCGCGCCGGGCACCATCCGCGCGGAATTCGCCGAAAGCGTCGGTGAGAACTCCGTCCACGGCTCCGACGCGCCCGAAACCGCGGCGCAGGAAATCGCGTTCTTCTTCGCCGGCATTGAACTCGTCGGCTGACACGCGTCCCGGACCGGGGGCGATGAGCGGCACGCCGCCCGCCCCCGGCCAATACCTCGGCAAGGTTCCGCGCGGCGCGCCCGCGCCCCGTTCCGGCCCCAGAATCGCCCCTTTCCCGGTTGACCAGATTCCCGCTAGCCAGTGCTGCGCTTTCGCCGCCGGCGGCCTAGGGGAGCATCGTCATGTCATTCTGGTCGCGTTTCGTCATCCCGCTGACACCGACCCCCACGGGGGGAAGCACGGGGACAAGCAGCGGGGGCGGCACCACGTCCAGCACCTCCGGCGGCTCCAGCAGCGCGCCCGAACTGCCGGCATCGGCCTACGCACTCGGATGGTCGGGCCTGACGCCCGAGGAACAGCTCATAACCGAACTGGTGAACCGCGCCCGGATGAACCCGCTGGCCGAGGTCGCGCGCCAGAACGAGGGCCTCGCGCCCGGCGTGTCCTCCGCGGCGGTGGAGCCGCTCGCGGTGGTGCCGACGCTCAGCCTCGCCGCCGACCGCCACTCGCAGGACATGGACGCGCGCAACTTCTTCGCCCACGTCAATCCCTCCGGCGCGACCCATGACGACCGCGCCATCGCCGCCGGGCACCCCAACCGCTTCGTCGGCGAGAACATCGGCTGGTCCGGCTCCACCCGCGCGATCACCGACAAGCAGGCCCGCGCCACCGGCCACCACGACGCGCTGTGGGAATCCGACGGCCACCAGGCCAACCTTCTCAGCGGCAACTGGAGCGAGATCGGCGTCGGCTACGACTACGGCGACCACGTCTACAACGGCGTCAACTACACCGCCTCCACCTTCGTCAGCCAGGAATTCGGCGACACCGGCAAGACCTATCTGACCGGCGTGGTGATCGACGACCTCGACGGCGACAATTTCTACGACATGGGCGAGGGGCAGGGCGCGGTGAAGGTCACCGCCTGGAACGACAGCGGCACCTTCGCGACCTCGACCTGGGCATCGGGCGGCTACACGCTCGCGCTGTCCGCGGGCACCTGGAACGTCGCGTTCGAGGGCGGCGCGCTCGACGGCGTGTTCGAAACCCGCGTGACGATCGGCAGCCGCAACGTGAAGCTCGACGTGGTCGAGGATCGCGACGCCGTGCAGCCGGCCCCCGCACCCGCCCCGGCCCCCACACCCGCGCCGGCCCCCGCGCCTGCGCCCGCACCCACGCCGACGCCCGCGCCCGCCCCGGTCGATGATGGCGGATCGGGCTTCGGCTTCGGCTCCGGCGGATTCTGGAGCCGGTTCAACCTGTCCCCGACGCCCACGGCCAGCCCGAGCCCGACGCCGACGCCGAGCCCCACGCCGAGCCCGACCCCGGCCCCGACAGCGCCGGCGCCGAGCCCCGCGCCCTCGGACGGGTTCGTGTTCCGGTTCGGCGGCGGAGAGACCCGGTTCGACTACGACGACGGCGGTCTCGACCTCGGCGGTTCCGACAGCTTCCAGTTCGGCGGTGGCGGCGGGTTCGACTTCTTCTGATCGGGCCGGGGCGGTCCCGTCCGGCCCGCGGTCAGCGGCGCAGGCCGACCCCGATCGCGTCGAGCGCGCGCTCGATCTCGACGGCGCCCGCCGTCTCCCGGACCAGCGCGTCGAAGCGGGTCCGCAACTCCGCCTTTTCGGCGCCCTTGCAGTCGTTCCACGGCCGGCCCTGCAACGCCATCTCCAGCGCGTAGTAGCCGATGAAATGCGGCCGCAGGCCGGTGTTCAGCATGCGCCGGTAGGGGTCGTGGGCGCCGATCTCGCGCAGGGTGGCGGCGGTTCGGATGCCGGCCCGCGCGAGCGAAACCGCCTGCGCCGGTCCGACATGTCGGATCGCCGTCACCGGGGCGTTCCCGGCCCCTGTTTCCGTCGCGCCCGGTTCGGGCGCGTCTGTCGTCTTTCTGCTCTGGCGGGCCATGATGCCCGCCCTCGTATCAGATGCTGGCCCAGTCGGTGAAGCGGATCGGCTTCGGGCGGGGCTGGCCATCCTTCGCGCCCTTCGGCGCTTGTGGTTTGGTCACTGGCATGTGCCTGTCTCCTCACTCGTTAATACCGAAATGACAACGCGAATCACCTGCGCGGGTCCAGCCACGTTTGCGAAACATTTGTAACGGATTGTGCGTCGGCAACACCGCCGTGGCGGGCCGATCTGCAGACAATCCGTTGTTTTCAGGGGAAAATGCTGGCGACACGCGGCCGGTGGAAGAGAGACATAGTCACGGGCCGCCAGCAAGTCTTTCGTGCCAGCCCGGACCGCCTTGTGCGAAGGAAGGGAGGAGAGTCACAAGACGATCCGGTACCTGGCTGAGTTCAGATTGCGCCACTGCCGCGCCGCCGCAAAGCATGGCGAACCGCCCCGCGCCGGTTTTCTTTAGTTGCCGAATTATTGTGCGGGCGCCGCCGGGCTTTTGTTCAAACCCTGAACCGGACGTGCGTGGAAACCGGCCTCGGGCGGGGCGACTCGGGGGGACGCGGGCGTTGACAACCGGCCCGGTGCGGGGCGACCAATTCCGGCCAGCGAAGGACCGACGCCATGACCACCGCCATCCAGCCCCAGAAACCGGCCCCGCGATCCGGCGCGGTTCCCGAGCGATGACCGCGGTGCTCGTCGTCGCGGCCGGGCGCGGCACCCGTCTGGGCGCCGACCTGCCCAAGCAGTATCTCGACCTCGGCGGCCAGCCGGTCCTCCGCCGCACGCTGTCGGCGGTCCTGTCCGCGGCGGCGGTGACCACCGTCCGCACCGTGATCCATCCCGAAGACGCGGATCTCTACGCCGCCGCGACGCGCGGCCTGTCCGACCCGCGCCTCGGCCCGCCGGTGCCGGGCGGCGCGACGCGCGCGGCCTCGGTCCGGGCAGGGTTGGAGGCGCTGGCGAAGGGCGATCCGCCCGACACCGTCCTCATCCACGACGCCGCGCGCCCGTTCCTGCCGCAGGCGGTGATCGCCGCGGTGCTGGCCGCGCTCGCGACACATGACGGCGCCATCGCCGCGCTGCCGGTGGTCGACGCGCTCTGGCGCGGCGACGGCCACCTCGCCGACAGCCCGGTCCCGCGCGACGGGCTGTGGCGGGCGCAGACCCCGCAGGGGTTCCGCTTCGACGCCATCCTCGCCGCCCACCGCGCCGGCAGCGAAGGGGCCGCCGACGATGCCGAGATCGCGCGCGCCGCCGGCCTCGCGGTCGCGCTCGTTCCGGGGGCGGACTCCAACTACAAGATCACCACCGCCGCCGACCTCGACCGCGCGCGGGCTGACATCGCGGCGCATCCGCGCTAAGACATTGGCCCCGACCGAACGGCGCAGGCCATTGACCCGACGCGACTCCATCGAACCCAGACGTTCCCGCCCGGCGAAAGTGGCCGAGGCGATCAAGGACTGGGTGGTCGAACACAATCTCAGGAAGGGCGACCGCCTGCCGAACGAGGCCGACCTGATGGCCCGCTTCGGCATGGCCAAGGGCACCATCCGCGAGGCCATGCGCATCCTCGAGGCCCAGGGCCTGATCGAAAGCCGCACCGGCCCCGGCGGCGGCTGCTTCGTGGGCGAGGTGACCGCCGACCGGGCCAAGGCGCTGCTGGCGAACTACTTCTACTTCAACGAGATCTCGATCTCGGACATCTACCAGCTCCGCCGCCTGCTGGAGCCCGAGATCGCCGCGACCCTGGCCGGCCGGCTGAGCGGGGAACAGCTCGGCCAGCTCGAGGCCATCGTCGCGACCTATCCCGAACCCGCCCGCGACGCGGAGGAGGAACGCGACCAGCACGTCGCCTCGCTGCTGTTCCACCGGCGGCTGGCGAATTTCTCGTCGAACGCGTTGCTCGCCTTCGTGGTCAGCTTCATGGCGCGGATCCTGACCGATCTCACCGTCTACCGGCAGCTCTACGACCCGCCGAACCGGGAACTCTTCACCCGCGGCCTCGCCTACCAGACCGACCTGATCGCCGCGCTGCGCGAGGGCCGGGCGGCGGACGCCCGCGCGATCATGGCCGCCCACATGGACACCGCCGAGCGGCTGATGCAGGCGCAGGAAGCCCGCGTTGCCCGCCGCTTCATGGCGGAGTAGGGCGTGCGGCCGCACGCGGCCCGGACTCGGCGGGATCCCCGGCGCAAAACTCGGTCAACTTACCTCGGCACCCGCGGCGATGTCGTCACGATCGGCTCCGGCACGTCCGGCACGACCTCGGACGGCGGGGCGCGGTAGGGGTCGTCCAGCACCGGCACCACGTCGCACCAGCCGCGATAGGGCTCCGCCTGGCTCGCGCGGTAGAGATCGGCGAGCGCCGCCAGCGGCCGGTCGGAAAAGTCGATCCGCAGGGTCAGCGGTGCCGCCCTCCGTGACACCACCAGCAGCGCCGCCGATTTCAGCCCGCGCGCATCGCCGCCCGCGACCGCGGCGGCGGCGTCCAGCGCCGCCAGCAGCCGTTCCGCGAAGGGCAGGGCGGCGGCCGCCGCGAACCCGTCGATCGCGGCCTGCGGCACGCCGGGGTCGCTCAGCATGTTGCCCACGGACACGATGCCCGGCGCGACCGCGGCGGCGGCCTCGGGCACGCTTTCGGCGCCGGTGAAATGCCCGGTCCCGCCCGCGGGGTCGAGCGCCGACAACTGCCGGTGCGCCCGGCCGCCGTCCGGCGCCGTCACCGCCGCGACCGCGTCGGCCGCGCTCATCCCGCCGCGCATCCGCTCCAGGACGCCGGTGCCCCACAGAGTCGAGGGCGCGGTGCCCTGGCTCGCCGACAGGCCCGATTCGGGGTCGCCCCGCAGGACCCAACCGCCGACGCACAGGCTTCCGGTCGCCGCCGCACCGCCCAGTGCGCCCGTTTTTTCATCACGTGCCAGTATGGAAATCGTCACGGGCCGCGCACCCCTCGTCATGAACCTTGCTTTTATCATGATAATTTGGCGTGATCGAATTTATAGTGAAAAATTACACCCGACAGGAGAGAACCCAGATGAGACTTCCCAACTGGACCCGCCGGGCGGTCCTGGCCGGGGCCGCGGCCCTCGCATTTGCCGCGCCCGCCGTCGCGCAGACGCCGCCGGGCGTGCTCGTGGTCGGGCAGGTGGCCGAACCGCAGGCGCTCGACCCCCATGCCGTGACCGCGGTGAACGACTTCCGCATCCTGATGAACATCTACGACGGGCTGGTGCGCTACGCCCCCGGCACGCTCGATGTCGAACCGGCGCTGGCCGAAAGCTGGGACATCTCAGAGGACGGGACGGTCTACACCTTCCAGCTCCGCGAGGGCGTCAGCTTCCATGACGGCAGCCCGTTCAACGCAGAGGCGGTGGTGTTCAACTTCGAACGGATGCTGAACGAGGATCACCCCTACTACGACACCGGCCCGTTCCCGCTGTCGTTCTTCTTCTCGTCGGTCGCCTCGGTCGAGGCGCTGGACGACCTGACCGTGCAGTTCACCCTGTCCGAACCCTACGCGCCGTTCCTGTCGAACCTCGCCTATCCCACGGGCCTGATCGTCTCGCCCGCCGCGGTCGAGCAACATGGCAGCGAATTCGGCCGCAACCCGTCGGGCACCGGACCCTTCACCTTCGCCGAGTGGCGCTCGAACGAGGCCGTGGTGGTCGAAGGCAACCCCGACTACTGGGACGGCGCGCCGTCACTCCAGGCCGTGGTGTTCCGCCCGATCACCGACGCCAATACCCGCGTCGCGGAAATGCTGTCCGGCGGGATCGACCTGATGGTCGAGGTGCCGCCGGTGGCGCTGTCGGAATTCCAGGGTGACGACTTCACCATCGTCGAACAGGCCGGCCCGCATGTCTGGTTCCTGATCCTGAACCTGCGCGAAGGCCCGTTCACCAACCCGCTCGTCCGCCAGGCCGCGAACTACGCCATCAACAAGGAGGCGCTGGTCAACGACGTGCTCGAAGGCACCGCCGAGGTCGCCGCCGGCCCGACGCCCCCCGCCTTCGCCTGGGCCTACAACGAGGCGCTGGAGCCCTATCCCTACGACCCCGACCGCGCCCGCGAACTCCTGGCCGAGGCCGGGGTGGAGAGCCCCTCGGTGACCTTCTACGTCACCGAGGGCGGATCGGGGATGCTCGATCCCGTCGCGATGGGCACCGCGATCCAGGCCGATCTCGAAGCTGTCGGTTTCGACGTCGCGATCGAGACCTACGAGTGGAACACCTTCCTCGGCCGGGTGAACCCGGGCCTGGAAGGCGAGGCCGACATGGCCGAGATGGCGTGGATGACCAACGACCCGGACACGCTGCCCTACCTCGCGCTCCGGACCGAGGCGTTCCCCGATGCCGGCGGCTTCAACTCGGGCTACTACTCCAACCCCGAGGTCGACGCGCTTCTCGAGGAGGCCCGCACCGCCACCGACCAGGACCGCCGCGCGGAGCTTTATCGCGAGATGCAGCAGATCGTGCATGACGACGCGCCCTGGGTCTTCGTCGCGAACTGGGTCCAGAACGCGGTGACCTCGAACCGGGTGGAGAACTTCCAGCTCGAACCGTCGTTCTTCCTCCTGCTCGGCGATGTCGTGAAGAACTGACCCGGACGACCGGCGCCGCGGCGGGGCAGATCCCGCCGCGGCGCGACCGGCGAAACGATCTACCCGGTTTCTACCCGCTTTCTACCCCTGTTCTACCCGGATTCTACCTACCCGGATTCGGCCCTTCAGGACGAAGGAGACGACAATGGCAGGCTACATCCTCAAGCGTCTGATCACGGCGATCCCGGTGCTCTTCGGCATCTCGGTGATCGTGTTCCTGATCATGGCCCTGATCCCCGGCGACCCCGCGACCGCCATCCTCGGCAGCTACGCGACACCGGAAAACGTGGCCCGCCTGAACGCCGATCTCGGCCTCGACAAGCCCGAATGGCAGCAGTTCTTCATCTGGCTCGGCAACATGCTCCAGGGCGATTTCGGGCGCAGCTTCCAGCTCAACCGCCCGGTGCTCGACGAGGTGCTGGAACGCTTCAACGCGACCCTCGTGCTGGCCGGAACCAGCTTCGTCCTGTGTTCGGTCCTCGGCATCGTCGCGGGCGTGATTTCCGCGGCAAATCAATACGGTTGGGCAGACAAGGGCATCACCTTCGTCGTGCTTCTGGGCATCTCGATCCCGTCGTTTTTCCTCGGCATGATGATGATCCTCGTGTTCGCCGTGAACCTCCGCTGGCTGCCCGCCTCCGGCATGTGGCCGATCTACGGCGACCGCGATCTCTGGGCGCTCCTGCGCCACCTCGCCATGCCCGCCTTCGCGCTCTCGGTGGTCGCCACCGGCGTCATCGCGCGCCTGTCGCGGTCGGCGATGCTTGAGGTGCTCAGGCAGGATTTCATCCGCACCGCGCGCGCCAAGGGGGTCCATGAACGCGGCGTTATCTGGCGCCACGCGCTCCGCGCCGCGATGGTGTCGATCATCCCCGTCCTCGGCATCCAGGCCGGCTTCGTCCTCTCGGGCGCGGTCTACATCGAGGTCGTGTTCCAGTGGCCCGGCATCGGCCGCATGCTCGTCGACGCCATCCTCCGCCGCGACATCCTGCTGGTGCAGGGCGGGGTCGTGATCGTCGCCGCCTGCTACGTGCTGTTCAACATCGTCGTGGACGTGGCGCAGTCGCTTCTCGACCCGAGGATCAAGACATGAGCGCGTTCTTCAAGCTCCTCGCCCGCAACCGCCTCGCGCTCGGCGGGCTGATCGTGATGACCGTGGTGGTCGTGCTCGCGCTGCTGATCCCGGTCCTGCCGCTGGCCGATCCCTACGCGACCAACACCGGCAACCGCTTCGCGCTGCCGTTTTCCGAAGGCGCGCTGCTTGGCACCGACCATCTCGGCCGGGATCTCCTGTCGCGGCTGATGTGGGGGACGCTCCTGTCGCTCGCCGTCGGTTTCGCCGCGGCGCTCGTGGCCGCGACCATCGGCTCGGCCATCGGGATCACCGCGGGCTACCTCGTCGGCACCCGCATCCTGCGACGGGGCGAACCCCTTGCGGCGCTTGCCCATTTCGCCGTCGGCTACGGGCTTGGCACCGTCCTGCTGCTGGTCCTTGGTGCGCTGCCTGGCCTGCTCACCTTCGTTCTCGTGGCCGCCGCGACCGGCATCGCGGCTTGGGCGCTCGCCCGCACTGCGATCCCGGTCCTCGGCGGCGCTCGCGTGCCGCTCGCCGTCTGCGCCGCACTCTTCGGCGCGCTGATCGCCGCCGCGCTCGGTGCGGGGCCGATCATCACGCCGCTCGCCATCGCCGCCGTGGGGACGCTTCTCCTTCTGCTGTTCTACGCGAGGATGGACGTCGACAACGGGCTCATGCGGCTCGTCGACATGCTGATGGCGTTTCCCTACATCCTGCTGGCGCTTGCCATCGTCGCGGCGCTCGGCCCCGGTCTCCTGAACGCGCTGATCGCGGTCGCCGCCGTGAACATCCCGTTCTTCGCGCGCAACATCCGCGGCATCACCGTGGGCATCGCGAACCGGGAATTCGTCGACGCGGCACGGCTCGCCGGCATGTCGGACGTCCGTATCATCCTGACCGAGATCCTGCCGAACGTGATCCCGGTCATCGTCATCGCCATGTCCACGACCATCGGCTGGATGATCCTCGAAACCGCGGGCCTCAGTTTCCTCGGCCTCGGCTCGCAGCCGCCGCAGGCCGATCTCGGTTCCATGCTCGGCGAGGCGCGGTCGGCGCTCATCACCAACCCGCACACCTCCATCGTGCCGGGGGTGATGATCCTGATCATCGTGATGGCGATCAACCTCCTCGGCGACGGCGTCCGCGACGCGCTCGATCCGCGGCTCAAATCCGGCGCGCTGAACCGCCCGCTGCCTGCAACGCTCGTCGCCCGCGACCGTGCCCCCGTCCCGGCCCATAACGACGGCATCCTGACCATGTCGGGCCTCGAGACCCAGTTCCACGTCAAGGACCGCGTCTACCGTGCCGTGGGCGGCGTGGACCTGTCCGTCAAGCCGGGCGAATGCCTTGGCATCATTGGCGAAAGCGGCTCCGGCAAGTCTGTAACGGCGCTCAGCGTCATGGGCCTCGTCGCCTCGCCGCCCGGTGTCATCACCGGCGGCTCGGTTCGGTTCTCGGGCGAGGATCTGGTCGGTGCGCCCTACGAGAAACTCCGCTCCATGCGCGGGAAATCCGTCGCCTACATCTTCCAGGACCCGCTCGCGACGCTGCATCCGCTCTACAAGGTCGGCGACCAGTTGATCGAGGCGATTTCCTCGCACCGTTCCATCGGCCGGGCCGAAGGCCGCAAGAAGGCCATCGAACTCCTGGAAGCCGTCCGCATCCCGAACGCGAAGTCCCGCGTCGACACCTATCCGCACGAGATGTCCGGCGGAATGCGCCAGCGGGTCGGGATCGCGATGGCGCTGGCGAACGATCCCGAAGTGATCATCGCGGACGAGCCGACCACCGCGCTCGACGTGACCGTGCAGGCGCAGATCCTGTCGCTGTTGAACGACCTGCGGCGGGAACGCGGGCTCGCCATCATCTTCATCACCCACGATTTCGGCGTCGTCGGCCAGCTCTGCGACCGGGTCGCGGTGATGTATGCAGGCCGGATCGTAGAGGAGGGGCCGACCAAGGCCATCCTCGACGCGCCGCAGCACCCCTACACCGCGCGCCTCATCGCCTGCGTGCCGGAACTGGGCGAAGGCAAGCGCCGGCTCGAAGCCATCCCCGGCCTGCCACCCGTGGTGGACAAGCTGCCCGACGGCTGCGCCTTCGCCGACCGCTGCGACCGGGTCCATGCGTCGTGCCGGCAGGGCGACATCCCGCTCGAAGGCAACGGCACCCGCGCCGTCCGCTGCCTGTTCCCCGTCAACATGAAGGAGGCCGCCGAATGACCGCCGCCCTGCGCCTGACGGACCTGTCGAAGACCTTCACGCTGCCCCGCGCGCTGTTCGGCAAGCCGCGCCCCGGCGTGCGCGCCGTCCATCCCGTCGACCTCGTGGTGGAGCAGGGCGAAACACTTGGCATCGTGGGGGAATCCGGCTGCGGCAAGTCCACGCTGGCGCGGATGCTGGTGGGGCTGCTGGAACCCTCGACCGGCACGATCGAGATCGACGGCGCGGCGCTCGACACCGCCGATCCGGCGGTCTTCGGCAAGCGCATCCAGTACGTGTTCCAGGACCCGATTTCCTCGCTCAACCCGCGCAAGACCATTCGGCAGATCATGGAGGTGCCGCTGAAGCGCCTGCACGGGATGGGGGCCGCGGAGCGGGCGAAGCGGATCAGCGAGGTCTTCGCCACCGTGTCCTTGCGCGAGGAATTCCTCGACCGCTACCCGCACGAATTCTCCGGCGGGCAGGCGCAGCGGATCGGCATTGCCCGCGCGCTCGCGGCCGAGGCGCGCATCCTGATCCTCGACGAACCCGTCTCGGCGCTCGACGTGTCGGTGCAGGCGCAGGTGCTGAACCTGCTCGCGGACCTGAAGGCGAAGCTCGGGCTGACCTACCTCTTCATCTCCCACGACCTCGCCGTGGTGGAGGCGGTGTCGGACCGGATCGTGGTCCTCTATTTCGGGTCGGTGGTGGAGCTTGGGCGGGCGGAGGACGTGTTCCGCGCGCCGCGTCACCCCTACACCCGGCTGCTCGCGGAAAGCGCGCCGGTGGTGGGCCGGCCGCTGACCGCGCCCGAGGGACGCGAGACCGAATTGCCAGATCCGCTGAACCCGCCGCCCGGCTGCGCCTTCGCCGCGCGGTGCCCGAGGGCGCAGGACCGCTGCCGCGCCGAGGTGCCGAAGCTGGAACCGGCGGGGGGGCACGCGGCGGCCTGTTTCTTCCCGCTCGACGACGCCTGAGGTAGTCGTTTCGAATTTCGCCCCGATGGGGTAGGATGGCGGCGGGTCGGTCCCGGCCGCCCCGGACGCATTTTCAGTACCCGCCGGTCCCGCACCGGCCCCGATTTCAGACCGCGCGGATTGTCCGCGCCGTGCATTGACGAGGAGAGCCAGTCACGATGGCCAACCGTTTCCTGTTCCGCGAACCCTGGCTGGCAGACCCCGGCCCCGGCTTCACCTGGCGCTCCGCCCTGGCCCTGGTGTCGGCCTGCAAGGTGTCCTACCTGCCGCCGCCCGCCGCCGAACGGCTGGTGCGCGAGGATTGGGGCCTGCGCGCGCAGGCGTTCAGCATCCGCGACTCCCAGGGGGTGGTGGTCGAGGGCGATCACATGGTCGCGGTCGCCTTCGCCGGCACCAACAGCGTCGCCGACTGGCTCGGCAACCTCCAGGTCGCGCCGCGGTTCAAGCCCGAGCTCGGAGGCGCGCTGCATCGCGGGTTCCTCGATGCCTACGACGAGGTCGCCGACCTCGTTGCCGCGGCGGTCGGCCGGGCCGGTCCCCGCGCGCTCTGGTTCACCGGCCACAGTCTCGGCGGCGCGCTGGCGGTGATCGGCGCGCTGACCCATGCCGACCGCGACATCGCCGGGGTGATGACCTTCGGCCAGCCCCGGCTCCTTGGCCGGAAGCCCGCGCAGCGCATGGCCGACCGCTTCGGCGCGAGCTACCGCCGCTTCGTTAACCGCGACGACATCGTGACCCGCGTTCCGCCCGGCTACGCCCATACCGGCCACCGCATCCATTTCGCCGGCGGCACCGCCGAGATGGTCGGGCCGGGCCCGGGCGGGGTCGAGGCGATTCCCGGCCCGCTGGACGAAGGGTCGGGGGACGAGGAGCTTTCCGCCGCCGAGTTCGTGGAACTCCAGATGACCATCGACGCGATCGAGGCCGAGATCGCGACTGCGCCGCCGCCGGGCGTGCCCGGTACGGAAACGCTCGGCGTGCCGCCGGGGGCGATGCTGGACGCGAGCGTGGAGGGGCTGGTGCCCGGCGTCAGCGACCACCGGATCGACAACTACCTCGCCGAGGTCAACGTGCGCGCGGCCTCCGAGATCTCGTTCGAGGGCTTGCACGAAACCTTCCTCGCGCGTCGCGAGGGCGACTTCGCCCGCGCCGCGGCCGAGGCCCCGGACGTGCCGGGGCGGCCGGATTTCGGCGGTGTGGAAGGTGCCGGCCCCCGTCCTGAAAGCATGGGCGCGGAGTTGCCCGCCGGCGGGGCCTTCCTCGTCCGCCTTGACGACCCGGCGCACTGGACGCCGCCTGATGGCGTGCGGGTCCGGTCGCTCGTCGGCGGCATCGCCTCGGTCCTGGCCACGTCCGCGGGCGTCCAGGCGTTGTCGCGGGACCGCGCGGCGCTGGCCATCGAGCCGAGCCGCGAGGCCGGGATACCGGAACTGACAGCCTCCATCCCCCATGTGCGCGGCGGCGAGGTCCACGCCCGGCCCGACCTGCCAGAACGGGGCAGCGCCGCGCTCGTCGGCGTGATCGACACCGGCATCGACATCCTGCACCGCGCCTTCGACGACGCGGACGGGCGGTCGCGGGTGCAGGCGGTCTGGATCCAGTGGGACGAAAGCGGCCTTTCCCCGCACGAGGTCGACCCCGATCACTTCTCGCAGGACTACGGCACGCTCTACCTCGCGCAGGACATCGCCCGGATCCGCAAGGCCTTCGACCGGGACGGAACGCCGCCGCCGCGCGGGCTGAGGGACGAGTTCGACGGCCACGGCACCCACGTCGCGAGCATCGCCGCAGGCCGTGCCTTCGCCGATCTCTGCGACGGGATGGCGCCGGAGGCGGGGATCGTGGTCGTCTCGGCCCACACGACGCGCGACCCCGACGATCCCGGCGCGCCGCACAGCATCGGCTACTCCGCCAGCCACGTCGACGCGCTGGATTTCCTGCGCAAGGTCGCGCGCGGCAAGACCAGGGTGCTGACCGGCGCGCGGCCGATGGCGATCAACGTCAGTCTCGGCATGAACGCGGGCGCCCATGACGGGCAGACCACGCTGGAGGCCGCCTTCGACGGGGTGACGGGCAACGGCCGCGACCCGGGGCTGGTGATCGTCAAGTCCGCGGGGAACGAACGCGGTCACGCCGGCCACGCCTCGCAGCAGGTGGCGCTCGGCGCCTTCGTCGAGATCGCGTGGCAGACGCCCGTCGATGGCCGCCCGCTCGACTACCTCGAAGCCTGGTTCGAGCCCGGCGACGACGTCGAGTTCACGCTCGTCACCCCGGTCGGCGACCGGATCGGGCCGGTCAGCTTCGACGCGACCGGGGGGCGGTTCGACGGCCCGCACTATGCCTGCCGCCTGTCGCTGTCGGAAGGACACAGCGACAACGGGCACAACCGGCTCTCGATCACGGTCGAGCGGCAACCGGGCGGGCGCATCCCCGCCGGGCGCTGGAGCCTGGAGATGGTCGCGCGGCAGGTGGTCAGCGCCACCGCCGCCGTCCATGTCTGGGCCGAGCGCGTGCGCGACCGCGCCGTGACCTTCGAGGCGCCGGACGACGCGTTGACCCTGTCGATCCCGGGCACCGCGCGGTCGGTGGTCACGGTCGGGGCCTGCAACTCCGCCTTCCCGATGCGGCTCGACTCGGCCTCGTCGCTCGGCCTGACCCGCGACGGCAGGCCCAAGCCCGAGATCTGCGCCCCCGGCGTCGATATCCACGCGGCGCTCGCCAACGGCGGCCGGGACGCGAAGGTCGCGCTGACCGGGACCAGCATGGCCGCGCCCCATGTCACGGGCGCCTGCGCGCTGGTCTTCTCCGCCCGCGAGAAGACCGGACAGCGGCAGGTTAACGCGGTCCAGATCCAGCAGAAGCTGCGCCTGACGACGCAGAACTTCTCCCACGTTCACAACCCGGGCTTCGGCAGCGGCGTGCTCGATGCCGCGGCCTTCTTCGACGAGATGACCTGAACGGGAGAGAGAGAGAGAAGGGGGGACGGGAATGACCGAGACCATCGACGGCGACGCGATCGGGTTCGTCCGGTCGGTCGCGTCGGCTCGCAGATCGCGTCCTTCGCCGCGGATGTCCCCGCGGAGACGCGGGAGCATGTGGCGAACGCGTTTCTCTTCGCGCAGCAGGCCGCGGACAGGCGGATCGAGGCGAAGCCGGACGCCGGATCGGCGGAGTGGTACGCGGCCTACACCGACGTCCTCGGCCGGATCGGCTGGACGGTGGAGGACCGCTCGGCCACCACGCGGGCCTTCAAGGGCAGCGCCGGAAGCGTCCACCGCGCCATCCTTCCGGTCGTCACCGCCGCGCTGGTCCCCGTCGCCGGGGTCGCGCCGCTGGTGGTCCAGGTCCTGCAAGGGTTGCAGGAGATGGACGCCGACCGCCCGTGGATGACCCTTTTTGCCCGTACGTCCCGCCGCGCGCGGGCGAACCAGTTCCAGGTCGCCCATGTCCGGGGCGGGTCCGCGCCGACGATCCGGATCGTGGCCTTCGACCTTGATGCGCGGCAATCGCAGACGCAGGTGCTGTTCTTCCGCTTCGCTTCCGCCGAGGCGGACCTGAGCCATTTCGAGACCGGGCTGTCGGTGAACGGACCCGTCTTCGCCGCGGCGGCGCCGGTGATGCGGGACCGGCTGGCCGACCGGGTGGCGCGCTACGTGGCGGAGATCGAGATCTGACCCCGCGGCGGGATCACGGGGCGACCGCGCCCCGCACCTCGTCCATCCACGCCTCGGCATAACGGCGCAGCGCCTCGGCCGGCTGCGTCGGGCGGTGGAGGTCGGGGCGGTGTCCACGCGCGGCGTTCGGCGCGACGAGGAGGCTCGCGCCCTGGCTTGTCCCCGTGACGCCCGCAGAGGCGCGGACCGGGCTGCCGGTCGCCGCGCCGAGCATGTCGAGATACCCCGCGTTGCGCGCGAACGGGCCTTCGACCAGCACCGTGCCGCGATGCCCCACCAGGTCGAGGCAGGTGGCCGTCATCAGCGCGAGGTAGATGGCCACAGCCGCCCCGCGTTCGGGTCCCGCGGGTTCCGGCCCGGTCCAGCGCGCAGTGGCGGTCGGGAACGGCCCCGACCCCCGCACGACCGACGGCAAAAGGCGCGGACCGGCGCGCAGGACGGCGGCGAGGTCCCGTTCCCCCGGCGCGGGTCCGTCGTCGCGCAATGTCTCGTATTCGCGGCCGCCCATGAAGCGTGCCGAGGGCACCGGGTCGCCCTCCGCGTTGACGTTCACGAGCGTGTCCCGCGCCGGGTCGAGCGTCCGGCCGGCCCCGCCGACCGCCATCGACACGACCCAGGTGCCGGTCGAGACCACCGAGAAGGGCGCGCTTTCCCGCAGGAGGTGGGGCAGGAGCGAGGCGTTGGAATCGTGGATGCCGACCGCGACCGGTGTCCCCCTTGCCATGCCGGTCTCCGCGCAAACGCGGGCGGAAAGGGTGCCGAGGGTCTCGCCCGGCAGTCGGGGCGGCGCGAGCTTGTCCGCGATGCCGAGCCGGTCGCACAGCGCCGAGGGCCGCCGCCGGTGCGGGTCCCAAAGGTCGGTGTGGCAGCCGAGCGAGGTCACGTCCGACGCGATTTCCCCGGTCAGGCGGTATCCCCAGTATTGCGGGTAGGTCAGGACATGCGCCTTCCGCCGCCGCAGGTCGGGGTCGGTCTGGAACTGCCAGTGAAGCTGCGCGCCGAGGTTCAGCCCCATCGGCAGGCGCGGCGAGCCGGTCTCGGCGAAGTCCGGGCGGATCGCGTCGTAGGCTGCGGCGACGGTGTCGGGGCCGGGATGCTCGTAGTCCAGCATCGGCGCGGCCAGCCTGCCTTCGGCGTCGAGCAGCACCGCGGAGGCGCCGTGGGTCGTGACCGACACCGCGTCGATGCCGTGGGCGTTGTGCATCTCGGCCAGCCCGCCGAGCAGGAAGGCCCAGTGCCCGTCGAGATCGAAACGGGGCCAGGGCGAGCCCGGGAGGACGGTGTTCGGCCGGGTCCGGACGGCGATCTCCGCCAGCGTCGCGGTGTCGACCAGCGCCAGTTTCGCGTTGGTCTTGCCGATATCGATGACGGCGACGCGGGCGGGGGTTGTCATGGCATGTGGAACACGGTGCGCAGCGGCACCGCGACGGGTTCGTTGTCGTCGCGGGTTTCCATGATGTCGGCCATGTGCGCCCACCACCGCTGCATCACCGGGTGATCGGGCAGGGCGTCCATGCCGTGGTCGTCCCGCCGCCAGAGCACGCCGAAAAGCGTGTCCGTCCCGGTGTCGAGGTGGATCGAGTAGTCGCTGACCCCGGCCTCGCGCAACAGTTCGACCAGTTCGGGCCAGATCTCGTCGTGCCGTTTCTCGTACTCGTCGGCGGCACCGGGATTCAATCGCATCGTGAAGGCGTATTTCTCCATCACGCGGCCGCCCGCGACCGCAGCCGCGTCCAGATCCGCGGCGCGGCGATGACCCCGATCAGCAGGAGGCCGATGAAGATCGACATCACGATGCCCGGGACGTTCAGAAGCCCGAGGCCGAAGGTCACGAGGCCCATGACGAAGGCGGCGATGACGACGCCGGGGATCGACCCCGACCCGCCGAGGATCGAGACGCCGCCGAGCACGACCATCGTCACCACCTCCAGTTCCCACCCCTGCGCGATGGAGGGCCGGGTGGAGCCGAGCCGCCCGGTCAGGCAGACCGCCGCAACCCCGGACATGAGCCCGGTCAGCAGGAACAGGATGAACTTCACCCGCGTCACCCGGATCCCCGAAAACAGCGCGCCCGTGGGGTTGTTGCCGATGGCGTAGACCGAGCGGCCGAAGTTGGTCTTGTGGAGCACCACCCCGAACACCAGCGCGAGCGCGAAGAACAGCACCAGTTCGAACGAGATCACCCAGAACACGTAGCCGCGGCCGAACCAGGTGAAGTCGGGCGGGTAGCCGCCATAGGCCTGGTCGCCGAGCACGATGTAGGCGATGCCGCGGAACAGGCTCATCGTGCCGATGGTCACGACGATGGAGGGCAGGCCCATGATCGTGACGAGCACGCCGTTGAACGCGCCGCAGGCGAGGCCGACGACGAGACCGATGGCGATCAGCGCGGGCGCACCGGCCCCGATCTGCACCGCGGCCCCCATCGCCGTCGAGGCCAGCGCGATGATCGAGGCGACGGACAGGTCGATCTCGCCCGAGATGACCAGCAGCGCCATCGCGAAGGCGATCATCGCCTTCTCGGTGAAGTTGAAGGTCGCGTCGCTGAGGTTCCACGCGTTGAGGAAGTAGGGCGAGGCGAAGGAGTTCAGCACGAAGATCGCCACGGCGACCGCCAGCAGCAGCGTCTCCCACGACTTCAGGCGGCGCTGGAACGGGCTTTGCAGCCGGTCGGGGATCACGCGGTCGGTGCCGGTCGCGCTCATGCCGGGGCCTCCGCGCGCTTCAGGATCACGCGGCCCTTTCGCCGGCTCGCGCGGGCGTTCATCGCGACGGCGATCAGGATCGCGGTGCCGGAGATCGCGAGCTGCCAGAACGGCGATACGTTGACCACCGGCAGGGCGTTCTTGATGACCCCGAGGAACAGTGCGCCGAGCACCGTGCCGCCGACCGACCCGATGCCCCCTGCGATGGAAATGCCGCCGATGACGCAGGCGGCCACGACCTCGAGTTCGAACCCGCCGGCGATGTCGACATAGGCGACGGCATAGCGCGAGACCCAGAGATACCCGGTCAGCCCGGCCAGCGCGCCCGACACGGTGAAGGCCCAGAACTGCGCGCGGCCCACGTTCAGGCCGGTATAGACCGCCGCGTGGGGGTTGCCGCCGACGGCGAAGAAGGCGCGGCCGAGGGGCGCGCGGGCCATGAACAGCCCGAAGGCGGCGATGACGGTCAGCGCGATCCAGCTCAGTACCGGCAGGCCGAGGATCTCGGCCCGGGGAAATGCCTTGAAGGCCGCGCTCATCTCGTGGGAGTTCACCCAGTCGCCTCCGGAGATGACGAAGATGATCCCGCGGAAGATCGTCATGGTGCCGAGCGTGACGACGATGGGCGGGATGTCGAGTTTCCAGACGAGGATCCCGTTGACCATCCCCATTAGCGCGCCGAGCGCGACCGCCAGCACGAGGATCACCGCGATCGGCACCCCCGGCGCGGCGGCGTTCAGCATCGCCACCACCATCCCGGTCAGCGCGAGGTTCGCGGCCACCGACAGGTCGATGCAGCGGGTCAGGATCACCGCCATCTGGCCGAGCGCCAGCAGGATCAGCGGCGCGGTGTCGTTGAACACCGAGGCGAGGTTGCCGGGCTCCACGAAGGCGGGGAAGCGGCTGGCGATCAGGACCAGCAGAAGCGCGATGGCCCCGGTCAGGAGCGCCTCGCGCGAGGTGAGCAGCCGGGCGATCATGCCGCGGCCCCCTCGATCCCCGCGGCGTGGCGCACCAGCGTCTCGGGCGTCAGGTCGCCGCCGTGGAGTTCCGCCGCCATGCGCCCCTCGCGCATGACGATGACGCGATCCGACATGCCGAGCACCTCCGGGATTTCCGAGCTGACCATGATGACGGCGAGCCCCTGCGCCGCGAGTTCCGCCATGAACGCGTGCACCGCGGCCTTGGAGCCGATGTCGATGCCCTTGGTGGGTTCGTCGAGGATGATGACGCGGGGCTTCGTCGCCAGCCACTTCGCGATCACCACCTTCTGCTGGTTGCCGCCCGACAGCGTGCCGACCTCCGCGTCGAGCGCGGCGGCGCGCAGGTCGAGGCGGGCGGTGTATTCGCGGGCGAGCGCGAATTCCTCGGCCATTCGCAGGAAGCCCCGGCGCGAGGTGCGCGCTAGCGAGGGCAGGGTGACGTTCTGGAAGATCGGCAGCGCGGTGATCGCGCCCTGCCGCCCGCGGTCCTCCGGAACGTAGACGATGCCGTGCCGCACCGCGTCGGCGGGGCTGGCGATGCGGACCGGTGCGCCGTCGATGGACACGGACCCGGCGGAAGGCGCGGTGATGCCGAAGAGCGCCTGCATGAACTCGGACCGCCCGGCGCCGACGAGACCATAGAATCCCAGGATCTCGCCCCGGCGGAGCGTGAACGAGATGCCGTCGAACTCGGTCGGGTGGCAGAAGCCATCGACCGCCAGCACGGTGTCGCCGGGATCGGCGGCGCGGGCGGGGAAGATCGCGTCGACCGAGCGGCCGACCATCATCTTCACCAGGTCGTCGTGGCCGACCTCGTCGATCCGGCCCTCGGCGATGAAGGCGCCGTCGCGGAACACGGTGTAGCGGTCGGCGATGCGGAAGATCTCGTCGAACTTGTGGGAGATGAAGAGGATTGCCTTGCCGGCGCGCTTGAGCTGCTCGACCAGCTCGTAGAGCTCCTCGATCTCCTTGTGGGACAGGGCGGCGGTGGGTTCGTCCATGATGACCACGCGGGCCTCGACCGACAGCGCGCGGGCGATGGCCACGAGGTGCTTCGACGCGATGCCGAGATCGCGGAGCCGTGTGTCGGGGTCGATCCGCGCGCCGATCCCGTCGAGGATCTCGCGGGCGCGCGCCTTCAGGCCGCGCCAGTCGATCAGGCCGAACCGCCCGCGGGGGGCGTGGCCGACGAAGATGTTCTCGGCCACGGTCAGGTCGTCGAACAGCACGGTTTCCTGGTGGATCGCGGTGATCCCGGCCTCGGACGCCGCCTGCGCGGTCGGAAAGCGGACCGGGCTGCCGTCGAGCCGGATCTCGCCGCCGTCGGGCTGGTAGATGCCGGTCAGGATCTTCACGACCGTCGACTTGCCGGCGCCGTTCTCGCCCACCAGCGCCGTGACTTCGCCGGGGTGGAGCGCCAGGTGGACGCCGTCGAGCGCGCGGACGCCGGGGAAGGTCTTCACGATCCCGTCGAGCGCGAGCACCGGGCCCGGGGCGGTTTCCCCGCGGGGCTCGGCCGTCATGTCCTTGGCGTGCATCTGCATCCCGGTCACCGAGGCTGGCATGGGGCGGGGCAGGCGGCCCGCGGGGTCATCCCGCGGGCCGCCCGTCATCCGGTCCGCGGATCAGAAGATGTCGCGGAACTGCTCGATGTTCGACGCGTCGTAGACGAACGGGTCGGACATCGCGCCGGACAGGGTGTCGTCGAGCTCGACCTCGCCCATGCGGCCCATCGGGATGGTGCCGCCCGGCTCGGCAGTCGCGTTGCCCTGGCTGAGGTTGAACGCGATCATGGTCGCGGCATAGCCGAGGTCGATCGGGTTCCAGATCGCGAAGCTCTGCGACGCGCCGCTCTCGATCGCGCCGGCCATCTCGGACGGCAGGCCGAGACCCGTCACGTTCACCTCGCCCACGCGGCCCGCGTCCTCCACGGCCTGCGCCGCGGCGACAATGCCGACCGAGGTCGGCGCGATGATCGCGTCGAGATCGGGGTAGGACTGCATGAGGCCCTGCGCCTCGCGGTAGGACTTGTCGGCGAGGTCGTCACCGTAGACCGTCGCGACGACGTTGATGTTCGGATAGTCGTCCATCACCGCGTTCATCTCGGCGATCCAGGTGTTCTGGTTCGTCGCCGTGGCCGAGGCCGACAGCACCGCCACGTCACCGCCATCGGGCAGGTGGTCGGCGGCGAGCTGGATGATCATCCGCCCGATCAGCTCGTCCGAGGACGGCGCGAGGTGCATCTGGCGGCCGTCCTGCTCGACGCCCGAATCCCACGAGATCACTGTGATGCCGCGGTCCATCGCCCGCTGCAGCACGGGGACCAGCGCGTCGGGGTCGTTGGCCGACACGGCGATGGCGTCGACGCCCTGGGCGATCAGCGCGTTGATGACCTCGATCTGGCCCTCGGCCGTGGTCTCGGTCGGGCCGGTGTAGATGATCTCGACGTTGCCGAGCTCCGCGGCCGCTTCCTCGGCGCCCTCCGCCGCGGCCTCGAAGAAGCCGATGCCGAGCGCCTTGACGACGATGGCGATCCGCACCGGATCGTCCTGCGCCGCCGCCGGCAGCGCCAGTGACGCGACCGCGGCCAGCGCCGCCAGTATTCTCTTCGCTACTTTCATGGTGTCCTCCCTTGGATCGGTAGCTTCAAACGGCGCTTCTGGTCAGGACGCCGCCTCCTCCTCCCGCTCGGCCGCGCCCGTGGGGGCGATGACGAGCCTGATGTCCGCGGCCTCCAGCATCGCGGCCGCGTGGTCCGGGATGCCGTCGTCGGTCACGATCACGTCGATCTTCGACAACGGGCAGAGCACGAGGCTCGACCGGTTCTCGAACTTGGAACTGTCCACCAGCACGATCAGCTCGTCGGCCTGGCCGATCAGCTTCTGCTCGGCCTGGATCAGGAGCGGGTCGGCCTCCATCAGCCCGAGCGGCCCGATCCCCTGCGCGCCCATGAACATGCGGCGGGCGTAGAAGTTGCGGGCCACGTCGTTGTCGAACGGCGACAGGATGATGTTCTGTTCGCGGTAGATCGTGCCGCCCGGCAGCATCACCGCGTTCCGCGAATGCTTCAGCAGGTGCTCGGCGATGGGAAAGGAGTTGGTGAAGACCTGCATCCGCCGGGTCGCCAGCGGATGGACCATCTGGAACGTGGTGGTGCCGCCGTTGATGATGATCGAGTCGCCGTCCTCGCACAACGCCACCGCCTCGCGCGCGATCGCCTGCTTCTGCTGGCTGGCGCGGGTCTGGTTGACCGCGAAGGTGCGTCCGGCGAGCCCGACGAAGGGCGGCGGCGCGATCGCCTCGGCCCCGCCGCGCACGCGGCGCAGGCGCTTCTGGACATGCAGGGTGGCGATGTCGCGGCGGATCGTGGCCTCGGAAACGCCGGTGAGGTCGCAGAGATCGGACACGGTCACCACCGGCCGGTCCTGAACCGCGGACAGGATGATCCTGTGGCGTTCCTTCTCGTGCATTTCCGTCCTCCCTGGCACCGAGGTTGCGCAGATTCGTCGAACCTGTCAATCAGCTTCGATCATTTCCAATCATGCTGCGGCGCAGAATGAGCGAACATGATTGAAACTGATTGACACCAATAGGGCGAGCGCGCAGGTTCCGGGGCAGGGAAGGCGTGCCGACAGGCCCGCGCGCAGGGAGGACGCGATGCTGGAAGTTTCCGGAAATCAACGGCTTGCCAATGCCTGGGACGATGCCAAGACCGAGGGCATGAGCGAGTCGGAGCTTCTGCTCTATCGCTCCAACATCCTCGGTGCCGACAAGCGCGTGACCAATTACGGCGGCGGCAATACCTCCGCCAAGGTGACGGAGACCGACCCGCTGACCGGCGAGCCGGTCGAGGTGCTTTGGGTCAAGGGCTCCGGCGGCGATATCGGATCCATGAAAATGGACGGTTTCGCAACGCTTTACATGGAGAAGCTCAACGCCCTGAAGGGGCTCTACCGGGGCGTGGAGCACGAGGACGAGATGGTCGGCTACCTGCCGCACTGCACCTTCGCCCTGAACCCGCGCGCGGCCTCCATCGACACGCCGCTGCACGCCTACGTCCCACGGAAACACGTCGATCACGTCCATGCCGACGCGATCATCGCAATCGCCGCCTCGAAAGGGTCGAAGGAGCTGACCCGCGAGATCTTCGGCGACCGCATCGGCTGGCTGCCGTGGAAGCGGCCGGGCTACGAACTGGGGCTGTGGCTGGAGAAGTTCTGCCTCGACAACCCAGGCGCGGATGGGGTCGTTCTGGAAAGCCACGGGCTCTTCACCTGGGGCGACACCGCGCGCGCCTGCTACGACACCACGATCGACGTCATCAACACCGCGACGGAATGGCTGGCCGGGCGGACGCGCGGGGTTCCGGCCTTCGGCGGCGCGAAGCACGACAGCCTGCCCCAAGCCGACCGGCGCGCCGTCGCCGCGCGGCTGATGCCCGCGATCCGCGGCATGGTCTCGGGCCAGCATCACATGGTCGGCCATTTCGACGACGGCGACGCGGTGCTGGAATTCGTCAACGGGGCCGACATGCCCGCGCTCGCCGCGCTCGGCACCTCCTGCCCGGACCACTTCCTGCGCACCAAGATCCGCCCGCTGGTGGTGGATTTCGACCCGGCGGCGCGGAACCTCGACGCGGTGCTAGACGGGCTACCGTCGCAGGTCGCCACCTACCGCGAGGATTACGCGGCCTATTACGACCGCTGCAAGCACCCCGACAGCCCCGCGATCCGCGACCCGAACGCGGTCGTCTACCTCGTCCCCGGGGTCGGCATGATCACCTTCGCGAAGGACAAGGCGACGGCGCGGATCTCGGGCGAGTTCTACGTCAACGCGATCAACGTCATGCGCGGCGCAAGTGCCGTCGGCGAATACCAGGGCCTGCCGGAGCAGGAGGCGTTCGACATCGAGTACTGGCTCCTGGAAGAGGCCAAGCTTCAACGGATGCCGAAGCCGAAATCGCTCGCGGGCCGGGTGGCGCTGGTCACTGGCGGGGCCGGCGGGATCGGATCGGCCACGGCCGAGAAGTACCTGTCGGAAGGCGCCTGCGTGGTGCTGGCCGACATCGACGCCGAAGCGCTCGACGCCGCACGCGAACGGCTGGTGCAACGGCATGGCCGCGACGTGATCCGCAGCGCGGTGATGGACGTGACCGACGAGGCCGCGGTGGCAGCCGCCTACGCCGACGTGGCGGTGGAGTTCGGGGGCATCGACATCCTCGTGTCGAACGCGGGCATCGCGTCCTCGGCCCCGGTCGAGGACACGACGCTGGAACTCTGGAACCGCAACATGGAGATCCTGTCGACGGGCTACTTCCTCGTCAGCCGGGAGGCATTCCGGATGCTGCGTGCGCAGGGGATCGGCGGGTCGGTGGTGTTCGTGGCGTCCAAGAACGGGCTCGCCGCGTCGCCCAATGCCTCGGCCTACTGCACGGCCAAGGCGTCGGAAATCCACCTCGCCCGCTGCCTCGCGCTGGAAGGCGCGGGCGCGGGCATCCGCGTCAACGTGGTGAACCCCGACGCGGTGCTCAGGGGGTCGAAGATCTGGTCCGGCGAATGGCTCGACCAGCGGGCTTCGACATACGGCACCGACAAGGAAGGGCTGGAGGAGATGTACCGGGAACGCTCCATGCTCAAGCGGTCGGTCTACCCAGAGGACATCGCGGAGGCCTGCTACTTCTTCGCCTCTGACCAGTCGGCGAAATCGACCGGGAACATCGTGAACGTGGACGCGGGCAACGTGCAGGCGTTCACGCGGTAACGGGCGGGGCGGCGGGACCGACACCGCCCCGCATATGCCGTCGGGGAGGATGGGCATGATCGACAGCGACGTGATCGAGGCGGCCAACGCGGAGCGCGAGGCGGCGCTGAGGTCCGACTACGACGCGCTCGGCGCGCAGCTTGCCCGGCGCGGCTTGGACATCGATGCGGTCCGGGCGAAGGTGGCGGCCTACGGCGTCGCGATCCCGTCCTGGGGCGTCGGCACCGGCGGCACGCGCTTCGCCCGCTTCCCGGCCCCGGGCGAGCCGCGGGACATCTTCGACAAACTCGACGATTGCGGGGTGATACATCAACTTACCCGCGCAACGCCTTCTGTTTCCTTGCACATCCCGTGGGACAAGGCCCCGGCGGAGGACCTGAAGGCGAAGGCGAAGACGGTCGGGCTGACCTTCGACGCGATGAACTCCAACACCTTCCAGGACCAGCCGCAGCAGCCGCGGTCCTACAAGTTCGGCTCGCTCAGCCATACCGACGCGGCCACGCGGCGGCAGGCTGTGGAGCACAATCTCGAATGCATCGAGATCGGCCGGGCGATCGGGTCGAAGGCGCTGACGATCTGGATCGGCGACGGATCGAATTTCCCCGGCCAGGCGGATTTCACGCGCCAGTTCGACCGCTACCTCGACGCGGCGAAGGCGATCTACGCGGAGCTGCCCGACGACTGGCGGCTCTTCACCGAGCACAAGATGTACGAGCCCGCGTTCTATTCCACCGTGGTGCAGGACTGGGGCACGAACTACCTGATCGCGCAGGAATTGGGGGACCGGGCGTTCTGCCTCGTCGATCTCGGCCACCACGCGCCGAACGTGAACATCGAGATGATCGTCGCGCGCCTGATCCGGTTCGGCAAGCTCGGCGGGTTCCACTTCAACGACAGCAAGTACGGCGACGACGACCTCGATACCGGGTCCATCGACCCGTTCCGGCTGTTCCTCGTGTTCAACGAACTGGTCGCGGCGGAGGGCACGCCGGGGTTCGACCCCGCCCACATGCTGGACCAGTCGCACAACGTCACCGACCCGATCGAAAGCCTGATGTCGTCGGCGATGGAGGTCTGCCGCGCCTATGCCCAGGCGCTGATCGTGGATCGCACCGCGCTGGCGGGCTACCAGGACGGCAATGACGCGCTGATGGCGGCGGCGACGCTGAAGGCGGGGTTCCGCACCGATGTGGAGCCGATCCTCGCGATGGCGCGGCTGGACTCCGGCGGTGCGATCGACCCGGTCGCGACCTACAGGCAGGCGGGATACCGGGCGAAGGTGGCGGGCGAACGGCCGGCGATGACGGGCGGATCGGGCGGGATCGTCTGACCGGCGGCGGGCGCGATGCTCAGCCCGCGCGGCTGCCGCGGCCGAGGATGCGGGAAAACTCCGCCAGCGTCCGTTCCGCCCGCTCGGCCGCGTCGTTCAGCTGCTCCGCGACCTGGGCGGTTTCCTCGGCGCCGAGACCGCGTTTCAGAAGCCGCGCACCGCCCGCGGCGACGCTCGCCATGTTGGAGAATGTGTGCAGCAGATCGCTGACCTTCCTGGTCATGTCGGCATCCGGCAGGGCGTTCGCCGTCCCGGTCAGGAGCGACGACAGGACCAAGACCCTCGTCACCGCGCCCTCGGACCATTCCAGCGGGAAGGCCTCGATCTCCCACTGGGTGTCGCGGTCGCCGATGCGATAGACCCCGGTGAACGTCCCGGCCTCGCCCGCAAAGGCGCGCTTGACGCAGGCCTCGGCCTCCTGCCGCGTCGCACCGTCCCAGAACTCGGTCCAGATGGCGTTGCACACGGCCTCCGCCGTGGTCTCCAGCAGCTCCAGGCCGCGCCGGTTGACGGCGACGATGCGGCCATCGCGGTCCAGAACCTTGACGCAGACATTTGCGCGCTGCGCGAGGAAGCCGACGGCCGACGTGACCGTATCGCTTTCGAACTCGGGATCGCCCGCGAACATCTGCATCGTCTGGCCCCCCGGCGCGCATCCACCGCGATCGTCGCGGCGTTCCGGGGCAGGAAACTATGAGAGAATCACCCCTCGGGCAACGAGTTTCCGGACGCGAGGGCTTCGGCGAATCCGGAGGCCAACGTCTCGTTCGAAAACGGTTTCTGCACGATGACGCAGGGCGGGTAGACGTCTGCGAGACTGCCGGTTTCGCCGTAGCCCGTCGCCAGCACGAAGGGGATGCCAAGCGCGGCCAGCTTCTCGGCCACGGGCACCGACTGCTCGCTGCCGAGATTGACGTCGAGAAGGGCGAAGTCGGGCGGCGCGGTGTCGATCCGCGACAACGCCTCCTCGACCGAGGCGGAGATGTCGACCCGGTTCGCGCCGAGCCCCTGCAGGATGTCGGCCGCGTCCATCGCGATGATGAGCGAATCCTCCAGGACCAAGCCATTGCCCGACAGGGCGACCCCGGGACGTGCCGCCGCGGGGGCCGTCCTGGCCTCGCTTTCCGGGGCGGTGTCGGACACGGCGTCCGTCGCCCGGGTGGCGTGGCGGGCGGGGATGCGGAACTCGGCCTCCACGCCCGTCACGCGGTAGTGGATTTCTGCCGCGCCGTTCAGTTCGTGCGGGATCGACCGTTCGACGATGGCGGTGCCGAAGCCGCGGCGGGAGGGCGGGCGCACGGCGGGACCGCCGCGTTCGATCCAGCCGACGGTCAGCGCTCCGGTGCCGTCGAAGGCGAGCGAGACCTCGACCCGCCCGGCCCGGTCGCTGAGCGCCCCGTACTTGATCGAGTTCGTCGCCATCTCGTGCAGCACCAGCGCCAGCGTGGAGTAGGCGGCGGGCGCGATCATGGCGTCGGGCCCGTCGATCTCGACCCGTTCCGCCTTGGCGTCGGCATAGGCCTCGAACTCGGTGCGGATCAGGAACTTCAGCGAGGCGGGTTCGTAGTTCTCCCGCGTGAGCTGGTCATGGGCGCGGGACAGCGAATGGATGCGTCCGTCGAGGCTCTCGGTGAACTCGGTCACGGACCGCGCGCCGGCCTTCGACTGCGCGACGAGGCCGCGCATCAGGTTCAGGATGTTGCGGACCCGGTGGTTCAGCTCCGAGATCAGGAGCTGCTGCTGCTCCGCGGCGCGGGCACGGGCGGCGTTCCCGGCCTCTGCCACCTTCAGCACGACCTCCAGCATGATCTGGCGCAGCCGTTCGGCGGCGACCATCGTGTAATCGTCCCAGGGCGCGGAATGCCCGGCCACGGTCTCCTGCCACAACTCGAAGCTCGCGCGCGGGGTCAGGCGGATGCCGTTCGGGCCGACCTGCACGGGCTTCGACGGGTCGCCCGCCCAGTTCATCACCACCTCGATCTCGCGGCGGAAGAAGATCAGGTAGTCATGTTCCAGTGCCGATACCGGGATCACCAGCGCCCCGGCGCATCCCTTCGAATAGGCGCGGGCCGGCGGGTGGAAGTCGGCGAGGCATTCGATCGCCATGATCTCCTTCGGCACGGCCTCGGAAATCGCCTCCACCAGGGAGGCCAGCGCGGCCTCGTCTGGCACGTCGCCCTGCGAATGGGCCTTGCCGCCGAGGATCACCGCGGCGCCGTCATGGGGGATGACCTGAGCGATCTCGGAGGTGAGGGCCAGGAGCTGCGCGGCGGCCGGCCGCGCGTCGCCGAACCGTTCCACCAACCGCGTCTGCAACGCCGAGGTCGCGTCCTGCGCCTTCCGGCGGAGCGATTCCTCGTAGCGGCCGAGTTCGTAGGAGAACAGGTGCCCGAACATCTCCACCGCCGTCCGGCGTTCGTAGTCGATGTAGTGGGGGCTGTCGTGGTGGCAGGCGAAGAGGCCCCAGAGCTCGCCGTCCTTCATGATCGACACCGACATCGACGCGCCGACGCCCATGTTGCCGAGGTACTCGATGTGGATCGGCGACACCGCCCGCGTCACGGCGAGCGACAGGTCGATCGGCTGTCCGTCCGGCCCCGTCCCCGGCAGGATCGCCGCGCCGGGATCGCCCACGTCCGCGATCAGCCTAAGCAGCGAGCGCTTGTAGAGCGCGCGCGCCTGTTTCGGGATGTCGCTGGCCGGAAACCGCTGGTCCATGTAGCGCCGCTCGCCATCGGCGCGGCTTTCGGCGATGACCTGTCCCGACCCGTCGCGTTCGAACCGGTAGACCATCACGCTGTCGAAGCGGGACAGGTAGCGCAGGCCGCGCGCGGCGTCGCTGGCGAGCGTCGCGAGGTCTTCCTTGAAACGGATCCGCCGGATCAGGGGGTGAACCTCGCTCAGCAGGTCGGTCTCGACGCTGCGGCCCTTGGGCTCGAACTCGATGATGAGCAGCCGGCCGCCCTGGTGGATCGAGATGTCGAAGGCGCCGCCGCCGTCCCGGAGCTCCACACCGAAGACCCGCACCGCGTTGTCGCTGGATTCGACCGCGCCCATGTAGCGCCGGATGCGGGCGAGGGCATCGTCCCGGATGATCGCGGAGAGCGGCGCGCCGACGGCGTCGGCAGCGTCCACGCCGAGCACCGTGCCGAGGTTCTCGGAGGCATGGGCCACGCGCCAGTCCGGGCCGACGGCCACGAGGGCGCCGTAGCTTTGCACCCGCCCGAGCCGGTGGATCGGTTCGCGGTCGCAGTTGGTCAGGTCAACGCTTGTCGTCGTACTCGTCACGGCACTCCTGTCCCGGCCGCGGGGCCGGTCATTTTCTCGTTCTCCGCGGCGCGGAGGAATAGTCCGAAGGCGGTCCGGGCGTCCGCGACGATGCGGTCCGCGCGGGGCGTGTTCACCGGCACCTCGGCCAGCGCGTCGCAGACCCCGCGCCATGCGCCGGCGGTATCGCGCGCGGCGAAGTAGCGGGGCAGGGGCGCGATGCCGGCCTCGACCAGCCGCCGCCGCAAGACCTCGGTCCCGAGACGGGATCCGGTGACGACGTAGGCGATGGCGAGCGTGTCGAGCGCGGGTCCGTCCTCGGCCCCGTCCGCGCCGGCGGCGCCATCGGCGGCGAGGTCGTCGATAAGTGTCGCCAGCAGCCCGCCCTCTGAGGCATCCGCTTCCCCCTCGCGTCGATGATCCAGCGCACAGAGTGCAATGGACTGGGCGCGGAGGAACGCCGCCATGTGGGTGGAGGGGTCGTCGTGAAATCCCGCGAAGGCGGCTTCGGCGCGGTCATGGTCGGGGCGTGTTGCGCGGCGCAGAAGTTGCCGTAGCGTCATCTGATCCGCGGGGCCAGGATGCAATGGATGTTCGTGCCGTGACCCGGCCCCTGTTTCGCTGACGTCGTTCATCCTGCCCCTGCGGTCGGATCGCGCGGGTCTTTCGCCGGCGCGACTATTGGTAGCATTGTCCCAAACGTCCCGATCCGGCGCAAGGTTCCCGCCCGCACGAAATATAATCCCGGCGGCTGTTTGCCCGGCACGATCCGGCCCCTTGCCCCCGCATCCGCACCGGGACAGGCTGCCCGTCGGAGGAGAGCGCATGAGGATACCGGGACAGCACGCATGCAGGCCGTGGCGATGAGCGCGGGGGAAACCGACCCCTTCGCCCTTGCCGAGCGCGCCGCCGAACGCCTCGTCGCGCTGCCGCCGGGGCGCAGGCTGGTGGCGCTGGCCGGGCCGCCGGCCGCGGGGAAATCGACCGTCTCGGCGGCGCTGTCGGCCCGGCTTGCCGAACTCGGTCACGGCGCGGTGGTGGTGCCAATGGACGGCTTCCATCTCGACAACCGCATCCTCGTCGAACGCGGTCTGCTCGACCGCAAGGGCGCGCCGGAAACCTTCGACGCGGACGGTTTCGTCCACGCCATCGCCCGCGCCGCGGCAGGCGAGACCCTGGTCTTTCCCGTCTTCGACCGAAGCCGCGACATCGCAATCGCCGGGGCCGGGTTCCTGCCCGCCGATACCGGTTTCGTGCTGGTCGAGGGCAATTACCTCGTGCTGGATGACGCGCCGTGGACGCGGCTCGGCGATTACTGGGACCTCACGATCTGGATCGACGCGGAGACCGGAACGCTTCGCCGCAGGCTGGTCGACCGCTGGCTCGCCGAGGGGCTTTCCCCCGACGCCGCGATCGCCCGCGCCGAGGGCAACGACATGAGGAACGTGGAGCTTCTGCGCCGCCGAAGCCGTGACTGCGACATGGTGCTGATGCAGGCCTGAGCGGATGCGCGGGGCAGGGGGACGCACGGAATCCGGCACCCCCGTCACGCCCCGAGCAGCGCAGGGATCGCACGCCACGCCAGCGCTCCTGCGGTCCAGCACAGGACGGCGAGGATCAGGCGGTCGAACACCCGCGCCGACATGCGCCGCGCGAGCCGGTTGCCGAGCCACAGCCCGGCCGCGACCGCGGGCAGTCCGGCAAGACCCGCCAGTGCCGCCTCCGCCCCGAAGATGCCCGTCGCGCCGAGCATGGGGATCTGGACCAGCGTGAACACGAGGAACACGAGCCCGGTGGCGAGGATGAACTCGGGCCGCTCCGGCCGCTGCGCGTGGAAGAACGTGATGCTGAGCGGCCCCGAGATGCCCGTGGTGCCGTGCAGCAGCCCCGCGGCCAGCCCTGCCGGCGCGGCGACGGCGGTAGCGCCCCGGTCGCCCAGGCGCGCCACAGACCGCAGGAGGCGCATCGCGATGTAGACCGCCAGAAGAACAGAAAGGATCAGCTCCAGCCATGCCTCGTGGACATTGGCGAGGATCACCGTCCCCGCCGCCGTTCCCGCCGCGCCCGCAAGGAGGAACGGCCACAGCACCCGCGGTTTCCGGCCCGCGCGGCGGAATTGCCAGACCTGCATCAGGTTCGCCGCCGCGACGGGAAGGCTGACGATCGCGAGCGCCTGCGGCAACCCGGCGACCAGCGTCAGCAACGGGATCGCGACCATCGGCAACCCGATGCCGAGCACGCCCTTCACGACCGCCCCGAGAAGGAGTGACCCGACCGCGGCGAGGGCGATCAGCACCGTCACTTACAGTATCCGAAGGTGCCAAGAAGTATGACAATCCGCCCGGAGGCCGGATTTGACGCTGCATCCGCGAGAGAAAATTTCGTTGCCAGATAGTGCATTGCAGAAGTTTCCACCTCGAACCCTTCGCAGCCGCAACATGATTGTATCATTATGCGGCGACCAAACCCAATATTGAACTATCATAAAGTTGACAATCTGCGCCAGATGCTTCTAGCATGGTGTCGCAATCGCGCGGATTCCGGGATCACCGGGGGACCCGAAAAGATTGCGAACAGGGAGGAAAACCGAATGTCTTGCAAACGAATCCTGGCTCTCGCGCTCACCGCCACGGCCCTGTCCGGCCCCGCCCTGGCGCAGGACCTGACCGAGGTCTCCATCGTCGTCTTCGGCCCGCCCTCGCTTGGCGCGTTCCTGCCGCCGGTCATCAACGCGATGGACATCGGCGCCGCCCACGGGCTCGACATCACCTTCGCCGAACGCACGCCCGACGCCTATGCCGCGCAGTTCAACTCCGGCGAATTCCAGGTCGGCGGCTCGGCCGCTCTCCTGACCGTGGGCCTTGCCGAGGCACGCGGGGTCGAGGCGACCTACCTGTTCAACCTGTTCGACTACTGGGGCGCGGTCGTCACCACGCGCGACGACGTGCAGTCGCTGTCCGACCTAGAAGGCCAGGACCTCGCCGCCGCGACCGGCACCACCAACTACCAGATGTTCCGCTGGCTGGCAGCGCAGCAGGGCGTGGACCTGTCGGGCGTGAACGCGGTCAACACCGCGCCGCCGGGTCTCGTCGGCTACGCGATGGCCGACCGGGCCGCCGCCGTCCAGCTGTGGGAGCCGGCCTTCACCTCGCTTTCGGCGCAGAACCCCGACATCCGCGCGCTCGACCTGAACATCACCGGCGCCTGGGCGGACTTCGCGGGGTCGGAGCACATCCCCTATCTCGGCGTCGCCGCCCATACTGACTGGGTCGCGGAGAACCCCGACGCGGTGCAGGCGCTCTACGACACCTACGCCGAGGCCGCGGCCTGGGTGATGGAGAACCCCGAGGAAGCCGCGGTCATCATCGCGGGCGGAGAGGGCGACGTGGCCACCAACTACGCCACGCTGATCCAGCAGAACGACCGGCTCGGGCTCAACGTCGCCTGGGCGTCCGACATGCAGGACGAGATCCGCAGCGTCTACCAGGTGGGCGTCGAGCTTGAATACCTGCCCGGCACCCCGTCCGACGCCACCATCTACACGGGCAACGCGCAATGAGCGACGCGACCCACGGCGCGGTGCCGGCGAATTCGCCGGTGCTCGCCTTCGCGCGGCGGCTGTTCTGGATCGCCGCGCCCTTCGTCCTGATCGCGGCGGTCTGGCAGATCGCGTCGTCGTTCTTTCCGCCGTTCCTGTTCCCGTCGCTGATCGACGTGTTCGAACGGGTGGTGGAGATCGCGACGACGTGGTCGCAGTTCTCCAGCGTCCTGGCGACGGCGCTGCGCATCCTCGCGGGGCTGGCCGGGGCCTTCCTGATCGGCGTCGTGCTCGGCGTCGCGATCTATACCTCGGATATCGCAGACCGGCTGCTGACGCCGACGCTGACCTTCTTCCAGGGCATCCCGGCGCTCAGCTGGGTCGTCTTCGCGATCATCTGGTTCCACGGGATCGAGTTCCGCATCCTGTTCATCATGATCATGACCACGCTGCCCGCCTTCACCTTCCAGGTCGTCGGCGCGCTGAGGGGGATGAACAAGGACCTGCTGGAGATGGTGATGAGCTTCCGGCCGAGCCGGGGCAAGTATTTCTCCGCGATGGTCCTGCCCGCCGTCCTGCCCGAGATGCTGACGGCGTGGAAGGTGAACCTCGGCAACGCGAGCCGCGTCGTCGTGGTAGCGGAACTCGTCGGGTCTTCCGGCGGGGTCGGCTTCCAGCTCCTGCAGCAGCAGCAGCTCTTCGACATGGCCGGTGCGCTCGCCTGGACGCTCCAGCTCGTGTTCTTCGTGCTGCTGTTCCAGTGGCTTCTGTCCCAGTTCGAGCGCGTGGCCTTCCGCTACCGCGCCAAGTCGGAGCGCCGGTGATGCAGCGGGAGATCGACAAGATGGAAAAGACCGCGGATACCGCCGCAGGGCGCAACGGCAACGTCTCCGTCGTGGCGGGGACGGAGGGGCCGGAAATCAGCTTCCGCGGCGTGACCAAGCGCTTCGGCGATCTCGTCGCGGTCGACAACCTCGACCTCGACATCGCCAAGGGTCAGCTCGTGGCGCTTCTCGGCAAGACCGGCTGCGGCAAGTCCACCATGTTCAACATGATCTCGGGCCTGTCCGCGCCGACCGATGGCGAAGTGCGGGTGATGGGGCGCAATCCCTTCACCGAGTTCGACTGGTATCGCGGCAAGATGGCGATCGTGTTCCAGTCCGACCGCTTGTTGCCGTGGCGGACGGCCGTGAAGAACGTGGAGTTCGGGCTTGAATCCCTTGGGATTTCCCGGGCCGAACGGCGCGAGCGCGCGATGTACTGGCTGGAAAAGCTCGGCCTCAAGGGGCACGAGAACGATTACCCGCACGCCCTGTCGGGCGGGATGCGCCAGCGCGTCTCGATCAGCCGGGCCTTTGCCACGGACGCGGAGCTCCTGCTGTGCGACGAGCCGTTTTCTGCGCTCGACGAGATGACGTCGAAGCGGCTCAGGACCGAGTTCGCGCGGCTGGTGAAGGAGAACCGCAAGACCGCGGTCTTCATCACCCACTCCATCGACGAGGCGTTCGACATCGGCGACCGGATCGTGGTGCTGAAGCGCCCGGCCGAGATCGCGCACGACCTGAAGATCGAGGGCGAGATCGGCGCGGCGGAACGCGAACGCTACCGCCGGATGATCCACGAATCCCTCGCCGCGTGACGGGCGGCGGGGCAGGGATCAGACCAGCGCCATTTCCTCGGTTTCGCTGAGGATTTCCCGGACGGTGGTGAGCGCCCGGCGCAGCGTGTCGGGCGACCGCGCCGCCCCGAGACACAACCGGATCCCGTCCGCGAAACCACCGGCGTTCAGGGGGCTCGGCGCGGCGAGCGTCACGCCCGACAGCGCCGCCTGGGCCGCGAGGCTCGGCGCGCTCCGCCCGGCGGGCATCCGCAGCCAGGCATGGAAAGCCGGCACGTCCGTCGGGATCAGCAGGTCGCCGAGGATCCCGCGCGCCAGCGCCGAGCGTTCGGCCGCGGCCTCGCGCTTCCGCGCCACCTGGCGATCCAGTTCGCCCGATTGCATCATCCGCACGACGGCCTCGGCCATCACCGCGTTCGCCATCCAGCCCGAGCAGCGGATCGCGTTCACGATCCGGTCGCGGAACTCCGGCGGCGCGGTCATCGCGCCGATCCGCAGGCCGGGGGCGAGACACTTGGCGAAGCTGACGACGTAGAAGCTCCGTTCCGGCAGGAAGGAGGACAGCGTCGGCGGTGGCGTTTCGCACAGGAATCCGTAAGCGTCGTCCTCCACGATCCAGCCGTCGTGGCGGCGGACGACTTCCGCCACCTCGCGGCGCCGTTCCTCGGGCATGACCGCGCCGGTCGCGGTCTGCAGAGTTGGCGTGCAGTAGAGCACCCGCGCGCCCGAGGACCGAAACGCGGCGTCGAGCGCCTGCGGAACCAGCCCGTGACGGTCCATCGCGACGCCGTGCATCGCGTATTGTTCCATCACCGCCAGGGCCGACATGCCGGAATAGGTCAGGTTCTCGGCGATCACCGGCGACCCGGGCCGCGCCAGAAGCCGCAGCGCGATCGAGATCGCGTGTTGTGCGCCCTGGGTGACGTAGACGCCGGACGGGCCGGCGTCGCTTCCGTGGCCCAGGAGCCAGTCGGCGAACGCGCGGCGATGCGCCTCCAGCCCCTGGTGGGGCAGGTAGCCGAGAAGGTTGGGAAAGCGGTCGTCGGCGGTGATCTCGGACAGGATCGCGCCGAGCGCCTCGGCCTCGCCGGTATCGGGCGGCGCGTTCAGCGCGAGGTTCACCCGGATATCCTCGGGCGCGCCGGAATCGGACACGCCGATGTCGGGGGCCGTCGGCAGCACGAAGGTTCCGCGCCCGACCTGGCCCGAGATAAGCCCCTGGCGTTCGGCTGCGGCGTAGGCCTTGGAGACCGTGCCGATGCTGAGCCCGAGCTGCGCCGCCATCTCGCGATGGGTCGGCAGGCGCTGGCCGGGCATGACCCGTCCCGTCGAGATGTCATTCTTCAGCGCGGCCACGATCTGCAGGTAGCGCGGGCCTTCGCCGAACGGCAATGTGGGATACCAGTCCATGTTTCCCCCGGTTTCGCCCGAAATGGATATGACAATGTTTGGATTGTCGCAACTATTTTTCGAAAGGGGCGAATTCCTCAATGAATCCGATGGCAATTTCCGCGATGCAGCGCCGATCATGTTGCAATGCAGCGTAAAGGCATGGAAATTAACCTACTAATTGTGCCACTTTCGTTTGACCCTCCCGGATTGTCTTGCTATCAATCGAGTCAAGGAAGAAGACAATCACAAGGGGGGGAGCATGCTGTACGAACTGCGTGTCTACGAGCATGTCGATGGCCGCGCCGACCAGGTCCGCGAACGTTTCGAGCGCGAGGTCGCGCCGCGGTTTCCCGAGCACGGGATCGAACTGCTCGGCGCTTTCACGGATGCCGAAACCGGGATGCTCACCTACCTGACCCGGTTCCCGGACGACGAGGCGCGCAAGGCTGCCTGGGCATCCTTCGGCGGCGATGCCGGCTGGAAGGCCGCGAAGGCCGCGTCCGAGGTCGACGGCCCGCTCATCTCCAAGCAGCGCATGTCGGTGCTGACGCCGGTGATCCCCGGCCTGCCGATTTCCTGACGTGAAGCCGGCCCCGTTCGAATATCTCCGCCCCGCCTCGGTCGACGAGGCGTGCGAGGCGCTGGCGTCGGATCCCGACGCGCGGGTGCTCGCGGGCGGGCAGACGCTGGTGCCGATGCTGGCGATGCGGCTGTCGCGGCCGTCGATCCTGGTGGACATCACCCGGCTCGCCGACCTGCAAGGCATCACCGAGACCGCGGAGGGCATCGAGATCGCCGCCGCGACCCGGCAGGCGGTGGCGCTGAAATCCGACCTGATCGCACGTCAGGTGCCGCTCCTGGCCGCAGCGCTGCCGAACGTCGGCCACCCGCCGACGCGGGCGCGGGGCACGGTCGGCGGCTCCATAGCGCACGGCGACCCCTCAGCGGAAATCGCGCTCGCCGCGACGATCCTGAACGCGCGGATCGTCTACATCGAGGACGGCGAGGAGGTGGAGTTCGAGCCGGAGGACTTCTTCATCGGCCCGACCGTGACCATGGCGCCGATGGGCGGCCTCATGACCCGCGTAATCTTTCCGAAGAAGCCCGCGGGCCGGGTCGGCGCGGGGTTCCACGAAATCGCGTCCCGCCGCAGCGACTACGCTTTCGCGAGCGCGGGGGCGCAGGTGGTGCTGGACGATGACGGGGCCTGCGTGCAGGCGCTCCTGGGCATCGGCAGCGTGGGTGACGTGCCCGTCGCGGTGGATGTCTCGGACCTCGCCGGCACGAGGCTGACGGACGACGACCTGAAAGGCGCGATCGAGGCGGCGCTGGCCGATCTCGACTGCGTGGACGACCTGCACGCCACTGCCACCTACCGCGCCCGCGCGGCGAAACGGCTGGCGTTCCAGGCGCTTGCGACGGCGAGGGAGAACGCCGCATGAAGACCGATCTGACAGTCAACGGCCGCACCTACGGCATCGACGTGGAGCCGCGCACGACCCTGCTCGACGCGCTTCGCGATGGTTGCGGCCTCAAGGGCACGCACGCGGGTTGCGAACACGGCGTCTGCGGCGCCTGCACCGTGATCGTGGACGGCGAGGCCGTGCGCTCCTGCCTGATGCTGGCGGTGCAGTCCGACGGGCTGGACATCACCACTATCGAGGGCGTCGCGCCGGAACGGGGCGAGCTCGACGTGATCCAGGACAGCTTCTGCGAAACCCACGGGATGCAGTGCGGCTACTGCACGCCGGGCATGGTTCTGGCGGCGAAGGCGCTCCTGGGCGTCAACCGGGAGCCGACCGACGAGGAAATCCGCGACGCGATCTCAGGCAACATCTGCCGCTGCACCGGCTACGGCCAGATCGTGGAGGCGATCCGGCTGGCCGCGAAACGGCTGCGCGAAAGCAACGCGTTGGCGATGGAGGCCGGGGAATGAACGCCGACACCAAGCCGCGCTTCCTGTCGACCGACCGCCGCGTGCGCGAGGACAAGCGCTTCGTCGCGGGGTCCGGTCGCTTCGTTCAGGATCTCGACCGGCCAGGCATGCTCCACGTCGCGCTGGTCGCGGCGCAGCACCCGGCGGCGAAGATCGTGAAGATCGACGCGTCCGAGGCGCTGGCGATGGAGGGCGTGCACTACGTCATCGACGGCGCGGAACTGTCCGCCGCGGTGAACCCGTTGATGAACGGTCTCGACACCCCGAACGTCCGCCGCTTCCCGCTCGCCGTCGGGCAGAACCGCTACGCCGGTGAATGGATCGCCGCCGTGGTCGCCGACACCCGCGCGCTGGCCGAGGATGCCGCCGAGCGCGTGAAGGTCGAGGTGGAACGCCTTGGTTTCCTTACCGATGCCGAGAAGGCATTGGACCCCGAAAGCACGCCGGTTCACCCCGAACACGGATCCAACCTGCTGCTCGACCGCACCTTCGACTGGGGCCCGGTGGAGGACGACTTCGCCCGCAGCGACGAGACGCTGAAGCTGCGCGTGACCTGGGGCCGCAACTCCACCGTGCCGATCGAGACCTTCGGCGTGATCTGCGAGTGGAACCCGTGGGACGAAGTGCTGGACGTCTGGGCCTCGATCCAGATGCCGAAATACGCCGATCAGATCGCCCGCGCGCTGAAACTGCCGGGCAATGCCGTGCGGGTCCATTACGACGTGGACGTGGGCGGATCCTACGGCGTGAAGCGCGGGATCAAGCAGACGGTGCTGGCGGGGTATCTCTGCCGCAAGCTCGGCCGCCCGGTGCGGCTGATCGAGGACCGGCTGGAGAACATGCGCTCGGGCGATGCCCACGGGCCGGAACGGATCTTCGACATCGAGGTGGCCTTCGACCGCGACGGGACCGTGAACGCGATGAAGATGCGCGCGCTCGACAATGCCGGCGCCTATGCCGGCCGCGCGCCGTTCCAGCTCGGCAAGCCGATCGGCGCCATCGTCGGGCCCTACCGGATCAACTCGGTCCAGTACCGCGCCATGTCGGTGACGACGAACAAGGCGGTGCAGGAGGCCGTGCGCGGTTTCGGCCAGTCGCCGACGAACTACGCCATCGAGACGATGATGGACCGCGTCGCGGCGCATCTGGGGATGGACCGGCTGGAATTCCGGCAGAAGAACCTGATCCGGTCGGAAGAGTTTCCCTACCTGATCCCGTCCGGCAGCACCTACGACAGCGGCGACTACCACGCCGTGATCGACAAGGTGCTGGCGACGGCGGATTACGCGGAGTTGCAGGCCGAACGCGACCGGCTGCGCGCCGAAGGCTTGTGCGCGGGCATCGGCATCGCCGCCTGCCTCGAGCCCTCGGGCGGCAATTCGGCCTTCGAGCCGCTTCTGAACGAGAAGAACCGCACCTCCACCTGGATGGAAGGATGCCGGGTCAATGTCGACGCGCTCGGCGAGGTGACGGTGGCGATCCACACCACGTCGTCGGGGCAGGGGCACGAAACCCTCGCCGCGACGGTGGTGGGCGAGGTCCTGCAGATGGACCCCGACCGCATCCGCGTGGTCCGGCCCGACAGCCTGTCGAGCCTGCCGGGCAACTCTCCGGTCGGGTCGCGCATGGCGATCATGCTCGGCGGCGCGGCGGCCAATGCCGCGCGCGAGCTGATCCGGCAGGCGGTGGCGATCGGTGCCCATCTCTCCCGCGCCGATCCCGCCGCCTGCCGCTATGAAGACGGCACGGTCGTCACGCCCGACGGCACGGTGACCTGGGACGAGATCGTGGATGTCGCGCATCGCCGGTTCCACGACCTGCCGCCCGGCACCAACCCGGGCCTGACCGCCAACTTCATCCAGCAGGTGCCGACCGGCACCGCGCTGCCGAAGGACGGCAAGGTGCAGATGTATCCCTGCTATTCCTTCGAATTCCACCTGGTCCTGCTCGCCTTCGACCCGGTGCTCGCGAAGCCCGAGATCCGGCGCTACGTGATCGGCCACGACTGCGGCACGGTGATAAATCCGCACATCGTCAAGGGCATGACCCTCGGCGGCATTGCCCACGGGCTCGGTGCCGCGCTGCTCGAGGAATTCGCCTATGACGGCGAGGGGCAACTGATGACCCAGAGCTTCCTCGACTACCTCATGCCCTCGTCCCACGAGATGCCCGAGGTCGAGATCGTGAAGCACGAGACGCCCTCGCCGCTGACCGAGTTCGGCCAGAAGGGATCGGGCGAAAGCGGCTACCTCGGCGCCCCGGCGGCGATTTCCGGCGCGATCCACGACGCCGTGTCGCAATGGGGCATCCACCTGAACAAGCTGCCGATCCGGATGAGCGCCATCAGCGATGCCATCGCGGCGGCGGAGGAGAACGCATGATCATCGACGCCCACGCCCACCTCGTCCCTCCCGCGCTGCTGGAGGAACTCCAGGACCGCGCCGCGGAATTCCCGAGCGTGGTGATGACGCCGAAGGACGGCTCCGTCAGCTTCGCCTTCGCGGGCAAGAAGCCGACGCGGCCGGTGTCGCCGGGCCTGACGAACCTGCCGAAGCGGCTTGCGTGGATGGATGCGCAGGGGATCGACCGGCAGGTGGTCGCGGGCTGGCTCGACATGTTCGGCAACGATATGCCGCCGGCCGAGGGCGCGGAATGGGCCCGCGCGATCAATCGGCACCTCCATGCGGCGGGGCAGGATAGCGGCGGGCGTTTCATCGGCATGGCCGTTGTGCCGACCCAGGACGGCGAACTCGCCGCGCAGGTCATGAGCGAGGCGCATGGCATGGGTTTCCGCTCGATCATGATCGGCACGCAGCCGAAGACGAGCGGCGGGGAACTGGACGAACCGGGGCTCGACCCGTTCTGGCAGGCGGCCCATGACCTCGGGATGATCGTCGCGATCCACCCGGTCTTCGACGCGGGCGACTACCGAATCCACGATTTCGGCCTGCCGAACGCGCTCGGCCGGATCACCGACAGCCTGATCGCGGTGACGCGGATCGTCTATTCGGGCCACGTGAAGAAATACTCCGGCGCGAAGATCGTCGTTGGCATTGGCGGCGCGGCGCTTCCCTATGTGATCGGCCGCCTGCGGCACAACTACAAGTTGCACCCCGAGGACATGGCGGACCCGGACGAGGCGCTGTCGATGATGTACTACGACACGCTCCTGCACGATCCGAAGGCGCTGCAACTCCTGATCGACACGGTCGGCGCGGAGCGGCTGATGCTCGGCTCCGACATGCCGTTCCCGATCGGGGACCCGACGCCGCTTTCGATCCTCGACGGGGTGACCATCACGCCGGACCAGCGCAAGGGCATCGAATCCGGCCTGATCCTGGACCTGATGGGGGAGTGACGCGATGAAGATGGAGCTTTCCGGAACCGCGACCGTGAACGCCACCCCGCAGGACCTGTGGGACGGGCTGAACGATCCTGCCGTGCTGACCAAGTGCATCCCCGGCTGCAAGGAGATGACCGCGACCGGGCCCGACGAGTACGACGTGAAGATGCAACTCAAGGTTGCGGCGGTCGGCGGGAGCTTCGACGGCAAGGTCAAGCTCTTCGACAAGGACGAGCCGCGCACCTGCCGGATCACGGTGTCTGGCGGCGGGTCGCTCGGCACCGGCGAGGGCACGGCGCAATTCACGATCGCGCCCGCCGCCGATGGCACCTCGGAGCTGAGCTACGAAGGCGAGGGCGAGATCGGCGGGCTGGTCGCGGGCGTCGGCCAGCGGGTGCTGAAGTCGGTCGCGAAACACCTGACCAAGCAGTTCTTCACCGCGCTGAGAAAGCATTTCGCGGAGGAGAACGCGACGGCCTGACGGGCCGGAAGGGACGGACGCCAGGGGAGGACGGCGGTGCAGGACGACGGAACGGACAAGATCGAGGCGAAGGGCGGGCACCGGCTGATGGTGTCGCGCAGCGGCGGCACCGGGTTGCCGGTGCTGTTCATCGCCTCCGTCGCGGCCGATCACACCATGTGGGACGCGGTGCGCGCCCGCCTGACGCGGCCGACCGTCGCCTACGACGCGCGCGGGCATGGCCGGTCCGACGTGGCGGGCGCACCGCTGACGGTCGACGATCTGGCCGCCGACGCCCTGTCGGTCCTGGATGCCTGCGGGATCGACCGCGCGGTGGTCTGCGGCCTGTCGCTCGGCGGGCTGACGGCGATGCGGGCGGCGGCGATGGCGCCGGACCGGGTCGCGGGGCTGGTTCTGGCCAACACCGCGACGAGTTTCCCGCCCCCGACGCTCTGGCAGGACCGGGCAAAATCGGCGGCTTCCGGCGGCTGGCCGGACCTCATCCAGCCGACGCTGGAACGCTGGCTGACCGAAGGCTGGCGCGACGCTCACCCGGACGAGACCGCGAAGGTGTGGAAGATGCTGGAGGCGATGCCGCCCCAGGGCTATGCCGACGCCTGCGCGGCGCTGGAAACCGGCGACACGGCGGAGGCGCTGAAGGGCTATTCCGGCCGCACCCTCGTCATCGCGGGGGCGCACGACGCCTCCGCCAGCGTGGCGCGGGCGGAAGAGATGGTGGCGATGGCGCGCGATGCCGACCTCGTCGTCCTCGACACCGCCCACATCGCCGCGATCGAGGACCCGGAGGGCTTCACCACCGCGCTCGACACCTTCGCGGCGGACCTGGAGGCGCGGGCATGACCGACCGCCGCCGTGTCATCATAGGGATCACCGGGGCCTCGGGCACGATCCTGGGCGTGCGGATGCTGCAGCTCCTGCGGCCGCTGCCGGACGTGGAGACACACCTGGTCATGTCGCCCGCCGCCACCCGCACCCTGTTGATCGAGACCGATTTGAAGGCCGACGACGTGACGTCGCTGGCCGATGTCACCCATAGCTTCAAGGACATAGGCGCATCCATCGCCAGCGGGTCGTTCAGGTCCGAGGGCATGATCGTCGCGCCCTGTTCGGTCAAGACGCTCGGCGCCATCGCCAACTGCCTGACCGACGACCTGATCTCGCGCGCCGCCGACGTGTGCCTCAAGGAACGCCGCCGCGTGGTGCTGATGTTCCGCGAGACGCCGCTTCACGCCGGGCACATCCGCGCGATGCAGCACGCGACCGAGGCCGGGGCCATCGTGATGCCCGCCGTGGTCGGGCTCTACTACAAGCCGCAATCGGTCGACGAGATGATCGACCACCTCGCCGGCCGCGCGCTGGACCTGCTCGGGATCGACGCAGGCACGGTGAAGCGCTGGCAGGGACAAGGGGGAGACACCGCATGAAGGACGGGCGCGAGGCGGGATACCGCGACCTGCACGACCATATCGAGGCACTGGACGAGGCCGGGCTGCTGGTCCGGGTCGACCGCGCCATCGACAAGGATGCCGAGATGCACCCGCTGGTGCGCTGGCAATACGTCGGCGGCATCCCGGAGGAAAACCGCAAGGCGTTCCTGTTCACCAACATCAGGGACGGCAAGGGCCGCGCCTACGACATCCCCGTGATCGTCGGCGGCATGGCGGCGAACCGGGCGGTCTATGCCACGGGTATGCGCTCCGACCTGTCCGACATCCAGGCGAAGTGGGACAAGGCGATCTCCAACCCAGTGAAGCCGGTCGAAGTCACCGACGCGCCCTGCCACGAGATCGTGGAGGAGGGCGACGTGCTGAGCGAGGTCGGCCACGGCGTCGACATCCTGCCGATCCCGGTCTCGACGCCGGGCTTCGACAGCGCGCCGACTCTATCGGCCACCAACGTCATCACCGCCGACCCCGAGGACGGCATCCAGAACATGGGCACCTACCGCTGCGCGCTGAAGGCGCCGGACCGGATCGTGGTGCGCATGGCGACCCGCGTGGGCGGGGCAGGCGGCTACCAGCACTACCTCAAGCACCAGAAGGCGGGCGACAAAGAGATGCCGATCGCCATCGTGCTCGGCTGCCCGCCCTACGTCGCCTTCATGGGGCCGCAGAAGCTGCCGATCGGGGTAGACGAGTTCGACGTGGCGGGCGGACTGGCAGGAGAACCGATCCGCGTGACGAAGGCCCGCACCGTGCCGCTGATGGTTCCGGCCGAGGCCGAGGTGGTGATCGAGGGCTACATCGACGTGACGAAGGTCGAGCCCGAGGGGCCATTCGGCGAAAGCCACGGCCACGTCGCGCTGGAAGAATACAACATGCCGATGCGGGTGACGGCCGTGACCCGGCGCCGCGATGCGGTGATCCCGAGCTACATCAGCCAGGTCGCGCCGTCGGAAAGTTCCGTCATCAAGCGCGTGGCTTACGAGCCGCTCTTCACCCACCACCTGAAATCCACGCTTTCGATCAAGGGGGTCAAGAAGGTGTCGCTGCACGAGCCGCTGACCGGGCTTCTGCGGGTGACGGTCGTGACCATCGAGCCCGGAACGCCGCGCACCGAGATCTGGCGCGCGCTGCACGGGGCGGCCTTCTTCAAGGGCGACTGCGGCAAGATCTGCATCGCGGTCAACGACGACATCGACGTGGACAGCCCTGACTCGATCCTCTGGGCGATGGCCTACCGGTCGAACCCGGTGGCCGACATGCAGCTTGTCCCGCACCGGGGCCAGGGCCACGGGCCGAAGCGGGAGCATGACGGGGAGGAAGACTCCACGCTGCTGGTCGACGCCACGATGAAGTCGCCGATGCCGCCGCTGGCCTTGCCCGCGAAGGAGTTCATGGAGCGCGCCAAGGGCATCTGGGAAGAGATGGACCTGCCGCGCCTGACCCCGCAATCGCCGTGGCACGGATACTCGCTCGGCGCGTGGCACGAGATCTGGGACCAGGCGGCGGAGCGCGCGGCGCGGGGCGATTACCTGGAAAACGGGAAGATCAGCGGACGGCTCCAGCGCGAGGGGCTGAAGCCCGAAACCCGCGTGGACCCGGACGAGAGCCAGAAGGCGATGAAGGACTGAAGACCGCCGCCGGAGGGGGCGGCGCAAGGGGAGGACGAACCGAGATGACCGAACACAAGGTCTGCAGGCAGGAGGAGATCCCTGAGGGCGGCGCGCGCATCGTCGCGCTCGGCGACCTCGAGATCGGCGTGATCCGCCACGGCGGCGACCTCTTCGCCTATCGCAACCTCTGCCCGCACCAGGGCGGCCCGGCCTGCGAGGGCGTGCGGATGGCATCGGTCGTGGACACGCTCGACGGCGACGGCACCTACCTGGGCCAGAACTTCGACGAGGGCGAGATGCACATCGTCTGTCCCTGGCACGGCTACGAATACCGGCTGTCCGACGGCGTGAACGTCTGCGACGCGAAGCTGAAGCTGAAGAAATACGAGGTTGCGGAAAGGGATGGCCATGTCTGGCTCAGCATCTGATCGCACCGCCCGCTTCGCCGAGGCCGCGAGCGAGATCGCCGCGCTGGCGGACGAGGCTGTCGCCGAGGGCACCATCGACGCGCTCGACGACGAGGCGCTCGGACAGGCGCTTGCCGCCGCCGTCCGGCTCTACGTCGCGAAGGCCGAGACCGGCGCGCGGCTGATGCCCTTCGGCCGCAACGCCGCCGTGACGCCGACCGAGATCGCCGTCGCCGCGATGGCGATGCTGGATGCCGGGAGGATGGAGGTCTTCGAACTCGGGCTCTGGGAACAATGGTCCAACATCCGCCCCGCGCGGCAGACCTCGCTTGCGAACGTGGAGGCGGTGGCATGAACGCGCAGGACCGGATCACCAACCAGCGCGACATGACGACGGAGCCGTTCGACACCTCCGTCCACCTCGCCCATGCCCGCCAGCAGGCCGAGGCGCGCAACTACGACGAGTTCTTCATCGTCGACGTGGACAGCCACCACTACGAGAACGAGGCCTCCGAGGAGATCGCGAGCTACGTCCTGAACGACGTGCTGCGGAACGAGATCCTGTACCAGGGGATCAGCCGCAAGGGCATCTCCACCGGGTTCGGGCAATACCAGGACCTCGGCGGGCGGCTGACGCGCTACCCGAACCGCAAGAAGGAACAGGTGCCGCCGAAGCCGCATCGCGACGTGACGCTGATGCGCCGCTGGATGGACGCTATGGGCGTGGACGTGGCCTGCATGTTCCCCACGCCGCTCCTGAACCTCGGGCTCAGCCCGCGGGTGGACCTGGAGGTGGAACTCGCGCGCGGCTACAACCGCTGGCTCTGCGAACGGGTGCTGTCCGAGGACAGCCGCCTGAAATCCATGCTCTACCTGCCGTTCAACGACCCCGAGGCCTGCCCGAAGATCATCGAGGAATTCGGCGACATGCCGGGCGTGATCGGCTTCATGGTCACGACGACGCGCTACAAGGGTGTCTACGACAACGCCTACCTGCGCACCTACCGGATGCTGGAGGAGCGCGGGCTTCCGCTCGGCTTCCACACCGGGCTCGGCGGGCAGGAGCCGGGGTTGTCCACGGCGGCGAACCGGTTCCTCGTGCTGCACGCGCTCGGCTTCGCCTGGCACAACATGCTTCACCTGTCCAACTGGGTCATCAACGGCCTGCCGGAGCGGTTTCCGAACCTGAAGGTGATGTGGATCGAGGCCGGGCTCGCGTGGATCCCGTTCCTGATGCAGCGGCTCGACAACGAGTACATGATGCGCGCCTCGGACGCGCCGCTCCTGAAGAAGAAGCCGTCGGAGTACATGCGCGACATGTACTACACCAGCCAGCCGATGGAGATGGTCGACAACGCCAGGGCGCTCGAACTGACCTTCGAGATGATGAAGGCCGACAGCCAGCTTCTCTACTCGTCGGACTACCCGCACTGGGACATGGACCTGCCGTCCGTGATCCACGACCTGCCGTTCCTGGAGGAAGGCGCCAAGCGCGACATCCTCGGCGGCAACGCGGCGAAACTGTTCAACCTCGAACCCCAGTACGCGCCGTGGAAGCTGGAACGGCGGCGGCAGAAACAGCAGGCGGCACAGGCGACGGCAAGCGGGCGCTGAGGCCCGGACGACCCCTTCGGGAACACGCGGGCGCGGAGGGCCCGGACCCGGTGGGACACCATCAACAGAGAGGAGGAAACCAATGAAATACCTCGATATCCTCAAGGGCGCGGCGGTTGCGGCCGCGGTAACGGTGGCGGGGCTCGCCCCGGCGCTGGCGCAGGACTACCCGACCGGGCCGGTGACCATCGTGGTGCCGTTCGGACAGGGCGGCGCGACCGACCAGCTCGCGCGGATGTTCGCGCCGGCGCTGGAGGAACGGCTCGGCCAGCCGATCGTGATCGTGAACCAGCCGGGCGCGGGCGGGGCCGTGGGGCTCGCCAACCTCGCGGTGTCGCGGCCCGACGGCTACACCTTCGGCGTGGGGTCGGATTCCACGCTCGCGGCGCGGCCGATCATGGACAGCTCGGGCTACACCTCTGAAAGCTTCGACACCGTGGCCCGGATGGTCTCGATCCCGTCCGGGATCGCGGTCGCGGCCGACAGCCCCTACGAGACGCTCGACGATCTCGTGCAGGCGATCCGCGGTGGCGAGAACCTCACCTGGTCGGGCTCCGGCATCGGTTCCGGCCCGCATCTCGCGATGGCCGTGTTCCTCGCCCAGAACGACCTGGAGGCGACCTACGTCAACTCCAACTCCGGCCAGGAAGCGATGGTCAAGCTCCTGTCGGGCGAGGTCGACTTCTTCTCGGGCGGCGGGTCGAACTACCCGCCGATGATCGGCGATGACGGCTCGTCCGACATCCGCGTGCTGGCGCTCGCCGCCGAGGAGCGCTGGCAGTACCTGCCCGACGTCCCGACCCATACCGAGGAAGGCTATCCCTACCTGCGGTCGCAGTGGTTCGGCCTCGTCGCGCCCGCCGGCATCCCGCAGGAGGCGATCGACGCGATGTCCGCCGCCGTGCAGGAGACGCTGGAGGACCCGGCGTTCCAGGACCGGCTCGACCAGTTCTACTTCAACCCCGCCTACCTCGGGCCGCAGGAAATGGCGGCCGCCATCGAGGAGGAAGCGGCCGCGTTCCGCCCGATCCTCGAAGAGGCCGGGCTGGCCGCGGACTGAACACGCACCCGGCCCGCCGGCATCACGACCGGCGGGCCGACTTTCCGGACGGGCACCGGGCCAAGGGAGGGACGATCATGGCGATCAGGCACGAGGACACGCTGAGCGGCGCGGCCCTGACCGCGCTCGGCGGGGCGGTGGTCTGGCTTTCGCTCGAAATGGGGACGGGGGCCGCGGGGGCGACCCTGCCGCCGAACTTCTTCCCGCTGCTCTGCGCGGGCGGGCTCATCATCTGCGGGGTCGTCCTGCTGATCCGCGGGCTGTCCGCGGCGACGGGAACCCTGCCGCAGGTGATCGACACCCGCGTCGCGGTCGTCGGCGGGTTCCTGTTCGTGTTCTACTGGTTCTTCCGCGATATCGACTTCCGGGTCGGCGCGGCCGTCCTCGCCCTCGTCACCATGTGGATGTTCGGCATCCGCTCGGTGCTGCAACTCGTGATCCTGCCGCTCGGGCTGGCCTTCGGGCTCTACTACGCCTTCACACGCGGCTTCGGACTGGTGCTTCCGACATGGACCTGATTTCCCACCTCGCCGGCGGCTTCGCCGAGATCGCGGACCCGCTCGTCCTGCTGTTCGTCCTGATCGGGGCGATCGTCGGGATGGTGTTCGGGGCCGCCCCGGGCCTGACCGCGACGTCGGCCATCGTGCTGTTCCTGCCCGTCACCTACGCGATGGGGCCGACCACCTCGATGGCACTCCTGCTCGGCATCTACTGCTCGGGCTATTTCGCGGGTTCGATCCCGGCCATCCTTCTGAACACGCCCGGCGCGCCGGGGTCGGCGGCCACCGCGCTCGACGGCTACACGCTCGCGATGCAGGGCCACGGCGACCGGGCGATCATCACCGCCATCGTGTCGTCCTTCGTCGGCGGGCTGTTCTCGCTGACGCTGCTGGCGCTGATCGCGCCGTCGCTCGCGCGGGTGGCGCTGTCCTTCACCTCGGTGGAATACTTCACCTTCGCGCTCGTCGGCATCGTCTGCGTTGCGGGCATCTCGCGGGGGTCGATGGTCAAGGGCCTCGCCGCCGCGTTCATCGGCATCCTCGCCTCGACCGTGGGGCTCGACCCGGTGTCGGGCGTCGGCCGGTTCCTGTTCGGCCAGCCGAACCTGATGGGCGGGATCCCGACTACCGCGGCGCTGATCGGCCTCTTCGCCGTCGCGCAGATGCTGCTTCTGAGCACCAAGCGCCGCGACGACGCCGAGGTGCTGCCGGCGCAGGAAACTACCCCGGTTTCCGTCGTCATCGGCGATCTGGTGCGCAACAAGTGGCTGACGCTGAAATCCGCGGCCATCGGCGCGCTGATCGGCATCCTGCCCGGCACCGGCCCCTCGATCGCGTCCTGGGTCAGCTACTCCGACGCGCTCCGGACCGCCAAGCCGGGGGACAAGTACGGCAAGGGCGAGGTCAAGGGCGTGATCGCCTGCGAGGTGTCGAACAACGCCGTCACCGGCGGTGCGCTCGTGCCGCTCCTGACGCTCGGCATCCCCGGCGACCCGGTGACCGCCGTCCTGATCGGCGCGCTGATGATCCAGGGCTTCGAGACCGGGCCGTTCTTCATCCCGCAGAACACGGAGCTGTTCTACGCGATCCTGCTCCTGCTCCTGGTGTCGAACATCCTGATGCTTGTGATCGGCATCAGCGGGCGCAAGCTGGCCGCGAAGATCCTGCAGATCCCGCACGGGATCATGGTCCCGTGCATTCTCGTCGTGGCGGGGGCCGGCGCGTTCTCGATCGCGTCGAACCCGTTCTACCTGAAGCTCGTCATCATCTTCGGCCTTCTCGGCTACCTCATGGTCCGGTTCAAGTTCCCGACCGCGCCCGCGGTGCTCGGCATCGTTCTGGGGCCGATCCTGGAACAGAACCTGCGCAACGCGCTGACCGCGAACCAGATGGACCCGACGATCTTCTTCACCCGGCCGATCAGCCTCGTGACGCTGATGTTCATGTGCCTCCTGCTCTGGGCCTGGCTGAAGCCGACCAAGCAGAAGAAGGGCAAGGCCACGGACGCGGAGATGTCGGGATGAGTGTCGCAGAGGAAACCGGGACCGCGCCGCGCACGGCGGCCGACCTGCTGATCGAGGGCATGAACGACTGCGGGATCGAGTACGTCTTCGCCAATTTCGGCACCGACCACGCCCCGATCATCGAGGCGATGGCGGCGCGGCGGCTGGAGCAGAAGCCGAACCCGCAGGTGATCCTGACCCCGCACGAGAACACCGCCGCGCACATGGCGCTCGGATACGCCTACGCGACGGGGCAGGGGCAGGCGGTGATGGTTCACGTAGATGTCGGCACCACCAACGCGGCGACGGCGATGCACAACGGCTTTCGCTCGCGCCTGCCGGTGATGCTGATGGCGGGCAAGGCGCCCTACACCAGCCACGGCGAACTGCCCGGCACGCGGGACAACTACGTTCACTTCATCCAGGAACCCCACGACCAGGGATCCGTGGTGCGGCCCTACGTGAAGTGGGAATACACCCTGCAATCCCCGGTCCATGCCGGGGAGGTCGTGCGGCGCGCGCATTCGGTGATGCAGTCGGGCGCGCGGGGGCCCGTCTACCTGATGCTGCCGCGCGAGGCGCTGACCGGCACGACCGACGCCGCGCTGCCCGCGTTCCCCGCCGCGCGGCATGGCGCGGTCGAACCCGGCGGCGTGCCGGATGCCGGCCTGGAACAGCTCGCGCGGAAGCTGCTCGACGCCGAACACCCGCTGATCGTCACCAGCTACGGCGGCGCGACCGAGGGCACGTCCGAGGCGATCGAGGCGCTGTCGGAACTCGTCGGCGCGGCGGTGGTCGAGAACGCGATGGTGACCAACATCAACCACGAGATGTCCTGTTTCGTCGGCGGCGTCCCGGGCGAGCGGCTCGCGAAGGCCGACGTGGGCCTGATCGTGGACAGCGACGTGCCGTGGATCCCGTCCCTGTCGCAGCCCGCGCCAGACGCGTTCTGGGCGCATGTCGACGTCGACGCGCTGAAACCCGGCTCGCCGGTCTGGAGCTTTCCCGCGAACCTGCGGCTCGAAGGGCGGAGCTCTGCCATCCTGTCGCGGCTCTGCGAGATCGTCGCCGGGATGCGGACCGAGGCGGAGGCGTCGCGGGCGGCGGACAGGGTCGCGGCGCTGCGGAAGGTGGGCGAGGCGCGGCGCGCCAAGGCCGCCGAGAACGCGGCCGATCCCGGACGGCCCGGCGCGCTGAACCCGCACCACGTCCTCCGTGCGCTCGGCGCGGCGCTGGCGCCCGACGACGTGATCTTCCACGAGGCCGTCCGCAACCAGCCGGTCATGGTGCAGCAGATCCCGCGCCCGAAGGCCGGCACGATGACCCGGACGGCAGGAGGCGGGCTCGGCGCGTCGGGCGGCATGGCGCTCGGCCACAAGCTCGCGAAACCCGACACGCTCGTCGTGCAGATCGTCGGCGACGGGGCGTTCTACTACAACTGCCCGGCCTCGATGCTGGCGGTGTCGAAGCAGTACGGTCTGCCGATGCTGACCGTGATCCTCGACAACGCCGGCTGGTCGGCGGTGAAGGAGTCGACGCTCAGGGTCTATCCCGACGGCGCGTCCAGGGCCGATGGCGACTTCGGATCGGACTTCCGCGCCGACACCGACTTCAGCGCGATGGCGGCGATGTTCGGGTTCCGCGGCCTGACCCTCGACGATCCCGCGTCGGTGCAGGCGACGGTCGACGAAGCGGTGGAGACGGCGCGGTCCGGCACCTCGGTCATCCTGACCGTGCGTCTGCCCCGTCACTAGGACCGATCGCCGCCAGCCGCGCGGCGAAGCGGTCGATCAACGGGCCCGGCGGTGCCGGGTCGAGCAGGGCGGCGTAGGCGGCGAGGTTCGCCCGCGCCGCCACCTCGGGCGGCTCGGTGCCCGCGATCTCGACCGGCGCGGTTTCCAGCACCGACTGCTGCAGCTTCTCCGCCGAAAGCTCCACCGCCTTCAGCTTCGACCGGAACGATTCCTGCGCCCCGGCATCCGCGACCAGCGCGGTCTCCTTCAGCTTCCGCCGCAATTCCCGAAGGGGCCGGACCACCTCCGCCCGCCACGGCGCGATGGCCGCGTCGAGGGACGCGACCGACGCGGGGGCCAGAGCCGCGTCGCGCGAAGCGTGCCAGAGCAGGCAGAGCGCGACGTTCACGTCGGCGCCGTGGCGGTCCTGCAACGCCAGGCAGTCGGCCTGGATCGCCGGGTCGCCGTAGAAGCGCAGCGAGAAATCCCAGAACCGCTCAGCCATCCCCGTCCGCCTCCTGCTGTTCGAGCCAGGCGATGGCGGCGCCCGCGACATGGCCCAGGTGACGCCGTACCGCGGCGACCGCGCCATCCGCGTCGCGGTCGACGAGCCGGTCGACGATCCGTTCCAGTTCCTCCGCCCGCGCCGCGCCGCGGGTCTGTTCGCCGAGGGACCGGAAGCGCAGGAACCCGATCCGGTTGAAAAGCTGCGTGAAGGTGCGGTGCATCACCGGGTTGTCCGCGCCGGTGAAAAGCTCGTCGTAGAAGGTTCCCTTGACCTCCAGCCGCTCGCTCAGGTCGCCCGCGTCGAGCGCGTGGCGGAACCGGGCAGCTAGCGCCGTCAGCCGGTCGAAGGCGCTGTCGGGCGCGCGGGCGATGAACAGCGGCACGGCGGCGCATTCGAGGATCTCGCGGAACTCGTAGATCTGGCGCGCCTTCTTCGAGGTCATCAGCGCGACGTAGGGGCGTCCCCGCGGCCCGACCTCGACCAGCCGCTCGATCTCCAGCTGCCGGAGCGCTTCGCGGACGGAGGTGCGGGACACGCCGAGCGCATCGGTCAGCTCGCGTTCGAGGAGCCGCTGGCCGGGCCGGAAGCGTCCCGCGACGATGGCCGCGCGAAGCTTTTCCAGCACCCGTTCCCGCAGGAGCGCCTGCGGCTGGTCGAGCGCCAGGTCGTCGGGAAGATCGTCGTCTGCCATGCGTCCCTTCAGTCGAGCGCGGTGATGACCTCCACCACCGCGACGGCCCCCTTTTTCACCTGCGTCACTGCCTCGCGCAAGGCCGGGGCCAGCGCGTCCGGGTCGGCCACCGGCTCGGCCGCCCAGGCGCCGAAGCCGCGGGCGATGGCGGTCAGGTCAGCCGGTGGGTCCTCCGTCCGCTGGCCGACATGGGCGCGGGCCGCGTCGCGGTCGCGCAGGTGCGCCACCTCGCGCTGGTGCAACTCGTCATTGCCCCAGGACCGGTTGTTCATCAGCACCATGAGAAGCGGCGCACCGTGATGCGCGGCGGTCCAGATCGCGCCGGGGGACATGACGAAATCGCCGTCGCCGATGATCGCGACCGGCAGGATCCCGGTGCCCTTGTAGCCGAGCGCCGCGCCCGCCGCCGCCCCCGGCCCATAGCCGACGCCGCCGCCGCCGTCGCCGCCGAGGTAGTGGCCGCAGCCGGGGATGTCCCAGTATCCGTCCTGCCAGCTGCGGTGGTTGCGGACGACGAGCCGCCAGTCGTCGTCCTTGACCGCCTGGTAGACCTCGTGGGTGAGGCGCTGCATCGAGATCGGGCTCTCGTCGTGGCGGGCCTTGAGCTTCTCCTGCGCCGCCGCCTGCACCGCGTCATGCCGCCGTGCGAGCGCGGCGCGCCGCGCGGCGATGCTGCTCGCATCGCCGCCGATCCGCTCCGCCGCGTAGGCAAGCGCCCGCATCGCGGTCAGCGGGTCGGCCACGATCTGGTCGTCGAGCGGCGGTGTGGGGCCGCCGAACCGGACCCAGGAATTGCCGAACCAGTCGCGTAGAGACAGGTCGATGACATGGGCGTCCGCCGCGCCCGCGCCGGTTCCCATGATGGTGCTGCGGCCGGTGCCGTAGCCGCGCGTTGCCAGCGTCAGGTCATGCACGTCGATCGCGAGGATCACGTCAGCTTCGGCCCGTATCTTCCTGTCACCGTTCAGGTTCTGCGGATGCCGCGTCGGCAGGCAGGCGATGCAGCGGTCGTCCAGATAGGCCGCGCCGGTCGCCTCCACGAGCCGCACGAGCGGCTCGGTCGCCGCCGGGTCGATGCCGGGACGGCCGCAGACGATGAGTGGCGCCTTCGCCTCCAGAAGCCGCCGCGCGACCCGCTCCACCGCATCGGGATCGGGCGAGACGGGCGGCGGGGCGGCATACCGCGGCAGGTCCGCGCCGGTGTCGCGGTCGCCGTGGATTTCCTCCTCCTGCAGCCCTGCGTCGAGCGACACGTAAACCGGGCCCGGCGGCCCGGTGCGGGCGATGCGCTCGGCCCTGAGCAGCGAATCCATCGCGCCCGCCAGCGTGGCGGGTTCGTCGGTCCACTTCACGAACGGCCGCACCAGGTCCCCTTGCGTGTTCGCCGAATGCGCCCAGTCGATGAAGCGGCGCTTGTCGGGGTCGGCGGGGCCGGATCCGCCGAGGATCACCACCGGGGCCTGGTCGCAGAAGGCGTTGAAGATCGACATCGAGCCGTTCATGAGCCCGACGAGGTTGTGCAGGATCGCGTAGCCTGGACGCCCCGTCGCCTTCGCGTAGCCGTGCGCCATCGCCACCGCGATGTTCTCGTGCGTGGCCAGCGCGATCTTCGGTTTCTCGTCGCCGAGGTAGTTCACGAGCGAATCGTGCAGGCCGCGAAAGCTCGACCCGGGGTTCAGGAACACCCACTCCACGCCGCGGTCCCGAAGTGCCTGCGCCATCAGGTCGGAGCCGTATTCCATCCGCGCGTTTCCCGTCGCAGTCATGCGATCCTCCCCGTTGCGCTAGCCTGTCTTACGTATTACGTATTACGCAAATGCCGTGAGGCGCAAGCATCGGAAGCGGGGAGGGCGGGACATGTCCCATTACGAGGAACTCTATATCGACGGCGCGTGGCGGCCCGCGGGCGGGCCGAAGCTGGAGGTCCAGAACCCCGCGACCGAGGGCGTCGCGGGTGTCATCGGCACGGCCTCTCCGCAGGACGTGGACGATGCGGTGATGGCGGCGCGCCGGGCCTTCGACGGCGGGTGGGGCGAAACCGATCCGCAGGAGCGCGCGGCGATCCTTGACCGGATCGTGGCGGAGTTCGACGCCCGACGCGCCGAGATGAACGAGGTCATCACCGACGAGATGGGCTGCCCGCTGTCGTTCTCGCAGAACGTGCAGACCGCGATGGCGCGGGAACGCTTCGCCAAAGCCGCGGAGCTTGCCCGGACCTTCGAGTTCTCCGAGACCGTGGGCACCTCGCTCGTGACGCGCGAGCCGATCGGCGTCTGCGCCTTCATCACGCCGTGGAACTTCCCGCTGAACCAGGCCGCGTCGAAGATCGCCTATGGCCTCGCCGCGGGTTGCACGATGGTCTGGAAACCGTCGGAGGTGACGCCGATGGCCGCCGTCCTGCTGGCCGAGGCGATCCATGCCGCGGGGGTGCCGGCGGGCGTGTTCAACATGGTGCAGGGCGACGGGCCGAACGTCGGCACCGCGCTGTCCGTCCATCCCGAGGTCGACATGGTCAGCTTCACCGGCTCCACCCGCGGCGGGGTCGCGGTGGCGAAGGCGGCGGCGGACAGCGTGAAGCGCGTCCACCAGGAACTCGGCGGCAAGTCCGCGAACCTGATCCTGCCTTCGGCCGATTTCGAGAGTGCCGTGGCGGCGGGGACGAAGCTCTGCTTCCGCAACTCGGGCCAGTCCTGCCAGGCGCCGAGCCGGATGCTGGTGCAGAAGGACCGCATGGACGAGGCCGCGGAGATAGCCCGGGCCGCGGCGGCGGAGATGAGCGTGGGCGATCCGCGCGAACAGGGCATCGACCTAGGGCCCGTCGTGTCCAAGGCGCAGTGGGACCGGATCCAGTCGCTGATCGAGGCCGGCATCGCCGAAGGCGCGACGCTCGTGACCGGCGGCCCGGGCAAGCCCGAGGGGCTGGAAACGGGCCATTACGTCCGGCCGACGGTCTTCGCGGACGTGACCAACGACATGACCATCGCGCAGGAGGAGATCTTCGGGCCGGTCCTGTCGATCCTCGGCTACGAGGACGAGGCCGATGCCATCCGCATCGCGAACGACAGCAGGTACGGGCTCGCCACCTACCTCTCCGGCACCGACCGGGAGGAGCTTCTGCGGCTGTCTCGGAAAATCCGGGCGGGCCGGGTCTACCTCAACTACGCGCCCGCCCGTGGCGACGTGCCCTTCGGCGGGTTCCGCCAGTCCGGCAACGGGCGGGAACAGGGGGTCTGGGGGCTGGAGGACTTCACCGAGCTGAAGGCCATCCTCGGCCACGCCGCGGCGTGAACGCCGGGTCGCCGGGCGCGCGCCGCCCGGCCGGTGACGGGGACCGCGCGGCGTGACCGCAATTGCCGCGCTCGCCCCTTTCGCCGGACTGCCCGGATGGCAAGTCGCGGCGCTCGTGCTGGTCTACGCCGCCTCGTTCTTCGTGAAGGGCGTGTTCGGCTACGGCGCCGTGCCGCTCCTGATCGTGGCCGGGTCCTTCGTGGTCGAACCGCACCACGCCGTCGTCCTCGCCGCGCTCACCAACCTTATGACCCACATGCAATACGTGGGCGAAGGCCTGCGCAACGGCCAGCGGGCGCTTGTCCTCCGCCTCGCCATCTTCGTCCTGCCCTCGATCGCGGCGGGGGTCTGGGTGTTCTCGCGCATGGACGGCGCGTCGCTCGGCATTCTCGCGGGCGCGATCATCGGGCTGTCGGTCATCGCCGACTGGCGCGGCTGGTTCGACCCTCTCGCGCCCTGGACGCGGGAAAACGTCTGGCTGTCGGGGCCGATATTCGGAACCGTGGCGGGGCTGATCTCGGGCATCATCGGCGCGGGCGCCATCGCATTCATCACCCTTTACCTCCGCGTCTTCGCCCGCGACCGCGCGACCTTCCGCGCCACGGTGATCCTGATGACCGGAGTGATCCTGTTGTGGCGGTCGGCGGTCCTGGCTGTGGCGGGCGAGGTCACCGGAACCATCGCGTTCGAGGCCCTGCTGCTTCTGCCCGGCGGGCTCCTGGCCGGGTGGGCCGGCGGGCGGCTGTCCGCAAGGATGAGCGACGGGGCCTATTTCACCGGCTACAGGTGGGTCCTGGTCTCGGGCGCCGCGGTTCTCGTGCTCCGCAGCCTTCTGCAGGGCGGTTGACCCTCAGGCCCCGAACCCGCCGCGGTCCTGGTGCGCGGCGATGATGTTGCGCTGGATGTCCGACGTGCCGCCGTAGATCACGCCGCCGACGGCGTCGCGCAGGTCGCGCGCGGCGTCGGCGTCCCAGAGGCACCCCGCGCCACCCATGATCCGTACCGCGTCGAGGCTGGAGGCGAGGATCGCCTCGGACAGGTAGAGCTTGGTGATCGCGGCATCCGCGCCGTCGCCGGTGCCGGTCTGCATCTGCCACGCCGCGCGGCGCTGCATCATCAGGCAGGTTTCATACCGCACCCGCATCTCCGCCAGCCGGTTCGACACCGATTGCTGCTGCGCGATCGGCTTGCCGAAGACGACGCGGGCGCGGGCATGGGCGATGCAGGCGGCAAGCTGCCGGCGCATCGCACCGACATGGGCCGCGAAGATCATCTGCCGTTCCCATTCCGACGACCGTGCGAAGATCGCCGACCCCGCGCCCTCGGGGCCGAGCCGCGCGGTCCCGGGCACGCGGACGCCCTCGAACGCGATGAAACCGGTGGGAATGGTGCGGAGTCCGGCCTTGTCGATTTCCCGGTCCCGGTGCACGCCGGCCAGGGTCACGTCGACCAGGAAGACGCTGACGCCCCAGGGGCCTCCGCCCTCGGAGGTGCGGGCGAAGACCAGCGCGATGTCGCAGGCCGGGGCCATGCCGATGAAGGCCTTTTCGCCGTCGATGACGTAGCCGTCGCCGTGGCGGACGGCGCGCGTCGCCAGCGCCATCGCGTCGGAGCCGGAGGCAAGCTCCGTCACCGCGTCGGCCCCGATCCATTCGCCCGAGAGGATCCGCGGCAGGATCTCCCGCTTCTGCGCCGGGCTGCCGAATTCCGCCAGCGGGCGGATGATGGTCCAGAGCTGCGCGTTCAGCGCGAGCAGGAAGCCATTGTCCCGGCAGGCCGCGCCAAGCTCGTGCAGGACATGAGCGGCGGCGAGAAGGTCGCTGCCGTCGCCGCCATCGGCCTCCGGCAGTCCGAGCCGGAGGAGCCCGGCCTCCGCCGCCGCGCGCCAGCGGTCGCGCCATTCCGCGTCGTCGTGGCGGCCGCGCCTGTCCCGTTCCTCGAGGCCGTCGTTCAGCCGTTCGGCCGCGAAGGCGCGGGCGGCCTTGCCGCGGGCTTCCGCTTCGGCGGTCACGGTCAGGTCCATCTCAGCCCCTTTCCCGTTCGTGCAAGTGCCGCGCCAGCAGGGTCGTCCAGGCGAAAAGCGCGTCGCGGTCGTGCTGGAGGTCGAGATGCGACACGTCGAGCGCGATGTCTGTCCGGTTCGGGCAGGTCCGGGCGAGCCAGCCCGCGGGGTCCCGCAGGGCCGCCCCCTCGCGCGACGTGACCAGCGTCACCGGGCCGTCATAGGGCCGCGGCGCGTAGCCGAGCAGCCGGGCGCGATAGCAGTGCCCGACCGAGGCGATGCGTGCCGCTTCGCCGCCGGTCGCGCGGTGGCGCAGGTCGTGCATCCGGGCCAGCATCGCGCTGCGCGCTTTCAGGCCCGCCCGGCGCAGGGGGTGCATCGGGCTCGCCCCGGTTTCCCAGGACGGGTCGAGCAGGAAGACGAAGGGGTTGCGCCCGGTCTCCGCCCGCAGGACGCGGGCGAGTTCCACGGCCAGCACGCCGCCGAGGCTGTAGCCTCCGATCAGCGCCGGCCCGTCGCCGAAGGCATCACGCGCGGTCCCGGCCAGTTCCGCCACCATGTCCGGCACCGTCCGCCCGAACGGTGCGGGGCCGCGCAGGAAGTGAGAGTAGCCGAAGGCGAGCGGCCGGTCGGGGCCGAGCGCGTGGCCGAGATGGGCGCACATCTCGGGGCTGCCGTGGATCATCAGGAAAGGCGGCGCGGTGCCCTCGGGGTTGAGCCGCGCAACCAGCCCCTCGGCCGGGGCGGCGGGGTCGGAGGCGGCGCGCGCCTCGACATGCGCGGCGAGGTCGAAGAGAACCGGGCGGTCGAAGATCTCGTGTGCCGCCAGTGGCAGGCCCGCGGCCTCCGCCGCGAAGACCGCGCGCATGGCGAGGAGGGAATCCCCGCCGAGCGCGAAGAAGTCGGCGTCGGCGCGCACGTCGGCCACGCCGAGAAGGTCGGACCAGATCCCGGCCAGCGTCGTCGCGACGAACCCCTCCGGCCTGCCGGTGACGGCGGATACGGGGGCGGCGGTCTCGTCCGCGAGGCGGCGGCGGTCGATCTTGCCGTTCGGCAGGCGGGGCAGGGGGCGCATCACCCGGATCGCGGCGGGCACCATCCAGGCGGGCAGCCTCTCGGCCAGCGCCGCGCGGATCGCAGCCGCTTCGCCGCTTTCGCAGACCGCGAGGATCCGCGTGCCGCCCGGCCCCTCGACCGGCAGGACCGCGCGATCTCCGAGCCCCGGGATCGCGCCGAGCGCGGCCTCGACCTCGGCCAGTTCGACCCGGTGCCCGCGGATCTTCACCTGCGCATCCGCCCGCCCGCGATAGAGCAGGATGCCGTCCGGCCTGCGGATGCCGATGTCGCCGGTGCGGTAGGCGGGAAGGCCGCCGAGCCCGCGGAACGCGCGGGCGATGGCGGCGGGATCGCCGAGGTAGCCATCGGCCACGCCCGGCCCCGCGACGGTGATCTCGCCGGGGATGCCGTCCGGCAGCGGCGCGCCGTCGGGGTCGGTCACGGCGACGACGGCGCCCGGCAGCGCGCGGCCGATCGGAACGTCGGGCCCGCCGTCATGGCCGGCCGTGTCGAAGGCGGTGCACCAGACAGTGGCCTCGGTTGGGCCGTACTCGTTGAAGAGCCGCCCGCGCCCTTCGGCACGGTGTTTCGCGACGAGCGCGCCGGGTAGCGCCTCGCCCGCGACGATCACGGTGTCGAGCGTGTCGAGAGCACCCGCGGGGACGGCGTCGAGCAGGACATCATGGAGGCCCGGAAGGCACAGCATGTGGCTCGGCCCGTCACGCGTGATCAGGCTCGCGAGCCTGGTTGCGTCACGCTCCACCCCGGGCGGCGAGAGCTGCACCTCGCCACCGGTCGTCAGCGCCCAGTAGAGCCCCGCGACGGAACTGTCGAAACCGAGCGGTGACAGGACGAGGAAGGCGCGGGGATCGTTGCCGTAGACCTCGGTCCGTATGCCGGTGGAATAGGCGAGGTTGCCGTGGGTGACGCGCACGCCCTTGGGCCGCCCCTGGGAGCCCGATGTGAACAGGACGTAGGCGGCATCCCCGGGTGCGACCGGGACGGGCGCGATCCCGCGATCCGCCTTGCCGACGCGCGGCAGGTCCGAGAAGTCGACGGTGCCCTCGTCCCCGGGCCGTGTCACGATCGCGCGGGCGCCGGAGGCGACGAGGATCGCGGAGAGCCGGTCGCGCGGGTAGTCGAGGTCGAGCACCGTGTAGGCCGCCCCGCGGAAAAGCACGCCGAGCATTGCCGCGATCGCCTCCGGCCCGCGGCCGATGGCGACGGGAACGACGTCGCCCGGCCCGATCCCGGCCTCGGACAGCCCGGCGGCGTAGCAGCGCGCGGTTTCGACGAGGTCGCCGTAGGACATCGTCGCCGAGCCGCACCGGATCGCGGTCGCACCCGCCGCGCGCTCCGCCACGGCGAGGATGGCGTCGGTGACGGGCGGAAAATCCGTGCGGGCGGCGGGGGTCGTCGCGGGCGCGGGGCAGAGGTCGCGGGTCAGCGTGGAAACCGGGGCCTCGGGCGCGCGGGTGGCGGCGTGGACGAGGGCGAGGAAGTCCCGCCCGAAGGTTTCCGCCATGTCGGGGTCATGGATGTCCGGCCGGACATACAGCCGCAGCGCAGGCCGTAGGCCGGGAAGGTAGAGCACCGCCAGCCCCTCGGTCCCCGGCGCGCCGAGATCCACCGACCTGACCGTGACGCCCGAGGCGCGCGACGCGGCGGGCGGAAGGCCCTCGTAGATCAGCGGGACGTGGTAGAGCGGCGCGCCGCTGCGCAGGCCGGACCAGGCCTTGAGATCGGACAGCGGCGCGAGCAGGTGCGGCCGGCGGTCCCGCGCCTCGGACGCCGCGCGGGCGAGGTAGGCCGAAACCGTCTCCGCCCCGTCGATCCGGAACCGGATGGGCAGGGTGGTGATGTAGGGCCCGACCGCGGCATCGGCTCCGGGCAGGTCCGCCGGGCGGCCGGCATTGGTTTCCCCGACCGTCACGTCGTCGCCGCAGCCGTACCGGCGGAGGATCAGCGCGAAGAGAGCGGACAGGACCTGCGCCGGGGTCGACCTTGCCCGGCGGGCGAGGTCCGCCACGGCGCGGTAGGTGGCCGGGTCGACGGGCAGCAGGCGGGTGATCGCCGGCCCGCCCCGCGTGGCGCCCGGTTCGGCGGGGATGTTCGGGCGGACGGGCGCGGGCAGGTCCGACAGCGCCCGCCGCCACCATGCCTCGTCCGCCGCAATCTCGCTATCGGGCCGGTTGGCGCGCCAGGCCAGGAGATCGCGGAAGGCTGGCGCCGGTCCGGGGGTTCCGCCGTCGTGGCGGTCGAGCACCTCGTCGAGCAGCAGCCCTGCCGACCAGCCGTCCGCGATCAGGTGATGCAGCACCCACGCCAGTTCCACCGCCCCGTCCGCGCGGCGAAGGATCAGCGCGCGCGACAGCGGTGCCTGCCGCGGGTCGATCCCGCGATCGAGTTCCGCCGCGATCCGCGCGTCGAGCGCCGCGTCGTCCAGCCCCGCGCCGTCCTCCGTCGTCACCGGCAGCCCGGCGCCGTCATGGAGGATCTGGATCGGCCGCTTCAGTCCCTCCCACTCGAAGGACAGCCGGAACACGTCATGTGCGGCGGTGGTGGCCCGCAGGGCCGCGGACAGGCGGACCGGATCGACCGCGCCGTCGAGCGTGACCCGCATCAGCCCGACATAGGTGCCGGGGGGCGCGTCCCCGCGCAGGAGGTCGAAAAGCATGCCCGCCTGTTGCGGCGCGAGCGGAAGTACCTCCTCGATCCCGTCGATGTCGGCGGCGATCATGCGCCGTCCACGCGGGCCCGCGCCCGCGCGCGGCCGAGCGCCGCCATCTCGTCGTCGCCGAGGTCGATCAGCGGCTTGCGCGCGGCGGGCGCGGTCGCGGGCGTG
>WVSL01000016.1 GCA_015689685.1 Rhodobacterales bacterium HKCCE2091 | reverse complement strand
CGCGGGCTTCCAGCATCTCGCGCGCGGCCTGGGCCTCGGCCAGTTCGGCCTCCAGCGCGCCGATCCGGCGGGCGTTCTCCGCCGCCTCCGCGCGCTCGGCCTCGACCGCCGCCCGCGCCTCGGCCGCGGAATCCCGGCCGCCGATGGCGGTCGCCGCCGCCGCCGCGGAGATCCGTTCGAGCGCCGCGGTGATGCGGGCCTCCAGCCCGGTGATGGTCTCCAGATCGACGCTGTCCTCGGCCATGGCGCCCCTTGGTTCTTTGCCCCGGACTTCGGCGGCCCGGTCCTGAGAGGCAAACGCAAAGTTCGCGAATTTGCAACCGTTTCCGCCGCGAACCTCATGCGGCACGCGGGAATCCCCCGCCCCGGACGGCCCGAAACCCCCGAACCGGGCCGCCCGGAGGCCGCTTGCACTCCGGAAAACCTCTGCTAAAGCCAAGCCCGACCCGCCGACAGGAAGGATGCTGCCCCGTGGAACCCGTCGATCTGAAAGCCCTCGCCGCGAAGAACCCCGGCCACTGGCGCCGCGCGGCCTGCATCCGCGCGCTCGCCCTCGACGCCGTCGCCGCCGCCAATTCCGGCCACTCCGGCATGCCGATGGGCATGGCCGACATCGCGACCGTCCTGTGGGAAAAGCACCTGAAGTTCGACGCCGCGGCGCCTGACTGGCCCGACCGGGACCGCTTCATCCTGTCGAACGGCCACGGCTCGATGCTGCTCTATTCGCTCCTCCACCTCACCGGGTTCGAGGACATGACGCTGGACCAGGTGAAGAATTTCCGCCAGCTGGGCGCGATCACCGCGGGCCACCCGGAATACGGCCACGCCAAGGGGATCGAGACCACCACCGGCCCGCTCGGCCAGGGTCTCGCCAACGCGGTCGGCTTCGCGATGGCCGAGGAGAGCCTGCGCGCCCGCTGGGGCAAGAAGGTCGTCGACCACCACACCTGGGTTTTCGCCGGTGACGGCTGCCTGATGGAAGGCGTCAGCCACGAGGCGATCGCGCTGGCCGGCAAGCAGAAGCTGTCGAAGCTGATCGTGGTGTTCGACCACAACGGCATCACCATCGACGGCAAGGTGTCGATCGCGGACATCACCGACCAGAAAGGGCGGTTCGAGGCCGCCGGGTGGGACGTGTTCGAATGCGATGGCCACGATGCCGACGACATCGACCGCGCGCTGACCGATGCGAAGGCGTCGGACCGACCCGCGCTGGTGATCGCGACGACGCATATCGCGCTCGGCTCCTCGGCGCAGGACACCGCCAAGGGCCACGGCGCGCTGACCGCCGACGACGTGGTGGCGGGCGCCAAGGCCGCCTATGGCTGGACCACCGGCCCGTTCGAGATCCCCGCCGACCTCAAGGCGGAATGGGAAGAGATCGGCCGCCGCGGCCGCCCCGAGCGGGAGGCATGGGAAGCCCGCCTCGCCGCGCTGTCGGCGGGCAAGCAGGCCGACTGGGCCCGCGCGCAGGCCGGCGAGATGCCGCGGAAGCTGTCGGCGACGATCAAGGCGCTGAAGAAGCAGGTGTCGGAAACCGCGCCCAAGGTCGCCACCCGCAAGTCCTCGGAGATGACACTCGAGGTGATCAACCCGCTGCTGCCGGAAACGCTCGGCGGATCGGCCGACCTGACCGGGTCGAACAACACCCTGACCGCGGGCATGGGCGTGTTCGCGCCCGAGGACCGCAAGGGCCGCTACATCCACTACGGCATCCGCGAACACGGCATGGCCGCGGCGATGAACGGGATGGCGCTGCACGGCGGCGTCCGCCCCTACGGCGGCACCTTCATGTGCTTCGCCGACTACGCGCGGCCGGCGATGCGGCTGTCGGCGCTCATGGGGATCTCGGTGCAATACGTGATGACCCACGATTCCATCGGTCTCGGCGAGGACGGCCCGACCCACCAGCCGGTCGAGCACCTGGCGATGCTGCGGGCGACGCCGAACATGCTGGTGTTCCGCCCCGCCGACACGGTGGAGACCGCGGAGGCCTGGGAATGCGCGCTGATGGCGGGCGACCGGCCGAGCGTGCTGGCGTTGTCGCGGCAGGGCCTTCCCACCGTTCGGACCGAGCACAAGGCGAAGAACATGGTCGCCCAGGGCGGCTACGTGCTGGCCGAGGCCGGCGCGAAGCGGCAGGCGATCCTGCTGGCCTCCGGGTCCGAGGTCGCGGTGGCGATGGCGGCGAAGGCGCTGCTGGAAGCCGACGGGATCGGCACCCGCGTCGTGTCCATGCCGTCGATGGAGCTGTTCGCCGCGCAGGACGAGGCCTGGCGCAAGCGCGTGCTGCCGGGCGGCGCGGTGCGGGTCGCGGTCGAGGCCGGGGTGCGGCAGGGCTGGGACCGCTGGCTGACCGGCGAGCGCGGCCGCGATGCGAAGGCCGATTTCGTCGGCATGGACAGCTTCGGCGCCTCCGCCCCCGCGGGCGATCTCTACAAGCACTTCGGCATCACCGGCGAGAACGTCGCCGCGAAGGTCAGGGCGCTGCTGTAATCCCCGGACGGGCGCCCCGGCTCGGGCCCGCCCGCAAGGGGCGAGCCGCTCCCCGGGGCGCGCTGCCGCGGTCGGCGGCACCGCCTTTGTGCAGGGACCGGGCGCGTGTCCGGTAGCGATGCCGGATGCCTCCGGCGGGGAATATTTGAAGGATGAAGAAGGCGAAGTCCGCGCGCGGAATGCGGGCGGCCTTCGTCCTGTTCGGGTGTCGCGAACCGGGGAGCTGCGCGCTCAGTGCGCGCTGGCATCGCCCTTGCCGCCCGAGACCGCGCGCCAGGCCGGGGCGATGACGCGGGTCACGATCGGGATCAGCGCCAGGCCGATCAGGATGCCGAGCACGCCGTCGATGGCCGCGGTCACTATCCATTCCGCCGCACCGTGCAGGTTCTCGGGCAGGCCATGGGCGACCGAGACCGCGATGTCGTGGATGATCTCCTCGGGCAGGTGCCAGCCGATCTCGGCCAGCGCGTGGACGACGATGGAGCCGCCGACCCAGAGCATCGCGGCGGTCCCGACCGTGGTCAGCACGGCGAGGAACCCCGGCATCCCGTGGACGATCCCGCGGCCCACCGCCCGGGTCGCGCCGAGCCGCCCGTTCTCGGCCATGTGCAGGCCGACATCGTCGGCCTTCACGATCAGCGCGACCGAGCCGTAGACCACCGCGGTGATGCCGAGCCCGACGATGGCCAGCGCCGCGGCCTGGAACGCGATGCTGACATCCGTCGGCAGCGCCGCGAGCGCGATGGTCATGATCTCGGCGGACAGGATGAAGTCGGTCTTGATCGCGCCCTTCACCTTCTGTTCCTCGAGATGGGCGCCGGTCAGCTTCTTCTTCTCCGTCTGCTCCGCGACGTCGTGGTGGGCGGGCGAGATCCAGTGCCAGATCTTCTCCGCCCCTTCGAAGCACAGGTAGAGCCCGCCGAGCATCAGGAGCGGGTAGATCGCCCAGGGCGCGAAGGCCGACAGCAGCATCGCGGCGGGCAGCAGGATCACGATCTTGTTGAAGATGGAACCGCGCGTGATCCGCCACACGATCGGCAGTTCTCGCTCGGCGGAAAAGCCGTGGACGTATTTCGGCGTCACCGCGGCGTCGTCGATCACCGCGCCGGCGGCCTTGGCCCCGGCCTTGGAGGCCTGCCCGATCACGTCGTCGACCGAGGTCGCCGCGATCTTCGCGATCGCCGCCACGTCGTCCAGCAAGGCCAAGAGACCGCTCATACCGGGTTCCTTCCGCGCGTTCCCGTCGGACCATAGCCCGCGACCCGTTGGCTGCAAGCGGTTAGGACCGCGCCGGGCGGCCTGAACCCCGGTTGCAGATGCCGCTTTTCCGCCCGCCTGCAACCCGGGACGGATTCACGGGCAGCGGCCGGGCGGTCCATCTCGGATCACGGCACCGCGCCATCCCGGTGCGGGCCGCACCCGAACCCAGAGACCCTGAAAGGATACCCCCATGATCCGTGCCTCGCTCCTGGCCATCGCGCTCGCCCTGCCCGCCGCGGCCTTCGCCACCGACGGCGTCACCCTGACCCCGGAACTGGAGGCCCAGGTCCGCACGCTCCTGACCGAGCAGGGCTACGAGGTCCGCCGTCTCGACACCGAGGACGGCATGATCGAGGCCTACGCGCTCCGCGACGGCGAACGCTACGAGGTCTACCTCGACGCGGAGTTGCAGATCGTCCGCACCTCGCGCGAGGACTGAGCCCCGCCGCCGGCCCGCGGACTCCCCCGCCTCGGGCCGGCGATCCCCCGCACCGAAAAGGATGCCGCCATGAAGGATTTCCGCGTCTGGGACCCGCTCCTCCGCGTGTTCCACTGGTCCGTCGTCGTGCTGTTCACGGCGAACGCGCTCTTCACCGATCCCGACGAGGGCCTGCACCGATGGATCGGCTACGCCATCGCGGCGCTCGTCGCGCTGCGGGTCGCCTGGGGCCTCGTCGGCCCGCGCCGCGCCCGGTTCTCGGACTTCCTGCCGCGCCCCGGGGCGGTGCTGGCGCAGCTGTCCGACATCGCCACCGGGCGGCGGCGGGTCCATCTCGGCCACACCCCGCTCGGCGCGCTGATGATCCTCAACCTGCTCGTCACCCTGGCCGCGATCTGCGCCACCGGCTGGATGATGGGCACCGACGCCTTCTGGGGTGTCGAATGGGTCGAGGAGGCGCACGAGGCGCTGGTGACCTGGGCCGAGCTGTCCGTCGTCGCCCACGTCGCCGCGGTGATCTGGGAATCCGTCCGCACCGGCGTCAATCTGCCGCGCGCGATGGTGACCGGGCGCAAGTCGGTCCCCGAGGATGCTATGATCGTCGAATGAGACCCGCCCGCACCCGGAACCCCGCCGCGCTGATGGCGCTGATCCTCGCGCAGGTCGCCTGCGCGGGGTTCTTCGCCTGGGACGTGACCCGCGACGGCATCGCGCTCGCGCCGCTCTGGCCGCCGGACTGGCATTTCGCCGCCGAGGCGGCGGCGGTGCTCGGCCTGATCGCGGCGGTGGTGTTCGAAAGCCGCGCGCTGATGCGGCTGCTGACCCGGAACGCGCATCTCGAACGGCAGGCGTCGCTGGCGGCGGGCGCGCTCGCCGACCTGATCGAGACCCATTTCCGCGACTGGGGCCTGACCCGGTCGGAAACCGACGTGGCGTGGTTCACCGTCAAGGGCTGCTCCATCGCCGAGATCGCCACGCTCCGCGGATCGGCCGAGGGCACGGTCAAGAGCCACCTGAACGCGATCTACCGCAAGGCCGGCGTGGCCGGCCGGGGCGAGCTCCTGAGCCTCCTGATCGAGGACATGCTGAGCCCGCCCTCCGCCGCCGCCGGGGCCGCGGACGCGCCCGCCGCCCTGCCCGATCCCGGCGCTTCCCCCGCCGGCGGGCGGGCTGTATGACACCGGCCATGACCAACACCGTCGCCCTCTGGATCCTCGGCTGCCTGATCGCGCTCCTGCTGGCCGACACGGTCTTCTTCCACTGGCACCTGCCGACCCTGTTCGGCCGCGAGTTCCTGAACCTGATCGATTGGCTCGCCTTCTGGCGCTAACAGTCTTTCGCGCCGCCGCCGCGGCTGGTAAACGGGGGCGAAAGGCCGGCTGTTACCGCTAACAACCCCGCTCCGGGGCGTCCGCGGTTTCGAAATCCGGCACAATCGGGAGAGAAACACCAGATGGCTGTGAAAGTGGCAATCAACGGCTTCGGCCGGATCGGGCGCAACGTGCTCCGGGCGATCATCGAGTCGGGCCGCACCGATATCGAGGTGATCGCGATCAACGATCTCGGCCCGGTCGAGACCAACGCCCACCTCCTGCGCTACGACAGCGTCCACGGTCGCTTCCCGGCGACCGTCACCACCACCGAGGACACGATCGACGTGGGCCGCGGACCGATGCGCGTCACCGCGATCCGCAACCCCGCCGACCTGCCCTGGGGCGACGTCGACATCGTGATGGAATGCACCGGCATCTTCACCTCGAAGGAGAAGTGCCAGGCCCATCTCGAAAACGGCTCCAGCCGCGTGCTGATCTCGGCCCCCGGCACCGATGCCGACAAGACCATCGTCTTCGGCGTGAACCACGACACGCTCGGCGCCGACGACATCGTGGTGTCGAACGCCTCCTGCACCACCAACTGCCTGTCGCCGGTGGCCAAGGTGCTGAACGACGAGATCGGGATCGTGAAGGGCTTCATGACCACGATCCACAGCTATACCGGCGACCAGCCGACGCTCGACACGATGCACAAGGATCTCTACCGCGCCCGCGCGGCGGCGATGAACATGATCCCGACCTCGACCGGGGCCGCCAAGGCCGTCGGCCTCGTGCTGCCGGAACTGGCCGGCAAGCTCGACGGCGTGGCGATCCGGGTGCCGACGCCGAACGTCTCGGTCGTCGACCTCACCTTCGAGGCCGCGCGCGCGACCACCGTCGACGAGATCAACGACGCCATCCGCGCCGCCGCCAACGGACCGCTCAAGGGCATCCTCGGCTACACCGACGAGAAACTCGTCAGCCAGGACTTCAACCACGATCCCCATTCCAGCGTGTTCCACACCGACCAGACCAAGGTGATGGAAGGCACGATGTGCCGGATCCTGACCTGGTACGACAACGAGTGGGGCTTCTCGAACCGCATGTCCGACACCGCGGTCGAGATGGGCAAGTACCTCTGACACCCTGATCCGGGGCGGGCTCGAAAGACCCGCCCCGAATTCCGTTCGCAGGGAGGCGCGCGATGGCCTGGAAGACGCTCGACGACATCGACCTCGACGGCAGGATCGTCCTGACCCGCGTCGACATCAACGTGCCGGTCGAGGATGGCCGCGTCACCGACGCCACCCGGATCGAACGCATCGCGCCGACCGTGCTCGACATCCTCGGGAAGGGCGGCAGGCCGGTCCTGCTCGCGCATTTCGGCCGCCCCAAGGGCAAGCCGAACCCGGACATGAGCCTGCGCGTGGTCATCCCCGCGCTCCAGGACGCGCTCGGCCGCGACGTGACCTTTATGGAACAGCCCTCGCGCGAGGCGATCGAGGCGCTGGCGCCGGGCCATGTCGTGCTGGCGGAAAACACCCGCTTCACCCCGATGGAGGAAGCGAACGATCCGAAGATGGCTGAGTTCCTCGCCTCGCTCGGCGATGTCTACGTCAACGACGCCTTCTCCGCCGCCCACCGGGCCCATGCCTCGACCGAGGGCGTGGCGCACCTGTTGCCGTCCGCGGCCGGGCGGCTGATGGAGGCCGAACTGAAGGCGCTCGAAGCCGCGCTCGGCAATCCCGAACGGCCGGTGGTCGCGGTGGTCGGCGGCGCCAAGGTCTCGACCAAGCTCGACCTCCTGGCGAACCTCGTGGCGAAGGTCGACACGCTGGTGATCGGCGGCGGCATGGCCAACACCTTCCTCGCCGCGCAGGGGATCGACGTGGCGAAATCCCTTTGCGAACATGACCTTGCCGATACCGCGCGGGACATCACGGCGAAGGCGGCGGCGGCGGGCTGCGCGATCCTCCTGCCCTCCGACGTGGTCGTGGCGCGCGAGTTCAAGGCCGGTGCCGAGAACCAGACCGTGCCGGTGGAACAGGTGCCCGAGGGCACCATGATCCTCGACGCGGGCCCCGAAAGCGTGGCCGCGATCGCGGCGGCGTTCGAGGACGCCAAGACCCTGATCTGGAACGGCCCCCTCGGCGCGTTCGAGATCGTGCCCTTCGACGCGGCCACCGTCGCCGCGGCGGAGAAGGCGGCGGAACTGACCAAGCGCGGCAGGCTGGTTTCTGTCGCGGGCGGCGGCGACACCGTCGCGGCGCTGAACCTCGCCGGCGTGGCCGACGACTTCAGCTACGTCTCCACCGCCGGCGGCGCATTCCTCGAATGGATGGAAGGCAAGACCCTGCCGGGCGTCGCGGCGCTCGACGCCGGCTGAGCCGGACAGCGAACGATTTGTTCGCGCATGTTTGCGCCACCAGCATTGCCCCGCCGCGCAGGCGCGGCCTAGAACACCCGCGAACTCGACGAAGATTTTCAGGAGCGCAAGCGACATGGCCAACCAGGCACAGATCGAACAGATGACCTCCGGCCGCGGTTTCGTCGCCGCACTCGACCAGTCCGGCGGGTCGACGCCCAAGGCGCTGAAGCTCTACGGCGTCGGCGAGGACGCCTATTCCAACGACACCGAGATGTTCGACCGCATCCACGAGATGCGATCGCGGATCGCCACCGCCCCCGCCTTCACCGGCGAGCGCGTGATCGCGGCGATCCTGTTCGAGAAGACGATGGACCGCGACATCGAGGGCAAGCCCGCCGCGCAGTATCTGTGGGAAGACCGCGGCGTGGTGCCGTTCCTGAAGATCGACAAGGGGCTGGAGGAACCGGCCGACGGCGTGCGCCTGATGAAGCCCATTCCCGGCCTCGACGACCTGCTCGACCGCGCCGTGGCCAAGGGCATCTTCGGCACCAAGGAACGCAGCGTGATCGACGCCGCGTCCGAATCCGGCATCGCCGCCTGCGTCGGCCAGCAGTTCGACCTCGGGCTGCGGGTGCTCGCCAAGGGCCTCGTCCCGATCATCGAACCGGAGGTCACGATCTCCATCGACGACAAGGCCGAGGCGGAGACCATGCTCCTGGCCGAGATCCAGCGCCAGCTTCACCGCGTGCCGCAGGGCCAGCAGGTGATGCTGAAACTGACCCTGCCGGAACAGCCCGGACTCTACACGCCTCTGGTGGAGGATCCCCGCGTGATGCGCGTTGTGGCGCTGTCGGGCGGCTATTCCCGCGACGAGGCCAACGCCCGCCTCGCCGACAACCCTGGCGTCATCGCGAGCTTCAGCCGCGCGCTGACCGAGGGCCTCTCGGCGCAGCAATCCGACGACGAGTTCAACGCCGCCCTCGCCGAAGCCATCGACGCGATCTACACGGCCTCGATCACCTGAGGACGACAGCACGCCGTGCCGCGCACGGCCCAAGCCGGGCCGCGGCACGGCGATGCCTCCGGTCGTGCTGCCGCGTTTTATCCCACCACCACCGCGATAGCTCCGAGCTACGCCCCGGTCTCACCATATCGCCGCGCCGATGGGCGGTCCCTCTCGACAGTGTTCGTCTTGCGAAATCGCCCGGCGCGCAACGGACGCGCAGTGGCCTGACGGCCTTGTCCCGCGCGCAACTCAAGCCGCGCATCTCCGGGCCGCGGCGCGGCGATCCCACGAACGTGCTGCCGCGCTTTATCCCCCCACAATCGAAATAGCCCCGAGCTACGCCCCGGCTTCACCGTATCGCCGTGCCGGAGGGCGGCCCGGCGATGCGCGGCGGCCTTCGGCCTTGATTCCGCGCGGTGTACGGTAGCATATTTCGAACACAGGGTACCTTTGAGGTGCTGCTATTTTGAAAACTACAACGAAAACCCAACATACTAGCATCAAGCCGCCCATCGCCGGCGAAAGACGCGCGACAGCCTCCGGCCACGCCCCGCGCACGGCTCCCCAAGCGACAAACGCCGCCCTGCCCTCACCCCGCCTGCCCAAGCCGCGCGATCAGCGGGGACGGATCGACCGCGAGGCTGCCCGCGACCTGCCCGCGCTCGCCTGCAAGCCGCGTGGCGATGTAGGCCCCCGCGACCTCCGCCGGGGCCCGTTGCAGGAGCGTCGCGGCGGTCAGCAGCAGGGCCGTCCGCTCCGCATACCACCGCGCCTCGGCCTCCCCGGGCAGGCCCGGCCAGCGCGCCGCGTGCTCCTCCAGTGCCCGGTCGTAGGCCCGGTCGGCCCCCTTCGCCCCCGACAGCGCCGCGCGTAGCGCCTCCGCGGCGTCGGCGTCGCGGGCGAGCGTGCGCAGGATGTCGAGGCAGATCACGTTCCCCGACCCTTCCCAGATCCCGTTCAGCGGCGCCTCGCGGTACAGCATCGGCAGGCCCGTGTCCTCGACGTAGCCCATGCCGCCGAGGCCCTCCATCGCCTCCGCGATCACCTTCACCGCCAGCTTGTTGGCGAGGAACTTCGCCAGCGCCACCGCGACCCGTGCGAAGCCGCGTTCGGCGGGGTCGTCGAAGGCGCGGGCGACCCGCAGCCCGAGCGCCGTCGCGCCCTCCCAGTCGAGCACGAGATCGGCCATCACCGCCCGCATCAGCGGCTGGTCGATCAGCCTGCGCTGGAACGCCGTCCGCCCTGCGACCCAATGGTGCATCCGCGCCAGCGCCGCCCGCATCAGCCCCGCCGGGGCCATCGCGGTGTCGAGCCGGGTGTGATGCACCATCTCGATGATCGTCCGCACGCCCTGCCCCTCGGCCCCGACCATCCGCGCGAAGGCCCCGGCATACTCGATCTCGGCCGAGGCATTGGCCCGGTTCCCCAGCTTGTCCTTCAGCCGCATCAGCCGAATCGCGTTGCGCCCGTCCGGCAGCCAGCGCGGGACGAGGAAACAGGTCAGCCCGCCCGGCGCCTGCGCCAGCGTCAGGAACCCGTCCGACATCGGCGCGGAGCAGAACCACTTGTGGCCGGTCAGCCGCCAGCCCTCCCCGTCCGCCTCCGCCCGCGTCGTGTTCGCCCGCACGTCGGACCCGCCCTGCTTCTCGGTCATCGCCATGCCGAGCGTCGCGGCGCGCTTGTCCGCCACCGGGGCCACGGCAGGGTCGTAACCGGCCGCCGTCAGCTTCGGCAGCCACTCCGCCGCGCCGTCGCTGCCGCGAAGCGCAGGCACCGCGGCGTAGGTCATCGTCATCGGGCAGCAGGTGCCGGGCTCGACCTGGCTGTGCAGGTAGACCATCGCGGCATGGGTCGCGTGGCTGCCGCCGGTCCAGGGCCCCGCGGCGTATCCCGCGGAAAGCCCCAGCTCCATCAGCTGGTGGTAGCCGCCGCAGAACACCACCTCGTCGAGCCGCCGGCCGCCGGCGTCGAAGGCGCGCAGCTCCGGCAGGTAGGTCAGCGCCTCCCGCGCGGCCTCCGCGACATCGGCCCCGGCCAGGCGCCGCCCGTGCCGGGCGAGGTGCCCGGCATCGGCACCGGCCGCGTGGCACCGCAGCACCGGGTCCGAGGCCCAGGGATCGCGCGGGGCGGAGGCCCCGGGCTGATTGGCGACGGCATGGGTCGAAAGCTCGGTCTCTCCGCGCATCGGATCCTCCGGTTTTTCCGCCACACTAGCAGACCCGCGCCGCCAGACGGGGGATTCCCTTTCGATTCGGAATATGCGATTCCCGTGGGACGGAGCCGCCCGCAGAGACGGCCCGAGAGAGGCAGAGCCGCATGTCGACCGCACGCCGCAACCGCCAATGGGCGGGGCTGCTCATACCGGTCGCGCTGATCCTGATCGGCGCGCAGTTCACCTTTGCGGCGGTGCAGGGCAACCACGGGCTGTTCCGCAGGCTCCAGGTCGAGGCCGAGCGCGATGCGCTGGCCGCGGAACTCGACGCCCTGCGCGCCGAGGTCGCCGAGATGGAAGTGCTGACCCGGCGGCTGTCCGACGACTTCCTCGACCTCGACCTCCTCGACGAGGAAGCCCGCCGCGTACTCGGCCTGATGCGCCCCGACGAGGTCGTCCTGCCCTGATCCCCGGCCCCGGGCCCCGCCCGCCGGCCCGAAACTCCGGTTGTGCATTCCCGTGCGTGCCCTACGATTCCCCACGTGCAATCCGCGAAGAACCTTGCTACGCATTGTTCAACGTTAAACTATCACCCGGGAAGGGAGCGAGAGGATGGCAGCACGCAGGGCGACCGCGAAGCCGAACGTCTCCGCCGACGAGCTCAAGGCCTATTACCGCGACATGCTGCTGATCCGGCGGTTCGAGGAAAAGGCCGGCCAGCTCTACGGCATGGGCCTGATCGGCGGCTTCTGTCACCTCTACATCGGCCAAGAGGCCGTCGTCGTCGGGCTCGAGGCCGCGGCCGAGGAAGGCGACAAGCGCGTCACCTCCTACCGCGACCACGGCCACATGCTGGCCTGCGGGATGGACCCCAAGGGCGTCATGGCCGAGCTCACCGGCCGCGAGGGCGGTTATTCCAAGGGCAAGGGCGGCTCGATGCACATGTTCAGCCGCGAAAAGCACTTCTACGGCGGCCACGGCATCGTCGGCGCGCAGGTGCCGATCGGCGCCGGCCTCGCCTTCGCCGACAAGTACCTCGACAACAAGCGCGTCACCTTCGTCTACTTCGGCGACGGCGCGGCCAACCAGGGCCAGGTCGCCGAGACCTACAACATGGCGGAACTCTGGGACCTGCCCGCGATCTTCGTTATCGAGAACAACCAGTACGCGATGGGCACATCGACCAAGCGGGCGTCGAAATCCACCAACCTGTGGGAACGCGGCGCAGCCTACGGCATCCCTGGCGAATCCGTCGACGGCATGGACGTGCTGGCGGTGAAGGCCGCGGGCGAGAAGGCGGTCGCGCACTGCCGCTCCGGCAAGGGCCCCTACATCCTCGAGGTCATGACCTACCGCTACCGCGGCCACTCCATGTCCGACCCGGCGAAGTACCGCACGCGGGAGGAGGTGCAGGAGATGCGCGAAAAGCGCGACGCGATCGAACACGTCCGCCAGCTGCTCCTGACCGGCAAGCACGCGTCGGAGGACGACCTCAAGGAAATCGACAAGGAAATCAAGGAGATCGTCAACGAGGCCGCTGAGTTCTCGAAGGAAAGCCCGGAACCGGCGCTGGAAGAACTCTGGACCGACATCTACGCAAGCGAACTTCCCCAGGGCGAGGCGGTCTGATGCAGGGACTTCTTCCGACACTCATCGGCAACGTCATCGGCGGCGTCGTCGGCCAGGCCATCTACGCAGCCCTGATCCTTCTCGCGCTCCGGTGGGTGTTCAAGCTGCGCGCGCCCTACGGCCCGCTCTTCGTGACCTACCTGATCGTGTTCCTCGTGCTCTTCGTGGTGTCCTTCGCGCTCGGCTACGCGCTCGGCGCGGCCGGGGCGGTCGAGGTGCTCGGCGTCCTGATGGCGATCATCAGCATCGCCGCCTTCGTCGGGCAGGCCTGGCTCGTCTCGAAACGGGTCACCGACGCCGAAGGCGTGCCCCTGCCCTTCGGCAAGGTGCTCCTGTCGCAGATCATCATCCTCGTCATCTTCATCGTCATCGGCGTGATCGTCGTGGCGCTGGCCGGCGGGTTCTGAAGGTCCGAAATGCCCCGGCCCGGGTCCGGGCCGGAAAACAACAAGGGGTCCCAAGGCCCCGAAACCCCCGGTGAAGACCGGATGGAAGGGAGTATCGACGTGACCGGCGACCGGCTTTCGATCCGTCATGGCGGGCAGGCAGTCCGCCCTGCCGCCGCGCCCGTCCCGCGCCGCCCCCGCTTCGCCAGTTCCACCCAACCCCAGGTCACGCCTTCCCCGGGCGGGATGCGGGGCGGGGCCCTCGCCGGCGCCTTAGCCGGCGGCCTCCGCGTCCCCGCCGCCGTCCACGCCCAGGCCACGGAATAGGATCCACAACGATGGCAACCGAAATCCTCATGCCCGCCCTGTCCCCCACGATGGAGGAAGGCACGCTCGCGAAATGGCTGGTCAAGGAAGGCGACACGGTCTCCTCCGGCGACATCCTGGCCGAGATCGAGACCGACAAGGCGACGATGGAATTCGAGGCCGTGGACGAGGGCGTGATCGGCAAGATCCTCGTGGCCGAGGGGACCGAGGGCGTTAAGGTCAACACGCCCATCGCGATCATCGGCGAGGAAGGCGAGGACATGTCCGCCGCCGCCGCCTCCTCCTCCGGCGGATCGGAACCGAAGGCCGAGGAAAGCGGCGAAGAGGCCCCCGCCCCCTCCGGCGCCGACGCCCCGCCGACCACGCCCGCCACCCCGCCGAAGCCTGTCGAGGCCCGCAAGGTCGAACCCGACTGGCCCGAGGGCACCGAGGTGAAATCCACCACCGTCCGCGAGGCGCTCCGCGACGCGATGGCTGAGGAGATGGAGCGCGATCCGGGCGTCTTCGTCATGGGCGAGGAGGTCGCCGAGTACCAGGGCGCCTACAAGATCACCCAGGGCCTGCTCGACCAGTTCGGCGCCAAGCGCGTCATCGACACCCCGATCACCGAGCACGGCTTCGCCGGCATCGGCGTTGGCGCGGCCTTCGGCGGCCTGCGCCCCATCGTCGAGTTCATGACCTTCAACTTCGCCATGCAGGCGATCGACCACATCATCAACTCCGCGGCCAAGACGCTGTACATGTCCGGCGGCCAGATGGGCTGCCCGATCGTGTTCCGCGGCCCCAACGGCGCCGCCGCCCGCGTCGGCGCGCAGCACAGCCAGGACTACGCCGCCTGGTATTCGCAGATCCCCGGTCTCTACGTCGTTCAGCCCTACTCCGCCTCCGACGCCAAGGGCCTGCTCAAGACCGCGATCCGCGACCCCAACCCGGTCGTGTTCCTGGAAAACGAGATCCTCTACGGCCGCAGCTTCGACGTGCCGGTGATGGACGACTTCACCGTGCCCTTCGGCAAGGCGCGGATCTGGCGCGAAGGCACCGATGTCACCATCGTCAGCTTCGGCATCGGCATGACCTACGCGCTGGAGGCCGCCGACAAGCTCGCCGAGGACGGGATCTCCGCCGAGGTCATCGACCTCCGCACCCTGCGCCCGCTCGACTACGACACGGTCATCGCGAGCGTGCAAAAGACCAACCGCTGCGTCACCGTCGAGGAAGGCTTCCCGGTCTGCTCCATCGGCAACCACCTGTCGGCCTACATCATGCAGAACGCCTTCGACTGGCTCGACGCCCCGGTCATCAACTGCACCGGCAAGGACGTCCCCATGCCCTACGCCGCCAACCTGGAAAAACACGCCCTCACCTCCACCGCCGAGGTGATCGAGGCGGTGAAGCAAGTGACCTACCGCTGAGGACGGGATGCTGTTCCGCAAGCGCCACAAGCTCGACGATCCGCTCCTGGTCGCCTTCTTCGACGACGAGGACGCTCTGAACGTCATGATCGACGACAAGCAGGTCGAGGACGGGCACTTCGCGGGCCGCGTCCTCGCCGACTTCGCCAAGCACCTGTCGATGATGCTGCACCAGACGGGCAAGTCGGAGTCGGAGGCAAGCGCCCTGGCGTCCCTGCGCTCCGCCTTCGATACAGAACTCAACAATCCGACTGATCGCCCCACGGGCCATCTGCGAGACTGAGAGGACAGACCGATGCCCACCGAAATCCTGATGCCCGCCCTGTCCCCGACGATGGAGGAAGGCACGCTGGCGAAATGGCTGGTCAAGGAGGGCGACACGGTCTCTTCCGGCGACCTCCTGGCCGAGATCGAGACCGACAAGGCGACGATGGAATTCGAGGCCGTGGACGAGGGCGTCGTCGGCAAGATCCTCGTCGCCGAGGGGACCGAAGGGGTGAAGGTGAACTCCCCCATCGCGGTCCTGCTCGGAGAGGGCGAAAGCGCCGACGATATCGGCTCCGGATCGCCCGCCGCCGGCGGATCCGCCGAAAAATCGACACCTGCGTCGGAAAAAACTGACAAGGCGTTGGAAAAAACCGACACCCCCGTCGAAAATTCCGCGTCCCCGGCCCCGGCCGCGCCCGCCGCATCCGACGGCTCCCGCATCTTCGCCTCGCCGCTCGCGCGCCGGATCGCGAAGGACAAGGGCCTCGATCTGGCGCAGGTAAAGGGCTCCGGGCCCCACGGCCGGATCGTGAAGGCGGACGTCGAAAAGGCGCAGCCGGGCAAGGCCGCGGCGCCCGCCGCAGCCGCCGCCGACACCGCCGCACCGGCCGCCAAGCCCGCCGCCGCGATGGCGCAAGGCCCTGATTTCGCTCAGGTAATGAAGATGTACGAGGGCCGCGAGGTCGAAGAGGTGAAGCTCGACGGGATGCGCAAGACCGTCGCCGCCCGCCTCACCGAGGCCAAGCAGACCATCCCGCATTTCTACCTCCGCCGCGACATCAGGCTCGACGCGTTGCTGAAGCTCCGCAGCCAGCTCAACAAGCAACTGGAGCCGAAGGGCGTCAAGCTCTCCGTCAACGACTTCATCATCAAGGCCTGCGCCAACGCCCTCCAGGCCGTCCCCGCCGCCAACGCGGTCTGGGCCGGCGACCGGATTCTCAGGCTGATCCCGTCCGACGTGGCGGTCGCCGTGGCCATCGACGGCGGGCTCTTCACGCCGGTCCTGAAGGACGCGCACCAGAAATCCCTGTCCGCATTGTCGAGCGAAATGAAGGACTTGGCGGGTCGTGCACGGAACAAGAAGCTGGCGCCGCACGAATATGTCGGCGGCTCGTTCGCGATTTCCAACCTCGGCATGTACGGCATCGACAACTTCGACGCGGTCATCAACCCGCCCCACGGCGCGATCCTCGCGGTCGGCGCGGGCGTGAAGAAACCTGTTGTCGGAGAGGATGGCGAGGTGACCACCGCGACCGTGATGTCCGTCACGCTTTCGGTCGATCACCGGGTCATCGACGGCGCCCTCGGGGCGGAGCTGCTGCAGGCCATCGTCAACGATCTCGAAAGCCCGATGGTGATGCTCGCTTGATCCATGACAAGGCCGGGGCGGCGATCCCGGCCTAGAACCTCCCGGCAAATCAAGGGGATGGACATGGACTGGAAGGCACACCTAGACGAGACATCCGCCAATCTCGCGGAGTTCCGCCGCACCCACGACGCCGCGGGCAAGGGCTTCACCGCCATGCACCGCGGCGCGATGGGCGAGGGCAGCCTGACCCTGCGCGAGAAGGAGATGATCGCGCTCGCCATCGGCATCGCCACCCGCTGCGTCGACTGCATCGGCTTCCACGTCCAGGGCGCGATCAAGGCCGGCGCGAGCCGCGAGGACATCGCCGAGACCATCGGCGTCGCCGTCATGATGGGCGGCGGTCCGGCCTACATGTATGGTGTGAAGGCGCTGGAAGCCTACGACCAGTTGAGTTGACCCGCATCGCGAAGCCCTTACCTCACCGCCTGTCCCGCGCGCGGAACGCGCGCCGCGCCGACGAGGGCTCGGCGCAAGCCGGGCCCGAGGAGGCGCGTCACCCTCCCCTAGTGCGCCTCGGCCCAGTTCGCCCCCTGCCCCGCGTCCACCACCAGCGGCACCGAGATCTCGGCCGCCGGCAGCGCCGCGCCTTCCATCACCTCCCGCGCCCGGCCGATCAGGTCGTCCACCGCGCCGTCCTCGACCTCGAACAGCAATTCGTCGTGGACCTGCAACAGCATCTTCGCGGGCAGGCCCTGGATCGCGCCGTCCATCCGGATCATCGCGCGGCGGATGATGTCGGCCGCCGTGCCCTGGATCGGCGCGTTGATCGCGGCGCGGTAGGCGAAGCCGGCCTTCGGGCCCTTGGCGTTGATTTCGGGCGTGTGGATGCGCCGGCCGAACAGCGTCTCGACGTAACCGTTTGATTGCGCGAACTTCTTCGTCGCGTCCATGTAGTCGCGGATGCCCGGGAAGCGGTCGAAATAGCGGTCGATGAAGCCCTGTGCCTCGGCCCGCGGGATGCGCAGGTTGCGGGCGAGGCCGAAGCCGGAGATCCCGTAGATCACCCCGAAGTTGATCGCCTTGGCGCGCCGCCGGATCTCGGGCGTCATCTCCTCCATCGGGACGTTGAACATCTCCGATGCCGTGGCGGCGTGGATGTCCTGGCCCTCGCGGAACGCCTCCTTCAGCGCCTCGATCCCCGCGATATGGGCGAGGATCCTCAACTCGATCTGGGAATAGTCAAGCGATACCAACACCTTGCCCGGCTCGGCCACGAAGGCCTCGCGGATGCGTCGCCCTTCCTCGGTCCGGACGGGGATGTTCTGGAGGTTCGGGTCGGTCGAGGCGAGCCGCCCGGTGTTTGCCCCGGTCTGCACGTAGCTCGTGTGGACCCGGCCCGTGTCCGGGTCGACATGATCCTGGAGCGCATCGGTATAGGTCGATTTCAGCTTCTGAAGCTGACGGTAGTCGAGCACGCGGGCAGGCAGATCGTGCAGGGTGGCGAGGTCTTCCAGCACGTCCGCGGGCGTCGACCATTGCCCGGTCTTGGTCTTCGACCCGCCCTCCAACCCCATCTTTCCGAACAGGATTTCGCCGACCTGCGCCGGGGACTGGACGTTGAAACTCTCGCCCGCCAGCTCGTGGATCTCCGCCTCCAGCCCCGCCATCTTCTGAGCGAAGGCCGCCGACATGCGCGACAGCACCTGCCGGTCGACGCGGATGCCGGTCCGCTCCATCCGCGCCAGCACCGGGACCAGCGGGCGTTCCAGCGTCTCGTAGACCGTGGTCACCCGTTCCGTCACCAGCGCGGGCCGGAAATCCTGCCAGAGCCGCGCGGTGATGTCGGCATCCTCGGCGGCGTAAGGGGTGGCGTCGTCGATCGGCACCTGGGCGAAGGTGATCTGCGATTTACCGCTTCCGATCAAAGACTTGATCGGGATCGGCTGGTGCGACAGGTAGCGTTCGCTGAGCGTGTCCATGCCGTGCCCGTGCAGACCGGAATGGAGCGCGTAGGACATCAGCATCGTGTCGTCGATCGGCGTCACCTCGACGCCGTAGCGGGCGAGCACCTTCAGGTCGTACTTCGCGTTCTGGAACACCTTCAGCACGCTCGGATCGGCCAGCATCGGCTTCAGTTCCGCCAGCACGTCCTCCAGTGGCAACTGCCCCTCGACCCGTTCGCCGCCGCCGAAGAGATCCGCGTTGCCGGCGACGTGGCCGACCGGGACATAGGCCCCCTGCCCCGGCGCGGTCGACAGGCAGACACCGACGAGATCGGCCTGCATCTCGTTCAGACTCGTGGTCTCGGTATCGACGGCGATCCAGCCCTGGGCTTGGGCAGCGGCCACGATTTCCCGAAGGCGGCCCATGTCGCGGACGCACTCGTAGGCGGAGGCATCGAAGGGCGGCGGCGGCGGGGCGTCGCTCGGGGCCTGCACCGCGGCCTCGGGCTCGGGCATCACCGGCACCTCGACGCCGAGCTCGTCGGCGATCCGCTTTGTGAGCGTGCGGAACTCCATCTGGGTCAGGAACGCCATCAGCGTCTCCGCCTCGGGCTCCTTCACTTCAAGGTCGTCGAGCGATTCCGGCACCGGCGTTTCGCAGTCGAGCGTCACGAGCCGCTTCGACAGGCGGATCTGGTCGGCGTTGTCGATCAGCGTCTGGCGGCGCTTGGGTTGCTTGATCTCCTCCGCCCGCTCCAGCAGCGTTTCCAGATCCCCGTATTCGTTGATGAGCAGCGCGGCGGTCTTGATCCCGATCCCCGGCGCGCCCGGCACGTTGTCGACGCTGTCCCCGGCGAGGGCCTGGACATCCACGACCCGGTCGGGAAAGACGCCGAACTTCTCGAACACGCCTTCGCGGTCGATGCGGGTGCTTTTCATCGCGTCGTACATCTCTACCCCGTCGCCGACGAGCTGCATCAGGTCCTTGTCGGAGGAGATGATGGTGACACGCCCGCCGGCGTCGCGGGCGCGGCAGGACAGCGTGGCGATGATGTCGTCGGCCTCGTAGCCCTCCATCTCCAGGCAGGCGATGTTGAAGGCGCGGGTGGCGTCGCGGGTCAGCGGGATCTGCGGGCGCAGGTCCTCGGGCATCTCCTCGCGGTTGGCCTTGTAGAGATCGTACATCTCATTGCGGAAGGTGTGGCTGCCCTTGTCGAACACGACCGCCGCGTGGGTCGGCCCGTCCGCGCCCGCGTTGTCGAGGATCATGCGGAAGATCATGTTGCAGAAGCCGGACACCGCGCCGATCGGCAGGCCGTCGGACTTCCGCGTCAGCGGCGGCAGGGCGTGGTAGGCGCGGAAGATGAAGGCCGAGCCGTCGACCAGGTGCAGGTGGTGTCCCTTGCCGAATGCCATGCCCGTGCCCCCCGGTTCGCGTCCTCGCCCCTAGCTAGCGCCTGCGCCGGGCAGGGTCCATATCGCGAAACGAAAACGGGGCGCCGAAGGGCGCCCCGGTTCCGGGAGCATGCAATATGTCGGTTCAGGACTTGCGGGTCTTCCGCAGCCGAAGCCCGCCGAGACCGCCAAGCGCGCCGAGCGCGAGCGGCAGCGCGGCCGGAACCGGGATCGGCGAGGGCGTTTCGGTGCCGTTGCCGCCGGTCGGCTGCGTGTCGGAAACGCGGTGCTCCCGGCGCTCGTAGCAGCCGATGAAGCAGGTGACGTTCGGCAGGTAGTTCGACCAGTCGTGATCGAAAGCGCCGATGCGGTTGCGGGTGTTGAGCGGCCACTCGCCGCCGTTTCCGCCATAGGACCAATGGTTCTGGCCGAATGCCGAACCGCTGTTCCAGGAGAAGAAGGAAGTTGCCGATGCAGCGGACGCGCTCAGCGCGACTGCGACGGACAACGCGACGATTGCGCGTTTGGACATAGGGTACACTCCACTCGTTACTACTGCCCCCGATGCCACACATGTGGCAAAGTTGGGGCAGAAGTTCAATCTCCAAACCGCGAAACAATGGATTTCATGTGGCCGGGCAATTAACCACGCGGCGCGGCGAAAGGGGGTGACGCAGGGTCAGATCGGCTGGCATCCGGGCGGGGCGTGGGCCCGCGCCGCCGCGGTCAGTCCGCGGCCTCGCCGGCGAAGCTCTGGTGGATGAACTTCTTGTCGCAATAGCCGCATTCGACCCAACCCCGGTCATGGGGGATCGACAGCCAGACCCGCGGATGACCGAGCGCGCCCTCGCCCCCGTCGCAGGCCACGCGCCATGCGGAAACGACTTCGGTCTCGGGGGCATCCTGGCTCATCGCTGTCCTCATTTCCCGTGCGGTTGCCGGGCGGTCGTGACCGGCATAAGTGGTATCGCAGTTTGACGTTCGCCGGGCAAGGCCGGGCGGCGCTGCGCCGCAGGAGGGACCATGCCGGGAAACGCGATCGAGATCGAAGGGCTTCGCAAGACCTATGCCGGCGGGCAGGAGGCGCTGAAGGGCATCGACCTGGCCGTGCCGGCGGGCTCGATCTTCGGCCTGCTCGGTCCCAACGGCGCGGGCAAGTCGACGCTCATCAACATCCTCGCCGGGCTCGTCATCAAGACCGCGGGCCGGGTGCGGATCTGGGGCTTCGACCAGGACGTGAACCCGCGCCAGTCCCGCGCCGCGATCGGGGTCATGCCGCAGGAACCGAACATGGACCCGTTCTTCACCCCGCGCGGCACGCTCGACACCCAGGCCGGGCTCTACGGCGTGCCGAAGGCGGAGCGTCGCACCGAGGAGATTCTCGAGATGATCGGCCTGACCGACAAGGGCGACGCCTATGCGCGGTCGCTGTCCGGGGGGATGCGGCGCCGCCTGCTGCTCGGCAAGGCGCTGGTCCACCGGCCGCATGTCCTGGTACTGGACGAGCCGACCGCGGGCGTCGACATCGAGCTTCGACAGATGCTCTGGGCCAATGTCCGGCGGCTGAACGAGGAAGAGGGCCTGACCGTCATCCTGACCACCCACTACCTCGAGGAAGCGCAGGAGATGTGCGACGAGATCGCGATCATCGACAAGGGCGAGCTGATCGTGCGCGACCGCACCGAGGCCCTGCTGTCGCGGCTCGACGGCAAGACGCTGGTGATCCTGCCCGAGGGCGAGGCGCCCGACTTCGCGCCACCGCCGGGCGTGACGCTGGAACGCCGCCGCGACGGCGCGCTCGCGCTCGGCTACAGCCGGTCAGAGACCTCGGCGGCGGAGGTTCTCGATGCCGTCCGCGCCGCGGGGATCACCCCGCGCGACGTCCGGTCGGAGGAGCCGAACCTTGAGGACGTGTTCCTGTCCCTCACGGGCGATCGGCGCAAGGCCGGGTAAGCCCCCGGAAAGCCGGCGGAAACCGCCCCTCAGTCCGCGAACAGGTGCGGCAGCCGGGCGAGCCGCTGTGCGGCCTCCGGCCCGATCCCGAAGGCCGCGGCGAGCGCGGCGGCGTTCGCATCCTCCCCCGCGCCCTCGACGAGCCGCAGGTGGTTCGGGAACTCCGCCTCGCGGATGCGCTCGCTCTCGTAGGCGAAATCGTAGCGCAGCGTCGGCAGCAGGCGGTCGATCACCTCCGCCGGCGTGCCCGCCCGGGTCAGCCCGACCCGCCCGGCATGTCCGACGAGGTAGTCATCGTCGACCCGCGTCACGATCTCCAGGATCGTCGCGTCGGCCCGGTCGGAGGTGAAGTCCTGCATCAGGTCGAGGTTGTTGGGATCGAGGCAGATCATGATCCGGTCGGTGCCGTAGTAGTCGAACAGCATCCGCATCAGCGCCCGGCGATGGCGGTTGCGCTTGTCGAGGTTGCGTTCGATCCCGCCGAGGTCCGGCAGGACGCAGCCCTGTTCGTCGAACAGGTACTCGATCCCGCGCGTCCCGGTCTCCGCCTCGGCCGCGTGCAGCAGGCGCTTGGCGACGTGCCATTTCTTGCAGACGATCATCACCAGGTGCCGGTCGCGGCCGAGCGTCGCCTCGCGTTCCCAGAACCGCGGCGCGAAGCGGCGGCCGATCCGGCCGCGCCCGGTGAGGAAGCGGTAGATCCGGTCGCCCTGCCCCGAGATCGCGAAATCGGTCCGGTCGCTGTCCCAGAGCGCACCGAGCTGCGCCTTCAGGTATTCCGCGCCGGGGCTGATCTTGCGGGCGAAAAGATAGTCCTGCGCCAGGAGCAGGTCGTAGTGGTCGTTGTAGAAATTGACCGGCATCCCGTAGTCGGAAAACAGCTTGAAGGTCAGCGACCGGTTCTCGATCTCCGCGTCGGGGACGAGGTGGCGCACGAGGGTCTGGAAGAAGGTCTCGTCGGGGATCCAGGTGCTGCGGAAGAAGCGCAACACGTCGGGGCGGGTGCGGATGAAATCCAGCACGGCCTCGACCGTGCGGCGGCGCAGGCACCACCACTGGCTGCCGATCATCACCTGCAGGTCCCCCGGCACCGCCCGTTCGAGCCCGAGCCGCCGTTGCAGTTCCAGCGAGGCGTAGAACAGCCGCTTGTTGCGGCGTTCGTTGAAGAAGTGGCGGTAGACCAGCCGGTCCCGCTTCAGCCCGGTGCGGATCCAGTCCGAGGAGTGGAAGTCGAAGCTTTCGATGTAGTCGCGGTCACCGGGGTCGAGCATCGCCTCGGCATAGGCCGCGGATTTCACCGGCATGCAGTCGCCCGACAGCATGAACAGGTGCGTGGCCTCGGGAAAGGCGGCGAGCGCGGCTTCGGCGGCAAGCAGCGTCGCCTCGACCAGGCTCCACTCGCCCCACCCGCAACGGGCGCGACGGGCGGGGAAGGCGACGCCGGGGTCGTCCTTCAGCGCCGCGGTGATGCTCGCGTAGTCCTCGGCCGGGGAACGGCCGTCGAAATGGATCGCCACGCGCGCCCCGCCGCGGACCAGCCGGCGGGCCTGCGCGATGACGGCCGGGGCGTCCTTGTGGCACAGCAGGAGGAAGGCGATCTGAGCCATGCGCGAAAGTATCGCCCCTTTCTGTCCTTATCCTTGCGCCGTTCTTAGCCTATACCCTGCGAAGAAAAAGCAAATCCGCCAAGGGGGCGCAGCAGGCGACATGGGGTTTCCCGGGACCTGGATGACGGAAAGCGAAAGCATGGTCTACCGCGTGGTGCCGAAATGCGCCTGCTCGACCATCGGCCAGATCATGTATTACGCCGACAACGGCGAATACTTCGACGGCGACATCCACGACGCGACCGGCGGGATGCACAAGTGGGCGTTCGAGGCCAGCCAGCCGCGGATCGAGGCCAACGTGCGCGGCCATGAAAGCTTCGCCTTCACCTGCGTCCGCAACCCCTACACGCGGATCCTCAGCTCGTTCTTCGACAAGATCTGCGGTATCCAGCGCAACGGCAAGCGTTACCGCGGCAACCTCGTGCCGATGCTGATCCAGCGCTACGGGATCGAGGTCGGCGGCCCCGACGGGCAGGACGAGTTCGACCAGGTCCGCTCGTTCCGCCGGTTCCTCCTGTTCGCGCGCGACACGATCCGCTGGCGCCGGCCGATGGACCCGGACATCCACTGGTCGGCCATGTCGGGGCATATCTCCACCTTCATCGTCAACGGCGGGCGCTACGACCACATCTTCTGGACCGAGAAGTTCGACGAGGGGATGCAGGTGGTGCTCGACCGGACCGAACAGGCGCACCCGGTCACCCTGTCGGACGTGCCCCGCTTCAACGAAAGCGCTGGCCACGGGCCGAAACGCCTGCACCCGGTCGAGGACTATTTCGACGACCTGTCGATGCACCTCGTCTACGAGATCTACCACCGCGACTTCCAGCTGTTCCGCTACGACGCCGCCGACCCGTCGAACAAGATGCCGACAGGCGAGATCGACCTCGACGAGGTCCACGCGAAACTCGGCGACTGAAGCCCCGGCACACGGCTCGTCCCGAAACCAGCCCGGCCCACCCCGTGACACCCCTCGCGGGGTTTCGCTTCGGAGCCGCCATCGCCTGGGCATGGCAGGGCGCGTCGGCGGGCGGCGGGCAAGAGGAATCGCCGAGGGGCCCCGCCTGCGGGGATGCGGCTATTCCTCTTGAGCGGCGGCCGCCGATGCGACAGGCAAGGCCCGGGCGATGGCGGGTCCGGGGCGGAACCCGACGGGCTTTCGCTTTGGTGAGCCCGAAGCCCCGGGCGCGACGCCGGGCGCGCCCATGGCGCGCGCGGGCCGACGACGGCTCCCCCGCGGGGGGCCCGAGGAGGCCCGCCCGCTCCGGAAGCCGAACATCCCGGATCAGGAGATCGCTGCCGCCGGGGCCTGCGCCAGCCCGTGGCCGCGGTCGGAGATGTCGGTCCCGGCGGTGAAGACGTCCGTGCGGGCCGAGGACAGGAGCCGCGCCTCCACCCCCATCGACGACAGCGGCACCGGCGCGGCGGCCAGGGCCTGCCACCACAGCGCGGCGAGGCCCGCGACGTGCGGCGTCGCCATCGACGTGCCGTTGAACGCCACCAGCCCGCCGCCGAGCTGCGCCGAGACCACGGCGACACCGGGCGCGCTGACGATCGGGTTGGTGTTGGAGAAACTCGCCACCGACAAGAGCCCGCCGGACGCCTGGCCGAGCGCGCCGACGCGGATCACGCCCTCCGCCGCGGACGGGACCGAGGCGGACACCTCGTGGTCCGGGTCGATGTCCCGCTGGCTCTCGTTGCCGGTCGCCGCGACCACGACGCAGCCGCCGTTGAAGGCCGCGCGGGCGCGGAACATGTCCATGATCCGGTCGAAGACGCGCAGGTTTTCTCGGTAGGCCTCCAGCGCGATGGAGGTGGCGAGGTCGGCGGGCAGGCCGTTCACCTCGATCAGTTGTTTCGCGAAGCCCGGGAAATCGAAGCCGAGCGACATCGACATCACCTTCGCGCCCGCGTCGAAGGCCCATTGCATGCCCGAGAACAGCATCTCGGAACTGCCGCCCCCGGAATTGCCGAGCACCTTGCCGATCAGGGCGTTGGTGACCCCGGGCGCGACGCCGATCCGGGTGCCCTCGACATCGCGGCCGAAGACGGTGCCGGCGCAGTGGGTGCCGTGCCCGTTGCCGTCGCCGTCCCCGTCGCCGCTGAAATCGCGCTGCGTCAGGGTCACGCCGGTAAAGGCCGGGTGGGTCGCGTCGATGCCGGTATCGAGCACGGCGCAGGTCACGCCCGCGCCGTCGAAAGGGCTCGTGTCGGCGCCCACGGCGGTCACGCCCCAGGTCGGCGCACCGGTCGAGGCCGGGGCCGCGCCCTCGCCCACGGGCGCGATCAGTCGGGTCGGCATGACGCGGGCCACGGCCTCCACGTCGGCCTCGCGGGCGATCTCGCGGGCCTCGCGGGCCGGCAGGTCGGCGATCTCGACCCGGCCGTCGGGCGGGGTCAGGGCATCGCCGCGGGCCGCGGGCGACAGGCCCTCGGTCATAGGGCCGGGAAACGGCCGGCCGCCACGGAACGGGGTGTTGGTATCGCGCAGAATAACGAAGCGGCTCATCGGAACCTTCCTCCTGGCACTCGGTGCTGAAATAGTCGCATTGAATGCCGGAAGGGTATCACGGACGGCGCCCGCCCGGAACGGCGGGAAACCTCACCCCGCGCCGCGAACCGCGGTTCAGATCAGGCCCTGCTCCGCGAACACGGCCTTCAGGGGCCGCTTCGGGCGCGGGCCGACATGGGCGATGACCTCTGCCGCGGCCGCGACGCCCATTCGTCCCGACATCTCGAGGCTCTGCCCCGTCGCCATGCCGTAGATGAACCCGGCGGCGAACTGGTCGCCCGCGCCGGTCGCATCGACGGGCGTCACCTTGCGCACCGGCACCTCGATCCGCTCGCCAACGCGGATCAGCACGACCGGGTCGCCCGAGCGGGTGCAGACCACCGTGCCGCAGACCGCGGCGGCGCGGCCGAGCGCGGCGTCGAGGTCGTCGGTCTCGTAGAGCGACTTCCACTCCTCGCGGTTGCCGATCACGAAATCCATCTCGCCCTCGATCAGGCGCTGGAAGTCGGCGCGGTGGCGGTCGACGCAGAACGGGTCTGACAGCGTGATGCCCGCCTTGCCGCCGCCCGCGTGGCAGGCCGCCGCCGCGGCCTCGAAGGCGCGCTTGCCCTCGGCCTTGTCATAGAGATAACCCTCGAGGAACAGGAAGGCGCTGGCCTCGGCCACGCCGCCATCCACGTCGCCCTCGTCGAAATCCGCCCCGGCGCCGAGATAGGTGTTCATCGACCGCTCGCCGTCGGGCGACACGAAGATCATCGACCGCGAGGTCGGCGCGATCTCCGCCCCCGCGACCGGTGCGTTCGGGAAATCGGTGCCCTCGCGCCGCATCTCGGAGACGTAGAACCGGCCGAGCGCGTCGTCCTTGACCTTGCCGAGAAACGCGGTCGAAAGCCCGAGCGTGCCGAGCCCGGCGATGGTGTTGGCGACAGACCCGCCCGGCGTCTGCACCCGGTCGCGCATCGCGGCGTAGAGCAGTTCCGCCCGTTCCCGCTCGACCAGCTGCATGATCCCCTTCTCGATCCCCATGTTGTCGAGAAAGCTGTCATCGCCGTGGGAGATCACGTCCACGATGGCGTTGCCGATACCGACCACGTCGTAAGTCATGCCGTCTTTTCCTCGTAGGGGCAGAGATCCGCGATCAGGCAGGCCCCGCATTTCGGTTTCCGGGCGACGCAGGTGTAGCGCCCGTGCAGGATCAGCCAATGATGGGCATGGCGCTGGAACTCGGCGGGCACGTTGTCCTCGATGGCGCGCTCCACCGCCTCCACGTCCTTGCCCGGCGCGATCCGGGTGCGGTTGCCGACGCGGAAGATGTGGGTGTCGACGGCCTGCGCCGGGAAACCCCACCACATGTTCAGGACAACGTTTGCCGTCTTGCGCCCGACACCCGGCAGCGCCTGCAGCGCGGCGCGGGACGACGGGACCTCGCCGCCGTACTCGTCGACGAGGATCCGGCTCAGCTTCATCACGTTTTTCGCCTTGTTGCGGAAGAGCCCGATGGTCTTGATGTGACCGATCAGCCCCTCCTCGCCGAGGTCGAGCATCTTCTGCGGCGTGTCGACCGTGGCGAAGAGCGCGCGGGTCGCCTTGTTCACGCCCGCGTCGGTCGCCTGGGCCGACAGCGCGACCGCCACCAAGAGCGTGTAGGCATTGACGTGTTCCAGTTCGCCCTTCGGTTCCGGCTCCGCCTCGTGGAACCGGGTGAAGATCTCGTGGATCGCGTGGTAATCGAGCGGTTTGAGGGCCATGCCCGCCCTTTTGCCCTGCCCCCGCCCCGCCGTCCAGCGGCTCTGGCCGCTTCCCGCAGGAATCGGGTCGCGGCCGCGGCGCGTGCCCCCTAGCTTTCGGTCAGTGACGGAGGCCAGAATGTTCGACATGGACGAGAACGACACATCCCGCAGCTACCATTTCCAGGTCATGCGCCGGGCCATCGACATCATCGACGCAGCCCCGCCCCCCGGCCCCTCGCTGGAGGCGCTGGCGGCGGAGCTGAACATGAGCGCGGGGCATTTCCAGCGCATATTCTCGGCCTGGGCCGGGGTCAGCCCGAAGCGGTTCCAGCAATACCTGATGCTCGGCCACGCCAAGGCGCTGCTGGCCGAAAAGCACACCGTGCTCGACACCGCCGCCGAAACCGGGCTGTCGGGGGGCGGGCGGCTCCATGACCTCTTCATCCGGTGGGAAGCGATGAGCCCCGGCGACTACGCCCGCGCGGGCGAGGGCCTGACGATCCGGCAGGGCTGGTTCGACACGCCCTTCGGCGACACGCTGGTGATGGCCACCGACCGCGGCATCTGCGGCATCGCCTTCGCGTCCGAGACCGGGCGCGAGGCGGCGGTGGACGACCTGCGCCGCCGCTGGCCCGGCGCGGACTACGCCGAGGACGCGGGCGCTCTGCGGCCCTTCGTCGACCCGGTGCTCGGCGGCGGCGGGGAGACGCAATTGCACCTGATCGGCGCACCGTTCCAGATCAAGGTCTGGGAGGCACTTCTGGCGATCCCCTCGGGCCACGTGACCACCTATTCCGACATCGCCCGCGTGGTCGGAAAGCCCCGCGCCGTGCGGGCCGTGGGCACCGCGGTCGGGCGCAACCCGGTGTCGTGGCTGATCCCCTGCCACCGCGCGCTCAGGAAGACCGGGGCGCTCGGCGGGTATCACTGGGGGTTGCCGGTCAAACGCGCGCTCCTGGCCTGGGAAAGCGCTGCCGAGGAAGCCGGGGCGGCCTGAGCGGCGATTGAACCTCCGGCGGACGGGCGGCGACCGACACTCGGAACCCGCCCATCCATCGGAGGACATGAGTCCCATGTTTCGCAATCTCTTCCTGTCCGCGGCGCTCGCCGTCGCGGCGGCCCCCGCGATGGCCGAGCGCATCGACATCGACCTCGCGGCCATCACCGACGACATCGTTCCGACCCGCGTCCTCGCGGGGGACCGGGAGTTCGGCGGCAACGGCCCCCACATGGTCGTCGACGGACGGCTGCTGGTGACGCGCGGCGGCACCGCGCTGGTCGCCGAGATCACCTTCCGCGCCGAGGAAACCGGCGGCGACGGCAGCTTCACTCGCATCACACGCAACTTCGAGGTCTGGCGCAGCGAACGCGGCGAGCGGATCGACTACGTGCTCGGCGGCGGCGTCGACCGGGCTGAGTGGGTCTCGTCCCCCGGCTGCTCATTCGGCTGCGGCTTCGTCGGCCCGCACGAGGACGGCGCGCTGATCGTGACCCGTCGCTTCGACGGGCCGCTGTTCTCCGAGATCACCTATCTCGGCGACACCGCGGGCGACGACATCTCGACCGACGACAACCCGCACGGCGACACCTCGATCCGCGAGATCCGGTTCCGCCCGATCACCGTCGAAACCATCGAGTGAAAGGACCCGGATCCATGTTTCGCAAGCTTCTTCTGACCACTGCGCTTCTCGCCGCCGCCGCACCGGCGCTGGCCGAGCGCGTCACCGTCAACCTGTCCTCGATCACCACGCCGATCCTGCCCACGGCGGTTCTCGCCGGGGATCGCGAATTCGGCGGCAACGGCCCGCGGATGACGCTCGACACCGTGCTCGTCCCCACGGCGGGCGGGCGCTCGATCGTCGCGCAGGTGACGTTCCGCGCCGAGGAAACCGGCGGCGACGGCAGTTTCACCCGGATCGGGCCGCTCTCGTTCGAGGTCTGGCGCGCGACCGGCGCCGAACGGGTCGAAAGCATCGTCGGCAACCCGAACGCGCGGATGGTCTGGCTGTCCACGCCGGGCTGCGTCTGGCCGTGCAGCCAGCTTGGCCCGACCGAGGACGGCGGCTCGATCATGACGATCACCGCCGGGCCCGGCACCTACCTGTCCGAGGTCACGTTCCTTGGCGACACCGCGGGCGACGACATCTCGGACGACGGCAACCCGCATGGCGACACCTCGATCCGCGCCATCCGCTTCCACCCGGTCACCATCGAGACGGTGGACTGACATGCGGGAGAAATATTCCATGTTCCGCACCATCCTGCCCGCGGCGCTGCTCGCGCTCGGGACCGCCGCGGCCGAGGCGCAGCAGGGCCTCATCTTCCTCGACGCGCCGGTGCTGACGCCGCTCACGCCGGTGGAGCCCGAGGTGACCTACCTCACGCTCGACCCGATCACGACGCCGATCGTCCCGCAGGCGATGCTCCGGGGCGACCGGGAATTCGGCGGCAACGGGCCGGACCTGACCGTGCGCGTGCGGCTGTTCCCGGGCCGCGGCGGACGCGCGATCTTCGCCGAGGTGACGTTCCGCGCCGCCGAGACAGGCGGCGATTTCTCGACCACCGAGATCACCGAGACCCACCTGGTCTGGCAGTGGGACCCGTCGATGGGCGCGCGCTTCGTCCAGTCGATCGACGCGCCGGTGTTCGAGCACACGGTGCGGTCGGAGCCGACCTGCGGCACCTGCGCGGGCCACGTCTTCGACGGCGCGGTTCCGACCTCGATGACCGGCGGGCCCTACGGCGTGATCAACCACATCTCGATGATCGGGGACACGATGGGAAGCGACGTGTCGACCGACCGCGATCCGCGCGGCGATACCCATGTCCGGTCGATCGCCTTCCGCCCCTTCCTGGTGACGTGGAGCGATCACCTCGGCGGCTGACACGGCCGGCCCGCGAAAACGAAGGCGCCCGGGGTTCTCCCCGGGCGCCTGTTCCGTTCCGCGCGGCGGCGGTGTCAGACGAAGATGATCCCGTCGCCCGCGGCCCCGGCCCAGAACCCTGCATCCACGTCGGCCACGACCTCGTCGGTCTGGACGTGGATCACGTCGGTCTGGCCGCGGTTGAAGCGGTCCCAGAAGGTCAGGATATCGCTGTCCACGCTGTCGTCGTCGCCCTGGTTCAGCGCGGTGAAGTTGAAGCTGTCGGCGATGTCGATGCGGACGAAGTAGTCGCCCGCGTCGAGCCCCTCGAAACTGTAGCTGCCGTCCGCCGCGGTGCGGGTCGAGGTGACGAACCGCTGGTTCGCGTCCATCAGGCGCACGACGTTGCCGGCCGATCCGGCCTCGCCGTCGTCGATCCCGTTGCCGTTCACGTCCTGGTAGAGCCGGCCCGAGATGGTCGCGCCGTTGCCCGTGGGCGGCGGCGGGGGCGGCGGAGGCGGCGGGGCGACGGACGGCACGAGGCCCGCGTCGACATCCGCAAGCGCGGCACCGGCGGCGAGCGTGAAGATCGCGGTCTGCCCGACCCCGCCCGCGCTGACGGTCACGTCGCTGTCGATGGCACTGCCGCCCTGCCCCGGCGTGACGTAGGCGCGGTCGGTCTCGGCGGTGAACACCACGCGGTAGTCGCCCGCGGCGATGCCGGTGAACCCGTAGCTGCCGTCCGCAGCGGTGGTCGTCGAGGCGACGACGGAGCCGTCAGCGGCCTGGAGCGCGACGCCGTAGCCCGCGCCCGGCATGTCGCCCGCGGTTTCGGTCTGCGATCCGTCGGCGTCGACGAAGACCCGGCCCGAAACGCTGCCGGTGGCCGGCGGGGGCGGCGGCGGCGGGGGCGGCGGCGCGACGGCCCCGGCGATCCCCGCGTCGACGTCGGTCACGTCCTGCTCGGCGGCGACGGCGATGAAGTCGGTCTGGCCGCGGTGCCACTTGGTCCACAGCGTGACGATGTCGCTGTCGGTCGCCTCGGGGCCCTGGTTGGCGGGCGAGAATTCCTCGTCCATGCCGATATCGACCCGCACGGCGTAGTTGCCCGGGGTGAGATCGTAGAACAGGTAGTTGCCGTTGCTCTCGGTGTAGGTGGTGGCGACGATGCTGCCGGTGTCGCTCACCAGCCGCACCAGCTTGCCGCCCGCGCCGGCGTCGTTCTCGTCGATCCCGTCGCCGTCAGCGTCGAAGAACACCCGGCCCGAGATCGATGCGCCCGGCAGGTCGGTGACCCGCGGGCCCTCGGTCAGGGTCTCGATGGTGATCGAGGCGATGCGGAACTGGTCGTTGCCGTCGTCGGTGCCGAAGCCGAACAGGTCGGCGATCAGGTCGAGCGTGTTGCCGCCCGAGACGATCGGCTGCCGCCCGGAGACGCTCAGCAGGTCGTCGCCGAACAGCCGGAACCCGGTGCCCGCGCCAGTCGGGTTGAACGGCGTGCCGAGCGGCGTCAGCACGACCCCGGTGACGCGAACGGTTTCCGAGAACGACAGCACCGCGACCTCGAACCGGCCGTCGCCGTCGATGCCGTCCTCGCGGTCGCCGTAGGGGTTGCGCATCCCGAGCCCCTCCGCCGTCCGGTTCAGGAGCGGGGTGGTCTCGTAGATCGCGAAATCGTCGGTCTGGTAGAGCCCGGAGGTGATCGTGAGCGTCACGCCGTCGATGCTGAGCAGCAACTCGTCGAGGTTCTTGGAATCACCGGTCAGGTCGAATGTGATGGCCGCCATTGGGATACTCCGCGCTACTCTCTAAACGAATACCGGCAAAGCGACTGCGGCACCCGGTCCTGCCTCTGCCCGGGTCTTGGGGCCCGGACGGGTGTCGATTATCACGGCGGATAACCATCCGGAAGTCACGTTTCGGAAACAGTCGGCCACATTGTGGCGATCCCGTGGCGGCGGGTTTCCGCCTTTCGCCTTTTTCCCCATGCGCGCCCCGGTGCCGTTTGCTATAAATCGCCACAATCATCCGAATGGCGGGCCGAACCCGCCGCGGCGCAGAAGTCATTCTGCCGCCGACCAGAGGCCGAGACACGAAAGGGCAGAAGATGATCACGACCCGTATCCTGGGCGCGGCCGCACTGGCCGCGTCGCTTGCCGCGTCCGCATGCGCCCCCGTCGCGCAGGGCGGCGCCAACCAGCCGAGCGCCCGGCAGCAGCAGGGCCTGATGACCGGCGCGCTGCTAGGCGGCCTGCTCGGCGCCGCGGTGGACGACGACAACCGCGCCCGTGGCGCGATCGTCGGCGCGGCCGGCGGTGCGTTGGCCGGCGGCGCGATCGGCACCTACCTCGACCGCCAGGCGGCCGACCTGCGCGCGGCGATGGCCTCGGACGAGGTCATCATCACCAATACCGGGCAGGAACTGCGCGTGGTGATGCCCGAGGGCATCCTGTTCGACTTCGACAGCGCCAACGTCCGCGCCGACCTGCAACGCGACATCCGCGCGCTGGCCCGGAACGTCATCACCTACCGCGAGACGACCGTGGACGTGGTCGGCCATACCGACGACACCGGCTCGGAGAGCTACAACATGGATCTCTCGACCCGTCGCGCGGCGGCAGTAGCGGGCATCCTGCTCGAAGAGGGCGTGATCCCGTCGCGGGTGCGCAGCTACGGCCGCGGCGAGCTCGACCCGGTCGCGTCGAACGCGACGCCGGAAGGCCGCCAGCAGAACCGCCGGGTCGAGGTCATCATCCGCCCGATCACGAACTGATCCCGCGGACGGCGGGCGGCTTCAGAGCACGAAGTCGCCCGCCGTCAGCGCCCCCATGCCGTCAGTGATCTGGACGTCGAAGGACCAGTCCATCACCCCGTCGCCGGTGCTGTCGACCTGGACCTGCACCTGCGAGATCCACGGGAAATCCGTACTGATCCGCAGGCTCGGGTTCGGCGCGTTGGCGGTGCCGAGAAAGCCCCCCGTTCCCGCCCATTCCATGTAACCCGGCCCGCTGTCGTGATCGAACGCGATCACGTCTCCCTGCGCCCGGTTGAAATCCGAGATGCCGCCGCGGTCGCCCGCGGGAATCGCGCCGTCGAGCTGGAACAGGAAGCTGTCCGCGCCGCCGCCGCCGGTCATCTCGGCCGCGTCGGCGCCCGCCATGACCCACAGCTCGTCGCTGCCGGTGCCGCCTGACAGCGTGTCGTGGCCGCCGGAGGCAAACAGCCGGTCGTTCCCGCCCCTGCCCTCGATCAGGTCGTCGCCCGTCTGCCCGTCGATCCAGTTCGCGCCGCCGTCGCCGCGGAGCGTGTCGTTGCCCTGCGACCCGACGATATCCTCGATCCCGGACAGGGTGGCCATGTTCAGGCCGAACAACCCCCGGCCCTTCGCGACCGACTGGAAGGCCAGCCCCGTTTCCAGGTCGACGGACCAGCCCTGGGCCAGGTCGTGCTCGCGCAGGTTCAACCGGTCGATGCCGGGGCCGCCGTCCACCGTGTCCAGTCCCGTGCCCGGCGACAGGTAATCGTCGCCCTCGCCGCCGTAGATCGCGTCGTTCCCGGCATTCCCCGCGAGAACGTCGGTGTCGCCGTCCCCGAACAGGAAATCGTTGCCGTCGCTGCCGCTGAAGCTGTTGCGTCCGCCGTCGCCGAACAGCCAGTCGTCGTGGGGGGAGCCGGTGACGTTCTCGATCGAGTAGAGCCGGTCGCCCGCCGCGTGGCCGCCGTATCCGACGCCGGAGGCAAGGTAGACCTGCACCCCCTGCGGCGAGGTCACGTAGATGGCCCGGTCGTAGCCGCCGCCGCCGGTCAGCGTGTCGGCCCCGGGGCCGCCGAGCAGGAGGTCGGTGCCGTTGCCGCCCGACAGCGCGTCGTCGCCCTCGTATCCGATCAGCGTGTCGTCGCCGTCGTTGCCGAACAGCGTGTCGTTGCCCTCGCCGCCGTCGAGGTTGTCGTTCCCGCCGCCGCCGACGAGGAAATCCTGCCCGGCGCCTCCGAGCAGGTTGTCGTCGCCGTCCCCGCCCACGAGCAGGTCCGCCCCCGGCCCGCCCCAGAACGAGTCGTCGCCGCCGTAGCCGTAGTAGCTGTCGTTCGCGGGGGTGCCGTACTGGGTGTCCTTGCCGTTCGTTCCGAAATAGGTCGCCATCCTTCAACTCCTTGTTTCAAATCGTGGAACCGTGCAATCGGCGGCGCAGGCGGGTCGAAGGAACACGGGCCCGGCGCGATCGGGGGGGGTGTGGCGCGCCGGGCCCGTCCGCTGGCGTCAGAAGATGAAGTCCGACGCCGTCAGCTGGCCGTTTCCGTCGGTGATCTGGACGTCGAAGTACCAGTCGGTGACCCCGTCGCCGTCGTTGTCGACCTGGATGTCGACGTTGTTCGACCAGATGCCGCCGGGGGCGACGCGGAAGGACATCTGCCCGCCGCCGGCGAAGTTCCCGATGCCCTGGAACATCAGATCGCCGGGCAGGAACTCCGCGATGTGGATCACGTCGCCCTGGTCGCGGTTGAAGTCGGTGATGTCGCCGCGATCGCCGCCCGGCGTGCCGCCGCCGTCCTCGAAACGGAACTCGTCCGCGCCGGTGCCGCCGGTCATGACGGCCGAATCCGCGGTCGTCCTGGCCCTGAGCATGTCGTTGCCGGCACCGCCGCTGATCGTGGAATGGCCGTCCCCGACGGTGATGTAGTCGTCGCCGCCGTAGCCGGAGATGACGTCGTCGCCGCTGATCCCGTTCAGGACGTTCGCGCCGTTGTCGCCCTTGATCGTGTCGGCGAGCGACGAGCCGTTGATGTCCTCGATGTTGGAGAACGCGGTCTTGTTCCAGAACAGCCAGTAGATCCCGCCGGAATAGACCTGGGTCGCCTGGCCGGTGCCCATGTCGACGGTCCACCCGACCGGCGCGGTGTTGTCCTGGAAACTGAGCACGTCATGCGCCCCGTTGCCGCCGTCGACCGTGTTCTGGCCGGTTCCGGCCTGGATGTTGTCGTTGCCGTCCTGGCCGTAGATGACGTCGTTGCCCGCGCCGCCGTTGAGCGCGTCGTTGCCCTCGCCGCCGGCGAGGTAATCGTTGCCGTTGTTGCCGTTCAGCGTGTTGGGGCCGGAATCCCCGAAGAGGTAGTCGTCGTAGGCCGATCCCTCGACCCGCTCGACCAGCCAGAGCTGGTCGCCCTGGGCCTCGTTCCAGTAGCCGGCATGGGCGTGGAGGTTGACGTAGACCTTGCCGCTGGCGTCGGAATAGTCGGCGGTATCGTATCCGCCGCCGCCGTTGAAGTAGTCGGCCCCGGCGCCGCCGTTCATCAGGTCGTTGCCGTAGCCGCCGATCAGGGTGTCGTAGCCGTCGCCGCCGTGCAGCTCGTCGCTGCCGTCGCCGCCGTTCAGGTAGTCGTCGCCGTCACCGCCGTAGAGCTCGTCGTCGCCGCCCTCGCCGTTCAGCGTGTCGTCGCCCGTGGACCCGAACAGCCAGTCGTTGCCGAGCCCGCCCCAGACGCGGTCGTCGCCACCGCCCGCACCGATCAGGTCGTCGCCGCCGTAGCCGAGGATGTAATCCTGCTGGTAGCCGCCGTAGAGGACTTCGCCTGCGTTGGTTCCGTAGATGAAATTGGGCATCTGTTCGCTCCGCTCCTTCGGATGTGTCCTTGTCCCGCGGCGCTCGCCGCCTCCACCCGTGGGTCACGCCGGGCGGGCGGAGGGTTCAAATCCCGGTGATCGGACGCGGGACCGCCCGCGCTATCTGGCGCGGGCGGGGGGACAGGGGGCTCACATCAGGGTCAGTTCGTCGAAGGCGATGTGGTCGCCATCGGTGGACCAGACCCGCACCCGCCAGTCGGCCACGCCGTCGAGATCGCGGTCGACCTCGATCATGGTCAGGTCGTCGTAGCCCTTGAACGTGGTCAGCGTGACATGGGCGGCGGTCAGGAACGGGTTGACCACGTCGCCGATGATGATGCTGTCGCCATCGCCCCGCGTGTAGTCGATCACGTCGCCCGGCAGTTCGGGGTTCTCGACGGCCTGGCCCACGAACTGGAACGTGTCGGCGCCGACATTGCCGTGCATCCAGGTGCCGCCGCCGCCGAGAAGCCAGTCGTTGCCCCACCCGCCGTCGACCCTGTCGGCCCCGTCGAGGCCGATCACGAAGTCGTCGCCGCCCCGCCCGTAGAGCTGGTCCTGCCCCGGCCCGCCGTTGATGACATTCCGCCCCTCGGTGCCCCAGATCGTGTCGTGGCCATCGGTGCCGACCACGTTCTCGAACCCGGTGAAGGAGGTGCGGTAGTCCCGGTTGCCGAGCCGCCCCTCGGCGAGGCCGCTGTTCATGACCAGCTCGATGCCGCCGCCGAGGCCGAGGTTGGTCAGCTCCAGCGTGTCGGTCCCGCCCCCGCCCATCGCGGTATCGAGCAACGTCACCCCGGTCACGAGGTCGTCGCCGTCGCCGCCGGCAAGCGTGTTGTAGCCCGAGCCGCCCTCGAGCGTGTCGTTGCCGCTGCCGCCGATCAGGATGTCGTTGCCCCATCCGCCGCGCAGGATGTCGTGCCCCGCCCCGCCGAGCAGCGCGTCGTCGCCGTAACCGCCGTGGATGAAGTCGTTGCCGCGGTCGCCCGACAGGTAGTCGTGGCCGAGCCCGCCGTCGATCGTGTCGTTGCCGCGGCCGCCGAAGACGGTGTCGTTGCCGCCGTCGCCGAACAGGATGTCATGGCCCTTCAGCCCGTGGATCTTCTCGCCGTGGTCGAGGCCCCAGACGACATCGCCCCAGTCGTTGCCCCAGTAGATCGTGTGACTCGCGTTCCAGCCCATGACGGTGTCTCCCACCCTTCGGGGCGCGGGATTGCACCCCCGAGGTCGTGGGTTCGCCCCCGCATCGCGCGGGGTTCAAACCGGAGGCTGTCTGGGGGGAAGATCGGCTCGGAAGGTCTGACCGGTGGGGCCGGGCCGGGATCAGTCGAAGATGAAATCCGTGGCGACCAGGGTGCCCGGCGTGTCCATGTGGACATCGAAGTACCAGTCCTGCACCCCGTCGCCGTTCTCGTCGACCTGCACGCGGTTGAGCGCGCCGCCGTTTTCCACCTGCACCCGCCAGGAGCCCTGCCCGTTCGAGGCGAAGCCCGAGGTGCCGCGGAACACCAGGTCATCCTGCAGCGCGTAGTTGAAGGCGATGATGTCGCCCTCGGCGCGGTCGAAGTCGTTGACCCGGCCGCGCAGCGCCTGCGACCCCTGCTCCCACGCGAACCAGAACGCATCCGCGCCGTTGCCGCCGGTCATCTCGACATAGGTGGCATCGGCATCGGCACCGAGCCCGTCGTCGCCCGCGTCGCCCCAGAGCCGGTCGTAGCCGCCCGCGCCGGATCGCAGGAAATCGGACCCGTCGCCGCCGTGAATGCTGTCGTCGCCGCCCTCGCCGTAGAGCCTGTCGGTCCCCGTCGTGCCCCAGATGAGGTCGCCCGCGTCGGACCCGTGGATGTATTCGAACCCTTCGAACTCGGTCTCGTTCAGGATCACGTTCCCGGCCTTGCCGTCGACGAACTGACGGGCGAGGCCGAGACCCGCGTGGATCGTCCAGCCGAAGGCCGAATTCTCCGAGAAATGGAGACCGTCGAAGGGACCCTCGCCGCCATCGGCGTAGTCGAAGCCGATCCCGGTATGGATGTCGTCGGAATGGTCGCCGCCGAACATGATGTCGTCGCCGCCGCCGCCGAAGATCGTGTCGGAGCTTTCGAGCCCGTAGATCACGTCGTCGCCCGCGCCGCCGTTGAACAGGTTGGTCTTGTCGTGGCCGTAGAGCACGTCGCCGAACTGCGACCCCTCGATCCCGGCGATGGACAGCAGGATGTCCCCGTCCGCGTCGCCGCCGATGCCGGTGCCCGAGGTCAGGTTGACCCAAACGCCCGTGGGCGAACCGGCGTAGCTCGCGATATCGAAACCCGTGCCGCCGTTCAGGATGTCGGCGCCGGAGCCGCCGTGCAGAAAGTCGTTGCCCCATCCACCGACGAGCAGGTCGTTGCCGCCGCCCCCGAACAGGATGTCGTTGCCGCCGTCGCCCCAGACCTCGTCGTCATGCGCGCCGCCGTCGATGATGTCGTCGCCGTCCTCGCCGTGGATCGTGTCGCGGCCTCGGTCGCCGTGGATCTCGTCGTTGCCGTCTCCGCCGCGGACGCTGTCGTGGCCGCGCCCCGCGAAGATGCGGTCATGGCCGTCGCCGCCGAAGATGAAGTCGCTGCCCTTGCCGCCGTCGATGTAGTCGTTGCCGCCGCGGCCGTAGATCCAGTCGGCCCCGTCGGTGCCCCAGATCAGGTCGTTCCAGGCTGTTCCCTCGAAAACGCTCGGCATGTCGTGTCCCCCCTCGCAGGTGCATCTCTGTCCTGCATGGGTCGCGGGGGGCCGGCGGGCGGTTCAAACCTCGGGTTGACGGGCCTCGGGCTGACGGGGCGGCGCGTCAGTCCACCGCGCCGCCGCCGAAGGCGTTGCCGTGCTGCCAGTCGCAGGGGGCCTCCTGCATCTCGAGGTGCAGGCGGTCGCCGTCGTAGGGATGGGCGCGGGCGATGTCGTCGTTCAGCTCGATGCCGAGACCCGGTGCCTCGGGCGCCGTGACGAAGCCGTTCTCCACCTTCGGGCGGCCGGTGACGAGCGCCTCGTGGAAATCCGTCTCGATCGCCTCGACCATCAGGATGTTCGGGATCGACACGGCCAGGTGCACGTTCGCGGCCCATTCCACCGGCCCGGCATAGAGATGCGGGGCGACCTGGGCGTTGTGGACCTCGGCGATGGCGGCGAGCTTCTTCGCCTCCCATATCCCGCCGACGCGCCCGAGCGCGGGCTGGCAGATGCGGATCGCGCCCGCGCGCAGGAGCGGCGCGAACTCGGCCTTGGTCGTCAGCCGTTCCCCCGCCGCGACCGGCACGGGCTGGCCGTGGGACACCTCGGCCATCGCGGCGGCATCGTCGGGCGGCACGGGTTCCTCGTACCAGAGCGGCGAATACGGCGCGATGGCGTGGCCCATCCGGAGCGCGCCGCCGGTGGCGAACTGGCCATGCGTACCGAACAGCAGGTCCGCGCGGCCGCCCACGGCCGCGCGGATCGCCCGGCAGAAGGCGACGGAGGTCTCGATATCGGACATCGCCGGGCTGTGGCCCGATCGCAGGGTGTAGGGACCGGCGGGGTCGAACTTCACTGCCGTCCAGCCGTCATCGACCAGCGCGACCGCGGCTTCCGCGGCCATGTCCGCGTCGATCCAGAACGCCGGCAGCGGGTGGTGCGGCATCGGGTAGAGGTACGTATAGGCCCGCACCCGGTCGTTCATCCGCCCGCCAATGAGCGCCCAGACCGGGCGTTCGCGCTTCTTGCCGAGGATGTCCCAACACGCCATCTCGAGGCCCGAAAAGGCACCCATCACGGTCGGGTCGGGGCGTTGCGTGAAACCACTGGAATAGGCCCGGCGGAACATCATCTCGACGTTCTCCGGGTTCTCGCCCGCCATGTGCCGGTCGAAGACGTCGCGGATCACCGCCTGCATCGCCACCGGCCCCACGCCGGCCGCGTAGACCTCGCCCAGTCCCGTGATCCCGCATTCGGTCGTCAGCCGCACGATCTGCCAGTAGCGCCCGCCCCATCCCGGCGGCGGCGGGGCTGTGACGAAGATTTCCAGGTGTTCCAGTCTCATGTCCGTCTCCGCCTCCCCCCGGTGTCGCCGTTGGACGCAATCACGTTTGCGCGGGCCGGTCCAGAATTCGGGCTTCGCCCCGGTCCCGGCCGTTCCCCGGTCGGCGCGTCGGGACCGACGGCCCGAACCGCATGTCACGCGCAGGAACTTCGCCCGGCGTTACCTTGTCAGAACACGATCACGTTCCGCCGCGCCTTGCCGCGCCTCGTGTCCTCGAACGCCTCGTTGATCTGGTCGAGCCGGAACCGCCCCGAGATCAGCTCGTCCAGCTTCAGCCGCCCCTGCGCGTGCAGGTCGGCCATCCACGGGATGTCCCGGCGCAGCACGATGTCCCCCATCCGCGAGCCCCGCATGCCGTGGCCGGAATAGGCGACGTTGACCGCCTCGTAGCTCGACATCGCGCCGGAATGGGGCATGCCGACCGCGTAGACCGTGCCGCCGGGGGCGAGAAAGGCCCAGGCGTCGTCGTAGACCTTGGGCACGCCCACGGTGACGAAGACGTGGTCCGCACCGTGACCCTTCATCGCCCTGCGGACGGCCCGCGCGGGGTCGGGGTCGGTCGCGGCGACGGTGTCGGTGGCGCCGAAGGACCGCGCGTCGTCCAGTTTCGAGGGTTCGAGATCCAGCGCCACGATCCGCGACGCGCCGGAAATCGCGGCGCCCTGGATGGTGTTGAGTCCGACCCCGCCCGCGCCGATCACCACGACCCGGTCGCCGGGCCGCACCCGCGCGGTGTTGACCACTGCGCCGAGCCCCGTGGGCACGCCGCAGGCCAGCAGGCAGCCGACCTCGGACCGCAAGTCGCCCGGCAGGGGCGCGATCTGGCTCTGGTCGACGACGACCTGCTCGGCGAAGGCCGCGCACTTGAGCCCCTGCGTGACCACGGTGCCGTCCGCGCGCCGTAATACCGGCGGAATGGCGGTGAAGGACCCGCAGTGGACCGGTCGGCCCGACCCGCATTCGGGGCAATGACCGCAATGCTGGATCAGCGTCACGATCACGCGCGATCCGACGAGCACGGATTTCACGCCCTCGCCGACCTCTTCCACAACGCCCGCCGCCTCGTGGCCGTAGACCGCGGGCAAGTCGCCGCCCCACCCGCCGTCGAGGTAGGAAATGTCCGAATGGCAGATCGCGGCGGCCTCGATCCGCACCCGGACCTCGCCCGGACCCGGATCGCGAAGCTCTAGTTCCTCGATCACCATCGGCGCGTTGAACGCCACCGCTACCGCTGCCTTGACCCGCACGACCCGTCCCCTGTCCGTTTCCGGTGGACCTTCGCAAGCCCCGGACGCGGCTCGCTTTCCCGAACGCGTCGGGATTGTTCCGTTCGCGACCTCCCCTTGCGCCACCCGCGCGTTCGGGGGACAAGTGGACATGCGCAGCATCAGGCTCGAAGACGGTCTTCACCTCGCGGTGGAGGAAAGCGGCGACTCCGGGGGACCGGCGGTCGTGTTCGCCAACTCGCTCGGCACCGACATGAGGCTCTGGGACGCGGTCCTGCCGCACCTGCCCGCCGGACTGCGCCTCGTCCGCTACGACAAGCGTGGCCACGGGCTGTCGGCGGCGCCGCGCGCGCCCTATTCGATGGGCTCGCTGGTCACGGATGCCGAGCGGCTTCTGGATACGCTCGGGGTGAAGGACTGCGTCTTCGTCGGTATCTCCATCGGCGGGCTGATCGCGCAGGGGCTCGCGACCAAGCGGCTCGACCTCGTGCGCGCCGTCGTCCTGTCCAACACCGCGACCAAGATCGGCACGCGCGAGATGTGGCAGGACCGGATCGACGCGGTGATGGCCGGTGGCACCGCCTCGCTGAGCGATTCCATCATGGAACGCTGGTTTTCCAAGGGCTTCCGGGCCAAGGATGATGTGGATATCTGGCGCCGGATGGTCGAGACCACGGGCGTGGACGGGTATGCCGGCTGCTGTGCCGCCATCGCCGGCACGGATTTCCACGCCACCACCGCGGCGCTGCGCCTGCCCGCGCTGGTCATCGCCGGGTCCGAGGACGGGTCGACGCCGCCCGACCTCGTGCGCGAACTGGCCGACACCATTCCCGGCGCACGCTACCAGCTGATCCACGGCGCGGGCCACCTGCCGCCGGTCGAGATGCCGGAGAAGTTCGCCGCTCTGGTGTCGGATTTCCTGCGCGCGGTCGGCCACCTGCCCGGGACGGCATGAGCGGATCGGCCTTCGACAGCGCGATCTACCGCGGGCTGTTCACCCATCCCGACCTCGCGCGCCTGTTCACCGACAGCGCCGAGATCCGCGCGATGCTGCTGGTCGAGGGCGCACTGGCGCAGGTGCAGGGGCGGCTCGGCCTGATCCCCGAGACCGCCGCCGCCGCGATCCACCGCGCCGCGATGGAGGCCAGCATCGACCCCGCCGCCCTGACCGCGGAGACCGGGCGGAACGGTGTCCCGATCCCGGCGCTGGTCGCGGCCTTCCGGGCCGAGATCGGCGCGCCGGAACACGCGCAGTTCCTGCACTGGGGCGCGACCTCGCAGGACATCGTGGACACCGCGCTGATGCTGCGGATGCGCCGCGCGCTGGAGATCATGGAGACCGATTGCCGGCGGCTCCTGAAGGGCCTTGCCGCGCTCGCGCGTGACCATGCCGAAACGCCGATGGCCGCGCGCACCTATGGCCAGTACGCCGCGCCCTCGACCTTCGGCGCCGTCGCGGCGGGTTGGGGTGCGCCGCTCTTGCGCCATCTCGACCGGCTGGCGGAGCTCAGGCCGCGGGTGCTCTGCGTCTCGCTGTCGGGCGCGGCGGGGACCGGGTCGGCCTTCGGGCCGGACGCCCCCGCGATCCGCGCCGGGCTGGCCGAGGCGCTCGGGCTGTCGGACTCCGGCGCAAGCTGGCACGCCGCGCGGGACCGGATCGTGGAGCTTGGCGGCTGGATGGCGGCCGCCGCCGGGCTGACCGCCAAGATGGGCCGCGACATGGAACGGCTGTGCCAGTCCGGGATCGGCGGGCTGAGGCTCGGCGCGGGCGGCGGATCCTCCACGATGCCGCAGAAGCAGAACCCGGTCGGCCCGTCCGTGCTGATGGCGCTCGCCCCCTACGCGGCGGCGCAGGCACAGGTGCTGACCGCGGCCCTTTCCCCCGCCGAACAGCGGGACGGCGGCGCCTGGTTCGCCGAATGGCTCAGCTTTTCGCCGCTGGTGCTGGCCGCGGGCCGGGCGCTGGCACTGGCCGCCGAGCTGTCGGAGATCGCGGAGCCCGTTCCGGAGGCGCTGGCCGCGGCGCTGGACGACCCGCTCGGCCTGATCGACGCGGAAGCCTGGAGCTTCGCGCTGGCGGAGCGGATGCCGAGGCAGGAGGCCCAGGGCGCGGTTAAGGACCTGTGCCGCGAGGCGCAGGCGACGGGCGCGAACCTGTCCGACCTCGTGGCGCGCGATCATCCGGGCGTCGCCCTGTCTCCCGCGAACCGCTTCGGGCAGGCCCCGGCGGACGCGCGGGCCTTCGCGGAGGCGGTTGACGCTCTGCCTGCCGGACGCTGACCGTCTCACGCGATCGACAAGCCGCGGGTCGTCTCTCCGCCCGTTCCGCTTCCTGCCCGCCCGATCCGCCGGATTTCACCGCTACGCCCCGACCCGACGATATCGCCGGCCCGTCGATGCGCGCGCAGGGTCTGCGCCCCGCTACCCCGCAAGAACCTCCGCGAACACCTCCGCGTCGACGTTACCGCCGGAGGCCGTGGCGATCACCGCGTCGCCGTCCAGTTCGTCGCCGTGGAACAGCGCCGCGGCCAGGGCCACCGCGCCGCCGGGTTCGATCACCAGCTTCAGCCGCAGGAAGGCCGCGCGCATCGCCGCGCGCACCTCGTCGTCGGTGACGACCACGCCGGGGCCGCAGAGCCGGGACAGGATCGGGAAGGTGATCTCGCCCGGCGCGGGCGTGAGGATCGCGTCGCAGAAACCCGATTGCGGGCCGGTGTTCCCGATCCGCTCGCCCGCCGCGAGGGACCTGGCGGTGTCGTCGAATCCCTCCGGCTCCGCGGGGCGGACGCGCAGGCCGGGCGCCTTGGCCTCCAACGCCAGCGCAACCCCGGCGGTCAGCCCGCCGCCGCCGCAGCAGACGAGAACCTCGGCCGTGTCGATCCCCTCCTCCGCCGCCTGTTCCGCGATCTCCAGCCCGCAGGTGCCCTGCCCCGCGATCACCATCGGCTCGTCGTAGGGCCGCACGAGGGTCAGACCGCGCTCCGCCGCGATGGCCGCGCCGATCTCTTCCCGGTTTTCGTTCCCGGCGCGGTCGTAGAGCACGACGTCGGCCCCGAGCGCGCGGGTGTTCGCGATCTTCAGCGCGGGCGCGTCGCGGGGCATGACGATGACCGCGGGCACACCCATCAGCTTCGCGGCGCAGGCGACGCCCTGGGCGTGGTTGCCGGACGAGTAGGCGATGACCCCGGACGCGCGCGCGGGCTCCGGCAGCGACGACAGCGCCGACCAGCCGCCGCGGAACTTGAACGACCCGGTATGCTGCAGGCACTCGGCCTTCACGAAGACCCGACGCCCCGCGATCTCGTCGAGGAAGGGCGAGGACAGGAGCGGCGTGCGGCGGACCACGCCCGCGGCACGGGCGGCGGCGGCCTCGATGGCGGCGATGTCGGTCATTGCAGGCGGGCGATCCAGTCGGAGATGAGGGCGACGGAAGCGGGTTCGTCGAGGAACGGGACATGGCCCCGGTCCGGCAGCTCGGCATAGCCCATGTCAGGCCGCCGCCGCCGCATCTCGGCCGCCGTTTCCGCCGACAGGATGTCGGACCCGGCCCCGCGCACGAGCGCGAGCGGCAGGCCGTCCAGCATGTCGAAGAGCGGCCAGAGGTCCGGCGCGACCGCATCGGGCGCGAAGGCGGGCGCGACGGCCTCGCGGAGCCGCGCGTCGTAGCGAAGCTGCAACCCGTCCGGCCCCTGGTCCCAGAGCCGCCTCGCGTAGGCCGCCCAAGTCTCGGCCGGCACGTCGTGGAAGGCAGGCATCGCAGCGGGCAGCGCCGCCGCGGCCTCGGCGTGGGTGCGGTAGGCCGGCGGTTTCCCGATATAGGTCATGATGTTGGCCAGGCCTTCCGGCGCGATGTCCGGCCCGACGTCGTTGAACAGGACGCCGGACAGCCGCGGCTTCGCGGTGGCAGCAAGAACCAGCGCGACCAGCCCGCCGCGAGACGTGCCGAGAATGCCAGCGCGCTCGAGCCCCAGGTGGTCGAGAAGGGCCACGACATCGGCCGCCTCCTGCGGGACGGTGTAGGTGCCGGGGCCGGGCCAGTCCGATGCACCGCGGCCGCGGAAATCCATCCGGATGATCCGCGCGGTGCCGGCGAAATGCTCCACCACCGGCTCGAAGTCGTCCATGTTGCGGGTGAGACCCGGCAGGCACAGGACCGGGGTGCCGCTGCCGGCGTCGTCGTAGGCGAGGCGGGTGCCGTCCGCGGCGATCGCGAAGTTCACGCCTGCAACTCCGCCACGATGCCGGGCAGGCCGCGCAGGTCGGCGGCGATCCGACGGGGCTTGCCGGGCAGCCGGTCGACCGGCTCGCGCGCGCGGTTGACCCAGAGCGTGTCGAAGCCGTAGCCCGCCGCCCCCGCCGCGTCCCACCCGTTCGAGGACACGAACAGGACCTCGTCGCGGTCGAGGCCGAGGGTCTCGCCGACGAGGTCGTAGACCTGCGGCGCGGGCTTGTAGGTGCCCACGTCCTCGACCGACATCACCGCGGCCAGGCTGTCGCCGACCCCCGCGGTGTCGACCGCCGCGGCCAGCATCTCCTTGGTGCCGTTCGACAGGATCGCGGCCGGCACGTCGCGGTCCTTCAGCGCCTGCAGGACCGGGCGGACCTCGGGATAGGCCTTGAGCGACCAGAACAGGCCGAGCAGCAACTCGCGCAGTTCGGGCTCCGCCTGGTCGGAGGCTTCGAGCGCCCAGTCCAGCGCCTCCTCGGTGATCTTCCAGAAATCGACGTAGTCGCCGGTGATCGTGCGAAGCCAGGTGTACTGCAGGGTCTTGGCCCGCCAGTCCTGCGCGACCTGCTGCCAGACCAGCGCGAAGGTCTCGTGCCCCGGCTTGCCCGCGACCTCGCGCGCGGCTGCGTTGACGTCGAACAGCGTGCCGTATGCGTCGAAGACGCAGGCCCTGATAGCGCTCATCCCTAGTCCCCTCACGGGTGGCCCCTGCCGAAGCTTGGCACAGGCGCGACCGTCAGGGCAATCACCTCGGTCCGGGACGGGTCACAGGTTCTCGGGCTGCGGCATCCCCAGGACGTGGAAACCGCCGTCGACGAGGATGATCTCGCCGGTGGTGCAGGCACCGTAGTCGGAGGCGAGGTAGACCGCCGTTCCGCCGACCGCCTCGAGCGTCGCGTTGGCGCGCAGCGGCGCGTTCGCCTCGGTCGCCTTGAAGGTCTTGCGCGCACCGCCGATGGCCGCGCCCGCCAGGGTCTTCATCGGGCCGGGGCTGATCGCGTTGACGCGCACCTTCTGCGGCCCGAGATCGTTGGCGAGGTAGCGCACGGTCGATTCAAGCGCCGCCTTGGCCACGCCCATGACGTTGTAGAACGGCGTTACCCGGTTCGACCCCTGGTAGGTCAGGGTCAGCACCGTGCCGCCCTCGGGCATCAGCTCGGATGCCCGCTTGGCCACGTCGATCAGCGAGTAGCACGAGATGGTCAGCGAGTTGCGGAAGTTCTCGCGCGTGGTGTTGATGAAGCGGCCGGTCAGCTCGGTCTTGTCGGAATAGGCGATGGCGTGGACCACGAAGTCGATCGTGCCCCACCGGTCCTTCAGCGCGGCGAAACAGGCATCCATTGACGCGTCGTTCATCACGTCGCAATCGACGAGGAAATCCGAGCCGAGCGTCGCCGCGAGCGGTTCGACCCGCTTGCCGAACGCCTCGCCCTGGTAGGAGAACGCGAGCTCCGCGCCCTCGGCATGCATGGCCTTCGCGATGCCCCAGGCGATGGAGCGGTCGTTCGCTACACCCATGATCAGCCCGCGCTTGCCGCGCATCAACTCCGCCATCGTCTCTTACCCGCTGAATTTCGACAGAAGCATCGAGCCATTGGTGCCGCCGAACCCGAACGAGTTCGTCATCACCGTGTCGAGGCCCGCATTCTCCACCGTGCCGGTCGCGATCTCGCCCGGGTGCAGGGCCGGGTCGAGCGTCTCGACGTTGATCGAGGGCGCGATGAAGTCGTGCTTGAGCATCAGCAGGCAGAAGATTGCCTCGAGCGCGCCGGCGGCGCCCTGGGCATGGCCGGTCATGGACTTGGTGGAGGAGACCGGCGGCGTGCTGCCCTCGCCGAAGATGCGGCGGACGGCGAGGATCTCGCCGGTGTCGCCGACCGGGGTCGAGGTGCCGTGGGCGTTGATGTAGCTGACCTTGCGGCCTTCGGGCAGCGTGCCGAGCGCGATCCGCATCGCGCGCTCCCCGCCCTCGCCCGAGGGCGCGACCATGTCGTGACCGTCAGAGGTGGCCGCGAAGCCGGTGACTTCGGCGAGGATGTTGGCCCCGCGCGCCTTCGCGTGCTCCAGTTCCTCCAGCACCACGATGCCGCCGCCCCCGGCGATGGCGAAACCGTCGCGGTCGGCGTCGAAAGCGCGGCTCGCCTCGGTCGGGCGGTCGTTGTACTTGGAGCTCATCGCGCCCATCGCGTCGAACAGGCAGGACAGCGTCCAGTCCAGTTCCTCGGCGCCGCCCGCGAACATCACGTCCTGGGTTCCCAGCATGATCTGCTGCGCCGCCACGCCGATGCAGTGCAGCGAGGTCGAGCAGGCCGAGGTGATCGAGTAGTTGATGCCCTTGATCCGGAACGCCGTCGACAGGTTGGCCGAGATCGTGGAGGACATGCACTTCGGCACCGCGAAAGGCCCGATCCGCTTCGGGCTGCCCTTTTCCAGGACGGTCTGGTGCGCGGCGAACATCGCGCTGGTGGACGGCCCGCCGGACCCGGCGATGAGCCCGGTGCGCGGGTTCACCACCTCCGATTCCTCCAGCCCCGCGTCGGCGATGGCCTGGGTCATGGCGATATGGGCATAGGCCGCGCCCGGCCCCATGAACCTGAGCGCGCGCTTGTCGACATGCGCGGCGATGTCGATGTCGAGCGTGCCCGCGACCTGGCTGCGGAAGCCGCGTTCGGCCATCTCGGGCGAGAACTCGATCCCCGACCGGCCGGCGCGAAGACTTTGCGTCACGGCGTCGGCGTCGTTGCCGATCGGCGAGACGATCCCGAGTCCCGTGATGACGACACGGCGCATGGGCGCCCTCCCTTTGCCTGCTCGGATCCCGTTTAAGGTCTGGCGCGGCGAAGGGCAACGGGTCCGGCGGCGCGGATCGCGACCCGCCTGCCCGCCCGCCCGGGCCGCGGCGGCGGTCTCAGCTCTCCGACAGGGCGACCTTCATGCCGGTGACCTCGTAGATCACCTCGCCGTCGGCTTCCACGATCCCGTCCGCGACGCCCATGGTCAGCCGGCGGGTCTGGATCGCCTTGGTGAAATCCACCTTGTAGGTCAGCATCTTGCGGTCTGGCCGGACCATGCCGGTCAGCTTCACCTCGCCCACGCCGAGCGCGTAGCCCCGCCCCTGCCAGCCGCGCCAGCCGAGGTTGAACCCGGTCAGCTGCCACAGCCCGTCGAGCCCGAGACATCCCGGCATGATCGGGTTGCCCGGGAAATGGCATTCGAAGAACCAGAGATCGGGGGTGATGTCGAACTCGGCGATCACGTGGCCCTTGCCGTGCTGGCCGCCGTCGCCCGAGATGTCGGTGATCCGGTCCATCATCAGCATCGGCGGCATCGGCAACTGCGCGTTTCCAGGGCCGAAAAGCTCGCCCCTCGCGCAGGCGATCAGATCGTCCTTGCCGAAACTCGTCGGGTAATCTGCCATGTCGTGCTCGGGTCCTGCGGCGGGCCTTGGTCAAGTCGCCATCGTCTAACATCGCGGTGCGCGCGGAAGCAAGACCGGCGACCGGCGCCGAATGTATTTGAAAACCGTGGGCAATCCGCCTTATAAACCGGGTCCAGAACCAGGAAAGTCCAGAGGCGGATGACCCCCGAGGCCCTCGAACGCGGATCGAAATGGCTCGCGCGTGCCGACCTGCGGCCGACGCGGCAGCGGCTGTCGCTCGCGACCCTGCTGGTCGGCGACGGGCGCGACCGGCACGTCACGGCCGAAAGTCTCCATGCCGCGGTCCAGGACGCAGGTGACCAGGTTTCCCTCGCGACGGTCTACAACACGCTCCGCGCCTTCTGCGAGGCCGGGCTGATGCAGGAAGTCGTCGTGGACGGCAGCCGCAGCTACTTCGACACCCGCATCGACGATCACCCGCATTTCTTCATGGAAGAGGAAGGCGGGCTGACCGACGCGCCCAAGGCGGTGATCGAGATCCGCGACCTGCCCGAGGTGCCCGAGGGCTTCGAGGTCGCGAAGGTCGACGTGGTGATCCGCCTGCGCCGCAAGGGTAACGACGCCGACTGATTGGGGCTGGCTTTTGCCGCGCTGCCGCATTAAGCGGGCGCAACCCCGTTTCCCGTCCGAAAGCTCCGCCTCATGGATCTGCGCAATATCGCAATCATCGCCCATGTCGACCATGGCAAGACCACGCTCGTCGACGCCATGCTCAAACAGTCGGGCGCCTTCCGCGAAGGCCAGGCCGTCGCCGAAAGGGCGATGGATTCCAACGACCTGGAGCGCGAGCGCGGGATCACGATCCTGGCCAAGGCGACCTCGGTCGAGTGGCAGGGGATGCGGATCAACATCGTCGACACGCCGGGCCACGCCGATTTCGGCGGCGAGGTGGAGCGGATCCTGTCGATGGTCGACGGCGTTGTCCTGCTGGTCGACGCGGCTGAAGGACCGATGCCGCAGACGAAATTCGTGACCTCGAAGGCGCTGGCGCTCGGCCTCAGGCCGATCGTGGTGCTGAACAAGGTCGACAAGCCCGATGCCGAGCCCGACCGCGCGCTCGACGAATGCTTCGACCTGTTCGCGAACCTCGGCGCGTCCGAGGAACAGCTCGATTTCCCGCATCTCTACGCCTCGGGCCGGTCCGGTTGGGCCGACGCGGAGCTCGACGGGCCGCGCGAGGACCTGTCCGCACTGTTCAGGCTGATCGTGGATCACGTCGATGCGCCGAAACAGGCCGCCGACGCCGACAAGCCGTTCCGGATGCTGGCCACGACCCTCGGCGCCGACCCGTTCCTTGGCCGCATCCTGACCGGCCGGGTCGAGGCCGGGACGCTGAAGGCGGGCGAGACGGTGAAGGCGCTGTCGCGCACCGGCGAACGGCTGGAGCAATTCCGCGTGACGAAGATCCTCGCCTTCCGCGGCCTGTCGCAGCAGGCCATCGACGAGGCCGTGGCGGGCGACATCGTCAGCCTCGCAGGGATGTCGAAGGCCACCGTGGCGGACACCATCGCGGCGACCTCGGTCGACACGCCGATCCCGGCGCAGCCGATCGACCCGCCCACGATTTCTGTAACGTTCGGTATCAACGACAGCCCGCTGGCAGGCCGGGACGGCAAGAAAGTGCAATCCCGCGTCATCCGCGAACGCCTGATGAAGGAAGCGGAATCGAACGTCGCGATCCGCGTCACCGACACGCCGGGCGGCGAGGCCTTCGAGGTCGCGGGCCGGGGCGAGCTTCAGATGGGCGTCCTGATCGAGAACATGCGCCGCGAGGGGTTCGAACTGTCGATCTCCCGCCCGCAGGTTCTCATGCGCGAGGAGGACGGCCAGCGGCTGGAGCCGATCGAGGAAGTCACCATCGACGTCGACGACGCCTATTCCGGCACCGTGATCGACAAGATCACCGGCACCCGCCGCGGCGAGATGACCGAGATGAAGCCCGCCGGTGCGGGCAAGACCCGGATCGTCGCGCTGGTGCCCTCGCGCGGGCTGATCGGCTATCACGGGGAATTCCTGACCGACACGCGCGGCACCGGTGTCCTGAACCGCGTGTTCCATTCCTGGTCGCCCCACAAGGGCCCGATCCCGGGCCGCCGCCCGGGTGTCCTGATCTCGATGGAACCGGGCCAGTCCGTCGCCTACGCGCTCTGGAACCTGGAGGAACGCGGCCGGCTCTTCATCGGGGCGGGCGAAGACGTGTATCAGGGCATGATCATCGGCGAGCATTCCCGCGACAACGATCTCGAGGTGAACCCGCTCAAGGGCAAGAAGCTGACCAACATCCGCGCCGCCGGCAAGGATGACGCGGTGACGCTGACGACCCCGACCCGGATGAGCCTCGAAGAGGCCATCGCCTATATCGACGACGACGAACTTGTGGAGGTCACGCCGGGTGCGATCCGCCTCCGCAAGCGCTTCCTCGACCCGCACGAACGCAAGCGGCAGGCCCGCGCGGCGTCCTGACCGGCAGGCCGAAACGCAAGAAAGCCGCGGGTTTCCCCGCGGCTTTTCTCGTTTCTCGATTGTGTGTTACGCGCCGACGCTCAGCCGTTTCCGAACAGGTGATCCATCGACAGCGACGGCTGATCGCAACCGGCCTCACCTACGATCTTTGCCGGAACCCCGGCGACCGTCTTGCAGGCCGGCACCTCGTGCAGCACCACCGACCCCGCGGCGATGCGGCTGCAATTTCCGATGTGGATGTTGCCGAGCACCTTGGCCCCCGCGCCGATCAGCACGCCGTCGCCGATCTTCGGGTGGCGGTCGTCGTCCTCCTTGCCGGTCCCGCCGAGCGTGACCGAGTGCAGCATCGACACGTTGTCGCCCACGACCGCGGTCTCGCCGATCACGATGGAGTGGGCATGGTCGATCATGATCCCGCGGCCGATCCGCGCGTTCGGGTGGATGTCGACGCCGAACGCCTCGCTCACCCGCATCTGGATGAAATACGCGAGGTCGCGGCGGCCGTTCGTCCACAACCAGTGGCCGACCCGGTAGGCCTGGATCGCCTGGAAGCCCTTGAAATACAACAGGGGCTGGATGAACCGGTGGCAGGCCGGGTCGCGGTCGAAGACGGCGACGATATCCGCACGCGCAGCGGCCCCGATCTCGGGATCGGCGGCATAGGCCTCGTCGGCGATCTCCCGCAGGAGCTGTTCGGACATCTCACCCGACGCCAGCTTCTGCGCCATGCGGTAGGCGAGCGCGCGTTCGAGCGTGGCATGATGCAGAATCGTTCCGTGCACAAGGCCGCCAAGGAGCGGTTCGTCACGCACGGCCTGCTCGGCCTCGGTGGTGATCCGGCTCCAGACCGGGTCAAGTTCGACGGGTTTGGTGCGGCCCTGGGCCATCTCGGCCTCCATCTTGGCGATGCCTTTTCCTACCGCAGTTAGGGGTTCGCCGCCAGACGGAAAGCCCGTCAGACCGCGTCGGGTACCGAAAGCAGGGCGTAGTGGACGGCCAGGCGAAGCGCCCCCCCGGTGAAGTCCGCGCCCTCCGCCGAGACCAGGAGATCGGTCGCCGACCAGTAGACGATCGGCGCAACGGGTCCGGAAACCCAGGAATTCAGGGCCGTCCCGAGGCCCGAGCCGAAGCGCAGGTCATCCCCCGCCACCCCGATCCGCCAGGCCGACGGCCCGCCGATCGCGGCAACGACCCGGCCGGTGACGCCGAACACGATCGCGCGAGCCGGGATCGCACCGGCTGCCGTGGCGGTCGCTGCGGCTGAAAGCGACAGGTCGATCTCGTCGCAGTGCAGGTTCAGCCCGGCCCCGCCGGGGCCGAGCGTCGCCGCACCGATCCGCCAACTGGCCCCGTCATGGAGCGCTTCGGCGCCGCGGTCGAGAACGAAGGCGCGAAAACCCTTCGTCGGGGTGACGAAATCCCAGCCGCCGTTGACGCCGATGGCGACCATGCCGTCCTGCCCGGCCCAGGCGTTGACCGCGCCCGCGGGCACGCCGTAGCACGCGCCGTCGGTCACGACGGCCGGCGGGGTCGCGATGTCGAGCGACACGAGGCGCAACTGCACGAGCCCGTCGAGCCGCGACAGAGCCTCGTTCACCGTGACGTGTTTCTGTGCCTGCGCCGGGCTCAGGAGCGGCAGGTGGAGATGGGGGGTATCAGTCATCTATGTCGATCCTTGCGAAGGGGCCGGGGCCGTAACGGGCCGAGATCTGCGCGACCTCGACGATGAAGGGGCTGGCGGTGCCGTCTGCCGCCTGCGCGGCGGCGGTGTAGGTCCAGGCCGGGACGGTCACGGTCGTCTCGCGCCTAACGCCGCCGGAATCGCTGACCCTGACGAGATAGGCCTCGCTGTCCTCGCCGAGCGGCACGTCGGTGCCCTGCCAGGAATCCCCGTCGGTCCGCGTCCGCCTTGTCCAGGAAAACCCCCGGTCCGCCCCCTCGTTGGCGACCCGAAGGTGCGCCGGGCGGTAGGGCCTCAGCCCGACCCCGTCGAAGGCGAGCAACCGGTCGGTATAGCTCTGGTCGTCGATGGCGCGGCGGGCGGGACCGACCCGGTAGTGCCGCGCGAGCCCGCGGGCCGAGGCGGCGAGGTCGATCTGCTGCGGACGGCCGTCGATCAGCACGAAATACGACCCCGCGGGCCAGGACGGCGGCATCACGCAGTCCGTGCCGGCCTGTCCGCGCAGGCGCATCCCGATCTCCCACAGGTCGGGCGCGACGAGCGTGGCCTCCGCGAACTGGATCAACTCCCAGGGCCCGCCGTCGCCCTGCCCGATCGCGGCGACGTTGGCGCCGTTCAGGACATCGACTGGCGCGGCCGAGGACAGCCCCTCCCCCACCAGGCGGACGCGAAGCGCCGGACCGCGATCCCAGACCCCCGGCTCCGCCGCCGCAAGCGGGGTTTCGAGAAGCCCAATCGCGGACCCGCCCTCGATCAGCCGGTTCAGCGTGTAGTTGCTGTCGCTCGGCGAGGAATAGACCGCGACCGAGCCCGGCCAGGGCGTTGCCGCGACGGCGATGTGCGGGGCATGGGGCACCTCGTCGCCGTTCATCAGCGGCAGGTCCATGAACAGTGGCTCGACCGGCACCGGCGGCACGAACAGTTCGGGCGCCACCGTGATCTCCGTGGCGTCCGGCGGCGCGGCAAGTGTCGGTTCGACCCGCGACGCCTCGATCCGGCGCAGGCCGAGATCCTCGACCCTGTCCACCCGCCAGGTGCTGCCGTCGGCCAGGGCGATCATATGCCCCGCACCGACCGCGCGCATCGACGGCGGCAGCGCCAGTTCCAGCGAGTCCCGCGACACCCGCGCACCCGCGAGCCAGCGGTCGGCAATCGACCGCGCCTCCGACCGGGTCAGCGACAGCGGCAGTTCGCTATGACTGGTTCCGATCTCGGTATCGTCGGGGAACAGCGCCTCAGCGATCCGGGTCTCGAATGCCCCGTCGGCCTCCGAATAGGTCACCCGCACCCGGCCCACTGTCTCCGCGTCCGGCGCGCGAACATGCTTGATCGACGGGGCCTCTTCTTCCACCGCGATGCTCTCGGCCTCCACCACCGCGTCGGGCAGAAGCGGCAGGTGCCGGAACACCAGCTTTCCGCCCTGTTCGACGGCAGTGAAATCGTAGGCGAGCATGAGGGGCTGGATGCGCGCGCGGGCGGTATCCACGTTCGCCATCAGGTGGCCACGCACAGACCCGTAAAGCCCGCTGACGTCGATCGCATCGGTCCGCGCCGCCGCACAGATCCCCGCCACCACGAGGTCGAGCGGCTGGTTCGAACTGCGCCCCTGCAGCCAGTGTCCGGTCGCGTAATTCGCCCCATCGCTCCAGCGGTCGAGGTCGTTCGGGAACGCCGGGTAAGGCCGGGCGTCCCAGGCCCAGGCGAACATGTGATCGCAGTCGATCATGGGCCCGCCATAGACCGGGGAGATCGGGTTGTTGCCCGGATCGGCCCAGTAGCTCGTCACGGCACGCAGGTGTTGTGCCTGCATCAGGTCATCGCGCCGCCCGTTCGAGAAATGCGGCATCGCGCTTTCTGAGCTCTTGGGGTCGAGAAACAGGTTCGGCTGGTTCGCACCCTTGTCTATCGCCGCGCAGCCGAACTCGGTGAACCAGACCGGCTTCGACATCGGCACCCAGGCCGTGGGCTGGACGGGCCACGGCGTTACGTCGACCCCGAAGAGGATCACGTCCGCGCCTGCCTCGTCGCTGTCCGGCCCGAAGGAAACGGAGAGGGCCGCGGCCACGGGCAGCCGCAACAGGACCCGCAATCGCCGAACACCGTCGCCGGCATCGACGACTTCGTCCGCCTCGACCCACCCGGTATCGCCCGAAACCGAGACCACGTCGCCGGGTCCGCAGGCGATCTCGACCGAACCCGGGGCACCGCCGACAACAAGGCGGCAGCGGTTGAACGTGCCATGGCGGAAGTGGACGAGGATCTCGTATTGCTGATCAGCCTCGGCGGCAAACCCGGACCCCGAGCCGATCCCGTCCACGGCCGCGCCGCCCCCCGCGACACGAGCCGCCCCGGCGTAAAGACCGAAGCTTTCACCCGCAGGTGCGACGGTGGCCCCGCCAATCGCACTCCAGGTCTCCGGCGCGGCGCCGTCGGGCAGGATCGACCGGTCGATCGAGTTGCGTCGGTCGACGTGCAGGTTCGACCACCAGTTTCGGATGTCCTTGTACCGGTAGACCCAGGGCGTACCGCCCGCCCCGTCCGTGATGGGCACGCGGATCTGTGCCTCGCGTGCCTCGGCGCTCGGGTAGTACCAGTCGTATCCCTCGCCCCCCTCGATGTTCGCCATCAGGTAGTCGGGGTTGTAGATGCTCTGCCACTCGGCGTCGGCGTGGTGCGCGCCGTCGCGCCAGTCGGCGACCGGCATGTAGTTGTCGATCCCGATGAAGTCGATGTTGTCGTCGGCCCAGAGCGGATCGAGGTGGAACAGAACGTCGCCGCTTCCGTCCTGCGGTTGGTAGCCGAAGTACTCCGACCAGTCCGCTGCATAGCTGATGAGCGTGCCCGGAAGCAGCGCGCGGACCTCGGCGGCAAGAGCGCGCAGGCGTTCGACGGCGGGAAAGCCCGACTCGTCCCGCATCTGGGTCAGCGACCGCAATTCGCTGCCGACGCAGAAGGCCGATACGCCCCCCGCCGCCGCGCAAAGCGCCGCCATGTGCAGGATGAAGCGCGAATAGGTCCATTCGTCGGGCCCGGAATACGTCACCGATCCCGGCCCCACGACGAAATCTGCCGCGGTCACGGTGCCGAAGAAGGCGTCCACCGCCGCCCCGTTCGCAGCGGTGCGATCCGTCGTTCCGGCTCGTCCCGGCGCAACGTCGCCCGTGATCCGGCCGCGCCACGGCAGGATCGGCTGGTCCGTGGCATCGGACCAGGGGTCGGGCTTCCCGTTGCCCGGCAGGATCTCCATCAGCACGAAGGGATAGAGCATCACCTCCTGCCCGCCCGCGTTCATGGCCTCGATGGCCTCGATCACGGCGGCATCCGCCGGGGTGCCGCCGTAGACCGGGCGGCCGTCGACCTTGGCGATCTCGCCCGCGGCCGCGCGGCTCACCCCGCTGACGGACCAGGGCATCTCCGCCCCGTCCTCCAGCTTCTGCTCGACCTTCGGGCGCAGGCTGCAATGGCCGGCGCGCAGGTCGTCGCCGAACCAGCTGACCACGAGAGAGACCGCGCCGCAGTTCGGCAGTTCCTCCCGCAGCGCGTCGAGCGAGACGGAGAAATCGGTTTCTCCCCCCGGGGTGTTGAGGTTCACACTCGTGGACGCGCCGACACCCCGGCGGAAGGTGACGGGCGTCGTCGCGAGGGCATATTCACCCGTTCCGGGGATCATCGCGACGGCGCGCAGAGCCTCCACCGGTGACGGCAGCACGCCTGTCTGCGCCGGGGCCGCGCGCACCACCTCGAAACTGAACTGCGGCACGCGGTTTCCGTAAGGGGTAAGGTCCAGGTCCTCGATCACGACATAGGCGATCCCGCGATAGGCCGGCACCTGCCCGGCACCCTCCACCGCCTCCATCTTCGGGTCCGGCATCTGGTCCTCGGTGCCCCGATAGATCCTCAGCGCCACCTGGTCGCGCTCGATCAGGGTGCCATCGGCCCAGATCCGGCCCACGCGCAGGATCTCGCCCTCGCACAACGCGAGCGCAAGGCTGACGGAGTAGGAATAGGTCGTGGTCTTGGGCTGGCTCGGCGCGCCCTTGCCGCCGCCGCCGGTGGTGCGCGCGCTTTCCTTGAAATGCGTCGTCCAGATCACCTGCCCGCCAAGCCGCATCCGTCCGTGCGCCATCGCGACCGGCGTGCCCTCGCCCACGCCGGACAGGCGGTAGCGGTCGATCTTGCCGGTCTCCACCGGTTCCGACCCCTGCCCGAGCAGGCGCTGGTCGATCACCCGGCCCAAGGTCGCGCCAACGGCCCGTCCGATCACCGCCCCGGACAAGCCCAGGACGGTGCCGGAGAATGAGCTGCCGATCGCCGCGCCGACCGCGGAGAGGAGCAGTGTCGCCATGGATCAGGTCCTTTCGGGGAAGCGGAATCGCGCCGCGATGCGACGGACCCACGGCCGGGTCAGCGCGCTCTCGACGACGCCGTGCCCGGAATAGCTGTGAATGAAGGTCGGGCGACCGCCGACCTCGGCCTGGATGCCGAGATGCTTGGCCACCGAGCCCGACCTCATGCGGAACAGGATCACGTCGCCGGGCTGCCAGGGTTCGTCCGACGCGGCGATCAGGTGCCGTGCCGCCGCGTTCCAGAGGCGCTCTTCCCGCGCCGCCTCTGACCAGTCCATCGAATATGGCGGGACCGTCTCGGGTTCGTCCCCGAAACAGTCCCGCCACACCCCGCGCAACAGGCCCAGGCAGTCGCAGCCGGCGCCCCGGCAGGAGGCCTGGTGGCGATAGGGCGTTCCGATCCAGCCCCGCGCCGCCTCTACCACCGCTTTCATCGCCGGCTACCCCCGTTCAGAACCCAGGCCCGGCCGGGATGGGAAATCAGCCAGTCGTCTCCCGGGATGTCGGGAAAGCCGCGGAAGTTCAGGATGTTGTCGAACTTCAGGCGGCAGGTTTCCATCCGCTTGTCACAGCCGGCGACCAGCCGCAGTCGGTCTCCCGCCTCCGGCGCCATGCCAAGCGGCGACCACAACTCGACCTGGCGGATCCCGCCCGGCTGGCGATCGTTCTTGATGATCCCCGACAGGCCCTCCGCGGCCCCGGAGAGGACGGTCAGCACCCCCTTCTCGAACCAGCGCGGCTCGAACCCGTCCAGCCCCGACAGGCGGAAGGTCCGCGCGGTCTCGACCTCGTCCGCCTCGACCTCGATCGCATAGGGCGGCTGGCCGATGTCCACGCCGCATTTCGCATCGCCGAGGATGCAGGAACACGCGGTGTGATAGACCTGCCCCGTCGGCTGGTTCAGGGCCTCAGACAGCCCACGCAACTCCGCGGTGAATGCGCCGCCCTGCCGGGTGATCTCGCCGAGTGAGCCGCGGAACACCAACTCCCGCGCCGACGGGTCCGACCACTGCACGAGCCACGCCTCGATCACCGCGCCGTCGTATCGGCCCGCGGTGATGTCTTCCTCGCGGATCGCGGCATCGGACAGCGCGCCGAACGCCTCGGTGTTGTCGACCGACAGCCCGGTGGTCTGGCTCAGCGCCGCCGCGGTCAGGCCGGTATCGGCCTTGTGAGTCACGCCGTCGAACGCGATGTCCCGGTCGTGGTCGGTGAACCCGAGCGTCAGGCCATCGCGCCGCGTCAGCCGCCAGCACCGCGCGACATCGGTCGCACCGAGCGACAGGTGCGCGTTCAGGGCCGCGGCGGTCACAGCCGGATCTCCACGACCGGAACGCTCGGCACGTCGCCGGCCTGGAAGCTCGCGACGGAGATCTGGATCTCGTCGGTGTCGAACCGCACGGGCACGTCGAACTCGAACCCGGCGGTGACCTTCCGCCCCTTCTCGGGCGGGGTGGCGAACCGCACCACGCCGCCGAGCGTGTCGCAAGTGAAGTGAACCGGCTCGGTCAGTTCGTCGCCACCGATGCCCACCCGGATGCTGCCCTCGACCGGCTTACAGATCGGCCGGGCATAGGACTGAACCCCCGACACGTAGGTCTTGCAGAGACGGAAATCCGTTTGTTCCCCGTCCGCTATGCCGAGAAGTTGATCCTCGAACCCGACCTCGCGCGACGGGGCGCAGCTCTTGTAGTCGGACCAATCTTTCCAGCGGAAACCGTAGAGCTGTCCGCGGCGCGCCTCGAAGAAGGCGATCAGCGTCTCGACGTCGTCGAGGCTGCGCATCCCCATCCCCGCGTCGTAGCGGCGGCGGGAATGGGCCCAGGGCGAGTTTCGCTCCTCGTAGCCGTTCGCGAGCGTCACCACCTCGGTGCGCCGCGACGGGCCGCCGAGCGAGCCGAAGCTCAGCGTCGCCGGAAAGCGGATATCATGGAATGCCAATGGCTTGCCCTCCTCACCTGTTGCGCTGCCCGCGCGCCATCGCGCGGCTCAACTGCGCCGCGATCTGGGTCTGCGACCGCTGGAAGCTCGGCGCGTCCGGCGTGTGGATGTTCATCGTGATGTTGACCGGCCGCCCGCCCCCCGCGGCGGCGACGCCGAGCCGCCCGTCCGCGCCGCGGGTCAGGGGCATGATCGCCTCCGGCCCGGCCTCGCCCATCAGGCCCATGCCTCCGCGCATGGGAAAGTTCGTCGGCCCCGTCACGACCCCGCCGCGGGCGAACGGCGTGACCCGGCCACCGGAAAACGCGCCGCCCTTCTCGAAGGCGAACATGCCGCTCATCAGGTTGTTGATGCCGTTGGCGATCGCGCCGCCGATGGCGTTCTGCACCGGCCGCATCGCGGTGTTGTAGGCCGCGTCGATCATGCTGGTGGCGACGGTGCGCAGCGCGTCCGAAAGGCGCATCCCGTCGAAGACGAGCCCGTCGAAGGCGCGGCGAAGCCCGCCTCCGATCGCGCGGCTCATGCTCGACACCTCGCGGTTGGTGTAGACCATCGAGGCCTGCATTCCCTGCAACTCGGCCTGGAACGCGGCCGCCATCGTCGCCGCGCCGCCCATCGTCTCGTCGAGACGCTGGATCTGAAGCTCCAGCCCCTCTGCGCCGTCCTCGAGTTCACTCATGTCTTGCCTCCATCGGCGTCGGGCGCAGCGTCGGGGAACTGCGCGATCAGGTCGTCGAGCCGCGCCCGGCCAAGCGGCGCCGGGCCGGCTGCGGCCCCGCTCATCAGCAGGAACTCGGCCGGGGTCAGGGCCCAGAAGTCGCGCGGGGCCAGGCCCATCTCGCCGATCCCCGCGCGCATCAGCGCGGGCCAGTCGAAACCGCTCATGCCGGCGTTCGGAACGCGAGCACGAGCAGCTCGGCCGCCGCCCGGGCAGCTGCGAGCGGGCCTCCCTCGATGTCGGCGGACACGAGATCGCGCACGTCACCGGGCCACCCGCCGCCGCGAAGACCCGCAGCGACGAGTTCGAGCACGTCGCGTGCGCGCAGCGCGTCTCCTTCGAAGCGGGCCACGAGATCGGCGAGGCTTTCTGCCCCCAGCCGCGCCTCCAGTTCCGCCAGCGCACCCAATGTCAGGCGCGCGACCCGGCGCGTGCCGTCGACCGTCAGCGCCACTTCACCGGCATGGGGGTTGGCCATCGGTCAGAGCGCCACGAAGGTCAGCGCGCCGGCGGAGGCCAGCGACAGCTCGTAGCTCGCCTCGCCGTTGTGGTTGCCCGCGTACTCGATCGAGGTGATCTGAAACGGCCCCTCCACGGTGCCGAAATCCGGGATCACCACCTGGAAATCCGGCATCTCGCCGTCGAAGAAGATCTGGCGCGCGCGTTCGTCCGTCGCCTCGTCGCGGAAGATGCCGGAGCCGGAGATCGAGGCCGACTTCATTCCCGCGCCGGCGAGCAGTTCGCGCCAACCGCCCTGGCTTTCGAGGCTGGTCACGTCCACCGTCTCGGCGTTGAAGCTGAGCCGCGTGGCGCGCAGGCCGGCGAGGGTCTGGAACACCCCCTGGCCGTCGAGGTCCACCTTGACCAGAAGGTCCTTACCGTTTTGGGCCGTCATGATGTTCTCCAATCATTTCAGTCGCCTCTCGGGCGTCGTTCAGGCAGCGGCTACGTCCTCGACGAAGGCACGGAACCAGATTTCCACCTCGCGGCGCTGCGCCCTCTGGCGGGCGGCGGCCTTGAGGAAGTCGAGCCGGACGAGCCGTCCGCGGTCGAGCGCGAGATCGGCCCCGTCGAGGATGTCGGAGACCCGCGCGGCGGCCTGCTTGGCGGCGAGGAACCCGGGAAGGTCGCTCTGCACGGTCACGACGAAATCGTGGATCGCCCCGCGGGCCGAGATGTCGGATTGGTCGCGGACACGCTCCGCCCCCAGCGTGACGTAGATCGGCGGCACGGGGCCCTTCGGCAGCGCGTCGTAGACGGCCCCGTCGACAAGGCTCATCAGCATCCCGTCCGCCGACATCGTTGTGTAGACGGCACGCTGCAGCGCGTCGGCCATGACGTAGCTCATGCCGCGGTCTCCTCGTAGGCGTAGCACAGCAGGTGGCGGTCGAGCCCCGGGGCCTCCGTGACCGCCTCGATGTGGAACACGCGGCCGCCCTCGCTGAACCGTTGCTGCGGCAGCGGCCTCGCGGGCGACCCCGGCGGGCTGTCGCGGACGACGATCCGGTAGCGCACCACCGACCCGTCGGCGGCCTCGCGCCCCGAACGCGGAACGACCTGCGCCCAGAGCGTCCCGAGCGCGGTCCAGGTCTCCACGAAGCCGCCCGCGCCGTCCGCGGCGCGGCCCGGGTCCTCGAGCGTCAGCAGGCGGTCGAGCTTCACGCCCGTCATGCCCCGATCCTCCGCAGGCCGAGTGACCGGTGCGGCTCCAGCAGCACCTGGACCGCCGCCGGCATGCCCGGAGTGCGGGCGCCATCGGTCTGCGGCATGTCGAAGTAGTCCGCGGCGAGGATCAGCACTGCCTCGGCGAGGTCCGGCGGCACGCCGGTCCAGGCCGCCGCGAAACCCGCGGTGATCCGAAGTTCCGCCCGGCCGCCCGTGGGCAGGGTCGGCAGGGACGAGCCGACCGGCGCGAGCGCCGGGCGATGGCTGTCCGGCACGATGCGGAACGCGGCCAGGTCCATCCCCTCCACCGTCCCGTCACGCTTGACGACGGTGAACTGGTCGAGGCTCGCGACCGGTCCCACCGGCAGCGGTTGCCGGTCGGTCTCCGCCCAGTCCGACACGCGGAACAGGAACTGCCGCCGCAGGAGCGCCTTGCCGGTCCGCGCCTCCACCGCCGCGATCGCGGCCCGAAGCGACGCGGTCAGCTTTCCGTCCGCACTTCCGTCGTCGGAAAATCCCGCCGGCAGCCGCAATTGTTCCTTCAGCGCGGCGAGCGGCAGAAGCCCCGCGTCCACCGGCGCGATTTCGACCAGGTTCATCATCGTTTCGGCTCTTCTTCGTCTGGGAGTGAACGGAATGCCGGGCGCGCCCGCCCGCGCCGTTCATGCGGTCGGTTGCTGGCCGGAGGCTCTCGCACGGACGCGCCCGCCCGGCCCCGGTGCCTGTGCTCCGGGGCCGGGATCAAGGGTCGGTCCGGCCTCAGGCCGTGCCGAACTTCAGGAGCTTGATCGCCGCGAAGTCGCTGACGTCGCCGCCGACGCGCTTGGTGGCGTAGAACAGGACGTGGGGCTTGGCCGAGAACGGGTCGCGCAGGACGCGGAGGTCCGGGCGTTCCGCGATGGTGTAGCCTGCACGGAAGTCGCCAAAGGCGATCGCCATCGCGTCGGTGCCGATGTCCGGCATGTCCTCTGCGATCAGCACCGGGTAGCCCATCAGGCGGGCGGGTTCGCCCGCGGCCAGGCCGTCCGACCACAGGAAGCGGCCGTCCACGTCCTTCATCTTCCGCACCGCGCCGGCGGTCTTGGAGTTCATCACGAAGGTCGCGTTGGCGCGGTAGCGGGCGCCGAGCGCGTAGACCAGGTCGACGATCGCATCCGCCGGGTTGGTCGAGGCGAAATCGCCGTCCGCGCCCGACACGACGTAGCCGAGGTTGCCCCAGGTCCAGACATCGTTGTCGACGGCGGTGTGGTCGAGGAAACCGGTCGGCTTGTCCGACCCGTCGCCGCCGATGAAGGCCGCGGCCTCGGCGCGGGCGAACTTGTCCGCGATCCGGTCGGCGAGCCATCCCTCGATGTCGAAGGCCGCGTCATCGAGCAGGCGCTGCGACGCCTTCGGAAGCGCCGACAGCTCGTGCAGCGGGATCGCGATGCGCTCGATGGACGGCGTGCCCGTCTCGGCCTGCGCGCCGGTCTCCGACGCCCAGCCCGCGCCGACATCGGAATGGTCGACAAGCACGTCGAACGAGGTCGCCTCGACCTGCACCACGTTGGCGACCGCGCGGAGCGAGGCGGCGCCGTGCAGCACGCCCTGGATCTGCGCCGCGGTCTCCGGGTCGACGAGGAAGCCGCCCTCGGCGTTGACCTGCGTGTTCAGCGCCTTGGCCTCCAGGTCGAGGCCGCGCAGCGCGTCGTCGTCGCCCGAGCGCAGGTAGCTCTCCATCGCCTTCTTGTGCGGCGCGGCATGGTCGATCTCGGCCGACTTGGCGGGCCGTGCGTGGGACATGGTCTTGGTGTTCAGCATGAGGATACGCTCTTCCTGTTTTTGCAGACGTGTAGAGATGTCGCTCTGGAAACGGTTGAATTCGCTGAGGAAACCCGAAAGGGCCGTCTTCACTTCGGTCACGGGGCCATCCGGCGCGCACATGGCTTCGCCGCCCCCGGTCACGGGCTCGGTCATCACTTCATCCGATCTTTTCGTGGGTGGTCAGCGGGGCTCGCGCGCCGCCAGGTTGCGGCGCGCGGTCTCGAACACCGTCGCCAGTTCGGAGAGCAGGTCTCCTTTCGTCCCGCTTGCGCGGGAGGCGCCCAGCCGGGCCTGCGGAAGCATCGGGAAGGTCACCAGCGACACTTCCCACAGCTCCACCTCGGACAGGAGCCGGAGCCCCTGTTCGTTCTTCGTCGCGCGGATCGTGCGGTAGCCGATCGACAGGCCGTCGATCGCGCCCGCCTCTATCAGCGCCTTGGCCTCGCGGCCCTTTTCCACCGCGTCGAGGATGCGGCCCCTGACGTAGAGCCCCTTCGCGTCCTCGCGGATCTCGTCCCAGACGCCGATCGGCTGCGCGGGGTCGTGCTGCCACAGCATCTTCACCCGCCGCCCGGCATCCGACAGCGCCTTGAGCGACCGCCCGTAGGCGCCCGACTGCACGACGTCGCCGCCGCGGTCGGTGGTGTCGAACAGGCTCGCGTAGCCCTCGATCACGCTGCCGTCGCCGACCGACAGCCCGTCCTCGAGACGGGCGAATTTCGTTTCAAGCCCGTAGTCCACGGTCTCCATGGGGTCTCCTTTCACGGCATCGGCAGGGCGATGAGGTCGCTCACCCCCTGCGCGAGGACGACGCTGAGCACGCCGAAGACCGCCAGCCAAAGCCGGCGCTCCAGACGTTCCAAAGCGAGTTCAATACCTTGCAGCCTGAAGCTCAGCGCCTGCCAGCGCTCCTCCAGGACCCGTTCGTTGGCCTCGATCCGCGCCTCGGCGGCGTCGAAGGGCGCATAGAGGAACCGCGATCCCCCCGTGTCGCGCGGGCGCATCACTCCTCGGCGAGCCGGGGTAACCCGAGCATGGAGCGTTTCTCGGCGGCGGTCAGGAAGTCCGCCTCGGCGACCCGCCGCCACTGCGCGTCCCGTTCCGCCGACAGCGCGGCGACCTGGTCGAGGTCGGGCCGCAGCTCCGCCGGTTCCGCGTTGAACCCGCCGAGGAAGTGAGACATCGTCGACAAGACGCGCTGCAGCATCGGCAGCACGGTCAGGCGGTAGAACGCGCGGTGCGCCTCGGCGTAGTTGGCGTAGGTCGCGTCACCCGGGATCCCCAGCAGCATCGGCGGCACGCCGAAGGCCAGCGCGATGTCCCGCGCCGCGGCCTCCTTGGTCTTCTGGAACTCCATGTCCGAGGGGCTGAAGCCCATCGGCTTCCAGTCCAGCCCGCCGTCCAGCAGCATCGGACGTCCGGCGTTGCGCGCGCCGGTGTGATGGCTCTCCATCTCGGCCTGCAGGCGGATGAACTGCTCCTCGGTCAGCCCGCCCGCCCCGTCGGCGCCGCGGTAGACGATCGCGCCCGAGGGCCGCGCGGCGTTGTCCAGCAGCGCCTTCGACCAGCGGCTGGCGGAGTTGTGGACGTCGATCGCCGTCGCCGCGGCCTGCAACGGGGCGAGCCCATAGTGGTCGTCAGAGGGGTGGAAGGTGCGGAAATGGCAGATCAGCTCGGCCGGGAACCGGTGCTTGCGGTTGCCGACCGTGTAGTCGTAGGCGACGGCCCAGCCGTCCGATCCCGGCACGAGGCTCATTCGGTCCGACCGCAGGACGTGCAGCTCGGCCGGCGTCTCTGCGCCCTCGGGCAACACGGCCTCCAGGTAGGCATTGCCCGACAGAAGGATTTCCGCGACCAGCCCCTCGACCAGTTCCGCCCGCGCCTGCCCGGCATTGGGACGGGCCAGCAGGGTCAGGAACGGATGGTAGTCGTAGCGCCGCTCGGCGTCCTGGCACAGGACCGGCACGGCCGCGGCCGCCTCCGCGATCAGCTTCACGCAGCGAAACCCGACCGGGTTGCCCTGGAACCCGTTGCGGGTGAGGCTCGCCGTATCCCGCGGGCTCCAGGCGACCCGGCCCGCGTTCGCGAGCGCAAGCACGTGGCCCGTTGCCGAGGCCTTGGCCTCGACCGCCGGTGGCTCGGGCTTCTTGAAGAAATCCAACATCTTGAGGAGGCTCCTCTCGTCCATTTCGGCGGTCTAGAGCGACCGCATGACGGGGTTTCCGTTGTTCCGTGCCGGCACCAGAAGGGCATCGGTCAGCGCCCAGACCAGCGCGTCGACCCGGTCCGGCGACCCGCGGCCCTCGTAGCCGAGACGGCTCATCTGGCACATCTGGTCCTCCAACGTGCCGAGACCGCCGAGATGCCGCACCCGCCCCTGTTCGTAGAGCGCCGCGACCGGTTCGGCCCGGGCCAGCTTGCCCTTCGACGCCCGGACCGCGTGGTAGTTCACCATCGGGTCGGTCTGGCGCATGATCGTCTCGACCAGGTCGCCGCCCTGGTTCACCTCGGCCACCATCCGTTCCGCGTTGTGGCGGTGGTAGGCGGCGCTCGCGGCCTCGGCCCATTGCTGCGGGCTCGCGCCCTGCAGGCTGCAATCCTCGATCACCACCGCGTGCCAGTGCTGCGGCGCGCCCCTCCGGTCGACGCCCACGACGACGATGCCGCATTCGTCCGATGTCTCGGTCCCGGTGACGGGCGGATCGACCGCGACCGAGACGGTCAGCCCGTCCGGCAGGTCCCCGACCCGCATCCGGTCCAGCTCCGACCGGGTCCAGAGCGCGCCTTCGACGTCCTCCATCAGCACGCCGTCCAGTTCCTGCCGGCCGAGCCGAGTTCCGCCGTAACGGGCGCGGATGTCCTCCAGGAACGAGGAGGCGAGGTAGGCGCGGTTCGCCTCGGTCGAGGCATGGGTCACGACCGTCGTGGCCCGGTTCAGGATGTCCTTCAGCACGTCGATGTTGCGCGGCGTCGTCGTCACCAGCTGCCGCGGGTCGCGCCCGAGCCTCAGCCCGAACTGCAGCATGTCCCAGGCCGCCTGCCCGTTCCGCCATTTCGCCAGCTCGTCACACCACGCGGCGTCGAATTGCGGCCCCCGCAACGCCTGCGCGTCCGAGGCCGAGAACACCTGCGCCTCCGCGCCGTTCGGCCAGACCAGCCGCCGTTCCCCCGCGATCCAGCGCGGCATCCGGTCGGGCGGCGAGACGGCGAGGATGCCGCTGTCGCCCCGGATCATCACCGCGAGCGCCTGGTCGTAGGTCTCTCCGACCAGCGCCACCCGCTTCGCCCGCCCCGGCGCCTCCGGCGTTCCGCCCTCGACCATCGACCGGACCCATTCCGATCCGGCGCGCGTCTTGCCCGCGCCCCGGCCGCCCAGGACCACCCAGGTCTTCCAGTCGCCCTCGGGGGGCAACTGGTGGGGCAGCGCCCAGAACTCGAAGATGTAGGGCAAGGCAGCAAGGGCCTGATCGCTCAGGCCCTCCAGGAACTCGTCAGTCAACTCCGGCGGCGCGGAGGCAAGCCAGGCGGAGCCCGATTTCCTCTCGAGCCGCGTCGAGGTCCAGCGCCCCTGCGCCGGTCCCGTTCGCCACGCGTTGCTTGTAGGCCGATTCACGGGCTTTCACCTCCGTCTGCATTGCGAACGAGAAGGCGTTGTTCATCGCCTTCAGGTCCGCCATCACCGCCTTTTCCCCGGTGTCGTAGTCGGCCTGCAGTTTCTCGACCGCGTCGTTGAGCGCCGCGATCGTCACTTCGAAGGCCTGCATGGCGCGTCTGACCGTGAGGTCGACCCGCGCCTGGTCCTCATCCAGGAGCCCGATGTCCGTCATGGAATATCCTCTTTCGGGATGGGCCCGCATGAACAAGCCATGAAAAAACGGCCTCGGGGGAGTGTCCCCGGGCCGCTAACCCATGTCTTCCAGCATGTCCAAATGGATGCCAGAGACCGTTCGCAGTGTCAATAAGTTTATTACTTACAACGGGTTAACCGAAACCTCCGGCCGCAAGCCTTTCTTTACTTCGCGGCAAGGTCCCGTTTACCAAGGCATCGGCCGGGCCAAGGAAACAAGGCCCGCCCGATCTCAGCCGCCGTCGTTCTGCTGCGCCTGGAACTCGCGCCAGCGCGCGACATTCGCCTCGTGCTCGGCGTTGGTCGCGGCGAAGGCATGGCCGCCGGTGCCGTCGGCGACGAAGAACAGGTACTCCGTCGCCTCGGGATTCAGCGCCGCCTCGATCGAGGCGCGGCCGGGATTCGCGATCGGCGTCGGCGGCAGCCCGTCGATCTGGTAGGTGTTCCAGGCGTGGTTGGTGTCCAGCTCGCTCTGGCGGATGTCCCTGCCGAGGTAGCCGCGCCCGTCGCTCGCGCCGTAGATCACCGTGGGGTCGGTCTGGAGCCGCATCCCCTGGTTCAGGCGGTTCACGAAGACGCCGGCGATCAGCCCGCGCTCGTCGGGCACCGAGGTTTCCTTCTCGATGATCGAGGCCAGCGTCAGCGCCTCCTCGGGCGTCTCGATCGGCAGGCCCTCGGCACGGTTCTCCCAGGCCTCGGCCAGAACAGCCTCCTGCGCGGCCTGCATCCGCGCGACGATCTCGCCGCGATCGGCGCCGGGCGTCACGCTGTAGGTGTTCGGTGCCAGCGTGCCCTCCGCGGGCAGGGACGCGATCTCACCCTCCAGGAACTCCGCCGCGTTCAGGCTCTCGACGATCTGCCAGCTTGTCAGCCCCGGCGGCACCGCCACCCGGAACGACACGCCGCCGCCGGCGATGGTCTCGGCGTAAGCCTCCGGCACCCCGTCGGCGAAGGCGAACTCGGCCAGTGTCTCCACCCCGCCGTCGCCGGGGTTGCGCTCCACCAACCGCATCTCGCCGCGCCCGTCGATGGTCGCGAAGTAGGTCGCGGTGAAGGGTTCGACGGCGCGGGTCGGGTCGGTCACGATGTCGAGGATCTCGTTCATCGTCGCGCGCGCGGGGATCTCGTAGGTGCCGAAACGCAGTTCGTCGGCACGATCGGAATAGTCCGCGTTGATCCGGAACAGGAAGCCCGACGACACCGCGCCGGCATCGGCCAGCCCATCGGCCACCGCCCCGAGGCTCGCGCCGCGCGCGACCTCGAAGTAGATCGGCTCCTCCAGCGGACCCTCGGCGTTGATCTGGCTCCGGCCCCAGCCCGCGAGACCGGCCAGCGCGATCCCGGCCACGATCAGGATCGAGAAGCCGTTGGCCGCGATGTCGCGCCCGGCCATGGCTCAGACCCGGCCCATGATGAGGCAGGCATTGGTGCCGCCGAAGCCGAAGCTGTTCGACTGGACCACGTTGATCTCGCCTTCCACCGCCTTGTTCGCGCAGAGATTCACCTGCGTCTCGGCGGCGGGATTGTCGAGGTTGATGGTCGGCGGCGCGACCTGGTCGCGGATCGCGAGGATCGAGAAGATCGCCTCGATCGCCCCCGCCGCGCCGAGGAGGTGCCCGGTCATCGACTTCGTGGACGACATCAGCAGGTTCGCGGCGTGGTTGCCCATCAGCCGCTCGACCGCGCCGAGCTCGATCGTGTCGGCCATCGTCGAGGTGCCGTGGGCGTTGACGTAGTCCACGTCCGACGGACTCAGGCCGGCCCGCTTCAATGCCGCCCGCATGGCCCGTTCCGCCCCCTCGTGGTCGGGCGGCGGGGCGGTGATGTGGTAGGCGTCGCCCGACAGGCCGTAGCCCAGGATCTCGGCGTAGATCTTCGCGCCGCGCGCCTTCGCGTGCTCGTATTCCTCCAGCACCACGACGCCCGCGCCCTCGCCCATGACGAAGCCGTCGCTGTCGGAGTCCCAGGGGCGGCTGGCCTTCTCCGGCTCGTCGCCGCGCTTGGTCGACAGCGCCTTGCAGGCGTTGAACCCGGCGATGCCGATGGCGCAGATCGGGCTCTCGGCGCCGCCCGCGATCATCACGTCGGCGTCGTCCAGCGCGATCAGCCGCGCCGCGTCGCCGATGGCATGGGCGCCGGTCGAGCACGCGGTGACGACCGCGTGGTTCGGCCCCTTGAAGCCGTGGCGGATCGACACCTGGCCCGAAACCAGGTTGATGAGCGCGCCCGGCACGAAGAACGGCGACACCCGGCGGGGGCCGCGCTCGTTCAGGGTGATCGAGGTATCCGCGATCGACGACAGCCCACCGATCCCCGCGCCGATCATCACGCCGGTGCGGTAGGCGTCCTCGGCATCCGACAGGGTCCAGCCGCTGTCCGCGATGGCCTGGTCCGCCGCCGCCATACCGTAGAGGATGAAGTCGTCGACCTTGCGCTGTTCCTTCGGCTCCATCCAGTCGTCGGGATTGAAGGTGCCGTCGCTGCCGTCGCCGCGAGGGATCTCGCAGGCATAGGTGGTGGCAAAGCCCGTGGTGTCGAAGCGCGTGATTGGACCCGCGCCGGATTCACCGGCCAGGAGCCGGGTCCAGGTCTCCTCAACGCCGGTCGCCAAAGGTGTGACGAGACCGAGCCCCGTGACAACTACCCGCCGCATCTCCTGCCCCTTCCGCCGTGATCTGTGCCGCCCCTGATACCGTCAAGCGCACCGGCTCGGCAATCCCCGGGCACCCCCGGAAAGCGAGACGGCGCCCAAAGGGCGCCGCCTGGAACCGTCCGGTGGAACGTGAGCCTCAGGAGGCTTCCTTGATGAACTTGACCGCGTCGCCGAAGGTCTGGATCGTCTCGGCCGCGTCGTCCGGGATCTCGATGCCGAACTCTTCCTCGAACGCCATCACCAGCTCGACCGTATCGAGCGAATCCGCGCCCAGATCGTCGATGAACGAGGCGTTCTCGGTTACCTTGTCTTCCTCGACGCTCAGGTGCTCGACGACGATCTTCTTAACGCGTTCCGCGATATCGCTCATGGCTCTTCCTCATCCCGTTTCCGCGGCAGCCCTTCCGCCACCGCCTTGGTGTCCCTCGATCTGCGTTCCCGCACCGGCGGTTTCCGCCCTGGCCCGGGATGGCCGGATTGCAACGGCCCCGGCAAATCTGCGCCGCCTATACCATACTTGCCCGTGAAGGCAATGGCGGCACAACCGGATTCTGCGGCGGTTTCAGATCATCGCCATGCCGCCGTTGACGTGCAGCACGGTGCCCGTGACATAGGCCGCCTCGGGGCTCGACAGGTACAGGACCGCGGCCGCGATCTCGTCCGGCCGGCCCATCCGTCCGGCGGGAATCTGCTCCAGGATCCGGGCCTTCTGGTCGTCGTTCAGCTTGTCGGTCATCGCGGTCTCGATGAAGCCCGGCGCGACCGCGTTGACGGTGATGCCGCGGCTCGCGACCTCGTAGGCGAGGCTCTTGGACATGCCGACCATGCCGGCCTTGGCGGCGGCGTAGTTGCCCTGCCCCGGGTTGCCGGTCGCGCCCACGACCGACGAGATGTTCACGATCCGGCCCCAGCGCGCCTTCATCATCCCGCGCAGCACGCCCCGGCAGAGCCGCATCGTGGCCGACAGGTTCACCGCGATCACCTCGTCCCATTCCGCGTCCGACATCCGCATGAATAGGTTGTCCCGCGTGATGCCCGCGTTGTTCACGAGGATGTCGACCGCGCCCATCGCCTCGGCGGCCTGCTTCGGCAGCACCGCGACGGCCTCGGTGTCCGACAGGTTGCAGGGCAGGACATGGGCGCGCTCGCCCAGTTCCTCCGCCAGCGCCGCCAGCGGCGCCTCGCGGGTGCCGGACAGGCCGACGGACGCGCCCGCGCCGTGCAGGACGCGCGCGATGTCGGCACCGATGCCGCCCGACGCGCCGGTGACCAGCGCCGATTTCCCGGTCAGATCGAACATGATGAAACTCCCTCTCCGTCCCGCCGAGATGGTTTCCCGTGCGAGGAATAAACCGCGCCGGCGTCGCCGTCAGGCGAGGCTCTCGGCCGCGCCGCGCACTTCCTCGGCGGTGCCGACCTGGCGCGTGGCCAGCGACTTGTCGATCCGCCGCACCATGCCCGACAGCGCCTTCCCGGCGCCGATCTCCCAGGTTTCGGTGACGCCGTGGGCGGCCATCCACAGGACGCTCTCGCGCCAGCGCACCGCGCCGGTCACCTGGTCGACCAGCGCGTTCCGCAGCACCGTCGCCGAGGACACGCCGTGGGCGGCGATGTTGGCGACGACCGGCACCGCCGGGTCGCGCATGTCGACATGGCTCAGCGCCTCGGCCATCGCGGCGGCGGCGGGGGCCATCAGCTTGCAATGGAACGGTGCGCTGACAGGCAAAAGGATCGCGCGCTTGGCGCCCCGGCCCTTCGCGATCTCCACCGCGCGTTCAACCGCGCCCTTGTGGCCAGAGACCACGACCTGCGCCGGATCGTTGTCGTTCGCGGCCTCGCAGACCTCGCCCTGCGCGGCCTCGGCGGCCACGTCGCGCGCGGCGGCGAGGTCGAGCCCGAGCAGCGCGGCCATCGCGCCCTTGCCCTCCGGCACCGCCTTCTGCATCGCCTCGCCCCTGATCCGCAGGAGCCGCGCGGCATCGGCGAGGCTGAGCGTGCCGGCCGCGCACAGAGCGGAGTATTCGCCGAGCGAATGGCCCGCGACGCAGGATGCCGCGTCGATCCCGACGCCCTCGGCGCCGAGCGCGGCCATCGCCGCCATCGAGGTCGCCATCAGCGCGGGCTGCGCGTTGCGGGTCAGGGTCAGTTCCTCGGCGGTGCCGTTCCAGACCAGGTCCGACAGCTTCTCGCCCAGCGCCGCGTCGACCTCGTCGAAGACCGCGCGGGCGGCCGGATAGGCCTCGGCGAGGTCCTGCCCCATGCCGATCACCTGCGCGCCCTGTCCTGGAAAGAGAAAGGCTCGGGTCATGGCATCGGTCTCCCCACCGGTGGCTGCTTGGCCCCGGGGGCTAACCCAGCTTGTGTCCGGAGGCAATCGCCTTGTGGCCCGCCCGCGCTGCCGGTCCGGCCGCGCGGGGAGCCGCGAAGGCCGGTCCCGTCAGGGCTCGGCGGCCGTCTGGCGCGCGGTCTCGGCGGCGGCCATGTCGCGCATGACGCTGATGGCCGCGTGTCCGACCGCAATACTACAGAACAGCACCGCGGCGATCAGTATCTTGCGGATGAATCCCGCGACCCGATCGCCCTGCGCCGTCTCGTCCCTCACGAGATATCGCATGAACTCTCTCACTGGTTATCCGGCCGGGTGATGGCCGCCCTTGCTTGCTCGGCCCCCGTCTGTCGCCGAAATGCGGCGAAAACGAGAAGATTCCCACCCCGGGGGCATGGTTAACGTGGAAACATACTGTGGAACCGGTTCCTGCGGGGGGTCCGCCGGGGCTTGCCGAATCCCGTCCGCGGGCCTATACGCGCGCTTCCTCCGCCGATCCCTCGACCGGCGTGGCCTCTCGTGACCGGGTGGCGGAGGTTCGGTCCCGGTCTTTGAAACACGCCTTGCACAGGAGCGACCATGCCGCTGTACGAGCATGTGATGATCGCGCGCCAGGACCTGTCCGGCGCGCAGGCCGAAGGTCTTATCGAACACTTCGGCACTGTCCTCAAGGACAACGGGGGCACCGTCGTCGACACCGAGTATTGGGGTGTCAAGACGATGGCCTACAAGATCAAGAAGAACCGGAAGGGCCACTACGCCTATATCCGCACCGACGCCCCGGCGCCGGCGGTGCAGGAGATGGAGCGCCTGATGCGGCTTCACGACGACGTCATGCGGGTCATGACCGTCAAGGTGGACGCGCACGAGGAAGGCCCCTCGGTTCAGATGCAGAAGCGCGACGAACGGTTCGAGCGTGGCGGCGACCGCCGCCGTGACCGCGACGATCGCCGCTGAGACCCCCGGAAAGGACCTGAGACATGGCAGCCAAACCGTTTTTCCGCCGCCGCAAGACCGATCCCTTCGAGGGCGAGAACGCACCGAAGATCGACTACAAGGACGTGCGGCTCCTGCAGCGCTACATCTCCGAGCGCGGCAAGATCGTTCCGTCGCGGATCACCGCCGTCGGCGCCAAGAACCAGCGCAAGCTCGCCCAGGCGATCAAGCGCGCACGGTTCCTGGCGCTCCTGCCCTACGCCGTGAAGTGAGGAGACCGACATGGACGTGATCCTACTCGAACGCGTGGCCAAGCTCGGCCAGATGGGTGAAGTCGTCTCCGTCAAGGAAGGCTACGCCCGCAACTACCTGCTGCCGCAGAAGAAGGCGCTGCGGGCGTCGGAGGCCAACCTGAAGGCCTTCGAAACCCAGAAGGCGCAGCTCGAGGCGCGCAACCTCGAATCGAAGTCCGAGGCCGAAAGCCTCGCGTCGAAGCTCGACGGGCAGCAGTTCATCGTGATCCGCTCGGCCTCCGACGCCGGCGCGCTCTACGGCTCGGTGACCCCGCGCGACGCCGCCGACGCGGCGACCGCCGAGGGCTTCAGCATCGACCGCAAGCAGGTCGCGCTTCAGCGCCCGATCAAGGACCTGGGCCTGCACCCGGTCCAGGTCGTCCTGCACCCCGAGGTCGAGGTCGAGATCGTGCTGAACGTCGCGCGTTCGCCCGAGGAAGCCGAGCTCCAGGCCTCCGGCAAGTCGATCCAGGAACTCGCGGCCGAGGAAGAAGCCGCCGCCGAGTTCGAGATCGCGGAACTGTTCGACGACATCGGCTCCGCCGGATTCGAGGACGGTGACGAAGGCCCGTCCCCGGCGCCCGCCGCGGAACCTGCATCGGACGAGACCGAGGACTGAGACGGACGCGCGGCCCCGCGGGGCCGCCGACGCATCGAACCGACGGCCGCCCCCGGCAAGGAGGCGGCCGTTTTTTCATGGACCGATAGTCTGGCGAAAACCCGCGGTGTCGGGGACCGGCGGCCTTGCCCGCCGGTCCGGTCGCGCGGGGGCGTCCGCGGCGTCAGGTGAAGCCGCCGCCTCCCCCGCCGCCACCGCCACCGCCGGGGGACGGCGAGACGCTGCCGCCGCCCGGGGCGTTGTTGGGATTGTCGCTCCGGCGGATCCGGACGAAGACCTGCGTGGCGCAGGGGCCGCCGTTGTCGGTGCCGACCCAGATGCTGATCGGTCCCTGCCCGGTGTCGCGGATCACCAGTTGCGCGTCGGGGTTGCGGGCGTCGTCATCGAAATGCCAGCGCCGGTCGGTGCCGAGCACGAGGATGTCCGGGTCGCAGGACCCTTCCGTGATCGTGCCGACGAAGATTTCCTGCCCCGACGTGCCCGACAGCGACAGGGTGATGTGCGGTGCGGTGAGGAAGAAGCCGCTGGTCGGCCCGCCCTCTGCCTGTATCTGGCCGCACCCGGCAAGCGCCGATGTGCCGCCCGCGTTGACCGCGAAACGCAACCCGCGGATGAGGTCCTGCTCGTTGGCGGAGAACCGGCCAAGCCCCGCCGCGCCGGGGTTCGGACAGGCGGAAGCCGCTCCTGCGGCCGCCACGACGGCCAGAGCGGCCAGTGGGATTAGTTTCATTCTTGTGAACTCCCGTGTCTCCCGTGCGCAATCGATAACAGCGAACGGGACGCCGGGCAAATGCCCGTGGCGGCGGGGGCGGGAGCGCGCCGTGTGCGCGGGCGCGCTGCGCTCAGTTGAACCAGGTTTCCATGTGCAGCGACGCGGCGCAACTGGCACCGGAATAGGACCCGACCCAGACATCGACCCGGCCGTTCAGAAGCTCGGCCCCGCGCAGGTCCATGCGCGGATCGAGGTTGCCGTTGGAGTCGTCGTCGAAGAACCACTGCCCGTCGGCGGAATTCACGATCAGGGTGGCGTCGCACTCGCTCTCGACCTCGATCGCGAGACGGTAGAGATCCATCCCGGTGAGGTAGAACGTGTAGGTCGGCGCGGCGTTGGCGTAGCCCAGCGCGCCGGGGATCCCGCAGCCGATGATCGAGCCGGCGCCGCTCGCGGTGGTCTGGTAGGTCTGCGGCGCGTAGAGCGTCTGGCCGGTCGCGGTGACCTGCGTGCCGGTCTGCGACCATGTCGGGCAGCCGCCGCTGGCGGGCGCCGGTTCGGGCACCGGCGGCGGGGCCGGGTTGATCGGCGCGACCAGCCGTGCGGACAGCGTGAGGGTGCCGTTGCACGCTCCGCCGCCATAGGTGCCGGCCCAGACGTCGACCCGCCCGTTCAGCCCGGCGGAGACCGACAGCGCGGAGTTCAGCCCGTCGCCGCTGTCGTCGTCGAAATGCCACGACGTGTCGGCGGTGTTGACCAGGAGAACCGTGTCGCAGTCCCCCACAAGCCCGATATCGAGCCGGTCCTGCGGGCCGAAGTCGCTGAGATAGAACGAGTATTGCGGACGCGTGCTGGCATGGCCGCGGCCGCCGGTGCCGGCGCAGCCCGACAGGTTGGCGCCGCCGGTCGCGGTGGTGCGGAAGCTTTGCGGCTGCGCGAGGTCGGCGGCCGACAGCGTCACCTCGGTCCCGGTCTGGGACCATGTCGGGCAGGCCGCCGACGGCGTCGGGGTCGGGGGCGGCGCCGGGGCGGGTGCGCCGCCGCTGGAATAGAACGTCTCCAGCGTCAGGGTCGCGTTGCAAGCCCCGCCCGCGTAGGTGCCGACCCAGATGTCGATCCGGCCGTCGATCTGGCCGATATCGGTCAGTTCGATCCGCGGTTGCAGGTTCCCGTTCGAATCGTCGTCGAACACCCATGTCGCGTTGGCGGTGTTGATGAGAAGCGTCGCGTCGCATTGCGACTGCACGTCGACCACCAGCCGGTAGGGCTGCATCCCCGACAGGTTGAACGTGTAGTTCGGCGCGTAGTCGGTGTAGCCGGTGACGTAGATCGGCAGGCCGCACCCCGAGATCGGCTGCGTGCCGCTGGCGAACAGGTTGAAGCTGCGCGGCGTGTAGAGATCGTTGCCGGTGAAGCTGTAATCGGTGGTTCCCGCCCGCCAGTCGGGGCAGGCCGCGGCCGCGGTGGCCAGGGTGAAAAGGGCAAACAGGCTCGCCAGGACCAGACGCATCGGGACTCCTTCCGCAACAGATCGCCTTTCCGTCGTGCGCGCCACGGTGCCGGTTCAAAAACGAAACGGCCCCGGGCCAGCATCGCGGGCCGGTCGGGTCGTCGATCTCCGCAGGCAGGATAGGCCCGATACGGGACCCATTAACAGGAAAAGATCTCGGGAATTTGTGGGAAAACCGATGCTTCGCGGGCGGGCCGGCCGGATCGGGCCGGCCCGCGCGACACCGGTGTCAGGCGTCGTCCTCGAGCGCCTTGACCGCGTCCTGGAGCTCGTCCTTGGTCGCGGGTTTCTCAGTCACGGTCGCCATCTCGAAGATGAAGTCGACGACCTTGTCCTCGAAGATCGGCGCGCGAAGCTGCTGCTGCGCGCCGGGATTCTTCTGGATGAACTCGAAGAAGGCGCGTTCCTGGCCCGGGTACTGGCGGGCCTGGGTCATGATCGCCTGGGTCATCTCGGAGTCGGTGACCTCGACCTCGTTCTTCTGCCCCAGGTCGGCCAGGAGCAGGCCCAGGCGCACGCGGCGTTCGGCGAGCTTGCGGTGCTCGTCGGTGGTCTCGATCTCGCCGTGGTCGTGGCCGTGGTGATCGGGGTTGTCCTCGTGCCAGAGCTGGTGCGCGATCTGGCTGGCCTCGGCGTCCACCAGGCTCGGCGGCAGGTCGAAGCTCACCAGCCCGTCGAGCTGGTCGAGAAGCTGGCGCTTCATCACCTGCCGCGCCGCGCCGCCGTACTCGGAGGCGAGCCGCTCGGAGATCTGGCCCTTCAGCGCGTCGAGGTCCTCGGCGCCGTACTTCTTCGCCATCTCGTCATCGACCTTGGCCGGGGCCGGCTTCTTCACTTCCTTCACGGTGCAGTCGAAGACCGCTTCCTTGCCGGCCAGATGCTCCGCGCCGTAATCCTCGGGGAAAGTCACGGTGACGGCCTTCTCCTCGCCCGCCTTCACGCCGACGAGCTGTTCCTCGAAGCCCGGGATGAACGAGCCGGACCCCAGCACCAGCGGGTAGTCCTCGGCCGTTCCGCCCTCGAACGCCTCGCCGTCAACCTTGCCGACGAAATCGAACACGACCTGGTCGCCGTCGGCGGCCTTGCCCTTCTTGGTCTCGAAGTTCTTGACGTTCTCGGCGAGGTTGGCGAGCGCCTCCTCGACCTCGGCGTCACCGGCGGAGACGACCAGCTTTTCCAGCTTCAGCTTCTTGTAGTCGACCTCGGGGATCTCCGGCAGCGCCTCGTAGCTCATCGCCACGACGACGTCGTCGCCTTCCTTCCAGTCCTCGTTGACCATCTTCATCTGCGGCTGCGCGGCCGGGCGGTCGCCGCTTTCGTCGAGATGCTTCTGCATCGCGCCGTTGACGGTCTCCTCCATCACCTCGCCGAGAAGCCGGGGGCCGAACTGCTTCTTCAGGAGCGGCATCGGAACCTTGCCCTTGCGGAAGCCCTTCATCGCGATCTCGGGCTGCGCCTCGGCGAGCTTCTCGTTCACCTTCTCGTCGAGCTCGGCACCGGAGATGGTGATCTCGTAGCCGCGCTTGAGGCCCTCTTTCAGCGTCTCGGAAACCTGCATCGTCTTCCCATATCATCCGTGGCGGGGTCGCGACCTTCGCGCCCGCCGGTCCAAAATCTGGCGTCTTCTAGGCCCCGTGGCAGGGTGGTGCAAGGCGGATTCGCCCGCGAAAGCCCCTGTAACGGAAGCGCCGCGGCGCGGCGACGGGATGGCGGCGGATACCCCGGCGAACGGCAGGGCCACGGCGCGGGAACGGCGGCGGAGACGTGAGCCGGTCGGTGTGCGGGGACGGTCGGGGCAGGAAGAAACCGGCCGCGATGGGCCGGTTACCGATAGGGTTTGCCTGGTGCGGGTGAGAGGACTTGAACCTCCACGCCTTGCGGCGCCAGAACCTAAATCTGGTGCGTCTACCAGTTCCGCCACACCCGCCCGAGGCAGGGGGCGTGATACAGGGTCAGACGATGCCTGCCAAGGCGGAGATGATCCATGCCCAGAGCGTGATGCCGCCAGGGATCGCGACCACCGCGAAGGCCGCGACGCCGAGGCCGCCACAGACACAGGTGTCGCCGGTGAGGGCTGTCTGCCCCGCGAAGGGATCGCCGTTGCTGCGGCGCCAGATTTGAAGTGCTTCCGTCATGCCCCGAATGTCGCGTCCAAACCTTGCGAAATCATTGATGCGTACCATTTCCGGGGAAGTTCAGGGCAAGAATTGGGCGGAGTAAAACTTAGGAAAATCAAGTAACTGGCCCCCTCTGCGCAGACCGTCCCCCTGTCCGCGTAGGATTGTTTCTTAAATGGAAATGATCGATTCTGCGACCCAAGCGATAATCGGCCCATGCTTGGGCGATAATCCGCCCCAACGCCGATTTTTTCGTTGTCACCCGGCTGCTTGCAGCCGCGACAGGACTTTCGGAATCCGCTCCGGCAGGTCCTCCGCGATCAGGCCGGGGCCGACGTCGCGCGCAGCCTCGAGGTGAAGCCACGCGGCCGCGGCCGCGGCCTCCGGCGGGGCGATTCCCCGCGCCAGCAAACCCGCGATCAGGCCCGCCAGCACGTCCCCCGCCCCGGCGGTCGCGAGCCAGGGCGCGGCGCGGTCGTAGGCGGCGGAATGGACCCGCGTGGATCCGTCCGGCGCGGCGATCACCGTGTCGGGCCCCTTCAGTAGGACGGCCGCCCCGGCCCGCGCGGCGGCCTCACGCGCGGCGTCGAGCCGCGAGACCGCGGGGCCGGCCGTCGCCGGGGCCGACAGGCGGTCCGCGATATCGGGAAAGAGCCGCGAGAACTCGCCCATGTGCGGGGTAAGCACGACGCGCGGGTGGAGCATCCCGAACAACGCGTCGGGGGCGTCGGCGAAAGCGGTCAGGGCATCGGCGTCGAGCACCGCCGCACGACCGGTTCCGAGAACCATCGACACTGCCTCCCGCGCGCGATCAACGCCGAGACCCGGGCCGAGGCAGATCGCGCTCAGCCGCGTGTCCTCCAAGAGCGAGGCGAGATCCTCCGCCCCGTCGCATTTCCGCAGCATCACCGCGGTCAGGTGGCAGGCGCATTCCAGCATCGCGGAGCCCGGCGCGGCGACGGTCACCAGCCCGGCCCCGATCCGCAGCGCAGCCCGTGCCGCGAGCCGCGCGGCCCCGCTGCGCCCCATGCCGCCCGACAGGATGAGCGCGTGGCCGTGATCGTACTTGTGCCCGCCGCGCTTCAGGCCCGGCGCACCGGCGGGGCCGTCGCGCATCAGGTCGGCACGGGTGACGAGCGGGACCGGGGCGTGATCGCCGGGGGCCACGGACCCGATCCCGATATCGGCCACCACGACCTTGCCGCAGCGCGCGGGCCCATCGGCCAGGTAGTGGCCGAGCTTGGCGCGGTGGAAGGTCACCGTGAGGTCCGCGAAGGGCGCGACGCCCTGCCCGAGCACGCGCCCGCTGTCGGCACAGAGACCGGAGGGGATGTCGACGGCGACGACGCGGCTTCTGCCGGGAGGCGTCCCGGCCCCCGTCGTGCCGGCCAGAACGCCGAGGTAGCGCCCGCCCATCACCGTCGCGGTATCGACCGGCCGGGTCAGCCCGGTGCCGAACACCGCGTCTATATAGAGATCCGGCGCGCCCTTCTCCTCCTCCTGCGGGCGGAGGCCGAGACCGGCGTCCGCGCGGGCCTCCGGCGTCTCGGTCAGCGTGACCGTTCCCTGCGCGCACCAGCGGTCATGGTTCACCCGCGCGTCCGGCGGCAGTTTGGCGGGGTCGCCCGATAGAAAGACCTCGACCTGCCACGCGGCCTGGCGCAGTAGCCGAGCGATGACGAAGCCGTCGCCGCCGTTGTTGCCCGGCCCGCAAAGCACGACGGCGCGGTGCGGGGCGGCGGCGAGCACGGGCCATTCCGCGAATATCGCGTCGACGACGGCCCGGCCCGCGCGCTCCATCAGCTCCAGCCCGGTGACGCGCCCGCTGTCCATCGCGACCCGCTCCGCCGCGCGCATCCCGGCCGCCGTCAGAAGCTCCGTCATGCCGCTTTCATCCCCGCAATTCTCAGAACGCACACTTTTCGGGCATCGCGCACAATTTCCGACCGACGCCCCGCGCTTTCCCCGGGCCTCGCCCCGCGTCACTCCCTATCGCATGGACCCTGCCGGAACAAAATGCTGTCACGGGGCGGCAATTCATGCCGGAAGGGAGTCGGGGGCCCATGAAGAAGATCGAAGCGATCATCAAGCCCTTCAAGCTGGACGAGGTCAAAGAGGCCCTCCAGGAGATCGGGATCCAGGGGTTGAGCGTGACCGAGGTGAAGGGGTTTGGCCGCCAGAAGGGCCATACCGAGCTTTACCGCGGCGCGGAATACGTCGTGGATTTCCTGCCGAAGGTCAAAGTCGAGGTGGTTCTGAACGACGACCAGGTCGACGCCGCCATCGACGCGATCACGGGCGCTGCCAAGACCGACAAGATCGGCGACGGCAAGATCTTCATCTCCGACATCTCCCAGGCGATCCGCATCCGCACCGGCGAAACCGGAGAGGACGCGCTCTGACGCCATCCGCCCCGGCGCCGGCGGAACCCGGGCGCCGACAGATACCGGGCGCGCGCCAGACGTGACCCGGGGACAGGACCGAAGGAACAAGGGAAGGTCATCAATGAGCACCGAGACGTTTCTGGGCACGATCAAGGACGAGGAAGTCGAGTACGTCGACATCCGGTTCACCGATCCGCGCGGCAAGCTGCAGCACGTAACCGTCATGTCGGACCAGGTGGATGCCGACTTCCTCGAGGAAGGCTTCATGTTCGACGGTTCGTCGATCGCGGGCTGGAAGGGGATCGAGGCCTCGGACATGAAACTCATGCCCGACACCGACAGCGCCTACATCGACCCGTTCTACGCCGAGAAGACGCTCTGCGTGCACTGCACCGTGGTCGAGCCGGACACCGGCGAGCCCTACAACCGCGACCCGCGCGGCACCGCCGTCCTGGCCGAGGCCTACCTGAAGTCCTCGGGCATCGGCGACGCGTCCTACTTCGGCCCCGAGGCCGAGTTCTTCCTGTTCGACGACGTCCGGTTCTCGGTCGAGATGAACAAGGTGGCCTTCGAGGTCGACGCCCAGGACGCCGCCTGGAACTCGGACACCGAGTACGAGTTGGGCAACATGGGCTTCCGTCCCGGCATCAAGGGCGGCTACTTCCCGGTCAACCCGACCGACCACGCCCAGGACCTGCGGTCCGAGATGCTGTCGACCATGAAGCGCATGGGCATGAAGGTCGACAAGCACCACCACGAGGTGGCGTCGTGCCAGCACGAGCTCGGCCTGATCTTCGGCTCGCTGACCAAGCAGGCCGACGAGCTTCAGAAGTACAAGTATGTCATCCACAACGTCGCCAACGCCTACGGCAAGTCGGCCACCTTCATGCCGAAGCCGATCTCGGGCGACAACGGCACCGGCATGCACGTCAACATGTCGATCTGGAAGGACGGCAAGCCGCTCTTCGCGGGTGACAAGTATGCCGACCTGTCGGACGAGGCGCTGTACTTCATCGGCGGCATCCTCAAGCACGCCAAGTCGCTGAACGCCTTCACCAATCCGTCGACCAACTCCTACAAGCGCCTGATCCCCGGCTTCGAAGCCCCGGTCCTGCGCGCCTACTCCGCCCGCAACCGTTCCGGCTGCGTCCGGATCCCGTGGACGGAAAGCCCGAAGGCCAAGCGCGTCGAGGCCCGCTTCCCCGACCCGTCGTCGAACCCCTACCTGTGCTTCTCGGCGCTGCTGATGGCCGGCCTGGACGGGATCACCAACAAGATCCACCCGGGCGATCCCTCGGACAAGGACCTCTACGACCTGCCGCCCGAGGAACTCGCCGGCATCCCGACCGTCTGCGCATCGCTCCGCGAGGCGCTGGAGGAGCTGGAGAAGGACCACGAGTACCTGCTGGCCGGCGGCGTCTTCACCACCGACCAGATCGAGGGCTACACCGCGCTGAAGTGGGAAGAGGTCTACGCCTTCGAACACACGCCGCACCCGGTCGAGTACAAGATGTACTACAGCTGCTGATCGGCACCGATCGGCACCGAACAGGAAGGGCGCCCGGCGGGCGCCCTTTTCTCTTGTCCGCAACCTGCGCCAGCGCGGGGTCGGATGCGCCGGTTTCAGCCGTCAACAAGCCCCGCGTCGAACGCCAGCATCTCGCGATGCGCCGGCCGGTCGGCGCAGCGCGCGACCCAGTCGCGGACTGCAGGCTCCGCGGGCGTCGCATCGGGGAACCAGTGATAGGGTGAACTCAGAAGCAGGTCCGCCGCCGTGAACCTGTCCCCCAGCAGGAACGGCGCCTCCCCGAGCGCTGTGTCCAGCACCGACACGACCTCGGGTATGCCCCGGAAGGTCGTCCGGACCACCTGGTTGTCGAGCATTCCGGCCACCATCGCCACGTAGACCGGCTCCATCACGTTGCCGTAATAGGCGAGCAGGGACAGGTACTTGCCGCGTTCGCGGGTGCCGATAGCCGCGCCGAAGCCCCTCTCGGGATAGAAGTCGGTCAGGTAGAGCATGATCGCGTTCGTTTCCCGTATCTCCACCCCTTCATGGACCAGCAGGGGCACCTTGCCCTCCGGGTGGGGGTTGCCGGGATCACGCCCGCCGGAGCCGTCGGCGCGCGGGATGTCGATGATCCGCAGGTCGATTTCGTCCAGCAGGTCCATCTCGGCCATCATCTCGTACATGCGGGAGGCGCGGGAGCGGGGGGCGTAATACAGCGTCAGCATCGTCCGAAACCTTTCCTTCGGCTGGTTCGTCGGAGCGCAACATGGCATCGTCCTGCTGACAGAAACCGACAGGAGCCCGATGTCCCGCCCGGATCGCCTGTTCCGCCTTCTCCATGCGCTGCGCACCCTGCCTCGCCCGGTCACGGCGGAGCGTCTGGCCGAGGTGCTGGAGGTCAGCCCGCGGACCATCTACCGCGACATCGCCACCCTGCGCGCGGCCGGCGCGCGGATCGAAGGCGAGGCCGGGGTCGGCTTCGACATGGTGGAGGATCCCGCCCTGCCGCCGCTGACCTTCGACCGGATGGAAATCGAGGCCCTGGTGCTCGGCCTGTCGGAAGCGCGGTGGAAGGGAGACCCGGCGCTGTCCGAGGCGGCGGCGGGCGCGCTGGCGAAGATCGCCGCTGCCCTGCCGGAACGGCGCCAGGGCGAGGTGCTGCATGCCATCGGCCAGGTCTACCGCTTCCGCCGCCCGCAACCGGCCTCGCCCTTCATGGCCACGATCCGGCAGGCCTGCTGGTCCGAAACCGCGCTTGACATCGATTACCGCGACGGCGGCGGGTCACTCACGGCCCGGCGTATCCTGCCACTGTCGGTAGTCTATCTCGACGAGGGTGTGGTAGTGCTGGCCTGGTGCTGCCTGCGCCGCGAATTCCGCCGCTTCCGGCCCGAGCGGATCGTCTCGGCCAGGGCGACCGGCGAAAGTTTCCGCCCGCGCCGGGTGGCGCTCCTGCGGGATTACGTGGCCTTCCTGCGCGGCGCGGGACCGGACCCGGCCTACTCGAACAGTTCGTCCTGATCGCCGGGCTCGATCTCCACCCCGTCGTCGCCGTCGTCGTCGCTGACCGGCCGGGGCGGGCCGTCGAAGCCCGGGCGGCTTTCCAGCAGCCCGGCCTCGCGCAGTTCCTTCAGGCCCGGCAGGTCGCGGGTCGTCTCCAGCCCGAAGTGGTCCATGAACTCCTCGGTCACGACGAAGGTCACCGGGCGGCCCGGGGTCATCTTGCGGCGGCCGAAACGCACCCATTCCAGTTCGATCAGCTGGTCGATGGTGCCCCGGTTGACCGACACGCCGCGGATTTCCTCGATCTCGGCGCGCGTCACCGGCTGGTGGTAGGCGATGATCGCCAGCGTCTCGATCGCGGCGCGCGACAGCTTCCGCGTCTCCACCTGTTCCCGGCTCATCAGGAAGCCGAGATCCGGCGCGGTGCGGAAGGCCCAGGCGTCGTTCACCCGCACGAGCGAGACGCCGCGCCCCTCGAACCGCTTGCGCAGAAGCACCATCGCCTCGGCGGCGTCGCAGCCGTGGGGCATCCGGGCCTCCATCTCGCGCACGGTCAGGGGCACGGGTGAGGCGAACAGCATCGCCTCGACCATGCGCTCCTGTTCGGCCAGCGGCGGGGCGAGGAACAGGCTCGGGTCGTCGTCTTGGTCTTTTTCGGTCATTCGGTGTCGGTGCGGCGTAGCTCGATGGGGGCGAAGGTTTCGGACTGTCTTAGCTGCGCCCGCCCCGACTTTACCAGTTCCAGCGCGGCCGCGAAGGTCGCGGCGGTGGCGGACCGGCGCCGCTTGGGGTCGAGCCGCCAGCCGTCGGGGATGTAGCTGGTCAGATCGGTCCAGTTCCCGCCGAAGCCGATCAGACCGCGCATCCGCTCCAGCGCCTCCTCCATCGTCAGCACGTCCTCCCGGTCCATGACGTAGGGGCGGAAGTCGTCGCGCGTGCGGATCCGGGCATAGGCCTGCATCAGGTCGATCAGGCTGGCGGTGTAGGTGATCTTGCGGGTGGCGGTGAGGTCCTCGGGCAGGCCGCGGGCGAACCGGTCGCGGCCGAGCCGGTCCCGCGCCATCAGCTTCGCGGCGGCCTCCCGCATGGCCGACAGCCGTTCGAGCTGGAAAGCGAGATGCGCGGCGAGATCCTCGCCGGACGGCCCCTCCTCCGACGGGTCAGGCGGCAGCAGCAGGCGGGATTTCAGGAAGGCGAGCCACGCGGCCATCACGAGGTAGTCTGCGGCCAGTTCGATCCGGAGCTTCCGCGCGGCCTCGACGAAGGCGAGGTACTGCTCGGCCAGTTGCAGGATCGAGATCTTCGTGAGGTCGACCTTCTGCGTCCGGCCGAGCGTCAGGAGCACGTCGAGCGGGCCCTCGAACCCGTCGAGATCGACGATCAGCGCCTCCGACGCCCGCCGGTCGGCAACGCCCCAGTCGCCGTCATTGGAATTGGCCGGAAGCGGCGGTTCCGTCGTCATTGACCTGCCCCGATAGAAGGCGGTCAAGTTCGGCCCCGGCGGCCTCGATGTCAAGCGGATCAGGGGTCCTGCGGGCGGCGAGCGCTGCCTCGGCGCGGGTCTCCGCCGCGGGCGTCATGGGGCCCGACGCGGCCACCACCGGCGCCATCTCGGCCCGGTCGCCGTTGCAGTGCAGGACCACGTCGCAGCCCGCCGCGATGGCGCGGGCGGCGCGGTCGCCGATGTCGCCCGGAAGCGCCTCCATCGACAGGTCGTCGGTCATCAGGAGACCGCCGAACCCGATCTCGTCGCGGATCAGGCGGACCAGCGTGGGCGACAGGGTGGCGGGCGGGCCGTCCTCGATCCCCTCGTAGACGATATGGGCGGTCATCCCGAGCGGGAGGTGGGCGAGCGGGCGGAAGGCGGCGAAGTCGGTGGCGTCGAGTTCCGCCCGGCCGGCGCCGACGCGGGGCAGCGACACGTGGCTGTCGACCGACCCGAGCCCGTAGCCCGGCAGGTGCTTCAGGACCGGCAGGACACCGCCCGCGAGGCAGCCGTCGGCGACCGCGGCGGCGATCCGCGACACGGTCTCGGGGTCGTGGCCATAGAGGCGGTTCAGGAGGATCGGGTGCGTCTCCGTCCGCGCGACATCCGCGAGCGGCACGCAGTTGCCGTCGATCCCGGCATCGCGCAGTTCGGCGGCGATGATGCGTGCGCGGAGCCACATCGACCGCGCGGCATGGGCGGGGCCGGCCCGCGCCACTTGGTCGAGCGCGGGCAGCCATTCGCGCCAGTGCGGCGCGCGCATCCGCTGCACCCGCCCGCCTTCCTGGTCGATGAACACGGGCGCATCGCGGCCCACGGCGGCGCGCAGGTCGCCGGTCAGGCGGCGAAGCTGGTCCGGCGTCTCGACGTTGCGGGCAAAGAGGATGAAGCCCCAGGGATCGGCGTCGCGGAAAAACGCGGCCTCGTCCGGCGGCAGGGACGTGCCTGAGGGGCCGAGGATGGTCGCCCCGGTCATGCGGGCCTCATCTCAGCGCGCGGTGACGGGGATGCAGGGCGAGCCCTCGGCCAGGAGCGCGGTACAGTAGCGGCGGGCGTCCATCAGGTCGGCGAAGCCCTCGGCCCGCAGGCGCACGAAGCTGTGCCCGCCCGACGTGACCTCCTGCACCACGCGGGAGCGGTCAGCGAAGAAATCCGGGTAGGACGCGGCCAGCCGGTCCCAGGCGGCGCGGGCCTCCTCGACGCTGTCGAACTCGCCAAGCTGCACAAGCCGCGTGCCCTCGGGGATGTCGGCGGGGTCGATCTCGACCGGCTGCGCGGCGCTGACGGCGGCGCTGGCCTGGGCGACGGAGGCGAGTTGCAGCGCCGCGGGGCGCGCGGCGGGCACGCGGGACGTGCGCAGGCCCGCGACCGAGATCGGGATCACGGCGATGTCGGCGTCGGGCGCGCGGCCGCTTTCCTCCTGCATCATCCGGTCGATCAGCGCGAGCGTCGCGGCGGAGGCCGCCTCGGGCGTCGGTTCGGCCTCGGGCTCGGCCGCGGTGGCCGCGTCCGCCCCGCCCTCGGCGGGGGCGACGGGGATGGTCGGCGTCGGCGTGAATTCGTCGGTTTCGTAGTCGGCGCGGGCCACGGGCAGCGGGCTGCCGGCCGGCGCCTCGTCGCCCGCGGTCTCCTCCATCGCGGCGGAGGCCTGCGGCAGGTCGGCCAGTTCCACCGGCGGCGGGGCCAGCACGATACGGTCGGGGCCGGGCGCGGCCTCCTGCCCCTCGGCGATGCGGTTGACGGCGAGACCCTGGTGGTCGGCCTCGACCCCGCCGGGATCCTCGGGCTGCACCCGCATCGGGCCTTCCAGCGCCTCGACCACCGGCACGCCGGACACGTCGCGGACCATCAACTGCCAGCCCCAGAGCACCATTCCGCCGATCAGGACGAGCGAGACGACCCCGCCGATCCCGTTGATGAGTGTCTGCATCCGGCCCGAGACCGTGATCTCGTCGGCCGTCGCCTCGTCGAAATAGGGTGCATCCGCCATGACCTGCCCTCTCAAGAATCCCTGCACGAGCAAGGCCTTGGAGGGCCATGTTCAACTGCGCCGGGACTGTGTACCGCTCGATCCCCGGCGCTGTTGATTACATTTGTTCAGCCGGAGTTATCCCCAAGATACCAAGACCGGCCGAAATGACAACGGCAACGGCACGGATCATGGCGAGTTTCGCCGCGGTCGTGGCCGGTGCGTCCTCCTGCAGGAAGCGAAGCTGCGGCTCCGCGTTGCCCTTGTTCCAGAGCGCGTGCAGCGCCGAGGCGAGGTCGTAGAGGTAGAAGGCGATGCGGTGCGGCTCGTGCGTCCGGGCCGCGATCTCCACCAGCCGGGGCCATTCCGACAGCTTCGCGATCAGCGCAAGCTCGGTCGGATCGGTCAGCGTCGTCAGCTCCGCCGGGTTCGGCCCGATCCCGAGTTCCGCCCCCTTCCGCAGCACCGAGGAAATCCGGGCATGGGCGTATTGCACGTAGAAGACCGGGTTGTCCTTCGACTGCTCCGTCACCTTGTCCACGTCGAAATCGAGCGGCGCGTCGTTCTTGCGGGTCAGCATGATGAAGCGGGTCACGTCGGGCCCGACCTCCTCCACCACGTCGGCGAGGGTGACGAAGGTGCCGGCCCGCTTCGACATCTTGAAGGGCTCGCCCTTCTTCATCAGCTTCACGAGCTGCGTCAGCTTGATGTCGAGCGGGACGGTATTGCCGGACAGCGCCGCGACCGCCGCCTTCATCCGCTTGACGTAGCCGCCGTGATCGGCGCCGAACACGTCGATCAGCTCGTCGTAGCCGCGGCTGACCTTGTCGAAGTGGTAGGCAATGTCGGGCGCGAAATAGGTCCAGGAGCCGTCGGACTTCTTGATCGGCCGGTCCACGTCGTCACCGAAATCGGTCGAGCGGAACAGCGTCTGTTCGCGCGGCTCCCAATCCTCGGGCGTCTTGCCCTTCGGCGGCTCCAGAACGCCGTTGTAGATCAGGCCCTTGCCGTCGAGATCGGCGATCGCCTCCTCGATCCGGCCGGTGCCGTAAAGCGATTTCTCCGAGAAGAACCGGTCCATCTTCACGTTCAGCAGCGCGAGATCGGCGCGGATCAGGTCCATCATCGCGTCGGTGGCGAAGTCGCGGACGGCAGGCAGCCAGTACTGCTCGCCCTTGTCGACGTACTCGTCTCCGACCTCGTTCTTCAGCTTCTGCCCGACGGCGATCAGGTAGTCGCCGGGATAGGTGCCGTCCTCGAACGCGACCTCCTGCCCGTGGGCTTCGAGGTAACGCAGGTAGACAGACCGCGCGAGCACGTCGACCTGCGCGCCGCCGTCGTTGATGTAGTATTCCCGCGTCACCTCGTGCCCGGTGAAATCCAGAAGCGAGGCGAGCGCGTCGCCGAAGACCGCGCCGCGGGTGTGGCCGACGTGAAGCGGCCCGGTCGGGTTGGCCGAGACGTACTCCACGTTGACCTTCCGCCCCGCGCCCATTTCCGAGCGGCCGAAATCCGCGCCCGCCGCCAGCACCGCGCGCACCACCTCGTGCCAGGCGGAGGCCGAAAGCCGGATGTTCAGGAAGCCCGGCCCGGCGACCTCGGCGGTCTCGATCCGAGGATCGGCTGCGAGTTTCGGGGCCAGCGCCTCGGCGATGTCGCGGGGCTTCATGCCCGCGGGCTTGGCCAGGACCATCGCCGCGTTCGTCGCCATGTCGCCGTGGCCCGCATCGCGCGGCGGCTCCACCGCGACATTGGCCATGTCGAGCCCGTGCGGGATCACCCCGTCATGGGCGAGGCTCGCGAGGCTGTCGAGCACGGCGGTGCGGATGTCGGCGAAGAGGTTCATGGAAAGGCGCTCCGGGATACGGCCTCCGCGTCTAGCAAAAGCAGGCGCAGGGTCAAGGCGGCGAAGCGGTCAGGGGCCGGGTCAGCCGCTCAGCACCGGCGCGGGACAAGGCCAAAGGCCGCCGCGCATCGACGGGCCGCCCCGCCGGCACGGCGATGTGGTAGGGCCTGGGAGTAGCTCGCCGCTACTCCTGGCCTTTAGAGATAAATCGCTGTAGCGGAGCCGGATGGTCGCCGCACCGCGGCCCGTCGATGCGCGGCTCGGCCCGTATCACCCGGGGCAGCGGCGGTAGGTCGTGGCGTAGCCCGGGAAGACCATCACCATGTAATCCTCCTCCAGCCCAGGCATCAGCATCACGGCCGTGGTCCATTCCTCGCCCTCGCCCGCGCATTGCGCCTCGTAGAGCACGGCGCCGTTCAGCGCGCTGACGCCGATCGGGTTGGCGATGGAGCAGAGGGATTCGTAGAAGCGGATCTCCCCGTTCTCGCGGATCTCCAGCCGGCCGTCGGAGATCTCGGTGCAGACGAGGTCGTTTTCCACCGGCGCGTCGTAGAACCCCGGCGCGACCTGGGCGAGCGCGGGGGCGGCGGAGAGGAGGAAGGCGGCGAGGCTGCGGATCATGTTGCGTCTCCGGTGATGAACTTGCGGTGGCATTGCAGGGCGAAGCGGTCGGTCATGCCTGCGATGTAATCCGACACCAGCCGCGCGAGTTCCGTCGTGCTCTCGACCTCCTCCACGTCCTTGCGCCACTGCTTCGGCAGGTGCTCGGGGTGGCGCATGTAGAACGGGAACAGGTCGTGGATCACCGCGGTCACCTCGGCCCGCATCTCCACTACCGATGGCGCGCGGTACATGCGCTGGAACAGGAAGTCCCGGATCACGTGCAGGTCGCGCCAGAGCGGATTGGTGAAGCGGATGATGGTGCGGCCGCAATGGCGGATGTCGTCGGCGCTCTGCGGGTCGATCTCGGCGAGGTTGGCGCGCGCGACCGCGATCACGTCCTCGACCAGGACGCCGAAGAACCGGCGCAGTGCCTCGTGGCGGCGGCGGTAGTAGTTCAGGCCCGGATAGAGCCGGTCGACCTCGGCGAAGCAGTCCCGCAGGATCGGCAGTTCGGCCAGTTCGTCGGTCGAGAACAGCTCCGCCCGCAGCCCGTCATGCAGGTCGTGGTGGTTGTAGGCGATGTCGTCGGAGATCGCGGCGACCTGCGCCTCGGCGGAGGCGTGGGTGTGCAGCTCCAGGTCCCATTCCGCGTTCGCCTGCGCCAGCGCCCAGGGCAGATCTGCCGCTCCGTCGGGGCCGAGCGGCGCCGAGAGCAGGGGGCCGTTGTGCTTGGCCAGCCCTTCGAGCGTTTCCCATGTAAGGTTCAGCCCGTCGAAATCGGCGTAGTGGCGTTCGAGATGGGTGACGATGCGGATCGCCTGCGCGTTGTGATCGAACCCGCCATAGGGCGCCATCAGTTCGGACAGCGCGTCCTCGCCGGTATGACCGAAGGGCGTGTGGCCGAGATCGTGCGCGAGCGCCAGCGCCTCGGTCAGCTCGAAGTCGAGCCCGAGCACGCCGGCGATGGTCCGCGCCACCTGCGCGACCTCGATCGAATGCGTGAGGCGGGTGCGGAAATAGTCGCCCTCGTGCTCCACGAAGACCTGCGTCTTGTGCTTCAGCCGCCGGAACGCGGACGCATGGATGATCCTGTCGCGGTCGCGCTGGTAGGGCGAGCGGAAGGTGCTTTCCTCCTCGGCCACCAGCCGACCCCGGCTCTGGGCCGGGTCGGAGCCATAGATGGCGCGCATGTCTTCCCCGTCGGTCGCCTTGTTCGCCCTTTCCGCCTGCATATATGGTCAGGGCAACGGAATCGAGCCTTTGACGGGGCATATCATGGACCTGAACCTGCCGCCGAAAGTGACCGACCGGGCCTTCGCCCGGCTGGCCGAGATCAACGAGGGCACCGGCGACGCCAAGGCGCTGCGCGTGGCCGTCGAGGGTGGCGGGTGTTCGGGCTTCCAGTACGACATCCGGCTCGACGAACCGGCCGACGACGATCTTGTGCTGGAAGGCAACGGCCAGAAGGTGGTGGTCGACAGCGTGTCTCTGCCGTTCCTCGCCGACGCGGTCATCGACTTCACCGAGGAACTGATCGGGGCGCGGTTCACCATCGACAACCCGAACGCGACGGCGAGCTGCGGCTGCGGGACGTCCTTTTCCATCTGACCCGACGGCGAAGTCGATCTTCCTGCATCGACGGCGCGGCTGGTATGCGCTCTTCCGGTAATCCCTGATCCTTGCCGACGTCGCGCGGGTCGGGGTGATCGGCGCGGCCCAGTCGCTTGCGCCAAGCGGCTTCGACAAAGGCGCAGTGCCGGTCGGCGCGATGCACTGGGGTGGGATCGTGCCGTCCGTTCCCGATCGGCGGTCCGCCGGACGGCGCGAAGGTCGGGATCGTGCCGCACAGGGGCTGCGATCCCGCAGCTGCCATCGGCACTTCCACCCCGCCCTTCGACGTCCGGGCGTCCAAACGCGCCTGAGGGCCGAAACAATCGGCCCGGCGGGCTGTAACATTCGGTAACGCCCAGGGCCGGTCCGGGCCCCCTACCCGGCCTCCATCGTGATCGGATCGGACGGACGCGACCGTTTCGCGCCGGCCTCCGGCGTGGCCTTCGGCGGGGTCTCGGCGGTTTCGGTCGGTGCCTCGACACCCGTCCCGTCCTCCCCGCCATCCCCTTTGTTTTGTTCGGCCTCGCCCGGCTTCGGCAGCGCTAGGGCCTCGTCGGGGAACTGCTCCGGCTCGTCCAGCGCGATGTGCCCATTCGCCGGGTCCACGGTGACCCGAGGCTTAGCCGGAAGCCTATCTATCGCGGCGTTCAACTCCGCGACAAGTCGATTGAAGGTTTCCCGCTGCGTCTCGACCTTCACTTCAACATCGCGACGGCCTCGGCCACGGAACAGGAAATTGAGCATGACATCCCCTTCTCACTACGGCATCCCGGCCCGGAGCCTAGCCGCCAGTGGCGAGAGGCAACAGGCCTTGACGGGGGAGAATCCGGACATGCGTATCGCAACCTTCAACATTAACGGCATCAAGGCGCGTGCGCAGGCACTGTCGGAATGGCTCGACGAGGCGGCGCCCGACGTGGCGCTGCTGCAGGAACTGAAGTCGGTCGACGAGGGCGTGCCGCGCGAGATCTTCGAGGATCGCGGCTACAACGTCGAGACCCACGGGCAGAAGGGCTTCAACGGCGTCGCCATCGCCTCGAAACTGCCGCTGGAGGACGTGACCCGCGGGCTGCCCGGCGACGACGCGGACGAACAGGCCCGCTGGATCGAGGCGACGGTGGTCGGCGACACCGCGGTGCGGATCGCGGCACTCTACCTGCCGAACGGCAACCCCGCGCCGGGGCCGAAATACGATTACAAGCTGTCGTGGATGGAGCGGCTGGAGGCACGCGCGAAGGCGCTCCTGGCCGAGGAGATCCCGGTCGTGCTCGGCGGCGACTACAACGTCATTCCGCAGGACGAGGACGCCGCGCGGCCCGAGGCCTGGCGCAAGGATGCGCTGGCCCTGCCGGCCTCACGCGCCGCGTTCCGCCGGGTCCTGCACCTCGGCTATACCGACGCCTTCCGGGCGAAGGTTCACGGTCCGGGACACTATTCGTTCTGGGATTACCAGGCCGGCGCCTGGGACCGGAACGACGGCATCCGGATCGACCACCTGTTGTTGTCGCCACAGGCCGCGGACCTGCTCCGCGCCGTGGGAATCGACGCCGCTGTGCGCGGTAAGGAAAAACCCTCGGACCATGTCCCAGTCTGGATGGAGATCGCCGCGTGACTGCCCCGATGTTTCCATTTCCGGGACAAATTCCTGAAGCCAATTCAAGGCACCACGGGATCGGCAACAGCCGTATTTCGCCCGTGGCGGGTTTTCTGCCGGTTGAAGGGCCGGCCCCTTGTCAAATCGTGAGGAGACCATCATGAACTTTAAAGTCCTTCTTGCCGCCGCCGCCCTTGCCGGAGCCGGCCAGTTCGTCACCCCCGACACCGCCGAAGCCTGCCCGCAGTGGCAGCTTTCGGGCCGCGCCAACCTCGGCGTCCTGGGGGGCGGCTACCTCTATTCGCCGCGTCACTGGAACGTGGTCGCGGGCGGCAGCACCAACCTGTCCTACTGCGGCCTCGGCGGCTTCGGCTACGTCGTCGACCAGCCCGACTTCGAGTTCCAGTTCCAGAACGACGGCAATTACGGCCGGCTGGAGATCAGCGTGAACGGCTACTGCGACACCGTCCTGCTGGTGAACGACGCCTACGGCAACTGGCACTTCAACGACGACCACAACGGGCTGAACCCGCAGGTCGACATCTGGGGCCCGGCTTCCGGCACCTACGACGTCTGGGTCGGCACCTACGGCACCGGCACCTGCAACGCGACGCTCGAACTCGAGACCTGGAACCACTGACCGGTCACGTCACCCGTCCCGGCGCAGCATCAGCGCCGGGACGAGGACGCTGAGGAACAGGAGCCGACCGAGGTGGTGCAGCGCCACGAAGGCCGGGTCCGCGCCCAGCATCAGCGACAGCGCCGCCATCGTCTCCAGCCCGCCGGGCGCGAAGGCGATCATCAGGTCGACCCGCGGCAGGCCGACCATCGCGTGAACCGCCTCGGCCGCGACCACCGTGACCGCGATGGCGAAGGCGGCGAGCGTGAGCGACGCCAGCGCCGCACCCCCGATATCCCTGAGCGTCACGCCCGAGAACCGGGTTCCGATCAGCGCGCCCATCGTCACGAAGGCCGGGATCGCCAGCCATTGCGGCATCGCCCCCGACACGAGCCCGCCGGCATGGGCCGCGCCGGATACCGCGAGGCCCGCGAGCAGCACCGCCGCGGGAATGCGCAGGCGCAGGAACAGGACGGCGACGGCCGCGCCGGCGACCGCGAGCGCCAGGATCGGCAGCGGCGCCATCGCCTCGCGCCCCGCGGGCAGCGCGGTCAGGTCCGCCCCGGTGACGATCTTGACCGCGAAGGGCACCAGCAGGGTGAGGTAGAGCACCCTCAGCGCCTGCACGACCGAGACCCTTACGACATCGGCGTCAAGGTCTTCGGCCATCGCGATGACGAAGCTGAGGTGGCCGGGGGTCGCGCCGAGCATCGCGGCCTTCGGCGTGAACCCGAAGGCGCGCCGCAGGATCACCGCGCCGCCCATCACCAGGACCACCAGCGCCACCGCCAGCGTCGCCAGCGGCACCGGCCAGCGCGCGGCGGCCTGGACCGCCTCGGGCGTCAGGCCGGAGCCCATGCCGATCCCGATCACGAGGAAACAGAGGTCCCTTACCCGAAGCGGAACAGAGACCGGCAACCCCGCGATGGCGAGGACCGAGACCAGCGCGGCGGGGCCGGTCAGGAAAGGGGCGGGGACGTTGAGCATGAAGGCGACCGCCGCGCCGATAGCGGCGACCACGATGAGCGCGGCAAAGCCACGCCATCCCGCCGCCCCCGATCCGTTTCCGCGCGATGCCATTTCGCCGCGACCCTAATGCTGCCCTGCGGCATCCACAACGCCTCGCGACCGGGTATTCGCCGGGTCAGGATGTTGGCTGTGGATACATCGCGGCCCTACTCGGCCTCGAACCCGATCCGCTTGTGGCTGCCGTCGCAGAAGGGCTTGTTGGCCGAGGCCCCGCAGCGGCAGAGCCAGGCCTTGCCGCGCACAGCGATCCGTCGGCCGGATCCGGCGACGATCTCCACCGGCCCCTTTACGAGCAGCGGGCCGTTCGGCTGCGGCGCGACGGCCAGTTCGCCCGACCGCGCCGGAACCTCCTCGTCCTCGGCCGCCGCGGGTTCCGACGTCGCCTTGAACGAGATCTCGCGGTGGGAATTGTCGCAGAACGGTTTCGACTGCGATGCCCCGCAACGGCAGAGCGTGGCGCGCGGCGTCCGGCGGCCATCCGGCAGGACCATCGGCGCGCGGACCTCCAGCGGCCCATGTTCCCAGAGCCGGATCGTGTTGACCTCGGGTGCGGCCTCCGGGTTGCCGCCATCCTTGCGCTCGTAGCTGAGCGCGCCGGAGGGGCAGGCCTCGATCACCCGCACGATGGCTTCGGTCCCGGCGCCTTCCGGGTCGATCCAGTCCCGCCCGGCATCGGGGCGGAACACGCCCGGCAGGCCGAGCACGCAGCGGCGGGCGTGGATGCAGCGCCGGCCCTCGAACCGGATCGTCAGGGTTTCCGTCTCGACCGGTTTCATCGGCGCTGTTCCTCTACTGGCGGCGCAGGGCGAGCGCACCGCGGATGGTGCCCTCGCCGATCAGCCCGTCGAGCGGTCCGTCGTAGACGCCGCGCTCGATCAGGATCGACTGGAAGGCGACGGCGGTGGCCTCGTCCCACGGCACCGCGACGCCGCCGATGGTGCCGCGCAGGTCGCCGGGTTCGGCCCCGGCCTCCAGCGCCTGGACATAGGCGCGCGCGGCGGCCTGCGGGTCGGGCGCTGTGCCGATCCCGCGTTCGTAGAGGAAGCCGAGCCGCGCGATGGCGTCGGGCAGGCCCATCTCGGCGGCCGCGCGGGTCCAGCGGAACCGCGCCGCGTCGTCCTGCGGCACGCCCGGCACGTCGCCGGAATAGAGCTCCGCGAGCCGCAGCGTGGCCTCGGTGTTGCCGTTGTCGGAGGCGGCGGCGAGCAGGTCGGCGGCGCGGTCGAAATCGGGAATGCCGAGCGCGGCCTGCTCGGCCTCGGGGATGCCCTGTCCGGCAAGGTAGATCTGGCCGAGCCGGAACTGCGCGAAGTGATAGCCGGCATCCGCCGCCTGCCCCATCAGCGCCAGCGCCCGCGCCGGGTCGCGCGGCACGCCCTCGCCCAGGAGATGCAGGAAGGCCATCGTGGTGAGCGCCGGCGGATCCCCGGCCTCCGCCGCGATGGTGTATTGCTCCACCGCCGCGCCGACGTCGCGGCGCGCGGGACGGGGCGGGAACATGTAGCGATCGCCGAGCCGGGTATGCGCGGCGGTCAGCCCGGCATTGGCGGCGCGTTCGTAGAAGGCCGTCGCGCCGCGCTGGTCGCCGCTCGTCTGCGCCAGCGTGCCGAGGTGAAACAGCGCCGTTCCGTCGCCGTCGCCGAGCCGCTCCACGGCTAGCTCGCACTCCCCCGCGACCGCCTGCAGGGCGGCGATGACCTCGGCCTGCGCCGCCTCGCTGACCGGAACGGCGGCGGAGGGCGGGCCGGCGGCGGCGATGCAGGCGGCCAGCGCGGCCTCGCCCT
>WVSL01000015.1 GCA_015689685.1 Rhodobacterales bacterium HKCCE2091 | reverse complement strand
CCAGATCCGCCGGGCCGAGCCGCGGCGCGTCGCGGGCGATGTCGGCGGCACGCGCGGCGGCGCGGCGCATCCGCCGCCGTTCGAGAAAGGGAAAGTTCCGAAGCGCCACAGCCCCCGGCCCGCGGTCTCAGGTCCGCGCCGGCAGGATGCGCCCGAGGAACCCGCCGCCCGCCGGCGGCACGGTTCCGTCCGCCGCCGGGGCCGGGTTGGCCGCCTGCGTCGCCGCCACGAACTGCCGCAGCAGCGCCAGCGCCTGGTCGTCGCCCATGCCGGACCCGTCCAGGGTCAGCACCGACAGCGTCGCGATCCGCGGGCCGACGTCGAAATATGCCCGCCAGTAGCTGTCCGACACGCCGGGCGTGGCGCCCTCGCTGGCATCCGTCGCGTGCAGGTAGAACACCGCGCCCTCGGCGAAGCTCTGGTCCACGGTCACGGTCTCGGGGTCGCCCGACCGGCTCAGCACCCGGCGGCCATCGGCCGAGGCGAAGAACTCCGGCAGGGTCGACAGCGACCCGGCGATGGCGTCGGGCGCGCCCGGTTCGCTGATCGCGGCGGTCAGGATCGCGGGCTCGGCGGGCTGCCCGGCCATGCGCGACCCGTTGATCGCGGCACAGTTGCCCATCAGCACGAAGGCGGTGGTGCCGCGGTCTGTCGTCGCCTCGGGATCGACGCAGAAGCCGCGCGGCCCCGCGACCGTCACCGCGTCGGTAGTCACGGCCAGTTGCCCGCCCCCGCCGCCGCCGATCCCCACGCAGGATGCCACCGCCAGCATCGCGGCCACCGCGGCGAGCGTCCGCAACGCCGCCGTTCTCTGTCCAAAAGCCTGCATCGTCACCTCTCCCGGGTTGTGCGTCAGGCGTAGCACCAACCGGAAGTTGCCGCCACCGATAGCCGAACGGCGAATCGAAAAACGTGATAATCTGCCGCCTGTCCAACTGGGGTTAAGGACAATGTTCCGTCTCGTGCTCTGCGCCCTGGCGCTGCTTGCCGCGGTCCCGGCCCATGCCGCCACGACCTACTGGAACCTCTTCAATATCGAGGAGGAAGGGACGCAACCCGCGGTCTACGTGACCTACGCCACCCTTGCCGACATGCTCGCGGACACCAACCGCGTGACCGCCAGCGTTCCGGGCGGCTTCGCACAGAACGTGGTCGGTTCCGGCTCCGATGGCACGACCTACTGGAGCCTGTTCAACATCGAAGGGGAGGCGACGCAGCCCGCGGTCTACGTCACCTATGACAGCCTCGCGGACCTGCTCTCCGATACCAACCGTGTCGCCACCAGCGTCCCGGGCAGCTTCGCGCAGAACGTCGTCGGCTCGGGCTCGGACGGCACGACCTACTGGAGCCTCTTCAACATCGAGGGCGAGGCCACCCAGCCCGCTGTCTACGTCACCTATTCCACGCTCGCCGACATGCTTGCCGACACCAACCGTGTCGCCACCAGCGTCCCCGGCAGCTTTGCCCAGAACGTCGTCGGTTCGGGCTCCGATGGCACGATCTACTGGAGCCTGTTCAACATCGAGGGCGAGGCGACGCAGCCCGCGGTTCACGTCACCTATGCCACGCTGGCCGACATGCTCGCGGACACGAACCGTCTCGCCGCCACCGTCGCGGGCAGTTTCGCCCGCAACATCGTCGGCTCCGGCGCGATCCCGGTGATACCCGGCACCTCCCCCGTGCCGGTTCCGGCAGCGCTCCCGCTTTTGGCGGGGGCGCTCGCCGGGCTCCTGGCGTGGCGGCGGCGCAGGCCGGCCGGCTGACCGGGATCAGAGGTCCATGTAGACGTGGGCCTCTTCCTTCGCGCCCGGATGGGTCACCGCGCCGTAGCGGGCGGAGCCGACGAGCTGCGCGTATTTCCACAGCGCGCCCGAGGTGTAGATCGTCTTGCGCGCCCCTGCCCAGGCATCCTTGCGGGCGGCCAGTTCCTCGTCGCTGAGGTCGACGGAGATCTCGCCCTTCACCGCGTCGATGGTGATGACATCGCCGTTCTTCAGCAGGCCGATGGGCCCGCCATGCGCGGCCTCGGGGCCGACATGGCCCACGCAGAAGCCCCGCGTCGCGCCCGAGAAACGGCCATCGGTGATCAGCGCGACCTTCTTGCCCGCGCCCTGGCCCGACAGGGCCGCTGTGGTCGCCAGCATCTCGCGCATGCCGGGGCCGCCCGCCGGGCCCTCGTTGCGGATCACGATGACCTCGCCTTCCTCGTAGCCGCGCGCCTTCACCGCCTCGAACGCGTCTTCCTCGCATTCGAACACGCGCGCCGGGCCGGTGAAGACCTGTTCCTCGGCCTTCATGCCCGCGACCTTCACGATGGCCCCGTCCGGCGCGAGGTTGCCGCGCAGGCCGACGACGCCGCCGGTGGGGGTGATCGGGGTGTCGACCGGGTAGATCACGCGGCCATCTGCCTTGCGGTCGATCAGGTCCAGTTCCTCGCCCATCGTCCGGCCCGAGGCCGAGATGCAATCCTCGTGGATCAGGCCCGCCTTGCGCAGTTCCTTCATCACCACCGGGATGCCGCCCGCGTCGTAGAGATCCTTGGCGACGTACTGCCCGCCCGGCTTCAGGTCGACGAAGTAAGGCGTATCGTGGAAGATGTCGCAGACGTCGAACAGGTCGAAGTCGATCCCGGCCTCGTGCGCGATGGCCGGCAGGTGAAGGCCCGCGTTGGTCGACCCACCGGTGCACGCGACCACGCGCGCGGCGTTCTCCAGTGCCTTGCGGGTCACCACGTCACGGGCGCGGATGTTCTTGTCGAGCAGGTTCATCACCGCGTCGCCCGAGGCCGTGGCGTACTGGTCGCGGCTCTCGTAGGGGGCGGGCGCGCCGGAGGAGTTGAACAGCGCAAGGCCGATCGCTTCGGACACGCAGGCCATCGTGTTCGCGGTGAACTGGCCGCCGCAGGCGCCCGCGCTCGGGCAGGCCACGCGTTCCAGGATCGCCAGCGCCGCGTCGGACAGCGACCCGTTCTGGTGCCGGCCGACGGCTTCGAACATGTCCTGCACGGTCAGGTCGCGGGTGGCGAAATCCTCGGGCACGTCGGCGCCCGCGGGCACCTTGCCCGGCAGGATGGAGCCGCCGTAGATGAACACCGACGGCACGTTCAGCCGGACCATCGCCATCATCATTCCCGGCAGCGACTTGTCGCAGCCCGCCAGACCGACAAGCGCGTCGTAGCCGTGGCCGCGCATGGTCAGCTCGACCGTGTCCGCGATCGCCTCGCGCGAGGCGAGCGAGGAGCGCATCCCCTCGTGGCCCATCGCGATCCCGTCGGTGACGGTGATGGTGGTGAACTCGCGCGGGGTGCCGTTGGCGTGCTTCACGCCGAGCTTCACCGACTGCGCCTGCCGGTTCAGCGCGATGTTGCAGGGCGCGGCCTCGTTCCAGCAGGTCGCGACGCCGACGAAGGGCTGCGCGATCTCCTCCTCCGACAGGCCCATCGCGTAGTAGTAGGACCGGTGCGGCGCGCGCTCGGGGCCCTCGGTCACGTGGCGGCTCGGAAGCTTAGACTTGTCTCTCCTGCCCTTCAGCATCGCGGGGCTCCCTGTCCTGGCTGTTCTTCCCTGATCGGGTCACAGCAATAGAAGCGCGGCAAAAGAGGCACAAGCGCGATTGCTTGCGCGGCCCCGACGCGGCATGATCGCGGAAAAAGAACAGGCAGACCCGATGCAGTATCCCGGCCTCGCGGCCTTCGTGGCCCCGGCACGCGCATATCCGCAGATCTGGCGGCTCCTCGTCGGCCTCCTCCTGGTGGCGGTCACCTTTTCCGTGGTGACGGTCGTGGTGCTCCTGTCCGCGTCGCTGATCCATGACGGGCGACTCGACGGCGGGGCCTTCATGCAGTCGATGATGGCGGGCGAGACAGCGACCGGCACGCTGGTCCTGCTCGCGACCTTCGTCGGCCTGTTCGGCGGCACCGTCCTCGCCGCCCGCGCGCTTCACGACCGCGGCTTCGTCTCGCTGACCGGGTCGCGGGCGCGGCGGCTCTGGCAGCAGGGCGCGATCGGCGCGCTGGTCGCCGCGCCGCTGCTGGCGCTGTCGGGTCTGCTGCCGCCCTACCTCGCGTCGTCGCCGAACCTGGAACTGCCGATCTGGCTCAGCTTCCTGCCGCTCGCGCTCCTGCTCCTGCTGGTCCAGACCGGCGCGGAGGAGCTGTTCTTCCGCGGCTACGTCCAGCAGCAGCTCGCCGCGCGGTTCCGCTCGCCGCTGGTGTGGATGGTGCTGCCCTCGGCCCTGTTCGCGCTCGGCCACTACGACCCGGCGACCTATCCCGGCGTCGCCTGGCTGATCGTGCTGGCAACCTTCGTCTTCGCCGTCTGCGCCGCCGACCTGACGGCCGCGACCGGGTCCATCGGCGCGGCCTGGGGCTTCCACTTCGCCAACAACATCGCCGCGGTCCTCTTCGTCGGGATCGAGGGGCCGCTGTCCGGCCTGTCGCTCCAAGTCATCCCGGCCGAGGTCGCGACGCCCGAGATCCTGCGCGTCGCGCTGTTCCGCGACATCGCCATGACCATCGCGATCTGGTTCCTGATCCGGCTCGTCCTGACCCGCGTTCAGGCGTCGAACCGCAGCGCCCGGACACCGTAGACCAGCAGGACCGCGCAGATCACCGCCCCCGCGAGGTAGGGCGCGTGCAGCGCGGCATCCCGGCCCCGGGCCGTTTCCGCGACCGCCACCAGCGCACCGGCCGCCAGCGCCCCGAACGGCATCGCGCCCCATCCGAAGAAGCGGTAGACCGAGTTCACGCGGCCGAGGATCGCGTCGGGGATGATCCGCTGGCGGTAGCTCACCGTGACCACGTTCCACAGCATCCCGCCCGCCGCCTCGATCACCATCGCCGCGACCGCCACCGGGACGGATGAGAACAGCCCGAGCGCCAGTTGCGGCAGCACGAAGCTCGCCAGTGCGACGACGAGGCTCGCGCGCATCCCGATCCGCCCGGCGATCCAGGGCGCGGCGAAGGCGCCGGCCACCCCGCCGACCGCGACCGAGGTCAGCAACAGCCCGTATTCCGCCGCGCTCAGGCCCAGAACCTCCTGCGCGTAGAGCACGAGGATGGTCAGACCGCCGAAATAGACCGCGTTGATGACGCCCAGCATCACCGCGAGCCGCAGGATCGCCGGATGCGCGCGCATGAAGGCGAAGCCCTCGGCCAGCGCCGGCAGGAACCGGGCCTGGATCCCCGACCGCCGCGGCGGCAGCGCGATCAGCCAGATCACCGCCGCGGAAACCGCGAACGCCGCCGCGTTGAACCCGAACGGCACCGCGATCCCGGCGGCGATCAGGAAACCGGCCAGCGGCGGGCCGACGAAATCGCCCATGATCCGCTCCGCCCCGCCAAGCTGGCCGTTGGCGCGTTCGAGGTCCGCGTGCGCGACCACCGCGGGCAACAGCGTCTGGGCGGCGTTGTCGCGGATCACCTCGGCGGACCCGATCAGGAAGGCCAGCACCGCCAGCGTCACGATCGGCAGCGGCCCGTGGCCGTCGGCCAGCGGCAGGTCGCGCAGGGACAGGACCATGCCGACCACGCAAAGCGTCAGCGCGACCCGCGCGATGTCGGCCCGCACGATCAACCGCCGCCGGTCGGCGCGGTCGGTCAGCACGCCCGCGGGCAGCGAGAACAGGAACCACGGCAGCATCCGCGCCGTCGCGACCGCGGCGATCAGCACCGGGTCGCGGGTCAGCAGCGAGGCCAGCCAGGGCACCGCCACGGCCGCCACCCCGTCGCCGAGGTTCGACACCGCCGAGGCCGACAGCACGAGGCGGTAGTTGCGGTTGGTGCGAAGCAGCGAAAGGGCCATGCGCCTGCCGGGTCTCGCGAAGGCGGGGTGCCCGCGTCCGATCCTGTCTAGTCCCGCGCCGCCCGATCCGCAATCATGGCGCATGGGGCACGTCTCGGGCATCTTCCTCGGCAAACTCGGCGGGCTGCTGCCACCCGGCCGGGCGGCGGCGCTCGGGCTTTCCGGTGACGGCGGCCCGCGGATGATCCCCGACACCGCCTTCCTCGACCTTCTCGAACGGATCGCCGCCGCGGAGCCGGGCGGGCGGTCGATCGCGGTCAGGCTCGGCGCCTCGATGTGCTGCGACGATTACGGGGCCTTCGGGCTCGCGTTCAAGACCGCCACCGACCTGCTCAATTCCTTCCGGCGGGTCGAACGCTACGGTCGCGTCGTGACCAGCATCGCCAACTACCGCGTGGTCGAGAGCGCGGACGGCGGGGCCTTCATGGCGGTTCGCAATCCCGGCCATGCGCGGCCCGGCGAGGTCATGGCGACGGAGCTTGCCGTCGCCGCCGCCACCGCGATCAGCCGCGAGGTCTGCCGCGTGCCGTTCGACCCGGTTTCGGTGCACTTCTCCCACGCCGCGCCCGACGACATCCGCGATTTCGAGGCCCATTTCCGCTGCCCGGTCCGGTTCGGGTCCGACCGCGACGGCCTCGCGATCTCCGCCGCGACGCTTCAGGCGGGCAACCGGCTCGGCGACGCGGCGGTGTCGGAATTCCTCGACGGCCATCTCGAACGGGAACTCGCCGCGGTCCCGGCCGACAGGGCGCTTGAACCCGTCGTCCGCGCCGAGATCGAGCGCGCGCTCAGCGACGGCGTTCCCGGTCTCGGCGACGTGGCGCGGCGCATGGGCATGAGCGTTCGGACGTTGCAGCGGCGCATGGCCGAGGAAGGCATCGTCTACCGCGACCTGGCCGAGCGCACCCGCCTGGCACTCGCCGAACGGCTGCTTGGCGACACCGATTACGCCCTGTCCGAGGTCGCGTTCCTCACCGGGTATGCCGAGCAGAGCACCTTCAGCCGTGCCTTCAAGCGCCGGAACGGCAGTTCGCCGGCGGCGTGGCGCCGCGCGCGGCACCCGGATCGCGGCTGACCCGTTCCGCGGCTGGCGCGCCCTGCCAAGGGTTTGACACCCCCGGCCAAGACCCCGCCGCCGTTGCCCCGCTAATCGCTCGGGCCATCGACCCATCCGGGGCGCGCCGGACCGTTGCCGCCGCCCCGCCAGCGAAAGGACACGACATGACCCCGACAAGGTTCCAGAAGATCGCGCTCGGCATCGCCGGGCTCACCGCGCTGTCGATCGGCGGCTTCATCCTGGTCTCGCCTCTCGCCTTCTACGCGGGCTACGGCATCGACATCCCGCCCGGCCCGAGCCTCCTGAGCGAACTGCGCGCGCCCGGCGCGGGGCTGGCCGCGCTCGGCGCGGTGATGCTCGCGGGGATGCTGCGCGCAGGCTGGACCCGCGCGGGGCTGGTCGCGGCGCTCTGCGTCTACCTCGCCTTCCCCGCCGGGCGGCTGGTCGGGCTCGCCGTCGACGGGATGCCCTCAGGCCCGGTGCTCGGCGCGCTCGCGGTCGAGGTCGCGATCGCCGCGCTCTGCGTGCTGGCGTTCCGGCGCGGCATCGGCGGTGCGGTCCGCGACACCGGCCGTGCGGGGGTTCCGGCCTGACCGCCCCGGCCCGGTTTCCCCGCCGGGGCCGGGCCGCCCCTTCCCGCCCTGCCGGATTGCATTTCGCCCCCCCGCGGCCTATCTCGGGCGGCACAGGGACGACAGCGAAGCGCGCATGAACTGGATCACCAACTACGTCCGCCCGCGGATCAACTCGATCTTCTCGCGCCGCGAGGTGCCGGAGAACCTGTGGACCAAGTGCGACAATTGCGGGACGATGCTGTTCCACCGCGAACTGGCCGACAACCTCTTCGTCTGCGGCAACTGCGATCACCACATGGCGATCACGCCCCGCCGCCGGTTCGAGTCGCTGTTCGACGGCGGCGTGTTCACCGAGGTTCCGGTCAAGGCGCCGATCCCCGACCCGCTGCATTTCCGCGACCAGAAGCGGTATCCCGACCGGATGCGCGCCGCGCAGAAGGAAACCGGAGAACATGAGGCGATGCTGGTCGCCGAGGGCGAGCTCGGCCGCCTGCCCATCGTCGCCGCGGGACAGGACTTCTCGTTCATGGGCGGGTCGATGGGGATGTATGTCGGCAACGCCATCATCGCCGCCGCCGAACGCGCCGTGCTGCGCAAGGCGCCGCTGGTGCTGTTCTCCGCCGCCGGCGGGGCGCGGATGCAGGAAGGCATCCTCAGCCTGATGCAGATGCCGCGGACCACCGTCGCGGTCGAGATGCTGCGCGAGGCGCGGCTGCCCTACATCGTCGTCCTGACCCACCCCACGACCGGCGGCGTGACGGCCTCCTACGCGATGCTCGGCGACGTCCAGATCGCGGAACCGAACGCGCTGATCTGCTTCGCCGGTCCCCGCGTGATCGAACAGACCATCCGCGAAAAGCTGCCCGAGGGCTTCCAGCGCGCCGAGTACCTGCTGGATCACGGCATGCTCGACCGGGTGACGCACCGCCGCGACCTGCGCGACGAGCTCATCACCATCACCCGCATCCTCATGCGCGAGAAGCCGGCGGTGAAGGGCGACCTGCCCGCCCCCGCCGCCGAGACCGAGGACGCCGACGCATCGTGACCGCGACCGCCGGGGCCTCCGGGTCCGACATCCTGCTCGACCGCATGATGTCGCTGCATCCCAAGATCATAGACCTGACGCTCGACCGGATGTGGCGCATCCTCGACGCCCTCGGCAACCCGCAGGACCGCCTGCCGCCGGTGATCCACATCGCGGGCACGAACGGCAAGGGCTCGACGCTGGCGATGATCCGCGCCGGGCTGGAATCGACCGGCGCGCGCGTCCACGCCTATACCTCGCCCCACCTCGTGCGGTTCCACGAACGCATCTACCTCGCCGGGGCGAACATCGACGAGGACCGGCTGACCGCGATCCTCGACCGCTGTCTCGACGCGAACGGCCCCGACCCGATCACCTATTTCGAGATCACGACCGCGGCCGCGCTCGTCGCCTTCGCCGAGGAACCGGCCGACTACACCCTGCTCGAGGTCGGGCTCGGAGGGCGGCTCGACGCGACCAACGTGATCGCCGATCCGCGGCTGACGATCATCACCCCCGTCGCGCTCGACCACCAGCAATACCTCGGTGACACGCTCGGCGAGATCGCGGGCGAGAAGGCCGGCATCCTCAAGCGCCGCGTGCCCTGCATCGTCGGCCGGCAGGAAGAGGCCGCGCTCGACGTGATCGAGGCGAAGGCCGCGCGGCTCGGCGCACCGCTCATCGCCCGGGGCCAGCACTGGCATTCGACCGAGGAACGCGGCCGGCTCGTGTTCCAAGACGAAACCGGGCTTCTCGACCTGCCGCTGCCGAACCTGCCCGGTCCGCACCAGGTCGACAACGCGGGCAACGCGCTCGCCGCGCTCCGGGCGCTCGGCATGGACGAGACCGCCTGCGAGGCCGCCGTCACCCGCGCCGTCTGGCCCGCCCGGATGCAGCGGCTCCGCCACGGGCCGCTCATCGACCTCGCGCCGGGGGCGGAGATCTGGCTCGACGGCGGGCACAACCCCCATGCCGGCCGCGCCCTGGCCGAAGCCCTGCGGCGGATGCCGCCCCGGCCCACGCACCTCGTGACCGGGATGCTCAACACCAAGGACGTGCACGGCTACCTCGCGCCGCTCGCCCCGCACGTGGCGAGCCTCACCGCGCTCGACGTGCCGGGGCAGGCCGCGACGCTCCCGGCCGCCGAGACCGAGGCCGAGGCCCGCGCAGCGGGCTTCGACGCCAGCCGCGCGGACAGCGCCGCCGAGGCCGTCGCCGCCATCGCCGCGACGGATCCCAACGCGCGGATCCTGATCTGCGGGTCGCTCTACCTCGCCGGCGAGATCCTGAAGGAGAACGGGTAGCGCACGGGGCCCGCCCGGTTCGGCCCCGTTTCCACGCAACCGCCCACCCCGCCGCCGCGAAAACCGGCCAACCCCGCGCAACCCGCCGTCTTTCACGAAACCGTCGGTTGACCCGGCCCGTTCTCCCGCTATCCCTTCGCCAATGCGCCACCTTGCCCTGACGACCGCCATCTGCCTCGCCGCCGCCGCCCCCGCGGGCGCCGCCCGCTACCAGTTCTGCTGGATCGGGGCGAGCGGCTACACGATGGAAGGCGTGATCGAGTTTCCCGACGAGCTGATCGGAACCGGGATCATCACCGAGGAAGACATCACCGATTTCGCGATCTACGGCTTCCTCGACGAGATCCTGATCGGCGCGTGGAGCATGAAGGACGTCACCCCGGACACGACGTGGGAACTCTACTTCGATACGGATACGCTCGAATTTCCCACCGGCGGCTATTCCCTCGACATGAGCTACCAGGCGTGGAACGCGAACGGCGAGGTGAACGATTGCGGGCCGGGCGGCTTCGGCTTCAACGGCGGCAACCTCTACCAGGATGTCTGCGTCGACAACACCTGGATCCAGGACAGCTCGATCGAACCCTCGACGCCGTTCCCGGTGTTCCCGCAGGGCGTGCAGGCCCGCTGCGCCAACGCGGTGCCGATCAGCTAGGGCGCGGGGACTCCGCCGCCACCGGGGATCTCGAAGGCCAGCATCAGGATCAGGATCGCGCCGATCCAAGACGCCGCGACCCGGACGCCGATCCGCATCGCGGGGGCCGTGACCCGCTCCATCGCGACGCGCACCAGCCCCGCCGAGACGGCGGCGACGACGTTGACCGCGAACAGCACGCCGACATGGATCATCAGCGGCAGCTCGAACAGGCCGTGACCCTCGAACGCCGTCGCGGTGGCAAGGCCGCCGATGGCGACGGCGGCCGCCGCAACTTCGCCCCGGGCATGGCGCGGCAACAGCGCGGCAAGCGACGCGACCGCGACCCCGGCGCCGATCAGCGCCAGCAGGATCCACGGTCCGGCCAGGACAGCGGCGAAGATCCCCGCTACCTGCGCCAGCAGGAACGCGGGCCAGGTCCGGGGCAAACCTTCCGGCTGCCACAGTGTCATCAGGATGCCCAGCGCCGCGATCGGCAGGAAGGTTGCGGGATAGAACAGGACGACCGTGGTGCCCTCGACGAACCGGTCGTAGGGGCCGCCCGCGGGAAGGAAGGTATGCGCCGCCGCCGGCCGGGCCGCGACGGCGGCACCGGCCAGCGCGGCCAGTGCCGCGCCGTGTTTCATGGTTCGGGTCCGGGTCAGGCGATGCCGAACAGGAACGCCGCGCCGACGGCGGCGATCACGCCGCCCGCGCCGCGCACCGCGACGGTGCCGGCCTGCGACCGGGTCAGAAAGCCGAAACCGATCCCGACGAGGTGCAGCAGCCCGGTGCCGACCACGAACCCGACCGCGTAGCCGTAGGCCGAGAACGCCTCGGGCAGTTCCTGGCCGTGGGCGTGGCCGTGGAAGATGGCGAAGACGCCGACGATGACCGCCGCGACCCAGATCGGCGCGCGCACCGCGAAGGCGATCAGCAGGCCGAGGATGACGCCCGACAGCGCGATCCCGGTCTCGACCGCGGGCAGCGGCACGCCGATCACGCCGAGCGCTCCGCCGAAGGCCATGACCAGCGGGAACACGACCGGCAGGATCCAGATCGCGGGCTGGCCGAGGAACGCGCCCCAGAGCCCGACCGCGACCATCGCGACGACGTGGTCCCAGCCGAGGATCGGGTGCCAGAACCCGCTCGCGAAGCCGGTGTCGATGCCTTCCCCCGTGTGCGCCGCGGCCTGCATCGCGATCATCGCGATGGGCACGGCAAGGAGGACGGCGGCGAACGTGCGGATCGTTCCGGTCATGGCGGGGCTCCCTCGTCGGACCTGGCGCCGACGGTAACGGGTGCGCCCCGCCGGTCAATGCAAGATACGGTGACGGAAGGGTTCCGGTTTCATCGCCGGGATTATCCGGACAGGCGTCTACCCGGTTTCTACCCCGGTTCTACCCGGATTCTACCCGCTTTCTACCCGGCGGATTCGGCACCCCAGCCGGCCGACTGCATCTCCCGCAGGCGGCTTGCGGTGCGCTCGAACTCGAAGCTGCCGGTGCCCTCGTTGTAGAGGCTCTCGGGCTCCGCCTCCGCCGACATGATGAGCCGCGTCCCGGCCTCGTAGAGCGCGTCGATCAGGGTGACGAAGCGCTTGGCCTCGTTGAATTTCGACCCGTCTAGGATCGGCACGTCCTCCAGCACCAGGAGCTTCACCGCCCGCGCGAGTTCGAGGTAATCGGCCGGCCCCAGCGGCTTGCCGCAGAGGTCCCAGAACCCCGCTCGCACGGCCCCGCCCCAGAACCGCGGCAGGTGGACCTCGCGCCCCTTCACGGCAAGCACGAGGTCTTCCTCCCGCCCACCCGTAAGGTCCCGCCACAAAACGTCAATTGCCTCCCGCGCGGCCCGGTCGGCGGGGGTGAAATAGAGCTTCTCGCCCGCCAGCCGGTCCTGCCGGTAGTCGGTCTCGGCGGCCAGTTCCCAGACGTCGAGCCTCGCTTGGAGAAGGTCGATGAACGGCAGGAAAAGCTGCCGGTTCAGCCCGTCCTTGTAGAGGTCCTTCGGCGGCCGGTTCGATGTCGTGACGATCACCACCCCGGCCTCGAAAAGCTTCTCGAACAGCCGCCCGACGATCATCGCGTCGGCGATGTCGGTGATCTGCATCTCGTCGAAACACAGGAGCCGCAGGTCGCGGCTGACGGCCTCCGCCACCGGCCGGATCGCGTCGTCCACGCCGGTCTTGCGGGCCTCGTTCAGCGCGGTCTGGATCTCCTGCATGAAGGCATGGAAATGCACCCGCCGCTTCTCCGCGATCCCCGTGTGCGCGTGGAACAAATCCATCAGCATCGACTTGCCGCGCCCGACCCCGCCCCACAGATAAAGTCCTTGATGTGCAGGGGGTTCGGTCTTGCGGAAGCGGTCGAAGAAGCCCCGCGGTTTCTGGGTTTCGAGATAGGTTCGCAGCACCTCCATCCGCTCCAGCGCCGCGCGCTGGACGAGGTCCCGGCGGAGCATCCCCTCCGCCACGCGGGTATCGTAGATCGCGGTCAGTGCCTGGCCCATGCCCCCGGCTTAACAGCCCCCGAGACGGCCCCGCCAGAGCCAATCGTCCCCGCCCCGTTTATGAGCCCCATCAGCAAAGCTGAATTGACGCCGTCCCGGCGGAGGATCATCGTGTGCGGTGGTTAGGTCAGGAAAGCTGCCATGTCTCGCCCGGCGTCGCTCTTCACCCCGGTTCTCATCGGCGGATCGCTGATCCTGCTTGTGAACTTCGCCATCCGCGCCAGCTTCGGGGTGTTCCAGATCCCCGTCGCCGAGGAATTCGGCTGGCCCCGCGCGGAGTTCAGCCTCGCCATCGCGATCCAGAACCTCGCCTGGGGCTTCGGACAGCCCCTGTTCGGCGCCTTCGCGGAGCGGTTCGGCGACCGCAAGGCGATCGTGCTCGGCGCGGTTCTCTACGCGGTCGGGCTCGCGCTCAGTTCTATCTCGGTCACGCCGGGGCAGATCCAGATGCTTGAATTCCTTGTCGGATTCGGTATCGCGGGAAGCGGGTTCGGGGTTATCCTCGCCATCGTCGGGCGCGCGGCGTCGGACGAGAACCGCTCGGTCGCGCTCGGCGTCGCAACGGCCATCGGTTCGGCCGGGCAGGTGATCGGTGCGCCGCTCGCCGAGGGCCTCCTGACGATCATGCCGTGGCAGGGCGTGTTCCTCGTCTTCGCCGCGCTGATCCTCGGCGCGATGGTGTTCCTGCCGCTGCTCGGGCGCGGGCAGGCGGCGTCGAAGGAAGAGATCTCCGACACGCTCGGTCAGATCCTCGGCAAGGCGTTCCGCGACCCCTCCTTCACCCTGATCTTCGTCGGGTTCTTTTCCTGCGGTTACCAGCTCGGCTTCATCACCGCGCATTTCCCGGCCTTCGTGACGGAGTTCTGCGGCCCGATCGCGCCGGGGTCGATCCTGCACGGGCTCGGCGTCACGACCACCTCGGCGCTCGGCGCGGTCGCCATCGCGCTGATCGGCCTGTCGAACATCGTGGGCTCGATCACAGCGGGCTGGCTTGGCAAGCGCTACACGAAGAAATACCTGCTGGCCTGGATCTACGTCGGTCGGACCGTGGCCTCCATCGCCTTCATCCTCATGCCAATGACGCCGCTGAGCGTGCTGGTCTACTCCGCCGTCATGGGTTCGCTCTGGCTCGCCACCGTGCCGCTGACCTCGGGGCTCGTCGGTTACATCTACGGGCTGCGCTACATGGGCACGCTCTACGGGATCGTGTTCTTCAGCCACCAGGTCGGCAGCTTCCTCGGCGTTTGGCTCGGCGGGCGGATGTTCGATGTCTACGGAAACTACACCGCGGTCTGGTGGGTCGGCATCGGCATCGGCGCGCTGTCCGCCGTGGTGCACCTGCCGGTGAAGGAAGTTCCGCTGCGGTTGCGGGCGCAGGCGGCGACCTGAGGGGCCATCGGCGGGCCGCGGCGCGGCGGCCTTCGGCCTAGTCCCGCGCCGGTGTATAGCTAGTCTCCCGAACGCCCCCTGATCCAGGCCGCCGTCATCAGGTCCAGGTGCGCGCCGCCGCCGTTCTTGAACAGCGTGATCTCGTCGTCCGAAGTCCGTGCGAAGCGGCCCGACGCGAGATCGTAGTAATCCGCAAGAACGTCATCCCTGGAGATCACACCGCGCGCGATCGGGTCCTTCAGCTCGCCGATATGCCCGACGGTCGTCTCGCGGCTGTCGACGAAGATGCGGGCGCGCTTCAGCGCGGTATCATCGACCTCGCGCATGTCGGGACGGTAGGCGCCGATCAGGTCGATGTGCTGGCCGGGGCGGAGCCATTCGCCGCGCAGCACTGGATCGGTCGACATGGTGGCGCAGGTGACGATATCGGCGGCATTCACGGCGGCGGGCAGATCGGTCACGGCCTCGGTGTCCGGCCAGTCGGCCGCGAGCGCCTCGGCCTTGCGGGCCGTGCGATTATAGACCCGAAACCGCGCGTTCGGCACCAACGCGCCATAGGCGGAACGGAGCGAGCGTGCGACGGTTCCGGCCCCGACGATCAGGATTTCGCGCGTGTCCCGCGGCATCAGCTTCGACGCGGCGAGCAGGCTGTCCCCGGCGGTCTTCCACTTCGTCACGAGGTGGAAATCGAGCACCGCGTCGAGCGACCCGTCATCGTCGCGGAACAGGCTGACGCCGCCGCCGATGGTCGGCTTGCCCGCCGCCGCGTTGCCCGGAACGATGGTCGCGGCCTTGACCAGGACGCCGAGCCCGTCGATCCAGGCCGAGCGGGTCAGCAGGGTGTCGTCGCCGCGATAAAGGAACGTGTCCGCGACCTCGGCCCTCGGGAGGCCGTGCCCGGCTTCGAGCGCGCGGATCAGGTCGAGCCAGTCGAGCTTCGGCTCCGCCTCCGGTCCGATGCAGGCGGGGGTCACGCGGCCTCGGCCTCTGTCAGAAGGCCCTCGGCCACGAGCCGGTCGGCCCATCCTTCGGGGGTCTCGAACAGGTGGGCGTGCCAGCCGCGCGCGGTTGCGGCCTTGATGTTGTCCGGCCGGTCGTCCGCGAACAGGATCGTGTCGGGCAGCAGGCCGGTCTCGTCCTCGACAGCGGCGTAGATCGCCGGGTCGGGCTTCACCATCTGCATCCGTCCGGACACGAAGGCGATGTCGAACTCGTTCAGGAAGTCGAAATGCCCGGCGGCAAGATCGAAGGAGCCGACGCCGAAATTCGTCAGCGCGTGGACCGGCACCCCCTTCGCCCTGAGCGCCCGCATCAGACGGACCGAGCGGTCGATGACCGGACCGGCAAGCTCGAGCCAGTCGTCGTGCCAGCGGCGGATCTCGTCGCCCCAGTCCGGGTGTTTTTCCGCGGTGCCGTAGATGGTGCCCCGGAAATCCCCGCCGGCATCGACGGCGAGGTTCATCGCGTGCAGGTCGACGCTGGAAAACAGCGCGCGGCGGCGATCCTCCCCGATCACGCGGTCGTAGTAGTCCTCGGGCTGCCAGCCGATCAGGACGTTGCCGATGTCAAAGACGACGGCGCGGATGTCAGAGCCCATAGAGCGCCTCGGCGTGGAAGGTCACGTGGTCGGACATGAAGGTGGAGATGAAGAAGTAGGAATGGTCGTAGCCCGGTTGCAGGCGCAGGGTCGCGTTCTGCCGCCGCGCCGCGATCGCCGCCGCCATCGCCTCGGTCCCGAGAAGGTCGCCGAACTGGTCGGCGGTTCCGGTGTCGATCAGGACCGGGCCGGGAAAGCCGGTCTCGCGCATCAGCAGGCTCGCGTCGTGGGGTTCCCACAGCGCGGTGTTGTCGCCCAGATACGCGGTGAACTGCTTGCGGCCCCAGTCGCTTTCGGTCGGGTTGCAGATCGGCGCGAAGGCCGAGACGGAGCGGTAACGGTCTGGCAGCGACATCGCGATGGTCAGCGCGCCGTGACCGCCCATCGAATGCCCGCAGATCGACTGGCGCTCGGGATCAATGGCGAAGTTGTTGGCGACGTAGACCGACAGCTCGTCGGTGACATAGTCCCACATCTGGTAGTGCTCGGCCCAGGGATCCTGCGTGGCGTTGACGTAGAAACCCGCGCCCTGCCCGAGATCGAAGGCGTCGTCGTCCGGCACACCCTCGCCCCGCGGCGAGGTGTCGGGGAACACCAGCGCGATGCCCTGTTCGGCCGCCCACCCCTGCGCGCCCGCCTTCACCATCGCGTTCTCGTGTGTGCAGGTCAGACCCGACAGGAACCACAGGACCGGAACCGGCCCGTCCTCGGCCTCTTCCGGCAGGAACAGGCCGAAGGTCATCCTGGTGCCGGTGGCGTCGCTGTCGTGGGAATAGACCCCCTGCGTTCCGCCGAAGCACCGGTTCTCCGAAATCGTCTCCATCGCGCCCTCCGCTGTTCGCGGCCCAAGGCGTAGCGCGGGGCGGGGCCGGGGGGCAAGGCGTCAGACCAGCGGCGCGACCCATGCGATGACGAGCGAGACGGTGAGGATCGACACGGCGGTCGAGACCAGAATCGAGGCTGAGACCCGCTGCGGCGCGACCCCGTAGTGCTGGGCGAGGATGAAGATGTTGCCCGCCACCGGCAGCGACGCGGCGGAGATCATCACCGCGGCCTGGAACGGATCCACCGGGAACAGCCACAGGGCGGCGATGGCGACCGCGCCCGGATGCAGGACGAGCTTGCAGAAGCTGAGCCAGGACGCGACCGAGAGGCGTTCGGCGGACTTGGCCGCGAGCGAGGCGCCGATGGCGAAAAGCGCGCCGGGCGTGGCGGCGGCGCCGAGGATCGACAGGAACTCGTTCACCGGCGCCGGGATCGGGATGCCATAGCCCGACACCACGAGCCCGAGCGCCATCGACACGATCATCGGGTTCTTCACCAGCCCGAGCGCGACGCGCTTCAGGACCGTCACCGGGCCGCCGCCCTCTCGCCCGCCAGTGATGAAGATGACGATGAGCGAGGAAAACACGATCAGGTCGATCGACAGCACCATCAGCACCGGCCCCGCCGCCGCCGGGCCGAGCAGCACAACCAGCATCGGCACGCCGAGAAAGCCTGTGTTGCCGATGACCGCGCATTGCCCCTCGACCGCGGCCTCCGCCAGCGGGCGCTTCCGGATCAGGGCCACCGCCATCGCCAGCGCATAGATGGCGAAACAGGCGACGAGGTAGGCGGCGACGAAGGTCCAGCTGAAGATCTCGGACAGCGACAGGTTCGCCGCGAAGCCGAAGATCATCGCCGACAGCGCGAAGTAGAACACGAACTTGGTCAGGTAGGCCGATGCCTCCTGGCTGAAGAAGCCCGTGCGTCCGGCCCCGTAACCAAGCCCGATCAGGGCGAAGAACGGCAGCGTCTTGAGGAAGATCTCGACCATTGGATCCGGCTAGTCGATCGCCCCGCCCCTGTCCAGCGGGCGCAGGGTGCTTGATCGGGCTGAACCGAACGGTTTATCCTGTCAGCCGGGGGGACAAGCGGAGCGCGATGAACGCAGATCCACAGATCAAGAAGGGCCGCAAGTACGGGCAGGTGATCGCCGGGGCACGCGAAGTCTTTCTGCGGGAGGGCTTCGAGGGCGCGAGCGTCGATGCCATCGCCCGCGATGCCGGCGTGTCGAAGGCGACGCTCTACAGCTACTTTCCGGACAAGGAGTCGCTGTTCCACGCGGTCCTGAACGGGGTCTGCAATCTTCAGAGGACAGAGGGGCTCGGTGTTGCGCTCAACGCGACGGACGTTCCCTCCGCACTCAGGCACATCGCCCGCGCGATGATCACCAACCAGTGTTCGGAATCCAATCTCGCGCTGTTTAGGGTCTGCGTGGGCGAAACGCAGCGCTTCCCCGAACTCGGTCGCCAGTTCTACGAAACCGGGCCGGCGGAGGGGCTTCGCCAGCTTGCTGGCTACTTCCGCTCGCCGGCTGCCCAGGAAGCGCTCGATATCGTCGATCCGGACGCCGCCGCAGACATCTTCGTCCGCCTGTGCCGGACCAACCTGATGATCCAGCGGGTTCTCGGGGTGATCGACGAGCCTGACGAGGAAACCGTCGCCGCCGAGGCCGAGGCCGCGGTGGAAATCTTCCTCGCCCGCTTCGCCCGCAGGGACTAGTCGATCCGGCGGACCATGACCTGGTTGCCGGGCATGTCCTTGACCTCCAGCACCTTCAGCGACTTCGCGAGGTCCTTCAGCTTCTTCTTGCCGTAGGTGCGCGTGTCGAAATCCGGGTTGGCCGCGGTGATCATCTGGCCGAGCTGGCTGAGGTTGTACCAGTCGTCTTCCTGGTCGATCGATTCCATCGCGCGGAAGATCAGCTCGCGCGCATCCGCCGCGGCCTGGGGCGTGCTGTCCGGGGTCGCGTTCTCGCGCTCGCCGCCGCCGAGGTTCTCGACGAAGATGAACCGCTTGCACGCCTTGCGGAACGCCTCGGGCGTCTTCTTCGCGCCGATGCCGTAGACGTCGAGACCCTGTTCGCGCAGGCGGCTCGCGAGCCGGGTGAAATCGCTGTCCGACGACACCAGCACGAAGCCGTCGAAGCGGCCGGTATGCATCAGGTCCATCGCGTCGATCACCAGCGCGATGTCGGAGGCGTTCTTGCCCACGGTGTTCGCGGGCTGGTGATGCGGCACGATGCCGAACTCGGCCTGCACCGCGGACCAGCCGCGCATCTGGTTGGAGGAAAAGTCGCCGTAGCAGCGCCGGACGCTCGCCTCGCCGAAGCGCGCGATCTCGTCGAAGATCGCCTTGGCGTGCTTGGGCGAGGTGTTGTCGGCGTCGATCAGGACGGCGAGAAGGGGTGTTTCATTGGGCATCGAATACTCCGGTGTCGAGTGTGCCGCAGGTTTCGCGCCCGTGCCAGAGGGCGCGCAGCGTCTCTGCCTGGACGGCGTCGAAACCGGGCATGTAGATGGTTCCGCTGTCGACCGGCGCGAACATGCGCGGACGCATGATCTCGGTCCCGCAGACGGATACGAAGACCGGCTCGCCCGAGGTCACGGCGACCCCGGTGAGCGCGGTCAGGCTGTCGGTCGCGTCGGGCTCCAGCCGCAGGAACATGTCAGTGATCCCGCCGCTCTCGGAGATCTCCAGCGCGGCGATGTCGGTCGGGCGCAGGTCGATGACCCGGCCGGTGGAGGCGATGGACATGATCGGCTCGGGTTCGCGCATCAGGAGCGACAGGGGATCGTCCTGCGCCGACGCGAACCCCGGCGAAAACACGAGCGTGGCGGCGAGGAACAGCGTCGGGCCGGTTCCGGTCATGGGCGAACCACCGCGCGCGCTGCCCCGTTCGCGTTGACCCGTGCGGCGGGGCGCATCATGGCAGGTCCTTCCACAGCACCAGCGCATCGACAGGGCCCTCGGTCGGGTGGCGGAACGCGCCGGGCAGGCGGCCGACCTCGCGGAAGCCGGCCTTTTCCCACGTCGCGATGGCGCGGGTATTGGTCGAGACCACGAAGTTGAACTGCATCGCCCGGAACCCCCGTGCCGTCGCGGCGTCGAGCACCTCGGCCAACATCGCCCGCGCCACGCCGCGGCCGGTCGCCGCGGGCGCGGTCACGAAGGCGGCGTTGGCGACGTGGTCGGCGTTGCCGGGCTTGTTGGCGCAGAAGAAGCAGGTGCCGAGCGGTTCGCCGTCCTCGGCCACGAGAACCGTGTGCCCGTCGGCGAACCAGTAGGAAAGCGACTCCTCGCGGCCGATCCCGGGATCGACCGCGTAGGTGTCGCCGGCGCGGAACACCGGCTCCAGCATGGCCCAGACCGCGTCACGATCGCGCGGCCCGGCCTCGCGGATTGCCAGCGTCACGCGATGTCGTCGGCCGACGTGATGACCCGGCCCAGAAGCCCGTAATCCAGCGCCTGCTGAGTATCGAGCCAGAAGTCGCGGCCGGTATCCTGCGCGATCTTCTCCGGCGTCTGGCCGGTGGCCTCGGCGAACAGCTTGTTGAACCGTTCCCGCATGATCCGGAGCTGTTCGGCCTGGATCTGCATGTCGGTCGCCTGGCCGTAGATGCCGCCGCGGGGTTCGTGCAGCAGGAAGCGGGTGTTGGGCAGGCAGAGACGGTCTTCCTTGTCGGCGCCGATGAAGATCAGCGCTCCCGCCGAGGCGACCCACCCGGACCCGATGCAGCGCACGCGGGGACGGATGAACTTGATCATGTCGTGGACCATGTCGCCGGATTCGACGTGACCGCCGGGCGACGAGATGAACACGTTGATCGGGTCGTCGTTGTCCTGCGCCAGCGCGAGAAGCTGCGTGACCGCGGTGCGCGCGGCCTTGTCGTTGATCTCGCCGGTGATGAGCACGTTGCGGGACTTGAAGAAAAGCTGGCCGACCTTGCCGCCCGCCGCTTCGTCGGGCTTGTCGGATTTCTCGTCCTTGTCGTTGTCGAGACGGTTCAGGCGCATGGGGAAACCTCGTGTCTTGGACGCGCCGGGCGCGCCGCTTCTGTCGCCGCGCATCCGACCGGAAAGCGCCGGGGGATGCAAGCGGTGTGGCTGGCGTCAGGTGGCCGCGGCGGCGGTCGCGTTCAAGACCGAAAGCGCGCGGTCGGCCTCCGCGGCGGGGACGAAGACGTGGTCGTGGTGGTAGCCCGCGACCATGTTGGCCGGGATCCCGGCATCGGCCAGCGCCGTCGAAACCGCGGCGGTCAGGCCCACGCCTTCCAGCGCCGACTGCACCGAAAGCGTGATGCAGACGAAGGGCCCCTCGGTTTCCAGCCCCTCGGCGGCGGCCAGCGGTTCCGGCAGGATCAAGGTGGTGCCCTCCGCCTCGCGGATGACCGCGAACGCATGGGCGGCGAGCCGGTCGTCTGAGCTGACTGCGTAGACGAAATGGCCTTCGACGATCTCGGGCGCCATGCCCGCGATCATCGCCTGCCGGTCGCTGACCCGTTCGCTCATCTCTCCGCAACCTCGCAACGATCATCCGGACCGTCGCGCCAGATGTCCTCGCCCATGTTCCGGAACCGGTGGACGAGGCCGCCGTCGCGCAAGTCGAGCGCGACGACGAGGGTTTTCAGTACACCACCACCGAGCGGATCGACTCGCCCGCGTGCATCAGGTCGAAGCCCTTGTTGATGTCGTCGAGCGGCATGGTGTGGGTGATCATCGGGTCGATCTCGATCTTCCCGTCCATGTACCAGTCGACGATCTTCGGCACGTCTGTCCGGCCCTTAGCGCCGCCGAACGCGGTGCCCTTCCAGACCCGGCCGGTGACAAGCTGGAACGGCCGCGTCGCGATTTCGGCGCCCGCAGGTGCCACGCCGATGATGACCGACTGGCCCCACCCGCGATGCGCCGATTCCAGCGCCGCGCGCATGACCTGCACGTTGCCGGTCGCGTCGAAGGTGTAGTCCGCGCCGCCGATATGGTCGTTCCGGCGCTTGGTCAGGTTGGTGAGGTAGGGAACGAGATCGCCCTCGATCTCCTTGGGGTTCACGAAGTGGGTCATGCCGAACTTCTCGGCCATTTCCTTCTTCGACGGGTTCAGGTCGACGCCGATGATCATGTCCGCACCGGCCATCCGCAGGCCCTGGATCACGTTCAGGCCGATCCCGCCGAGACCGAACACGATGGCGGTCGATCCGATCTCCACCCTGGCGGTGTTGATGACCGCGCCGATGCCGGTGGTGACGCCGCAGCCGATGTAGCAGACCTTGTCGAACGGCGCGTCCTCGCGGATCTTCGCCAGCGCGATTTCCGGCATCACGGTGTGGTTCGAGAAGGTCGAGCAGCCCATGTAGTGCAGGATCGGGTCGCCATCGAGCGTCCGGAACCGCGATGTTCCGTCCGGCATCACCCCCTGCCCCTGCGTCGCCCGGATCGAGGTGCAGAGGTTGGTCTTGCCCGAGGTGCAGGAATAGCATTCGCGGCATTCGGGCGTGTAGAGCGGGATGACGTGGTCGCCCTTCTTCAGCGTGGTCACGCCCTCGCCGACCTCGACCACGACGCCCGCGCCCTCGTGGCCCAGGATCGCGGGGAACAGGCCCTCGGGGTCGGCGCCCGACAGGGTGAACTCGTCGGTGTGGCAGATGCCGGTGGCCTTCAGCTCCACCATGACCTCGCCGGCCTTCGGCCCGTCGAGCTCCACGTCCATGATCTCCAGCGGTTTTCCGGCGGCGACGGCAACGGCGGCACGGGTGCGCATGGGCATGATCCTCCCTATATTCCTGTAAGTTGGCCGCACCTTGTGGCAAAGCTTGCGGCGATGCAACGGAGGAAGCCCCCATGCGACGGATCGCTCTCGCCCTGGCCCTGTGGTCCCTGTCCCTGCCTTCGGCGGCGCTTGCCCAGGACACCGACACGCCCGAACCCATGCCGGACCCGGAGATGCTGGAGACCTGCGGCGCGGACGTGTTCCAGGGTCTCGTCGGCCAGTCCGGCCAGATCGCGGACCTCTTGACCTTTCCCGAGGACCGGATGGTCCGAGTGATCCGCCCCGGCACGATCATCACGATGGACCTCCGCGCCGACCGGATCAATTTCGAGATCGACGAGGACGACGTGATCTTCCGGGTGCGGTGCGGGTGACGGCGGCTTGACGGATTTCCTTGCCGCGATCCTGGATTTCTACGTCTCGATGTTCGAGCCGGAAGTGACCCTTCCGGAGCGCGTAGCGGGCAGAACCGTCGACGACGCGCCACTGTGTGTCCTGCATTCTCAGCCGCAATCCGTGCGGCCGGGGTTGAGCTGCCTCAGACCAGGGCCTCATACGTCCTACGGGGCGAGTGTCTCTACCGAGTACGTGTTCCTCACGCAGAACTATCCATCAGACCGCCATCCCGGAGGCATTCCCGGCCGCTATCAGAACCTGGAGCCATTTTCCCAAGCATCCCGGATTCCGTACTGGGCACGCGTAGATACGGATGTCGAATGGGGTGATTGCCAGGAGACCGACGAATGCGAAGCGGGCGGGGCAGCCCGGATGGAACGACTGATGCGATCGGATGAAGGGCGCGAGGTGTACCGGTTCGACCTGGTTGAAGTAGCCTGGTTCGGCGGACCCGGAAGCGAAGGCTTGCCGAGCGAGCGACAGGTGCTGTCGGGCGGGGTCTTCGACGAAGAGATCATGCGAGCCGGCGAGGATGCCATTGCTCCGCCTCCGCTGACTTCTCTTTCGGGCCGGCCAACCTTTGGACCGTATCCTGCGGTGCTGATACTCGGACAGGACGACGCCGCGATTGTTTGGAGGGACAATCACCGGGTCGAATGGGTGCTTCTCCCCTCGCAATGACGACGGTCTCTGTTCACCCCGCTTGCGCCCCCCGCCGATTCCCCCTATATCGCCCTCAACAGCGGAGCCGCCGGGTCCACACCGGATGGCGCCACCGGGAAATACCAACGGGCCGCTGGCCCGTTTTTTTTGTGCTTGGACACCTGACTTGAACGACCTCGTCGCGAAGAGCTCCATCGACCGCCGCATGGCGGAGATCCTCGTGCCCGTCATCGAAGGGCTCGGGTTCGAGGTCGTGCGCATCCGGGTGATGGGCGGGCAGACCAAGACGTTGCAGATCATGGCCGAGCGGCCAGACGGCAGCATCGACGTGGACGAATGCGCCGAGATCTCGAACGCGGTGTCGGCGATCCTCGACGTGGAGGACCCGCTCGAGGATGCCTACACGCTGGAAGTGTCGAGCCCCGGCATCGACCGGCCGCTGACGCGGCTCAAGGACTTCGACACCTGGGAAGGGTGGGAAGCCAAGATCGAGACCACCGAGCTGATCGACGGCCGCCGCCGGTTCCGCGGCATCCTGGCCGGGGTCGAGGGCGACGAGGTTCTCATCAACCTCGACGTGGGCACCGTGGGCCTGAACTTCGACTGGCTGGCCGAAGCCAAGCTGGTCATGACCGACGATCTCGTGAAGGAGATGCTGAAGCAGCGCAAGGCCGCCGGCATCATCGACGAGAGCAAGTACGACGACATCGAAGAACAGCCGGAAGAGGCGGAGGACTGAGACATGGCAATTACATCTGCCAACCAGCTTGAGCTGTTGCAGACCGCCGAGGCGGTTGCCCGCGAGAAGATGATCGACCCGAGCCTCGTGATCGAGGCGATGGAGGAGAGCCTCGCCCGTGCCGCCAAGTCGCGCTACGGATCCGAGCTCGACATCCACGTGTCCATCGACCGCAAGACCGGCCGCGCGACCTTCACCCGTGTCCGCACCGTGGTCGACGAGGAACTGCTGGAAAACGAGAAGGCGGAACTGACCGTCGAGCAGGCGAAGGTCTACTTCAAGCCGCCGCGCGACGGCCGCGACGAGTACTGGATGCGCGACGGCCAGCGGATCGATCCCGCCACCGCGGGCGCGCCGCAGATCGGCGACACCTTCTACGAATCCGTGCCGCCCGTCGACATGGGCCGGATCGCGGCGCAGTCCGCGAAGCAGGTGATCCTGCAGAAGGTCCGCGAGGCCGAACGCGACCGCCAGTTCGAGGAATTCAAGGATCGCGCCGGCACCATCATCAACGGTGTCGTCAAGCGCGAGGAATACGGCAACGTCATCGTGGACATCGGCCGGGGCGAGGGTGTCCTGCGCCGGAACGAGAAGATCGGCCGCGAGAGCTACCGCCCGAATGACCGCATCCGCTGCTACATCAAGGACGTGCGCCGCGAGACACGCGGCCCGCAGATCTTCCTGTCGCGCACCGCGCCCGAGTTCATGGAAGAGCTGTTCAAGATGGAAGTGCCGGAGATCTACGACGGCATCATCGAGATCAAGGCCTGCGCCCGCGATCCGGGATCGCGCGCCAAGATCGCGGTGATTTCCTACGACAGCAGCATCGACCCGGTCGGCGCCTGCGTCGGTATGCGCGGTTCCCGCGTCCAGGCGGTGGTGAACGAGCTGCAGGGAGAGAAGATCGACATCATTCCGTGGAACGAGGATGCGCCGACCTTCCTCGTGAACGCTCTGCAACCGGCCGAGGTGACCAAGGTCGTTCTCGACGAGGACGCGGAGCGCATCGAGGTCGTCGTGCCCGAGGACCAGCTTTCGCTGGCCATCGGCCGTCGCGGCCAGAACGTGCGGCTGGCCTCGCAGCTGACCGGGCTCGACATCGACATCCTGACCGAGGAGGAAGAGAGCCAGCGCCGCCAGGCCGAGTTCGCCGAGCGGACCCAGATGTTCATGGACGCGCTCGATCTCGACGAGTTCTTCGCGCAGCTTCTCGTCGCCGAGGGTTTCACCTCGCTGGAGGAAGTCGCCTACGTCGAAATGGAGGAACTGCTGGTGATCGACGGTGTCGACGAGGGCACCGCCGAGGAACTCCAGGCCCGTGCGCGGGACTACATCGACGAACAGAACCGCAAGGCGCTGGAGAAGGCGAAGGAGCTCGGCGTCGAGCAGTCGCTGGTTGACTTCGAGGGGCTCACACCCCAGATGCTCGTGGTCCTCGCGGAGGACGGCATCAAGACGCTCGAGGATTTCGCGACCTGCGCCGACTGGGAACTCGCCGGCGGCTGGACCACGGTCGATGGCGAGCGGGTCAAGGACGACGGGCTTCTGGAGAAGTTCGACGTCAGCCTCGAGGAAGCGCAGAACATGGTGATGACCGCACGCCTCCAGCTTGGATGGGTGACCATCGAGGAACTGGAAGCCCAGGCCGCGGCCGAGGCCGAAGCCGCCGCGGCCGAAGCCGAGGGCGAAGCCACCGAGGAGGCCGGGGCCTGATGCCCCGGATGCTGACCAGATGTCGCGCGGCGGAAAGGCGAAACTGGCGGACGGCCCCGAAAGGCGCTGCATCGTCACCGGCGAGACGGGCCCGAAACCGGGCCTGATCCGCTTCGTCGCCGATCCCGAGGGGCGGATCGTTCCGGATGTCCTGGAACGCCTGCCCGGACGGGGCATCTGGGTCAGCGCGGACCGCGGAGCGATCGAGACCGCGGTGAAGAAGAGCCTGTTCGCGCGCGGCGCGAAGGCGCAGGTCTCGGTCCCCGAGGATCTCGCCGACACGGTCGAGGATCTGCTCTGCCGACGGGTCACCGACCTGATCGCGCTGGCCCGCAAGGCCGGCGGGGCGGTGGCCGGGTTCGAGAAGGTGAAGGACTGGCTGAGCCAGGAGGGCCGGGTGAAGGTTCTGCTGCAGGCAAGCGATGGTTCGGCGCGGGGAAAATCGAAGCTCTGGACCCCGACCGGGGCCCGGTTTTTCGGCTGCTTGACGGCCTCCGAATTGGGTTTGGCTTTCGGACGGCAAAGTGTGATACATGGCGCGCTTCAAGCTGGTGGACTCGCAACCCGTGTTGTAGAGGAAGCCGCAAAGCTGCAGGGGCTGCGTCAGGCTGACGGCGGCACGAGTGCCTCCGGGAAGGATAGACGGAACGCATGAGCGATACGGACGGAAAGAAACCCCTTGGTCTCTCGGGTGGGGCGCGCGCTGGCCGCGTGAACCAGAGCTTCTCGCGCGGGCGCACGAAGAGCGTCGTGGTGGAGACCAAGCGCAAGCGCGTCATGGTGCCGAAACCCGGTGCCCAGACCGCGGCTGCGCAGAACGCCGAGGGCGGGACCCGACAGAAGGGGGTGTCCGACGCCGAGATGGAACGCCGCCTGCGCGCGCTCCAGGCCGCCAAGGCCCAGGAGGCCGAGGACCAGGCGCGCCGCGAGGCCGAGGAAAAGGAACGCGAGGCCGAGCGTGAGCGCCGCCGCGCCGAGGCCGAGCAGAAGGAGCGCGAGGAGCGCGAGCGTGAAGAGGCGCTGAAGGCCAAGGCCGAGGAAGACGAGCGCCGCCGCCGCGAGGAAGAGGAGCGCCGCAACGCGCCCGCCGCCAAGCCGGCGGCGAAAGCGGACACGCCCGCGCCCGCCGATCCCGCGGCCGCCGAAGCTGCGGCGGCGAGAGCCGGCGCACGCGCTGCCGGACCGGCCCGCGGCCGCGACAACGATCGCAACAACAACAACGACCGTGACGGCGGCCGTGCCGCGAAGGGCGACCGCGATGGCGGCCGCCGCGCCGGCAAGCTGACTGTGAACCAGGCCCTTACCGGGGGCGAAGGCGGCCGCCAGCGCAGCCTCGCCGCGATGAAGCGGAAGCAGGAACGCGCGCGCCAGAAGGCGATGGGCGGCCAGCAGGACCGCGAGAAGGTCACCCGCGACGTGAAGGTGCCCGAGACCATCGTCGTCTCGGAACTCGCGAACCGCATGTCCGAGCGCGTGGCAGACGTGGTCAAGGCGCTGATGCAGAACGGCATGATGGTCACGCAGAACCAGGCCATCGACGCGGATACCGCGGAACTGATCGTCGAGGAATTCGGCCATCGCGTTCAGCGCGTGTCCGACGCGGACGTGGAACAGGTGATCGAGCAGGTGGAAGATTCCGCCGCCGACCTGAAGCCGCGTCCCCCGGTCATCACGATCATGGGTCACGTCGACCACGGCAAGACCTCGCTCCTGGACGCGATCCGGTCGACCAAGGTCGTCTCGGGCGAGGCCGGGGGCATCACGCAGCATATCGGTGCCTACCAGGTCACCACCGATTCCGGTGCCGTGCTGACGTTCCTCGATACGCCTGGCCACGCCGCCTTCACCTCGATGCGCGCCCGCGGTGCGCAGGTGACGGACATCGTGGTGCTGGTGGTTGCCGCGGACGACGCGGTGATGCCGCAGACGGTCGAGGCGATCAATCACGCCAAGGCCGCCAAGGTCCCGATGATCGTGGCGATCAACAAGATCGACAAGCCGGACGCCAACCCCGAGAAGGTGCGCACCGACCTGCTTCAGCACGAGGTCATCGTGGAGAAGCTGTCGGGCGAGGTCCAGGACGTGGAGGTTTCCGCGGTGTCCGGCCAGGGGCTTGACGAGCTGCTCGAAGCCATCGCGCTTCAGGCCGAGATCCTCGAACTGAAGGCCAACCCGGAACGTCCCGCGCAGGGCGCGGTGATCGAGGCGCAGCTCGACGTTGGCCGCGGCCCGGTCGCCACCGTCCTCGTGCAGAACGGCACCCTTCGCCAGGGCGACATCTTCGTCGTCGGCGAGCAGTGGGGCAAGGTCCGCGCGATGGAGAACGACAAGGGCGAGCGGGTCAAGGAAGCCGGGCCGTCGGTTCCGGTCGAGGTGCTCGGCCTCAACGGCACGCCCGAGGCCGGTGACGTCCTGAACGTCGTCGAGACCGAGGCGCAGGCCCGCGAGATCGCCGAGTACCGGGAAAACGCCGCGAAGGACAAGCGCGCCGCCGCCGGTGCCGCGACCACCCTCGACCAGCTTCTGGCCAAGGCCAAGGCGGACGAGAACGTGTCCGAGCTGCCGATCCTGGTGAAGGCCGACGTGCAGGGCTCCGCCGAGGCGATCGTGCAGGCGATGGAGAAGATCGGCAACGACGAGGTGCGCGTCCGCGTGCTTCACTACGGGGTCGGCGCCATCACCGAAAGCGACATCGGTCTTGCCGAGGCATCGAACGCGCCGGTCATCGGCTTCAACGTCCGGGCCAACGCACCGGCGCGGAACGCCGCGAACCAGAAGGGCGTGGAGATCCGCTACTACTCGGTGATCTACGACCTCGTGGACGACGTGAAGGCGGCAGCTTCGGGCCTGCTGTCGGCCGAGGTGCGCGAGAACTTCATCGGGTACGCCGAGATCAAGGAGGTCTTCCGCGTCTCGGGCGTCGGCAACGTCGCCGGCTGTCTCGTGACCGAAGGCGTGGCCCGCCGGTCCGCCGGCGTCCGCCTCCTGCGCGACGACGTGGTGATCCACGAAGGCACGCTGAAGACGCTCAAGCGCTTCAAGGACGAGGTGAAGGAAGTACAGTCCGGCCAGGAATGCGGCATGGCGTTCGAGAACTACGAGGACATCCGCAAGGGCGACGTGATCGAGATCTTCGAGCGCGAGGAAGTCGAGCGCACGCTGGCCTGACCGGTCATCGACTGACGAACACGAAGGGGCGCCCGTTGCGGCGCCCCTTTTTTCATGCCGGGTTCATCCGGATCAGCGCCGCGTTCATCGCCGCCGCCACGCTGACCCACGCCAGGTAGGGCACGAAGAAAAGCCCCGCCAGCAGGTCGACCCGGAAGAACGCGATCATCGTCGCCGCGACGGCGATCCACAGCAGGCAGATGATGACCAGTCCCGCCCGCATCCGGTGCAGGCCGAAAAAGACCGGTGTCCACAATGTGTTGAGCGCGATCTGCATGGACCAGAACGCCAGCGCCCGGCCGGCATCGGGGTCCGGTGCCACGCGGGCCGCGGCGGCCGCGATCAGCAGGTAGATCACCGTCCAGACCACCGGGAACGCCTTGTTCGGCGGCACCCAGGCCGGTTTGGCCAGCGCCTCGTACCACGCGCCCGGTCGGAACAGCGTTCCGGTCGCGGCGGCGGCGGCGCAGGCGGCGAGGAAGGGCAGAAGGGCGAACCAGTCCATTCCCGGCAGCTAGGCCCGATTTCCGTCCGGTCGAGGGGCGAACGGCCGCATTCGGGGTTCAAGCCCCCGGTTTTCCCCCTAACATCGCGCCGGGGCCTTCCCACATGCATACCCCAAGAGACAGTCCCGAGGAGGACCGATCCCAATGACCGATCCCAGGAAAAGCGCCATCGTGCTGGTCGACATGGCCCGCGACTTCGTCGAGGAGGGCGGGTTCATCGCCAATGCCGGCGGTCCGGAATACCGCAAAGCCGCCGCCGAAATCGTGCCGGTTCTGGCCCGCCTGCTCGACGCCGCCCGCGCGGCCGGCGTGACAGTGGTCTATTCCACCGACGAGCACACGCCCGAGGACGTGGAGCTGAAGAAATGGCCGCCGCATTCCATGAAGGGCACGAAATGGGCTGAGATCCTGCCCGAACTCGCGCCGCAGGACGGTGACCTCGTGCTGCCGAAGCGGACCTACTCGGGGTTCCAGGATCCCGCCTTCGAAGACGCGCTGAAGGCGCGCGGGATCGAAACGCTCTACATCACCGGCCTGCACACCGACTGCTGCTGCCGGCACACTTCGGGCGATGCGTTCCAGAAAGGCTACGGCCTGGTGTGGATCACCGACGCGCTCCAGGCCTTCACGCCGGAGGCGCACGAATCCGGGCTGGAATACTACCGCACCTACTATGCCACGGACACGGAGGCGCAGCTTCTGACCTCCGATCGGGTGATCGATCAATGGGCCGCGGCACGGGCGACCGAAGCCGCGGAATGACCGCCTGAAACGACGACGGGCGGCCCCGAGGGGCCGCCCGTTTCGTGCCGCGGTCTTCGCGTTACTGCAGCGAGCTGAGATAGGCGAAGATGTCGGCCGCGTCCTCGGGCGACCGTGCGCGTTGCGCCATCGAGCCGCGCGCGCCCGGGTCGTCGAGGTATTCGCGCAGGAAGCCGGTCGGGTCCTGCGAATAGGCGACGAAGTGCTCCTCGTCCCAGGTCAGTCCGGCCTCACCCGCGGCGATCATCGAATCCGAGTAGCGCGGGTAATCCTCGACCGCGCCCGCCGCACGCCCGACGACGCCGTAGAGGTTCGGGGCGGTCTGGTTCGGACGTCCGCGGCCGGCCAGCAGGTTGCCGTCGGCATCGGCGACGACGTGGCATGCGGCGCAGACTCGGCCGAAGACGGTTTCGCCGTTGGCGGCATCCTGGGCCCAGGCGGCGGGCGCGAGGGCCAGGGTCGCCGCGGCGAGCAAAATGGAACGCATGTGGAAACTCCCTGCGAGAAACGTGGGTCTGGGTCCGTTAACATATTCGTCGTTCGGCCCGAGGCGAGTCCATACGGAACATGGTCGTAACAGAGCGACAATTCGCGCGGCTACTCTGGCCAATCCGCCGCGATGCGACCATATCGGGGCCGGGATACGGTAGGAGGAGGTCCGGATGTCCATCGAGATCGCCGCCTGGATCGACGGCACCCTGCGCCCGGTCGACAAGCTGGAGGCGCACAGGCGCGGTCTGCGCCACCCCGCCGTTTCGATCTTCCTCCTGCGCGGATCCGAGGTGCTGCTGCAGCGCCGCGCGCTGATGAAATACCATTCCGGCGGGCTCTGGGCGAACACCTGCTGCACCCATCCGCACTGGGGCGAGGATCCCGCGGCCTGCGCCGCACGGCGGCTGGCTGAGGAACTGGGCCTTTCGGACATCCCGCTGTCCCGGCGCGACCAGGTCGAATACCGCGCCGAGGTCGGGAACGGGATGATCGAACACGAGGTGGTCGACATCTTCGTGGGCGAACTGCCGAAGGGCCGGGAACCGGAGCCGAACCCGGCCGAGGTGATGGACACGATCTGGCGGCCGCTGCCGACGCTCGCGGCCGAGGTCATGGCGAACCCGCACGACTTCACGCCCTGGCTGTCGATCTACCTGCGCGATCACGCCGCGTCGATCTTCGGGTCGGTCCGGGCCTGAGCCCGGCGCGTCAGGCGCGGCCCCGTCCGAATTCCGCCGTTCCGACACCGAGCGCCGACAGTGCGGCGCGGGCGATGTCGGCAGCGGTCAGGCCTGCGTCCTCGTACATCTCTGCCGGGCTGGCCTGGTCGATGAACCGGTCCGGCAGGGTCAGCGTCCGAACCGCCAGCCCGCGGTCGAGCCGCCCGCTGGCGGCGAGGTGATGCAGGACCATGCCCCCGAAGCCAAGCACGCTGCCCTGTTCCACGGTCAGAAGCGCGCGGTGACCGGCGGCGAGATCGTCGATCAGCGCGGTGTCGAGCGGCTTGGCGAAGCGGGCGTCGGCCACGGTGACGGACACGCCCCGCTCTTCCAGGTCCTCCGCCGCCTTCTGGACCTCCGCTAGATGCGCGCCGAAGGACAGGATCGCGACTGCGGACCCTTCTCGAAGCACCCTGCCCTTCCCGATCGGAAGAACCTCGCCGGTTTCCGGCAGGTCCACCCCGACCCCTTCGCCGCGCGGATACCGTACCGCGCTCGGCCCGCTGTCATGCGCGGCCATCGTGGCGAGCATGTGGACCAGCTCGGCCTCGTCCGCCGCGGCCATCACGGTCATGTTCGGGAGCGCCGACAGGTACGAGATGTCGAACGACCCGGCATGGGTCGCGCCGTCGGCCCCGACCAGCCCGGCGCGGTCGATGCAGAAACGGACCGGCAGGTTCTGGAGCGCGACGTCGTGGACGATCTGGTCGTAACCGCGTTGCAGGAAGCTGGAATAGATCGCGCAGAACGGCCTCAGACCGCCCGCCGCCATCCCGGCGGCGAAGGTCACGGCGTGCTGTTCCGCGATGCCGACATCGAAGGCCCGCGCCGGATGCGCCCCGGCCACGATGTCGACGCCGGTCCCGTCCGGCATCGCGGCGGTCACGGCGACGATCTTCGGGTCGGTGTCGGCCATGCGGGACAGGGTCTGCCCGAAGACCTTGGTGTAGGTCGGCGCGTTCGGCTTCGACTTGCGCTGTTCGCCGGTCTCGACATCGAAGGGCGAGACCCCGTGGTAGCAGTCGTCGGATTTTTCGGCGGGGCCGTAGCCCTTGCCCTTCACGGTGACCGCGTGGATCAGGACCGGGCCGGTTGCCCGCGCCTTGGCGGCCCTGAGCACGGGCAGGATCTGGCCCAGATCGTGCCCGTCGATCGGGCCGATGTAGTCGAAGCCGAGTGCCTCGAACAGCGTCGCCTGCCCGATCGTTCCGGTCATCAGCTGGCGCGCGCGCTCGGCCCCGTGGCGGAACGGCTCCGGCAGGTGGGCGGCGAAGTCCTCGGCGATGTCGCGCAGGGTGCCGAGCGGGGTATCGGCCAGCCGCGACAGGTATTTCGACATCGCGCCGACCGGCGGGGCAATCGACATCTCGTTGTCGTTCAGGATCACGAAGAGCCGCCGGCCCTCGGCGCCCGCGTTGTTCAGCGCCTCGTAGGCCATGCCGGCGGAAATCGCGCCGTCCCCGATGACGGCGATGGCGTCGCCCGTCGGCTCGCCCAGGTCACGCGCGATAGTGAAGCCGAGCGCGGCCGAGATCGAGGTCGAGGAATGCGCCGCGCCGAACGGGTCATACGGGCTTTCGGCGCGCTTGGTGAATCCGCTAAGCCCGTCCTTCTTGCGCAGCGTCCTGATCCGGTCGCGCCGGCCGGTGACGATCTTGTGCGGGTAGCACTGGTGGCCCACGTCCCACACCAGCTTGTCGTAGGGCGTATTGAACACGGCATGGATCGCGACGGTCAGTTCCACCACGCCGAGCGAGGACCCGAGGTGCCCGCCGGTCTCCGACACCGCCGAGATCGTCTCGGCCCGCAATTCATGGGCGAGCCGCGTAAGATCGCCGTCGGACAGCCGCCGGATGTCGGCGGGGGTCTCGATCCGGTCGAGGACGGGGGTGGCGGGTCGCGTCATGTCTCGGTCTCTCGCTTCGGCGGTGCCGATGGCTGGCACCAGTCTCATCTCCTCGCGGAAAATCGCGCAACCTTCGTGGAGCCGTCGCGCAGCTTTGCCGCAGGGGCACCCCGCCTTGCCGGTCGGGGAACAGGGGTCCATATAGGCCGGACTGGCAAGGGAAGCGAGGCGGACATGGGCGAAACGTGGCACGGCACGACGATCATCGGGGTCGCGAAGGGCGGCGAGGTCGTGGTGGCGGGTGACGGTCAGGTCAGCCTCGGCCAGACCGTCATCAAGGGAACCGCGCGCAAGGTCCGGCGGCTGAAGCCGGGCGGGCACGAGGTCGTCTGCGGTTTCGCCGGGTCCACCGCCGACGCCTTCACCCTCCTGGAACGGCTTGAGAAGAAGCTGGAGGCCACGCCCGGCCAGCTTCAGCGCGCCGCCGTGGAGCTGGCGAAGGACTGGCGCACCGACAAGTACCTCCAAAAGCTCGAGGCGATGCTGATTGTCACCGACGGGTCGGAACTTTATGTCATCACCGGCGCGGGCGACGTGCTGGAACCGGAACACGGCATCGCCGCCATCGGGTCGGGCGGGAACTACGCGCTCGCCGCCGCCCGCGCGATGATCGACGGGCCGGAGGACGCCGAGACCATCGCGCGCAAGGCGATGGGGATCGCGGCGGATATCTGCGTCTACACGAACGGCAACCTCACCGTCGAAAAAATCTCCGGATGACCGAGATCACGCGCGACGATATCCGCGCCGCCGTCGCGGCGGGCATGATCTCGGAGGCCCAGGCGGCCTCCATCGTGACCCTGTCCGACGACCGGCGCGGCGCGCGGGCGCACCTGTCGGGCCTCGACGAACCGTTCGAACTGTTCCGCGGCTTCAACGAGATCTTCATCGTCGTCGGCCTCGTGATCCTCTACGCCGGCTATACCGGGCTGACCGGGATCGGGCTGATCACGTCCGACGCTGGTTACATCGGCACCATCGTGTTCGGGTTCGTCGGTGCGGTCGCGGTCGCGTTGCTCGCGCGCTACTTCACCGTGACCCGCCGGATGGTCGCGCCGTCCATCGCGCTGGTGATCATGTTCGCGCTCAGTATCTGGCAGATCGGGCTGGGCATCGGGTGGACCTTCGACGCGACGGCGCCGCAGTTCTTCACCGTCGCCGCCGCGCTGACCACGCTCGCGCTGGTGGGATACTACCTCTGTTTCCGGGTGCCGTTCGCGATGGCGCTGATCGCGCTCGGGGTGTTCATGACCACCTTCGGCATCGTGACACTCGACGGCACCCTGCCCGACGATCCGCGCGACTTCTTCCTCCTGTCCGCGGGCGGGCCCTTCGCGATCATCACCGTGATCCTCGGCCTGATCGGTTTCGCCGTGGCGATGTGGTTCGACATGGGCGATCCGCACCGGGTGTCGCTCCGCTCGCGCGCGGGGTTCTGGCTTCATGTCATCGCCGCCCCCGCGATCGTGAACACCGTCGCGCTGACCCTGTTCGAAACCGGGTCGCTGACGGCGCAGGCGATCATCGTGCTGTTCGTCGCGCTTCTCGCCGTGGTGGCCGTGGTGATCGACCGCCGGTCCTTCCTCGTGTCCGGCGTCGGCTACATCGTGGCGGTCGTGTTCACGGTGCTGGAAGGCAACGGCTTTCTCGCCATCCTCGCGCTCGGGCTCGGGCTGGTCCTGCTCGGCGCGAAATGGGAGGTTCTTCGGCGCTGGCTGATGGATCTCCTGCCAGACTTCCCGGGCAAGCGGCGGCTTCCGCCCTGGGCCCTGACGACGGAGACTTCATGACCGACCTGACCCCCCGAGAAATCGTCTCGGAGCTCGACCGTTTCATCATCGGCCAGAAGGACGCCAAGCGCGCGGTGGCCGTGGCGCTGAGGAACCGCTGGCGGCGCAAGCAGCTTGGCGAGGACCTGCGCGACGAGGTCTACCCGAAGAACATCCTAATGATCGGCCCGACCGGCGTCGGCAAGACGGAGATCTCGCGGCGGCTCGCGAAGCTGGCCAGGGCGCCGTTCCTGAAGGTCGAGGCGACCAAGTTCACCGAGGTCGGCTATGTCGGCCGCGACGTGGAGCAAATCATCCGCGATCTCGTGGATTCCGCGCAGATCATGATCCGCGAGCAGATGCGCGAGGACGTGAAGGCCAAGGCCCACGACGCCGCCGAGGACCGGGTGATCGCGGCGCTGGCGGGCGAAAACGCGCGCGACCAGACGCGCGAGATGTTCCGCAAGAAGCTGCGCTCGGGCGAACTCGACGACACCGTGATCGAGCTCAACGTCACCGACACGTCGAACCCGTTCCAGGGGCTCGAAATGCCCGGCGGCGCGGGGCCGATGATGGGCGGCGGGGCCATGAACATCGGCGACATCTTCGGCAAGGCCTTCGGCGGCCGGCAGGTTCGGAAGAAGATGACCGTCGCCGCGAGCTACGATGTTCTTCTACAGGAAGAAGCCGACAAGCTGCTCGACACGGAAATCGTCACGAAAGAGGCGCTGAAGGCGGTCGAACAGAACGGCATCGTCTTCATCGACGAGATCGACAAGGTCGCCGCGCGGTCGGAAACCCGTGGTGCCGATGTCAGCCGCGAAGGCGTGCAGCGCGACCTGCTGCCGCTGATCGAGGGCACGACCGTTTCCACCAAGCACGGGCCGGTGAAGACCGACCATATCCTGTTCATCGCGTCGGGCGCATTCCACATCGCGAAGCCGTCGGACCTGCTGCCGGAACTCCAGGGCCGGTTGCCGATCCGGGTGGAACTGCGCGCCCTGACGGAAGAGGACTTCGTCCGTATCCTGACCGAGACCGACAACGCGCTGACGCGGCAGTACACCGCGCTGATGGCGACGGAGGGTGTCGAGGTCAGCTTCACCGAGGACGGGATCGCGGCGCTTGCCCGGATCGCCGCGGAGGTCAACGGATCGGTAGAGAACATTGGCGCGAGGCGGCTCTACACCGTGATCGAGCGGGTGTTCGAGGAACTCAGCTTCACCGCGCCGGACAAGTCCGGGCAGTCGGTGACGGTGGACGCCGATTTCGTCGAGGCGAACCTGGGCGAGCTGTCCCGCAACATGGATCTCGGGCGTTACGTCCTGTAGCGGCGGGTCATTTGGCCCGCTTCAGGTAGACGTAGTAGGCCCCTTCCCCGCCCTGGCTGCGATGCGCGGTACGGATGTCGAGCACGACCGAGCCGAGCGGCGGCGCGGTCAGCCAGCCGGGCACCTGGTGTCGCAGGACGCCGCGGCGCACGGGGATCGGGCCGTCATCCTCCGCGTCGCGTCCCTTTCCGGTGATGACCAGCAACAGGCGGTCCCCGCGCGCGTGCGCGTCCAGCACGAACCGGATCAGGAGCGGGTGCGCGCGGGCGAGTGTCATGCCGTGAAGGTCGATGCGCGCATCGGGCCGCATCTTGCCCTTCACCATCCTGCGGTGCGTGCCCCGGTGCATCTTTACCGGCGCGTTGTCGATCCGCTCCACCACCGACGGGGCGAGGTGATGCCCCTGCCCTTTCGGCCCGGCGGCCTCACCGATCCGGAACGGGTCGATTCCGGGATTGCCGGGGGCAGCCTCGCGCGGCCGCGATGGCTCGGGCGGATCCGGGGTCTCGCGCGCGACCACTGCCGGGCGGTCCCGCTCCATCGGCCGGGTGGTTTTCGCGACCCGTTCCCAGACCGCGCGGTCCTCGTCCGATAGTCGCTTGCGCCGCCTCGCCATCAGGCCTCGGGCACTAGCGCGAGCGCCTGTTCGATCGGCAGAAGCACCACCATCCGGCCGCGATCCCGCACCGCGCCCGCGGCGCGCCCGGCATCCTCGCCGGTGCCGTAGAACACGTCCGCCCGCTGCGGCCCCTGGATCGCCGACCCGGTATCCTGCGCGATCATCAGCCGGTGCAGCGGCGCCTCGCCTTCCTTGTCGATCCAGACCGGCGCGCCGAGCGGGGTGAAATCCGGGTCGACCGCGATGGTGCGAAGCGTCGTGATCGACCGGTTCATCGCGCCGAGCGGCCCCGCCGCCGGGTCCACGTCGACGACACGGAAAAAGACGTAGGACGGGTTGTGCCGCAGCAGTTCCAAGCCCTCTGCCGGATGCCTGCGGACCCAGGACTGGATCACCTGCGCCGACACCTGGTGCGGCTGGTAGATGCCGCGCCGGACGAGTTCCTGCCCGACCGACCGGTATTCGTGGCCGTTGCGGTTGCCGTAGCCCACCCGGATCGTCGTTCCGTCGGTCAGCCGGATCCGCCCGGACCCCTGGATATGCAGGAAGAACACCTCGACCGGGTCGTCGGCCCACGCGATCTCTAGCCCCCTGCCCTCCAGCAACCCCTGTTCCTCGATCTCCGCCCGCGTGTGCCAGAGCCCGGTCAACTCCGGCGGCTGGCGGTAGATCGGGTAGCGATACCGCCCCGTCCGCGTGCGCGATCCGTCGAGTTCGGGTTCGAAATAACCGGTGAACAGCGCGGGCCGGTCGCCGCCGACAAGGACTGGCCGGAAGAACAGTTCGAAGAAGGCGCGGGCGCCCTCCGCCCCCTGGGTCTGCGCGACACCGCAGAGCGACTGCCATTCCGGGTCGCGCAGGTCGATGCAGGTTTGCAGGAAGGCGGTCAGCGCGGCGGCGTGATCGTCGTCCGCCCACCCTTCGAGGTCGGTGAAGTCGAGCAGGCGAACCGGCAGGTCCGGCGGCAGGTCAAGGGGCAAGGTCTGCGCCTCGGCGGGCGCGGTCAGCGCAAGCGCGCAGGCAACGAGCCAGCCGCGCATCGGTCATCCGTCGGTGGCGACGAGCACCCAGTTGGGATCGTCCGCGCCCATCGTGCGGCCGAAGGTCCAGACCTCGCGCTGACGCTTCACCTCGTTGGGGTCGCCTTCCACGATGGCCCCGTCGCTGTCGCGTACCACCGAGGTCAGTTCGCCGACGAACCGGACGGTGATCTCGGCCTCCGAGGTGTCGCGGTCGAATTCCGCGCCGGCCAGCGCCAGTTCGCGCACGCCGACGAAGTTCGCGTCGATGCGCAGACCCTTCGCCTCGCGCTCCGCGATGACCGTCTCGAAGGTTTCCAGAACCTCGGGCGCGAGGAACGTCCGCACCGCGGAGATGTCGCCGCGTTCGAAGGCCATCAGGATCATTTCGTATGCGCCGCGCGCGCCGGACAGGAATTCCGACACGGAGAACCCGGGCTCGGCCATCTTCATCCCCGCGAGCGCCTTGGCGGCGTCGCTGCCGTCCTCGACATGGTCGGTGATGTCGCGATCCGGCCCGCCCTCGATCACGTCGAAGTCGCGCCGGGTGTCGGGGCGCCCCATGCTTTGCGCCGGGGGCTTCTCGAACCCTTCCCGAGTCCCGAGAACGCTGCGCAGCCGGAGGATCAGGAAGATCGCGATTCCGGCGAGAACCAGCAGCGGAAGCAGGGTCGAATTCATCTGGTATCCTTGGCAGGCATTCAATAACGGCGGCTTGCTTCATATGTAGGGACTGGCGGGGGACAAGTCCATCGCGCAGGGTGTCACGTCCCGGTCACCCGCCCCGCCGCGCACAGGAGGATTGGCCGCATGTGGCTGTTCGTGATCTTCGTGGTCGTACCGCTGATCGAAATCGCCCTCTTCATCACCGTGGGCGGTGCGATCGGGTTGTGGCCGACGCTTGCCATCGTCGTCCTGACCGCCTTCGCCGGCACGACGCTGGTGCGGAGCCAGGGCGCGCAGGCGCTGGCCCGGCTGCGCGACAGCTTCAACGACCTCACCGATCCGACGGAACCACTCGCGCATGGGGCCATGATCCTGTTTTCCGGCGCGCTTCTGCTGACGCCGGGCTTCTTCACCGATGCCGTCGGGTTTCTCCTGCTGATCCCGCGGGTGCGCCAGTTCGCACTGCGCGAGCTTGGAAAGCGGGTCGAGGTGCGCAGCTTCGCGACCGGTCGCGGCCAGGCCAACGGCGCCGGTCGTCCGCAGCATCCGCGCGCCGACGTGATCGAGGGCGATTTCGAGGTCGAGGATACGCCGCGCGGCTCCGGCCCGTCGGGCTGGACGCGCCATTGAGGCCTCGGGCCCTTCCTGCTAAGCCCGCGCCGGAGAATAACCAGGGAGGCCCACATGGCCGAAGAGAACGGCGCCGCCGATCCGCAGGCGCAACCCGCTCAGCCGCCGAAGATGCAGGTCCTCGGCCAGTACATCCGCGATCTCTCGTTCGAGAACATCGCGATGCAGAAGCAGATCCAGGCCACCGGCCAGCCGGAAATCCAGGTCAAGGTCGGCCTCGACGCCCGCAAGCGCGCCGACACCCAGTACGAGGTGCTGGTGAAGCTCAACGTCGAGAGCAAGACCAAGGACGAAACCCCGCAGACGATCTTCGTGATGGAGCTCGATTACGCGGGCGTCTTCACGGTCGAGAACGTGCCCGAGGCGCAGCTTCACCCGTTCCTGATGATCGAATGCCCGCGGATGCTGTTCCCGTTCATCCGCCGCGTCGTCCATGACGTGACCCGCGACGGCGGCTTCCCGCCGCTGAACCTGGAAAACATCGACTTCCTGTCGATCTACCGCAACGAGATCCAGCGCCGCCAGGCCGCCCAGACGACCGCCGACGCCTAGCCGAACCGCCGCCAGACGGCGCCTTCGCCCAGTTCTGCGACGAAGGCGTCGTGCGCGGCGATCTCGGCTTCGGTCAAGCGCGGGGGCAGGGGTTCGGGGCGGGGATAGGCCCGCCACGCGCTGCCCTGCCGGTCGTTGCCCGAGGTCGCCGGCCCGGCCAGCGCGAAGTCGGGCTGACGGCCCCCGATCAGTTCCAGGTAGACTTCCGCGAGGATCTCGGAATCGAGTAGCGCGCCGTGCTTTTCGCGCGCGGAATTGTCGATGCCGAAGCGGCGGCACAAAGCGTCGAGTGACCCCGGGCTGCCCGGGAACCGCCGCCGCGCGATCGCCAGCGTGTCGAGCGCCTGGCTCAGCGGCAGGGACGGCTTCTTCGCCCAGTTCAGTTCCGCGTTCAGGAATTTCATGTCGAAGCTCGCGTTGTGGATCACGAGCGTCGCGTCGCCGACGAAATCGAGGAACGCGTCGGCGATGTCCTCGAACACGGGCTTGTCCGACAGGAATTCCTCGCTCAGCCCGTGAACGTCGAATGCCTCGACCGGCATGTCGCGCTTCGGGTTGATGTACTGGTGGTAGGTGCGGCCGGTGGGAACATGGTTCCATAGCTCGACGCCGCCGATCTCGACCACGCGATGGCCTTCGGACGGTTCGAGCCCGGTGGTTTCCGTGTCCATCACGATCTCGCGCATCAGCCGTCTCCCGTCAGGTCCGCGATCAGAGTCTCCACGTCCCGGCGCGTCTGTTCAAGGCTTCGCGTTTCGACGACGTGGTTGGCGCGCGCACGTTTTTCGGCATCCGGCATCTGGCGAGATAGAATCGCGTCGAACTGCGCTTCCGTCATGCCGGGGCGGGACAGGACGCGCCGTCTCTGTTCCGCGGAATCGACACTAACCACCAGAATAGCGTCGAAATCGGCAGGGTTCCCGGTTTCGAACAGGAGCGGGATATCGAGGACGACGAGTGGCGCATCGGCGTGTTCCGCCATGAACTGCCGCCGGTCGGCGCTGACGAGCGGATGCACCACGGATTCCAGCCGGGACAGGGCGGTCGGATCCCCGGCGATCCAGTCCTTCAGGGCTGCGCGATCGATGCCGCCATCCTTCAGCGCGGCGGGGCAAAGCGCCGCGACGGGTTCGACCGCTGCGCCGCCCGGGGCGTAGAGCCTGTGGACCGCCGCGTCGGCATCCCAGACCGGGACGCCCGCGTCGCGGAAGAACCCCGCGGTCGTCGATTTCCCCATCCCGATGGAGCCGGTCAGGCCGAGAAGCTTCATGAGGCGAGCACGGCCTGCCGCAATTCCTCGTCCACCACCGGGCGCTTGCCGAACCAGCGCTCGAACCCCGGCGCGGCCTGGTGGAGCAGCATTCCGAGCCCGTCGACCACGCGACATCCCGCGGCCTCCGCGTTCAGCAGGAAATCCGTCATCAGCGGGGTGTAGACGAGATCGGCGGCCACCGTTCCGGGCCGGACGCGCGACAGGTCGATGTGAAGCGGTTGCGAACCGGTCATGCCGAGGGACGTGGTGTTGACCACGGTATGCACCTCGGACAGCGCGTCCGCTATGCGGTGCCAGTCCAGCAGTTCCACCCGCGCGCCGAGCTTTTCGCGCAATGCCTCCGCGCGGGCGCGGGTGCGGTTGGCGAGGATGACGCGCGGCGCGCCCTCGGACAGGAGCGCCGACAGGATCGCCCGGCTCGCCCCGCCCGCGCCGAGCACCATCGCCGGTCCCGTACCGGCGACCCAGTCGGGCACGGCCTGCCGAATATTGGCGATGAAGCCGACGCCGTCGGTATTGTCCGCCTGCATCGTCCCCGAGCTGGTGTAGGTCAGCGTGTTCGCCGCGCCGATCAGCGCCGCGCGGTCGGTGACGGAATCCGCGAGACTCAGCGCCTGTTCCTTGTGTGGGATCGTGACATTGACCCCCTTGAAGCCCATTTTCGGTAGTGTCTTCAGAACCTTGGGAAGGTTTTCATGGGTGACGTGCAGCGGCACGTAATAGCCTTCGATCCCGTACCGCCTGAGCCAGTGGCCGTGCAGCGCGGGTGACTTGGAATGTGCGATCGGGTCACCGATCACGCCTGCCAGAAGTACCTGGTTACTCATCCTCGAACTCCCCCCGCGTCTCAAGATACGCGCAGAGCTCCAGGAGCGGGAGGCCGAGGATGGTGAAATAGTCGCCGGTGATGCGCTGGAACAACCGCGGCCCTTCCTCCTCCAGCTTGTAGCCGCCGACGCAGCCGGAGACGCCGGGCCAGTTGCGGCCGAGATAGGAGGAGATCGCACGATCCGTCAGCGGCTTCATCGTCAGCCGCGCGACCGTGACGGCGCGCCATTGCGGCTGCCCGTCGACCGCGATGACGGCGGCCGTGACCAGCCTGTGTTCTGTGCCCGCGAGCCTGCGAAGCTGCGCCTCGGCGGCGTCGCGGGTTTCGGGCTTCGTCAGGATCGCGCCGTCATGGGCCAGCACCTGGTCGCTGCCGATCACCAGGGCGCCGGGTTCGAGACCGGAGACCTTGACAGCCTTCAGCTCGGCCAGCGCGTCGGCGATGTCGCGGGGCGGGGCGCCTTCGGCCTCCATCCCCCGGCGCACGGCATCCTCGTCGACCCGCGCGGGGCGGGTGTCGAAGGTGAGGCCGACACGGGTCAGAAGCTCGGCCCGGATCGGCGAGGCGGAGGCGAGAACGATACGGGTCACGCGGCGCCCCCGGTGACAAGTCCGGGGATAAGCCTGTCGGTCATCGCGGGACGGGCAGGGGGCAGGGAGGCGGTCCGACAGGTTTCCACGACAGAGGGGTCGCGCCGGCCCCGCGCCACGGTCCGATCCCCCCGTGGACGGGTTTTCAACGCGGCTCTGTGCACACCCCGCGCGGCGGCCGATTCGTCCCGTGTCATGCGAATGTCATCAACAGGCATCGGGTATCCAAGCCATTGATCCTCAGGCCGGTTTGCGAGTTTTCCCGTGCATCCAGATCCCCCGGGACCACCAGGATGCGGTAGGTGGAGAAATGCGTGGACGACCGCGGGCCAACAGGGTTATCCCCGCTATCCAGATCCCCTACAACCACCACAACTTCTCTTCTAATAAATATTTCTTTGAAGAGAGTCGGGACGGAGACGACGGGATGATCCTCGATTTCCTGGCCGCGGCCTATCCGTGGACCAAGAGCCTGCACGTGATCTCGGTCATCGCGTGGATGGCCGGGCTGTTCTACCTGCCGAGGCTGTACGTCTACCACGTCGAGGTGGCGGGACCCGAGGGCGAGAAGGCGGAGCTGTTCCAGGTGATGGAGCGGCGGCTCCTGCGGGCGATCATGAACCCATCGATGATCGCGACCTGGGTGTTCGGGCTGATGCTCGTGTTCACGCCCGGCGTGGTGGACTGGAGCCTCGGCTGGCCGTGGACCAAGGCGGTAGCGGTGCTGGCGATGACGTGGTTCCACCACTGGCTTGCGCTTCGGCGCAAGGACCTGGCGGCGGGGACCGACACCCGGACCGGCCGCACCTACCGGATGATGAACGAGCTTCCGACCCTGCTGCTGATCGTGATCGTGGTGTCGGTCATCGCCAAGCCGTTCTGAGTTTTCGTTGACAAAACGGGCGGGGCTGCCTAGATGCGGCATCGCCCGGGGACGGTCCCGTCCCGGAAGGGCTTCCCGATTGATGCATGATCCGTCCGCGCCGATGCCGCGGACCCGAGGCTGTTTCCCCATATGACCGAAGAGCGTTTGAACCTGGCCGACCTGAAGGCCCTTTCCCCCAAAGACCTGGTCGACATGGCCGAGGAGCTCGAGATTGAGAACGCCTCCACCATGCGCAAGGGCGACATGATGTTCGCGATCCTGAAGGAGCGCGCGGAGGAGGGATGGGAAATCTCGGGCGACGGCGTGCTCGAGGTGCTGCAGGACGGCTTCGGCTTCCTGCGCAGCCCGGAAGCCAACTACCTGCCGGGCCCGGACGACATCTACGTTTCGCCCGACATGATCCGCCAGTTCGCGCTTCGCACCGGGGACACGGTGGAGGGCGTGATCGCCGCGCCGAACGAGAACGAGCGGTATTTCGGGTTGGTCAACGTCACCCAGATCAACTTCGAGAACCCGGAGCGGGCGCGGCACAAGGTGGCCTTCGACAACCTGACGCCGCTTTATCCCGACGAGCGGCTGAAGATGGAAATCGAGGATCCGACGATCAAGGATCGTTCCGCGCGGATCATCGACCTGGTCGCACCGATCGGGAAGGGGCAGCGATCGCTGATCGTGGCGCCGCCGCGGACCGGCAAGACGGTGCTGCTGCAGAACATCGCCCACTCGATCGAGGCCAACCACCCGGAGTGCTACCTGATCGTGCTGCTGATCGACGAGCGGCCGGAGGAAGTGACCGACATGCAGCGGAGCGTGAAGGGCGAGGTGATCTCGTCGACCTTCGACGAACCGGCGACGCGGCACGTGGCGGTCAGCGACATGGTGATCGAGAAGGCCAAGCGGCTGGTCGAGCACAAGCGAGATGTTGTTATCCTGCTCGACTCAATCACAAGACTTGGTAGAGCGTTCAACACCGTCGTGCCATCCTCCGGCAAGGTGCTCACCGGCGGCGTCGATGCGAACGCGCTGCAGCGGCCGAAGCGGTTCTTCGGTGCGGCGCGGAACATCGAGGAAGGCGGATCGCTCACCATCATCGCGACCGCGCTGATCGACACCGGCAGCCGGATGGACGAGGTGATCTTCGAGGAGTTCAAGGGCACCGGCAACTCCGAGATCGTGCTCGACCGCAAGGTGGCCGACAAGCGGGTCTACCCGGCGATGGATATCCTCAAGTCCGGCACACGGAAGGAGGACCTGCTGGTCGACAAGGCCGACCTGCAGAAGACCTACGTGCTCCGGCGCATCCTGAACCCGATGGGAACCACGGATGCGATCGAGTTCCTTCTGTCGAAGCTGAAGCAGACGAAGACGAACTCCGAGTTCTTCGATTCGATGAACGCCTGAGTTCTCGCCGGAGGCCTCCATGGACACGATATTCGCAGAGGCCTCCGCCCCGGGACGGGCGGGGGTCTCTGTCGTTCGCATCTCGGGACCGGCCGCGTTCGCGGCGGCGGCACGGTTGGCAGGCGCCCTGCCAGGCCCGGGACGATTCGCGTTGCGGAAGCTGACGGACGTCGATGGAGCGGTGATTGACGAGGCACTGGTGCTCGTCTTCGCGGGGCCGGCGAGTTTCACCGGGGAGGACGTTGTGGAACTGCAGACCCACGGAAGCCGCGCGGTCGTGGCGACGGTCCTGCGCGTCCTGGGATCGGGGGAGGAGTTGAGGCCAGCGGACCCGGGCGAGTTCACGCGCCGGGCCCTGATGAATGGCCGAATGGACCTGGCCCAGGTCGAAGGCCTGGGCGATCTGATCGAGGCGGAGACCGAGGCGCAACGCCTGCTGGCCATGCGGGTGTTCGAAGGCGCGCTTGGGCGGACGGTCGAGGGCTTGCGGGCGAAACTGCTCAGGGCCGCCGCATTACTGGAAGCAACGATAGATTTCGCGGACGAGGAGGTGCCGGAAGACGTTTCCGGTGAAGTGCTGTCACTGCTGGCGGAGGTCAGTCAGACGCTGGAAGCCGAGGTCCGCGGGGCAAGGGTGGCGGAACGCGTCCGGGACGGGTTCGAGGTCGCCATCATGGGTGCGCCGAATGCAGGGAAATCGACGCTGCTGAATGCTCTGGCCGGTCGCGATGCGGCGATCACGTCGGAGGTCGCGGGAACGACGCGAGACGTGATCGAGGTGCGACTGGACCTGCGCGGCTTGCCGGTCACGTTGCTGGACACGGCGGGCATCCGGGAGACGACTGACCTCGTCGAAGGGATCGGAGTCGACCGGGCGAGGCAGCGGGCTTCGTCCGCGGACCTTCGAGTCTGGCTTTCTTCGATGGATTCCGAAGTACCTGAGGTGTTGCTTTATCCCGAAGACATCGTGGTTCGATCGAAAGTCGACATTCGCGGGGGTGAGGGCATTTCCGCCGTCACGGGGGATGGCGTCGACGGGCTTGTCGATCGGATTGCCGAGGTGTTAGGGAAGCGCGCTGCAGGAGTCCGGACCGCGACTCGATCTCGGCACGTGGCGGCGATGTCCCGCGCAAGTGGGTGCGCTCAGAGAGCACTATCCTTGGTGGAGCAGGACATCGGGTTCGCCGATACCGCCGCGGAAGAGCTACGATCCGCCATCCGCGCACTGGAAGAGCTGGTCGGAAGGATCGGTGTCGAGGATGTTCTGGGCAAGATCTTCTCGTCCTTTTGCATCGGGAAGTAGGAGTGTTTCACGTGAAACATCGGGACCGCGATGTCGTGATCGTCGGCGGGGGCCATGCGGGGGCGGAAGCCGCGTATGCGGCCGCGCGGGCCGGTGCACGGACGCTTCTCGTGACCATGAGGCCGGATCAGATCGGCGTCATGTCCTGCAATCCCGCGATCGGCGGGCTCGGCAAGGGCCACCTGGTTCGCGAAATCGATGCCATGGGTGGGCTGATGGGCCTGGCCGCAGATCGATCCGGAATCCAGTTTCGCCTGCTGAACCGCCGGAAAGGCCCGGCGGTGCAGGGGCCGCGGACGCAATCCGACAGAGTGCTGTACCGGCAGTCTGTGCAAGAGATCCTCGCGGAGACGCCCTTGCTGGAGATCGTCAGCGGCGAGGTCGTGGATCTGTTGGACGGCGATGGTACCGTTTCGGGCGTGGTTCTGGGCGATGGCGCCGAGATCACGGCCGGTGCGGTCGTCTTGACCACCGGCACGTTTCTTCGTGGCGTCATCCACATGGGGGAATCCACGTCGCGAGGCGGGCGCATCGGGGATGACGCAGCGGACCGCCTGTCAGAGCGGCTTCGCAACCTGGACCTGCCTCTCGGTCGGTTGAAAACAGGCACCCCGCCGCGACTGAATGGGCGTACTATAGCCTGGGACACGCTGGAGATGCAGCCGGCCGACGACGATCCGGTGCTGTTTTCCTTCCTCTCCCGCGCGCCGTCTCAGCGCCAGGTGGCCTGCGGGATCGCGCATACCAACGCTCGGACGCACGACATCATCCGCGAAAACCTGTCCCGGTCCGCGATGTATGGTGGGCGTATCGAAGGTGTCGGGCCGCGCTACTGCCCGTCCATCGAGGACAAGGTGGTACGGTTCGCGGAAAAGGAGAGCCACCAGATTTTCCTCGAACCAGAGGGACTGACTACAGATGTGGTGTATCCGAACGGCATCTCGACTTCGCTCCCGCCGGATGTGCAGGAGAGCTACGTCAGGTCCATTCACGGGCTCGAGAACGCGGAGATCCTGCAACCCGGTTACGCGATAGAGTACGACTACGTCGACCCCCGGTCTCTCGATGCCAGACTGCAACTCAAGGCGCTGCCGGGGTTGTTCCTCGCGGGCCAGATCAACGGAACGACGGGTTACGAGGAGGCAGCAGCGCAGGGACTGGTTGCCGGGCTGAATGCTGCCCTCCTCGCGAGCGGGAGGGAGCCATTCCAACTCGGACGGCACGAGGCGTATGCGGGGGTCATGATCGACGATCTCGTCACGCGCGGCGTGTCCGAACCGTATCGCATGTTTACGTCCCGCGCGGAATTCAGGCTCAGCCTGCGCGCGGACAATGCCGATCAGCGCCTGACGCCCATCGCGCGTGACTTGGGGATCATCGATGACGCGCGTGAGCAAGCCTTCGAACGGAAGATGGCGGCGTTGGATGCCCTGACGAAAGAACTGGAAGCCGCCACGCTCACGCCGTCGGAAGGTGCAGCGAAGGGGTTGTCGATGACACAGGATGGTCAGCGCCGCTCGGGGCTGGACCTTCTTTCGTTCCCGGATATCGACATCCAAACCCTCGCGACGATCTGGCCGTCCCTCGCGGATCACGACCCCGAGGCAAAGGCGCAGGTGGAGCGGGAGGCGCAGTATCGGCACTACGTTGTCCGGCAACAGAAGGACGTGGAAACGTTGAAACGCGATGAATCCCACGCGATCCCCATGGATTTCGATTACGAACCGCTGTCCGGCTTGTCGAACGAACTGAAGGGCAAGTTGGTCCGCGTGCGGCCAGCAACCATCGGCCAGGCAGCGCGGATCGAGGGGATGACGCCCGCCGCGCTGACCCTTCTCCTGACACATCTTCGTCGGCGGAGCGCATGACGGAGGACGAAGCTCGCGCCTACGTCGCGGCGAATGTTTCACGTGAAACTCTGACGAAGCTCGAGATCTACGCGGTGCAGCTGGCGAAGTGGCAGCCCGCGATTAACCTCGTTGCGCCGTCGACCTTGGCGGAGGCCTGGTCACGGCATATCGCGGATTCCTTTCAGGTCTTTCCGCTCCGGCACGTCGATTCCGGCCTGTGGCTCGATATCGGCAGTGGCGCGGGCTTTCCCGGCCTCGTCTGTGCGATGGCTGCCGCGGAACTCGCACCGGGGCTGCGGTTCACTTTCATCGAAAGCGACCTGCGGAAATGCGGCTTCATCCGTGAAACCGCAAGGCTCGCCGGGCTTGAAGTCGGCATCCTGACCCGACGGATCGAGGATGCCCCGCCGCAAAACGCTGATATCGTCTCCGCACGCGCTCTCGCACCGCTTCCCAGGTTGCTCGGCCTCGTGGATCGACACCTGTCCGATGGCGGAATAGCGCTTCTGCCGAAGGGCAAATCCCACCGCGCCGAGGAAATCGACGCGGACGCGATTTGGCAGATGAAGCGCGAGAGTTTTGCCAGTAAGACGGACCCCGAGGCCGTGATTTACAGGATAGGAGATCTCGCCCGTGTCTGAGCATCCCCGGACCCGCATCCTCGCCATCGCGAACCAGAAGGGTGGCGTGGGCAAGACGACGACAGCGATCAACCTCGGCGCGTCGCTGGCCGAGGCCGGGCGCCGCGTGCTGGTGATCGACCTCGACCCGCAGGGCAACGCCTCGACCGGGCTCGGCATCGACAGCGCGACCCGCGGGCTCACCACCTACGACCTGATCCTCGACGGCGTGGCACTGTCCGAAGTCGTTGCGCCGACGAGCGTGGAGCGGTTGTCCATCGCCCCCGCGACCACCGACCTCAGCTCCGCGGACGTGGAGCTCGTGACCCACGAGAAACGCGTTTTCCTCCTGAAGGACGCGCTGGCGTCTGACGGCCTCGACGCCTGGGATTTCGTGCTGATCGACTGCCCGCCGTCGCTGAACCTGCTGACGATCAACGCGATGGTGGCCGCCCATGCCGTGCTCGTCCCGCTGCAGGCGGAGTTCTTCGCGCTGGAAGGCCTCAGCCAGTTGATGCACACGCTTCGGCAGGTCCGGCAATCCGCGAACCCGAGCCTTCGTATCGAAGGTGTTGTGTTGACGATGTATGACCAACGCAACAACTTGTGTCAGCAGGTGGAGCAAGACGCGCGCGAGAACCTCGGAGACCTCGTTTTCCGCACCCACATTCCGCGCAACGTCCGCCTCTCCGAGGCGCCGTCCTACGCCATCCCCGTCCTGCAATACGACAACAACTCCAAGGGCAGCGCGGCCTACCGCAGCCTCGCCCGGGAAATGCTCGACAGGCAGATGACCCACGCATGACTTCCGATTCCCCGACCCCCCGCCGTGACAAGCGTGGCCTCGGGCGCGGGCTTTCCGCGCTCATGGCCGATATCAACCCCGCGTCCGAGGTGGACCCGGCCTCTGCCCCGCGCCCCGACCGGCTGATCCCGATCGAGCGCATCCGGCCGAACCCCGATCAGCCGCGGCGCAGTTTCTCGCAATCTGCGCTGGAGGATCTCGCGCAGTCGATCCAGGAGAAGGGCATCATCCAGCCGCTCATCGTCCGCCCGGACCCGACCGTGGCTGACAGCTACCAGCTCGTAGCGGGGGAACGGCGTTGGCGGGCGGCGCAGCTCGCGCAGCTTCACGAGGTGCCCGCGCTGGTCCGGGACTTCGACGACACCGAGGTTCTCGAGGTCGCGATCATCGAGAACATCCAGCGCGCCGACCTCAACCCGATCGAGGAGGCGATGGGGTATCGCCAGCTCATGGACCGGTTCGGGCACACGCAGGAAAAGCTGGCGCAGGCGATGGGCAAGAGCCGCAGCCACATCGCCAACACGCTGCGCCTGACGACATTGCCGGAGCCGGTGCAGGACATGCTCCGCGCCGGTCAGCTTTCCGCGGGTCACGCCCGGGCGCTGATCACTTCCGACCGCGCGACGGAACTTGCGCGGATTGTTGTTGCGAAGGGGCTGTCGGTGCGGGAGGCTGAGAAGCTCGCCGCCGGTCCCGCATCGAACCCCGGCAGCGGTCAGAAACGGCCGCATCCGCAGAAGGACGCGGATACCGCGGAGCTTGAACGGTCGATCTCAGCCGTTCTGAAGATGCCGGTTTCGGTGGAGTACGATGCCGGTACCGGCGGCGGCCGGATCTCCATCCGCTACCGCGACCTGCAGCAGCTCGACGACCTGGTGCAGCTTCTCGGGGCCTAGGCCAGCAGCTGCTCCAGGACGGCGTTCAGCACCGGGCGGCCGGTCTTCGTCGCACCGATCCGGCCGTCGCGCGTCCAGAGGTGGCCGGAGTCGCACAGCTCTTCCACCGCGCGCCGGTCCAGCACCTCGTCACCAAGCCGGGCTAGCGCGCTGCCCTCGTCGAGCCGCAGGCTCATCAGCAGGTATTCCACCCCGCGATCCCGCGCGTTCAGCGTCTCGCGCGGCAGTTCGCCCGATCCGTCCTCTTCCACCCGGCGCAGCCAGTCGCCCGGTGCCTTCGCGCCTTCGGTCGCCAGCCAGACCCCGGCGGGACGGATGCGGCCATGCGCGCCGGGACCGACCCCGAGGTATTCCTGCCCGCGCCAGTAGATCAGGTTGTGACGGCATTCCGAACCGGGCCGGGCGTGGTTCGATACCTCGTAGGCGGGCAGCCCCGCGGCCTCCATCATCTCCTGCGTCGCGTCGTACAGGTCCGCGGACAGGTCCTCGCCCGGCAGACCGCGCAGCCGTCCTGCGCGCAACCTGTCTCCGAACGCCGTCCCGTCCTCGATCGTCAACTGGTACAGCGACATGTGATCCGTGCCGAGCGCGATGGCCGTCGCCAGTTCCGCCTTCCACTGGTCGAGCGACTGGTCCTGCCGCGCGTAGATCAGGTCGCAGCTCACCCGGTCGAAGACCGAGCGGGCGAGGTCCAGCGCCCGAATGCCCTCCGCCGCGCTGTGCAGGCGGCCGAGGGCCTTCAGCGAGGCGTCGTCCAGCGACTGCAGCCCCACGGAGATCCGCGAAACGCCGGCCTCGCGGTAGCCCCGGAACCGGCCGGCTTCGACCGAGGTCGGGTTGGCCTCCATCGTGACTTCGAAATCGTTGGAGACGGGCCAGGCAGCGCGGATCGCCGTCAGGATTTCTTCTACAAGATCCGGGTCCATCAATGATGGCGTTCCGCCGCCGAAAAACACGGTATCGACCCGGCGCGATCCAAGCTCGGCTCGGGCTCTGGCGATTTCCGCGCGATAGGCGGCGGCCCACCTGCGCTGGTCGATCCGGGCGGCGACATGGGAATTGAAATCGCAGTAGGGGCACTTCGCCTGGCAGAACGGCCAGTGGACGTAGATGCCGAAGCGGTCGGCTTCAGGCTCCAAGAATGGCCTCGAACTTGCGCACGGCATCGGCACGGTGGCTGATCCGGTTCTTTTCCGCCGGGTCCATCTCGGCGAAGGTGCGGTCGTGGCCTACCGGCTGGAACACGGGGTCGTAGCCGTGGCCCTCGGCACCGCGCATGGGCCAGACGAAGCGGCCTTCCATCACGCCGGGAAACACCGCGTCGGTGCCATCGGGCCAGGCGAGGACCAGCGTGCAGCAGAACCGCGCAGTCCAGGGTTCGGGCGCGCCGCGGGCGATCAGTTCGTCATGGGCGCGGGTCATCGCCATGTGGAAATCGCGGCCGTTCGGGGTTTCCGCCCAGTCGGCGGTGTAGACGCCCGGCGCGCCGTCGAGCGCGTCAATGACGATGCCGCTGTCGTCGGCAAGCGCCGGGAGGCCGGTTGCGGCGGATGCGGCGTGGGCCTTGATGCGGGCGTTCTCGACGAAGGTGGTGCCGGTTTCCTCCGGCTCCGGCAGGCCGTGATCGGCGGCGGAGGTGACGGCGATGCCGTAAGGCGCCAGCAGCGCCGCCATCTCGTCCATCTTGCCGCGGTTGTGGGTCGCGATCAGCAGGTCCCGCCCGGTGAAGCGTTTCACGACACCGCCGCCGTCTGCGCCGCCACGAGTTCGCCGACGCCCTTCTCGGCAAGCGCCATCAGCGCGTCGAAATCGGCGCGGCTGAAGGTGGCGCCCTCGGCGCTGGCCTGGAGTTCGATCATCCGTCCGCCGCCGGTCATCACGAAGTTGCCGTCGGTCCCGGCCTCGCTGTCCTCGGCGTAGTCAAGGTCGAGCACCGGCTGTCCCGCGTAGACCCCGCAGGACACCGCGGCGACGTGATCGACGATGGGGTCGGACAGAACGTCGCCGGCCTTCATCAGTTTCTGGATGGCGAGCTTCAGCGCGACCCACCCGCCGGTGATCGATGCGCAGCGGGTGCCGCCATCGGCCTGGATCACGTCGCAGTCCACGGTGATCTGGCGTTCGCCGAGCGCGACGCGGTCGATACCCGCGCGCAGGCTGCGACCGATCAGGCGCTGGATTTCCTGGGTGCGGCCCGACTGCTTGCCCTGGGCGGCCTCGCGGCGCATCCGGGTATGGGTGGCGCGGGGCAGCATGCCGTATTCCGCCGTGACCCATCCGAGCCCGGTGTTCTTCAGGAACGGCGGCACACGCTCCTCCACGCTGGCGGTGCACAGGACGTGGGTTCCGCCGCAGCGGATCAGGCAGGATCCCTCGGCGTGGGCGGTGACCCCCGTTTCGATGGATATCGGGCGCATGGCATCGAGAGCGCGGCCGGACGGGCGCATGGCGTTTCTCCCCCTCTGGGTTCTGCGCCCCGGGCATAGTCCCTGCGCCCCGCGCTCCGCAACCCCGTTCGACCACGCATTGACCCGGGCCACCCCGGCTCCCTAAATGATGCGACATGGCAGGAAATCCGCAGCTCCTCGATGAACTGAACGACCGCTCGCGCGAGGTCTTTCGCCGGGTGGTAGAGGCCTATCTCGAAACCGGCGCGCCGGTCGGGTCGCGCACCCTGACCCGCAGCCTGAGCGAGCAGGTCTCGGCGGCGACCGTGCGCAACGTGATGCAGGACCTCGAATTCCTCGGCCTGCTCGATTCCCCGCATGTCTCCGCCGGGCGGGTGCCGACGCAGCTTGGGCTCAGGCTCTTCGTCGACGGGCTCCTGGAGATGCGGGAGCTGACGAACGACGACCGCTCGAAGATCGACGAGACGATGGGATCGAACAGGCCGGACGTGTCGGGGGCGCTCGACCGGATCGGGGCGGCGCTGAGCGGCCTGACCCAGGGCGCCTCGCTGGTGCTGGCGCCGAAGCACGAGGCGCCGATCCGGCATATCGATTTCGTCTCGCTGTCCGCCGACCAGGCGTTGGTGGTCCTGGTCTCGGCCGACGGCCACGTGGAAAACCGCCTGTTCCGTCCGCCGCCGGGTCAGACGCCGTCGAGCCTTCGGGAAGCCGCGAACTTCCTGAACGCGCTGGCCGAGGGGCGGACCCTGGGCGAGTTGCGCTCGATCATGGGGCAGGAGATCGAGAAGCGCCGGCAGGAGATCGACAAGCTGGCGCAGGAGCTGATCGAAAGCGGGCTCGCGTCGTGGGAGAACGAGGTGGAGCAGTCCGGCCGGCTGATCGTGCGCGGCCGGTCGATGCTGCTCGATTCCGCCGAATCCGTCGATCTCGATCGCATCCGGGAGTTGTTCGACGACCTCGAACGCAAGCGCGACATCGAGCAGTTCCTCGAACTGACCGAGGGCGGCGACGGGGTGCGGATCTTCATCGGTTCCGAGAACAAGTTATTCTCACTTTCCGGTTCCTCTCTGGTGGTCTCTCCCTATATGAATGCCGACCGTAAGATTCTGGGCGCGGTCGGTGTCATCGGTCCGACCCGCCTGAACTACGGTCGGATCGTTCCGATCGTGGACTACACCGCACAGGTGGTCGGACGGCTGATGTCCGACCGGGGCTGAGAGGTATTGATGGCTGAGCCGAAGAACGAAGAGTTTCTCGACGATATCGAGGCGCTCGAAGCCGAGATGAACGAGGCCGAGGAAGCCTTCGAGACCGCCGAAGAGGACGAGCTTGCTCTGCTGCGTTCCGAGCGCGACGAGTTGAAGGACCGTCTTCTGCGCACGCTCGCGGAATCGGAGAACATGCGCAAGCGCGCGGAGCGCGACCGGCGCGAGGCGGAGCAGTACGGCGGGTCCAAGCTCGCCCGTGACCTGCTGCCGGTCTACGACAACCTCCGCCGGGCGCTCGACGCCGCGGGCGAGGAAGGCCGCGCCGCGGCCGGCCCGGTGATCGAGGGTGTGGAACTCACCCTGCGGGAGTTGCTGAACGTGTTCGGCAAGCATGGCGTAACGCCGATCATGCCGGAGCCGGGCGATCCCTTCGATCCGAAGATCCACCAGGCCATGTTCGAGGCGCCGGTGCCGGGAACGAAGGCGGGCGAGATCATCCAGGTGATGGCCGAGGGTTTCCTGCTGCACGACCGTCTCCTGCGGCCGGCGCAGGTCGGCGTTTCGTCCACCCCCGCAAGCTGATCTCGACGCGCTGTCGCGCGCCGACCCGCCGGGGGGCGCTGCCCCCCGGACCCCCCGGGATATTTTCGGGATAAAGAAGCTCAGGCGCCGTCGAGCGCATCCTTCAGGTCATAGAGAATCTGCAACGCCTCGCGCGGGGTGAGCGTGTCTGGCTGGATGTCGCGCAGGCGGGCCTCGATCTTCGACGGTTTCGCCTCCGGCTCGGGCCGGGTCGCAGCGAAGAGCGGGAGGTCGTCGATCAGCGCCTTCGCGTGGCCCGATCCCTGCCGGTCACCCTTTTCCAGGGCTTCGAGCACGTCCTGCGCGCGGGCCGTCACCGCCGGTGGCAGACCGGCGAGTTTCGCGACCTGCACGCCGTAGGACCGGTCGGCGGCGCCGTCGCGGACCTCGTGCAGGAACACCACCTCGCCGTCCCATTCCCGCACGGCGACGGTTGCGTTGCGCAGCCCGGGCAGGCGCGCGGCAAGCTGGGTCAGTTCGTGGTAGTGAGTCGCAAAGAGCGCGCGGCAGCGGTTGACCGCATGAAGCTGTTCCAGCACCGCCCAGGCGATGGAGAGGCCGTCATACGTCGCGGTGCCACGGCCGATCTCGTCGAGGATCACCAACGCGCGGGAATCAGCCTGGTTCAGGATCGCGGCGGTTTCCACCATCTCGACCATGAAGGTCGACCGTCCGCGGGCGAGGTCGTCGGAGGCACCGACGCGGGAAAACACCTGCGATACCAGGCCGATACGCGCGGAGCGGGCGGGAACGAAGCTGCCGGTCTGGGCGAGGATGGCGATCAGCGCGTTCTGGCGCAGCCAGGTCGACTTGCCGGCCATGTTCGGCCCGGTAAGGAGCGTGATCGCCGCGTCCTCGGCTTCGGCGGTCAGGGCGCAATCGTTGGCGATGAAGGGCTGGCCGTCGCGCGCGAGCGCGGCCTCGACCACGGGATGGCGCCCAGCCTCGATCTCGAAGGCGCGGCTGTCGTCGATCCGGGGGCGGGTCCAGTCCTTTTCGGCGGCGAGGGTGGCGAGCGACGCGGCCATGTCGAGTTCGGCCAGCGCGGCGGCGGCGTCTCCGATGGGGCCCTGTTCGGCCATGACCGCGTCGCAGAGGGCGCGAAACAGCGCGGTCTCGATATCCTGCGCGCGGGCGCCGGCATTGTGGATCTTGGTTTCCAGCTCGGACAGGTCGACCGTGGTGAAGCGGACCGCGCTGGCGGTGGTCTGGCGGTGGATGAAGGTCTGCGACAGCGGCTCCGAAAGCATCTTCTTCGCGTGGGTCGCCGGTGTCTCGATGAAGTATCCGAGCACGTTGTTGTGCTTGATCTTCAACGCGTTGATGCCGGTGGCTTCGACGAACTCCGCCTGCATCCCGGCGATGACGCCGCGCCCCTCGTCGCGGAGGCGGCGGGCCTCGTCGAGGTCGGCGTCGTGGCCCGGGGCGATGAAACCGCCATCGCGGACGAGAAGCGGCGGTTCGGCCACCAGCGCATCGGCAAGACGCCCCGCGATCGCGTCGTGACCGGACAGGCGTGCGGCGGCTTCGGCCAGAAGCGGGGGCAGGGCGGCGGGGTCGAGGCGGTCGGAAAGCGCGGCTGCCGCTTCCAGCCCGTTGCGGATCGCGGCGAGATCCCGCGGGCCGCCGCGCCCGATGGCGAGGCGGGCGAGCGCGCGGTCAAGATCGGGGACTCGGCGCAGGGCATCCCGCACCGTTTCGTGCCCGCCCGTGTCCCCGACCCAGTGCGCGACGGCCTCGTGCCTCGCGGAAATGGCGGCGGCATCGGTCAGCGGGCTCGACAGCCGCCGTTCGAGAAGCCGCCCGCCCGCCGCTGTCACGGTGCGGTCGATGGTGGCGAGCAGGCTGCCCGCGCGACCCCCGGCCAGCGCGGCGGTCAGTTCCAGGTTGCGCCGGGTGGCCGCGTCGATCTGCATCACCCGTGCAGCGCTTTCGCGGACGGGCGGGCGAAGGCGCGGAAGCTGGCCCTTCTGGGTGAGGTCGAGGTAATCGACCACCGCGCCCATCGCCGCCAGTTCCGCGCGGCCGAAACTGCCGAAACCGTCCAGCGTCTGGACACCGAAAAGGTCGCCGAGCCGCCGTTCGGCACCGCGGGACTCGAAGCTCGCCGGGGATAGCGGGGTCACCGCGGCGGGGCTGTCGGCAGACAGCGCGTCGGGCAGGGCCGTGCCATCGGCGACGAGGATCTCCGCCGGGGCGAGGCGGGCGAGTTCGGGGCCGAGGCGCACCGGGGCGCAGGCCATCACCTGGAAGGCGCCGGTCGAGATGTCGGCCCAGGCCAGCGCCCCCTCGCCACGGATGTCGGCCCAGGCGGCAAGGAAGTTGTGGCGCCGGGGTTCAAGCAGCGTGTCCTCGGTCAGCGTACCGGGGGTCACGAGCCGCACGACCTCGCGCCGGACGACGGATTTCGCGCCGCGCTTCTTCGCTTCGGCCGGGTCCTCCATCTGCTCGCAGATCGCGACGCGGAAGCCCTTGCGGATCAGCGTCAGCAGGTAGCCTTCGGCGGAATGGGCCGGGACGCCACACATCGGGATGTCGTCGCCCGCGTGCTTGCCGCGCTTGGTCAACGCTATGTCGAGCGCCTCCGCCGCGGCCTCCGCGTCGTCGAAGAACATCTCGTAGAAATCGCCCATCCGGTAGAACAGGAGCGCATCGCGGTGCTGCGCCTTGATCTCCAGGTATTGCGCCATCATGGGCGTCGCTTGCGCCGTCATCGTCCCCCCGCCGTCGGGCTCGCCGGAGACTAGCCGCTGCCGAATCCGCGCGAAAGCCCGTGTTGCCCGGGCATCGGCCTCGCGCTACACCGGACTCCGCCCGATGCGAGGGAGGGAGACGCATGGCCGGCAAATCCAAGATCACGCGCGAGGAGGCGCTCGCCTATCACCTCGAACCGCGTCCGGGGAAGATCGACATCCAGGCCTCCACGCCGATGGCGACGCAGCGGGACCTGAGCCTGGCCTATTCGCCCGGCGTGGCGGTGCCCTGCGAGGCGATCGCCGAGAACCCGGAAACCGCCTACGACTACACGACCAAGGGCAACATGGTCGCGGTGATCTCGAACGGGACGGCGGTGCTCGGGCTCGGCAATCTCGGCGCGCTGGCGTCGAAGCCGGTGATGGAGGGCAAGTCGGTCCTCTTCAAGCGTTTCGCCGACGTGAACTCGATCGACCTCGAGGTCGATACCGAGGACGCCGACGAGTTCATCAACGCGGTCAAGCTGCTCGGCCCGTCCTTCGGCGGCATCAACCTGGAGGACATCAAGGCGCCCGAGTGCTTCATCATCGAGAGCCGCCTGAAGGAGTTGATGGACATCCCGGTGTTCCACGACGACCAGCACGGGACGGCGGTGATCTGCGCGGCGGGTCTGGTCAACGCGCTGCACATCTCGGGCAAGAAGATCGAGGACTGCAAGATCGTCCTGAACGGGGCCGGCGCGGCGGGGATCGCCTGCATCGAATTGCTGAAGAGCATGGGCGCGCGGCACGAAAACTGCATCGTCTGCGACACAAAGGGCGTGATTTACCAGGGCCGCACCGAGGGCATGAACCAGTGGAAATCGGCCCACGCGATCAACACCGACCTGCGCACGCTGGAGGAGGCGATGCAGGGCGCGGACGTGTTCCTGGGCGTCAGCGTAAAGGGCGCGGTCACCCCGGCGATGGTCGCGGCGATGGGTGACAACCCGGTGATCTTCGCGATGGCGAACCCGGATCCGGAAATAACGCCGGAAGAGGCCAAGGAAGTGCGGGGTGACGTGATCGTGGCCACGGGACGGTCGGACTACCCGAACCAGGTCAACAACGTGCTCGGGTTTCCCTATCTCTTCCGCGGCGCGCTCGACATCCATGCCCGCGCGATCAACGACGAGATGAAGATCGCCTGCGCGCAGGCGCTGGCGGCGCTCGCGCGGGAGGACGTGCCGGACGAGGTCGCGATGGCTTATGGTCGGAAGCTCAGTTTCGGGCGCGACTACATCATCCCGACGCCGTTCGATCCCCGGCTGATCTACACGATCCCGCCCGCCGTGGCGCGCGCCGGGATGGATACGGGCGTCGCGCGGCGGCCGATCGTGGACCTCGATGCCTATGTCGACGAGTTGCGCGAACGGATGGACCCGACCGCGTCGATCCTGCAGGGGATCTATGCCCGCGCGCGGGTTGCCCAGGCGCGCATGGTGTTCGCCGAAGGCGATGACGTGCGCGTGCTGCGGGCCGCCGTGGCCTACCAGCGCGGCGGCTTCGGCAAGGCGCTGATCGTCGGGCGGGAACAGGACGTGCGGGAGAAGTTGGAGTCCGTCGGCCTCGGCGACGCGGCGCGCGAGCTGGAAATCGTGAACGCGGCCAACACCACGCACCTGGAGACCTACAAGACGTTCCTCTACGAGCGCCTGCAACGAAAGGGCTTCGACCAGCGCGACATCCATCGGCTCGCCACCCGCGACCGCCACGTCTTTGCCGCGCTGATGCTGGCGCACGGGCACGGCGACGGGCTGGTGACGGGGGCCACGCGCAAGTCGGCACATGTGCTGGAGCTGATCGGCCATGTGTTCGATTCACGCGCCGAGGACGGGGCGGTGGGCGTCACCGCGCTTCTCCATCGCGGGCGGATCGTGATGATCGCGGATACACTGGCCCACGAATGGCCGTCGGCCGAGGACCTGGCCCTGATCGCGCGGCGCGCGGCCAGCGTGGCGCGGGGTCTCGGGATCGAACCGCGCGTCGCTTTCGTCAGCTTCTCGACCTTCGGCTACCCGGTGTCCGAACGGGCGGAGAAGATGCACCAGGCGCCCGCCGTGCTGGATCGCGAAGGGGCCGACTTCGAGTACGAGGGCGACCTGACAGTGGACGTGGCGCTGAACTTGGACGTGATGGCGCAGTACCCGTTCTGCCGCCTGTCGGGGCCGGCCAACATCCTCGTCGTGCCGGCGCGGCATTCGGCCTCGATCTCGGTCAAGCTGATGCAGGAGGTCGCGGGCGCGACGGTGATCGGCCCGATCCTGACAGGGCTCGACCGGCCGGTGCAGATCTGTTCCACGGTCTCGACCGCGAACGACATCCTGAACATGGCGGTGATGGCGGCCTGCGAGATCGGCCACTGAGGCCTCAGTCCTCGCGGTAGAGGTCGTGGCAGCCGGCGCAGGACTGCCCGACCGACTGCAGCACCGGGCCAAGGTCGTCGCGCGCCTCGATGCTGCCCGCCGCGGCCTCGGCCCGGTCCGACAGCCTGCGCGCGCGGGTCGCGAAATCGTCGAAGTCCGCCCAGATCTCCGGCAGCGCCTCGGACGCGGGGTCGGTATGCTCGGTTTCGAACAGCGGCACGATCCGGTCGGCTTCCGGCGCGATCTCTGCCAGGGCCTGGTTCGCGCGGACCGCGTCGAAGGCCGAGTTGCCGCGGGCCATGTTCACCAGCACCTCGACGTTGTCGGACAGCGCGCTCATCCCGTTCATCCGCGCAAGGACGGCGGGATTCTGAACGTTTTCATGGGCTTGGGCAGCGGTCGCGGTAATCGCGGCGATGACGAGTCCGATCCTGAACGACGTCATGTCAGGGCCTCCGTTGTCACGGTCGGGGATATGGGATTTCCGGGACCCTAGCATCGGGCGGCGATGCATGCACCCCGCCCGATGCGAAGACTTCAGCCTTTCATGCCGTCCCAGAACTGCTTCACCCGGTCGAAGAAGCCGGTCTCGTTCGGGCTGTTCGACCGCGACGACGCCTCTTCGAACTCGCGCAGGAGTTCCTTCTGGCGGGAGCTGAGCTTGACCGGCGTCTCGACGGCCAGCTCGATGTACATGTCGCCGGTCTGGGCGCCGCGGAGCGCGGGCATCCCCTTGCCGCGGAGACGCATCTGCTTGCCGGACTGCGCACCCTCGGGCACGCGGACACGGGACCGGCCGCCGTCGATCGTGGGCACCTCAATCTCGCCGCCGAGCGCGGCGGTCACCAGAGATACCGGCACCTTGCACGCGAGGTCGATGCCCTCGCGGATGAAGATCGGGTGCTCGGTGACCTCGATGAAGATGTAGAGATCGCCCGAAGGCCCGCCGCGCAGGCCGGCTTCGCCCTCGCCGCTGAGGCGGATCTTGGTCCCGGTCTCCACGCCCGCGGGGATGTTGACGCTGAGCGTCTTTTCCTTCTGCTCGCGGCCCTGGCCGTGGCAGGTGGTGCAGGGGTTCTTGACGATCTGGCCCATGCCGGAACAGGTCGGGCAGGTGCGTTCCACGGTGAAGAAGCCCTGCTGCGCGCGAACCTTGCCCATGCCGGAGCAGGTCGGGCAGGACACCGGCTCCGCGCCGCCCTCGGCGCCGCTGCCGTTGCAGGCCGAACAGGTGACGGAGGTCGGAACGCGGATCGAGCGGGTCAGGCCGGTGAAGGCCTCTTCGAGCGAAATGCGCAGGTTGTAGCGCAGGTCCGACCCGCGCGCGGCGCGGGCCCGGCCGGGCTGGCCGCCGCGGCCGCCCATGAAGTCGCCGAACAGGTCCTCGAAGACGTCCGAGAACGCGGACGCGAAATCGCCCTGCTGCCCGCCGCCGGCGTAACCGCCGGACCGCGGACCGCCCGCCATCCCGCCGTCGAACGCGGCGTGGCCGAACCGGTCGTAGGCGGCCTTCTTGTCCGCGTCCTTCAGGACGTCGTAGGCCTCGTTCACGTCCTTGAACTTCGCCTCGGCCTCGGGATCGTCGGAATTGCGGTCCGGGTGAAGCTCCTTGGCCTTCTTGCGATAGCCCTTCTTGATCTCTTCGGCCGACGCGCCCTTGGAGACACCCAGAACCTCGTAATAGTCGCGCTTTGCCATCGTATTCATCATCCTTCGCCCCCCTCAAACGCATGGACCGGCCGGGGGTCCGGCCGGTCTGCAGGGAGTCAGCGCATTGGCGTCACGACCGGTTCTGGCGGTCGTCGTCCAGGTCCTCGAAATCCGCATCGACGATGTCGTCGTCGACGCTCGAAGGCTCGTCCGCCCCTTCCGGAGCTTCCTCGCCGGCTTCCTCGGCCTGGGCCTTGTAGATCGCCTCGCCAAGACGCATCGCGGCTTCGGTGACGTTCTGGATGCCGCCCTTGATCTTGCCGGCGTCGTCGGTCTCCATCTGCTCCTCGAGGTTCTTGATCGCGAGATCGATCGCCTCGATGGTCGACGGGTCGACCTTGTCGCCATGCTCGTCCATCGACTTGCGGGTCGAATGGATCAGGCTTTCGGCCTGGTTTTTGGCCTCGACCAGTTCACGCCGCGACTTGTCGGCCTCGGCGTTCTCCTCGGCTTCCTTCACCATCCGGTCGATGTCGTCGTCGGACAGGCCGCCGGACGCCTGGATGGTGATGTTCTGCTCCTTGCCGGTGCCCTTGTCCTTCGCGGAGACCGACACGATGCCGTTGGCGTCGATGTCGAAGGTCACCTCGATCTGCGGCAGGCCGCGGGGCGCGGGCGGGATGTCTTCCAGGTTGAACTGGCCGAGCATCTTGTTGTCCGCCGCCATTTCCCGTTCGCCCTGGAACACGCGGATCGTCACCGCGGACTGGTTGTCCTCGGCAGTGGAGAAGATCTGCGACTTCTTGGTCGGGATCGTGGTGTTGCGGTCGATGAGCCGGGTGAACACGCCGCCGAGCGTCTCGATGCCGAGCGACAGCGGGGTCACATCCAGAAGGACCACGTCCTTCACGTCACCCTGCAGGACACCGGCCTGGATCGCCGCGCCGAGCGCCACGACCTCGTCCGGGTTCACGCCCTTGTGCGGCTCCTTGCCGAAGAACTTGGTCACTTCCTCGACCACCTTCGGCATCCGGGTCATGCCGCCGACGAGAACGACCTCGTCGATATCGCCCTTCGACAGGCCGGCATCCTTCAGCGCCGCGGCGCAGGGCTTCATCGACTTCGCGATCAGGTCGCCGACGAGGCTTTCGAGCTTGGCGCGGGTCAGCTTCATGACCATGTGCAGCGGCTGGCCGTTGGAGCCCATCGAGATGAACGGCTGGTTGATCTCGGTCTGGCTGGACGAGGACAGCTCGATCTTCGCCTTTTCCGCCGCTTCCTTCAGGCGCTGGAGCGCCATCTTGTCGTTGGTCAGGTCGACGCCGTGCTCTTTCTTGAACTCCTCGGCGAGGTAGTTGACGATCCGCATGTCGAAGTCCTCACCGCCGAGGAACGTGTCCCCGTTGGTCGACTTCACTTCGAACAGGCCGTCGTCTATTTCCAGGATCGAGATGTCGAAGGTGCCGCCGCCGAGGTCATAGACCGCGATGGTCTTGGACTGGCCTTCCTTGTCGAGCCCGTAGGCGAGCGCGGCCGCGGTCGGTTCGTTGATGATCCGCAGGACCTCGAGACCGGCGATCTTGCCGGCGTCCTTGGTCGCCTGCCGCTGCGCGTCGTTGAAGTACGCGGGCACGGTGATGACGGCCTGGGTGACATCCTCGCCGAGATAGCTTTCGGCGGTTTCCTTCATCTTGGTCAGGATCTGCGCCGAGATCTGCGAGGGGCTGAACTTCTCGCCCTTCACTTCGACCCAGGCGTCGCCGTTGCCGCCGTCGACGATCTTGTACGGCACCAGCTTCTTGTCCTTCTCCACCTCGGGGTCGGTGGTACGGCGGCCGATCAGGCGCTTGACGGCGAAGACGGTGTTGTCGGGGTTGGTCACGGCCTGCCGCTTGGCGGGCTGGCCGACGAGGCGTTCATCGTCGGTATAGGCGACGATCGAGGGCGTGGTCCGCGCCCCCTCGGAGTTCTCGATCACGCGCGGCTGGCTGCCGTCCATGATGGCGACGCAGGAGTTCGTCGTGCCGAGGTCGATGCCAATGACTTTTGCCATGTCTTTCGGTCCCTTTCTTCAGGCGATCTTGGCGGGGGCCGGTCCGATTGCGGCCCCGGGCCCGCCATTTGTGTGGGTCGGGGACGATGCCCCGGCCGGTTCGTGGGGTATATAAGGAGGGTGCCGTGGGCCTGCAAGCGCCGCGGGGGCGAGGAAAGACAGGCGATTTCGCGCAATTGGAGGGGCCCGAGGGCGACATGCCGGGCAGGCCCCACTCAGGCCACCCGAAGTTCGGCGGGCTTACCCGAAGTGACCACCGCGCCGGGCAGGGTGAAGGTCACCTGCGCCCCCGGCGCGTCGCCCCTGTTCCCGGCCAGTAGGGTGCCGCCGCGGGCGCGAAGCAGGCGACCGACACCGCGAAGGCCGAAGCCCGAACCGGCGCGGGACCTGCTGCATTCGAGCGCGGTCAGCGCCCTGGGTGCGAAGCCGGCGCCGTTGTCCGCGACAGCGACCGCGAAGGTTCCGTCGCCTTCCGCCAGCGTGATCTGCAGCTGGATCGGCCCGCCGTCGCCCGGTGCGGCGTACTTTATCGCGTTGTCGACGAGGTTGCGCAGGACGACGAGGGTTCCGGCACGGTCGCCGTGGATCCGCCCGGTGTCATAGGTGCAGCCGACCGCCGATTCCGGGTCGAGCAGGGCCAGGACCTCGGCCACCATGTCGCCGAAGTCGAAGGTCTGGACCTGCTCGGTGGTCGAGGTGCATTGCGCGTGGTCGAGAAGCCCGCCGATCAGGTCCATCGCGCGCTGGCCGACGTTTTCCAGCATGTCGATCAGTTCGAGCTTTCCGTCGCCAAGATCCTGGAAATCCTCGCGCAGCATGTCGGCGATCCGGGTGACGTGGCGCATCGGCGCGCGGAGATCGTGGGCGGCCATGCTGATGAAGTTCTCCAGGTCGGAATTCAGCGTCTCGGCATTCAGGCGTAGGGCCTCGATCGCCTCGACGTCGGCTTCGAGCTGCCACGACCCGACCAGGCGCGCCACGTTTCCCTCGGCGTCCGTCTCCGGAACCAGCGTCGTCTGCAACCGCTGCAACCGGCCGTGAACCGTGAGGAAGGTTTCGTAGCTGCGTTCCTCGCCGGTCTCGAACGCGGCGACGTGGTGTGAGTAGGACCGGTGGCCGGTCCGTTCGGGCAGGATCTCGCGCGCCTCGCGGCCGATGACGCCCTCGGCGAGCTCGCCGAAGGTGTCGCGCGCGGCGGCGTTGAGGACGGCGAAGACGGGTATACCCGCATCGTTCCGCTCGATCACGAAGACCGGGTGGCGGATGAGATCGAGGAGCGCGATTCGGCTTTCGTCCACGCGGCGGTCTCCGTCATGCTGATGCACCGCGGTTTGCCCTGGCCGGACGCGCTGCTAGTGTCCCTGCCTCTGTCGTTAGGGGAAGTTGCGTGAAGAAACCGTTGACGCATGCACCGGACGTGACGCTCCGCGGGATCGGTGTTCACCGGGGCTACCTTGGGCCCGACGCGCAGCGGCGGCTGGTCGCGGAACTCGACGCCGTGATCTCGGCCGCGCCGTTCAGGACTCCCGAGACCCGGTTCGGCCCGATGAGCGTGCGGATGACCTCGGCCGGGGCCTATGGCTGGATCGCCGACCGGCGCGGGTACCGCTACGAACCCGCGCAACCCGATGGCCGCCCCTGGCCCCCGATCCCGGCGACCGCGCTCGCGGCTTGGGTGGAGCTATGCCCCGATGCGCGTGCGCCGGAGTGCTGCCTCGTGAACTGCTACGGGGCGGAGGCGCGGATGGGGATGCACCAGGATCGGGACGAGGCCGATTTCTCGCAGCCGGTGCTGTCGATCTCGCTTGGCGACGATGCGCTGTTCCGTGTCGGGAACGAGACCCGCGGCGGCAAGACGGAGTCTCTCTGGCTGTCGTCGGGTGACGTGCTGGTGATGGGCGGGGAGGCCCGGCGCCTCTACCACGGGATCGACCGGGTGAGGCCGGGCAGCTCGACGCTGTTGCCGCGGGGCGGGCGGATCAACCTGACCCTGCGGGTGGTGACCTAGGGCGGGTAGCTGCCGATCGCGCAGCAGCCGTCGAGGGCGGTCGGCGATTCCGTGTCATGGCGGATCAGCACGATCGATAGGCCGTAATCCCGGTCGGACATCCCGTCGCCGCACTGTTCCCGCCGGATCACGCCGGACATCGCGAGCGTGCCGCCAGAGGTCCAGGTCGCGGCGAAGCGCACCGGCTGCAGGCCGAAGGGCGGCGCGGTCCAGGGCGCGTCGTAGATCGCGGTGAAGGCCGGACCGCCGAGGTTCGCGCCATCGGCCTTGTTCGACAGGCTCCAGAACGGTTCGGTCCCGAAGCAGGTGAACTCCGCCGGCATCCCCGCCGACCAGTCGGGCCCTGTGCGTTGCAAGAACCGCGCCGAGGCCCATCCGCTGCGTTCGCCGGTGTTCAGGCGCAGCCACGATCCGTCCGCGTTGGTGCCGGTCACCTCGATCCCGGTCGCGTCCGGCGCCAGCGTGCCGATGATCCCGGACGACGCATCGGGGTCCACCCGGACGTTCAGCACGTCGTCGGAGGCCACGCCTGTCACGTCGTAGATCGCGGGCAGGTCGGATTGGGCGATCGCCGAGACCGGCCAGAAGAGGAGCAGGAAGGCGGCGAGCCACCTCACCGCCCGGCACTCCAGCTTGCCGAGACGTTCTTGCGGGTGAAGAATTCGGCGATCAGGCCGATCATGGTCAGCACCGCGCAGACGATCAGCGGGTACTGCCAGTTGGAATGATGCGGGACGTAGTCGATGAAGACGTAGCCCCGGCACTGGTCGATGGCGTGAAACAGCGGGTTCCATGCGAACAGCGCGATCATGCTGGCGGGCAGCATGTTGGCGACGAACATCTTGCCCGACGCGATCATGTTCGCCCGGCTCCAGACCATCTTCACGATGCTGGTGACCTCGGGCATCCAGGGTTTCATCGCGAGCAGGATCAGCCCGATCGCGATGCCAGAGAACCACGCGACCAGGTACATGCCGAAGGCCGGCGCCCACCTGTGGAACACGACCGGTTCGATCAGCGTGTGGATCAGGAACAGGATGATGAGCAACGACAGGGTCTGAACGTAGAGCACCTGGAGTGCCGAGGACAGGATCGCGACCAGCGTGTTCATCGGGCCGTGCTGCATCATCGGGGACGTCGGCCCCTCGGACCCCATCACCGCGCCGAGCGCCTTGATGTGGGTGAGGTAGAGGAAGATGCCTGTCAGGAGGTAGACGAGGTAGTTGCCCGGGATCGCGATGCGTTTTGTGCCCATCAGCGTGAACATCAGGTAGAACCCGGCGATGAACAGGATCGCCTGCAGGATGCTCATCAACAGCGCCATCATGGCGTTGCGATGACCCTGCCGGACCTTCCGCACCGCGCTGTGATAGGTCAGTTCGCACAGCGACATCATGGTGGCGAAGGTCGATTGCCGGCGCCGTGCCTCGAACATCGGGATCCTTTCGCGCGGGTCCGGGATCGGTCCCTTGCCGTTTTTCCGTTGCGGGAACATAACGGCCGCAGTCCTAACGATCAATCAACCGCTGGCCCGATGGGCGGAGGTGCGCCATTCCCGACTACCCGAAGATCGAGACCGAGTTTCGCCGCCTGGCCCTGAAGGCCGGTGACGTCATCATGGAAATCTACGACCGCGCCGAGGTCGAGGTCGACACCAAGGCCGACGACAGCCCGGTGACGGAGGCCGACCGCGCCGCCGATGCCCTGATCTCCGATGGGCTGCGCGCCGCGTTCCCGGACCTCGTTCTCGTGACCGAGGAACAGGCGGCCAGCCATTCCGAGACCGCCGCGACCTTCATCATCGTCGACCCGCTCGACGGCACGAAAGAATTCATAAAGCGGCGCGGGGATTTCACCGTCAACATCGCGCTCGTGGAAAACGGCGTGCCGACCCGCGGGGTTGTCTATGCCCCCGCCAAGGGCCGGCTGTTCTACACCGACGACACCGGCGCCAGCGTCGAGGAATCCGGGCCGTTCGATCCCGCGGCCAAGGGCGACGTAACGCCGGTCAGGGTGGCGTCGCCCGACAACGGCGCGCTGCGCGTCGTCGCGTCGAAGTCGCACCGCGACCAGGCGACAGACACCTACATCGCGGCCTACGAGGTCGCCGACATGAAATCGGCCGGCTCATCGCTGAAGTTCTGCCTCGTCGCGACCGGGGAGGCCGACATCTACCCCCGGCTCGGCCCGACGATGGAGTGGGACACCGCCGCCGGCGACGCGGTGCTGCGGGGCGCAGGCGGCCGGGTGGTCGGGTTCGACGACCACCAGCCCTTCGCCTACGGCAAGCCCGGCTACCGCAACGGCTTCTTCATCGCCCATGCCCCGGGCGTGGAGCTCGTGGACGGGTGAGCGTCGTCTGCGTCATCCCGGCGCGCTACGCGTCGTCGCGCTACCCCGGCAAACCGCTCGTGCCGCTGACCGGCGCCAGCGGCGAGACCCGCAGCCTCGTCGAGCGAAGCTGGCGCGCGGCGCTGGACGTGCCTGAGTTCGACCGGGTCTGCGTGGCCACCGACGACGACCGGATCGCGGAGGCCGCGCGGGGCTTCGGCGCCGAAGTCCGGATGACCTCGTCCGAGGCGCGGAACGGCACCGAACGTTGCGCCGAGGTCCTGGAACAGCTCGGCCAGGAAAAGGTCGAGATGATCGTGAACCTGCAGGGCGACGCACCGCTGACGCCGCCCTGGTTCCTGACCGGCCTGGTCGAGGGCCTGAGGAAATCCCCCGGTTTCGAGGTCGCGACCCCGGTGCTGCGCTGTGACGGCGAGACGCTCGCCGCGTTCAAGGCCGACCGTGCCGCCGGCCGTGTCGGCGGAACGACGGCGGTTTTCGGCGTCGACGGTCGCGCGCTCTACTTCTCCAAGGAAGTTGTGCCGTTCACCTCCTCCGCCTATGGCGACGCGGAGGAGACACCGGTGTTCCACCATGTCGGCGTCTATGCCTACCGCCCCTCCGCGCTCGCCGCCTATCCGCGCCGCGCGCCGGGCACGCTGGAGACGAACGAGGGTCTCGAACAGCTTCGCTTCCTCGAATACGGCCACGCCATGCTCTGCGTCGAGGTCGAGGCGCGGGGCCGGAAGTTCTGGGAACTGAACAACCCTGAAGACGTGCCCCGGATCGAGGCGATGATGGCCGAGATGGGGATGGCGTGACATCCGGCGGCGAGGCGGCGAGCGTGATCGTGGCCAGCCACGGCCGCCCCGCCCTGTTTCGCCGCGCCTGCCTGTCGGTCTGGCAGCAGGATCACCGCCCGCTGGAACTGGTCGTCGTCGCCTGCAACGCCGGGCTTGCCGCGATCTCCGACCTGCCCTTCGCCGACCGAATAAAGACCGTGGAGCAGGTGCAACCGAACCTGTCGGCGGCACGGAACGCCGGTATCGCCCTGGCGGGCGGCGATGTCTGCGCCTTTCTGGACGACGACGCCGCGGCGGAACCGGGCTGGCTGTCCGCGCTGGTCGCGGCCCTGGCGGATGCCGACGCCGTGACCGGGCCGGTGATCGGGCGGAACGGGTTCTCGGTCCAGTGGGGCGATACCGCCGTGACCGGTGCGACGGCGGAACGCGCGATCACGGCGGGTGAGGGCCCCGGCCCGGGCGAAGTGCGCAAGCTTCTCGGCACCAACATGGCGGTTCGGAGCGACGTGCTGGCGGAGATCGGGGGATTCGACGAGGGCTTCCGCTACTACCTCGACGACACCGACCTCTCGCTCCGCCTTGCCGGCCGTCCGGTCGCGTTCGCGCCCGATGCGCGGGTTCATCACGCCTTCGCCGAAAGCCCCCGTCGGGACGCCGCGCGCCGGCCGCTGGACCTGACGGAGATCGCGGCAAGCCAGGTTCTCTTTCTGCGCAAGCATTGCCCAGGGCCGCTTCAGAAGTCGGCACTGGCGGAGTTCCGCCATTTGCACGTGCAGCGTATCGGCGCCGCTCCGCCGGGCCGCCGCGACGGGCTGCTGCGAAGCCTCGATGACGGGCTGAGAGAGGGAGGGACGCGGGAAAGCCGCCGACCGGATCTCGGATTATCCAATGAATTTCGTGCCTTGAGAAAGGATCCGCCGCGAGCCATCGCCCGTTTCCACGGACGCTGGTTCCAGAAATCCTCCCGTCTCGTCGCGGCGCGGCAAGTCGCCGCAGACGGGCACCCCGCGGCCCTTGTCCTCTTGGACCCGACCGCACGGCCGCATCGCATCGTTTACCGGTCCGACGGAATTTGGATGCAACTCGGAGGACTGTTCGGGCGTTCGCAACGGGATGAGCCGAGGATCCGTCTCCATAGCTACAATCGTCGCGTCGCCGCGGAATTGTCTCGATTTGGGCCAACACGCGACAAGTCATGATATTATCAGCAAACTCGACGAAACTGCGCCGGGCTGCCACGCGGGCCGAGGGCCGGCGCGGTTAATCGAACGACGGGTTTCCCCTTGCGGGTCCAATGGATTCGCGCGAGGCCTCGGACGAGGACCAAAGGAGTTGTCATGAAGAAACGCGTGACCAAAGCGATCTTTCCGGTGGCCGGTCTCGGCACCCGGTTCCTGCCGGCAACGAAGTCGATCCCGAAGGAGATCATGACGCTCGTCGACCGGCCGCTGATCCAGTACGCGATCGACGAGGCCCGCGCCGCGGGTATCAAGGAGTTCATTTTCGTGACCTCGCGCGGGAAATCCGCGCTGGAAGACTACTTCGACACCGCCCCCGAGCTGGAAAGCGCCCTGCGCAAGAAGGGCAAGAAGGATCTGCTCGAAACGCTCAAGCACACCAACATGGATTCGGGCGCCATCGCCTATGTCCGCCAGAACAAGCCGCTCGGCCTCGGCCACGCGGTCTGGTGCGCGCGGCGCCTGCTCGGCAACGAGCCCTTCGCGGTGATCCTGCCCGACGACGTGATCGCGGCCGAAACCTCCTGCCTCGCGCAGATGGTCGAGGCGCACGCGGAAACCGGCGGCAACATGGTCGCCGCGATGGAAGTGCCGGCCGACAAGATCTCCAGCTACGGCGTTCTCGACGTGAAGGAGGACATGGGCTCTGTCGTGTCGGTGAAGGGCATGGTGGAAAAGCCGCCGCGCGACGAGGCGCCGTCGAACCTTGCCGTGATCGGGCGCTACATCCTGACGCCGCAGGTGATGAACAACCTCAACGAGAAGAAGTCGGGTGCAGGCGGAGAAATCCAGCTGACCGACGCCATCGCGCGCGAGATCGCGGAATCCGATAACGTCTACGGCTTCCGGTTCCGTGGCCAGCGTTTCGACTGCGGGTCGAAGGCGGGCTTCCTGCAGGCGACCGTGACCTTCGGCCTCGCCCGCGACGAGCTGCGCGACGAGTTCTCGGCCTATCTCGGCGAGCTCGTCTCGCTTCAGAACGCCGCCGAATAAGGCACGCATGACGGCTTCGGCGCCCTGCCTCGACGTCACCCGTCTGGTGACGCGGGCGGGCGCCGGACCGCTGACCGGCATCGACCGGATCGAGCTGTCCTGGCTCGAACATCTCGCCCGCAATCCTAATTCCCGATTTCTCCTGCGCTCGACACGCGGCTACCTCCTGCTCGGTTCGGAAGGGGCGGGGGTGCTGGCGTCGATGGCGCGGGGGCTCGTGCAGCCGGGCGAGGCCGATCTGATCTCGCGGCTGACGGGGCGGGGCGGGCGGATGCGCCACCGGGTCGAGGCCGCGTTGCGCCCCCATGCGCGCGCGCGGTGTCTTCCGCAGGGTTTCGCGCGGCTCGCAAGGCGCGAGCTGTCGGGCGGGAAGTACCTGAACGTCGGCCACGCCAATTTCGGCCGCCGGGTCCTGTCCGGCCTGCGCGGGGCCGGGGTGAGGATCGGCGTTCTGGTTCACGACACCATCCCGCTCGACCACCCCGACTACGTGGCCCCCGGCGCGACGGCGCGGTTCGCCGGGTTTCTCGACCGCGCGGCGAAGGCGGACGTGCTGGCAGTGCCGACGCGCGCCGTAGCCGCGGATGTCCGGCGGCACCTCCCGGGTGTCTCGCCCGTCGTCGCGCCGCCGGGGGTCGAACCCGCGACGCCCGATCCGCGCAACGCGCCGAGGGGGCGGCCGCCCTATTTCATCTGCGTCGGGACCATCGAGCCGCGAAAGAACCATGCCCTGCTGCTAGATGCCTGGGAGATGATGGCCGACACCGGGGACCCGCCGCCGGAGATGCATATCGTCGGGCGTCGGGGCTGGCACGACCCCGCGTTCTTCGCGCGGCTCGACGACCACCCCCTGCGCGGCGACAGGATCCACGTCCATGACGGCCTTCCGGACGGTCACGCGCAGGCGCTGCTGGAAGGCGCCGCCGCGCTCCTGATGCCGAGTTTCGCAGAGGGATACGGCCTTCCGCCGCTGGAGGCGTTGGCCGCCGGCGTGCCCGCGCTGGTCTCCGATCTTCCGGTGTTTAGGGAAACCTTAGGTTTCTCTGGCGTTTACCTTGATCCCATGGACGCGTATCCTTGGACCAAACGGATACGGCGCATCGCCGCGGGGCTCGATCCGCGACCGATGGCGCCGCTGGCGGTGCCCGACAGGGCCGGCCACATCGCGGCGATCACTCACGCGCTGCGGGGAACCGAGGGACGGGGATGAGGGCAATCGAGCGTTACGGCCTGCGCCTGCGGCGCCGTCGATTCCGCATACGGGCCTGGCGCAAGTCGCGGGCGCTGGATCTCGTGGTCGATCGCACCAGCCTGATCCGCCGGGGCCAGATCCTGTGTTTCGTCACGTTGCGGAACGAACGCGCGCGGCTGCCGTGGTTCCTCGACTACTACCGCCGCCTCGGGGTGTCGCACTTCCTGCTCGTCGACAACGACAGCCGCGACGGCAGCCGCGAATACCTGATGGACCAGCGCGACTGCTCGGTCTGGGTCACGGATGCGAGCTACAAGCGGTCGCGGTTCGGGATGGACTGGATGAACCGGCTCCTGTCCCGGTACGGGCACGGGCACTGGTGCCTGACGGTCGATCCCGACGAATTCCTCGTCTACCCGTTCTGCGACGCAAGGCCGCTGCCCGCGCTGACCGACTGGCTCGATGCCTCGTCGATCAAGGCGTTCGGCACCATGCTCCTGGACATGTACCCGAAAGGCCCGCTGGCCGAGGCCACCTGCGCCGAGGGCGAGGATCCGTTCGAGACCGCCTGCTGGTTCGATTCCGGCAACTACACGATTTCCCGCAACTGGCAGTTCGGCAACCTGTGGATCCAGGGCGGCCCGCGCGCCCGCGCCTTCTTCGCCGACCGGCCCGATCTCGCCCCCGCGCTGAACAAGATCCCGCTGGTGAAGTGGCACCGGCGCTATGCCTACGCCAGTTCGACCCACATGCTTCTGCCGCGTGGCCTGAACCTCGTGTTCGACGAATGGGGGGGCGAGAAGGCCACCGGGGTCCTCCTGCACGCCAAGTTCCTCGACAGCTTCGGCCGGAAGGCGGACGAGGAGTTGAGCCGCCGCCAGCACTACGCGGCAAGCCGCGAATACGAAGCCTATGCCGGTGCCGGGTCGCCGGATTTCTGGAACCGGTTCTCCGAGCGCTATCGGGACTGGCGGCAGCTCGAGATCCTCGGCCTGATCTCCAAGGGGAACTGGGCATGAGCAGTCTCGGCTTTGTCATGCTCTGCCACACCGCGCTGAACCGGGCCGCGCAGGTGGCGCGCTACTGGGCCGAACGCGACTGCCCGGTGGTCGTCCATGTCGACGCGCGGGCGCGCGCGGCCGAGGTCGAGGCGATGCGGGCGGAGCTGTCGGACCTCTGGAACGTTCGGTTCTGCCGCCGCTATGCCTGCGAATGGGGCCGCTGGTCGCTCGTCGCCGCGACCCAGGCGGCGTCCGAGATGCTGCTGCGGGAATTCGCCTCGGTGCGCCACGTCTACCTCGCTTCCGGCTCCTGCCTGCCGCTCCGCCCGGTGGAGGAACTGCGCGACTGGCTCGACGCCCGCCCGCGCACGGATTTCATCGAAAGCGTCACGACGGAGGAGGTGGACTGGACCACAGGCGGCCTCGCGGAGGAACGGTTCCACCTGCGCTTCCCGTTCTCGTGGAAACGGCATCGCTGGCTGTTCGACAAGTCGGTGGAATGGCAGCGGCGGCTCGGGCTGTCGCGTGCGGTGCCCGATGGCGTCTCGCCGCATCTTGGCAGCCAGTGGTGGTGCCTGACCCGGCAGACCCTGTCGGCGATCCTCCAGGATCCGCGCCGGGCCGAGTTCGACCGCTACTTCCGCGATGTGTGGATCCCGGACGAAAGCTACTTCCAGACCCTCGCCCGGCGCTACGGCGCGCAGATCGAAAGCCGGACACTGACGCTGTCGAAGTTCGATTTCCAAGGCAAGCCACACGTCTTCTACGACGATCACCTCGATCTCCTGCGCCGGTCGGACTGCTTCGTCGCGCGAAAGGCCTGGCCGGGTGCCGATGCGCTCTACGACGCGTTCCTGTCCGCGCCACCCGGTGCGCCGCGTGTCGCCGAACCGCAGCCCGACCGGATCGACCGTGTCTTCGCCCGCGCGACGGAACGGCGGACCCGTGGACGTGCCGGGCTCTACATGGCGGGGCGGTTCCCCAACCCCGACTGGGAAAACGGCAAGTCCGCCGCGCCCTACACGGTCTGCCACGGGCTCGACGCGGTGTTCGAGGAGTTCCCGGACTGGCTGTCGCGGCAGACCGGCAACCGGGTTCACGGCCACCTGTTCGATCCCGAGCGGGCGGACTTCGCGGACGAGGCCGAGGTCTTCGCCGGGGCGGTGTCCGATAGCGCGGCGCTCCGGGACTACAACCCCGACCGCTTCCTGACCAACCTCGTCTGGAACACCCGGGGCGAGCGGCTGGTGTTCCAGTTCGGGCCCGCCGACCGGCAGGAGGTGACGGAGTTCGCCGTGACCGATCCGAACGCGGCGTTCTGGGTCGTCACCGGCGCCTGGGCGATCCCGCTGCACCGGCAGAACCGCGATTTCGCGGAGCTTCGGCGCAGGGCGGCGCTGCTGCAGAAGGTCGAGGCGCAGTTCCTCGAACGGCTGCACTCTGTCCAGACCCGCGCCGTGACCCATATCTGGTCCCTGGGTGAATTCCTCGACCAGCCGATGGAACACCTTCAGACGCTGATCGACCACATCGCCGGCCCCGCCGCGCCCCGGCTGGCCGAGGCGCCGCGCATGGCCGAGATCGAGGGGCTCCGCGGCTTCGTGCAGGCGCTCAAGAACCAGGGGATGAACCCGGTGCTCGTCGGCGAGCTTCCCAACCCGGATCCGGCTCCGAGACCCCCGGCGCGGACCCGTCCCTACCTGGTGCGCTGAGCCGTGGCCCGCCCCTTCGACGCCTTCGTCGTCCTCGCCGAGATGCGGACGGGTTCGAACCACCTGGAGGCCATGCTGGACCGCGTTCCCGGCATCACCATGCACGGCGAGGTCTTCAACCCGGTCTTCATCGGCCGCCACGACGGGACCGAGCTCTTCGGCTTCGACCTCGCCGCGCGGGAAGCCGATCCGCAGGCGTTCCTCGACGAGATCGTGCAGCAATCCCCCGGCCTTCCGGGGTTCCGTTACTTCCACGACCACGATCCGCGGATCCTGCCCCGGCTGCTGTCCGACAGGCGGATCGGCAAGGTGATCCTGACCCGCAACCCGCTCGACAGCTACATCTCGCGCCGGATCGCGGCCGAGACTGGGCAGTGGAAGCTGACCGACGCCCGCCACCGCCGCGACGCGGAGGTGCGGTTCGACCCGGCGGAGTTCGAGGCGATGCTTGCGGACTGGCAGGGATTCCGCGCCCGCGTGCGCCGGGGCCTGCAGGAAACCGGACAGACCGCGTTCGAACTGGACTACACCGACCTGAACGCGGCCGAGGTGCTGAACGGGCTGCTGCGGTTCCTGCGCGTCGACGGCGCGATCGACCCCGCGGCCTCGCGTCTCAAACCGCAGAACCCCGGCGGCCCGATGGGCAAGGTGTCGAACCCCGACGAAATGCAGGCCGCCATCGCGCGGCTTGACCCGTTCGGGCTCGACCGTCCGCTGGCGGAGGAGGCTGGCCGAAGCCCGACGGTGAAATCCTTCGTGACGGCCGATGCCGCCGGGCTGCTCTACATGCCGGTTCCGGGCGCGCTGGTGCGGGAAACGCTCAGCTGGCTCGCAGCGGTGGAGCGCGTGCCGGAGGACGCCTTGCCGCGGGGCCTGACGCAGCGCGAGCTGCGCGGCTGGATGCGCGACCGGCCGGGGCACCGACGGTTCACGCTGGTCCGGCACCCGGTGGCGCGGGCGCACCATGTCTTCTGCCGCGACGTGCTGCCGCGCGGACGGCCCGTCTTCGCCGTGACCCGCAAGGTCCTGCGCAACAGGTACGGCGTGCCGCTGCCGGGGCGATGGCCGGATCCGGACTACGACATCGCGGCGCACCGGGCCGCGTTCCTCGCGTTCCTCGAATTCCTGAAGCCCTGCCTCGCGGCACAGACCAGCATCGACCCGCCCGCGACGTGGGCGGGGCAGAACGCGGTCATTCAGGGGATGGCGGGATTCGCGCTGCCGGATGTCGTCGTGCGCGACCGCGACCTTGCCGCGGCGCCGTCGATGCTCGGCCATGCCGACGCGCCGCCCTGGCCGGTGGCCGTGGACAACGCCCCGTTCCCCCTGTCCGCGATCCATGACGCGGACCTGGAGGCCGCGGCGCGCGCGGCCTACCGGCGGGATTACCTCGTGTTCGGTTTCGGCGACTGGCGCTGAGCCACTGTCACGCCGCCCGGCTCGCCTCGCCCTCGGTGATGAGCGTGTGGAGCGTCGCCGGATCCGAATTGGCCCGCAGCTTGTTGCACAACGCCTCGTTCCTCAGCGTGCGGGACACGAGCGCCAGGGCCTTCAGGTGGTCGACACCGGAATCGGCCGGCGCGAACAGCGCGAAGACGAGATCGACGGGCAGCCGGTCGACGCTGTCGAAGTCGATCGGGTGCTCCAGCCGCAGGAAAGCACCGTGAACCTCGGTCAGGCCGGGCAGCCGGGCGTGCGGCAAGGCAACTCCGCCGCCGACACCGGTCGGGCCGAGGCTTTCGCGGTCCTGCAGCGCCTCGAACACCGAGGACGCGGGCAGCCCGACGATTCCCTCGGCGACCTCGGCGATCTTCTGCATCAGCCGCTTCTTCGACGTGACGTCCGCGACCACGCGAACGGCGTCCGGTTTCAGTAAGGTGGAAAGCTCCATTCAAGATCCCTGACCGGCGGCCGCCCCCCGCGGCCGCGGTTCAATTCGACGGGTCGATCCAGCCGACGTTGCCGTCTTCGCGGCGATACACGACGTTGACCCGGTTCTGTCCCTCGTTGCGGAAGACCAGGAGCGGTGCGCCGGCGAGCTCCATCTGCATCACCGCTTCGCCGACCGAGAGCGACGGAATGCTCGTCTCCATCTCGGCCACGATGATCGGCTGCAGGCTTTCGGGCTCGTCGTCCTCCGACCCGGTTTCCGACCCGGCGAGGATATACGTCGAGCCGCCCGAGGTTTCAACGGGTTGGGCCCGTTCCTTGTGGTGGTCCTTCAACCGCCGCTTGTAGCGCCGAAGCTGCTTTTCCATCTTGTCGCAGCAGGCGTCGAACGCGGCGTAGATCTCGGTCGCCGCCGCCTTCGCGGATGCGGTGAGGCCGGTCGACAGGTGAACCGAGGCTTCGCAGACGAATTCATGCCCGCTTTTCGAGAACACGACGTTGGCGTCGGTCGGACGTTCCGCGTATTTCTCGACCGCGGCGCCGAGCCCGTCCTGGACATGGACCTGCAACGCGTTGCCGATCTCGATCTGTCTGCCGCTGATCTTGTACCTCATGAGTCCTCCGTTCGGGCCCTTGCGGGGTCCGCTTCCTTCCGGTTGCCTTGCTTCGTCTCTGTGTGGGAATCCGCCCGGTCCGGGCGTGCCGGCGCGTGGGGCATCGGCGGGCGGGATGTCTTGGGACAAGGCCATCATCGAGGATATTTGGCGTCAGATGACAGCCACGTGTCAATCGAATTGCAAAGCCGCGCCGCGGCGCGGTCAGCTGATCCGGAATCCCTGCCCGAGGTAGACGCGGCGGACGTTCTCGTCCTCCACCACTTCGCGGGCCGATCCGGACATCAGGATCGCGCCGTCATGCAGGATGTAGGCCCGGTCGACGATCTGCAGCGTCTCGCGCACGTTGTGGTCGGTGATGAGCACGCCGAGCCCGCGGGTCTTGAGATCGCTGACCAGCGCCCGGATCTCGCCCACGGCGATCGGGTCCACGCCCGCGAAGGGTTCGTCCAGCAGGACATAGGCGGGCTTCGACGCAAGGCAGCGCGCGATTTCCACCCGCCGCCGTTCGCCGCCGGACAGCGACAGCGCGGGGGCGCGGCGCAGGTGGCCGATGGAGAATTCCGACAGCAGTTCCTCCAGCCGGTCCTGCCGGGTCCGGAGGTTCTTCTCGGAGATCTCGAGGATCGCCATGATGTTGTCCTCGACCGACAGGCCGCGGAAGATCGACATTTCCTGCGGCAGGTAGCCGATCCCGGCCTTCGCGCGCCGGTACATCGGCAAGAGCGTCACGTCGAGCCCGTCGAGAACAACGGTGCCGCCATCGGGGGTGACGAGCCCGGCGATGGAATAGAAGCATGTCGTCTTCCCGGACCCGTTCGGCCCGAGCAGCGCGACGACCTCGCCGCGGCGCAGGGTCATCGACACGTCGCGGATCACCGGGCGGCGGCGATAGCTCTTACGCAGGTTCGCGACGACCAGGCCGCTGTTGCCCTCGGCGGCGACGGTGAGGGACGGGGCGGTCACTCGCCCGAACCCTGCAGGACCGTCCGCACCCGGCCCGTGACGGTGCCCGACCCGGTTTCCATGTCGATCACCATGCGGTCGCCGGCGATCGCGGTCGGGCCCTGGGTCACCAGCACGTTGCCGGTCAGGGTCAGGCTGGCGTCGGCGATGGCGTAGTCGGCGCGTTCGCCCTCCGCCGCGTCATCGCCGCGGGTGACCAGCACGCCGCCGGTCGCCACCACCTCGGACACCTCGGTGCCGCCGTCGCCATCGGCGTAGATCACCGTCACCTCGCCCGCGGCCATGCGCAGGTCGCCCTGGACGATGATGACGTTGCCGGAAAACACCGCCTGCCCGCTGGCGCGATCGACCGACAGGCTGTCGGCGGTCACTTCCACCGGCTGGCGGCCGTCATGCGCGACGCCGCCGAAGCCGATCCCGACCTGGGCCGCGGCGGGCGCGGCGAGGAACAACGCGAGGCAGAGGGCGAGAACGGGGCGCAGGGCGGCGGTCATCGGGGGGTTCCTTACGGTCGCGGCTCGTATAGCACCCGGACGCCGCCGGTGAAACGGATAACCTCGTCCTCCGACACCGCCATCGCGCCGGCGTCGAGCGTCAGTCCCGGCGCTTCGGCATGGACTTCGGACGGCGCCTCGGCCCGGAACGCGGACAGGCCGAGCGTCAGCGTCTCGGTCGACAGCCGAAGCCCGTCGGTGCGCATCAGTTCCACCCCGCCGTCGAGCGTGGCCTCGTCCCGCACCATGTCGATGTCGGCCGCCGGCGCGTCGATCAGCGCCTCCAGCCCGGGCGCGAGCACCAGCCGGGCCGAGACGACTTCGGCCGTGAACCGGTCGGTGGTGTCGGGGACCGGCGCGGCGCTTTCGGCGGCGAACAGGATCTCGCGCCCGTCTTCCAGCGTGCCGGCGAAGCGCGGGCTGCCGAGCCGCTGTTCCCGCGCAAGCTCCGCCGCGCCTTCGTAGATCGGCAGGGCGCTTTCGGGATCCGGGCGGCCGGAGAACAGGAACAGGGTCGACAGGATCGCCAGCGCGATCAGCGGCAGAACGATCTTCGCCCAGGCGATCCAGGTGGAGTATCGGTTGGGCGCCGCCATGTCCCGGCCCCTAGTGCGCGAAGATGTCTTCGTCCGGCCAGCCCGTGAGGTCGAGGATCGCGCGGGCGGGCAGGAATTCGAAACAGGCCTGCGCCAGTTCGGTCCGGCCCTCGCGTTCCAGCCGTTCGTCGAGGATCGCGCGCAGGCGGTGCAGGTAGATCACGTCCGTCGCCGCATAGGTCTTCTGCGCGTCGGTCAGCGTCGCCGCGCCCCAGTCGGAGCTTTGCTGCTGCTTGGAGATGTCGATCTCGAGGATTTCCTGCACGAGATTCTTCAGCCCGTGGCGGTCGGTGTAGGTCCGGCACAGCTTGGACGCGATCTTGGTGCAGTAGACCGGGGCGGACAGGGCGCCGAAGGCGTTGAACATCGCGGCGATGTCGAAGCGTCCGAAATGGAAGATCTTCAGCCGGTCCGGGTCGGTCAGCACCCGCGCGAGGTTCGGCGCCTCGGTCTGGCCCGGTTCCACCTGCACGAGGTGGACGTGTTCCGACCCGTCCGTCAGCTGCACGAGGCAGAGCCGGTCGCGGTGTGGGTTCAGCCCCATCGTCTCGCAGTCGATGGCGACCTCGTTCCCGAGAGTCAGGTCCGCGGGGAGATCCCGCTGATGGAGATGGATGGTTGGCATCCTGCCGGTCCTTCCCGAAGCCGTCCGGCGGGAGGGATGGTGCCCAGGAGAGGACTCGAACCTCCACGACCGTTAAGTCACTGGTACCTGAAACCAGCGCGTCTACCAATTCCGCCACCTGGGCCGGTGTCGTGAGGCGGGGGAGTATCGCCGCCCCGAAGCGGTGTCAAGCGGGGTTCAGTAGTCGCGTTCGAAGAACACGCCGACGGAGCTTTCGCCCGAGGAATTGACGCCGCCGCGGGCGGTGAGCGACGGGGTCAGGTCGATGTTGAGGTTGATCCCCGTGCCCTGGCTGTCGACGGTCACGTCGGTGTAGACGTTGTCGCTGATGTAGCGCCCGGCGCGCACCACGGCATTGCCTTCGTCGTCGCTCTGGACGTCGAGGTCGTCGAGGCCCAGTCCCTCGCGGACCCGCGTGAACACGCCGGACCCGCCGCCGGCGAGCGATCCGACCGCGTCGGCAAGCTGCAACGCCTGGATCGGCGACAGGGTGGATGCCGAGCGGTTGAAGAAGAGCTGCGCGAGCACCTCGTCCTCGGGCAGGTCGGGGTTGGAGCTGAAGCCGACCTCGGGCGATGTGACCGGGCCTTCGACGGTGACGAAGATCGTGTATTCACCGGAATTCGTCTGCGCGGTCAGGTCGATGTAGGGATCGGTGCTGCCCTGGAGCGTGGCCGACCCGGACACGAGGTTCAGCCGCTGGCCCAGGATCGACAGCCGCCCGCGCACGAGGTCGAACTGCCCCGACGGGATCACGTTCGCGGTGGTGCCGCCGACCCGAAGCGTCCCGCCGAGCTCAGCGTCGAGACCGCGGCCGCGCAGGAAGACCCGGCCGGGGGCGGTCACCGTGACGTCTAACCCGATGCTGCTGGAGCCGCCGCCGTTCCCGTTGCCGTTCCCGCCAAGCAGACCGGCATAGGCACGGGTGCGCCGTTCCGCGGCGGATTCGCCGACATGGACGATGTCGGGAATCGGTCCGCCGCCGCTAAGCCCGGTTTCCGGCACCCGCACCTCGACCTCGCCCAGGAGCACGTTGCCGGACAGGAGCGACGATCCCGCCAGCGCGCCGGACAGGGTCAGGCGGACCTGCTGGATCTGGGCCTCGTAGAGCGACGGATCGACGATCCGCGCCTGGTCGAGCGCGATGGAGATGTTCGCCGGAAGCGACGGCTGGCCGTAGCCGACGGTTCCGTTGACGGCGAGTTGCCCGCCGGTATTGAGCGTCGCGCCCGCGTCGATCGACGCGCTGCCTCCGGACAGGTTGGCGGAGGCGTTCAGGTTTTCCAGCGCGATGCCGAAGGTCGGCGCGGTCAGGCGCGCGCCGGAGGTGGCGACCCGGCCCGACACCGCCCCGATGCCCGGCGGGCCCTGCACCGCGAGATCGAAGGTCGCGGTTCCGGCGAGGCTGCGCGGTTCGATGAAGCGGTTCGCCAGCGCCAGCGGGGCCGACCCGGTAACCGCGAGATCGACCGAGCCGCCGTCCTGCAATGCCTCGCCGGTGACGTTCACGGTCAGCCCGCCGGGGCCATCCGCGCTCGCGTCGACCTGCAGGGGACCGCTGCCCGCGCGGCTCACCTCGGCGGTGGCGGAAACCGGGCCGGGCAGTGCGGGGGTGAAGATGCCGGCATTGGCCAGCCGCGCTGTCAGGGAGGCCGCGCTGTCTTCCGGCCCGATGCGGCCCGTCACCGTGGCGTCAAGTTGCTGGCCGTCGAGCGTCAGGTCATCGAACGTCAGGTTGCCGTCGGCATCGCGCCCGGCCCGCCCGGTCAGGCGGGTCTCGCCCGCCAAGAGCTCGGCCGGGATCGCGCTTCCGACGCGGACGTCGCGGGTCACGAGGTCGATCCCGGCGTCGAAAGTTCCGCGGCGCGCCTCGGCCTCGGCTTCCAGCGACAGGGTGGCGGCACCCGCGAGATCCTGCCCGGCGAGGGCGGAGAACACAGACAGGTTCGAGATGTCCGCGTCGATATCCGCGCCGATCTCGAACCGCTCGTCGCCCGGCAGTGCGGAGACATCTCCCGAAAGCGTCCCGTAGTCCGACGCGATGCGAAGGTCCGGGGCGCGGTAGGGCGCGGCTGCGTCGGCCCGCTCCACGCTTGTCGAAACCCGCACCGGCCCGTCGAGACGGGGATCGAGCAGACCGAGATCCGCGAGCGCGGCGGCGAGCGTCAGGTCGGCGTTGTCGGTGGCGAAGCGGCCGTCCACTTCGGCATCGAGTTGCGTCCCGTCGACCGAGAGCGCGCGGAAGGTGAAGCCGTCGGCGTCCCGGTCCACCCCGCCGTCGATCTGCGTCACGCCGGCCAGCAGGCCCTCGGGCACCGGATCGCCCAGTTGCAGGTCGCGGGTCTGGCCGGAGAGGTCGGCGCTGAACGTCATGCCGCGAAGCTCGGCGGAGCCGGAGACGCGCAGCGCCGCCGCACCGCCGAGATCGCGCCCGGCGATTTCCGACAGGCCGGCGATATCGGTGAGGCGCGTCGTGACGTCGCCCGACACGTCCAGCCGGTCTTCGCCGGGCAGGATGCTGACATCGCCGTCGACATCGCCGTAGGCGGTGCGCAGCGACAGGTCGGGCAGGCGGTAGGGCGCGTCGGCACCGTCGCGGGTGAGCGTCCCGTCGAATTCGACCGGGCCCGCCAGCCGGGGATCGGCGAGGTTCGCGTCGGTCAGCGCGGCGCTGACGGCGAGATCGGCGTTTTCCGTCGACAGGCTGCCGTCCGCGTCGAGGCTGAGCGCTGTGCCGCGCAGTTCCAGGCCGGACAGCCGCATCCCCGAAGCGTCCCGCGCGATGCCGCCGGTCAGGGTCGTGGTTCCGGCCAGCAGCGCGGCGGGCACGGGATCGCCGAAGACGAGGTTCTCGCCGGTCATGTCGATGTCGGCATCGAAGGCACCGGACAGCGCCTCCGCGGTCAGTGCAAGTTGCGCCTCGACCGCGCCGCCCATCTCGCGGTCGACCAGCCCGCCAAACGGCGCGAGGCTGTCGGCGCTGAGCGCGAGGTCGGCCTCCACGTCGAGACGGCTGTCGCCGGGCTCGGCCGAGATGTCGCCGGTCAGCCGCGTCCCGCCGGCGTCGAGGGCGAGGTCGGCCAGCGACAGCGGCCCGTCCGGCTGCCAGGTGATGAGAGTCGACAGGGTCAGGTCCTCGCCGAGCGCGCGGGCGATGTCCTCGTCGGCGTGGTCGAGACCCTCGGCGGTCAGCGCGAGATCGCCGGTGAACCCGCTGATGTCGCCACCGTCCCGTGCGATCGCGCCGTCGAGCGTCAGTTCGGTGCGCGGGGCGGTGAAGCCGCTGGCTTCGAGATCATCGAGCGTCGCGGTCCCGGTCACGGCCTCGCCCTCGGCGCGGTCGTAGTGCAGCGACAGCTCCGCACCGCCGATCTCGGCGCTGCCGCCGGGAAGGGCGAGCCGGTCGCCTTCGGGCGGCGCGAGCGTTCCGGCGAGGTCGAAGCGTTCAGGTTGACCCTCAGCATCCAGGGCGGCGGACCCGTCGAGCACGATGGCGGCGGCGCGCAAGCTTAGGTCCTGCAGTTCCATCGCGCCGGAAGGCTGGCGGATGGCCCGGGCCGACAGTCGCGTGTCGGTGCCGAGAAAGGTTTCGGCGTCGCCCGACAGCACCGGGCTCAGGTCGCCCGCCACGTCGAAAGTCAGGATCTGCGAGCCGTCCTCGACCGAGGTCGCGGCCGATCCCGCCAGCCGGTCGCTGCCGTCCGTCGCCAGCGCGAAATCCGCGGCGAAGGCGTCCAGCGGTCCGGCCCCGGTCACGGTCAGCCCGATCGACGGTTCGCCCTCGATGTTCAGGAGCGAGACCGCGATGCCGCCCGGGTCCTCGACGACCGACAGGTCTATCGCCGCCTCGGTTGTGGCATTGTCGTAGCTCGCCGACAGGTCGATGTGCCCTTCCGGCCCGTCGAGCCGGTCGACCGAAAGTTGTGCCTCGCCCGTGCCGCCGGAGAGCGACACGGAGGCCTCGGCCGATAGCGCCAGCGCCTGGCCGAGAACCGGCTCGCCCAGTTCGACGCGGTCGATGCGCGCGGTTTCGACCTCGATCCCCACCGGGAGGTCAGGCAGGGCGAAGGGCGTGGCCTCGGGCGCGGGGCCGGCATCTTCCGAAACCGGCAGACGTTCCAGCACCACCCGTTCCGCCGTCAGCGCGGTGATCTCGATGCGGCCGCGCAGGATGGCGGAGCGGTTCCAGTCCAGCACCGCGCCCTCGACCGTCAGCCAGACGCCATCGGCGTCGGAGACGGTCAGCCGGTCCAGCGTGGCCTCGGACGACAGCGCGCCGCGAAAGCCCTGCAGGTCGACGCTGCGCGCCGCGCCGTCGGACAGCGAACTCTCGATGAACCGGACAAGCCGCCCCTCGTCGCTTTCCTGCGCGGGCAGGGGCAGGGCGACCGTGGCCGCGACCGCGGTTATGAGCGCGAGACGCCTCAAAACGACTGGCCGATCCCGATGTAGAAGAACACGTCGTTGGCCGGGTCGGGACCGGAGACCGGAACCGCGATGTCGAGGCGGATGTCGCCGAGCGGGGTGTCGTAACGCAGGCCGAGCCCCGCGCCCGCGTGCCAGGTGCCGCTGTCGTCCCAGAGCGGGCCGGGGGCGACGTAACCGGTGTCGTAGAAAGCCACCGCGCCGATCCGGTCGGTGATGTCCTGCCGCACCTCGCCCGAGATGCCGATGAAGCTGCGGCCGCCGTAGTCCTGGCCGTTCTGCACCGCGCCGAGGCTGTGGAAGTCGTGGCCGCGCACCGTTCCGCCGCCGCCGGACCAGAACAGGTAGCCGGGGGGAAGGTCGGTGATCGCACCGCCTTCGACCGTGCCGAGCTGCAGCCGTGCGGCAAGCCGGGTGCGGTCGTTCTCGCCGATGCCGACGAAGTAACGCCAGTCGAGTTCGGCACGGGTTCCGAATTCGCCGGAATTGGTGACGTAGAACGGCGTCAGATCGACGTTGAGGTAGTAGCCGTTCCGCGCGTCCAGCGGGTCGTCGCGGCGGTCGTATGTCAGGCCAATCGGCAGGGTCAGGAGCAGCACCTGCCGGTCGCCGAAGTTGTCCGAGATGTCCGAGAACCGCAGCCCGACCCCGATCTCGCCGACGAGATCGTCGGTTATCTGCTGTTCGACGCCGAGCGTCAGGTCGAAATGGAGTTCCTGGAACGTGTCCTCGTCGAGGTATTCGAGCAGGGCGTCGGCGGTGAAGGTCGTGTCGGGCGTGGCGGTCGCGGGGCGCGAGAAGCTGGCGCCGAGGCTCGCGTCGGGGTTGCCGCTGTCCTGCCCGATGCCGCTGATCTCGGCGTCGAAGCGCAGGCGTTCGCCGCCGCCGGTCAGGTTGCGATGCAGCCAGTAGGCCGACAGGGTCAGACCGTCCACCGACGACAGCTCCACCCCCGCGCCGATCCGGCGCAGCGGCGCTTCGACCACCTCGGCCTCGATCGGGATCGTGCCGTCGGGCAACGGCGTGCCCTCGTTCAGCGCGACCGACGCGAAGACGCCGGTGCGGCGCAGGCGGTTCGCCGCGCGCTCCAGCTCGGCGGGCGAGAACACTTCGCCGGTGGGCAGGCCTGCGATCTCGACCACGCGGGCGGCGGGCATCCGTTCCTGGCCGGACGGCACCAGCGGGCCGAAATCGAGCCGCGGGCCGGGGGCGATGCGGATGTCGGCGTCGAGGATCGCGTCGCGGTTGTTGGCGACGAGGCTCTGGCCCGCGATCTCGGCGACCGCGTGACCGCCGTCGCGCCAGCCGTCGATGCCGGACTGGGCCGCATCGCGCAGGATGCCGGTGCCCGCGGGCTCGCCGGTCGCGTATCCCTCCGGCGGAAGATCGCCGGGGGCGAGCGGCCCGATCGTCGCGCGGCCGAAGCTGAAGTCGGGGCCCGGGTTCACGGTGATGTCGATGACCCGAATCGCGGAGGGCGCCGAGAAGGGCGAGATCTGCGCCGCCTCGCGCCCGTCGATCTCCACCGAGATGACGCCGGCGAAGTAGCCCTCGTCGTAGAGAACGCCGAGCAGCCGGGCGTATTCCGCACGTGCCGCGGCGACGAGATCGCCGGTGGTCTGGTCCTCCGCCGGGTTCAGAAGAACGGACGCGGCGGAAAGCCGGTCGCGCAGGTCGTCGTTGGCGCCGATGACGTCGAGCCGCACGTCCTGTGCTGCGACCGCGGCGGGGGCGAGCGCTAGGGCGGCGGATATGAGAACTTTGCGGTACACGGTCACGGGGTCTGCAAGCATGGCGGCCTCGACCTTGTTATAGGTCGCTGAGTGGGAAGGCCAGCGGGCGGCATGGTCTTGAGACGATTTGCGCCTTGTCCGTCCGGGCCCCGACACCGTATCACCGGGGTGACCGCCACAAGCAGAGGGATCCGACGTCATGGCGAAGCTGGTTACGATATTTGGCGGCTCGGGTTTCGTCGGTCGGCACGTCGCGCAGCGCATGGCGCGGCTCGGCTGGCGGGTCCGTGTTGCGGTGCGGCGCCCGAACGAGGCGCTGTTCGTGAAGCCCTACGGCGCCGTCGGCCAGGTCGAGCCCGTGTTCGCCAACGTCCGCGACGACGCGAGCGTGCGGGCGGCGATCCGCGGTGCCGATGCGGTCGTTTCCTGCGTGTCGGTCCGGGTCGAGTACGGCGCGCAGAACTTCGAGACCGTGCAACTGGAAGGCACCGAGCGGATCGGGCGGATCGCGGCCGAGGAAGGTGTCGGTACGCTGGTCCACGTCTCGGCCATCGGTGCGGATGCCGACAGCGAAAGCGGCTATGCCTCGACCAAGGGCAAGGCGGAGGCCGCGCTGCAGGAGGTGTTCCCGAACGCGGTGATCCTGCGCCCGTCGATCATGTTCGGCCCCGGCGACGACTTCTTCAACCGCTTTGCCGGGATGGCGCGGCGGTCGCTGTTCCTGCCGATCTTCGGCGCCGATACGAAATTCCAGCCGGTCTACGTCGATGACGTCGCGAAGGCGGCGGTGATGGGCGTGACCGGCGAGGCCGCGCCGGGCATCTACGAACTCGGCGGCCCCGACATCGCGACCTTCCGGGAACTGATGGAGGAACTGGCCCACATCCTCCGCCGCAAGCGGATCATCGTGAACCTGCCGTTCTGGCTCGGGCGGTTGATGGGCGGCGCGCTGAACGTGGCGCAGACGGTGTCGCTCGGGCTGTTCCGGAACACTATCCTGACGCCGGACCAGGTGCTTCTGCTGGCAAAGGATAACGTGGCCGACCCGGACATGCCGGGGTTCGGCCAGCTCGGGATCGATCCCGTGGCGATGGAAGTGGTGCTGCCGGATTACCTGTGGCCCTACCGGCCGTCGGGCCAGTATTCCGACATCAAGGAAAGCGCGGGCCGCCTGCGGGCCTAGGAATACGCAAGCCAGAGCAGGACCAGCCCGAGCGCCACGCGATAGATGACGTAGGGCGTGAAGCTGACCGACCGCAGAAGGCGCATCATCAGCACCAGCGCCGCGAGCGCCGACAGGAAGGCGAGCACCGCCGCGATGGCGCCGTCACGGGCGGCCTGCGCGTCGGCCGTCGCGATGACCTCCCCGGCGAGGAAGATGCCCGAGGCCAGGATCGTCGGGATCGACATCAGCATCGACAGCCGCGCCGCGCCCTCGCGCCCGTAGCCGAGCATCCGGCCCGCGGTGATGGTGATGCCGGATCGCGAAGTCCCGGGGATCAGCGCGACGGCTTGCCACAGCCCCATCACCACCGCATCGCGCACGGTCCAGTCCTCCGCCGCCTTCGCCTCCGACCCCGACTGGTCGGCCCAGTAGAGCACGAGTCCGAAGACCAGCATCGTCCAGCCGATGACGACCAGCGCGTTCGCCCGCAGGACGTCATCGAACCCGGTGAGCGCGAGCAGCAGGCCGACGACGATCACCGGGATCGTCGCGATCACGAGGCAGAGCGCGAGAAAGGCGCCGCGGGTATCGACCTTGCCGCGCGCGAGCCGGAGCGTTCCGGCCAGCGCCTCTTTCACGTCCGCCCAGAAATACAGCACCACCGCGCCGAGCGTGCCGACATGCACGGCGATGTCCACGACCTGCCCCTGATCCTCCATCCCCGTGAGGTTCGGAAGAAGAATCAGGTGGCCGGAAGATGATATCGGGAGAAACTCCGTCACACCCTGAATCAGGGCGACGAGAAGAAGATGGAACAGGCTCATCCAGCGGTACTCGGTTCAATCGGTATGGGAAGCGAGGCCAGAGCCCGGGTCGCAAGTATCGGAAATCACGCAAAGAAATCCTGAAAGGACACAAATACTGACATAAATTCCGGTGTTTCACGCGGTTCCGTTCCCGGATCGCACAGAATTTCCGCAAGATAGGTCAGCATTGTTGTCTTTTACCGCGTCGAAGGCTTCTGTATAGGGTGGCGCAAGGATGGAGGATCCTTTGGCTGAACAGAAGATGCTGAAATTCGTCACCGTGGGCAAGGCAATGCCCGAGAAGCGTCCGGCCGATGAGCGCCGCGACGACTTCGAGGAAATCTACGGTGAATACGCGGGCGAGAAGGCCGCAGAGCAGGCGAGTCGGTGCTCGCAGTGCGGCGTGCCCTACTGCCAGAGCCACTGCCCGCTCCAGAACAACATCCCCGACTGGCTCCGCCTCACCGCCGAGGGCCGGTTGCAGGAGGCCTACGAGGTCAGCCAGGCCACCAACACCTTCCCCGAGATCTGCGGCCGTATCTGCCCGCAGGACCGGCTGTGCGAGGGCAACTGCGTCATCGAGCAGTCCGGCCACGGCACCGTCACCATCGGATCAGTCGAGAAGTACATCACCGACACCGCGTGGGAGAAGGGCTGGGTCAAGCCGATCGCGCCCGCGATGGAGCGTTCCGAGAGCGTCGGCGTCATCGGCGCGGGCCCCGGCGGCCTCGCCGCTGCCGACCGCCTGCGCCGCGCGGGCCTGAAGGTCACGGTCTACGACCGCTACGACCGGGCCGGCGGGCTGCTGACCTACGGCATCCCCGGCTTCAAGCTGGAAAAGCCGGTGGTGATGCAGCGGGTCGAGCAACTGAAGAACGGCGGCGTCGAGTTCGTGCTGAACTGCAACGTCGGCGACGACCTGACGTTCGACGAGATTCGCGCGAAGCACGATTTTATCGTAATCGCCACGGGGGTTTACAAGAGCCGTGACCTGCAGGCGCCGGGTGTCGGCGCGACCGGCGTGATCCGGGCGATCGACTACCTGACGGCCTCCAACCGCAAGAGCTTCGGCGACGAGGTGCCGGAATTCGAGAGCGGCGAGCTGTCCGCCGAGGGCAAGCGCGTGGTCGTCATCGGCGGCGGCGACACCGCGATGGACTGCGTCCGCACGGCGATCCGGCAGGGCGCGACCAGCGTGAAATGTCTCTATCGCCGCGACCGCGCGAACATGCCGGGATCGCAGCGCGAGGTCGCGAACGCCGAGGAAGAGGGCGTCGAGTTCGTCTGGCTGTCCGCGCCCAAGGGCTTCACCTCGGGCGGGTCGCAGCAGGGCGCGGTGCAGGGGGTCGCGGTCGAGGGCACCGAGATCGGCAAGATCGCGGGCGTCATGGTGCAGCGGATGCGCCTCGGCCAGCCCGACGCCTCCGGCCGCCAGAGCCCGGAACTGATCGAGGGGTCGGACTACCTGGAAGACGCCGACATGGTGGTGATGGCGCTTGGCTTCGAGCCCGAGGACCTGCCGAAACTCTGGGGCGCGGACGGGCTGGAAGTGACCCGCTGGGGCACCGTGAAGGCCGACTTCCGCACCCATGAAACGGCGCTGCCCGGGGTCTACGCGGTGGGCGACATCGTCCGTGGCGCGAGCCTCGTGGTCTGGGCGATCCGGGACGGCCGCGAGGCCGCCGACGCGATCCTCGACAAGATCGGCGACGCGGCGACGATCGCCGCGGAATAGCCCCGGATCGGCCCGGTAGAACACGGGTAGAACCGGGGTAGAATGCGGGTAGAAACCGGGTAGATTTTTTCACGCCCGTCCGGTTCCGCCCGAAAACGCGAACACGGAATGGTCTGAATGGCTGACCTGTCTCACCGGATCGACGCCCCTGCGTCCGCGCCCCGCGGGGTGCGGACCCGTCGTCGCGTGGCCGGGATACTGGCGGTCGCTGGGTCGGTCGCCGCGCTTCCGGCGGTGCCGGTCGCGGCGCAGCAGGCGCGTTTCGAGGTGCCGCCGGGCTGCACCGCGTTCCTGACCGTGCAGAGTTCCAGCTGCACGGTATCGCATTACTGGACCTGCGAGGCCGACGCGCCGGGCACACGCTGGCGCGTGGTGATCGACGGCGAGGGGCCGTTCTACCTGTCGCACACCGATGCCGAGTACCGCTGGCTGGCCAACCGGGAGCTTCGGACCGGCGTGGTCAACCGGCTGGTGGAGCCGGAGGAGGATCCGGCGAGCGTCACGGAGCTGCTGGAGACGGGCAACGACTCGATGGCGTTCACGATGCGCCAGCAGGGCGGGTTCGGCCCGGCGGAGCTGCGCTATTCCGGGTTCGACGCGCTGACCGGCGGCGAGGTGGAGATCGACGGCGAGCGGCTGCTCGTGACCTCGTTCCGCTACGAGTACGACGCGGGCGACGGGCTGCGCCGGGTGTCGGGAAACCAGTTCGTCCACCCCGAGCTCGCGCTGTTCTTCGGCGGGATCGAGACGACCGAGCTTGCCACGGGCGAACGGTTCGAGGCGGACCATTCCCCGCGCGAGTTTGTCGAACCGGGGGAACCGGGGTTCCTGACCATGTCCCCGGCCTATGACTGCGGCGAGGTGATCTCGGCCCTCGACCCGACCGGCCCCGTGGTTCCGGCGGCTTTCCGCGCCGGGGCGGCGCAGGTGGGACGGGAGGACGGGCAATGAGCCGCCCGGCCAGCGGCCGGTGCCTGTGCGGTGCCGTCCGGTTCACCGCACGCGATCTCGGCGGGTTCGGCGTCTGCCATTGCAGCCAGTGCCAGCGCTGGTCCGGGGGCCCGTTCCTCGGCGTGACCGTGACGCGGGACGACATGCGGATCGAGGCCGGCGCCGACAGCATCGCGACGCGCCGGACCAGCGAATGGGCCAGCCGGAGCCGCTGCGGCGACTGCGGCTCGCCGCTGTGGTACCGGTTCGACCGGGGCGAGGACGGCGCGGGCGACTACGAGGTTCCGGTCGGCCTGCTCGACGATGCGAACGGGCTGCAGCTGCGCCGCGAGATCTTCGTCGACGCCAAGCCCGACTGCTTCGACTTCGCGGGCGATCACCCGCGCCTGACGCGGGCCGAGACGCTCGCGCTGTACGGGGCGGGCTGAGATGGTGGAGGGGCACTGCCTTTGCGGTTCGGTCCGGATCGAGGTCGGCGCGCACCGGCCCGAGACATCGGCCTGCCATTGCGGGTTGTGCCGCCGCTGGACCGGGGCCGCGCAATGGGGCTTCGAGGCCGAGGCCGGCGAGGTCCGGGTCGCGGGCGAGGTCCGGACCTACCGCGCGGTGCCCTTCGCCGAGCGCGCCTTCTGCCCGGCCTGCGGCACGCACCTGTGGCTGAGGGACGATGACGGGCCCTACGAATTCGTGCCGGCGCTGTTCGACGCCGCGCGCGCCTATCCACTGGTTCGGGAGGTCTATGCCGACCGCGCCTTCGCCTGCGTGACGCTGTCGGGGGATCACCCCCGGATCAGCCGCGCGGATTACGAACGCGACAACCCCCATGTCGAGGGAGACACGCCATGACCAGCTACGACGAGACCTGGGCCCGGGACGAGGAAACCAAGCGCGCATGGATGGCCGAGCACGGCATGTACCGCGAGGAGGACGAGCATTCGTCCTGCGGGGTGGGCCTTGTCGTCGCCATCGACGGGCAGCCTAGCCGGAAGGTCGTGCAGAACGGCATCAACGCGCTGAAGGCGGTCTGGCACCGGGGCGCGGTGGACGCGGACGGCAAGACCGGCGACGGCGCGGGCATCCACGTCCAGATCCCGCATCACTTCTTCGGCGACCAGATCCGGCGCACCGGCCACGAACCGCGGCCGGGCGAGTTGCTGGCGGTGGGGCAGGTGTTCCTGCCGCGCACGGACTTCGCCGCGCAGGAAGCCTGCCGGACGATCGTGGAATCGGAGGTCCTGCGGAAAGGCTACTACATCTACGGCTGGCGGCACGTTCCGGTGGACATCTCCGTCCTCGGCGAGAAGGCCAACGCGACCCGGCCCGAGATCGAGCAGATCATCATCTCCAACGCCAAGGGCGTCGACGAGGAGACGTTCGAGCGCGAGCTCTACGTGATCCGGCGGCGGATCGAGAAGGCGGCGGCCGCGGCGCAGGTGCCGGGGATGTACGTCTGTTCGCTGTCCTGCCGGTCGGTGATCTACAAGGGCATGATGCTGGCGCAGGACGTGTCGGAGTTCTACCCGGACCTCAAGGACGAGCGGTTCGTCAGCGCCTTCGCGATCTACCACCAGCGGTACTCGACCAACACCTTCCCGCAATGGTGGCTGGCGCAGCCGTTCCGGATGCTGGCCCATAACGGCGAGATCAACACGCTGAAGGGCAACGTCAACTGGATGAAGAGCCACGAGATCCGGATGGCGTCGAGCTACTTCGGGGAGATGGCCGAGGACATCAAGCCGATCATCGCGAACGGCGCGAGCGACTCGGCCGCGCTGGACGCGGTGTTCGAGGTGCTGGTGCGGGCCGGGCGGAACGCGCCGATGGCCAAGACCATGCTGGTGCCCGAGGCCTGGAGCCAGACGGCGAGCGAACTGCCGCAGGCGTGGCAGGACATGTATTCCTACTGCAACTCGGTGATGGAGCCGTGGGACGGGCCCGCGGCGCTGGCCATGACCGACGGGCGCTGGGTCTGCGCCGGGCTCGACCGCAACGGGCTGAGGCCGATGCGCTACGTCGTCACCGGCGACGGGCTGATGATCGCGGGGTCCGAGGCCGGGATGGTGCCGGTCGACGAGGCCAGCGTGGTCGAGAAGGGCGCGCTGGGCCCCGGGCAGATGATCGCCGTGGACATGGTGGAGCAGCAGCTGTTCCACGACACCGAGATCAAGGACCAGCTCAGCCAGGCGCGGCCGTTCGGTGAATGGGTCGGAAAGATCAACGACCTGACCGAGGCCACCGCGGGCGTGACCGAGAAGGCCGTCTACGAGGGCGCGGAACTGCGTCGCCGCCAGCTCGCCGCGGGCTATTCCGTCGAGGAACTGGAACAGATCCTCGCGCCGATGGCCGAGGACGGGAAGGAGGCGCTGGCCTCGATGGGCGACGACACGCCGTCGGCCGTGCTGTCGTCGCAGTACCGGCCGCTGTCGCACTACTTCCGCCAGAACTTCAGCCAGGTCACGAACCCGCCGATCGACAGCTTGCGCGAGTTCCGGGTGATGAGCCTCAAGACCCGGTTCGGCAACCTCAAGAACGTGCTGGACGAGGACAGCAGCCAGACCGAGATCCTGCTGCTCGACAGCCCCTTCGTCGGCAACGCCCAGTTCGAGGTCGTGCTTCAGCACTTCGGCGACAGCGTGACCGAGATCGACTGCACCTTCCCCGCCGGCGGCCGCCAGGGCGCGCTGAGGGAGGACCTGAACCGGATCCGGGTGGAGGCCGAGGACGCGGTGCGTTCGGGGGCCGGCCATATCATCCTGACCGACCAGGGCCAGGGCGGCGACCGCGTGGCGATGCCGATGATCCTCGCCACCAGCGCGGTGCATTCGTGGCTGACGCGGAAGGGCCTGCGCACGTTCTGCTCGCTCAACGTGCGGTCGGCGGAATGCATCGACCCGCATTACTTCGCGGTTCTCGTCGGCTGCGGCGCGACCACGGTGAACGCCTACCTCGCCGAGGACAGCATCGCCGACCGGATCGACCGGGGCCTCCTGGACGGGACGCTGACGGAAGCCGTGTCTCGCTACCGTAACGCCATCGACCAGGGCCTGCTGAAGATCATGGCCAAGATGGGGATCTCGGTCATCTCGTCCTACCGCGGCGGGCTGAACTTCGAGGCCGTGGGGCTCAGCCGCGCGATGGTGGCGGACTACTTCCCCGGCATGATCTCCCGCATCTCGGGGATCGGGGTGTCGGGGCTTCAGAAGAAGGCCGAGGGCGTCCATGCGCTGGGATGGGCCGGGGAGTCGGACCGCCTGCTGCCGATCGGCGGCTTCTACAAGGCCCGGACCTCGGGCGAGAAGCACGCGTGGGAAGCGCAGTCGATGCACATGCTGCAATCGGCCTGCGACCGGGCGAGCTACGAGCTGTGGAAGCAGTATTCGGCCAAGATGCGGTCGAACCCGCCGATCCACCTGCGCGACCTCCTGGACATCAAGCCGATGGGCAAGCCGGTGCCGATCGAGGAGGTCGAATCGATCACCTCGATCCGCAAGCGGTTCGTGACGCCCGGCATGTCGCTGGGCGCACTGTCGCCCGAGGCGCACAAGACGCTGAACGTGGCGATGAACCGGATCGGCGCGAAGTCGGATTCCGGCGAGGGCGGCGAGGATCCGGCGCATTTCGTGCCGGAGCCGAACGGCGACAACCCGTCGGCCAAGATCAAGCAGGTGGCCTCCGGGCGCTTCGGCGTGACGGCGGAATACCTGAACCACTGCGAGGAACTTGAGATCAAGGTCGCGCAGGGCGCCAAGCCCGGCGAGGGCGGCCAGCTGCCCGGCATGAAGGTGACGGAACTGATCGCCCGGCTGCGCCATTCGACCCGTGGCGTGACGCTGATTTCCCCGCCGCCGCACCACGACATCTACTCGATCGAGGACCTCGCGCAGCTGATCTACGACCTCAAGCAGATCAACCCGCGGGCCAAGGTCACGGTGAAGCTGGTGGCGTCCTCGGGCGTCGGCACCATCGCGGCGGGCGTGGCGAAGGCGAAGGCCGACGTCATCCTGATTTCCGGCCATAACGGCGGCACCGGGGCCTCCCCGGCGACGTCGATCAAGTATGCCGGGCTACCGTGGGAAATGGGCCTGACCGAGGCCCACCAGGTGCTTGCCATGAACAAGCTGCGCGAGCGGGTGACGCTGCGCACCGATGGCGGGCTTCGCACGGGGCGCGACATCGTGATGGCGGCGATGATGGGGGCCGAGGAATACGGCATCGGCACCGCCGCCCTGATCGCGATGGGCTGCATCATGGTGCGCCAGTGCCAGTCCAACACCTGCCCGGTCGGCGTCTGCACCCAGGACGAGAGCCTGCGCAAGAAGTTCACCGGGAACGCGGACAAGGTGGTGAACCTCATCACCTTCTACGCCCAGGAAGTGCGCGAGATCCTCGCGGGCATCGGGGCGCGGAGCCTCGACGAGGTGATCGGCCGGGCCGACCTGCTGACGCAGGTCAGCCGCGGGGCCGCGCATCTCGACGATCTCGACCTCAACCCGCTGCTCATCACCGTCGATGGCGCGGACAAGATCCGCTACGACCGGCTGAAGCCGCGCAACGCGGTGCCGGACACGCTGGACGCCCAGATCGTGACCGATGCCGCGCGGTTCCTGAAGGACGGCGAGAAGATGCAGCTGTCCTATGCCGTGCAGAACACGCTCCGGACCATCGGCACGCGGACGAGTTCCGAGATCGTGCAGGCCTTCGGGATGCGCAACGCGCTGCAACCCGACCACCTGACGGTAAAGCTGGAGGGATCCGCCGGGCAGTCGCTGGGCGCGTTCGCCGCGCCCGGGCTGAAGCTGGAAGTGTCGGGCGATGCCAACGACTACGTCGGCAAGGGCCTGTCGGGCGGCATCGTGGTGGTGAAACCCGCGCAGGTCAGCCCGCTGAAGGCCGACCAGAACACGATCATCGGCAACACCGTGCTGTACGGTGCGACAGACGGCTACCTGTTCGCGGCGGGCCGGGCGGGCGAGCGGTTCGCCGTCCGGAACTCCGGCGCGAAGGTGGTGATCGAGGGCTGCGGGTCGAACGGCTGCGAGTACATGACCGGCGGCGTCGCGGTCATCCTCGGGTCCATCGGTGCGAACTTCGGTGCCGGCATGACCGGGGGCATGGCCTATCTCTACGACCCCGACGGGCAGGCCGAGGTGAACATGAACCTCGAAACGCTCGTCACCTGCCCGGTCGCGGAGGGCCACTGGGAAGCCGAGCTGAAGGAGCTGGTGGAAGCCCATGCGCGCGAGACCGGAAGCCGCAAGGCCGCCGACATCCTCCAGCACTGGTCGCTGGAGAAGAAGCACTTCCTGCAGGTCTGCCCGAAGGAGATGCTGAACAAGCTCGCGCATCCGCTCGGGCTGGAGCGCGGCGCGGTTCCGGCGGAGTGATCCGCCGTGACCTTCGTGCTTGAGGGCCGCCTGATCTGCGCCTCCGACGAGGAGGCGCGGATCGTGGAGGAACACCTGCCCGAGCACATCCGCCTGACGCGGGCGGAGGACGGCTGCATCAGTTTCGACGTCCGGCCCGGAGAGGCGGAGCGCACCTGGGAGGTCCGCGAACGCTTCGCCGACCAGGAGTCGTTCGAGGCCCACCAGGAACGCACGCGGAACAGCGCCTGGGGCCGCGCGACGGCGGGGATCGACCGCGACTACGCCGTGCGGGTGGAGGAAGAGTAGGCCGGGGCCTCAGACCTTGGCGAACTCGTCCTCGGAATAGCCCTGCAGGAACAGGAGCGCGGTCAGGTCGCCGTGGTTAACGACGATCTGCGCCTTGTCCTGCACCGCGGGCTTGGCGTGCAGCGCGACGCCCATCCCGGCGAGGTCCAGCATCCCGAGGTCGTTCGCGCCGTCGCCGACCGCGATGGCGTTGGCGGGCGTGGTGCCGAGGCGGGAGGCGATCTCCTGCAGGGCGGCGACCTTCGCGTCGCGGCCGAGGATCGGGCGGGCGACCTCTCCGGTCAGGACACCGTCCTGTGAAATCAGCGTGTTGGCGCGGTTCTCGTCGAAGCCGAGGCGCTCCGCGACGGCCCCGGTGAAGGCTGTGAAGCCGCCGGAGACCAGCGCCGCGTAGCCGCCGTTGGCGCGCATCGTCGCGACCAGCTCCGCGCCGCCCTGGGCCATCGTGATCCGGGTGGCGAGCACGTCGCCGATCACGCTTTCGGGCAGACCGCCGAGAAGACCGACGCGTTCGGTCAGCGCTTCCTCGAAATCCAGCTCGCCGTTCATCGCGCGCGCCGTGATCGCCGCCACGCGCGCGCCGATCCCGGCCGCGTCGGCCAGTTCGTCGATGCATTCCTGGCCGATCATGGTGCTGTCCATGTCCGCGATCAGGATCCGCTTCCGGCGGCCCCCGGCCGGGACCAGCGCGAGGTCGACGCCCTGGCCCTGGAGGTCGCGCCAGATGTCGGGCAGGTGCCCCGGCGCGGTTTCAAGCGGGAATTCCGCCGCGCGGTCGGGGGACAGCCATTGCACGTCGCCCCCGCCTAGCGCGTTCCGGAGCGCCTCGGGCAGCGCGGGGTCGAGGCCGCCGGGGGCGGCGATGAGCGTGGCGATGAGCATGGGATCCCCCTGTCGGACGGCCGCATGAATCGAATGTTTTACGGCCCCGCGCAAGGGCTTATGCTGCCCGCGAACGACGGCGGGGCGACAGGGGCAGGTGCGGGAGGCCGTTTGGGACTGAGGGAACTCTTCGTCGCCCTGGTGGCGCTGCTCTGCCTCGGGCTCGGCCTGCTTCTGCTGGAGCAGCCGCGCACCGGGCTGGAGATCGCGCCGATCGACGCCGGCGCGCCGGTGGCGACCGCGCTGTTCGTGCCGGGAGCGGAGGCGCCGGTCGTCGTGCTGGCCCCCGACCGGGCCGCCGCGCGGCAGGCGATGTTCCCGCTGGCGCAGACGCTGGCGCGGGCCGGCTACGTCGCGGTGGTGTTCGACCGGACCGCGGGCGGGGACCCGCAGGCCGACCTGTCGGCGGTGATCGAGGCCGCGCTGGCGCTGCCGGAAAGCGACGGGCGGCTTGCGCTGGTCGGCCACGG